>CAVRKD010000006.1:0-507851 GCA_963722185.1 uncultured Actinomycetes bacterium | reverse complement strand
AAGTCTCCTGCCTCTACCGATTGGGCTACAGGGGCGGCGTGTAATCCTCGCGCCTACAGCCGCTTGATCAGCTGAAGCGCCGGATTCGACGGGTCCCATAACGATGGGAACTCTTCGAGCTCACGAAAACCCATGCCGCGGTAGAACTCTCGCGTGAGCTTGTAGCCCTCGTCCGGCGCGGACGCGCTGAGCGTCTTCACTTGGAGGTATTCGACGCCGAGCGATCGCAGCCAGTCCTCGGCGGCCGACAGCATCTGGCGGCCGACGCCTCGCTGGCGCCCTCTTCGGCGAGTTCGATGACGATCACGGCGGGGCGCATCTTGACGCGTAACGTGGCCGCATGTCGGAAGAGCTGACCGCCGTTATTTGGCACAACAAGAACTGTTCGAAGAGCCGGGGCGCCTGCGACCTCCTGACGGTGCGCGGAGTCGACTTCGAGACGCGGGACTACATCAAGAACCCGCCGAGCCGTCAGGAGCTCGAATCCGTGCTGGCGATGATGGGCGACGCTCACCCGAAAGCGATCCTCCGGCTCAGCGAGGACCAAGCCAAGGAACTCGGGCTCAAGGACGCATCACGCGAGGAGATCCTCGACGCGCTCGTGGCGAACCCCAAGCTGATCGAGCGTCCGATCGTGATCTCGGCTGAGGGCAAAGCGGTCGTCGGGCGGCCGCCCGAGCTCGTGCTCGACCTCTTCAACTAGTGCGGCTCGTCGTCGCGCGCTGCACGGTCACCTACACCGGCCGTCTCGCGGCCACGCTGCCGTCGGGTGTGCGCCTCGTCATGGTGAAGGCCGACGGCTGCGTCGCTATTCACGCCGACGCCGGCGCCTACAAGCCGCTCAACTGGATGATGTCGCCCAACTTCCTCGAAGAACGAACCGATCAGTGGGTGGTCACCAACTCCAAGGGCGAGACGCTCATCGTCGACTTCGAGGAAGTCTTTTCTGACAGCGCCCACGACATGGCTGTCGGGCCGGGTCTGATCAAAGACGGCGTCGAGCACGCGCTGCGCGATCTGCTCGCCGCCGCGCCGGCGGCGATTGCACCTGACCTGATGCTGGTACGCCGGGAGTACCCGACCCCGATCGGTCCGGTCGACCTGATGTTCCGCGCCGCGGACGGGGGCATGGTGGCAGTCGAGGTGAAGCGGCGCGGTGAGATCGACGGTGTCGAACAGCTGGCGCGCTATATCGAGTTGCTCGGCAAAGACGCGCGGCTGCGTCCGCTGCGCGGCATCTTCGCCGCGCAATCGGTGAGTCCGCAGGCGAAGACGCTCGCCGCAGAACGCGGCCTCGGCTGGGTCGAAGTCGACTACGACGCGCTCAAAGACGGCCGCGTCGACAACACGCTGTTCTAAAGCGACTTTCTGCGGCTTAGCGACGCCTGTCGTCGCCAATCCGCAGAAAGTCTGAGATGCGTCTAATAAGTCGCGACGGCGACGAACTCGTTCGACTCGTTCGGGACCAGATCGCCTAGGGCGTGGAAGCCCTCGAGGATCTCGGCACCGTTAGAGCGTGACGACAGCGCGTGCTTCAGCTCTCCGAGCTGGGTCTGCAGGTTGGCTTCGCGGTTGGGGCCGAGCGAGTTGGCGATGGCGCGGTCCCAGATGGCGCCGACGACGTCGGTTCCGGTGTGCTTCTTGCCGCTCTTGCCGATGAAGGTGCGGTCGCGCATCTCGGTCAGCGTGGTCTTGAGGTACTCGACGTGCGGCGTCTCGTCCGCGCGGATGTAGGAGACGAGCTGCGCGGCGAAGCCGTCGCCGGCGGTGAGGTCGGTGTCGGCGAGCACTTCCTCGGCGAAGGCGAAGATGTGGAAGGCGCTGATCTCGATGAGCAGGAGCGACGTCATGCGCTGGATGAGCGCTTCGAGATCGGGGTCGATGTCGGGCAGCATCTGCTCGGCGCCCAGCTGGCTCAAGATGCCGGTGCTCTTCTGCGCCGTGTTGGCCTTGGCGCCGATGCCCATGCGGGCGAGCATGACCTCGGTCTGGTCGTCGTTGACCGGGTTCTCGAAGGCGACGTCGCGGGCGGCGAACCACATTTGCTTGTGGCCGCCCTCGTCTTCGTAACCGGCTTCGTCACGCGCGTGCGCCTCGAACAGGCCGCCGCCGAGATGCGCCAGCGCGGTGCCCTTGATCGGCTCGTCGAAGTTCGCCTGCAGATCGGGAATGGGGGAGTAGCGCAGGAAGGCGCCGAAGCCTTCGACGGTGCCGACGCGGGTGATCAGCGAGATCATCGGTTCGGGCACGCCGTTTTCGAGCAGGTACTTGGCCTGGGCCACGTTGGGGTAGTGCGCCGGCCAGCGGTCGAGACCGATGTCGAGCAACTCGGTGCCGAAATTCTTGGCGTGCTCGGCCTTCCAGTTGTCGATGGCCGTCCAGCGGTTCTTCGTGCGCGGCGACACGTAGTCGCCGTTGTCGTCGAACCCGCCGTGGCACAACACGCCGTCGGCCACCAACGGCTCGACGACCTTGTGCGTCTCCAGCAATTCTGCTTCGGTCCACTCCAGCTGATTCGACACGCCGCCTCCTTGGAAGCCGGGTCCCTCCCAGCAAGGTGTAAACTCTAGTGTATACAGCGACGCCTCCTTCCCGCGCCAGAACGCCGCGCCGCGCTCACCGAGGCCGCCAAACAGGCCTTTGCTGAACGAGGCTTCGCCGCCACGTCAATGGAGGACGTGGCCGCCGCTGCCGGAGTGAGCCGGTTGATCGTGTACCGGCATTTCGACTCGAAGGAAGAGTTGTACGACGAGGTGGTCGCCGAGACAGCCGAGCTGCTGGTTCGTGCCTTCAAGAACTCCGACAAGCAGCTCGAGGGCCAAGTCGCAGTCGCCGCGCTGTTGGCGGTGGCGCGTCAGGACGCGCACGGGTTCAAGGTGCTGTGGCAACACGCCACGCGCGAGCCGCAGTTCGCGGCGCACGCCGACGGCTTCCGCGGTCCCGCCGTCGCTTTCGTGCGCACGCTGCTCACGCGCGCTGGATTGTCGGGCACGCGATTGACGTGGGCTGCCGAAACGTTGCTCAGCTTCGCCATCGACGCCGTTACCCACTGGGTCGAAATCGAACCAGTGGAGCGCGACGGGGAATTCCTCGAACTGATGGAGGCGTCGATCCCGCGCATGGTTGGCGCGTGGGTGGAACAAACGCGATAAGAACGCGTTTGTGGCGATGGAGGCGACCCGCGTCGGGGAGACGAGCCCGCCCGACAGCACGCGCCAGAGACTTCTCGATGCCGCCAGTGAAGTGTTCCTCGAGAAGGGATACGAGGGCACGCGGGTAGCGGAGATCGCAAGACGCGCCGGACTCACCACGGGCGCCATCTACGGAAACTTCGAGAGCAAGGCCGACTTGTTGACCGCCGCGCTGGCGTCGGTGGTCGACGCGGCATTGGCGGCGTCGGCAGACGACATCGCGCGCTTGATGGCTTCGTTGCCGGAGGACAACCACACCTCAGCCGCCGACGTGCGCGTGGCTCTCGAACTGATGATGGTGGGGTCGGTCGTCTTGAGGGGCCTAGGACGCGACGTGCAGGTGCCGCCTCCTTGGACTTCGGTGGTCGCCGCCGCGACAACACTTCGTTGATGGAACTCTTCTCACTCGAGGACCGCGTCGCCATTGTCACCGGCGCGTCGTCCGGACTGGGCACACGCATGGCGCGGGCGTTGCACGACGCTGGCGCGCACGTCGTTGTCGCGGCGCGCCGTCTCGACCGGCTCAACGAGTTGGCCGACGAGCTGCCGAACGCGATGCCGGTCGCGTGTGACGTCGCCAACGACGAGGACCTGGACCAGCTCGTCGACGCCACCATGACGCGTTACGGCCGCATCGACGTGCTGGTCAACAACGCGGGGATCGGCGAACCGATCGCCGCCACCGACGAAGCGATCGACGATTTCCGTCAGACGATCGCGGTGAATCTCACCGGCACGTTCGCGCTCTGCCAGAAGGCGGGGGTCCATATGCTCGCCGCCGGCAAGGGATCGATCATCAACGTCGCGTCCGTTCTCGGCTTGGTGGGAGCGGGGATGTTCGCGTCGGCGTCGTACGCGTCGTCCAAGGGTGGCGTGGTGCAACTCACGCGCGACCTGGCTGCGCAGTGGGCCCGCGGCGGCGTCCGCGTCAACGCGCTCGCGCCTGGATGGTTCGAAACCGAGATGACCGCGGAGATGTTCGCCGACGAGAAAGCGATGACGTTGGTGCGTCGCAAGACGCCGATGGCGCGCCCGGGAATGGAGGGCGAACTCGACGGCGCCCTCATATATTTCGCCAGCGACGCCTCGTCGTTCGTGACCGGTCAGGTGCTCGCCGTCGACGGCGGTTGGACGGCCATCTAGAGGACTTTCGGCCCTATTTCGGTAATTCCGACGGAATCGCGCCAGAAATGCCGATCTCGTCCGTTGTTCTACCGAGATGAAAGGCCGTGTGTCCACATGACGATGCAAATCGAATCTGAGCTCCTGACCCCGGCTGAGGTAGCGACGCTGTTCCGAGTAAGCCCCAAGACCGTGACCCGATGGGCACGTTCCGGCAAGCTGACGGCACTGCGCACCCTTGGCGGGCATAGGCGATTTCGTGCGAGCGAAGTAAAAGAACTCCTCTCGCGCTTCGAAGACGTCAGCGTCGAGGGCGTATAGATCGCCGCTGGCCTAATTGGTCAGCACGATCTTCCCGAGCTTCCCCGCACCACCGAAACGTTCGTAAGCGCCCTCGACTTCGGCGAGGGCGTACGTCGCAAGAACCGGAACGCGTACGCGCCCGTCCGCGAGCAACGGCACCACGTGTTGTTCGAGACGGCGCGCCGCGTCCGCCTTCGCCTCGAGCGGGCGAGCCCGCAACGTCGACCCGCGGATCGACGCGCGCTTCTGCATCAGGTTGAGCAGGTTGACGTTGGCCATGCCGCCGGCGCCGACACCGATCACCGAGATGCGCCCACCGGTCTGCAACGCGTGCAGGTTGGTTTCCATGTTCGGCGCGCCCACGAGTTCGAGGATGACGTCGTAGCCCGTTGTATCCGCGAACTGGTCGGGCGTGATCACGACGTCCGCGCCCAACGCCTTCACGTCGTCGTGACGGGCGACGTCGCGCACCGTCGCGGTCACGTGCGCACCCGCAGCGTGAGCCATCTGCACCGCCGCCGTGCCGACGCCGCCGGCGGCGCCGTGAATGCACACGCGTTCGCCCATCGCGAGGCCGCACTGCGTGAACAGCGCGTCATGCGCCGTCGTGAAGGCTTCGGGAAAGCCACCCGCCTCGGGCCACGCCACGTTCGCCGGCACGGGCATCAACAACCGCTCGTGCACCACGAGATGTGTCGCTTGCGCGCCGCCACCGACGACCGCCATCACGCGGTCTCCCTCGCCGAAGCGCGTCGCCCCCTCGCCCAATGCGGTTACCTCGCCGGCGAGCTCGAGGCCCGGGATGTCAGCGGCCGATCCCGGCGGTGCCGGGTAGAAGCCGCGCCGCTGCATCAGGTCAGCGGCGTTGAGCCCCGCGGCTTTGATCGCCACGAGCACCTCACCCGGTCCGGGCACGGGATCGGTGCGCTCCTCGACGACGAGCGCGCCGCCGTCTTTGATGGCAACACAGCGCATGGCGCGTCAGCCCTTGACGACCTCGAGCGTGCGCGCGTTCTCGTCGGGCTTGCCGAAGGGCACGGCCACGAAGTCGGTGGCGCCGCCGTCGCGGATGCGGTCGATCGCCTTGCGTACCGTCGCTTCGTCGCCGACGATCGCCACGTCGGCGGGACCGGCCGCCCCTTCCTTGTCGAGCATGGCGCGGTAGGACGGCAGCCCGCCGTAGATGACGAACGTGGTGGCCGCGGCTTCGCGGGCGCCGTCAGGATCGGCGGTGACAAGTGTCGGCAGAGCCACCACCGTGCGCGGCGCCGGACGGCCAGCGGCTTCAGCGGCCGCGGTGATCGACGGGACGATGTGGTTGGCCACGGTGTCGGGTCCCGTCATCCAGGTGACCGTGCCGTCGGCCACGCCGCCGGCGAGTTTCAACATCACAGGCGCCAGCGCCGCCAGCAGCACCTGCGGCCGCTCGCTGCCCGGCACGCCGAGCTGGCCGGCGGCCTTGAGCGTTTCGCCCTGCACCGATACGGCTTCGCCCGATAACAGCGGGAGCAGCGCCTGCAGGTATTCCTTCATATGGCGGGCCGGTCGCTCGAACGAGTAGCCGAACATGTGCTCAATCACCACTTGGTGCGACAGGCCGATGCCGAGAGCGAGGCGATTGCCGATCACCGCCTGCGTAGTGAGCGCCTGACCGGCCAGCATCATCGGGTGACGCGGATACGTCGGGATGACCGCCGTGCCGATCTCGATCCCCGGTGCCCGGTTGCCAATCGCCGCGATCAGCGTGAGGGCGTCGTAGTTGAAGATCTGCGGGATCCAGACCGAGTCGAACCCTCCCGCGGCCACCGCCTCGAAGGCGGCACCGACTTCCTCAACGGGTTCGGTCGCGGAAAGGAAGACACCGGTTTTCATACCGGCGGAATCTAGGGGTTCAGGACCTGACGAGGCGGGCGACGGCCGCGGACGCCTCGGCGACCTTTTGCTGGGCGTCATCGCCGCCCGACGCCACCGCTTCCATCACGCAGTGCGAAAGATGATCGTCGAGTAGCTCGAGGGCGACGGCTTGCAGGGCCTTGGTCGCGGCGGAGACCTGTGTGAGCACGTCGATGCAGTACGCGTCCTCTTCCACGAGCCGTTGTAGGCCCCGCACCTGGCCCTCGATCCGGCGCAGCCGGTTCATCACCGTGGTCTTGTTGTCTGTGTACCCGGGCATGGGTATACCCTACAGGGGTATGAGCGAGAAGATCTTCACTGTGAGCGGCATGACCTGTGGGCACTGCGTGCAGGCAGTCACCGAGGAAGTCACGAAGGTGCCCGGCGTGACCGAGGTTGAGATCGACCTCGACTCGGGTCGCCTGACAGTGCGCGGCGACGCCATCGACGAGGCCGAGGTGGCAGCGGCCGTCGACGAGGCCGGGTACGCCCTGAGCGCATGACCACGTCGCTGCGCCTGACGCTATTCACCGCGCTGCTGGTGGTCGTGTTCCTCGCCGCGCTCGCGCTAGGCGCCGCCCTGCGGCCCTTCGGAGACGCGTCACCGAAAACGACGCACGACCAGCACGGGATCGTCGACAAATGAGCCAGACGGTGCAGTTGCAGATCGCCGGCATGACGTGCGCCTCGTGCGCGGCCCGCATAGAGAAGAAACTGAACAAGCTCGACGGCGTTACGGCCACGGTGAACTTCGCGACCGAGCAGGCCAGCGTCGACTTTCCTAGTGATTCTTCTGTTGATGCGCTCACTGACGCGGTCGCCGCGGCCGGCTACGCCGCGTCCCCTGTCACCGCTGCGGCCGCAGAAGCGGCACTTGCACACGACGAAACACGCGCGCTGCGCGACCGCGTCCTGCTCAGCGCGGCGCTATCGCTGCCGGTCGTCGCGTTGTCCATGATCCCTGCGCTGCAGTTCGACAACTGGCAATGGCTCTCGCTCACGTTGGCCGCGCCAGTGGTGACCTGGGGTGCGTGGCCGTTCCACCGCGCCACCTGGACCAACCTGCGCCACGGCGCCGCCACCATGGACACGCTCGTGTCGGTCGGCGTGCTCGCTGCCTTCGGCTGGTCGTTGTACGCGCTGTTCTTCGGCGAAGCCGGCACGCCCGACATGCGCATGCACTTCGACCTCACGGTCGCGCGCGGCCGCGGCGCCGACGAGCTGTATCTCGAGGTGGCATCCGGTGTCACCGTCTTCCTGTTGCTGGGCCGCTACTTCGAGGCGCGTGCAAAGCGGCGATCCGGTGCAGCTCTGCAGGCGCTGCTCGAGTTGGGCGCCAAAGACGTCGCCGTGTTGCGTAACGGCGCGGAACTGCGAGTTCCCGTCGACGACCTCGTTGTCGGCGACCGCTTCGTCGTTCGACCCGGCGAGAAGATCGCGACCGACGGCGTCGTCGAGGAAGGCACATCAGCTATCGACGCTTCGTTGCTGACGGGCGAGAGCGTGCCGGTCGAAGTGGGACCGGGGGAGAGCGTGGCGGGCGCGACCGTCAACGCCGGCGGGCGCCTCATAGTGCGCGCCACCCGGGTCGGTGCCGATACGGCCCTGGCCCACATCGCCCGCCTCGTCACCGATGCCCAGACGGGCAAAGCGCCCGTGCAACGGCTCGCCGACCGGGTGTCGGCCGTGTTCGTTCCGATTGTCATCGCGCTGGCAGTGACCACGCTCGGCTTCTGGATCGGTGCCGGCCAAGGCTCCACCGCGGCCTTCACGGCGGCGGTCGCGGTGTTGATCATCGCCTGCCCATGCGCGCTCGGCCTCGCCACGCCCACGGCGCTGCTGGTAGGTACCGGGCGCGGCGCGCAACTCGGTCTGCTCATTAAGGGCCCGGAAATTCTCGAGTCGACGCGACGTGTCGACACGATTGTGTTGGACAAGACGGGCACAGTAACTACTGGGGTCATGTCGCTGGTCGAAGTCCGAACGGCAAGTGGCACGACTGAGGAAGAAGCGCTTCGGCTCGTCGGTGCCGTCGAGCACGCCTCGGAACATCCCATCGCCCGCGCCATCGCCGAAGCGGCGGCCCGACTCGGCGACCTTGCGCCGGTCGAGAGCTTCGAAAGCGCGCGCGGCCTCGGCGTGCAAGGGGTGGTCGACGGCCACGCCGTGGTCGCCGGCCGCGACAAGTTCATCGACGACTGGGCGTTGCGTCTTCCCGACGACCTCGCGGCGGCCAAAGAGGCCGCCGAGGCTGCAGGGCGCACCTGCATCATCGGCGGATGGGACGGCGAAGCCCGCGCCATTTTCGTCGTGGCCGATACCGTCAAGGACACCGCCAGTGAAGCGGTCCAGGCGTTGCGCGCTCTGGGTCTGCACCCGCTGCTCGTAACCGGCGACAACGAACGGGTCGCCCGCGCCGTGGCCGCCGAGGTCGGCATCGCCGACGTCATCGCCGACGTGTTGCCTGCGGACAAGGTGGATGTCGTTCGCCGTCTCCAGCAAGAAGGTCACGTGGTCGCGATGGTGGGGGACGGCGTCAACGACTCCGCCGCTCTCGCGCAGGCCGACCTTGGCCTCGCCATGGGCACCGGCACCGACGTCGCCATCGAGGCCAGCGACCTCACCCTGGTGCGAGGCGATCTCCGGGGAGCGGCCGACGCCATCCGCCTTTCGCGTCGCACGCTGGCGATCATCAAAGGCAACCTCTTCTGGGCGTTTGCCTACAACATCGCCGCACTACCGCTGGCAGCGGCTGGACTGCTCAACCCGATGGTCGCCGGCGCGGCGATGGCGTTCTCGAGCGTGTTCGTGGTGTCGAACAGCCTCCGTCTGCGCCAGTTCCAACCCGCGAACGCTTAGTTTCCGTTCACGCTCCAGTGCCACGCCTCACTCGGCAAGTTGTAGAACCCGAATCGCGCTGCGTTTGCCTTCAACCATTGAAAGCCCGGGTTGCTCCGGCTTTGAATCAGGTTGCCGTTGTAGGTGAAATCGATAGCCAGACCCTGCTCGTGCATCGACTGGCCGGGCCGCGCCGTGGGCGGGCTGCATCGTGATGCTGGCTTTTCGTACACGTCGTAGTCACTTGAACCGCAATTCTTCCGTCGCGCCGCCACTTGCCCCTCGGAGCTGCGATAGCCGCTGCCGCCGAAACGCATTCCGTCCCCGGCTGCTGCGCTCAGCATCCGTTCGAGATTGCCTGCGATCTCGGTGGCGACAGTGATGCCGCGCACTGTGGTCAGCGAGACTGCGCCGCGGCGGCCGAAGCCACGGCTGGCCCGTGGGCTGAGGCGGCGCAGCGCTTCTGACTCCTTCATCGCAGCGTTCAGACGTGCCTCGGCGGCTGAAGCGAGCTTGAGTTGGCGGTCGCGCGATGAGCGAAGAGCCGCCAGCGAATCACCGGCTGCTTTCTTCCGATTGCCCGCAAGTTCGGCTGCCCGTTCGGCTGCCTCTCGCGTGGCTTCTCGATCCTCGCGAACCGCCCGAAGCTCTTCCTCGAGGTCGTTCGTCGAGCCGAGAGCGGCGCGCTGCAGGTACTTCCCGCGCGCCAACGTTGTCGGGTCGGCCATGCCCGTCGGGCGCGGACGGGCATTGATGTACTCGCGGATCGCGAGGTCGCGGGCAGTAGCGCGCACGCGATCGAGCCGGGCGTTCACCGCTGACTCGTCGGCTCGGGCACGTCGAAGCCGCTCGGCGGCGGCGGCCTCTGCTTGGCGCGCTGACGCGCTTTTCGCCTCCTGAGCCGCAATGCGTTTCGTCACCGCCTGCAGTTCCGCCTTGATCTGCTTCGCGTCGGCCCGGGCGGTGTCCAGCTTCGACGTCTTTGAGGCGCCTAGCGCGCCGGGCGCAACAACGACGTTCGCCAAGAGGCAGACGACAGCAACGACCAGGAGGCGACGCACCGATGAGTTAGTTGACGCGGCCGATGCCGACGAGGTCGCGGCGGAAGGCCTTGACGTACTGCACGTTGCGGCCGGACTCCGGTGCGTCGACCATGTAGCCGCCGCCGACGTAGATGCCGACGTGGTGGATCGAGCCAACCGAGCTGCCGTAGAAGGTGAGGTCACCGGGGGCGATGTCGGACATCGACACGCGCGAGGTGGCGCCGTACTGGGCGCGTGACGAATGCGGAAGCGACTTGCCGCCGCCGACGCGCCAGGCCCAGGAGGTCAGCCCGGAGCAGTCGAAAGAGTCGGGGCCGCTGCCGCCCCACTTGTACGGCTTGCCGAGTTGACGCTTTGCTTCCGCCACGGCGGCAGAAGCGGCGGCGTTGGGCGCGGGTGCGTCCACGCCGGGCGGTGTGCCTTCGAGACGTCCGCGCGACGGCCGACGTGGTGCGGCGCTACGGCGCGTTTGCTCGGCGGCGACGAGCCGGGCGAGGTCGCCGTTGACCCGGGCGAGCAGCGCCCGCTGCGACGCTTCGGCGGCGGCGGCCGCCTTGCGCTTGGCGTCGACTTGTGCCAGCACCTTGCGCGCACGGTCACGCGCCGACGCGAGGGCGCCCTGCTGTTCGGCCATCAGTTGCTTGGCGGCGTGCAGCGCGTCGATCGAATCCGTCTGCGAACGCGCCGCCGCCTGCAGGTAGTACTGCGCCCGCGCCGGGTCAGCGCCACTCTGCCGGCTCGTCTGTTCGAGTCCGCCGCGGATGTAGGCGCTCACCGACATCTTCTTCAGCGCGTCGGCGGCAGTCTTCGCCTTGGCCGTCGCGCCCGCGAGATCGGCTGCGGCGTTGCGGGTGCGCTGGTCGAGCTCGGTGGCCTTGACGCGCGCTTCGTTGTAGTCCTCGGTGAGGATGCCGGCGCGCTCGGAGAGCTTCTCGAGTTGGGCGGCGATGCGAGCCGCCTCTTGACGCTTGGACGCGACAGGATCCGCCGACGCTGTATCAGCGACGATCGTGCTCAGCGTCCCCAGCGAGAGGATGAGCGCAAGAACGGTGGTTGCCCTGCGGGCGGTAGACCCCAACACGTTGGAGGCACACCTTATCTGGTCGACCGCCAAATTGGGGAATCCCGGCAGCGGCGGAATACCGTCGTTCCATGCCAGAAAGTTTTCGGATTGAGCACGACAGCTTGGGCGAGGTCAGAGTGCCCAAGAAGGCTAAATGGGCTGCTCAGACCCAACGTGCTGTGGAGAACTTTCCGATCTCGGGACTGACGATTGACCCGCTGCTGGTCTCCGCTCTGGTCGCCATCAAGGGTGCGGCCGCGATGGAAAACGCCCGGCTGAAGATCATTCCGCAGAACGTGGCCAAGGCCATCTGGGCCGCCGCCGACGAGATCATCGACGGCGCCTACCGCGACCAGTTCCCCATCGACGTGTACCAAACGGGATCCGGAACGTCATCGAACATGAACGCCAACGAGGTGCTGGCCTCGCTGGCCACCGAGAAGCTCGGCAAGCCGGTGCATCCCAACGATCACGTAAACGCGTCGCAGTCATCGAATGACGTGTTCCCCTCGGCCATCCACGTTGCGGCCGTCGCCGGACTCGTGCAGGACCTGATCCCAGCGCTGGAGCACCTCGGCAAAGCGTTGCGCAAGAAGTCGAAGGAATTCGACAAGGTGGTCAAGAGTGGTCGTACGCATTTGATGGACGCCACTCCCGTCACTCTCGGTCAAGAGTTCTCCGGCTACGCCGCCGCGGTGGAGATGGGTGTCGAACGCATCAAGGCGGCGTTGCCGCGGGTGGGCGAGTTGCCGCTCGGCGGCACGGCGGTCGGCACGGGCCTCAACTGCCCTCCGGGGTTCGCGAACGGCGTGATTACCCGCGTGTCCAAGCGGTACAAGGGGCTGCCGCTGAGCGAGGCCCGCGACCACTTCGAGGCGCAAGCGTCGCGTGACGCGCTGGTCGAATGCTCCGGCGTGCTTCGCACGATCGCCATCTCGCTGTACAAGATCGCCAACGACCTGCGCTGGATGGGCTCGGGTCCCCGTACTGGTCTCATGGAAATCCACATCCCCGACCTGCAGCCGGGCTCGTCGATCATGCCGGGCAAGGTCAACCCCGTCGTGCCCGAGGCGGTGTGCCAGGTCGTCAGTCAGGTCATCGGCAACGACGCCGCCGTCGCCTTCGGCGGTTCGGCGCCGGCAACTTCGAGCTGAACGTGATGCTGCCCGTCATCGCCCGCAACCTGCTGGAGTCGATCCGGCTGCTGGCGTCAGTCAGCCGGACCTTTGCCGACAAATGCATCAGCGGCATCGAAGCCAACGTCGAGCAATGCGAGCGCTACGCGCTGTCGTCGCCGTCGGTCGGGACGTCGCTCAACCCGTACATCGGCTACGACGAGGCGGCCAAGGTCATCAAGCAGTCGCTCAAGGAGAACAAGACGCTCAAGGAGGTCGTGCTGGAACGCGGCTTGCTGACCGAAGACGAAGTCGACCGGCCCTCGACGTCATGGCCATGACTCGCGGGGGCGTCATCAAATAGCCTTGATTAAGTAAGCCCGTCGCTTTTGGTGATGCCTAGTGAGGGTCTTTCTCACCACACATCACCAAAAGCAGGTCTAGAAGGGCGCGGGGGTGTTGGGGCCGCCGTCGACGACGGTGGTGGTCCAGCTCGTGACTTCGGCGAGACGGTCGGCGATGGCTTGCCATTGCTCGGGTTGCCAGCCTTCGGCTTTGCCTTCGATGGTGCCGTCCATGGCGACGTGCACGAACGCCGGCAGGCGGCCGATCTCGAGGCCGGTGATCGCCGCCCGGTCGGGGTCGGCGAAGGTGAGGAGTTCGTTCACCAGCGGGCCCAGGAACAGGCGGCACTCCTGCGGCGTGGCCGGGAGCAGTAGGGCGACGCGGACGTCGGCCTGGCTGAAATGGCCCAGGACCCGGGTGGCGATCGGCAGGATCCACGGGCCTTCTTTGGTGAAGGGATCGAGGGCGACGACTGCCAGGTGGAAGTTGGTCAGCCACTCGCGCAGGCTGCGTCCTTTGCCCGTCAGCGGCGTCAGCTGGAACTCGGTGGAAATGGTGGTCGCCACGGCGACGCCAAGGTAGTGCGACACCTACTGTGAAGGCGACATGGCGCATCCGATCGAACGTCTGCGTTGGGCGGCGCGTAATGACGGCGATGGCCCCCGCCTGGCCGGCTTGCAGGCGGCGCGGGCTCTCGGCGGCTTCGTGGGCGACCCGGCAGGCCTGGTGACGGCGTGCCGGCGACTCGTCCAACGCCAGCCGGCGATGGGTCCCGTGTGGTGGGTGACGGCGCGCATGTTGTGCACGCCTGACCACGCGCACGTCGAGGGCGACCTGATCGAGGACTTGTTGATCGAGGACGCCACCGGCGACGAGGTGGCCTACTTCCTCGACGGGCTCATTCCCGGTGAGTCGACGATCCTGCTTGTGGGCCCGCCCTGGTACAGCGGCGAGGCGTTGACGCGGCGCGGTGACATCACGGTGCTCGCCGTCGACACGCCGGTCGGTTACGGCCTGGCGCGGGCGCTCGAACACGCCGACGTCGACGCCGTGTCGGTGCGCGATTCGGGGATCGGCGCCGCGGCCGCCGCTGCCGACGTGGTCCTGCTCGACGCGACCGCCGTCGGACCCGACGGGATCATCGCGGCGAGCGGTTCGCGCGCCGCGGCCGCGGTAGCCCGCTCCGCCGGTCGCCACGTCATCGTCGCCGCCGGCGAGGCCACCGTGTTGCCGGCGCGCATGTGGGAAGCGTTGCGCGTCGCGCTCGACGCCGAGGAAGACGCGTGGGACGCCGACTACGAACTGGTCCCACTGGGTTTGATTGAGACGATGGTTGGTCCCACCGGCGCGTTGGATCCCACCCGCGCCGTCACGCGCGCCGACTGTCCGATCGCCGCTGAATTGCTCCGTCCGCTCCGTTAGAAAGGCAGCCATGTCTGAAACCGTCGAGTTCGAGTCCAACGGCGAATCGGCGAGCGGCTATCTCGCGCTCCCGGCGAGCGGCTCCGGGCCGGGCCTCATCGTCGTGCAGGAATGGTGGGGAATCAACCCGCAGATCAAGGGGATGACCGACCGGTTCGCCGGCGACGGCTTCGTGGCGCTCGCGCCCGACCTGTACCACGGCGAACTCGCCACGCACGACGAGATGGACAAGGCCACGCACCTCATGAACACGCTGCCGGCCGACCGGGCGGCGCGCGACATGCTTGCGGCAGTTGACTACCTGTTGGCTCGCGACGAAGTGACTAGCGACAAGGTGGGCGTCATCGGCTTCTGCATGGGCGGGATGCTGACGATGATCCTGGCCGGCATCGGCGGCGACAAGATCGGTGCCGCCTGCCCGTACTACGGCGCCCCGGTGTTCGGCAACGCGCCGGACTGGAGCAACCTGAGCGCTCCGATCTCGGGTCACTACGCCGGCGTCGACGACTTCTTCGGCGCCGACGCAGTGAAGCCGCTCTACGACGACCTCAAGGCCATGGGCAAGGACGTGACGATGGTCGTGCACGAGGGCGCGCACCACGCGTTCGTGAACGAAGAGAACACCGATGGCTACGACAAGGATCTCGCCGAGGCGTGCCTCGCCGAGTCCGTCGCTTTCCTGAAAAAGCACCTGTAGTCATAGGCTTGGGTCATGTCCGCACGTTCACGCGACCTGCCACGCCGTAGCTGCCTGTCGGTTCCCGGTTCCAGCGAGAAGTTCCTCGCCAAGGGCCCGACCATCAACGCCGACATGACCTTCCTCGACCTCGAGGACGCGGTGTCGCCGCTGGAGAAGGTCGACGCCCGCGCCAAGGTCGTCGACGCCATCAAGAACCTCGACTGGGGCGACCGCGTGCTGTGCGTGCGCGTGAACGCCTGGGACACGATCTGGACTTACGGCGACGTGATCGAGGTCGTCGGCAACGCCGGCGAGCGCCTCGACGAGATCATGCTGCCCAAGGTCAACACGGCGGCCGAGGTGGTTGCCCTCGACCTGCTGCTTACGCAGGTGGAGAAGAACTGCGGACTGCCCGTCGGCCACATCGGCATCGAGGCGCAGATCGAAACGGCTCGCGGCCTGATCAACGTCGAAGAGATCTGCGCGGCCTCGCCGCGGCTCGAGACGATCATCCTCGGCCCGGTCGACTTCTCAGCCGGCATGGAGATGCCGTCGCTGGCGGGCGGGTTGCAGATCCCCGAATACCCGGGCGACTACTTCCACTACGTGTTCATGAAGATCCTCATGGCCGGCCGCGCCAACGGTCTGCAGGTCATCGACGGGCCGTACGTGAAGGTGCGCGACTCCGAGGGCTTCCGCGATTATTCGACTCGCACGCAGATCCTCGGCTTCGACGGCAAGTGGGCGCTGCATCCCGACCAGGTCGAGATCCTCAACGACCTGTTCTCAGGAACGCAGGAGCAGTTCGACAAGGCGTGGGACGTGCTCGACGCCTACGAGCAGGCCACGACCACCGGAGACCGCAAGGGCGCGGTGATGTTCGGCGACGAGATGATCGACGAGGCGTCGCGCAAGGTCGCAGTGAAGCTCGTGGCCCGCGGCAAGCGCGCCGGCCGCACCCGCTCGCCGGGCTAGAGCGCTACTTGATCGACGCGTCGAAGATCGACTGAATCGACGCGTCGAGCGCGGCGTCGAACTCCGCTTCTGACTGCTGCGCCGTGAGTCCTTCGGTCAACGCCCGCGAGAAGCTGGCGATCACGCCGGGGTTACGCGACAGGCGGGCGTTGGCCTCGTCACGCGAGTAGCCGCCAGAGAGGGCGACGACGCGCACGACCTTGGGGTGATTGACCAACTCGGAATAGAAGCCGTCTTCCTCGGGCAGCGTCAGCTTGAACATCACGGGCGTCTCCGTCGCCACAGATTCCAGACCCGCCAGCAGCGCCGCCTTCAGCTGCGCTTCCGCTTCGGCCTTGTTGGGCGCCTTGATGTTGACCTCGGGCTCGAGGATCGGCACGAGCCCGTGCGAGAGCACCTGCCGGCCGACGTCGAACTGCTGGGCGGCGATGGCGTTGACGCCCTTCTCGTTGGCGTCGTTGATGACCGAACGCTCCTTGGTGCCGAACATGTTCTTGGCGACGCCGCGGGCGAGCAGCGTGTCGAGCTCGGGCATCGGCTTCATGAGCTGCACGTTGTCCGCCTCGTCGGCCAGGCCCTTGTCGATCTTGAGGAACGGGATGATGTTCTTCTTCGACCACAGGTAGTCGGCGGTGTCCATGCCGGCGACCTGGCGGTCCATGGTCATCTCGAAGAGGATGGCGCCGAGGATGCGGTCGCCGTTGAACGACGGGCTCTCGATGATGCGACTGCGCATCGTGTGGATGACGTCGAACATCTCCTCCTCGCCGGAGTACTCGTTCTCCTCGACGCCGTAGAGCTTGAGCGCCTTGGGCGTGGAGCCTCCGGACTGGTCGAGGGCGGCGATGAAGCCCTGGCCGTTGCGAGCCTTGTCGAGCATTTCCTGGTTCATAGGATTCCCTTTTTAGTTTCTTCTGTTCGCTAATCGCTCAACGTCCCCGCACGTGGCGGAGCGTCCGGCCGATGTCGAGCAGGTGGTGGTCGACTTCGTGTTGCACATTTCGCGCCATCCAGTCGATGGTGAACTTCATGTCTCCGCGGACCCAGAAGCGATCCCAGGCGTCGTCGGGCACGGCGGCGAAGGCCGCGGCGAGGGCCGTCGCCGCGGCGTCGATCTCGTCGGCGACGGCGGACGGGTCCTGGCCGTTGTAATTGCGTTCGATGACCGCCTCGTCGCGACCGAACGCCTGGAACTCGGGCGGGTCGTCCATCAGTGTCGCGGGCACGCGCTCGATGTTGATGTTGAGTGCGTCGCGGACGTGGCACGCGTACTCGAGCGCCGACCACAGGTCGGGTTCCGGCCGGGTGCGAACGATGGCGAGCAGGTCCTCGTCTCTCAGGCCGCGCGTGAGCGGCGCCCGCAGTCGCTTTCCGGTCTTGGCGATCGACTCCGTGACCGACTTCGGATCGAAGTCGTCGAACCCGAATCCACATTCGGCGCACGTCCATCCTGCACGCGGAATGTCCCAGTCGCCCGCACCCATCGTCCTAGTTAAGTCCGCTGCTCTTAACGGCGCGCAACTGCAAAGACGGTTTGCTCGCCTTGAAACCCCTTGAACTCGCTCGGCGCCTGCTCGTCGAAGGTCCACTCGTCGTCTCCGGCGAGCAACTGGCGCACGACGTCGGATGCCAGGACCTCACCGCCCATGGCGGAACCGGCGACCCGCGCCGCGTAATGCACGACGTGGCCATAGAAGTCGTCCCGCTCGCGCAGCGCCTCGCCCGTGTGAAGGCCCATCCGTACGCGCACTGGCGGCCTGGATCGAGAAGGCGCAGCGCAAAGCGCGCCGGGCGGACGCGAACGCCAACATGAAGCCGTCGCCCTGCCAGCTGACTGTTCTCGAAGTCCCGCGTCCCGAGGTCTACCGGCGCCAACTCTTGCGCCTGAACGTGGAGGATGGCGGCAAGGTCTCGCAGCCACGCATCGCGGCGGCTGACGTCGTCGACCTCGACGAGATCCGCTAGTCGGCGCGCCAGCGCCTCGAGTTCCGGCGAGCGCTTCACCGGCCGCTACTTGTTGAGGCGGTCCGGGTTGACGAGGAAGGGGAGGATCACGCGGAAGGCGAGCAGCTCGTCGGCGCCTTCGAAGATCGATAGCACGCGGGCGTCGACGAAATAGCGGCTGACGGGAAACTCTTCGGCGTAGCCCATGCCGCCGTGGATCTGCAGCGCCTCGCGCGTCACCCACTCGGCGGCGCGGCACACGTAGGCCTTGACGAGGCTGGCTTCCATGGCGCCGCGGCCAGACGCCATCAGCTTGGCCACCTGGTAGCTGAACTGGCGCGCCGCCTGGATGCTCGCCGCCATCTTCGTGAGCTTGACCTGGGTGAGCTGATACTCCGAGAGCGGCTGCTCGAAGATGACGCGGTTCTGCGCGTAGTCGAGCGCCGCCTCGTACGCCGCCTGCATGACGCCGAGGGCGCGCGCCGCGGTCTGCAGGCGACCGTTCTCGAAGCCCTTCATCTGCATGTAGAAGCCCTTGTTGAGGCCTGCGTCGCCGCCGATGAGGTTGGCCTTTGGCACGCGCCACCCGTCGAAGGAGATTTCGTAGGAGTGCATCCCGCGGTAGCCGATGGTGTCGATGGGACGCGCCTCGAGCTTGCCGCCGCCCGGTTGGGTTTGCACGAAGCCGTGGCCGTCGCCGCGATCCTTGGGAACGACGAACAGGCTCAGGCCGCGGTGCTTGGCCTCGGTGCCCGTGCGCGCCATGAGCATGAGCACGTCGGCGCGGGCAGCGAACGTGCACCACGTCTTCACGCCGTTGATGACGTAGTCGTCGCCGTCGAGACTGGCCGAAGTTTTCACGCCACCGGAGTCGGAACCGAAGTCCGGTTCGGTCACGGCGACCGCCGCCATGATCTCGCCGCTCGCCAGCTTCGGGAGCCACTCGTGCTTCTGCTCCTCGGTCCCGCCGGCGACGAGCGCCCGGGCGAGAATTTCCGGCCGGGTAATGAGCGAACCGCCGGCACCGAGCGAGCCGCGGCTGAGTTCCTCGGTAGCGACGACCATCGACATGTATTCGTTCTCGTCGCCCGTCGCCCAGCCGCCGTACTCCTCGGGCACCGACAAGCCGAACGCACCGAGTTCGGCGATGCCGCCGATGATGTCCTCGGGGATGTCGGTGTTGTCGCGGTGGATGTGTTCGGCCGCGGGACGAATGCGGTCTTCGGCGAAGCGGCGGAACGTGTCGGTGACCAGTGACATGTCGCCCTCGAGATGACGTGGGCCTTGCTCGCCACTAAGCGACGCCATGAACTCGGGGTCGCGCCCCGCGGCGGTGAGGCGCAGCGCCTTGTCGAGCACGCCGGCGTCGACGCCCCACAACGGCTCTCGGCCGGTGACCTTCGTGGCCACGTCGTAGATGGCGTCGGCGATGAAAACCGCCGCGAGGGAGGCCTCGGTCGCGCCGCGGTCGCCGTAGTCGGCCGCCGCCTTGGCACAGGCGACCGCCGCGGCGGCGTGCGCCAAGTCGTAGGCCACCACCTGTTCGGTCTCGACGGTTCCGTCGGCCACCAGCCGCTTCACGCAGGCGTCGACGACGCCCTGCGCGTCCGCCAACGCCGCCCGGGCCTCATCCATCGAAAAGGGCGCTCCCATAGGTCACCGATCCTACGGCTGGCCGGTCTCACCATCCCTATCGCCGTTTGGGTGCGTCAGATTGAGGATCTTCAGCTGTGCGCACCCAAACACCCTTGGACGGTACGGATCACGTACTCCGATCGGAACTTGAGGTCGTGCCAGCTGAAACGGAGGACGGTCCAGCCGAGGTTCACGAGCTTGTTCTGCCGCTCGAGGTCGGACTGCAGCGCATCCGCAGTGCCGTGGATGCTCACGCTGTCGATCTCGATGGCGATCATTCGGTCCGGGTACGCGAAGTCTGGCTCGGCGACGAACGCGCCGTTCTCGTCGACAACGACGAAGTGAAAGACGGGCCGGGGAAGCCCGAACTTCTCGCACAGATCCGCGAACTTCACCTCGCTCTTCGAGTCGGCGGCCTTCTCGCCGAGTGACCGGTTCTCGAGCAGGCGCCTGATGACCCCGGCTCCGCGACGTCCAGGCCGAGCGACGATCTCGTACGCAGCCTGAAGACCGGTGGGTGTGACGAGCTTCTTGACGAACGCTTGCTCCATCGCCTGGCGCACGATCCACCAGTCGACGACGGCGCCGAGGTCGAGCAGGGTCAACGCCGGCGGCGTGATCGGAATGCCGTGCGGCAGGCGAGACATATGGAAGCGGTCGAGGTCGCGAGATCGATGGACTTTCACGTCGTTGAGCCGCGGAAGTCGTGACCGAGCGACGACAACGTCGATCACCCCGTCGAAGTCGTGCATCTCCCACATCTGTGCTGCGGCGCGGTGGCTGAGGTAACAGTCCGGCGCACCGGCGAGTGTCGCCGCCAGGCACGACTGCTCGAAGGTGACGGGCGCTCCGGCGACCCGGAAGACGGTGTCGTGGATCCGCGCGAGCTTCCCCGCCCGGGTCCAATGAGTAGTGCTGCCAGCCGACGAGCCGAGCGAATCGAGCTGGTTCGTCGTAATGAGCCCGCGCTGGCCACGCGCGCGCTCGTCAAGTGCTTGGAAATCCACGATGACCCTTCCGTCATCGTTTGGGTGCGCGTAGCTGAACCCAGTCGAACTGACGCACCCAAACGTGGAGTTAGTTGGGAGGGGGAGTGGAAGCACACGTACGTTAGAGCCTTATGACGACGTACGACAGGCCGTTCGGGCGCTACCTCGAGGACTTCGAGGTGGGCGACATCTACAAGCACTGGCCGGGCAAGACGATCACCGAATACGACGACCACCTGTTCTGCATGATCACCATGAACCACCACCCGCTGCACACCAACACCTGGTTCGCCGAGCACGAGACGGTGCAGGGCAAGAACGTGGTCGTCGGCAACCTCGTCTACAGCCTCACTCTCGGCATGTCTGTGCCCGACGTGTCGGGCTCGTGCATCGCCAACTTGGAGATCGAGTCGCTCACGCACAAGAAGCCGACGTTCCACGGCGACACCATCTACGCCGAGACCCGCGTCCTGGAGAAGACCGAGTCGACCTCCAAGCCCGATCGCGGCATCGTCAAAGTCGAAACGAAAGCGTTCAACCAGCACGGCGACGAGGTCTGCTACTTCCGCCGCAAACTCATGGTGTGGAAGCAGGACGCCGCGCCGGTGCGTCAGCGTCCCTACGGCGACGACGTCTGGGAGTAAGCGCTAGCTGACCCACTCGAGAACGAGCTTGTTGACCAGGTCGGGCTGCTCGACTTGGAGGAAGTGGCCGCAGCCTTCGAGCACTTCGACCCGCGACTCGGCCGACAGGAACATCGCCGCGTTGGTCGTGAGCTCGACGCCCAAGCAGCCGTCGTTGCGGCCGTGCAGGTAGAGGACCGGTTGGGTCGGCGTGCCCGCGGTGGCGGTCTGCTCGCCACCGCCGAGCGTGGCGCGGTAGTACGCGATCGCTGCCGCGAGGTTGGCCGGATCGCGCAGCGCGTCCTTGACCGCCGGCAGGTGAGCCGAGCCGTCGAAGCCCGGCGACCAGTCGGCCCACAATCCGTCGATGAAGGCCAAGTCGTTCATGCCGACGGCGACGTCGGCCAGCGGGTTCTGAAAGAAGAACATGTACCAGGAGCGCTTGAGCTGCGTGTACGACAGGAAGCCCATCCCGAGCGCGCCCGAAGGCGGCACCGCCATTGTGACGACGCGCCGCCAGCGCTCCGGAGCGGCGACGGCGATGCCGTAGGTGGCGATGGCGCCCCAGTCGTGGCCGATGATCACGGCACGTTCGTCACCGCCCAGCGCGTCGTGCAACGCGATGGCGTCGCGTTCGAGCGCGCCGGTCTCGTATACGCCGTCGGCGGGCACCGCCGTTGGCGCGTATCCGCGCAACC
Organism: uncultured Actinomycetes bacterium; assembly: GCA_963722185.1. Taxonomy (GTDB): domain Bacteria; phylum Actinomycetota; class Acidimicrobiia; order Acidimicrobiales; family JACCXE01; genus JACCXE01. Next base: position 485,973 of record CAVRKD010000006.1, on the reverse strand, counting down.
ACGGCGCCACGGCGTGAAAGCCGGCGTCGCCCAACGCCGCGAGTAGCGGGTTCCACGTGGGCGCGGCGTCGGGGAACCCGTGCAGGCACAACGCCAGCGGACCGTCGGGCGGCCCCGCTTCGAGGTAGGCGAACTCCAAACCGTTGGCAACGACTGTCGGCATGAGTGCCAAAGTAACGACCGTGCCCGTTCACGCCGCAGCCGAGAAGGGCTACGCCAAAGTCGGCGCGACCTATGAGAAGGGCCGGCCCGAGTATCCGGCGGACGCCGTGGCCTTCCTATTGCAACGCCTCGGCGTGATCGGAGGCAGCGTCGTAGACCTGGCGGCGGGTACGGGCAAGTTCACGCGGGCGTTGCTAACGGCAGGCGTAACGCCGATAGCCGTGGAGCCCGTCGCCCACATGCGCGAGACCTTCGCCGCGCAGACGCCTGGCGTCGACCTCGTCGACGGTACCGCCGAGGCGATGCCCTTCGACGACGCGTCGCTCGACGCGCTGGTGGCCGCGCAGGCGTTTCACTGGTTCGACGGGGTGGCGGCGTTGCGCGAGATCCACCGCGTCCTCAAGCCGATGGGCGGTCTCGGGCTCGTGTGGAACGGCAGCGACCGGAGCATCGATTGGGTCGACGCCATCTGGATCGAGATCGACTCCCGGCGCGACGACGCGCCGTCGGCGTGGACGTACAAGTGGCGCGACGCCTTCGTCGACAACCCGAGTTTCACGCCGCTCACAACTGCGAGCTTTCGGCACGACCACGTGCTTGACCGCGACGGACTTGTCGCCCGGGTCACGTCGATCAGCTTCGTCGCCCGCGCTTCGCCGGCCGAACGCGATGAGATGACACGCCACATCCTCAAGGTGTGCGACACCGCCGGTCTACCCGAGCGCTTCGCGCTTCCGTACAACTGTTACGTGCACTGGTGTCGAGCCGTTTAAGCGAGCAGCAACGCCGACTGCTCTATTGGTCGCACCACCACGGTCGTGATCTGCCGTGGCGGCACACGCGCGACCCCTGGGCGATCCTGGTCAGCGAGGTGATGCTGCAGCAGACGCAGGTGACCCGGGTCATTCCGGTGTGGCGGGCCTTCCTTGCGCAGTTCCCCACACCGGTGGCGTGCGCCGCCGCGCCGCAAGCCGCTGTCGTTACCGCGTGGCAGGGCATGGGTTACAACCGCCGCGCCGTGAATCTGCACCGCTGCGCGATCGCCATCACGCGCGATCACAGCGGCGATGTGCCGCGCGACCTCGCCCGACTCCACGCGCTACCCGGCGTCGGCGCCTACACCGCCCGCGCCGTCATGGTGTTCGCGTTCGAAGAACCGGTGGGTGTGGTCGACGTCAACGCGGCGCGGCTGCACGCGCGTCTGGCCGGCCGCGTGCTTCCGGCGCGGGAGCTGCAGGCAATCGCGGATGGAGCGACACCGGCGTCACAGCCGTGGGCGTGGAACCAGGCGGTGCTCGACCTCGGCGCCACGGTCTGCACCAAGAAGGACCCGGCATGTTCGCGCTGCCCGTTGACAAGCGTCTGCGGGTGGCAATCGATCGGGCCCGACCCGGCAGGAGGTGGCACTCGGCAGTCGCGTTTCGAAGGATCCGACCGGCAAGGCCGCGGTCGGCTGGTCAACGCCTTGCGGCGTGGCCCGGTCTCGGCGGTGCCGACGGAGCTCGCCCGGACGATGGGTTGGCCCGACGATCCTGAGCGGTCGGTGCGAGTTGCGACGTCCGTCGTGGCTGATGGCCTCGCAAAGTGGGAACACCAATCCGACACACTGTGTCTCGGTTGATGTGTGACCTTGGTCACACGAACTGCAAAAAATTTTTCAAGGAGTAATCTGCCGAACACAAAGGCCAGAAGGGGGGCCAGCAGCTGAAGGTCTCATTTCACGGCGTACGGGGCAGTTGCCCGTGCCCCAGCGATGACAACGTGCGATACGGGGGCAACACGGCCTCCATCGCGGTCGAGGTTCACGGCGAACAACCGATCCTGTTTGACCTCGGTACCGGTTTGCGCCTGCTCGGCGACACCATGCCAACCGCACCTTTCGCGGCTTCGGCGTTGGTCACCCACATTCACTGGGACCATGTGCAAGGACTGCCGTTCTTCCCGCAGATCCACGTGCCCGGTAACAAGCTCGACATCTACGGTCCGCACCAGTCCGACGGCACGCTGGCCGACGTGTTCGGCGGTTTGATGAAGCCGCCGTACTTCCCGATCCACTTCAGCGAATTGCAGGGCGACGTGCGCTTCATCGACGTCACCAGCGAGGAGATGGCGATCGGCAACGCCAAGGTGCTGGTTCGTCCCGTTCCTCACGTCGGCCCCACGGTCGGCTACCGCCTCGACTGGGACGGCCTCAGCGTCGCTTACATCAGCGATCACCAGGCGCCCTACACCAGCGTCGACGACGTCCCCACGGTTACCAACCACATCGACGCCGGCGTCATGGAGTTGTGCGACGGAGTCGACCTGCTGATCCACGACGCCCAGTACACGCCCGACGAGTTCGCGGCGAAGTCCTACTGGGGTCACTGCACGATCGACTACGCGCTGATGGTCGCCAAGCGCGCCGGGGTCCAGGCGCTGGCCATGTTCCATCACGACCCCGGCCACAGCGACCAGCGGATGGACGAGCTGATCGAAGACGCAAAGCTCAAGGGACTCGGACTCGGCATTCCCGAAGTCATCGGCACGTACGAGGGACTCGTACTCGACCTCTAGTCGTCGTTGTAGTTTCACCTGCCGTGAACACGATCGACGTTGGGCGGTTCAAGTCCGTCATGGGCCACTTCGCGACGGGCGTCACCATCGTCACCGCGCTCGAAGGCGACACACCAGTCGGCTGGACCGCCCAGAGCTTTCTCTCGCTGTCGCTCGACCCGCCGCTCGTGGCCGTATGCCCGGCACAGACCTCGACCTCGTGGCCGCGCATTGCGGCGGCGGACGGGTTGTGCATCAACATCCTCGCCGCCGACCAGGAGGCGCTGTGCCGCGGCTTCGCCACACCGAGTGAGGACCGGTTCGCCGGCGTCGGTTGGCACCGTGCGCCGGTAACGGGCGCGCCGCTACTCGAAGGCGCGCTCGCCTGGATCGACGGCCGCATCGAGCAGACCTATCCCGCGGGCGACCACGAGATCGTGATCATCCGCGTCGAGGACATCGGCGAAGCGACCAGCGACGGCGAGCACACGCACGGGCCGTTGCTGTTCTATCGAGCCGGGTTTGGTTCGTTCGCGTCGTGAAGGTCAAAGAGACTTCGATCGCCGGGCTTTACGAGATCAGCCTCGACGTCAACGTCGACGAGCGGGGTTCGTTCCGTGAGGTGTACCAGCGGGAGAAGATGGTCGCCGCCGGCCTGCCCGATCTCGGGCCGGTGCAATGGAACATTTCGGAGAACAACGCGTGCGGCACGCTGCGCGGCATTCACGCCGAGCCGTGGAACAAGTTCGTACACATGGTGGCGGGCGAGGCGTACGCGGCGATCGTCGACTTGCGGGCGGAGTCGCCCACGTTCAAGACGTACGAGGCGTTCACGCTGCGGCAGGACAACGCGTTGTTCATCTCACGCGGCCTCGGCAACTCGTACCAAGTCACGAGCGACGGCGGCGTGTACGGCTATCTCGTCAACGAGCACTGGTCGCCGGACGCCAAGTACACGCTGGTGTCGTATCGCGATCCGGAACTGGCGATTCCGTGGCCCGTGAGCCCGCCGATCGTGTCGGCTAAAGACGAGGGCCATCCACCTCTAGCTGGCTGAGCACGAAGGCCTGCACGCGCGCCTCGTCCTCCCAGGCGCGGTAGCGCCCCGACGGGCCGCCGTGGCCGGCGCCCATGTCGGTCTTCAACACGAGCGGGCGGTCGTCGGTCTTGGTGACGCGCAGCTTGGCCACCCACTTCGCCGGCTCCCAGTACTGCACGCGCGGGTCGTTGAGACCGGCCTCGACGTAGATGGCCGGGTAGTCCATCTCGGCGACGTTGTCGTATGGCGAATAGGACTTCATGTATTGGTAGTCATCGGCGTTGTCGCGCGGGTTGCCCCACTCTTCCCACTCCGTGACCGTTAGCGGGATCGTCTCGTCCGACATCGTCGTGACGACGTCGACGAAGGGAACTTCGGCGACCACGGTGTTGAACAGCTCCGGCGCCATGTTGGCGACCGCACCCATGAGCAACCCCCCGGCGGAGCCGCCGCGCGCCGCGAGGCGGTCCGGCGCGCACCAACCCTGTTCGACGAGGTGGCGGGCGCAGGCGATGAAGTCGTTGAACGTGTTGCGCTTGCGGAGCATCTTGCCGGTCTCGTACCAGTTGCGCCCCATCTCGCCTCCGCCTCGGATGTGGGCGATGGCGTACACGACCCCGCGGTCCACGAAATTGAGGCGGGCGATGGAGAACGTCGGGTCGATGGAAATCTCGTACGAGCCGTAGCCGTAGAGCAGGCACGGGGCGGTTCCGTCTTTGACGAATTCGCGCCGGTGGATGATCGAGATCGGTATCTGCGTTCCGTCTTCCGCCGTCGCCCACTCACGCGCCGTGACGTAGTCCGACGGCGTGAAGTCGCCGAGCACTTCTGTTTGCTTGACCAGCGTCGGCTGGCGGGTGACGACGTCGTAGTCGATCCACGTAACCGGCGTGTTCAACGAAGTGAAGGTGAAGCGGAGCGTGGTGGTGTCGAACTCGGCGTTGGCGTCGATGGAAGCGGCGTAGACGGGTTCCTGGTGCTGCATCACGTGCTGCGCGCCCGTCGCACGGTCGATGATGCGGATCGTCGTGAGCGCGTCGCCGCGCTCGCCGACCGCGATGAACGACTTGAAGGGCGCGACCTCGGTGACGCGAGTGCCGGGACGATGAGGGAGCAGCTCGGTCCAGTTGCGGCGCCGCGGCGCGTCCACCGGCGCTGTCATCACCTTGAAGTCGACGGCGCCGTCGGCGTTGGTGAGGATGACGAAGCGTTCGCCGTCGTCGGCGGTTTCGTACTCAAGGCCGTCGACGCGGGGCTCGACGACCGTCAAGGGTCCGAGGGGGTTGTCGACGGCGAGGAAGTGATCTTCGTTGGAGATCTTGCTGCCGGACTGCACGAACACGAATCGACCGGCGAGGTCGCGCACGACGCGAACGAAGAACCGCTCGTCGTTGTCTTCGTAGATGACGTCGTCGAAGCTGGGGTCGTCGCCGAGCACGTGCCGGCGCACCTGGTAGGGGCGATGCGCTTCGTCGAGCATGACGTAAAGGAAGACCTCCTCGTTGACCCAGCACATCCCGCCGCTCGTATCGGGAATGGCGTCGGGCAGGTCCTCAAGCGTGTCGAGGTTGCGGACGCGGATCGTGTACTTCTCCGACCCGTCGAAGTCGGTGGCGTAGAGGGCGAGCCGGTCGTCGGGGCTGATGGCCGGGCCGATGCACGACAGATACTCGTGGCCTTCGGCCATGGCGTTGCGATCGAGGAGGATGACTTCGTCGGCATCATCGGTTGCGCCTCGCGGGCGGCGGCACGAGTCCGCGTACTGCGCGCCTTCGGCCGTGCGGCCGTAGTACTCCCACGCGCGCAGCGGGACCGCCGGTGTGGTGTCGTCTTCTTTCGTTCGCGCCTTGATGGTGTCGAACAACGTCTGGCGCAGTCGATGGAGCGGTTCGAGCAACTCGTCGGCGTAAGCGTTCTCCGCTTCCAAGTAGCTGATCGTGTCGGGGTTGTCGCGCTCGCGCAGCCAGTAGAACGGATCAAGCCGTGCGTCGCCGAAGGCAAGAAGCTCGTGATGACGGCGGTCGGCGAAGGGGGGCTCGAGGGGCACGACGCCATTATCCGCTGACGCGCGTAGCGGCAGCCGCTTCGGCCGCTCCTCGCGCGGCCGGTATCGGTCGGCCAAGGCGTAGACCGGCTCCGGTTCCGGTTCGTACTCGGGTTCCGGTTCGGGTTCGGGCTCGGGCTCGGGTTCGGGCTCCGGCTCGGGTTCGACGAAGACCTCCTCGTCCGACTCCAACTCGGTCAACTCGGGTGCGGCGTACCCGTCGGCTGTGAGCCAAGCGCGACGGCCGCGGATCGTGACCACGAGCGCTGCCACGACAATCGCCGTCGCGATCGCCGCAACGACCAGCAGGAGAGGGTTCTGGACGACGCCGTCGTCCGCGGGTGGCGTTGTGGTGATGGTCGTCGTCGTGCCCGCCGGTTCGATATACAACAGCGCCGGTACGACGGCGCGTTGCCCGCCCGTTCCCGCGGCTGACTCCAAACGCTGAATCAGGCAGTTGACCTGCACCACGTAGCGAAGGTCGCCTGGCAGCGACGGCACTTGGAACGACGCGGTGAAGCGGAAGTCGGCGCGGGCCCGGAAGGTGGCGGCGTGCTCGCCGTTGACGATTACTAGGCCGTCGTCAGCGCCCGCGCCGTCCTGCACGCACCCGATTCCGACGACGCGCACCGTCGTCCCCGGCGGCGCCTTCGCCGGCTCCAGCGTGAATACCGGCCCGCTGATCTCGAAGCTGGCGCCGTTGACTGTCTTGTTGGCCGAGGCGCAGAACAGCTTGGTTTGGTAGATCGAATCTTCCCTTTGCTCACCAGCCTCGGCAGGCGGCACCGGGTAATCGAAAGCGAACTTGCCCTCGGCGTCAGCTCGGAACTCGAACAGCACGCCCGTGCCGTTGCTGATGATGAAGGTGCCGGCGGCGCCACCGGCGGCCGGCGGAGGGCAGCCGTCGCCCTCGATATGGATGACTGAGCCGACCGTTCCCTTCGTCGGCTGCTGCTTGGTGATGCGCGTCGCCGTCGCGGCGGAGGCGGGCTTGGCCAGCGTGGCCGGGACGACGCAAAATGCCGCGCCAAGCACCGCGAGAAGCGCGCTCCGGCGCCGCACTACCGACCGGGCGCTCGGAGCGGTCGCTCGCGTCGCGGCCTTGATGAGGGCGCTGGCGCCGGTGCCGTCCTCACGGGCGGACCAGGCGGCGCGGGCGGCGCAGGCGGACGAGGCGGGGCGGGCGGAGGAGGCGGGGCGGGCGGAGGAGTTGGCGCGCTGGCCTTGGGCTTGCGGAAGCGGAAGTACGCCCAGAAAGCGACGGACAGCGCGCCGAAGGCGCCGAACAGCGCCAGCATCACTGTCACCGATCCGGTGAACTTCTCCGCTGGGTGCGCCAGGACGTGCAGGAAGCTGAACGCCCCGACGGTCATGAAGAGTGCCCACGCCCCGCGATTCCACTTCCACAGTTTCTCGCCGGGAAGCGACTTGAGCGGAATCATGGAGAAAAGCAGGCTCTGGAACGAGATCGCGGCGATGGCCGACAGCAAGGCGTCGGCCACAACCACGCCCGATGAAGCGTTGGTCTTGCCCGCTCGGTCGGCAATCGGTTGCCAAGCGAACCACGCGCCGACGGCGACGCCGATCGACATCACTTCGCCGATCGTGGAGGCGACGCCCGCGCGCTTCTTGTCGGGGTGCGGCTCGGACTCGAAACCGCCGACGATGCCGTAGAGGTAGCCGGGGAGGAAGTGGGCTAGTCGCGACACCCCGACGGTCGCCGCGCCGATGACGACACCACCTGGGTACGAGCGAATGCGGCCCCGAGTTTCCTTGAGGTACAGCTTCTTCACCGTGTGGCCCAGCAGTGTAGTGACGAGCGTCGCGGTGGCGATGCCGGCGACGAGGAGCGCGGTGGCGCGGTCAGCCCTGATTTTCGGATCGAGCAAGGCCCCGAGGGCGGCGGTGGCGACGACGACGCCGAGGAAGGCCAGCCATCGCCGCGCCGGGTGTCGCTGTTGCGGAGGACGCGTCGGCTTGCGCCGGAACCAACCACGGACTTCGTCGTAGTTGTCCTCGTAGGTCGAGTTGAAGAGCACGGCGGGAAAGACCAGGAGTGCGATGGCGATGGCGAGCAGCGCGTTGATGAGCACGAGACGTAGCTCGGTCGAGATCAACCGCGGCGTGTTGAGCGCCAACGCCAGCGGCGAGCGGCCGGAGGCGTGGGCGGCCCGGGCCGCCGCGTCAGTGACGGCCCGCGATGGCGCTGGCGCGTGGTCGTCTTCGTCGCCGCCAGAGGTACGCGGTAAGGCTCGGACAGGTGTGGCTGGGCCGAGCCACTGGAGCAACTCAATTCCTCCTCCGGTGGTGCTGCGCAGTTGCGGTTGCGGTGTGATGGCGCCGGTGCTCGCGTCGACGAAGAAGACTGCGTACCCGTTCGGCCCGGCGACCGAGATGGCGAGGCGCGCGCCGTCCGGTGACCACGACGGAGAGGTCACCGACGAGCAACCGGGCAAAGTGGCGAGGATGCGGTCGCCGGAACCGTCGAGGTTGATGGTGTGCAGCACCGTGTGGGCCGCGTCGGTGCAGGCGGCGATATTTGCCGGGTTGCTGGTGTACGCAACCGTTGAACCGCGGGGTGACACGACAGGCCAGTCGAGGTTCACCTGACCGGCGCCCTGAGGAAACGTTCGGGCGGCGAGAGTGCGAAGACCGGTGCCGTCGGGGTGCACCGCGTAGAGACCCTCCTCCAGGTCGCCGTTGGCAAAGCGGAAGGCCCAGGTGAACAGGATCTCGTTGCCGTCGGGGCTCCAGGCGGTGCCCGACGCCACCGGCAGCGCCACTTTGCCGCCGACGTCCTGTTGGTTGCGCACCACGATCTGCGTCGTCTTCTGAGCCACGGATCGAACGACGAGACCGAGCGCTCCGGCCCCGGTGGTATTGAACTGAAGACCCGCGACCCTCGTGCCGTCGGGTGACCAACTCGGGCCATAGAGCGCGTCTTCGAAGCCGTCGAGCTGGCGATGGGTCGCGATGTCGACGAGGACGTACCGACCGTTGTCGTTGCCGGCCAAGCGGTTGCCGCCAGGATCGACCGCACCATCGGAGAAGCTTTGGCCCGGCTCGCTGATGGCGCGGCGGCCCGTGCCGTCGGCGTTGACGAACACCACCGTGCCGTTGTCGACGGCCAGGAACCGGGTATTGGACTCAGTTGGAGTGCTGGTCGTTGTCGTCGCTCCAGCGGTGACCGTAAACGCGCCGTGCGAAACGGTTTCGTTGTTGGTCGAACAAGACGCTTCTGTCGGGAAGGTGCCGGTCGGCAGGTCGTCTGCGTCGTAGATCTTCGCCGGCGGAGCGGGATAGTCGAACTCGAAGGTGCCGTCGGCGTTGACGCTGTAGTTCTCGCTTCGGCCCGGTCCGTTGGCCACGACGAAATTCAGCTCTCCGCCGGCGCCTTTTGGGCAGCCGGAGCCTGTGACGTGAATCAACGTGCCCTCGGGCCCCTCGGTGGGTGAGAACGTGTAGTCCATGGCGGCGTGCGCCGGTGATGCAAAGAGGGCCGCCCCACCGGCCGTCAAAGCGAGCACAAGCCCTACGCGAACCGCCACCCCGGGTTTCATGGCGCAGGTTTAGCCATGAAAACGCAATCGTGCCTGCGAACACCCTCTCGGTAGGATCCGATACCGATGGCATCGCAACAACCGGCTGGGGTGGCGCGTTCTGATGGATGGCGCCTGCTACTCCGGACTATTAGGACACAACAGCTCGCCGTCGTCATCGGCGTGCTGGCCGGGTTGATCTGGACCATTGCGAAAGTGGCGCTGCCGTTCATGGCGCTGAAAGCCATCGACCACGGCATCGTCTTGGACGAGCCCGGCGCGCTCCGCAACTGGAGCATCGGCATCGTCGGAGTCGCGCTGGTTTCCGGCGTCTGCACCGGGTTGCGGCGGTACGTGGCCTTCGGCATTGCCTATCGCGCCGAAACCGATCTCCGGCTGAAACTCTTCGCCCACCTGCAACGCCTTCACTTCGCGTACCACGATCAAGCGCAAACGGGTCAGCTCATGTCGCGCGCGGCCACCGACCTGCAGCAGATCCAGGGCTTCATCGTGATGATCCCCATCACCATCTCCAACGCGCTGACGATCGTGCTCGTGGGCGCCATGGTCTTTTTCATCAACGCCCAGCTGGCGCTGCTCGCACTCATCTCACTGCCGGCGCTAAACGTCATGGCCAACCGCTTCTCACGGCGCATCCATCCGGTGTCGATGGAGCTGCAGCAGGAACTCGCCGGCGTCTCGACGTCGGTCGAAGAGACGGTGACGGGTATTCGCGTCGTCAAGGGCTTCGGCGCCGAGAGGGTGCAGTCGGCGCGCATGAAAGAAACCGCGGCGCGGGTGCTCGACCGGGCGCTGTACGCGGGCCGGGTGCGCGCCGGGTTCATGCCGCTGCTCGACTTCATTCCGAGCCTCGGCATTCTCGCCGTCGTGCTCTACGGCGGCCACCAGGTGGTTAACGGCACGCTGACCATCGGTGAGTTCACCGGCTTCCTGCTCTACGTCAACATGCTCATCTTCCCGTTGCGGATGACAGGTCAGCTAGTCGCTCAGGGGCAACGCGCCGTCGCCGCCGCGCAGCGGATCGAGGAGATCCTCGTCACCGAGCCGGCCATTGTGAACAAGGCCGACGCCGTCGACCTGCCCGCCGGCAACGGCGAGGTCCGCTTCGACCACGTCAGTTTCAGCTATTCGCCCGAAGCCGAACGCCCGGTGCTCGACGACCTGAGTCTCACGATCCGCGCTGGTGAGGCGGTCGCCATCGTCGGGCCCACGGGTTGCGGCAAGACCACCGTCGCCCGTCTCCTGCCGCGCTTCTACGAAGTCACGAGCGGCGCCATCACCGTCGACGGCGTCGACGTGCGCGACTTCAAGCTCAACAAGCTGCGCACGTCCATCGGCATCGTGTTCGAAGACACGTTCCTGTTCGGCGACAGCGTCGCCGGAAACATCGCCTTCGCCGACCCGAGCGCGCCGCAGGAGCGCATCGAGTCCGCCGCCATGCTGGCCGGTGCTCACGAGTTCATCGCCGATCTGCCCGAGGGCTACGCCACCGAGCTCGGTGAGCGCGGTTTCTCGCTGTCGGGTGGTCAGCGGCAGCGCATCGCGTTGGCCCGCGCCATCCTGGCTGACCCCCGCGTGTTGATCCTCGACGACGCCACCAGCTCGGTCGACCCCACCAAGGAACATGAGATCCGCGACGCGCTGCGCACGGTCATGGCGGGGCGCACGACCATCGTCATTGCCCATCGGCCGGCCACGATCGCCTTGGCCGACCGCGTGGTGCTGCTCGACGAAGGGAAGATCATCGCCGAAGGCACGCACACCGACCTGCTTCGCACCAGTGATCGGTACCGCCAAGTCCTCGCCCAAGCCGAGGAGGTCTCGGTGTAATGGGTTGGTGGAGCGACCACGGGGTCGAGGAAGACGAGAAGCTCAAAAAAGGTGAAGCCGCGCACCTGCTGCGGCGCGCCGTGCGGATGTTGCGGCCGTACCGCCGCGACGTCATCAAGTGCATCGTCGTCCTGCTGTTGTGGACAGCGTCGATGGCTGCCGGTCCGCTCGCCATCAAGTACGGCGTCGACCAGGGCCTGCGCCGGGCCGACGTGCGCGCCGTCAACATCTCGGCCATCTCATACGCGCTGATCGCGCTCGCCGTGCTGTGGCTCTCGCGCACGCAGATCAAGCTGGTGAACAGCATCGGCGAACGCTTCCTGCGCGACATGCGCGAGCGGGTCTTCGATCACCTCATGAAGATGTCGCTCGGCTTCTACGACAAGCAGCAGACCGGCAAGCTGGTAGCGCGCATGACCAGCGACATCGACTCGTTGCAGGAACTCGTGCAGATGGGGCTCATCGCCTTCGTGACCAGCGGCTTGCTGCTGGTGATCACCATCACCGTCCTGCTGATTATCTCGCCGCTCCTGGCGCTGCTGTGCCTCGCCGCGCTGCCGGTCGTCGTGGTTGCCAGCATCCGCTTCCAGCGCGCGTCCAACCGCGCCTACCTCGTAGTGCGGGAGCGGATCGGCCAGACGCTCGCGACCTTCCAGGAAGGCCTCTCGGGCGTCCGCGTCATCCAGGCCTTCGGGCGCGAAGCCGCCAACGAGAAGCGCTTCGCCCGCTTCAACCAGGAACAGCTCGACGCCAACGCCTCGGCGGTTCGCATCTCCGCGACCTACTTCCCGGTCGTGGAACTCGCGGGCAACGCCGCGCTGGCCATTGTCGTCGGCATCGGCGGAATATTCGTCCACCAGGACATGATCACTATCGGCACGATCACCGCCTTCGTGCTCTACCTCCAGAACCTTTTCGATCCGGTGCAGCAGCTCAGCCAGCTGTTCAACATGCTGCAGTCGGCGGGCGCGGCGCTCAACAAGCTGTTCGGGGTGCTCGATACCGAGTCGCCGGTGCAAGAGCGGCAGGCGGCGGTCGACCTGCCTGAACGCGGCGTGCTCGAAGCCGTCGGCCTCACCTTCGCCTACGACGAAGGCGGGACGGTCGTCCTCGACAACGTCAGCATCCAGGTCAAGCCGGGGGAGCGGCTCGCGCTCGTCGGGCCAACCGGAGCCGGCAAGTCGACGCTGGCCAAGCTGCTGTCGCGCATGTACGACCCCACCGACGGGTGCGTGCGCTACGGCGGCGTCGACTTGCGCGACGCCAGCTTCCGCTCGATGCGCGAGCGCTTCACCGTGGTGCCGCAGGAGGGCTACCTCTTCCAGGGCACGATCCTCGACAACGTGCGTCTGGCGCGTCCCGACGCGACCGAAGCCGAAGTCGAAGCCGCCATGGCGCGCATCGGCGTGCTCGACCACTTCGCCTCGCTGGCTGAGGGGCTGCACACCGAAGTACGCGAACGCGGCACGCGCTTCTCCGCCGGTGAACGTCAGCTGGTGTCGCTCGCCCGCGCGGCGTTGGCCGACAGCGAGATCCTCGTGCTCGACGAGGCAACTAGCTCGCTCGATCCGGGTACAGAAGTCGAGGTCGAAGTCGCGCTTACCAAGTTGATGGAAGGCCGCACGGTCATCGTGATCGCCCATCGGTTGACGACGGCCGAGCGCGCCGACATGGTCGCCGTCGTCGACGACGGCGGGATCGTCGAAATGGGGACGCACAACGATCTCGTGATGCGCGGGGGCGCGTACGCTGCGCTGTTCGGGAGCTGGTCGGGTCACGCTGCCGCCTCCTGAACGCAGCTGCGTCGGCGTCGTTCTGCTCGGTGGGCCCGGTTCCGGTAAGGGAACCCAGGCAGTGCGCTGGGCCGAGTTCCTCGGCGTGCCGCACATTTCCACCGGCGACCTCTTCCGCGACCACGTCGAGCGCGGCACGCGGTTGGGCGTGCGGGCGCAGCGCTACATGGAAGCGGGCGAGCTGGTGCCCGACGACATCACCAAGGCGATGGTCCGGGAGCGGCTGCGCGCCGTGGATACCGAGGGCGGCTTCATCCTCGACGGCTATCCCCGCACGCGCGCCCAGGCCGAGGCACTCGACGTCATGCTGGAACAACTCGGACGCGAGATGATCGGCGCCGCCCACATCCGGGTTTCCGATACCGAGCTGGTCGCCCGATTGTCGTCGCGTGGCCGCGACGACGACAACGCCCGGACCGTGCGCAACCGGCTGCGGACCTTCCACCGCTACAACGCCCCGCTGGTCGACTACTACCGCGAACGCGGACTCCTGTACGAGCTGGAAGGCGAAGGCCATCCCGACGAGGTCACCGCCCGCGCGGCCGCCGCGTGGGAGAAGCTCCGCTCGCGTTCGAGCTGATGCGCGTCGCCCTGTTCGACCTCGACGGCACGCTGACGGATCCGCGTGTCGGCATCACGCGCAGCGTCAACTACGCGCTCGCTAGGTTCGGTCTCGACGTCGCCGATCCCGACGAGCTCGTCGGCTACATCGGTCCGCCGTTGCAGGACTCGTTCGTGGCGTTCGCTGGTCTGTCGACCGACGACGCCTGGGACGCCGTGCTCGCGTACCGGGAGTACTTCACCGAGACCGGCATCTTCGAGAACGCCGTCTACCCGGGCATTGCTGACGTGGTCGCCGAGTTGCAAGGTGGCGGCTGGCGGCTGGCCGTCGCCACCTCGAAGCCGACGGTCTTCGCCGAGCGGATCCTCGAGCACTTCGGGCTGACGAACGGATTCGAGGTCGTCGCCGGGTGCGAACTTGACGGCTCCCGTCAGCACAAGCACGAGGTCATCACGCACGCACTCGAGCAGCTGGCCGTGGCCCCGTCGCCAACCCACGTGATGATCGGCGACCGCGAACACGACATCCTGGGCGCCAAGCGTGTCGGGATCGCCTCGGTCGGGGTGACGTGGGGCTACGGCTCGGTGGAAGAGCTGAAGGCCGCCGGCGCCGACGTCCTCGTCGACGAGATCGCCGACCTGCGCTCTGCGCTCGCCTAAACGGCATATTTCCTTGCCCTCCAGGGTTTACTACTATCTACGTAGTGTTAATTCTCCGGAGGAGCCCCCGTGGCCATTGAAGAACTCGATCTTGGCAAGTACCAGCTGGGTTGGAACGACGCCGATTCCTATGTCTTCAAGCCCGAAAAGGGCCTGAACGAGAACGTCGTCAAGGACATCTCGTGGTGGAAGGGCGAGCCGGACTGGATGACCAAGTTCCGGATGAAGTCGCTCAAGCATTTCGAGAAGAAGCCGATGGCGCCGTGGTTCGCCAGCCGCATTCCCGACATCGACTTCAACGACATCTACTACTACATCAAGCCCACCGAGGGCGGTGTGGTGGACGAGTGGGACGAGATTCCCGAGAAGATGCGCGCCACCTACGAGAAGCTCGGCATTCCCGCGGCCGAGCAGCGGTACTTCGCCGGCGTGACCGCGCAATACGAGTCCGAAGTCGTGTACCACCGCAACCGCGAAGACCTCGAGGCGCAGGGGATCATCTTCTGCGACATGGACACGGCGCTCCGCGACTATCCGGAGCTGGTGAAGAAGTACTTCGGCAGCGTCATCCCGCCGGGTGACAACAAGTTCGCCGCGCTCAACTCCGCCGTCTGGTCGGGTGGTTCGTTCATCTACATCCCGCCGGGCGTGAACTGCGAGCTGCCGCTGCAGGCGTACTTCCGTATCAACTCGGAGAACGCCGGCCAGTTCGAACGCACGCTGATCATCGCCGACGAAGGCGCGCAGGTGCACTACATCGAAGGCTGCTCGGCTCCGGTGTACGCCAAGGACACCGACTCGCTGCACTCCGCCGTGGTCGAGTTGATCGCCATGCCGCACTCGCGCATCACGTACACGACGATCCAGAACTGGTCGAACAACGTCTACAACCTCGTCACCAAGCGGGCGCGGGCCGAAGAGGGCGCGCACGTCGAGTGGATCGACGGCAACATCGGATCCAAGCGCACGATCAAGTACCCCTCGGTGTACCTGATGGGCCCCAAGGCGTCGGGCGAAGTGCTGTCGGTGGCCTACGCCGGTGAGGATCAGTGGCAGGACACCGGGGCGAAGATGTTCCACTGCGCCCCCGAGACCACGTCCACCATCGTGTCGAAGTCGATCTCCAAGGACGGCGGCCGCACCACCTACCGCGGCCTGGTGCACGTCGACCCGGGTGCGGTGAAGTCGAAGAGCTTCGTGCGCTGCGACGCGCTGCTGCTCGACGACGACAGCATTTCCGACACCAAGCCGTACATGGAGGTCGGGGAGCGCGACGCGCAGATCGGCCACGAGGCCACCGTCTCCAAGATCGGCACCGAGCAGCTCTTCTACCTGATGAGCCGCGGCCTATCCGAAGAGCAGGCCATGGGCATGATCGTCAACGGCTTCATCGAGCCGATCACCCGGACCCTGCCGATGGAGTACGCGGTGGAGTGGTCCCGCCTGATCGAACTGCAGATGGAAGGCTCCGTCGGCTAGCTCGATACGACGCACCCGTGCGAGAGCCGGCAATCTCGCGCGCATCGGGCACAGTCCGAACGCGCTTGTTCGTCCCGTAAGCTGACGCCGGCTCGCTGCTGGGGCGTGCCCGATGTGCCGAGGAGTGCCGTGCCAGTAGACCGCGCGATGTATGCGCCGCCCGTCCCGATCCGGCTTCCGTATGTGACGCCGCAGGTGCGGGCCCGGCGGGCCGCCAAGACGCTGGCGGTGTTCGCGCGTGAGCTGGGTCCGCTGTTCGGCCGCAGCCAAGTGTTGCGCCGCGACGTCACCGCCAAGCAGACGGGGCGGGCGCTGCGGGCGGCGTTCGACCAACTCGGATCGACGTACGTGAAGTTCGGCCAGTTGATCGCGTCGTCGCCGGGCGCGTTCGGTGCCGACGTGTCGAACCAGTTCCGCACGCTGCTCGACGAGGGCAAGCCGGTGCCGTTCTACAAGGTGCGCGCCGCTGTCGAGGCCTCCTATGGCGCTCCGCTCGAGGAGACGTTCGCGTCCTTCGACGAGAAGCCACTCGCCGCGGCGTCGATGGCGGTGGTGCACCGCGCCGTGCTGCTTGATGGGCACACGGTCGTCGCCGTGAAGGTGTTGCGCCCCGGGATGGCGGCGCGCGTGGCCCGCGACGTCGACATCATGCAGCCGCTGTTCAAGCGTCTCGGTCTGTGGGGCGTCGACGTGGCCGGGATCCTCTACCGCTATCTCGCGGGGTTCCGTCGCCAGGTGGCCGAGGAACTCGACCTGCGCAACGAGGCGCGCACGATGCTGCACTTCCGCGCGCTCATCGAAGAGGCCGGCCTGGAGACGATCGCCATCCCCGAGCCGATCGACGGCATGGTCACCGAGCAAGTGCTCACCATGGAGTTCTTCGATGGTGTGGCCATCGACGATCTCGACGCCGTCGCCGAACTCGGCGGTGACCCCAAGCCGCTCGTGCGCGCCCTGCTCGACTTCTGGTTCCTCACCGGTATTAAGCACGGCGCATTCCACGGCGACATTCACGCCGGCAACCTCATGCTTCTGCGCGACGGCCGGCTCGGCCTGATCGACTGGGGCATCGTCGGTGTGCTCGACGACGAGATGCACCAGGTCTTCCGTCATTTCGTGGCTGCGATGTTGGGTGACGCGTCGGCCTTCGCCGAGGTCGCCAAGTTTCTGCAGACGATGCTGCCCTTCGTCGGTGAAGAGGCCGACGGCCTGCTCGACGAAGCTCGTAACGACATCACCAGCATGCTCACCGCGCCGTTCGGCACCGTCGACCTCGGCGACATGATGCGCGACGTCCGCGGCGATACGTCGCAGGGGCGCAACGAATCGGCCGAGCAACGCGACGCCCGCGTGGCGCGCATGAAGCAGGCGCGCAAATTCGACCGCCAAGCGCTAAAGAGCGGAGTGGCCGACAGTGCGTTCGGCCAGGCCAACTTCCTGCTCTTCAAGCAGCTCCTGTACTTCGACCGTTACGGCAAGCTGTATCTCGCCGACGAGGCCCTGCTCGGTAACACCGAGTTGCTGCACCAACTCCTCGCGGAGGACCCCGCCTAGTTCTCGGTGCGGACCGTCAGCCAGTCGTTGATCGGGTGGTTGACCAGGTCGACGGTGCCCGTCGCCGCGCAGTGGTACACCATCGCCGCGCGGATGCCGTCGGACACGTTGTCGGTCGACTTGTGCATCAGGTGGCTGTCGAAGATCAACAGGTCACCGGGGTTCATTAGGACGGGGACCGCTCCGGACATGTCGTAGTCGACGATCTCCTTGTAGCCCTGGAGCGCGCCCGGGCGACGATCGTCGACGTGGTCGTGCACCGGTTCCTTGTGCGATCCCGGCATGACCCACAGGCAACCGTTCTCCAACGTCGCTTCGGTGACCGCCACCCACAGGCCGACGATCGGGCGACCGCCGTCGGGCGCGAAGGCGAAGTAGTGGCTGTCCTGATGCCACGGCTGTCCCCACGCCGCGGGGTTCTTGAAGATGAACTGCGAGAGGAAGCAGTCGACGTTCGGGCCGACGATGTCGGCCGCGATGTCAGTTACCGCCGGTGACGTGATCCAGTCGTTGAAAACCGAGTCGCGGTGGAGCTTGAAGATCTTGGCGACGAGTTCCTCGGGCGCGCCTTCCGCACCCGCCAAATTCGGTTCCGGCATGAGCCATCCGGCGGACTGGTCGCCCTCGGCGTGGGCGCGGGAAACGGCGACCACACGGTCGAGCATCGCCTGGCACGTGGCCTGGTCGACGAAGCCTTCGAGGCGCACGAAACCGACCTCGTCGTATTCCGCGGCCTGCTCGTCGGTCAACGCGAAACGTGGCGAAACTGCGCTCGGCATTCGTCCCCTCCTCAAACGCGAACACTTAGTGTACGCTAAGTGTTTCGTAGCGGGCAAGGGGGGCGACGGCGTTGGCTGTCACCGACAAGGAAACCGGCACACGCGAGGCGCGCACGTCTGCTCGTCGCGAGGCCATCGTCGAAGCCGCGCTCGCTCTCTTCGCCACGCACGGATACCGCGGCACCAGCGTCGAAGCCGTCGCCGAGAAGGTCGGCATCAGCGACGCCGGCGTCCTGTACCACTTCAACTCGAAGGCTGACCTGCTGCTGGCCGTGCTATCGCATCACGACGCCCGCTGGGCCGAGATGGTGACGGCGTCGAAGGAACTGGGGCCGGTCGGAGAGTTGCACCGTCTCGAGGAGTGGGGCGTCGAGATGGCGCGCGACGTCGACCTGACCGCGTTGTTCGTGACGTTGTCGGCCGAACACCTGCGCGACGACTCCGCGACCAACGCGTACTTCAAAGGGCGTTACGCCATCGTGCTCGCTAGCTACGAGGAGACGTTTCTATCGGCGGCGAAAGCTGGACTGATCCGGAACGACGTCGACGCGCCCGCCGAGGCGCGCGCCCTGGTCGCCATGCTCGACGGGCTGCGACTGCAGATGTTCTTCACCGAGGACTTCTCGATCAGCGACGCCGTCCGCCGCCACGTGCACACCGTCCTCGAACGGCTGGCACCCGTGAGCGAGCCTGCGAGCGAACAAGAGAAGACTAGGAGCCCCTCATCGGGGCGGCGGCCGCAGGCCGCAACCCGATGAGCGCGTTCGGAAACTGGGGGAGCGACGGCGGGGTGCCGGTCTTTCACGAGACGGCGCACCCCGACGACGAGGCGTGCACGTGGGATCCGATCGTTGCTCCGGTGACCAATCGCCACTGGTGCGCGCTGGGGAACCGGCGCTTGCAGGTCGTGTTCGACAACTACGGCACGGCGGCGATCCGCGACACCGCCAACGGCTTTGCGTGGCTGACGCCGCGCACGGGAACGGGAGCGACCGTCGTCGACGGTTGGGCGACGGATTACGCGCGCTGGCCGTCGACGTGGCAAGCAGCAGGCGCCCGTCCGCACGTGGGGTCCGACGTGGTTCACGCTGGAAGGCCAGCACGACGGCGTCCGTGTCTCCCGCACGGTGGGGCTACCCGAAGGCGACGCGCCGTGGGTGCTGGTGCGCGTCGAAGTCAGTGGCGGCTCGTCGCAGCTCAACGAGGAATGGGAATTGGTTGGCGGCGCCGAGATCCGTCCGCTCGAGAGCACTGAAGTCGACGTGTCGTGGTTCGCCGTCGGCTTGCTCGACGAGGTCGCGTTCGCGGTCGATCCCGAAGCGTTGTGGGCGGCATCGCGTGACGCGCTGGCGGCGCGGCTGCCGTCGGCGAAGTGCGACGCCGTTCCCGCGCTGGCGCACGAGATCCCCTGGCACGTGGCGCTACTCACCGGTGGAGCCTGCGTCGACCAGGTGCTCGGCGGGCACACGCTCGACCAGGCCTCGGCGTACTCGTTCGACCTCGGGTTCAACGGCGCCGCGCGCGACCCGCTGCAACACGCGCTTCCCCTCGTCTACACCGAGCCCGACCTGGCGTTGTCGGTACTGCGCAACATCTGCGCGTGGGCCGGTCCCGACGGCGCGCTGCCGTACGCCATCGACGGGGCCAAGCGACCGATCACCGAATGGTTCGATCCGTCGGACCAGGCGCTGTGGTCCTTATGGCTCGCGGCGGAGTACCTCGCCGCCACGGATGACGAGGCGGCGTTCGCCGACCTGGCGCCGTTCCACCCGATGCACGACGCCGCTCCGGCTCCGCTGGTCGACCACCTCGTCAACCAGTTCCGCGACCTGATCGATCGCGTCGGCGTCGGCGAGCACGGCCACATCCGCATCCGCAACGCCGACTGGAACGACTCGGCTCTCACACTGGCGCCCATCGACCGCGACGTCATGGAGGAGAAGGGCGAGTCGGTCCTCAACTCCGCCATGGCCGCGTGGGTCCTGCCGCGCTTCGCCGGCCTCCTCCGCCGCCTCAACGTGCATCTCGCGGTCGCCGGCGAAGCCGCCGAGCGCGCCGAGGCTTGGCGTGCCCTCGTGGCGTCGGAGTGGAACGGGCGCTGGTTCCGCCGGGCCTACGGTCCTGGCGCGGTGGTCGGCGACGACGACCTGTGGCTCGAGGTGCAGCCGTGGGCGATCCTCTGCGGCGCCGCCGCCCCGGAGTGCGCCAAAGAACTTCTCACGACGATCGACAGCGTCGTCCGCGCCGGATCGCCGCTCGGCGCCCGCGTGCGCGGCCCCGCACCGATCGTCGTGCCGGAGGGCCGCGTCGCCGGCGAAGGCAGCGCGGGAGGCGTGTGGTTCTCCATCAACATGACCCTGGCGTGGGCGGCGGCTTCGCTCGACCCCGAGCTGGCGTGGGACGAGTTGCGCCGGATGACCCTCGCCAATCACACCGCCGAATACCCGTCGATCTGGGAAGGCACGCTGTCGGGCCCCGATGCTTACAACACGCCCGAGTCGCCGCGGCCGGGCGCGACGTGGGCGTGGCCGGACCGGGGAATGGGCATGCAGAGCTTCCCCGTCAACAACCTGCACGCCCACGCCCAGGTCGTACTCACGTACCTCCGTCTACTCGGCGTCGAACCGACGGCCGACTGCTCGCTAAGCCCCGGCGACGCCGCACGCGGGACTTTCCGCAGTCAGACGTTCGAGGTGTAACTTGATAACACAGGTTGACAGGTTGGCGAGGGGGAAGTTGTTGCGACGTCCGGTAGCTGGGGTACTGGCGGCTGCCGTCGCGCTCCTGGGCGCCTGCGGCAGCCAAGCCGACAAGCAGAAGTACGCCGACGCCATCCGCGACAGCGTCCCCGCCGCCGCTGGGCAACGGGTCGGTGGCGTGATGAGCCTGGCCGTTCGCACCATCAAGGCACCGGCCGCGGCGTTCGCTGCAGGCGGCGATCAGGGCGGTGCTTTCCCGCCGATGGGCTTCGCCGCCGAGCCGCACTCGGGCCGCGTTGCCCTCCTGGCCACGCCAGGCAAGCCCGCCGACTTCATCGCCGCGCCAACCACGTACTACGCCCGACGCGGGGAGCGCGGCCCGACGAGCGCCGCCCCTGGGTGCGCGTCGACCTCGGGCGCCTGACCGACGAGGAGTCCCCAGACGCGCCGGCGCTGTTCGAGCAGGTAGGACGCGGCTGGGCGTCGGTCGTCGGGCCGCACCTCATGCTCGACTTGCTGACGGGCGTGCTCGCCGGCTCGGTCAAAGCCGGCGCGGTGGCCGCCGACGGCTCGCGCACGGTCAAGTTCAACGTGTCGATCGACAAGGCCAACCGCGAGCTCGACCTCTCCGAGGACAGGCGTGACGAACGCAGCTACGTGCTGCGGTCGATCGCCATCAAAGGCGACATCTTTCCGGGCGAGGCGAAGCTGCGAGCAGACGGTTCACTGTCACGCTTGTTGATCACGTTCTTCATGACGCCGGACCGTCTCACCAAGCTCGGCCTCGCGGTCGACCTCCGCTTCGAACGCTCTGCCCAAGTGAACGCCGTGAAGCTGACGGCGCCGGAACGCAAGACGACGATCCGGGTGACCGCCATGCCTGCGCTCATTTCGACGATGACCCAGAACGTGGACGCCGCCTTCCGCAACGCGACGGCCGCCCCGTGACGACGACCCTCGTACCCGACAGCGAGATGTCCGCGTCACAGCCCGCGCCCGAACCCGCGGCGCCGCCGCGTGGCCCGCGGCGCGAGCCGCGCTCGCTCGTCATGGCCCCGGCAGTGTTGGCGGCGTTCGTGCTCGCGGGAGTCGGGCTCACGGCGGTGGTCGGCGGCAAGATCATCCCGTACCCCGTCGTTCTCACAGCTACGGTCCAGGGTCTCGTGGCCGCGTTGTTCGCCGCCGCGCTGCTGATCGTCTACCGCGCCAATCGCATCATCACGTTCGCCCACGCGCCGATCGTGGTGGCGTCGTCGGTACTGCTATTCACGCTGACCGGCGAAGGGTGGTCGTGGTGGTTCGCCGCGCCGACGACGCTGGTGGCCGCGATCGCCACCGGCGCGCTTATCGAAGTGTTCGTGCTCCGTCGGTTCGCGAACTCGCCCCGCCTCGTCGCAACCGTGGCCACGATTGCTGCCGGGCAACTCTTCGCTGCCGCCGTCCTCTTCCTGCCCGCGTGGCGTTTCGACGTCGACCTGTTCACCGGCGAACTCAATCCTGAGGATCTCGCTCGCCTGCCGGCGACGCAGGTGCACTTCCCCATCGAGAAGAGCTACCGGGTCTTCCCGGCGGTCTTCACCCAAGACCACATCCTGGCGGTGGTGCTCGCCGGCGCTGTGCTCATCGCGCTGGCCATCTTCATGCGCAAGTCGCTCGCCGGCACCGCCATCCGCGCGGCGTCAGAAAACGCCGAGCGGATCGCGCTGCTCGGCATCGGCACCGGCGCTCTCGGCACGTTGGTGTGGGCCATGGCCGGCGGACTCGCCGGGCTTTCGTCGATCCTCACCGAGCCACTGAACAACGGCAACCTCGTCGCTCTCGGCGTGACCGCCGGCGCCAGTGCCATGCTGCGCGGGCTGGCCGCCGCTGTGCTGGCGCGCATGACCGACTTGCCCACTGCTATCGGCGCCGCCATCGGCATCTCGATCTTCGAGCGCTGCGTGTTCTGGGCGACGGGCAAGACGGCGGTCGCCGACGCGGTGCTGCTCGGCGTCGTGATCGTCGCGTTGTTGCTGCAACGGCGAAGCCTGTCGCGCACGGAGGAATCGGCGACCAGCGCGTGGGCCGCCGCCGACGAAGTCCGTCCCATTCCGGCGCTCTTGGCGGCGCTACCCGCCGTCCGCTCAGGGCGGCGCACGGCGCTCGTGGTGCTGGCGATCATCGTGCTCGGCTACCCGTGGGCAATGTCGCCGTCGCAGGTGTACCTCGGCAGCACCTACGCCATCTTCGGCATGGTCGGCGTGTCGCTCGTGGTGCTCACCGGCTGGGGCGGCCAGATCAGCCTCGGCCAGTTCGCGCTCGTCGCCGTCGGCGCCGCCGTCGGCGGCTCGCTCACCGGATCGGCGCACGTGCCGTTCCCGATCGCGTTCCTGTTGGGTGCGATCGCCGCCGCGGTCGTGGCGGTCGGACTCGGCTTGCCGGCCTTGCGCATCAAAGGCCTCTACTTGGCGGTCACCACCCTGGCCTTCGCCGTCGCCATGTCGACTTTCGTGCTCGACGACACGCGCTTCGGGTTCCTCATCCCCGACCAGGTCGGCCGGCCCGAACTGCTCTTCATCAAGTTCGAAGACGAACGTGCCTACTACCACTTGTGCCTCGCCGGTCTCGTGGCTGCCGTCCTGCTGGCGTCCGCACTCCGGCGCACGCGGACGGGCCGCGTCCTCATCGCTATGCGCGACAACGAGCGGGCCGCCCAGAGCTTCGGCGTCTCGCTGGTGCGAACGCGCCTGGCCACTTTCGCCATCTCGGGCTTCATCGCCGGCATGGCCGGTGTGTTGCTGGCCCACCAGCAGCACGGCGTCCGGCCCGAGACGTACTTCCCCGAGCAGAGCATCCAGATGTTCCTCATGGCCATCATCGGAGGCCTGGGCTCGGTCACGGGCGTTCTCGCCGGCGCCATCTACCTCGGCACGGTGACCATCTTCCTTAAGGGCGCCTACGGCCAGCTGCTCGCCGGCGGCTTCGGCGTGTTGGTCGTGCTGCTCTTTTATCCGAGCGGCCTTGGCGGCCTGTTCTACGCCGTGCGCGACGGCTGGCTGCGCCGTATCGCCCTGCGCGAACGGATCTTCGTGCGCAGCCTGCTGGGCGACGTGCGCGATCTCGAAGGCGAACGCGCCAAGGCCCCGCTGGCCGACCGCTCGATCGCCGAGACCAACTACGAGATCGAGTCCGACATCCGCGCCGCCGGCGCGTCGCAGCGCGGCAAGGGCTGGGTGTACCGGTGAAAAGACTGCGCTTCTCGATGTCGGAGATCACCGGCGGGGCCACCGCGGTGCCGCTCATGCTGCTGTTCGGCCTCAACGCGGCCGACGAACTCGACCGCGTCGCCTTCGGCGTCCTGCTGCCTGAGATCCGCGACTGGTACGGCGTCTCGCTCACGACCGCGCTCACGCTGCAAACGGTCGCGACCTTGCTCACCGTCGCCGCGGCGGCGCCCATCGGATTCCTCGCCGACCGCGTCAACCGCGTCCGCCTCATCGCCGCTGGCGCCTTCCTGTGGGGCGTCATGGGCTTCTTCACCGGCATCGCGCCGACGCTGCTCATCCTCGCCCTGGCGCGCCTCGGTTCCGGCATCGCCAAGACGATGGGTCCCGCGCAGTCGTCGCTGCTCGCCGACTCGTACCCGCCCACGGCGCGCGCCGGCGTGTTCTCGTTCTTCACCGGCGCCGACTCCGTCGGTCGCTTCATCGGCCCGCTGGCCGCGGGATGGCTGGCCGGCTTCGCCACGTGGCAGTTGCCGTTCTTCGTCTTTGCCATCCCGTCGGTGATCCTCGGGTTCTTCCTCATCACTCGGGTGCGCGAGCCACAGCGCGGCGAGTCCGACGGCATCGTCAGCAACCACCCTCCGGGCATCACCGAGTCGTGGCGCATGGCCAACGGCGTGCGCTCGCTCCGGCGCATCTGGTGGGCGCTGCCGTTCCTCGTCGGCGGCGGCGTGGGCGTGCTCAACGCCATGCCGCTGCTGTTCGACGACGTCTACAACGTCGGCCCAGGCGGCCGCGGCTTCCTGATCGCCGCCCAGGAGCCCTTCCGCATCGCCGGGTTGCTGTTCGGCGCCGCCATCGGTAACCGCCTGCTGGCGCGTCGACCCGGTCGCGTCATCACCATCGCCGGTGTCCTGGGCGCGCTCCAGGCGCTCTCGCTCCTGATCGTGGCGTTCGCTCCCAACGTATGGGTGGCCGTCGTGCCGTTCTTCGTGTTCGCCTTCGCCGGCGCCATCCCCGGCCCGGCGTTGGTGTCGCTGATGACACTGGTGATCCCAGCGCGGGTGCGGGGCTTCGCGCTCGGCTTCGGCGCGGTGTTCGTCGCCGCCGGCCTGTTCATTTCCCTTCCGATCGGCCTGTTCGCCGACAGCTACGGATTGCGCGTCGGCATCGCCGCCGCCGTACCCGCGCTCTTGCTCGGTGCGCTGATCGTTGCTTCGGCCGGCGCGTCGATCGACGCCGACATCCGCCAGGCGCAAGCCTCGGCGCTCGCGGTCGCCGAAGGCCAACAGATCGACGCGGGCGGCGACCTGCTGGTCGTGAAAGACCTCGACGCCGGCTACGCCGGGGTGCAGGTGTTGTTCAACGTCGACCTGTCCGTGAAGCAGGGCGAGATCCTGGCGCTGCTCGGCACCAACGGCGCCGGCAAGTCGACGCTGCTGCGCGCTATCTGCGGCACCCTGCTGCCGTCGAACGGCGCCGTCGCCTTCGAAGGCGAAGACATCACCTTCTTGCCGGCGTCGGTGCACACCGACCGCGGCATCGTCATGGTCCCGGGGGGCCGCGCCATCTTCCCGTCGCTCACCGTCGCCGAGCACCTCCGCCTCGCCGCGTGGTCGATCCGTCACGACCCCGAGCTCGTGC
Organism: uncultured Actinomycetes bacterium; assembly: GCA_963722185.1. Lineage (GTDB taxonomy): Bacteria > Actinomycetota > Acidimicrobiia > Acidimicrobiales > JACCXE01 > JACCXE01. The sequence continues at coordinate 460,431 of CAVRKD010000006.1, read as the reverse complement.
AGGAACGGCTGGCGGTCGTCCACGGCTACTTCCCGATCCTGGACGCGCGCGCCGACACCGCGGCGGGCGACCTCTCCGGCGGCGAGCAGCAGATGCTGGCGCTCGGCAGCGCCTTCATCCTGCAACCCAAGCTGCTGCTCATCGACGAACTGTCGTTGGGTCTGGCGCCGACCATCGTCGAGCAGCTGCTCGAGATCGTGCGCGCCATCCACGACCAAGGCGCGACGGTCGTGCTCGTCGAGCAGTCGATCAACGTCGCCTTCACGATCGCCGACCGCGCCGTGTTCATGGAGAAGGGCGAGGTGCGCTTCGCAGGCGAGACCAGTCAGCTTCTCGCCCGTCCCGACATCCTGCGCTCGGTCATGTTGGGTGGAGGTGGTGGTGGCGGCCGTATCGGCATCCGCGGGCGGACGGCGATAGAGACCGCGCCGGTGCTCGAAGTGCACGGCCTTCGCAAGGCTTACGGCGGCATCAACGCCACCGACAACGTCGACTTCGTCCTCAACGAAGGCCGCATCGTCGGGCTGATCGGTCCGAACGGGTGCGGCAAGACGACGCTGTTCGACCTCATGTCGGGCTACGTCGAGCCCGATGCCGGGCGCGTGATCCTGCTCGGCGAAGACGTCACGTATCTCGGTCCCGACGAGCGCGCCAAGAAGGGCCTGCACCGCTGTTTCCAGGACGCGCGGCTGTTCCCAGCGCTCACCGTCGAAGAGACGGTGCGCGTCGCCTGCGAGCGTCACCTCGACGTGCGGTCGGCCATCGCCGGCGCGCTATACGTGCCCCAGGTTCGCAAAGCCGAGCGTCGCATCGCCCGCCGCGCCGACCGCTTCATGGAGATGCTCAACCTCGGTCCGGTCCGCGACTCGTTCCTACGCGAGTTGTCGACGGGCTCGCGGCGCGTCGTCGACCTCGCCTGCGTGCTCGCCGCCGAACCGACCGTGCTGCTGCTCGACGAGCCGGCGGCCGGTGTGGCCCAGAAGGAAACCGAGGAGCTGGGCCCCCTGCTCGAGCGCGTTCGCTTCGAGACCAACTGCTCGATCGTCATCATCGAACACGACATGTCGCTGATCTCGTCGGTTTCCGACGAGCTCGTCGCCATGGAGTCCGGTGCCGTTATCACCCGCGGCGAGCCCGCGGCCGTTCTTGCCCACCCACGCGTGATCGAGGCCTATCTCGGCACGTCCGACGCGGCGATCAGTCGATCTCGCTAGTACCTAAAGGACAGACAATGGAAGCTGAAGTCGAGAAGTTCCAGAAGGCGTTCCAGCGCATCGCCGACAACGTGAACCTCGTGATCCACGGCAAGGCCGACGTCGTGCGCATGGCGCTGGTCGCCGTGTTCGCCAACGGTCACGTGCTGTTCGAGGACGTGCCGGGCCTCGGCAAGTCGATGCTGGCTCGCGCCCTGTCGAACACCATGGGCGCTTCAACTGCCCGCGTGCAGTGCACGCCCGACATGCTGCCGGGCGACATCACCGGTTCGTCGATCATCGACATGAAGACGATGGAACTCAAGTTCAAGCCGGGTCCGGTGTTCACCAACATCCTGCTGGTCGACGAGATCAACCGGGCCACTCCGAAGACGCAGTCGGCGCTGCTCGAGTGCATGGCCGAGCGCACCGTGTCGGTCGACGGCAAGTCCAACGCGCTGCCGTCGCCGTTCCTGGTGTTGGCCACGCAGAACCCCGTGGAGCAGGCCGGCACGTTCCCCCTCCCCGAAGCGCAGCTCGACCGCTTCCTGTTCCGGCTGAAGATGGGCTACCCCGACGAGGACGCCGAATTGAAGGTCATGCGCGGCAACGCCGCCGGTCTCGAGGTCGACGACATCGGCGCCGTGACCTCGGCCAAGGAAATCGTGGCCATGCAGAAGGTGGTGACCGGCGTGGTGATCCCCGAGGCCGTCGAGCGCTACATCCTGCAGATCGTCGCCTCGACGCGCACCGACCCGTCGATCCTGCTGGGCGCCAGCCCCCGCGCCTCGATCACGCTGCTGAAGGCGGCCAAGGTGATGGCGGCGTCGGACGGTCGTTGGACGGTGTACCCCGAAGACGTGCGCGCCCTGCTCGGCCCGGTGCTGGCGCACCGCATCATGCTGTCGCCCGAAGCGGTGCTGCGCGGCGAGGGCGTCGAAGACGTGCTCGAGCGCGTGACCAACCGCGTCAAGGCGCCGCTCGGCGTCAACAACGAGGCGCCGACCAAGCCCACGAACGGCGCGCCCGCCAAGCGCCGCGCCGCCGCCAAGAGCCGCTAAGCCGTGAGCGAGCGCAGCGAGCGAACCGAAGACACAGCGCCAGGCATTTCCGCGCCCGGAGGGCGCTGAAAAGAAATGCCCGCCGTCTCCACCGTTGCCGCTCGGCGCTTCGCCGAGAACGCCGTCGACGCCAGCCGCGTCACGACGCGGCTGCGGCGCGGAGTGACGCGGGTGACCGGGCTGACGACGACGGGCCTCGTGCTGGTAGGGGTCATGGTGGCGTCGTGGGCACTCGGCAAGTACATCGGCGGCCGCCCGCTCTACTTGCTGTCGTACGGCATCGCGTCGGTGCTGGTGTACTCGAAGCTGTCGACGCGGCGTAAGCCGCCAGTTGAAGGCCGGCGCGCCGATTCCAACCCCCGCGTCGCCGAAGGCACCGAGATCGCCATGGCCATCGAAGTCAGCGCCACGCGTGCCGTGTCGAACCTCGTGCTCGAGGAGAAGCTGCCGCTGTTCTTCGGTCAGATCGCCGTGCTGCCAGTGGCGTCGGTCGGCGGCGGCGCCACCGTCGACCACAGCTATTCGATCACGGCATGGCGCCGCGGCGTCTACGAGCTGGGTCCGCTGACCGTGCGATGGGGCGACCCCTTCGGCCTGACGCGCCGCGAGGCGGTAATGGCCGAGTCCTACCCGCTGATCGTCCACCCGACGGTTGAACCGGTGACCGACAACCCGCTCACCCGCATGTGGGAGGACCCGCCGTTCCGCCCGCCGGTGTCGCGGCCGTGGCCGAGCGGCATGGAGCTCTACGGCATGCGCCAGTACGTGCAGGGCGACGACGTGCGCCGGATCGTGTGGCGCGCCTATCAGCGCACCGGGCAGTTGCTGGTGCTCGAAGCCGAGCAGGGGATCTCCGACAAGGTCGTGATGCTTTTGGATCAGGACGAGGCACAGCACTCGAAGGGCCTGATGTCGGAGTCCTTCGAAGCCGCGGTGCGCGCCGTGGCCAGCCTCGGCATCCATCACCTGTCCGAGGGCTACGAGGTCACCGTCGAAGGCAACGGCGGCAAGATCGTCGGCCCGCTGCGTGCCGGACCTGCCAAGCTGCGCCTGCTCGACGAGTTGGCGCGCGTGCAGCTGGCGCCCGAACCGTTGACCGCCGGCATGACGCGGTTGGCGTCAGGCGCCGGCCGCGACGTGCATCTCGTCATCGTCACGCCGTACCTCGACCGCGAGTCGGCGGCGCGCCTCGAACTGCTCACGCAGCGCGGCATCCAGGCGACGGTGGTCGCGCTGGTGTGGGACGAGGAGCAGACCGAAAACCTGAACCGCGCCACGTCGCTCGGCGCGCGCGTGGTGCAGGTCCGCCCGAACACGCCGCTGTCGGTGGCCTTCCGCCGCGAAGTGGCGTCGGCGGCGAGGTTCTAAGTCATGACCACGACGCTCGACCCGAAGACCCGTCGCCCAACCGACGAGCGCGAAGACCGGCTGTCGGCCGCGGCCGCCGCCGTCACCTCGGACGCAGCGTCCGACGGCGGCGGGTATAGCGACGACGAGCCCGAAGTCCCGCGCGAGATCGTGGCGTTGCGGCCGGTCTACGCCGCCGCGCTGTCGTCGGTCGGCGCCGCGCTGGTCATCGGCGGCATCTTCGGAAGTTGGGGCGCGCGACTGTTCGGCGCCGCCGTCGCCGTCGGCGGTGCCGCGCTGGCGGCGTGGGCGTTGCGTTCCAAGCGACCGGCGTTCGCGCAATTCGCCGTGCCCTTCATCGTCGTCCTGGCGGCCGTCGTTTCGGTACTGCCCGCCAGTCCGAGCGAGCTGCCGCAGCTCATGCGCGACGCCATCGACGCTGGCCGCCTCCTACGACCGCCGGTGCCGTTCGACCCAGGCTGGCGACCGCTGCTCACCGTCGTGCTCGGCTTCCTGGCCTTCGGCGCTTCCTGGATCGGAGCGGCCGGGCGCAAGCCGGTGCTGGGCGTCGCCATCCCCATCCCGCTCATCGCGCTCGCCGCCATCACCCAGCCCGAGAGCGAACAGATCATCGCCGGCGTGTGCGCCTTCCTGCCGATCCTCGGCGGCTTCGGCGTGCTCTACGGCTCGGCCGGCGGCGCCCGCAGCACCGACGGCGTCTTGCAGCGCGACTTCGAACTCAAGCGCGCCCTGCGCGGCGGCGCGGTCATGGTCGGCCTTGCCGTGCTGTTGGTGTTCGCCGGGCAACTCGAGTTCCTGTTCCCGGCGCCGACCATTGACCCGAACGACCGGCCGCAGAAGCCAAAGTCGGTGCCGTTGTCCGCGGCGCGCGACCGCGTGCTGTTCGAAGTCTCGGCGCCCCCGGGCTTCACCGGCCCGTGGCGCACCGGTGTGCTCGACATCTACGAGGACGACGCCTTCAAGCTCGCCGGCGGCAGCCAGGGCCGCCTTAAGGAAATTGGTCCTGCGGGCGCACTTGAGACGGCGTCAACGCGTCCCGCCGCCGTCGAAGTCACCATCACCACCAACGACCTCGGCCAGAGCGCCGTGCTGCCGGTCGTGCCGACGTCGAAGCAGGTGGTGTTCGCCGACGCCAGCAACGTCCCGCGCTACGACCCGCGCCCTGGCGTGTTGCGCTACCCGTCGGGTCGGGCGCCGAGTGGGCTGCGCTACACGCTGTCGCTGCCCGAGTACCCGACCGCCAAGGACCTCTCCGCCGTGGTGCGCGTCGACCGCACCGGGCTGCTGCCGGTCCCGTCGCCGCCCGCCGCCGTGCGGGCACTGCTGACCTCGGCGCCGCCCGGTCCGTGGGACCGGCTCGACTACCTGCGCAAGCAATTGCTCGACAACATCACCGCCGTCGGCGCCGGCAGCCCGAGCGACATGACGGCCAAGCGGCTGCAGGACATGCTCGCCGGCTCCAAGAAGGCGACGCCGTTTGAGATCGTGGCCGCCCAGGCGGTGCTCGCCAGCTACGCCGGCGTGCCCTCGCGCATCGGCTTCGGCTTCAACGATCTGAACGAGGAGAACGGCAAGCTCACTGTGCGGCCGCGCAATGCCGCCCAGTGGCTCGAAGTCCGCATCGACGGTTACGGGTGGGTCCCGTTGCTCGACGTGCCGCCCAAGGCGCAAGCCAGCCTCGACCAGAACAAGGACGACGACCGCATCCTGCCGTCGACCGACATCGCGGTCGAGATCTTTGTCCCGGTCGAGCTGCCCAACCCGCGCCTGCTGTTCGAGCAAGTGCGCGCCGTGCTGATGCAGATCGCGCCGTTCGCCGCCGCCGCGCTCGCCGCGTGGTTGGCGCATCCGTACCTGTACAAGATCCTGCGCCGTCGCCGGCGCGAGCGCTGGGCTGACGGTGCTGGACCGCGGGAACGGATCGCCGTCGCCTACGCGGAGTTGCGCGACGCCGCTACCGACCTGTCGGTGGGCGACCCGTTCGCCACCCCGCTGGAGTACCTCTCGCGCGTGGTCGACGACGCCGAGCACACGGAGCTGGCGTGGCTCGTGTCACGGGCCATGTACGGCGACATCGCGGCGACCCTGACTGATGAAGACGCCGACGCCGCCGAACGCATGGCGTCCTCCCTCCGCCGCCGCCTGGCGCAAGCCCAACCGCTGCAGGTGCGCGTCGTCGGCCTGCTCTCCAAGGGCTCGCTGCTCAAACCCTTCACCGAAGAAGTACCCGGCATCGTGTTGCCACGCCCGTTCGCGTCGTTGGCCGAGCGCCGCGCGGCGCGGGCGTCGGCGCGCAAGCGTCGCCGGCAGCAACGCCGCAACGCGCGCGCTGCCGGTAGCCGCCGCTCAACGCCCAAGCTACGAACGAAGGCCACGTCATGAACCTGATTCCCCGCCGCGCCCGCCTCCTCGCTCTCACGCTCGCCGTGTCTTTGCTTTCCGCGTGCGGCGCTACCAAGCCTGAACGATCGAGCATCGGCGTGCGCAAGGTCGCGCTCGGTTTGGCGTATTCGGACATGAAGCTGAAGGTCGACATCCCGCCGCAAGTGATCGTGCGCTTCCTGCCGGCGCTGCCCGAGGACATCCTCTCCGCCTTCCCCGGTGCCGGGCCGTTCCTGCCGCCAAACCCGGGCCTCTCCGCCTTCGCCTGCGTGGCCGCGCCGTCGGACGCGCCGGTGTTGGATGTTGCGCCGACGGCCATCACCACGCCACCCAAGGAAGGCACCTACTTGGTGCAGAACACGGGCACGCTCAAGATCGGCGGCGCCATCCCGATCACGCTGCCGTACCCACCGTTCAGCAAGATGGTCATCCGCGGTGTGAAGGTGGAAGACGTCGACGACATTTACGCCGGCAGCGTGCGCAAGACCACCTTCATCGTCGAAGACCAGATTCTGCCGACGTTCAAGACCGTGTCGACGCTGCAGTACGACGCCGGCGAGTTGAGCCTGCTCAATCGTGAGACCGTGACCGACGGCGCCAGCAGCTTCTTCACCCCCACACCGGCCGTCGAGATCTTCCGGTTCACCGGGCCGGGCGGGTCGTGGCAGGCCGCGGGCATCGACACCGCCACCACCGAAGCCATGGTGGTGCAGGGAAAGATCGGTGCCCGCCAAGCCGTCGACGTGTGCGGCAAAGTCATCGACACGCTGCCGGTGAGCACCGACGAGCAGCAGGTCGACGTGTCGAGGTTGCAACAGAGCGGCACGCGCGCCCAACAGCCCACGATCACCAACTACGCGCCGCAGTACGGCGGACTGCCCGTGCGGCGCGAGCAGCACACCAGCCAGGTGTTCAACACCGACGCCGGACCCCTGACACTCGACACCGACGTCGTCTCCACGCTGTTCGCCGTCGAGCCGCTCCCGCCCGGGGTGCTTCCTTGATCCGTCGCGCCGTCGCGGCGATGGGCCTCGCGCTGCTGGGCACCGCTTGCGGTGGCGGCCCTGAGCGCGCCGCGCCCGCGCCCAAGCTCCCGGCCACAGTCGTGCCCGCCAAGCTCGAGGTCGGCGGTGGTCTGGTGGTCCAACGCAACCTGGCCCGCGACACCCGCCAGGCGATCAAGTCGGTGGGCAAGGCATCGCTCGCCGTGGAGGCCGGCGTGTGGGAGCTACGCCAGGCCGACGCGCTGGTCGGCGCGCTCGAAGTCGTCACCCTCGACTCGCGGCGCGTCGACACGCGGCGCGACGAGGATCGCGCGGCGATCCGCAGCCAGGTGCTGTCGGGCAACCCCGTCGAGCTCGAACTCGCCGGGATCCCGGTGTGGTCCACGGTCGACGGCGACCGCGCGCTGTACGTCTTCTACGGGCGGCAGGTGCTCGGCGTGCTGCAGGTGAAGGTGACCGACGTCGACCCCGAGTTGGCCGCCGAGGAGCTCGTCACCCTGATGGTCGACCATCCGGCGTGGCCGGCGCTTGATCCCGACGTATTCACCGAGGACGACGCGTGAAGCGAAGCGAAGCCTGGCGCCGCTTCGCGCCTTCGGCCTACCTCGGCCTGGCCTTGGCCGTCGCCGTGGCGTTCTTGCCGTCGGCGCTGCGTCCACCTCCCGAGCAGACCAACGACACGGCGGCCTTGAACCCGGACGCGCCCGAAGACGAGTCGAGCGAAGTCATCCAGTCGGTGCGCCAGGCCAAAGGGGCGGGTGCCGGAGCCAACGAGACGCTGACCGCGACCACGACCACGACGCGTCCGGGGCCGCCGGCGAAGAGTCGCTGCGTCGGTAGCCCGGCGCGCCAGGTCGCGTCGGTGTACTCGGCGCCGTGCGCGCCGGGCTTCGCCGGTGACAACGGCGGGGCGACTGGCCACAACGTGTTCCCCAACGAGATCCGGCTCGGTTTCTGGCACGGCGTCGGCGCCCCGTCGCCCGGCCTCGTGGAGGACCCGCCGAAGGCGGGGGAGAGCGCCGGCGATCGCACGTACCGGATCCTGGCGCAGTACTTCAACAAGCACTACCAGACGTGGGGGCGACGGGTCTTCTTCTACGGACTGAACAGTTCCGGTACGCCCGAGGAGCAGCAAGCCGAAGCCGTGCGGGCCGACGACGTCGACAAGATCTTCGGCGCGTACTACCTCTGGCAGGGGTTCTGCGAGGAGTTCGTGCGCCAGGGCGGCGTGATGATCTGCAACCCGCTGAGTCATGCGGTCTACGAGCGGCACCGCCCGGGCCTGTTCTCGTTCATGATGGACCGCAACCAGGCGCTCGGCTTCGGCGCCGAGTACGTGTGCAAGCGCCTGGTCGGCCGGCCCGCCAAGTTCGCCGGGCTCGGCGTCGACAAGAACACGCCGCGTCGCGTCGGCATCATCGCCGAGAACACCTCCAAGGGGCGAATGACCGCCGACGTCTTCGTCGACCAGTTCAAGAGCGAGTGCGGCGGCGTGGTGCGCCCCGAAGATCAGTTCGAGCTCACCACTGATTCCGACGCCGCGGTCGCCGCCGCCGCGGTGACGCGCATGCGCCAGAACGGCGTCACCACGGTGATCATGGAGAACCTCGTGGCCAACGGCGTTCTCCTGATGAACGCCGCCGAGACGCAGGGTTGGCAGCCCGAGTGGGTGCAGTTCTCGGCTAACGGCATCGACTTCAACAACAACCCGCGGTTGTTCCCGCCCGGTCAGGCAGCGCACCTGTTCGGTCTCTCGGCGTGGGAAGTGCCGCGGCCGCCGGCGCAGCAAGAGTGCTACCAGGCATACCGGTCGATCGACCCGACCACCGAGCCCGACGGCAGCGTGTGCAAGTTGTTCTTCCACCCGATGCTGATGCTGTTCAACGGCATCCAGGAGGCGGGGCCGAAGCTGAACCAGAAGACCTTCGACGACGCCCTCTTGCGCCTCGGTCACCGGTTCCCGCCCGAAGCGTGGGCCATCGGCGGCGGTTACGGACCCGGCGACTACACGTACATGGACAACGTGAGTGAGATCTGGTGGGACCGCACCGCTTTCGACTCGGCGGGTGCGGGCGCCTACCGCTGGACGCGCAACGCGCAGCGTTACCAGCGCGGCCAGATGGACGGCGACGACTCCGAACTGTTCGTGAAGGGCGTCGTTGAGTTCGGCGGCTCGGAGCAGCGGCGGTAATGGCGAAACGCGGCGAGTCTCTGCGGCGCAGCGCGCCCGCCGGCTACCTGTTCGTAGCCCTGGCGTTGGCCGTGGCCTTCCTGCCCTCCGCGCTACGACCTCCCCCCGAGCAGACCAACGACTCGGCGGCGCTCAACCCTGACGCGCCGCCCGACGAGTCGAGCGAAGTCATCCAGTCGGTCCGCCAAGCCAAGGGAGCGGGTGCGGGTGCCAACGAGGCGCTCGTCGCCACTACAACCACGACGCGTCCGAGCGGGCCGCCGGCGAAGCGTCGCTGCGTAGGCAACCCCGGACGCCAAACCGAATCGGTGTACTCCGCCGCGTGCGCGCCCGGCTTTTCCGGCAACAACGGCGGAGCTACCGGCCACAACGTCTTCGCCAACGAAGTGAAGCTCGGGGTGTGGCACGCCTTCGGCACGCCGCCCAAGGGCTGCGTTACGGAGGAGGCGCCACCGAGTGAGACCGCGACCCGGCGCACGTTGCGGGTCCTCGCCGCCTACTTCAACAAGAACTTCCAGACCTGGGGCCGCAAGATCACGATCTGCGCCCTGGACGAAGGCGGGAGGACGGCCGAAACGGCCAAGGCCGAGGCCGTACGAGCCGACGAGCAGGAGAAGATTTTCGCCACGTACCACCTCAAGCAGATCGTGTGCCAGGAGATGGTGCGTCGCGGCAACGTCGCCATCTGCAATCCGTTACGCCATGCGGTGTACACGCGCAACCGGCCCGGCTTGTTCTCGTTCATGATCGAACGCGACCAGGCGTGGGGGTTCGGCGCCGAGTGGATGTGCAAGCGACTCATCGGCAAGCCGGCGAGCTTCGCCGGCCAAGGCGTCGACAAGACTGGCCCCCGCAAGATCGGCATCATCACGGCGCCCGAACAGTTGCAGCCGGCGGCGCCGCCGGAAGACGTCGCCGCGTATCTCGAGCGCGAGTGCGGCGCGACGGTCGATCGCGTGGCGACGCTGGGGTCCGACAACGCCGCGGCCGGCGCGTCTGCGGCCATCACCGACTTTCGGAGCGCGGGCGTCACGACCATCATCCAGGAATACGGCGGCGTCAACGCACTCCACGCCATGAACGCCGCCGACGCCCAGAGCTACGAACCTGAATGGGTGCAGTTCAGCGCCTTCGCCCTCGACTTCAACGTCATCGGCCGGCTCATGCCGGCCAACCAGGCGCCGCACATGTTCGGCCTCTCGGCGTGGGAGATCCCGCGGCCCGACGCCCAACAGGAGTGCTACCAGGCGTACAAGTCGATCGATCCGGCGAACAACCCTGACGGCAGCTCGTGCGGAAACTTCTGGCACCCGCTCATGATGATGATGAATGGCATCCAAGAGGCCGGGCCGAAGCTGAACCAGGCGTCGTTCGACAAGGCGCTCATCAACATGCCCAGGCGCTACCCCGCCGAGCCGTGGGCCATCGGCGGCGGCTTCGGTCCCGATGACTACAGCTACATGGATGACATCAACGAGATCTGGTACGACCCGTCGGCCGTCGCCCCGAACGGCGGCTACCCCGGTGCGTACCGCTACACCGAGCTCGGCAAGCGCTACAAGCGCGGCGAGCTGACCACCGACGCCTCCGAATTGTTCGTGCACGGCGTCACGTACGCGGGAGGACCCAACCGCTGATGACTATTCGTACGACCGTTGTGGGCAGCTACCCGTTGCCCAGCTGGCTGGAGTTCGCGCTAGGCGACCTCGACGCCTTTGGACCAGATGACCGCGAAGAGCTGCAAGACGACGCGGTCACCGTCGCTGTGATGGACCAGGTGCGCGCCGGGCTCGACGTCATCACCGACGGCGAGCCGACGCGCTTCGACTTCAACTTGTCGTTCTACGGCTTCATCGACGGCATCGACCGCGAGAGCGCGCCGCCGCGCCGCTTCGGTCCGCCGGCGCACGACCAGCGCGGCCGCCACGCGGTCGTCGGCGAGTTGGTGGCGCCGCGCGGCCTCGGCGTCGTCGCCGAGTGGGAACGGCTTTGCCGCCTGGCGCCGGAGGGACCAGCGCTCAAGGTGTCGGTGCCGGGTCCGTACACGCTGGCCGGCCGTCTGCTGCCGAACGCCGACTACCCCGACCGCTGGGCGGTAACCGAGGCGTTGCTGCCGCTCGTGCGCGCCGAACTCGAAGCGCTCGCGGCCGCCGGCGCGCCGGCGGTCACCATCGACGAGCCGTCGATGAGCTGCTACGGATGGAAGGAGGACGTCGACCGCATGGTCGACGTGTTCAGCCGCACCGTCGAGCCGGTGGTGGGGCGCATGCGCCTAGGGACGCATCTCTGCTTCGGCAACTTCAAGGGCCACGCGGTCGGGTTGCGCACGTACGCGCCCTTGTTCCCGGCCTTCCTCGGCTTGCCCGTCGACGAGATCCACGTCGAGATGGCGAGCCGCGAGATGTCCGAGCTCGAGGTCATCGCCCAGGTCGCCGACGCTGGCAAGGACGTCGCCGTCGGCGTGATCGACGTGAAGTCGTATTACATCGAGACGGCGCAGGACGTCGCCGAACGCGCCACGAGGTGCCTGGCGTTCGTCCCACCGGAGCGGCTCCTGCTGGCACCCGACTGCGGGTTGTCGCAGACGGCGCGCTGGGCGGCGCGCAGCAAGATCGAGGCGCTGGTTGCCGGCGCCCGACTGGTGACCGGGTGACGGTTCGGCTCACGTGGCTGGGGCAGTCGAGCTTCCTCGTCGACGCGCCTGAGGGTCGCATCGCGCTGGACCTCTACCTGTCGGACTACCTGGCGGCGAAGTACCGGGGCACCGACAAGCCGCACGACCGGCTGCACCCGTGCTCGGTGACGCCAGCCGATCTAGCGGATCTCGACTGGGTGTTCGCGTCGCACAAGCACTCCGACCACCTCGACCCGGGATCGATCGCCGCCGTGATGGAGGCCGCGACGCAGGCCACGCTGGTGCTCCCCGCTCCGCTGGTCGACTACGCCGCCGACGACCTGGGTGTGCCTCGTGATCGCATGCAAGGCGTGGCTTCGGGTGATCGCGTCGGTCCCTTCACGATCCTCCCCGCCGCGCACTCCGCCATCGACCCGAGCTGCCTGTCGGTGGTGGTCGAGGTCGATGGCCTGCGGATCTATCACTCGGGCGACACGCTGGTGTTCGACGAGCAACGCGCCGCGTTGGCGGAACTCCACCCCGACGTCGTGCTGCTGCCCGCCAACGGCCGCGTGGCCGAGCACCTCGGCACGCCGCCCAACATGTCGTTGGAAGAGGGGATCGAACTCGCCCGCGCTTGCGGCGCCCGGTTGCTGATCCCGCATCACTACGAGCTGTTCGCTTTCAACTCGCGGCCGGTCGCCGACATTCGCCAGGTCCTGGCCGACTCGGGCGTCGCCCACCGCGTGATGGAGGTCGACGAGACCGTTGACCTGGTACCGGCATTGAGGGCGATCTCATGAGTACCTACGGGAAGTGGATCGACGATCACGGCCTGCCGGCGTTCTCGTACGGCGCCGACCACACGGAGCTCGATGCAGCTGAGTGGGACCCGCGTACGGGGCCGCGCACGCGTCGGCACTTCGTCGCGCTCGGAAACCGACGCCTCCAGGTGGTCGTCGACAACGAGGGTGGCGCCGCCCTGTGGGACACCACCCACGCGCTCCGGTGGCTCACCGCCCCCGATCCCGCGGGTACTGGCACGTCGACCATCGTCGAATCCGACGGAACGACGTGGGGGAGCGCATTCGCCAATCGGCCCGCCGGTGAGTCCGTCCCGAAGCGCATCTTCGGCCCGACCTACTTCGACGTGAAGGCGCGGCGCGCCGGACTGTCGTTGTTCCGTTCGCTCCTGTGTCCCGAAGGCGAAGCTCCGTGGGTCCTCGTTCGCGTCGTGCTGCACCTCGACGAGGCCGCGCCAGGGCCGCGCTCGATCGCCCACGTTGAAACGTGGCGCGTCGCACCGCGCTTCGTGCAGCTTGGAACCAACCTCGAGAGCCGGCGCGAAATCGCTGCAGCTGCCGTGACCTACGACGTCACTACCGGGCCTGGTTTCGTACGCGCCGCCGAGGTCCGCACGGACAAGGCGGCGCACTACGAGAACGCCCGCAACCCGACCGTGTTCGGCCCGCCGGTGCCGTTGCGCCTCGACGCCGTCGGCGAGACCGAGGCCGACGCGTCGGCGAGCGACGACGCCCACCCGACACTGACGCTCACGACCGACGTTGTCATCGAGCCTGGTGAGACCCGCTTCATCTGGTTCCGCTTCGGTATCGACGACGGTTCAGTGGTCGACGATCCGGCGAAACTGGTGCACGCGTCGGTTGACGGGCTGGTCGACCGCCTGCCCGTCGTCGCGACCGAACGGTCGGCGACGGCCGGGCGCGAGCTGGCGTGGCACGCCGCGCTGCTCACCGGTGGCACGTGCGTCGACGAGGTCCTCGGCGGTCACACGCTCGACCAGGCGTCGACGTACTCGTTCGAGATGGGCTTCAACGGCGCCGCCCGCGACCCGCTCCAGCACGCGCTCCCGCTCGTCTACTCCGAGCCCGACCTGGCGTTGTCCGTGTTGCGCAACACCTGTGCGTGGTCCAACCCCGAGGGCGAGATGCCGTACGCCCTCGACGGCGCCAAGCGGAAATGGGATTGGATGTTCCAGCCGTCGGACCAGCCGTTGTGGGCGCTGTGGCTCGCCGCCGAGTACGCCGCCGCCACCGGCGACCTCGCCGCCTTCGACGTCGACCTGCCCTTCCATCCCAATCACGCGCCGGCGTCGGCGACGCTGGGTGAGCACCTTCGTCGGCAGTTCCGCTTCTTCGTCGACGAGGTCGGCTTGGGCGAGCACGGCCACGTGCGCATCCGCAACGCCGATTGGAACGACAACGTCATGCACGAGTTCGATGTCGAACGCGACGTGATGATCGAGAAGGGCGAGTCGGTGCTCAACTCGGCCATGGCTGCGTGGGTGCTGCCGGTCTATGCCGGGCTGTGCGACCGATTGGGCGACGCCGCCACCGCCGCCGAGGCGCGTCAGTACGCCGACGCGTTGCGCACCGCCGTCGCCGGCGAGTGGAACGGCCGCTGGTTCAAGCGCGCGTACGCGCCCGGCTTTCCGGCGGTGGGCGACACCGACTGCTGGCTTGAAGTGCAACCGTGGTCGATCCTGTGCGGTGCCGCCGGCGACGACCGCGGTCGCGAGTTACTGGCCACCATCGACGAGCTTCTCCGCAAGGACTCGCCCCTCGGTGCGCGACTGAAGTGGCCGGTATCGGACACGATGTCGCCCGGTGAGTTCGGCATGGGAACCGGTGGCGGGATCTGGCTGTCGATCAACATGACGCTGATCTGGGCGGCGGCGCGCTTGGCGCCGGAGTTGGCGTGGGACGAGTGGAACCGGATGTCGCTGGCCAACCACGAAGCGACCTACCCCGACGTGTGGGAAGGGACGTTGTCGGGTCCCGACTGCTACAACGCGCCGGAGTCGAACACGCCCGGTCGCACGTGGGGCTGGGAAGGGGCGCTGTTCGCCATGCAGGCGTTCCCCGTCAACAACGGTCACGCCCACGCCCAGCCGTTGCTGTCGTACCTGCGCCTGCTCGGCGTGGAACCCGCGCCCGACGGGTCGCTGCGCGTCGGTGCGGGCGACGGGTCGTTTTCGTCGCGCACCTTCACTCGCAACTTCGACGGCTCCGGCCGACTGACGGCGCGCGGCCCGGTCGTGATCGAGGCGGCCTCTGGTCGCGCCGCAGGCGGAGCCGGCGAGGTGTCCTGGTGACACGCCGCGCGCTCGTCACCGGGGCGGCTGGCGGCATCGGCCGCGCCGTGGTCGCTGAACTGGAGCGCCGCGGCATGTCCGTCGCCGGTATAGACGTCGACCCGGGCGGCGTCGAGAACGTGATCGCGTGCGACGTCACGGACGCGACGCAAGTGGACGCCGCGGTCCTGGCGACGCTCAGCCAGCTCGGCGGGCTCGACGTGGTCGTGAACGTCGTCGGCATCAGCGGTCGTCGCCTCGGGGACGGTCCGGTCCACGAGTGCACCGATGAAGCGTGGGACCAGCTGATGGCGACCAACCTGCGTTCCGTCTTCCTCGTCTGCCGCGCCGCTCTGAGCCACATGGGACCCGGCGGTTCGATCGTGAATCTCACGTCGGTGCTCGGCATGCGCGGCGGCGCTCCCGGCGTGTTCGAAACGCACGCCTACGCCGCGTCGAAGGGCGGCAGTCATCAGCCTCACGAAGGCGATGGCGGCGTCCTACGCCGAGCGCGGGATCCGCGTCAACGCCGTCGCCCCCGGGCTCGTCCGCACGCCGATGAGCGAACGAGCGCAGGCCAACGACGAGGTACTCGCCGAGTCGGGACGTCGCCAGCCGCTGGTCGG
The DNA here is from genome assembly GCA_963722185.1 of uncultured Actinomycetes bacterium. GTDB lineage: Bacteria > Actinomycetota > Acidimicrobiia > Acidimicrobiales > JACCXE01 > JACCXE01. The sequence goes on along the minus strand of CAVRKD010000006.1, from coordinate 444,898 downwards.
CCCGCTGATCGAAGCGACGCAGGTTGCCGCGGCGGTCGGCTTTCTTGCCTCACCTGAATCCGATGCCATCACCGGCGTGGTCTTGCCGGTCGACGGTGGCTGGACCGCCACCTAAGGGGAACTGTGACTGCCTTGACCCATCCGCACGCGCTCACCGCCGAGCAGAAGGCGACCTACGACGAGCAGGGCTTCATCGTCCTGCGCGATGTCGTGCCCGCGGGTGTGAGGCAGGGGTTGCAGGAGGTGTTCGAGAACGTCGTCGACCAGATGGCGAAGCAGTGGTTCGACGAGGGCTTCGTCACCGAGACCTTCGACGACCTGCCGTTCGAGAAGCGCTTCGCCGCGTTGCGCGAGCAACACGAACCGAAGTTCGCCTCGAGTTGGCGCAAGGTATTGGTCAGCCCAGCCGTCTACGAACTGTGGCGGCGGCCGGAACTGCTGGGCCCGGCGCGTTCGTTGGTCGGCGACGAGGTGTACGCCCACGGGGTCTGGAACGGGCGGCCGCGCGAGCCCAACACCGCCATCCAGCGCATCTTGTGGCACCAGGACGCGCACTATTACAAAGGGTGGGACCGCAACGACGGCGAGTTGGTGTCGGTCTGGCAGCCGCTCGTGCCGGCCGACGAACGCGCCGGGTGCCTGCAGTTGGCGGTCGGCTCGCATCGCGCCGGGTATCTCGCGCGTCACCGCGGGTTCAACTCGTTGTTCACCGTCGCCGACGAAGACCTCGCGGGTTACGACGTCTACACCGCCGAGATGAACCCTGGCGACGTGTTGCTGTTCAGCGATCTCACCCTGCACCAGGGTCTCGACAACAAGGCCGACTACGTGCGCTGGAGCATCGACATCCGTTACGGATCGGCTACGCCGGAGATCATCTCGAAGACGCCCCGCGGCTACTACTGCTTCAGCGCCGCCGATCCATCGCGGGTCGAGGATTACGACACGTGGGTGGCCCGCTACAACTACGACGAGGTCGGCCTCGACGCCGAGGTCGAGACCGACGGCAACACCCGCTACAACGACCTCGCCGCCGTCGCCAAGGCCATCGGTACCAGCCGCAGCGAACTCGAGGCCTTTTGACCGCCGTCCTCGGGCTCGACCTGGGCGGCACGTCGTTCAAGGCCGCGGTCGTCAGCGACGACGGAATCGTTAGCGGCTATCGCACCGTGCCGTCGGCGGAGTCGGCCGGTCTCGACGGTTGGCTCGCCGCTGCCCGCGCCCTGGCGCGCGACGTTCGCGACACATCGGTAACGGCGATCGGACTGTCGGTGCCCGGAGAGATCGACCCGCGGTCCGGCAGCCTTCTCGGCATCGGAACCCGCCTCGATGCCGGCGAAGGCGTGTCGCTGCCGGACGCGTTCGCCGAGTTCGGACTGCCGGTGTTCGCCGACAATGACGCCCGCGCCGTTCTTGCGGCCGAGCGGCGGTTCGGCGCGGCGAAGGGCTGTGACGATGTGGTCATGCTCACGCTCGGTACCGGCCTCGGCGGTGCCGTTGTCATCCGCGGTGACGCCGCCGGCGGGGAAGCGGTGCTGGCCGGCAGCCAAATCGGGCACTTCACGATCGACATCGACGGACCGCCGTGCGTGTGTGGCAACCGCGGGTGTGCCGAGGTGTTCGCGTCGGCGACGGGACTACGACGATTGGCCGCCGAAGCTGGCGTCGACATCGCCGATGCCCGCGACGCGTTCGCCATCCCGGCGGTGGTCGACGTCTTCACCGCGGCGCTGGCGGCCACGATCGTCACGGCCGTGCACGCCTACCAGCCCGAGCTGGTCGTAATCGGTGGGGGCCTTATGGGCGCGGCGGAGCAGTTCCTGCCGCGCGTGCAAGAGCTCGTCGCTGAACGCGCATGGATTACGCGTGGTCGCCCGCTTCGCATTGAACGATCCGCTCTCGGGGAACACATCGGCGTCCTGGGCGCCGCCACCGTCGCTTTCGAAAGGACGACCTCATGACGTGGGGACTGCGGCCGCGCCAAGTGGCCAACCAACTCGCACGGTGCTTCCGCGCCGAAGCCGACCTCTTGCGCGTGCTCGGCGGGTGGACGGCGCGGGTGACCGAGAACGACGAGCGCCTCGCCTTCGCCCGCGACATGGGATTCCGCGCCGAGCACGGCGAGGCGTTGCGCGCCCGCATGGCGAGGCTGCGCACGACGGATCGCATGCTTCACGAACCGGAGCCTGCGTGGAAGGGCTTGATCGAGCTGGTCGACCACGCACCCACGACGACGGCGCTGGTCGCTGCGGTCTACGACGTCGTCGGCGCGCAACTGGTCGACGCCTACCGCGCGCTCGTCGCCGCCTGCGACCCGCTCGGCGACGAGTTGACGATCCGTCTCGTAACCCGCCACCTCTTGCCCGACCACGTCGAGCGCAACGAATGGGCGAAGGCGTTCTTGGCGGACGCTGACACCGACGGGGATGCGTCGTATCTCACTGAGGTGCGTGCCGCGCTCGACGCTGCCGGCGGCCTGGTGGTCCGCAGCGACGACGTGCCCGACGATCGCACCGACGACGGCGCTGAACTCGGCACGGGTTTCTGGCCGCTGAACCGTCCCGCGCCCGAGCTGCTGTTCCTCGGCAGCGAGTACCGCATCGCCACCGACGGCGAAGAGGTGTCGTACTGCCCGGAGTACGCCGACTTCGGCCAGCACGACGCCGAGGTCTTGGCCAACCACCACGGGCTCATGCCCGAGATCTCGTCGCTGGCCATCGTCGGTTCGATGGTGCACGAGATCCACGACCGGCCATGGGAGTTCTACCGGGACTTCGCCACGCAATGCTCCGACGAGATCCGTCACATCGGTCTGCTGTTGCGCCGGCTCGAACAGCTCGGCGCCGACGCCGGAGCGCATCCGTTCCCGACCTGGAATTTCTACGACGCCGTCGCCTTCCTCCCGTTGGAAGAGCGCACGCTCGTGTTCAACGCCGTGGTCGAAGGCAACGTGGTCGAGACGCTGCACGACCGCGCCCGCGCCTTTCGGGACGCCGGCAGCCACGACAGCGCCTTCGTGTGCGACTGGATCTCCGCCGACGAGTCTCTCCACCTCTTCAACGGCATGCGCTGGCTCGAGGCTGCCGACACCGCCGGCGTGGACGCTCTGCTCGACCGCGGCCAAGCCATCCTCGGCGTGGTCATGAAGCAGAAGGGCACGAGCGAGAAGGTCTTCGACTCTGCCTCCGAGTCGCTCAGCTCCGGCGACTTCTACGCCCCACGCGCCAACCCTGTCGCCCCCATAGCCCGCGAACTCGGGGGCTTCACCGACGAACAAATCCAACGCCTGGTGGCGTCAGCCGACGGGAAGACAATCCGCTCCTAAGCGCTCACATCGGGCGTCGGGCAGTCGCGGCGGAGACGGCTTGGCGGGCCGTCGCTTCGTCGCGCAGGGTGCTGGCGCCGAGGCCGATGGCGGTCGCGCCGGCTTTGAGCCAATCGCCGATGCTGGCGAGGCCGATGCCGCCGGAGACCATGATCGGGACGTTGGGATACGGGCCGCGGAGAGCGGCGAGGTAGTCGGCTCCAAGCGCGCCCGCCGGGAACAGCTTCACCATCGTGGCGCCGGCCTCGACGGCGCGGTGCAACTCGGTCGCCGAACCGACGCCGGGCACGACGGCGACGCCATGGCTCAGCGCGGACCGCACGATTTCTTCGTCTAGATGTGGGGCGATGCAGAACGACGCGCCGGCTTTGACCGCCGCGGCGACGTCGTGGGTGGTCACAACCGTTCCGGCGCCGACGACGATGTCCTCGGCGAGTTCCTCGCGCAGTCGTTCGATGCCGGCGGCGGCGTCGGGGGAGTCCATCGTGATCTCGATGGCGCGCACGCCGGCAGCCGCCAAGTCGACGGAGAGCGCGGAGGCCGCGGCCGGGTCCAAACCGCGCAGCACGGCGATCAGAGGGACGGCGGCCAGCGCGTCGCGAAGTCGGGCGGTCACGGTGTGAGCGGCGGGTTCGTGGCCGGGAAGTTGAGCAGCGGCGACGTGCGACGGGCGTGCTCGTCGTACGCGGCTTCGAACGCCGCCGCGCTTGCCTCGGCACCGACGACGAGGGCGCTCGGCAGCACGTGAGGCACGACGCCCGCGGCAAGCAAGAGTTCCGCCACGCGCACCTTCAATGCGTTGGCCACCGCGGCGCCGGCGACGGTGGTCGTCGGGCCGACGGGCGGCACCAAACCCGGGAGGTTGATCACGGCATCGCCCACCGGCGTGCACGTGTCGATGACGATGTCGGCCGCTTCGAACAGTCGGTGGCCGCTCGGCGCCTTGCTGGTCGACAACTCGGAGTGCGCGACCGACGTGATGGCGATGACCGGCAACCCGCGCGCCCGCATCTGTTCGGCGACTTCGACGGTGACCACGCTGGTGCCACCGGACGAGATCGCGATGAGCGCGTCGCTCGGTCCAAAGCGGAAGTTGCGCAGGATCTGCGCGGCGAGACCAGGCACGTTCTCGATGAACATCGCCTGGCGCTGCCCGTTCGCCCCGGCCACCTGGTGGTACACGGTCGTCGACAGCTCGACTATCGGGTGAAACCCCGGGTACGACCCGTACCGGGGCCACAGTTCCTCCACGATGATGCGCGAGTGGCCCGAGCCGAACACGTGGACGAGGCCGTCGGCCGCGATCGCCGCCGCGCACGCTTGCGCCGCCTGCTCGATGGCGTCGCCCTGCGTGGCAGCGATGGCATCGAGCACGTCGCGAACCGCGGCGATGTAATCCGCCGCCACCCCGCTGACCGTCTCGTCGCTCACCGACGACCAGCTTGGTTCACGAGCGTCTCGACCACCGGCACAACATCGGTGCGCAGTAGGTAGCTCACGACGTGGACGGTGGCGTCGTCGGCACCGCGGTTGAGGCGTTCCATCGCCAGTAACGGGTGACCTTTGCGGACGCCGAGCAGTTTCGCCGTAGCGGCATCGGCACCGATCGCTCGCGTCGCCACTTCGCAGGCGCTCACGCCGTAGCCGTAGGACGCTTCGAGCACCGCCGCGGCCGAGCCGCTGGCGCCGAACAGCGAGGCGGCGTCAGGACACAGCGCGAGGTTGAAGGCATCGGTCTCCACGCACAGCGCATGATCGCGCTTGCCATCCTTGACCCGCCGGACGCGCCGTACCGTCCACCATCCCGAATCGCTGCCGTCGCTGAGCGCCAGCACTTCGAGCGGTGGTCCGGCCTCGACCGCGTCGCCGAGGACTTCGTCGTTGACGGCGAAGCCGCGCGCCTGCAGCGCCCGCGTCAGCCCGTCGAAGCTCATCAACGTCACCCGCGGTCGCGGGGAAGTGACGAAGGTTCCGGCGCCGCGTCGCGTCACGACCCATCCTTCTTGCCTCAGCAGTCCCAGGGCCTGGCGCACGGTCGGGCGGCCCACACTGAACCGCGCCACGAGTTCGGGTTCTGAAGGCAATTGGTCTTCGGCCTGGAGGCGGCCATCCTCGATCTCGGCTACGAACAGGTCGCGGATCTGGACGTACAGGGGGACGTGGGCGTCGCGCTGCAGGGCCACCGACATGATAAGACATCTTAACCGCGGACTCAGAGGATCAGGATGGAACAACAGGTCGTCAAGGTGAACGACGTCGAGCTCGCGTACTGGATCCGCGGCGAGCGTCAACGCGACGAAACGCCGCTCGTGCTGGTGCACGGATTCATGGGCAACTCGCGCAGCTGGGATCCCGTCGTCAACGACCTCGCGGCCGATCGCCCCGTCGTTACCTACGACCATCGGGGCCACGGCGCCAGCACCAACACGGGTGTCGCGGACAGCTACTGCTTCGACCAACTCGTCAGTGACTTCGCCGCCTTGGTGGATCGGATCGAGCTCGACCGGTTCCACGTGCTCGGCCACTCCATGGGCGGAGTGGTGGCGATGCGCTACGCGCTCGACCACCCCGAGCGCATCGCCTCGCTCATCCCGATGGACACCGCCGCGGCCGCGTCGGCCGACGACACCAACGACAACGTCGGGTTCATGCGCACGGGCATCGACATCGCCGGTACGCAAGGGATGGGCGCGCTCTTCGACACCATCAACGCGGCCATCCCCGACATCCCCGAGGTCGAGGCGTTCCGCGCGGGGCTGCGCTACGACCTGCACGCCATGGACCCGCTCGCCTTCGTGCGCTTCGGCAACGAACTGCTCGAGTACCCGTCGTTTCTCGACCAGCTCGCTTCGCTGACGATGCCGGCGACGGTGCTCGTGGGGGAGAACGACCTCGGCCTACGCGACGCCGCGGTGGCGATGGCCAACACGATCCCCGGAGCGACGCTGACCGTCATCCCGAACGCCGCGCACAGCCCGCAACTCGAGAACAGCGCCGGCTGGCTCGAGGCCGTCGCCGGTCATTTCGAGCGTCAGTCTTCCTTGTAAGTCACGTCGTCGACAACGAAGCCGCCGCCCGCCACGGCTTCGACGGTCATCTGCAGCACGCCCCCCCGGTACCTCCACGCGCAGATGAACTGGCCGCCCTGCGGCTGGCAGCCCTGGTCGTCGTACTTGACGTCACCAGTGTTCGGATGCTCGAACAGCTCGTCGATCGCTGTCTGCTTGGCGTAGCGCGACGCGCCCTGCCGGTCGCCCCGCTGCCACGCGTCGAACAACCCCTGGGCCGCGGCCTTCTCCGTTGCCGGCGGACCCGAAGGAATGGTCGATGCGGTCGTCGTCGTCGGCGCCTCCGTCGTGGTGGTGATGTCGGCGAGCGGCCGGTCGTCGTCGTCGCTGCACGCAGCGGTGCCGAGGCCAATCAAGATCGCGACGAAAAGGGCAACGAGGCGGCGGCGCATGGTCGCCTACGGTAGCCATGGGTGCGGCTCTACTGGGAAGTTGCGAGGCGGAGCTTTCGCCGGTGGTCGACGTATCGCGCCGCGACCATCGCCGGGGTGTTCACGAATTCGGTCTTCGGAATGATCCGCGCCTCTGTGCTCATCGCCGTCGTGCAAGCGAGTCCGGGCGCCGGCGGCTTCGACGCTAAAGGAATGATGACGTTCAGCTTCCTGACCCAAGGGATGCTCGCCTACTCCGGCGTGTTCGGCGGTGAGGACGAGATCGGTCAGCGCGTGCGGACGGGCGACGTCGTGACCGACTTCTACCGTCCGTCGGACTTCCAGCTGTGGTGGCTGGCGTCAGACATCGGACGCGGCCTGTTCCAACTCGTCGGCCGGACCGTGCCCATCGTGGCTATCGGCGAGCTCGTCTACGGCCTGCAGTGGCCGCAGTCGCCGTTCGCCGTGGTGCTGTTCGCCGTCTCGATGCTGGCCGCGCTGGTGATCGGTTTCGGCGTCCGCTATCTCGTGAGCCTGTCGGCGTTCTGGATCCTCGACACGCGCGGGACGACGCAACTCGCCGTCACCCTCACGATCTTCGGCTCGGGCACCATCGCCCCACTGTCGCTGTTTCCTGACTGGCTCGAACCGATCATGCGGGCGTTGCCCTTCGCCGGCATGGTGCAGACACCGGCCGACATTTGGCTCGGCGCGGTCACCGGCGTCGACGCCGTCGCCCGCGTTCTCGTGCAAGTCGGATGGGCGGGGGCGCTATTCGTCATCGGCCGCTACGTGACGACCGTGGCCACACGCCGCGTGGTGATCCAAGGTGGCTAGTGCCATTCGCGACGCGGCGCTGACCTACCGCGTGCTCGCCGGGGCGCGCCTGCGATCGGACCTGCAATACCGCGTGAGCTTCGCCCTGTTCACCCTCAGCCAGTTCACGATCAACGCGCTCGACTTCGTGGCGATCCTCATCGTCTTCTCGAACGTGTCGTCACTCAAGGGGTGGTCGGTCGGTGAGGTGGCGTTCCTCTACGGCCTCGGCAACCTCGGGTTCGCCCTCGGCGACATGTTCGTCTCCGCGGTCGAGAACGTGCAGTACCACGTGCGCGACGGCAGCTTCGATCGGTTGCTCCTGCGGCCGGCGTCGCCGCTCGTGCAGGTGATCGCCGACCAGTTCTCGCTGCGACGCATCGGCAAAGTCGCCGAAGGCTTGCTGATCTTCGCCGTCGGCTGCAGCGCGGCGTCGATCCATTGGACTCCGGCGCGCGTCGCCATGGTGTTCATCGCGTTGATGAGCGGGGCGACGATCTTCTCGGGCTTGTGGGTGCTGACCAGCTGCCTGTGCTTCTGGTGGGTCGACGCCCGCGAGGCGGCGAACGCCGTGACCTACGGCGGCGGGTTTCTGGCGCAGTACCCGCTGGCCGTCTACGGCGAGTGGCTGCGCCGCATCCTCGCCTTCGCCATCCCAGTGTCCTTCGCCAACTACTTCCCGACGGTGTACATCCTCGGACGCACCGATCGTCTCGGTGCGCCCGCGTGGGCGCCGCTGGCCAGTCCCGTCGTCGGCGTCGCCGTGGCGCTAGTCGCCGGCGCGGTCTGGCGCTTCGCCGTCCGCCACTACCGGAGCACCGGGAGCTGACGGTGGCGCTCATCGAAGCCAACGAGTTGGGCAAGACGTTCCGCGTCCGCCGGCGCGCGGGGCGCATCCGGCGTCGCGTCGAGGAAGTCGCGGCGGTGAGCGACGTCACCTTCGGCATCGAAGCCGGCGAGATGGTCGGCTACATCGGTCCCAACGGCGCCGGAAAGTCGACGACCATCAAGATGCTCACCGGCATTCTCGTCCCATCGCACGGCGGGGTGCTCGTCGACGGGCTCGACCCTTCGAGACGGCGGACCGAAGTCGCCCGCCACGTGGGCGTCGTGTTCGGTCAACGCAGTCAACTGTGGTGGGACCTGCCGCTCGTCGACAGCTTCGACCTGCTGCGCCGCGTCTACCGCGTCGGCGATGCCGACTACCGCACCACGCTCGACGAACTCGTGGCCCTGCTCGACCTCGATGAACTGCTCGAGGTGCCCGTCCGCCAGTTGTCTCTGGGACAGCGCATGCGCGGCGACCTCGCGGCGTCGCTCTTGCACGACCCGAAGATCCTTTACCTCGACGAGCCGACCATCGGCCTCGACGTCGTGAGCAAGGCGCGGGTGCGTGACTTCCTCGCACGCCGCAACGCCGAGCGCGGCACGACGGTGCTGCTCACCACCCACGACCTCGACGACATCGAACGGCTGTGTCAGCGGGTGATGATCATCGACCACGGCAAGCTGCTCTTCGACGGCGGCCTCACCGAAGTGACCGAACGTTTAGGCGAGGAACGGATCCTGGTCGTCGACTTGGCCGAGGAAGCTCCGCCGCTGCAAATCGACGGGACGCGATTGGTCGCGGTCGAAGGCTCCCGTCAGCGACTGGCGTTCAAGCGAACCGGAACGTCGGCCGCCAAAGTCATCGCCGCCGTGGCTGCCGCCGCCGAGATCGTCGAGCTCACGATCGAAGAGCCCGACATCGAATCCGCCATCCGCCGCTTGTACGAGACCGGCTTCTAGGACGGTCAGCGTTGGGCGCGAGAGGCAACATGGGCGTGTGGCGAAGGAGACGGCTGGCCGAGTCCTGTTGATGCAGTAAATGTCGTCCTGTGACATCAACCGCACGGAGAACCGATCGGGCGACGACGCGGGATACCGGGACGCAAGTTCGGTGACGGATTGTGGTTGTGACAGCGCAGTTTCGGGCGCCGATTGCAACCCGAACCTGTCATGAAAGGGCGGTTGAGGGCAGGGCTTCTAGCTACCGCTTGCCGCGGCGCTTCTTGAATTTGGGGAAGCGACCCTTGTCCTTCTTGGCTTGTTCGGCGCGGTGTTCGGCGAGGACGTCGGCGCCGATCGAGTTGATGACGTCCTCGGCCATGTCGAGCACGGCCGACACGTCGCCCGACGGCGTCGCCGGCTCGACTGGGTCCGGCGCCGTGTCGGCCAACTTGCCGAGCGTCCACCCGGCGTCCCAGGTCCGGCGCTGGTAGCTCGGGCAATTCTCGGGACAGTTGAACGGCGCCTCGGGCGCCAGGTCGAGGCGGCACATCCGCACCATCTCGCCGGTCCCGTAGGTGCGCGTCGCGTAGTGCTTGCAGTCCTCGCGGATCGCCATGTGCGCCAGAGTAGAGCGGTGGCGGTGCCTCGGGATCTCGCGAATACTTCGGTCTTCTTCGACTTCGACGGCACCATCTCCACAACCGACATGGGCGTCCACCTGCTCGAGCGTTTGGCGGACCCGGGTTGGCGGGACTTCGAAGAGCAGTACGGCGCTGGTGCCATCGGCAGCCGCGAGTGCATGGAGAAGCAGTGGGCCTGCATTCCCGACCACATCGGCGAGGCTGAACGCCACGCCGTCGCCGCCGAGGTGCCCCTGGATCCGGGGTTCGGACCACTGGTCGACGGCCTGCGTCGTGCCGGCGCCGAGATCAGTGTCGTGTCCGACGGCTTCGGGTACTACGTGCACGATCTGGTGGCGCCCTTCGGACTGCCGGTGATCACCAACGAGGTCGACTTCGCCACCAACTCCTTGCGGTATCCCAACGCCGACCGCACCTGCGCGTCCTGCGCCATCTGCGGCACCTGCAAGCCCAGGGTCGTCAACGGAGCCGCCGCCCGCGGTCGCGCCACGGTCTTCGTTGGCGACGGGACCAGCGACCGTCACGCCGCCCGCGTGGCCGATGAGGTATTCGCCAAGGCGCACCTGGCCGACTGGTGCGAAACCGAAGGGATCGCGTTCGCGCGCTTCGACGTGCTGGCCGACGTCGCCGCGGCATTACTCCGGCACCACTAGCGTCGGCTTCGTGCGACTTCGGGGGGTTTGCGTACTGGCGTTGGCCGTCGCGATTGCGGGTTCGGCCTGCGGGGCGCGGTTCGATCGCGCGGAAGGACTCAAGGCCAACCGCGGCAGCGGACTGACCAGCGACGGCCTGTCGCTCGGCTCGACGGAAACGACGCTCGCCGGTGACGGGTCGCTGCCGACGGGCATCACGGATCAGACGCTTCCTGGCGGCGCGACGGCGACGACACTCGCGGGAGCGACGGGCGGCGGGCGGAGGCGGAGGCGCGTCGACCGCGACCGTCGAACCCGGACCGTCGACCGGCGTCACCGCAACCACGATCAAGCTCGGGTATCTGCTGCCGCTTACGGGCGCCGCGCCCGTCCCGTCGAACTTCGACAAGGGTGCCAACGTCTACTGGAACTACGTCAACTCCAAGGGCGGTATCAACGGCCGCAAGGTGTCGATCGTCATCCGCGACACGCAGTCGAGCGCGTCGGTCGGCAAGCAAGAGGCGCAAAAGCTGATCGAGGACGACAAGGTGTTCGCCATCATCGTGCTCGACCGCCTCGAAAATCAGAAAGCGCTCGGCGCCTACCTCGACGGACGCAACGTCCCCAACATCCAGATCCAGACGCCGGCGAATCTCGACGCCAGCCAGAAATGGACCTTCGGCATCACCATCGACCACGCCGTCCAAGGCGCGCTGATCGCCGACTACTTCGTGAAGGTGCTCGGGGTGAAGAAGGCGGCGATCGTGTACGAGAACACGTCCGAACTCGTGCCGGGCAAGGACGCCTTCGCCAAGCGCATCGTTTCGCTGGGGGCGCAGGTTTCCTACAGCAAGGCGATCGAAGGACAGGACAACGATTATTCGAGCGTGGCTCTGGACCTGTCGAGATCGGGAGCGACGGCGACGTGGCTGTATATGGCGCCAACGCCCGCCGCCAAGATCGCCAACCAGAGCGCCGCCGCGGGTTACAACCCCATCTGGTTTGCCAATTCGATCTCGTGGGGCTTCGATCTCGTCTTCACGGTCGCGCCGACGGCGTTACGAAACGCCCGCGCCTTCAGCCCGTGGTTGCCCCTCAGCGACCCGCGCACGAAGACCTACCAGGATGCCTACCGCGCCCAGACCGGTGAGAACCCTGATGACCTCGGCATCGTCGGATGGGGTGTCGGACAAGTCGTCGGTGAAGCGATCAGGCGCACACCCAACCCGATGGGGCAGAACAACTTTCGCGCCACGTTCCAAGCGCTCGACTTCAAGCCCGACATCTGGGTGCCGGTGAAGTTCGGCCCGACCACGCGTGAGGGTGCCGATTTTGTCGCCGTGCTCAAGGAGTCCGGCGGCAGGTGGGCCCTCGAACGCGACTTCACGTCCGGCTTCTAGCGGCGGCGCGCTGAATCGATGGCCGAACTCGTTACGGGCCTCGCGCAGGGAGCCGCCTACGCATTGATGGCTGTGGGTGTCGTGCTCATCTTTCGGTGCACGAAGGTGTTGTCGATCGCGCAAGGCGAGTTAGGGGCGTTTGGGTTCTTCTACGCGCTGCGCTGGAACACGCGCGGTCTGCCCGTGTTGCACTGGCATCCCGGTCCGTTCATGACGCTGATCATCGCGCTCGTTATCGGGGGGGTCCTCGGCCTGATCGTCGAGCGCGTCGTGATGCGGCCGTTGGTGCAACGCCCGCCGCTCGACGCCCTGATCGCGACGCTAGGCATTGCGCTGTTCCTCGCCCTCGCCGAGCTTCGCCTGTTCGGCACGGCGACGCAGTACGCCGGCTCGACCGTGGGTGAATGGAAGCTGGTCGTGTTCGGCGCGACCCTGGCCTCGTCGCGGGTCGTCGGCGTGATTGCGATCGTCGCGGTCGCCGTGGGGCTGTACGTGTTCTTCACCCGGACGAAATTCGGCCTCGCCGTGGTCGCCACGACCGGCGACCCGACCGTGGCCCGCCTGCTGGGCGTACCCGTCAATCAGGTGTACCGCTTCGCCTGGGTCATGGCCGGTGTGCTGTCGGGTCTTGCAGCCGCCCTGCTGGCGCCGGTCTTCGGCGGCCTCACTCCGTTCGGTCAGACCGGATTTGCGCTGAGCGCGCTCGCCGGCGCGGTCATCGGCGGGCTCGACTCCGTCGAGGGTGCGATCGTCGGCAGCCTCATCGTCGGCGTCGTCGAGGCCATGGCCAAGGCTCACGGCAGCCCCGGTATCGAAAGCGTGCTCGTGCTGCTGCTGGTGCTGGGCACGCTGATGATCCGTCCTAAGGGACTCTTCGGTGCCACGGCTGCAAGCTGAACTTCGTCGGCCTTCAGTCGCGCTCGGCGCGCTCGGTGTCGCGTTGGCGTTGCTGGCGCCGGTACTGCCCGGCGTGCGCAACTCGACGTTGACGATCCTCGCCGGCGTATGCGCCACCGCCGTCGCCGCTCTCGGACTCGACGTGCTCATCGGCCGGGCCGGTCAACTCTCGTTGGCGCAAGCGTCGTTCGTCGGCGTCGGCGCGTTCGCCACCATCCAAGCGGGCGGTCGGGGAGCGCCGTGGCCGCTGGCGATGCTGTGTGGGATCGCGGCGACGGCCTTCGTGTCGACGATCGCCGGCTTGCCTTCGTTGCGCATCCGCGGCTTGCAGATCGCGATCGTCACCCTGGCCATGCAGCTGGCGGCGAAGAACTTCGTGTATCCCGACGACCGCCTGACCGGCGCCGGCCTGACACTCGACCGGCCGGCGCTGTTGGGCTCGCCGACGCGGCTGTTCTATTTCGGCCTGGCATGCGTCGCCGTCGTCTTGCTGGTGCGTCGCCGCATCGGCGTTACCCGCGCCGGACGATCTTTGCTGGCGGTGCGCGACATCGAAGCGCGCGCCACGGCGTTCGGCATCGAGCCGGGGCGCACGAAGTTGTTCGCCTACACGATGGCCGGCTTGCTGACCGGTGTGGCCGGCGTGCTCACGGCGTTCAAGGAGTCGCCCGGTGCCATCAGCGACACGGGTCCCTTCGAGTTGCTGCAGTCGTTGCTGCTCGTCGGCGTAGTCGTCGTCGGAGGGGCCGGGTCCGGCGGCGGGATCGTGCTCGCCGCCCTGCTGCTCAACGGCGTGCCGCAGATCTTCACCGGACTGGGCCGGGATGCACCGTTGATCTCCGCCGCGCTGCTCGTCGTCGCCGTCGTGCTCCAGCCCACGGGTATCGGCGGCCTCGTCTCCCAACTCGACCAGCGCGTCCGGCGGCGCAGTCAGGAACGTCCCGACCCACGGCCCCGCCTGGTGCGCAACGACGCCGCGGCGGCCGCGGCGGCACAGCTCCGCGACGTGCCTCGTGGTCTGTCGTTGCGCGTGCCGGCCCCGGCGTTGCTCGAAGCCACCGACGTGACGGTGCAGTACGGCGGTGTGACGGCACTCGACCACGTCACCCTCGAGGTGCGCAGCGGCGAAGTCGTCGGGCTCATCGGCGCCAACGGCGCCGGAAAGTCGACCTTCTTCAACGCTGCGTCGGGTTTCGCTCCTACGACCGGGTCGATCCGCTTTCGCGGCATCGAACTGCTGCGGCAACCGGGTTCGAAGCGCACGCCGTTCGGTCTCGCCCGCACGTTCCAAGACATGGGCCTCGTACGTGCCGAGACGGTGCGCGAGAACATGCTGCTCGCGCAGGGCTGGCTGGCGCGGTACCCGATGACGGCCGGCATCCTCGCGCTCGGCGTCACCATCAGCGCCGAGCGCGACCTGAGGCGCCGCGGCGACATTGCGCTCGAGTTGTTCGGGCTCGACCACCTCGCCGACGAACGCCTCGGCGACTTGCCGTACGGCACCATGCGCATCGCCGAGATCGCCGCCGCGGTCGCCGCCGGACCCGACCTGCTCTTGCTCGACGAAGCCACCGCTGGTCTTGGCCCCGAGGAGAGTCAGGCGCTCGGCGATCGCTTTCTGTCCCTACGCGACGACCTCGGACTCACGCTCGTGGTGATCGAGCACCACGTTCCGCTGATCGCCCGCGTGTGCGACTACTGCTACTGCCTCGAATCGGGTGCGCTCATCGCGTCGGGCACGCCTGCCGAGGTGACCGCCGAGCCACGGGTCGTCGAGTCGTTTCTCGGCCGCTCCGCCGCTGCCACTGGGGGCGGTAGGAAAAAATGATTCTGGAAGTTCAGGAACTGTGCTCCGGCTACGGCGCGCTCCAGGTTCTCTACAACGTGAGCTTCCACGTCGATCCCGGCGAGGTCGTCGCCCTCATGGGCTCCAACGGCGCCGGCAAGACGACCACCTTGCGCGCCATCACGTCACAACTCAAGATCACCCACGGTTCGGTCGCCTTTGACGGCGACGACATCGTGGGCGCGCCCACGGAGTCGCTCGTGCGGCGAGGCATCGCGCTGGTGCCCGAAGGCCGCGGCATGCTGCGCGACCTGAGCGTCGAACAGAACCTCGAGCTCGGCGCTTACACGGTCAAGGACAAGCAACTGATCGCCGACGGCTTCACCCGCGCCTTCGAGGTGTTTCCGATCCTCGGCGAGCGCCGCACGCAAAAGGCCGGCAGCTTGTCGGGTGGCCAGCAACAGATGCTCGCCATCGCGCGGGCGCTGATGAGCGGGCCGCGGCTGTTGCTGGTCGACGAGGCCTCGCTCGGGCTGTCTCCCGTCATGACCGAGACCGCCTTCGAGTTCATCGCGCAGGCGAACCGGGAAGCGGGGTGCGCGGTGCTCATCGTCGAGCAGAACGTGCTCGCACTCGACCTCGCTCATCGCGCCTACGTCCTCGAAAAGGGCCAGGTCGTCGACACCGCGGTCGGAAAAGCCGTACGGGCGATGCAGAGCCGCCTGCGCGACGCCTACTTGGGGAAGTCACACGCATGATCGTGGGCGTCTTCGCGCTCGTCGCTGGCGGCCTGCTCACTTCCGCCGCCGTTGTCGTCGCTCTCAGCATCAGCCATCGCAGTCAACGAACCGGAGGCATCTCCATGTCAATCCTGAATCGCAACCGTTTGCTGGCGGGCCTTGGCTGCTTCGCCGCCGCTGGCATCGTGGCCATCATCGGCTACCTGAAGATCAGCATCGAGCCCGAGATAAACCGCCAGATCCCGTACCTAGCCTCGGCCGGCATGCTGCTGGTCATCCTCGTCGTGCTCGGCGGATCCCTGCTCGTCGGAGAGCAGCTACGGACCGACGCCGAGCGCATCGACGAGCTCGAAGCGGCCGTTTCCCGTCTCACCGCCGAAGTCGAACCACTCGTCGAGCGTCCCGCCCGCCGCAAGCGGGCGTCTACTTCGAGAACCACCTAACAGCCCCACTAGAGTTGCCATCCCGTGAATGACTGGTTGGCGACCCGACGCGCCTCGGCGCAGGCTGCACTCGAAGGCGTCGCGCTACCCACCGCGGATCTCGAAGTGTGGCGCTACAGCCCCATCGACGACCTCGACCTAGCCCGCTACCAACCGGTAGCGAGCGCCGCAGATGCCGACCCCGCGATCGACGACCGTCCGCTCATACCAACCGAGCGCGCCGCGCTGGTGATCGTGCGCGACGACCGCGTCGTGCACCTCGAAGTCAACGCCGCGGGAGTTTCGATCACGCCCTTCGCCGACCTCGACGGCGAGCCCGCCGATCTCGGCGAGGCCATCAACGAGCCCGACGCTTTCACGTTGCGCAACGACGCCTTCAGTGAGTGTGGGCTGCTCATCTCCGTCGAGCGCAACGCGGTCGTCGACCTGCCGGTCGTGGTCGTCCACGACGTGACGGTCGACGGGAGCGTCACCTACCCGCGCGTCTTGGTGCGACGCCGCCACGTCGTCGCAAGTGACGATTCTCGACGTCGCCATCTCCGACGACGTCGACGCGCTCATCCTGCCGGTGATCGAGTTGCGGGCCGAGGCCAACGCCACGCTGCGCTACGAGTCCGTGCAGGCGCTCGGCCCGCGCGTCTGGCAGGTCGGCACCACTGGCGCGAGCGTCGACCGCGACGGCCGCCTTACCAGTGCGGCGATCGCGCTCGGCGGTGCGTACGCCCGCACGCGCCTCGACTCCAAGGTCGTCGGCCCGGGCGCCGAGACCGAACTCATCGCCGCTTACTTCGGCTCCGAAGACCAGATCCACGACTTCCGCACGCTGCAGGACCACCACGCCCCGAAGACCAACAGCGACTTGCTGTTCAAGGGGGTGCTCACCGACACGTCGCGCTCGGTGTATTCCGGGCTCATACGCATTCGCCCGGGCGCATCGGGTTCGGCCGCCTTCCAGACCAACCGCAACCTGGTGCTCGGCGAGGGCGCACACGCCGACTCGGTGCCGAACCTGGAGATCGAAGAGAACGACGTGAAGTGCTCGCACGCGTCGGCCGTCGGCCCGGTCGACCCCGATCAGCGCTTCTACCTCGAAGCCCGCGGCGTCCCGACTCAGGTGGCCGAGCGGCTCATCGTGCTCGGCTTCTTCGACGACGTGCTCGAACGCACGCCCGTCGTCGCGCTGCGCGACGCGCTGCGCGCCGCTGTCGCCTTGAAGCTGGCGGCGACGGGAGCTCTCGCATGACACGGGTGCGTTTGTGTTCGGTGGGCGAGCTGTCCGACGAGAAGGCCAACCGCTTCGAGGTCGACGGTCGCCAGATCGCCGCAGCCAAGATCGGCGACCGCGTCTACGCCGTCGACGACGTGTGCTCGCACGCCGACTACTCGCTCTCCGAAGGCGACCTGTACGCCGAGGAGTTGGAGCTCGAGTGCCCGAAGCACGGCTCGACCTTCAGCCTGATCGACGGCGAACCGCAGTGCCTGCCCGCCACCGCGCCGGTGTCGGTGTACCCCGCTGACATCGACGGCGACGACGTGTACGTGGAGATCCCGTGAGCGAGTTGAGCATTCGCGGGTCTGTGCGCGTCGATTCCCGGACGCGACATCCTGCGCGGCATCGACCTCGAAGTGTCGAGCGGCGAGGTGCACGCCGTGATGGGCCCCAACGGGTCGGGCAAGTCGACGCTCAGCCACGTGCTGGCCGGCAAACCTGGTTACGAGGTCACCGCCGGCACCGTCGAGCTCGACGGCGAGAACCTGCTCGAACTACCGGCGTGGGAGCGCGCCCAGCGCGGCCTGTTCCTGGCGATGCAGTACCCGATCGAGGTGCCCGGTGTCAGCCTCACCGACGCGCTGACCGAGTCGTTCCGCGCCGCTGGCCGCGACACCACGCTCGTACCGGCGCTGCTGTCGGCCGAAGCAGAACGCATCGGCTTCGACGCCCGGTTCATCGACCGCCCGCTCAACGTCGACCTGTCTGGTGGTGAACGCAAGCGCAACGAGACGATGCAGCTCGGCGTGCTCCAGCCCAAGTTCGCCATCCTCGACGAGCTCGACTCGGGCCTCGACGTCGACGCGCTGCGCGACGTCGCCCGTCGCATCGAAGCGGCCACGCACGACGACAACCTCGGAGTGCTCGCCATCACGCACTACAACCGTCTGTTGACCGAACTTCGGCCGGACGTCGTGCACGTGCTGTCGGGTGGCCGCATCGTCGCCACCGGCGGCCCCGAACTGGCGCAGGAACTGGAAGAGACGGGCTACGCGGGCTACGTCGAACCCGAAGTCGAAGCCGACACGGCGACGGTGGTCGAAGACCCCTTCGCCGACCCGTTCGCCTAAGAACCAACCCCTACCGAACTGGTCGCACGAAACGACCACGCGTGGTCGTTTGGTGCGACCAGTTGCGGGATGGGGGGGTGGATGGAGTTAGGGCTCGGTAGTCGTAGTCGGCGGCTCGGTGGTGGCCGTCGTCGTTGTGGTTGAGGCCGGCGGGATGATGGTGTTCGGCGGTGAGGTGGTCGTCGTCGGCGCGGCGGTGGTCGTCGAAGCGCCGCCGGTACCGGTCGTCCCATCGGGCGCCGGCTCGTTGAACGGCACCGCCGCCTTCGAACCACCGATGACGTACACCGGCGTGCCGTTCGGCACCTGATCGGGGAACCACGCGGCGACGTACATCGGGATGCGCACGCAACCGTGCGACGCCGGATAGCCGGGCACCGAGGGTGCACCGTGAATGGCGATGCCGCCGTTGAAGTACAGCGGTCGGTACAGCTTGCCGAGTCGACTAATGCGCCAGCCATGGCGACGGAAGAAGATCTTGTACGAACCGCCCGGGGTGACCGCGACCGCGCAATCGCCATCGACGCAGTAGCGCTTGCCACTTCCGGTCGACACGTCCACCACCTTGTACAGCGAGCCGTCCTTGAACAGCTGCAGGATCTGCCGCGGCAGGTCGACTTCGACGCGGGTGGCGCCGCCCGCCGCCAGCAGCGGCCCGGGCGCGCCGACGGTACCGATCAGGTTCAGCACGTTGTCGGTCGCCCGCCCCGTGCGCGACAGGCCGTGGACTTTCTGGAAGGCCATCACCGCGTGGAACGTCGAGGAGTCGAAGTAGCCGTCGACCTTGCCGGTGTCGTAGCGCTGGGCGTTGAGTCGGTTCTCCAGCTCCTGCACCTCAGCCCCGCGCGAACCGATGCCGAGGCCGGCGGGGGCGACGATGGGTGGGGCGGTGGTCGTGGTGGTCGACGTCGTCGTCGTGGTGGTCGTCGTGCGGCGCGTCGTCGGCGGCGGCGTTTCGGCGCCACCAGCGCTGCACGCAGGCGCGATCGCAACCGCGGCACTCACGAGGAGCGCGGTGAGGCTACGGCGGGGAAGTGCAACTGCCCTCATTGCGTTGGAAAGTGTAAACGCTAAGTCCACCGATTTACGAGGCAGGGTTTCCTTCGACAGGCCTTCGGCCTGCCGAAACATGCGCAGCATTTTCTGGTCGCCTCGCCTGCGGCTCGGCTCCAAGCCGTTTGTCAGACGGCGGCCAGAGTTTCGGGGTCAACCCCCAACTCCTCGGGATCGGTGAGGGGTTCGAGGCCCTCGGGACGCGCCATCCGCCACACCGCGAGCACCACCAACAACGCGCCCGCGCCGAGGCAAGTGGTCTCCGCCAACCCGATGCGGTCGGCGACCCAGCCCTGCACCAAACCGCCCACCGGATACACCGCGCCGAGCGCGACGAGAAACAGGCTGACGATGCGGCCGCGCAAGACCGCCGGTGCCCAGAGCGAAACGACATTGCTGAGACCGGACAAAACGCCTATGTAGATCACGCCGACGATTCCGAGCATTCCCACCGCCATCCACGTAGCCGGCACCACCGCGTAGACCATCAGCGCCACCGGGGTGGCGACGGCGTTGAACAACAGCATGCGTCGCCGGCCGAATCGGAACAGCCAGCGGCGCCAGCGCCAGCGCGCCGACGACGGCGCCGATGCCTTGCGCCGTCGTGAGATAGCCGGTGATCGATGCCACGCGCTCGGCGTTGTCCGGCGCCAACTCGTAGGCGCGTGCGGGGATAAGTGCGATGAACGGCGAGGCGAGAAACGCCACGATCGCCATCAGCGTGATGGCGGCGCGGGCGCCGGGGTTGGCGCGCGCCGCCCGCACGCCGATGCGGATGCGCGCCAACAACGGCGTGTCGTCGAGCGACACGACGTGCGCGATCCGCACCGCGGCCATAGCGATTACGACGGCGAAGAAGCTGACGGCGTTGACGGTGAACGCCCACCCGTAACCCCAGACAGCGATGACCACGGCGGCCAGCGTCGGGCCGAACACGCGTCCGAAGTTGTACTGCGCCGAGGTGAGGCTCGTCGCCGCCAGGAATTCCTCGCGCGGCACGATGTCGAGGATCATCGCCTGCTGGAACGGCAGGCGGATTGCGCCGATGCATCCGGCGACGAACACCACCGCGGTGACCGAGCCCGGCGCCGCCCGGTCGGTCAACGCCATCCACGCCAAGAGCGCGGCGATCACCGCTTCGCCCACGCTGGCGACCATCACGAAGACGCGGCGGTTCAGCCGGTCGGCGAGAGCGCCCCCCACTGGTGCCAACAACCCGATCGGTAGAAACGCCGCCGCCGCCGCCAGGCCGGCCCAGCCGGCTCGACCAGTGCGAGCCGTGACGAACGCACCGACGGCGACGGTCTGCATCCAGCTCCCGGCATTCGAGACGAACCCAGCGGTCCACACGATGGCGAAGTCGCGGTGCCGCAACGGTCGCAGGCTCGTCGGTAAAGGCACGCGCCGATCGTACGGTGCAAGGTCCGCGTCAGAGAACGTTGACGGCTCGGCAACATTCATGTGCACGACAGGAAACGACGCCCGAGAACGATGGGCGCATGGACTGGGGAAAGCGTTTTGGGACTCTGTTGGTCGCGGTCGTCATCGGACTGGGGGTCGGCCTCGTGCCCGCGGCGCCAGCTCGCGCCGCCGACTTCGGCCTGAAGCTCACCGTCGGCCGGGCGGTGTTCTGGCCCGGCGTGCACATCGCCAGCGGCGCCGTCAGCGACTCAGCCGCCTGCACTACTGAGACGTGTCCGACGCATCCGTTGACGATCGTCGCCGGGGCGGCGCGCCTGCGCGTCGCCATCGACAACCCCGTGCGCTCGAACACCTTCGTCATCGAGGTGCTCGATCCGTCGGGCAAGGTCGCCGGGTCCGAAGCCACGAACAACCAGTTCGCCTCCGAGGTCCTGATCGACAAGCCCGCCGCGGGTGTGTGGACGGTGCGCGTCGTGCCCCAGTCGGTCACCGACTCGGGCTTCCGCCTCCGGGCCAAGCTCGAGCGCAGCGTGCCGAAGCCGCCGTCGGGCAAGGTGGCGCTGCTGCCGAACCTCAAAACCGTCCCCGCCTACGAGTTCGGTTTCGTCGCGCCGCTGAATCCCGCCAACGCGGCGTACCCGCCCGACACGGTCAACCCGCCGCTCGACGTGGCCGGCGTGCACCCGTTGTCGTGCGCGCTCGACGAGTCAGCGCCGATCGCGCTCGGCGGTGCTGGGGCGACGAAGTGCCTCCGCCTCACGAGTGGGCCGATCAATGTCGGCGCGGGCGCTTTCGACGTGCTGTTCGACTTCGTCTCGGGTCTCGGTGGCGGCGCCGTCGACCCCGTCACCTTGCAGGGTCCGGCGCGCCAGGTCATCCACTACGCCGACGGCTCGGTCTCCGAACGCCCCGCCGGCACGTTCTCGTGGCACAAGACCCACGCCCATTTCCACACCGACCAGATCCTCACCTACGAGTTGTTCAGGGTCGACAACTCGTCCACCGGCGTCATTCGCCAGACGGGGGCCGGTACCAAGTCGGGCTTCTGTCCCGCCGACCAACTCTTTGGCGACTGGAACAGCTTCACCCAGCTGCCGGACGGCACCTTCGGGGAAGGTGACTCGGCGAGCGGGTCCTGTTTTCACCCCGAGGGCGGCCAGCTCGGGCTGAGCGTCGGTTGGGGTGACGTGTACCGGTGGCAGCGTCCCGGTCAGTACGTCGAGTTCGGCGGTCAGGGCGACGGCCTGTACGTCGTGCGCACCACCGCGGACAAGTACAACCACATCCTCGAAGAGAACGAGACCGACAACACGTCGTACAGCTACATCCGGGTCGAGGGCGACGACGTCACCATCATCGAACGCGGCCAGGGCGCGGACCCGTGGGACAAGACCAAGGTGATCTTCACCGGCGTCGGGCCGGCGGCGCGCGAACTAGCGGCGGCGACGCCCGTCTACGTCGAGGAGGCGGCGTCGGCCACACCCGCGCCGGTGCAGGTCGCCGGTGTCGTACTCAATGCCGAGCAACTTCCCAAGACCGGCGCTACCAACGGCGCGCTGCTGGCCGCGCTGGCGTTGGCTACGGGAGCGGTGGTGGTGACGCGTCGAGGGGCGCTACTCGCGGCGCCAGCCGACCGCTCACGGCGAGGCCGAACAACGCCACCGCGATCATCAATCCGAAGGTGACCGTCAGTCCCGACTTCGTGGAGTAGCCGCCGGCGGTGGCGACGGCGACGCACGCCCCCGCCACGCCGGTGCCCACGGCGGTGCCGACAACGTCGAACACCTGCCGCGCCGAGACGGTGGCAGCGGCGGGACCTGAGGCGTCGTCGTCGGTGGCGCCGTCGTTGAGCACGGTGAGCGCCAAGCCCTGGTAGCCGAGGCCCATGCCCAAACCGGCCACGATCCACGCGGCGGGGAAGATCACGATTGGTACGCCCGGTTGCAGGCCAACGAGGACGAGCGCGATCCCGGCGGCGACGCACGCGAAGCCGATGCGCACGCGCAGGACGGTGGGCACGCGTTCGTTGACTCGCGCTGTCACCCAGGCGCCGACGGTCCACGACAGCGCGCCGGTTGTAAGTGCGAGACCGGCGAAACCGACGGCGCGGTGCCGCACGTCGGTGACCGCCAGCGGCACGAAGGCGTCGGTGGCGAAGAACGCAAAGTTGATGACCAGGTTGAGCGCGATCGCCGCCGGCGCGCCGGCGCGCAGCCGCAGCGTCCCCGGCGGACTCAGGCGAATCAACGCCGGGGCAGCCACGGCGAGTCCAACCGCGGAGATGAACAGCGGCCACCCATCGTCCGCATGCGTGAGCCCACCGACGACACATCCGAGGCCGATGGCAACCAGCAGCGGATCGGTGGTGCGCCGGGTAACGGCGTGAGCGCGGGACTCCTCCGTCGGCGGGAACTGTCGCAGCGCGGGCAGCGTCATGAGCGCGGCGACCACCACGAGTGGGATGAGGCCGGCGAACACCCAACGCCAACCGATCGTCGATGTAATAAGGGCCGACAGGCCCGGGCCGACGAGCCCGGGCACCACCCACGAACTCGACATGACCGCCAGCATCGTGGCGCGCAGGCGCGGCGGGTAGGCGCGGCCGATCGACGTGTTCGCCACCGACGAGATGGCGCCGGCGCCGAGGCCTTGCACCACCCGACCGCCGACGAGCACGAGCATCGAGGGCGCGGTGGCGCCGATGACCAGTCCGATGCAGAACAGTGGAGCGCCCACAGCGAGCACGGCGTACAACCCGCGCTCGTCGATCGCCCGTCCGGCCATGGCGATGCTCGCGACCATCGCCAGCATGAACGCCGCGAACACCCAGCCGTACAAGCCAAGGCCGCCCAACTCCTTCTGCGCGGCGGGAAGCGCGGTGTTCACCGCCAGCGCCTCAAACGCGATGAGCGTGACGAGCAGCACCAGGCCGACCGTCATGGCCCGCCGGGCCGGAGCCCACAGGCCATCCTTCTCAACGTTTGGGTGCGTGTGTTCGACCATATTCAGGTACGCGCACCCAAACGTGGTGCCGGTTGGTCAGCCTTCGATGCTGATGGCGCCGGTGGGGCAGCGTTCGGCTGCTTCTTCCACGTCGGCGCGCAGTGATTCCGGCGGTTCCTCGATCAGGATGTAGAGGTAGCCGTCGTCGCGCACCTCGAAGACCTTCGGCGCGATCTCCATACACACGGCGTTGCTCTGGCAAATGTCGAAATCAACGACGACCTTCATCGCATGACCATCCCTCCGTCGACGACGAACTCGGAACCGGTTGAGTAGAACGAATCGTCCGAGGCGAGAAACAGCACCAGCTTGGCGACCGTTTCGGGGCCGGTCTCGGCGCCCATCGGAATGTTCTGCCGGACGATGTCCATCACGCCCATGTCTCTTGAACTCTTGGGCCATCGGCGTGTCGATGATGCCGGGGTGCACCGAGTTCACGCGCACACCGAACGCCGCGTACTCGTTGGCGGCGCACTTCGTCATGCCGCGCACCGCCCACTTCGACGCGCTGTAAGCGATCGTGCCGGCGGTGCCCTTGAGCCCCGCGACCGACGAGATGTTGATGATCGAACCCTTCTTGGCGTCGCACATGAGCGGGCCGATCGTCTTGATGCCGAGGAACACACCGGTCTGATTGATCTTCACGACGCGCTCGAAGTCCTCCAGCGACGTCATGGCGATCGGACGGATGATGAAGATGCCGGCGTTGTTCACGAGGATGTCGGGCGTCCCGAACTCGTCGACGGTCGTGGCTGCGGCGGCCGCCCAGTCCTCTTCGAGCGTGACGTCGAGGTGCACGTACTTGCACGACGGACCGATGCGCTCGGCCGTGGCCTTGCCTTCGTCGTCGAGCACGTCGCCGATCACGACCTTGGCGCCCTCGCTCACGAACAACTCCGCCTCGGTGGCGCCTTGACCGCGGGCGCCGCCCGAGATCAGCGCGACCTTGCCATCCAGCCGTCCCCCCATAATCTGACTACGCCTCTCGGATGTGCCGGCCGTCGAGATGACCGCGCTCGACACCGTTCTCGAACAGCACGCGGTAACGGCGCCAGTTCATGCCGTTGGCCAGCAGGACCTTGCCCTTGGTGCCTTCGGGCACGCCCGGGACGTCGGCGAGGGCCACGACCTTGGCGTGCGGCTTCAGCATGAGACCGGTGAAGTCGGCGGTTGCGTACTTGTGAGGGGCGTATTCGCGCGGCACGCCCGAGACTCTAGTTAGACGCCCGCTTCTTCCAAGGCTTGGGTGAGCGTGTTCCAGCTGAGCGTGGCGCACTTGATGCGGACGGGGAACTTCACCACGCCCTGGAGCGCCTCGAGGTCGCCCAGCTTCACGTCGGCGTCGGCGGCGGCCTCTTCGGCGCTCGGCTCGGAACCGTCGAGCCGGCTCTCGTGGATCGACATCATCCCTTTGAACGCTCGGACCAACGCCTTCACATCGGTGACGGACTTGCCCTTGATGGCCGACGACATCATCGACGCCGAGCTCTGGCTGATCGAGCAGCCCTGCCCGCCGATCTTCACGTCGGTGACGATGTCGCCGTCGACCTGGAGGAACAGCACGATCTCGTCGCCGCACAGCGGGTTGTAGCCCTCGACCTTGGTCGCGGGCGGAGTGTCGAGCTCGCCACGGTTCCGCGGGCTGCGGTAGTGGTCGAGAATGATCTCGCGGTAGAGGTCTTCGAGGCCGGCCATGTCGCGCTATTTCCTAACAGAACATGGCGTCGGCTTCGGCCAACGCCGCGATTAGCGCGTCGACATCCGACGTGTCGTTGTAGACGTAAAACGAAGCCCGCGCCGTTGCCGGCACGTTCAAGCACCGCATGAGTGGCTTGGCGCAGTGGTGACCCGCACGCACGCACACGCCGTGCTCGTCGAGCACCTGCGCGAGGTCGTGGGGATGCACGTCCTTGTACTCGAAGCTGAACACGCCGGTGCGGTCGGCGACGTTGGGCGGGCCGTGCACCTTGGCGCTGTCGCCGAACGCTTTGTGGAAGGCATCGAAGGCGTACTGCGTCAATTCGATTTCGTGGGCGCGGACGGCGTCGATGCCCAGCGCCTTGATGTAGTCGACGGCCGCGCCGAGGCCCACGGCTTCGGCGATCGGGGGAGTGCCCGCTTCGAACTTCCACGGCACGTCGTTGGTCTCGAACCCGTCGAGGCGCACGTCGCGGATCATCTCGCCGCCGCCGAGGAACGGGGGGATGGCCTCGAGGATCTCGCGGCGCGCCCACAGTCCGCCGATGCCAGTGGGCCCAAGCATTTTGTGACCGGTCCAGCCGAAGGCGTCGCAACCGAGCGCGGCGACGTCGGTGGCGATGTGCGGCGCTGACTGCGCGCCGTCGACGAACACGACCGCGCCCACGGCGTGCGCGGCGTCGGCGATCCGGCGGATCGGGTTGAGTGTGCCGAGCACATTGGACGCCGCAGTGACGCCGACGAACTTCACGCCTTGCAATTTGGCGTCGAGGTCCGACAGGTCGAGGTAGCCGTCGTCGGTGACGTCGAGGTAACGCAGCTCGACGCCGAGTTGCGGCGCCAGCATCAGCCACGGCACCAACATGGCGTGGTGCTCCATTTCGGTGAGCAGCACCACGTCGCCCGGCTTCAAGTTCTGCCGACCCCAGCTCTGCACGAACAGGTTCGACGCTTCGGTGACGTTCTTGGTGAATACGATCTCCGCCGCGTCGGCGGCGCCGAGGAACGACGCCACCTTGCCGCGCGCCTCTTCGTATTGACGCGTCGCTTCTTCGGCGATCGTGTACACGCCGCGATGCACGTTGGCGTGCGTGGTCTCGTAGTAGCGCGTCATGGCCTCGAGCACGGCGACGGGCTTTTGCGACGAAGACGCGCTGTCGAGGTAGACGAGCTTCCCGTCGCTGAGGATCGGGAAGTCCTTGCGTACGACCTTGGGATCGAGGGCGGTGCTCATGCGCGGTACCCCTCGTAGCCCTCGGTCTCGAGCAACTCGGCCAACTCCGGTCCGCCTGACTTGGCGATGCGGCCTTCGAAGAGCAGGTGCACGACGTCGGGCTGGAGCTCGGTGAGGATCCGCTGGTAGTGCGTGATCACGACCACCCCGAGTTCGGGTCGCGCGGCGCGCACCGACCGCACGCCGTTGGCCACGATGCGCAGCGCATCGATGTCGAGACCGGAGTCGGTCTCGTCGAGGATGGCGACGTCGGGTTCGAGGATGGCCATCTGCAGGATCTCGTTGCGCTTCTTCTCACCGCCCGAGAAGCCCTCGTTGAGGTAGCGGTCGCCGAAGGACGGGTCCATGTCGAGCCGCTTCATCCACTCCATGATCGAGAGGCGCAGTTCGAGCACCGACAGGTCGATGCCCTTGCGGGCGGACAGCGCTTGGCGGAGGAACTGGATGACGGGGACGCCGGCGATCTCTTCGGGATACTGGAAGGCCAGGAACATCCCGGACTTGGCCCGCACGTCGGTGGGCCAGTCGGTGACGTCGTCGCCCTTGAACAGGATCTTGCCGTCGGTCACCTCGTACTCGGGGTTGCCGAGAAGGGTGTTGGCGAGGGTGGACTTACCCGAGCCGTTGGGGCCCATGATGGCGTGGATCTCGCCGGGACGAACCACCAGATCGAGGCCGCGCAGAATCGGCGTGCCCTGCACCGATACGTGCAGGTTCTGGACCTCGAGAAGCGATTCGACCGTCATTCGGAGCCCAATTGTATTACCACTACGCACGTAGGGGAAATACGACGAACTAACTTCGCCCGCAAGTGACTGAGCCCTGGACCTTCGCGGCGGAACCCCCGGTGATGGGCAACGCCGGCGGAGTGTGTTCGCTAGTCGAGGGTTCGTCGTTCTGCGTCTCGTCGACCTCAGGCGACATCGTCGCCGGCTCACCGCACGGACTGTTCTTCCGCGACTCGCGGTTGTTGAGCCGGTTCGAGCTGCGACTCAACGGCGCCCGCCCGGAGTTCTTGTCGCACGCGCTGGCCGAGCCCTTCGCCGTCGACGATCGTTTCCCGCGACCGCGCCCGAGTGCGGGGCGCGCCGACTCGACCTTGATGCTGTTCCGCCGTCGCTGGATCGGCCGCGGCATGCGCGAGGACATCGAGTTGCGCAACGTCGGCAACGAACCGGCGTACTGCCTGCTCGAGCTGGCGGTCGAGGCCGACTTCGCCGACCTGTTCGAAGTGAAGGAGCAGCGCGTCGCCGAAGGCCCGCCGACGACGGCCGAGGTGCACGGCGACAGCATCGTGTTCACCCACACGCGCAACGACGTCACGCGCGGACTCACCGTCAGCTTCACGGACGGCGCCCGCGTCACCGAACGCGGCGTCACGTGGGAGGCGATCGTCCCGGCCGGACGGAACCTGGAAGACCTCGATCGGCGCCGCGGTCACCATCGACGGCCAAGCGATCGAACCGCGCTTCAAGCCCGGCGTGCCCGTCGCCATGGCGGCGCCCGAGGAACGACTCAACCGCTGGCGCGCCGCGGTCCCCGAGGTCGACTCCGATCACCCGTTGCTGGCGTCGGTCATCGCCCGCGGCGCCGAAGACCTCGGCGCGCTGCGCATGTTCGACCCCGAGCACCCCGAGCGCGCCGTCGTCGCTGCCGGTGCGCCGTGGTTCATGACGCTGTTCGGTCGCGACTCGCTGTTCACGTCGTGGATGGCGATGGTGGTCGAACCCGACCTCGCCCTCGGCGTGCTGCAAACGCTGGCGCGTTTCCAGGGCACCAAGGTCGACGCCCGCACCGAGGAAGAACCGGGACGCATCCTGCACGAGATGCGCTTCGGCGAGGCGGCGACCCTGTCGCTCGGCGGCGGCACGATCTACTACGGCACCGCCGACGCCACGCCGCTGTTCGTCATCGTGCTCGGCGAACTTCGGCGCTGGGGCCTCGCCCCCGAGATCGTCGACGCGCTCGCCCCCAACGCCGAAGCGGCGGTCAACTGGCTCGTCGAATACGGCGACCTCGACGGCGACGGCTACGTCGAATACCAGCGCAAGACTGATCACGGCCTGGCCAACCAGGGGTGGAAGGACTCGTGGGATGGCATCCAGTTCGCCGACGGCTCCTTGCCCAAGGCGCCGATCGCGTTGGCCGAGGTGCAGGGCTACACATACGCCGCCTACCTCGCGTGGGCGTACTTCCTCGACGAGCTCGGCCGGGGTGACGAGTCGGCTCCGTGGCGCGAGCGCGCCGCCGAACTGAAGCGCCGCTTCAACGAAGACTTCTGGCTCGAAGACAAGCAGTGCTTCGCCGTCGCTCTCGATGCGGACAAGCGTCCGGTCGACGCGGTCGCGTCGAACCAGGGTCATTGCTTGTGGACGGGCATCGTCGCGCCCGAGAAGGCCGGCTGCGGTCGCCGCCGCGCTCACCGCGCCGCCGATGTTCTCCGGGTGGGGCGTACGCACGATGGCGACGACGAGCGCCGGCTACAACCCGATCGGCTACCACACCGGCTCGGTGTGGCCGCACGACAACGCCATCATCGTCGCCGGACTCGTGCGCTACGGCTTCGTCGACGAAGCGCACCAAATCATCGAAGGCATCCTCGACGCCGCGGCGATGGCGGGCGGCCGGCTGCCCGAGTTGTTCGCGGGATTGGACCGCGACGACTTCCCCGGCGTCGTGCCCTATCCGACCTCGTGTTCACCCCAGGCGTGGGCGGCGGCGACGCCGCTGGCGTTCCTGCGCAGCATCCTGCGGCTCGACCCGTGGGTGCCGCACGGCCAGATCTGGATGGCGCCGCGCCTGTTGCCGGGCATGTCCGAGCTGCACGTGCACAACATCTCGCTCGGCGGTGGCCGGGTCGACGTGTCGGTCACGGAGAAGGGCACCGTGGTCGACGGCCTGCCCGACGGCCTCGAGTTGGTCACCGAACCCCGCAATCCGATGACCGCCGCCACGCCGTCCTCCTAGCCGCAGCCAGTCGCTCTAGGGTGCTTCCGTGCGCTGGGCTCGTCGAGTTCTGGTGCTCGCTTGCGTGGCTACGGCCTCGTGGGCGGCGGCGGGGGCCGAACTGCCGGTGGCGCGCGCCGGACCGGCTACCACGTTGTTCGTGCACTGCTGCCCCGACGGCTTCGTCAACGAGCCGATCACCGCGAACATCCAGGCGGCCGACGCCCAGGGCAAGGACGACGGCAACTTCACGGGGACGATCACGTTCTCGTCGGACCTCACCAGCGACTTCTCGGTGACGCCGCACGATCCCGGTCCCGGCAACGGCCACAAGTACACCTTCAAACCCGGTGACCTCGTCGACGGGGGCACCGCGGGCAAGGACTTCACGCTCGTGTTTCACAAGCCGGGCACCGGGCAGCTCTTCGTCACCTCGCCAGGGCTCGAGACGATCTACGACCACCCCGACACGCCCTCGGGTTCGACGCGTCAGAACGACTTCACCATCCGCCCACAGCAGCAAGCCACGACGACCACCACCACGACCGGCGGCACGACGACCAGCACGACAGGTGGCGGTGGCTCCACGACGACGACAACTGCCGGCGGTGGAGGCGGTAGCACGACGACGACCGTGACCACGACGACGACGACGGTCCCGACGACCACCACCACGACCTCGCCGATTCGCGTCGCCGCTCCGACGACCACGATCAGGCATCTCGCCGTAGGTGGCTCGCCGATTCACGACCACACCCGCGGTGGCACGGCGCTGTTGCTGTTCGGTGCGTTCCTGGTAATCCTGGCGTCGGAACACCGCTGGCGAACGGTTAGGTAGGGCTCCACCGGACGACGAGGTCGTCCATGTCGGGATCGTTCGCTTCCTTGGCGATGGCCGCGTCGTCATAGCGCGTGCCGAGATAGATGAAGCCGACCACGGCGTCGTCGGCGGTGAGCCCTAGCGCGCTCTTCACTGATTCGTCGTACGACGGGGTCGCCGGTGCGCCACATCGAGCCGTAGCCCAACGCCGTCGCCGAAAGCAGGATGTTCTGTGCCGCGGCGGCGCCGGCGGCGAACTGCTCGATGAACGGGATGGTGTCGTCATGCCGGTTGATCGTGCACACGACAACCACCAGCGGCGCCCGGCCGAGCTTGGTGCGTTCCTTCTCTTCCTTCGCCGGCACGACCTCCTTGCCGGCGGCCGCGCAGCGTGCGCGGTAGGCGTCGGCCAGCACCACACCGAACGCGTCCTTACCGTCGCCCTCGAGCACCACGAACTTCCACGGGCGCAGCGTGTCGTGATCCGGCGCCACCGCGGCGGCGCGCAGGATCATGTCGAGATCGTCCTCGTCAGGTGCCGGAGCCTTGAGCCGGCCGATCGACCGGCGGGCGAATATCGCTTCGAGAGCGTCCACTGTGTTGTCGCGCGTTACCAGCCGCGCTCGGCCCACTCGTCGAGGTGCGGGCGCTCGGCGCCAAGCGTCGTGGATGCGCCGTGACCCGGGAGCACGAGCATGTCGTCGGGGAAGGTGAAGAGGCGCTGGTCGAGCGACTGCATGATCGTGGGGAAGTCTGCCGCCTTCGAGCTTGGTGTTGCCCGGTCCGCCCGGAAACAGCGTGTCGCCGCTCAGCAGCAGGGGAGTGCCCTGCACGCGGAAACACATCGACCCCGGCGTGTGACCGGGCGTGGCGATGGTGTCGATGCGCAGCCGGCCGACTTCGAGCACCGACTCGTCCTCGAGGATGTCGTCATAGGACGGCAGCATCCCGGCGTCGGCCTGCGTCACCGCCACCCGGTAGCCGGCGTCGCGGATCTGCGGGACGGCCTGGATGTGGTCCCAGTGGCCGTGGGTCTCGATGACGCTGCGCACGTCGAGCGCCTTGCACAGATCCAACAGCCGCTCGTGCTCGTTGGCGGCGTCGACCAGCAGGCCGTCGCCCGTCTCCTTGCACCGCACCACGTACACGTTGTTGTCGTACTCACCGACAACCACCATGTGCACCTCAGCCAGCGCGTCCTCATAGATCAACGTCGTCACGGCGACGAGGCTACGCCGCGCCGCGACTCGCCTCGATCGTGACGCCCGCGTTAGTTGCCGTCAGCCAGGTGTGATCGGCGCGCCTGGAGCGAAATCACACGCTTCTCACGCCAACTAACGCGGATGTCACGGATCGGGTTGACCGCAGGTGCAGTCGAGACGGTTGGGTGTTGTCGTGGCGACGATCGCACCCGCGGCGTCGCGAACGTTGCAGTCGAAGCCAAACGTAGTCATGTCGCCGACTCCCCGACGAGGGCCGTCGCACGGGTCGCGCCCCGGGCGGCCGTTGTCTTCGAGTGCGACGGTCTGCCCGTCGATGACCGTGATCGCGAGACCAGTCGCGCAGAATTGTCCGGCACGTCGGTCGCGGGTCGTTAGTACACATGCTCGCGTCGTGATGGGGGGCCGGATTGGTCTATTCACGACGCTCCGGCGTGTTCAAAGTCGGCGGCGGCTCCGCAGACTCGCGCTACGCCGCGCCGATGACGTCGACGACGTCGGGGTGCAGCGCCGCGAGGCCGCGATCGAGGGTGACGAGTCGGGAGTCGTGCGCTCGCGCCAACGAGGCGAGGTACGCGTCGGTGACTTGGCGGTGGCCGAGGACGCCGCCGAGGTTGACGTCGTCGTAGCCGTTGTCGTCGGGCCAGAACGTGTGGCGGTCACTCGACGTGCACGCCGCGCAGGACGGTGAGCGCGTCGGCCGGCGTGGCGCCCTCGCGCACCAAGAAGCGCACGAGCGCCGCCTGCGTGGTCGGACAGGTGGCGAACGCCCCGCCGTCGCGCATGAACCACTCCTCGGCCAACGTGTGGTGCACGTGGTCTGCCGACGATGAGCGCGATCAGCAGGTTGGCGTCGACCAGACGCGGAGCGCCGTCAGCCACCGTCGTCCAACGATCGCACGTCGTCCTGGGTGACGATGCGGCCGACTCGGGCGAGGGGAAGCCCCGTGCGCCGACTCTTCCCGAGGGCGACGTTGCCCGGTTCGCCCAGGCCACGCCGGATCAGCGCCACCACCGCCTCGCTCATGGTGACGCCCTGGTCACGCGCGAGGCCGCGGGCCGCCGCGTGGATGTCGTCGGGGAGGTCGATCGTCGTTCGCATCAAGATGCATTGTGCATCAAAATGCAGCACATCAGTGGAAACTTGACCGTGCGGTCTAGTAAGCAATCCGCCCATGAACTTTCGCCTTCACCGAAGAGCAGGACGAGCTGCGCAACTCCGTTCGCAAGTTCCTGGAGCAGCAAGTCACCGTCTGCCGCGGTCCGCGAGCAGATGGAGACCACCGAGGGCTACGACAAGGCCGTGTGGGATCAGATGGCCAACCAGCTGGGCCTGCAGGGCCTCGCCATCCCCGAAGAGTTCGGCGGCTCGGGCTACTCGTTCATCGAGCTCGGCATCGTGCTCGAAGAGATGGGCCGGTCGCTGCTGTGCGCGCCGTTCTTCTCCTCCGCCGTGCTGGCGACCACGGCGCTGCTGCAGTCGGGTGACGACGCCGCCAAGAAGGAATTCCTCCCGGGCATCGCGTCGGGCGAAACGATCGCCACCCTCGCCTTCACCGAGGAGTCGGGTCGCTGGGACGAAGAGGGCATCACCCTTTCCGCCACCGCGGCGGGCGACGGCTTCACGCTGACCGGCTCGAAGATGTTCGTGCTCGACGGCCACGTCGCCAACCTGTTGATTGTCGCCGCTCGCACCGGCAAGGGCGTATCGCTGTTCTCGGTCGACCCGTCCGACGCCAGCGTGACGCGCGAGGCGCTGTCGACCATGGACCAGACCCGCAAGCAAGCCCGCGTCGAGTTCAACAACACGCCGGCGCGGCTCATCGGTACCGACGGTGGTGGCTGGGCCACGATGAACACCACGCTTGACCTCGCGGCGGTGGCGCTCGCCAACGAGCAGGTCGGCGGCGCGCAGAAGGTGCTCGAGATGTCGGTCGAATACGCCAAGGTGCGCGTGCAGTTCGGCCGCCCGATCGGTTCGTTCCAGGCGATCAAGCACAAGTGCGCCGACATGCTGCTCGAGGTCGAGTCGGCCAAGTCCGCGGCGTACTACGCGGCCTGGTGCGCGGCCGAGCAGAACGACGAGCTGCCGGTCACGGCGTCGCTCGCCAAGGCGTACTGCTCCGACGCGTACTTCCACGCGGCGGCCGAGAACATTCAGATCCACGGCGGCATCGGGTTCACGTGGGAACACGACGCCCACCT
This sequence comes from uncultured Actinomycetes bacterium, assembly GCA_963722185.1. Lineage (GTDB taxonomy): Bacteria > Actinomycetota > Acidimicrobiia > Acidimicrobiales > JACCXE01 > JACCXE01. The sequence goes on along the minus strand of CAVRKD010000006.1, from coordinate 411,068 downwards.
GTACTTCAAGCGGGCGAAGTCGATGGAGCTGTTCCTCGGCGACCCGACCTACCACCGCGAACTGCTCGCTCAGCGCATCGGGATCTAGCACTTACGCGAGCCGCAGGCGAGCCATAGATGCTGTGTCGTGCGGCCGGAGGTCGCGCACTTCTTTTTCTTGCGACGATCGGGGCAATCGCAGCGTTTCTTCTCGGCGTGACTTCGGCGCGGGCCGAGACGGGCGGGGGCGGTCAGCAGGGTGGCGGCACGAGCTCCACCTACGCCGCCGTCGAGGAGGAGACGACCACGACGGCCAAGCCGACTACGACCACGGCAAAGCCCACGACCACCACGGCGAAGAAGATCACCAACCCGCCGACCACGGCGGCTACGACGACGACCGTCGCCGAAGACAAGGTCACCACCACGACGAGCGAGCCCGCACCGTCGCTGTCGCGCCGCACGACGACGACGACCGAAGTGTCGGACACCACGACCACGACCGAACTCGAGGCCGATAACGCCAGCAGCGTGAACGGCGGCGCGGTAGCGCTACTCGTTGTGTTGCTGGCGGCGGTCGGCGGCGTCGCGATCTGGGTCTTCACCCGCATGCGCAACGCGGCTCCGTAGCGGGTCCGTAGTGGTCATCGTCGCCGCCGTCGTCACGATGCTGATCGTGTTCGCCATTGCCGCGGGCGCCGTCGGCCGCGAGGCCCAACTTCTCGACGCCGTGCCGGCGCGGCCCGTGTTCGATCCCGACGAGGCGACCACGTGGATCGCCGAGCGGCTGTCGCCGCAAACGGCGGCCACGCTGTCGTACACCGAACTCGGTCAGATCGTCGGCTGGACCCTCGACTTGCTCCGGTCGAGCGCGGCCGTCGCCCAGAAGAGTGGCGACGTACCCGACGCCGGCCACGACGTGGTGCTCGACACCGCGGGCGTCACCGACTACGTCCAGCGCCGCGCCGCCGAGTCCGGTTTGGTGCTGGATGCGGGGGATGCGTGGGCCGCGGTCGAGGCCACGCTGCAGTATCTCGACACCATCGGAGCCATCGGACCGGCCGCCGACGGTTAATTCGCTGTAAATGACACCACGAGCGGCGCCAGCGCGTGATTTACTGACCGCACCAGAGAAAGGAGGTGGTCCCGCGAATGAATTTAGGTTCTAGGACTCTGGAGGTGGCTGGCCGCTAAGGCGGCTTGTCGGACCACCCGGCGAATACTCGCCAGTCACCCTCGCTGATACCCCGGTCGGGCCCTCGTCCTCCCCGTGCGTTCCGGACAGTGAGTCATATCCGATGCGATGTAACTGAAGGGCCGTCTCGTAGACGGCCCTTCAGCGCGTTTAGATTCAGAGCCACGATGAGTCGGCCTATTCGTTTCGAGACCCACCGCTTTCTCGGCGACAAGCGCTCGCAGGTCGTCTACGACCTCGATGCCCCCGATCTCGATGCCGAGCTGCTCGAGAATCTCCTGGCGGCGCAGACCTACCAAACCTTCGGACCCGACCGTCTCGCCGAAGCCCGTAACCGCGGCTACCGGTTGTGGAAGGGTCACGCTGATCGCAATCCTGCAGTAGTGACTGAGTCCGTCGTTCTGCCGGGGGCGGCGGGCGACCTCGTGGGGCAGTTGGCCTTGCCGCCCGGAGCCGAACGCGGCGCCGCCGCGGTCATCCTGTGCCATGGCTTTCCATCTCCGCCGCGGGGCGCGCGCGCCAGCGGCGAGGGCTACGCCGAGTTGGCTGAGTTCATCGCCGACGAGACGGGTGCCGCCGTGCTCACGTTCACCTTCCGCGGCTGCGGACGCTCCGCCGGCAACTTTTCGCTGTCGGGCTGGATCGACGACCTCGGTGTCGCCGTCGACTGGTTGACCACGACGCGCAACGTGGTCGAAGTCGGCGTCGCCGGATTCAGTTCCGGCGGCGCGGTGGCGTTGTGCCGCGCCGCCGTCGACGACCGCATCCGCTCGGTGGCGGGCTTCGCCGTACCCGCGTCGCTCGACGAGTGGTCGAACGAGCCGCGGAAGTTCCTCGACAGTTGTCGCGAGCTCGGCGTGATTCGCGACAAGGACTATCCGGCCGACGTGGCCGCGTGGTCCGAGGAGTTCGTGGCCGAGAACCCCACCCGCGCCGCGTCGAAGCTCGGCAAGCGTTCGGTGATGCTCGTGCAGGGCTACGACGACGACACCGTGCCGCCCGGCGACGCCCGCATCCTCGAAGCCGCGCTGAGCGAGCAAAGCGGCGACGTCGAAGTCCGCATGCTCGTGGGTGCCGGCCACCGCCTGCGTCATGACCCGCGGGCGATCGCCGTGCTCGTCGGATGGGCCTCGCGCCTCGGTCCGTTGCGCAGCGACTCCGAATGAGTACGGCAGGTCGTCGGTCGTGGGACGGCGACGCGTATCACCGCCTGTCGGCGCCCATGGAGGCGATGGCGTTGCCCGTGCTCGAACGGTTGGCGTTGCGCGGCGATGAATCGGTACTCGACGCCGGCTGCGGTAGTGGACGGGTGACGCGGCACGTCTTGGCCGCGGTCCCACTCGGCCGGGTGATCGCCGTCGACGCGGATGCCGACATGGTGCGCGCCGCTGCGGCCACGCTCGCCGATACCGAAGCCGTCGTGCGCCAAGTCGACCTGCTCGAACTCGACCTGGCGGCGCTCGGCGTGGGCGTCGACGCGGTCGACGCGGTGTTCTCGACGGCGACGTTCCACTGGATCAAAGACCACGACACGCTCTTCGCTCGCATGTTCGCCGCGCTGGTGCCGGGCGGTCGGTTCGAAGCGCAGTGCGGCGGCGGTCCGAACATCGCCCGGGTGCACGCCGTGGCCCGCGACGTCGCCCGGCAGGAGCACTACGCCGGGCCGCTGCACGACGCCGAAGCCGTCACCAACTTCTACACACCCGAGCAAACCGACCAGCGCTTGCAGCACGCCGGCTTCGTCGACGACGCGCTGCTGGCTCGAGGAGATTCCGGTGACGCCCGACGATCCCATTGGCTATCTCCGCACGATCATCCTCGGGCAACACGTCGAGCGACTGGGAGAGGATCTCGGAATGGCATACGTCCATGAGGTCGCCGAAGGTCTCGGGTTCCCCAGGCCCGTCGTGCTCGATTACGTGCGGCTCAACATCTCGGCAAGGCGGCCCGCGTGAACCACTGGATCCTGCAGCTCGACGACGGGCCCGCCGACGGCCCGCGCTTGGCGGTGAAGGATGCGATCGACGTCGCCGGAACGGTGACGACTGCCGGCTGCAAGGCGCTGGCCGATCGCGGCCTTGTGGCCGAGCACGACGCGCCGTGCGTGGCCACCGCCCGCGCCGCGGGAGCGCGCATCGTCGGCAAGACCAACCTGCACGAGTTGTGCTTCGGCACGACGGGCCTCAACCCGACCTTCGGCGATCCCGTCAATCCGCGGTGGCCCGACCGCGTACCCGGCGGATCGTCGAGCGGATCCGCGGTCGCCGTGGCGCTCGGCGAGGCCGACGTCGCCTTCGGCACGGACACGGGCGGATCGGTCCGGCTGCCCGCTGCATGCTGCGGAATCGCCGGGCTCAAGACGACCCACGGACGCATTTCGATCGACGGGATCTGGCCCTTGGCGCCATCGCTCGACACCGTCGGACCGTTGGCTCGCGACGTGGCGGGGCTCGTGCTGGGAATGCAGATGCTCGAACCGGGGTTCTCGGTCGACGGCGTTGGCCCGGCGACGCGTGTCGGATGGTTGGCCGCGGCGCCCGATGTTCACGTCGCCGACGAAATCAACGGAGCTGTCTCGAGCGCGTTGTCGCGCTCGGGCGTGACGGTCGAAGACGTGTCGCTGGAGAGCTGGGAGATGTGTGGCCGCGCCTTCGCCAACATCATCGGGTTCGAGGCCTGGCAGTCCGACCGCGAACTGATGGAGATACCTGGCGGCGTGCACGACTACGTCGGCGACCGGCTCCGCTGGTGCGCGACGATCACGCCAGAGGCCTACGACACCGCGCTCGCAGAGATGGCCGCGTGGCGCGACGAAGTGTTGGCGCTGCTTACCTCCGCTCCGGTGCTCGCCATGCCGACGCTGGATCAGCCGCCGGTACTGGTCGACGAGCCGTTTTTGCCGAACCCGCTGGTGTTCCCGTGGAACCTCGCCGGCATGCCCGCAATCACCATCCCGGTCGGCGACGGGCTGGGCGAGAGCGTCCAACTCGTGGCGGCGCACGGCAGCGAGGAACTGCTCCTCGCCACCGCCGCGGTGATCGAGGCAGCGGTCAGGTGATCGTCCGCGGCGACGGCGTCGACCTCGCCACCACTCACCACGATGGCGACGGCCCACCGTTGCTACTCACGCACGGTTTCGGTGGCGATCAAACCAACCTCGCTCCACTCGTCCGGCGTCTAAGCGACAGTTTCCGCATCGTCACCGTCGACTTGCGCAATCACGGTGAGTCGGCGGATGCGCCTTGGAGTTGGGAAAGCGTCATTGCCGACTTCGCGGCCGTGCGCGACGCCTACGCGATGGAGCGGCCCGTGGTCGCCGGTCACTCCCTCGGCGGGATGATCGCCGAGATGTTTGCCGCCGCCCATCCCGACACTCGCGCGGTCGCGAATATCGACGGCCACGGCCGCGGCCAGCCCGAGCAATACGTCGGTCTCGACGCCGCCGATGTCAAAGCGCGCCAGCAGCGCCTCGTCGACTGGCAGGTTGAGAACACGCCGGCGGAACCAGCGCCGCGGCCGGGTGTCGAAGACGTGCTGGCGATGACGCCGTTCTTCGACGCGCTCGACATGTTCGCCATCCACGCCGCCGTGCCGTGTCCGTTGCTGATCTTCAACGCGCACGGCGACGATCCAATCGGAGGCTTGCCCGGCATGGAGTGGGTCGCCGAGCTGATGCGCGCCTACCGCACGGGGCTGGGCCGCGACCTCGACGCGCTCGCCGCCGAGCACGACAACGTTGAGATCGCCCACATCGAGGCGACGCACTACCTGATCTACGGCGAAGCGGATTACGTCGCGGAGCGGATCACCAAGTTCGTGGCGGCGTGCTCCGGCTGATGAAGCCGGCGCTGGACGTCGGCATCTACACCGATCGGGCCGACGAAGCCCGGGCGTTCTACGAAGGCGAACTCGGGCTCACCTACAACCACCTGCTCAAGGTCGGTCGTGGTGTGCACCAGCACCGTCTCGATCTCGAAGACGGGGGAGTCCTCAAGCTCAACGACTCGCGTGACCCGCTGGCCGAGGAGCCGTCGGGCTACGTCGGCCTCGCCATCGTCGGCGCGTCGCCACGCGAGGCGCGCGACCCCGACGGTTTACCGGTAGACGTCGTTGAGAAGTTGGACGGAGAAACTCGCGTCGCCATCACCGTCGCCTCGGCCGACCCCGACGCTCACGACCGCTGGTTTGCCGACGGGCTCGGCGCCACCCGACTCGGCGACGGGCGCTACGCCATCGGCTCATCGCTCATCGTCGTCCTCGACCGGCCCGACCAACCCCGTGCCGGCGGGCTCAACGCCCGGGGGCTGCGCTACCTGACGGTGCAGGTGGCCGACGTGGTGGCCGAACACCAGCGGCTGGTTGACCTCGGCTACGAGTCGGCGCTCGGACCGACCCGCTTGGGCGATGTGTCCGCCATCTCCTTCGTGCGCGACCCGGGCGGCAATTGGCTCGAGGTGTCCCAGCGGGCGTCGCTCACCGGAGAGCTGCCCGAACTCCTCTAATCGGCGCCAATTGATGCGCGTGCATTAGTATCTTCCGATGCCCGATCTGGTAATTCGCAACGCCCACATCGTCGACGGGACGGGCGCGCCGGCGTTCGACGGCGACATCACCGTCGACGGCGCGACGATCACCGCCATCGACGCCCCCGGCGCGGCCGCCAAGGCCACCCGCGAGATCGACGCCGACGGCCGCCTCGTCACGCCTGGCTGGGTCGACGTGCACACCCACTACGACGGCCAGGTCACCTGGGATCCGGAGGTCACGCCCTCGTCGTGGCACGGCGCCACCACCATCGTGATGGGCAACTGCGGCGTCGGGTTCGCCCCGGCTCGTCGCGGCAGCGAGGAGCAGGCGCTGCTCATCGAACTGATGGAGTCGGTCGAAGACATCCCGGGCACGGCGTTGCACGAGGGCATCGACTGGCAGTGGGAGAGCTTCCCCGAATACCTCGACGCCGTGGACGCCATGCCGCGTGTGCTCGACGTGGCGGCGCAGGTGCCACACGCTGCGCTGCGGGCCTATGTCATGGGCGACCGGGCGCACGACGACGCCGCTACGCACGAAGACGTCGCGATGATGGCCAAGTTGTCGGCCGAAGCGGTCGAGTCGGGCGCCGTCGGGTTCTCCACGTCGCGCACAGTCCTGCACCGCTCCAAGTACGGCCTCGTGCCGGGCACTACCGCTCCGGGCGAAGAGGTCGTGGCCATCGCCGAAGCCATCGGCAAGACGGGCAAGGGTGTCATCCAGATCATCAGCGACCGCTCCGGCCACGACGGTCCCGAGCGCGACTGGATGGTCGAGATCGCCCGCTCCACCGGCCGGCCCGTCACTTTCCTCACGGCGCAGACCCCTTTCGCACCTGAGGGCTACCGCGACGTGCTCGCGCACGCCAAGGCGTTGCAGGACGACGGCGTGATGTTCGTGCCGCAAGTGGGTAACCGCCCGACGGGCATGTTGTTCGGCCTGCAGTCCTCGCTGCATCCGTTCATCGCGCACAAGACGTACAAGGAGTTGCGCGACCTGCCGCTGGCCGAACGCGTCGCCAAGCTGCGGACCGCCGAAGTGCGCGACGCCCTGCTCAGCGAGCAGTCGAACTCGGCGAGCCCGTTGATGTCGCGCTGGGACCACATGTTCCCGCTCGGCGATCCGCCGGACTACGAGCCGCCGCGTGAAGCCAGCGTCGCCGCGGCCGCCGAGCGCGAAGGCCGTCGACCGGAAGAGGTGGCGCTCGACTGGCTGCTCGAGCGCGACGGCAAGGCGCTGTTCTTCGCACCGCTGGCGTCGTATGTGGATCACAACTTCGACGCGATCCGCGAGATGGTGGCGCACCCGTCGACGGTGCTCGGACTCTCCGACGGTGGCGCGCATTGCGGTTTGATCTGCGACGCGTCGATGACCACGTTCAACCTCACGCACTGGGCGCGCGACCGCAAGCGCGGCGAGAAGCTGCCGATCGAATACGTCGTGCAGCAGCAGACGCAGCGCACCGCCGAGCTGTACGGCTTCAACGACCGCGGCGTGCTCAAGCCTGGCAAGCGGGCTGACCTCAACGTCATCGACTTCGACAAGTTGCAGATCCACTCGCCCGAGATGATCTTCGACCTGCCGGCCGGCGGCCGCCGCCTGGTGCAGTACGTCGACGGCTACGACATGACGGTGTGCGCCGGCAAGGTCACCTTCGAGAGCGGAACGGCGACGGGCGAGCGCCCGGGTCGCCTCGTGCGCGCCTAGCCGCCATGGCGCTGGCACCGCCGCCCGAACCCAAGCTCGTTGCAGCGCGGGGTCGATAACGAGTGGTCGACGGTCCGTTTCAGTCCGATCGCGTTGACGACGAGGCGCTGCGGGTCTCCATAAACAATCACGCCAAGACCACCGCTGGTGGTCTTGGCGTGTTGTTCGATGAGTTCGCGGCTCACGACTACTTCGTGAACCGCGACCTCGACAAGTTGTAAGTCGACGTCTGAGAAGGCGTTACTTCTCGACGACGACGGTGCGGCGCGGACGTTCGCGCTCGACGACGACGTTGTTGTCCGAGGTGGTGTTCTGACCCCAACCACCCCACGTCGACCAGAAGGCCAGCGACAGCAGCGCACCGACAGCGCCAACGCACATCAGGATGACGCCGATCATGTGGACGTCAACCGCGCCACCTGTGTTGACTTCGATTGCGAAGCGCAGAATCGCGCCGACTGCAAACAAGAAAATCGCGACACCGATACCCATTGTTTCCTCCTTAGTTATTCCGTTTCGGAACGTGGCTCAGTGGTACCACCGGCCGATCTCACACATACGGATTGTTCGTCACTGTCGGTGGGTAGGCGCATACGCATCCCAACAGGAGGTGCGTAAATGGCATTGGTTGTTTTCCTTTTGCTCATGGCATTGGTATTCGGCGGAGCCGGTCTGTTCGTCGAAGGACTCAAGTGGGCGTTGATCATCGCCCTCGTACTGGTAGTCGCCGGCGCGTTGACCGGTTCCCGCGTCGGAAGGCGCTCGTCGTAACGAGGAGTTAGGCGGTGCGCATCGCCGGGATGCGCGCCGTCACGATCGTGTGTCGTCGCCGACGTTTGACACTGGTCTCGTCGGCGACGAGACACACGATGCTCAGCCCTCGGCCATGCTCGTCGTTGGGGTCGGGCAGTCGGAGTTGTTCCGACAAGCGGAAGCCGACGCCCGCGTCCTCGACTTCTACGAACACGTCACCTTGACGGTCCATATCGAGGCGCACGGCCACTTCTTCGCCGTAGCCGCCGGCATGGATCGCGTTGGTCCCGAGCTCGGAAAGCACGAGCAGTGTGTCGTCGATCCGCTCGGGCGGCACGCCTTCTTCGTCCAGGATCTCGGCGACCTCGTGGCGGACGCGCTGCAAGGCGCTTGAACCAGCCACGAGTCGACCTTCGTAAATCCTCACGTACGCGCAGTACCCACGCCCTAATGGGTACAACCGAGCATGGTCCGTTTTGGTTACACGCTTTCCAGCGAGGAACATGCACCTCGAACGCTCGTCGATAACTCTCGTCACGCCGAGGACGCAGGGTTCGACTTCGTTTCCGTTTCCGACCACTTCCATCCATGGGTCTCCGCGCAAGGTCACAGCCCGTTCGTGTGGTCGGTCCTGGGAGGGATCGCCGCGTCGACGTCGCATATCGACGTCGGCGTGGGCGTGACTTGCCCGATCATGCGGCTGCACCCGGCGATAACCGCCCACGCAGCCGCGACGGCGTTCCAGCTGCTGGGAGGCCGCTTTTTCCTGGGCGTCGGGACAGGCGAGGCCCTCAACGAGCACATCCTCGGGGACCGATGGCCACGCCCAGAGATGCGCTCCAAGATGCTGCGAGAGGCCGTCGAAATCATGCGGGAACTATGGACAGGCGAGACGGTCGACTTCCGCGGCGAGTTCTACGAGGTCGACAACGCCCGTCTCTTCGACCCGCCCCCTCGCCGACTGCCGGTGATCGTGTCGGGCTTCGGCAAAAAGGCGGTCGAACTCGCCGCGCAGATCGGCGACGGCTACTGGGGTCACGGCACCGACGCGACGCTGGTCGACCAGTTCGTCGCCGCCGGCGGGCAAGGCCCGCGCTACGCCCAGCTCTCGATGTGCTGGGCCGAAGATGCGGCCCAGGCCCGCAAGACCGTGCACACCATCTGGCCGACCGGGGGATTGACCGGACAGTTGATGCAGGACTTGCCTACGTGGACGCACTTCGAGCAGGCGGCGGAACTGGTCGACGAGGAACGGGCAGTGGAGAACACGCCGTGCGGGCCCGACGTGGATGCTGTCGTCGCGTCGGTACAGAAGTTCGTCGATGCCGGCTTCGACCACGTCTACTTCCACCAGATCGGCCCCGACCAGCACGGCTTCTTCGACTTCTGGCAGGACGAGCTCCAGCCTGCCCTGGCCGACTTTGCCGACTAGGGGAACCACGGGCGCTGTTTGCGCTCTTACACGCTTCGGGTAGTTCCCTGTCATGCTCGCAGAAGTGCCTGACGCCACCACCGTGTCTGAGATCGTCGCGGCCCTTGAAGAGCAGGGCTATGTGGTGTCGTTCGCCGCCGAGCCCGAGGGGAAGATCCGCTGCGGTGGCTGCCGCACCGCCGGTCCTGCGAACGAGATGAACGTCGACGGTGTGGCGCGGGCCGAGGGGCCGAGCGATCCCGGCGACGCGGCCATGGTCGTGGCGGGCCGCTGCCCGTGGTGTGGCGCCTCCGGCGTGCTGGTCGTCGGCTACGGGCCCCAGGCGAGCGATGAGGACGCCGACGTGGCCGCGCTGTTACCCGCCAGGTGAGTCCGCCAGAGCGCCTGCTTCGCGCCGTCGACGGCTTCCAACAGCGGCACCGACCGCTCGCCTTTGTCTTCGCCGTCGTCAAGAAGTTCGGTGACGATCGCGGTGGCTCGCTCGCCGCGCTGCTGGCGTATCACGCCTTCCTGGCCGTCTTTCCGTTGCTCTTGCTGCTGACGACTGCGCTCGGATATCTCATCGACAAGAACAGCGACGTGAGTCGCGCCATCCTCGATTCGGCGCTGCGCGACTTCCCGATCGTGGGACAACAGCTGAGCGAAGAGGTCGATCCACTCAAGGGCGGCGCCGTCGCCGTCGTTATCGGAGCCGTCGGCTTGCTCTGGGGTTCGCTCGGGTTCAGTCAGGCCGGGCAGTTCGCGATGGCTGAGGCGTGGAACGTGCCGAATGTCCAACGCCCGGGTTTCTTTCCGCGACTACTTCGCAGTCTGGGACTCGTGGCCGCACTCGGTCTCGGCATCGCGCTCACCACGGTCGTCGCCGCCATGGCGACGGTGGCGCCGTGGGCCATCGCCGGGCGGGCGTTCCTCCTGGTGGGCACGGTCGCGGTGAACGTCGGCCTCTTCCTCGTCCTGTTCCGCATCTTGACACCGCACGTTCGATCGCGGGCGCTGGTGCCCGGCGCCATTGTTGGCGGCATCGGCTGGTCGGCGTTGCAGGCCGTCGGCGCGCTGCTGGTGGCACACCAACTTCGGAACGCGTCGCAGCTCTACGGCTATTTCGGGTCCGTGCTCGGCCTGATCGCCTGGCTGTACGTGGCGGCGCAACTGCTCGTGTACGCCGCCGAGGTCAATGTCGTGCGGGAGCGTCGGTTGTGGCCGCGCTCAATCGTGCAGCCGCCGCTCACCGTGGCCGACCGCGAGGCGTTGGACGCGATGGCCGAGCAGCAAGAGCGTCGTCCAGAGCAATCCGTGCGTTCGCACTGGCGGAAGTCCGCCTAAGTCAGTCGCGGACGGCTTTGCCGGTGTCGATGGCGCGGCGAAGTTTCTTGGCGGCCTCGAAGGCGTCCTCCGCTTCGGTGAGCCAGCGCACGGCGACGAAGCGGGTCGCACCCGAGACGAGCAGGTCGCCTATGGAGCGCGGGTTGACGCCGCCGGTGACGTAGAACGGGACGGGTGCGTTGTCCACCGCGTAGCGCAGGTACCCAAGACCGACACCGGGCCGGCCGGGCTTCGTGGGCGTCGGGTTGATCGGACCAACCGAGATGTAGTCGACCGGCGCGCGTTCGGCGATCGACCAGATCGTCTTGCGAGTGCGTTGAAAAGCCGACGATCTTGTCGGGGCCGAGCAGGCGGCGGGCCAGCGCCGGCGGGGCATCGTCCTGGCCGACATGCACGCCGTCGGCGTCGCATTCCAACGCGAGATCGGGCCGGTCGTTGAGGATGAACGGGACACCGTGCGCGCGGCAGACGTCGCGCACGACCGCCGCGCGCTTCAGGATGGTGCGCGCGTCGGCTTCCTTGTCGCGCAGCTGCACGATGTCCACGCCGCCGCGAATGCAGGCGTCCACGAACGCCGCCAGGTCGGGTCGGTCAGGCGTGCACAAGTAGAACCGCCGGCCGTTCAGCCGGTCGACGACGTCATCCACCGGCGGCTGCCTTCACGATCTCGAGCGCGTCGCCGTCGTGGAGGACCACGTTCGGGTGTTCGCTGCGGACCAGCGCCTCGCCGTTGTGTTCTACGGCGACCGTGCGCTGTGCCCAGCCGAGCGCGGCGAGCAGGTCGGTCACCGTCGCGCCGTCGTCCAGGACGACGGGTTTGTCGTTGGCGGTGACGGTGATCAGGACTTTGTCGGCGACGATTGGGCGGCCGCGGCGACTTTGGCGGCCGCCTTCTTCTGTGCTTTGTACGCGCGCACCTTGCCGAGGCTGGCTTCGTCGACGATGTCGGCCACCGACAAGAACGTGTTGGGCTGGCCGAAGTCGCCGGCCACAGCCTCCCAGCCCTCGGGCTGCACGCCGAACTGCTTCGCCAGCAGCGCCACGAAGATCTTCGCCTTCATCTCCCCGAAACCGGGCAGCGCCTTGATGCGCTTGTACAGCTCCTTGCCGTCAGCGGCGGACTCCCAGATCGACGCGGGGTACCCGTTGTAGTCATCCACGATCACGCGGCACATCTCGTGCACCCGGCGCGCCATGGCCGCCGGGTAGCGGTGCAGCGCGGGGCGGTCGCAGAAGATGGTGACGAGCGTGTCCTCGTCCATCTCAGCCAGCTTCGCCACGTCGAGCGCGGTGCCGAGGCGTTGGGTCAGCGTGTGCGGCCCGAGGAACGCCCATTCGAGCGGTACCTGCTGGTCGAGCACCATCCCGATGAGCAGCGCGAGCGGATCCTGCGCGAGGAGCTGGTCGGCGTCCTTGTCCTGAGCGAGCGCCAACTTGGGCTGCTTCGACGGCATCTTCCGAGACTAGCGACGGGACGCTTAGAAGTACCCAGTCGACTGGCGGCCTTCGGCGTTCATCACCCAGATGTCTGTGATCTTGTCGGCGATGACTCGGAACACCATGATGCCGGCGCCGTGGCTGCTCCGGAGATGGGTGACGACGAACGGTGGACGTCCGTGGCGCATCTGGTCGTCGAAGCGGTAACCCGGCATGCGCGCCACAGTCCCAGGCAGGATCTCCTCCCAGTACCGACGGATGGGGTGGCTCCCACTCCACTCATCGTCGGGCACGGGCGTCACCGCGTGCCACATCGCGTCGTCGGCGCAGTGTCGGATCGCCCCCTCCGTGTCGCCGCCGAAGTATGCGGTGTACGCAGCGTCCACCACGGCTAGAAGGTGCTGTCCTTCGTCGGTTCCGTCCACACTCACGAGGGCGAGGGTAGCGGCTTGTGAGCAAAGCGGCGGAGCGCAGAGCTCATGGTTTCGGCACGTGCTGGTCGAGCACCATCCCGATGAGCAGCGCGAGCGGATCCTGCGCGAGGAGCTGGTCGGCCTCGGCGTCTTGGGCGAGTGCGAGTTGCGTGGGCGCCATGGCGCGAATCCTAATTTCTCGTACTGAGGGGTCGTTCGCTCGACTCACGCGCCGCGAAGAGTTCCCACCGGTCAGGGATCCCTTTGAGAGCGTATTCGCCTTGGCTCTCGAACTCGAGACCTGACCCCACGACGAGGTCCTTGACGGTGCGCGACGCGAGTACTTGTCCGCCCTCGGCCAGCGCGGACACCCGCTGGCCGATGTGCACTGCGAGCCCGCCGACGTCGTCGCCCAACAGTTCGACCTCGCCGGTATGCACACCAGCGCGCACATCGATGCCGAGATGCCCGACTCCGTTGCCAATGTCGAAGGCACAGCGCACGGCGCGCGCCGGACCGTCGAACAACAGCAGATGACCGTCTCCGGTCGACTTCACGACGCGGCCACGATGCCTTTCCGCGGCCTTCTGCACGATGTCGTTGTGCCGCTCCAGGACGCCGCGCCAACGGGCGTCGCCCATATCGCCGGCGACGGTGGTCGACCCGACGATATCGGTGAACACCACGGTTGCCAGGATCCGATCGGCGTCGACCTGTTTGTGCGTTCCCGTGAGGAACAATTCGATCTCGGCGACGATGGCATCAGAGCCTTGGTAGTACGGCAGGTGGTCGGTGCCCTCGATCTCGACCAACTTCGACCCGCGCACGTTCGCCGCGACGTAGCGCGCCTGGTTTACGTCGATGAGCAGGTCGCCGGTGCGGTGCAAGACAAGTGTCGGCGCCGTGATGGCTGGCAAGGCGGCGCGCACGTCGATCTCTTGGTTCATCACTTGCATGGCTCGTTCTGACCCGGGGCTGCCGCTGAGGCGTTGGGCCCGGCCCCACCACTCGCGGAGCGCCGGGTCGTCGCCGACGCTCGGCGCCCAGTACCTAATCGTGGAGCCGTCGCCAAAGTGCCTCTGCCCGTACGCACCCGCCGCCTCGATCGTTTCGATCGACGGCGCCCAGGGAAAATCTTCTGAGCGGGCGAACTTGACCATGGCTCCGTAGAGGACCAACGCGATGGTGCGTTCGGGATAGGTGGCGGCGAACAGCATCGCCATGGGTCCACCCTCGGAAACTCCGTAAATCACCGCACGTTCGGACCCAACTTCGTCCATGACGACGCGAACATCGTCCATGCGGTCTTCGAAAGTCGCTGCCCCGACAATGCGGTCGGATAGTCCGGTGCCCCGCTTGTCCATGCGGATCACACGCGCAAACGAACCGAGTCGTTCGTAGTACTTGGTGATCGACGGCTCCTCCCACGTCAACTCGAGCTGCGTGTTGCCGCCGGGTACGTAGAGCAGGTCGAGATCGCCCTCGCCGTACACCTGGTACGCGATCGACACGTCGCCGTTTCGGACGTAGTTGGTGCGGGGGGCGGGCATCGTCATTCTGAACCTAGCGGTAGGCCCGCGCCTGAAGTTCGTACAGCTCGGCATACAGGCCGCCCCGGCGCATTAGCTCGGCGTGGGAGCCGGCGGCGATCAGGCGTCCGCGTTCGAGTACGAGGATGAGGTCGGCCATGCGCACCGTGGAGAAGCGGTGGGAGACGAGCACGGTCACGCCTCCGGTGTTCGCCGACGCCTGTCCGGCGGCGCGGGCGTAGCGCTCGAACAACGCGTGTTCTGCCTCGGGGTCGAGCGCCGCCGTGGGCTCGTCGAGCACGAGCAGCACGGGGCAGGGACGCATCATCGAGCGGCCGAGCGCGAGCTTCTGCCACTGACCGCCCGACAACTCGGCGCCCTCGGTGTAGGAACGCCCGAGCTGCGTTTCCAGTCCTTGCTCCAGGCGGTCGATCACATCGCGGGCGGCGGCGCGTTCGAGGGCGTCGGTGACGGCGGCTTGGTCGTCGATCTCCGCGAGCTGCCCGACGCCGATCGACTCTCGGGCCACGAACTCGAAGCGGGCGAAATCCTGAAATCCGCCCGAGGCCAACGCCCGCCATTCCGTCGGCTCGATCCGGGCGAGGTCGACGCCGTCGGCGGTGATCGTTCCGCTCGTGGGGTTGTACAACCGGCACAGCAGCTTCACGAGCGTGGTCTTGCCGGCGCCGTTCTCGCCGACGACCGCCACGACCGCTCCCGCCGGCAGGCGGACCGTCACGTCGTCGAGCACCGGCGCCTCGGTGCCCGGATAGGTAAAGGACACGTGGTCGAGGTCGATGCCCTGCTGCAGTCGCGCCGGGGCGGGCATGGGATCGGCGATCGGCGCGTTGCGGGACGCGGCGTAGTCGGTGAGCCACACCAACCGGCCGGCGACGCGGACCGAGCGGACGAGAAACGCCGTAATGCCGGCGACGCCGTTGGCCTGCTCGTTGACTTGGCCGGCCAGAGCGAATGCGAGTGCGACGTCGCCGGGGGTGCCGCCGCCTTCGAGCGCCCGGACGGCCACGAGCGCGACCGCGCCGGCGAAACCGAGACCGAACGCCACCCAGCCGAGCGTCGCCAGGATGGCGACGTGCCGCTCGTTGCGCGCTGTCGTCCGGGTGACGTCGCGCCAGTCGGTGGCGTAGCGCGCCGCCAACTCGTCGCCCAGGTCGAAGACGCGCAACTCCTTGCCCGGCCCGGCCGTTGTTCCGACGGTGAAGAGATGGTGCAGGCGGCGGAACGGCTCGGCGAGCCGTTCGTCTTGGTCGATTTGCAGCTTCGTCATGCGGGCGGCGGTGAACAGCGACGGGATCGCGAACAACGGCAGTAGCAGCAGCGCCGGATGCAGGCTGGCCAGCAGCCCGAGCGTGAAGATGGCCTGGAACACGACGCCAAGAAAGGCGACGAGCGCTTGGAGGACCTGGCTCAGCGGGGCACGCTGTTGGCGCAACAGCTCGATTTCGTTGGCGTACTCCGGATGTTCGTGGTGCTCGAGGGTGGGCACTCCGGCGGCGAGACTCATGATGCGACCGTCGATGAGAAGGTCGGAGCGCTCCTGCAGCGTGGCCAGGTAGCGGAAGCCAAGGTTGTTCGCCGCCCGGCTGACGGCGCTGAGCCCGGCGACCATCGCTGCCCCGGTGGCCGCGCCACGGGTGCTGCCGGACACGGCGGCGTCGACGAGCATCTTGACGCCGTAGGACTGCACGACGAAGCCGAAGCTGTTCAACAACGTCAGGACGACTTGCGCGATGGCGCCGGCGGGATGGGCCTCGAAGGCGAGCCCGACCATGAGGCGCAGCGCCGGCCACAGCCGTTCTTTCTTCACGCCTCGGGCTCCGGGGGACCTTCGGGTTCGTCGTCGGGGGCGTCGCGGAAGCGGGCGGCTTGCAGCTCGAACATCTGCGCGTAGCGGCCGCCGCGGGCGACCAGCTCGTCGTGCGTGCCGCTTTCGGTGACGCGGCCACCGTCGAGCACCACGATCCGATCGGCGCGGCGCACCGTCGAGAAGCGGTGCGAGACGAGAATGGTCGTGAGCCCGGCGGTCAGCTCGAGGAAGCGGTCGAACAGTTCCACCTCGGCGCGCACGTCGAGCGCCGCGGTGGGCTCGTCGAGGATGAGGACACGTGCGCCGCCGTGTACCGCGAACAGGGCGCGCGCGAGCGCGATGCGCTGCCACTGTCCGCCCGACAGCTCCGCGCCGTTCTCGTACTGGCGCGCCAGGATCGTGTCCCATCCGTGGGGCAGGCCGTCCATGATCGCGGTGGCGTTGGCCTTCTCGACGGCGGTGGCGAGCGCGCCCGTGTCCGCGTGGTGCGACCAGGCGCCGAAGGCCACGTTGTCGCGGGCGGACAGTTCGTAGCGGGTGAAGTCTTGGAAGATCGCGGCGATGTGGGAGCGCCACGCGCGGGGATCGAGGTCGACGAGATCGGTGCCGTCGACGGTGATGCGCCCACCCGTCGGTGGGTAGAGCCCGCACAGCAGCTTTACGAGGCTGGTCTTGCCGGCGCCGTTGGAGCCGACGACCGCCAGCGACCGCCCGCCCGGGATCTCGAGGTCGAGTTGTTGCAGGACGCGGTGCGTGGCGGTCGGATAGCTGAAGTCGACCTGCTCGAAGCGGATGGTTCCGTCGCCCGACATCTCACCGGCTCGGCCGGTGGCACCGTTGGTTGCGAAGGCGGGCGACACTGCGGCGACCGCCGCGTCGAGCGCGAGCGCCGCCGGGAGGGCGGCGGCGCCGTACTGGATGAGCTGGTCTTCGGCGCGCATGCGACCGATGGTGGCGATCATGATCACGGCCTGGACGAACACCACCACCTGCGCCGGGCTCAGCTCACCGGTACTGGCCGATCGGGCGATGACGCCGAACGCCACGAGATCGGCCACGAACACGTAGAGGGCGCCGCGCAGGACGCGGGCGTCACCCTTGCGGCGCTCGTGCCAAACGCCGTCGAGCGTCTCCTGCCACGACGTGATGAAGCGGCCGACGATCCACGGCCCCAGTCCGAACAGCCGCGTCTCCTTCGCCGCCTCGGGACGCAGCGTGAGATCGCGTAGGTACGTCGCAAACCGCGCCTGCTGAGTGCGCTCGAGCGCCACCGCGCTGCCCTCGGCCATTTGCTTCCACACCGTCTTGCGGATCCACAGCCGGAACACGAGTAACGCGAGGGCCAGCCACCAGCGGAAGCTCGCCAGAATCAGCGCCGCGATCACAGCCGCGAAGCGCAGTTCCGCCAGCATGACTACGCCACGCAACGCGTCGCTCGGGCCGATCCCGCCCGGGCCGACGCCCTGCGCCCGGGAGATGTCGTCGAGGGTGCGTGGGTCCTCCAGGTGAGCGATGCCGGGCGGGGTCACCACGGCGCGCATCACCCGCTCGCTGATGCGGGCCCGGAACTTGAGCGACCACACGACCGTCGCGGCGTCGCGGAACGGCCCCAGGCTTTGCTGCGCGATGAACAGGACGGCCACGGCGATGAGCGCGGCGACAAGGTCGTCGCCCGCGGGAGAGTCCAAACCGTCGCCGGCGCCGCGGGCGACCGTGCTGACGACCGCGCCGGTGGCCAGGATGAAGAGGTTGGGCAACAAGCCCGATGCCAGCACGAGGAGCCCGACCGCGAAGGCCAATCCGGGCGCGGCCGCCGACGCGTGCCGGATCACGAGCGGGATCGGGCGGGGATCACCGGCGCGTGTCTTGGTGACTGAGAAACCCAGCAAGCCGCGCAGGCTACGCGCCGCGCCCCTGACAATGACGACAGAATGAGACCCATGGAACCGCTGGGGTTGCTGCAAGAGGCGCGGTCGGTGCAGTCCGTCGACTGGTCGGGCCCAGACATGGTTGGTGACGTCACGTACCGGCCGGCGGAGGAGCAGCCCGACATCGTGAAGAGCGCCATCGCCATGGGCGCCAAGTCGTTCGGGGTGCATCCGCCGGCGATAGTGAGCGAGGACGCCCACCAGATGTGCGTCGACGCCGGCATGGTGTTCGTCCAAGGTGTCGACATTCGCGACGTGGTCGCGGCGTTGTCGCTGGACACACCATGACGCTCACCGGCAAGGCGGCCGAATTCCTCGCCCTGCACGTTCCTGGCCAGCCCGTCCTGCAGCCCAACGCGTTCGACGTTGGATCAGCCCGGATCCTCGAATCGCTCGGCTTCAAGGCGATCGCAACGACCAGCCTCGGCTTCGCCGCGACCCTCGGTCGCCGCGACGGCTCGATGGGCCGCAGCGAGACGCTGGCGCACTGCACCGCGGTCGCCGAAGCGGTGGCGATCCCAGTTGCCGGCGACACCGAGAACGGCTTCGCTGACGATCCGGCTGACGTTGCTGCTTTCGTGACCGAGGCCGCCGGCGCGGGGCTCGCCGGCTGTTCGGTCGAGGACTGGTCGGGTGCCGAGACCTACGACATCGGCCTCGCCACCGAACGCATCGCCGCCGCCGCCGAATCCGCGCGCCGCGGCCCCAGCCACGTCGTCTTGACGGCGCGGGCCGACGGTGGATTCCATGGCACCGACGACCTCGACTCGACCATCCGGCGGCTGCAGGCGTACAGCGGGGCCGGCGCCGACGTCTTGTTCGCACCCGGGTTCGCCTCCCTCGACGACATCCGTCGCATCATCAGCGAGACCGACAAGCCCGTGAACGTGCTGGTGAACGTATTGATCAGCAACGCCACCCCGCCGCTCGAACAGATCGCCGAAGCCGGCGCGGCCCGCATCTCGGTCGGTGGGTCGTTCGCCTATGTCGCCTACGGCGCGGTAATCGAGGCGGCGCGCGAACTCAAGGAGTCGGGCACGTACGGCTACTCAGACGCGATCGTGGCCGCGCGTGACACCGTGCGCCGCGTGCTGCGCTAGTCGGTGGGTTCGGTGGACGAAGCCGAGGAGCATCTCTATCCGGATGTCCGCGACCGGGCGATCGCCGCACTCCGGTCCGGCCTCACGAGCGGCCACATGTCGCTCTCGCAGTTCGAGTCGGCGATGGACACTGTCATGCGCGCCACCCGCGAGGCCGAGTTGGTTGAGTTGGTGCGCAGCGTGGCGCCGCCGGTCCGCATCACGCCACGCGAACGGCGCTTCCACGAGCCGCTCGTCCTCGAATCGAAAGGCATGTTCGCCGACATCCGCCTCGGTGGTCGCTGGCAGGTCGGTCGCGTCACCAAGGTCCAGACTGGTCCGTCGAAAATCATCATCGACTTGACCGAAGCCGAGTTCGACGATTGGACGGTCGACCTCACGCTGCAAACCGGACTTGGCGACGTCATCCTGACGGTCCCGCGCGGCATGAACCTGCACTTCGCGGGCCTGAGCGCCGGTGCTCACTCGACGAAGAAGCTCGAACCGCCGACGCCTGGTTTCCCCGTCGTGCGGTTGAACGTGATGATTGGTTTCGGCCGCTTGCGGCTCAAGCACCCGCGCCTGTCCCGCTTCGAGAAAAAGGCGCTGCAGGCATGACGCAGGTGTTAGTTGGCACCAACGCGGTGTGATCGCGCCGGTTCTGCCTCGATCACACGGGTCTGACGTCAACTAACGCGGACGTCACGTTGAAGGCCGAGACCGCGGCTGTGGCGGGACGCCGACGGCTCGGAGTTACGCCAGACGCGGGTCGGGTGCTTCGGCGTTGATCTCGTACTTCGCGATGGCGGCTTCGACCTCTTCGGCCTTCGCCTCGCCTCCGGCGACTAGCGCGTTGAGCACGGCGACCACGATGTGGCCGGCATCGACTTCGAAGTGGCGCCGCAGCGCCTCGCGGGTGTCGGAGCGGCCGAAACCGTCGGTGCCGAGCGTCGTGAACGAGCCCGGGACCCACCGCGAGATCTGATCGGGCACCGCCTTCATGAAGTCCGTGACCGCTACCACGGGGCCGGCGGCGTCGCCCAACGCCGACGTCACGTACGGAACCTCGGCGTCGCGTGACGGATGCAACCGGTTGCTGCGCTCGACCGAGAGAGCGTCTTCCCGCAACGCCTTGTACGAGGTGGCGCTCCACAGCTCGACCGCCACGTCGTGCTCTGCCGCCAGGGCGTCGCGCGCCGCGATGGCCGCTTGCGACGCCGAGCCGGAGAACAGCACCGTCGCCTGACGCGTGGGGCCGATGGGCGCGTCCTCGAAGCGATAGAGGCCGCGGCGGATGCCCTCTTCAACTCCCGCAGGCTTGGCGGGCATGACGTAGTTCTCGTTGTAAAGCGTGATGTAGAAGAACTCGTCGCGGTCCTGCGGTCCGAACATGCGGGCGATGCCGTCTTGGATGATCTCGGCTACCTCGTAGGCGAAGGCCGGGTCGTAGGCCGCCACGTTGGGCACGGTCGAGGCCAGGATCAGCGAATGACCGTCCTGGTGTTGCAGGCCTTCGCCGTTGAGCGTGGTCCGCCCAGCGGTCGCGCCGAGCAGGAAGCCCCGGGCGCCGCTGTCGCCCGCCGCCCAGGCGAGATCGCCGATGCGTTGGAAGCCGAACATCGAATAAAAGATGAAGAACGGGATCATGGGTGCGCCCCACGTGCTCGCCGCCGTGCCCGCGGCGGTGAACGAACACATCGAGCCCGCCTCGGTGATGCCTTCTTCGAGGATCTGACCGTCGCTCGCCTCGGTGTAGGAGAGCAGCAGTTCCTTGTCGACCGGTTCGTAGTTCTGGCCGAAGGGCGCGTAGATCTCGAACTCCTTGAACAACGCGTCCATACCGAAGGTGCGCGCTTCGTCGGGCACGATCGGCACCACCCGCTTGCCGACCGCCTTGTCGCGCAGCAGGTTGCGGATCATCCGGCCGAAGGCCATGGTCGTGGAAACCGCCTGGTTCTTCGAGCCGTCCAAGAACTCCTTGAAGACCCCTTCGCCCGGCAGCTCCTTCAACGCCACGCGGGGCAACCGGCGGGGGAGTGATCCGGCGAGCGCGCGGCGGCGAGTCATCAGGTACTCGTGGATCTCCGAGCCGTCCTCGGGTCGGTAATACGGTGGCAGCTTCTCGTCGAGCGCCTTCTCGGGAATCTCGTCTTGCAGGTACAGCGTGTCGCGCATCGCCAGCAGCTGCGCCTTGTTCATCTTCTTGATCTGGTGCGTGGCGTTGCGCGACTCGATCTCTGGGCCGAGAGTCCAGCCCTTGATGGTCTTGGCCAGGATCACCGTCGGTCCACCTTCGTGCTCGACCGCCGCCTTGTACGCCGCGTACAACTTGCGGTAGTCGTGGCCGCCGCGGGGTAGCGCGTGGATCTCGGCGTCGCTGAGATGCTCGACCAGCTTGCGCAGCCGCGGGTCTGGTCCGAAGAAGTTGTCGCGGATGTAAGCGCCGTCGGACACCGCGTACTTCTGGAACGCGCCGTCGACGGTCGTGTTCATCTGGTTCAACAGCACGCCGTCGGTGTCGCGCTCGATCAGCTCGTCCCACTTGGAACCCCACACGACCTTGATGGCGTTCCATCCCGCGCCGCGGAACACCGCTTCGAGTTCCTGGATGATCTTGCCGTTGCCGCGCACCGGTCCGTCGAGGCGCTGCAAGTTGCAGTTCACGACGAAGATCAGATTGTCGAGGCCTTCGCGTGCCGCGAGCGACAGCGCGCCGAGCGACTCTGGCTCGTCGCACTCACCGTCGCCCAGGAAGCACCACACCTTGGCGCGGCTGGTGTCGGCGATCTCGCGGTTGAGTAGGTAGCGGTTGAACCGCGCCTGGTAGATCGCCTGCAAGGGTCCGAGTCCCATCGACACCGTCGGGAACTCCCAGAAGTCGGGCATCAGCCGCGGGTGGGGATAGGACGACAGCCCGCCGCCGTTGATCTCCATGCGGAACCCGTCGAGCTGCGCCTCGGTCATGCGGCCTTCGAGGTAGGCGCGGGCATACACACCGGGCGCGGCGTGACCCTGGAAGTACACCTGGTCGCCGAACTGCCCGTCGTCCTTGCCCTTGAAGAAGTGGTTGAAGCCGACTTCGTAGAGCGACGCCGACGAGGCGAAAGTCGACAGGTGACCGCCGATGCCTTCGCTGCGGGCGTTGGCGCGGGTGACCATCACCGCGGCGTTCCAGCGGATGAAGGCACGGATGCGGCGCTCGACGTGCTCGTCGCCGGGGAACCACGGTTCGTCGTCACGCGGGATGGTGTTGATGTACGGCGTCGACACCGTGGCCGGGAAGCCGACCTGGCTCTCGCGGGCTCGCTCCAACAACTTCATCAACAGGAAGCGGGCACGGTTCTTACCGGCGGTCTCGACGATGGCGTCGAAGCTGTCGATCCACTCCTGCGGTTTCCGAGGGATCGGTGTCGGGGAGTTGATGGCTTAACCCGTCGAAGATCATGGGTCCATCGTAGGAGTCCTACTCAGCGGTAATGATCAGCGGCTCTATGACGATTGTGTATACCGACGGCGCGTGCAGCGGAAACCCTGGCCCGGGCGGCTGGGCGTGGGCCGAAGTCGACGGTGCGTTGGGCGTCCGGATGTGAGTCGCCGTCGACCAACCAGCGCATGGAGGTCATGGCCGTGCTCGAGGCGCTGCGGGCGCACCCGGGCCAGGTCAGGATCGTGAGCGACTCCACCTACGTCGTGAACTGCTTCCGCGACAAGTGGTGGGAGGGATGGTTGAAGCGAGGGTGGCTCAACTCGGCCAAGAAACCCGTCGCCAACCGCGATCTGTGGGAGCCGCTCATCGACCTCTACCGCGCGCGCGCCGACGAGATCACCTTCCAGTGGGTCAAAGGACACGGCACGGATCGCATGAATTTGCTGGTCGACGAGCTCGCGGTGACAGCTTGTCACCAAGGCAGAGGCGCATCCGGCTAGGGTCTGTCAAGGAGAGAGTTTCCGATCGCAGCTGGGGGGAGCTACGACCGAAATGGAAGTCGAAAAGGTCGAACGCTCGTCGTTTGTGGATGATCCGCGGGCGCGCCAGGTTGCCACCGCGGTGGCCGCCACGGTCGCCTTCGTGTACGTGGTCCGGTTGTTCTGGCCGGCGCCGCTCGGCGTCATGGTGCAGGGCCTGGTTATCGGCGGCCTCACGGCGCTGATCGCCTTCGGCCTCGCCCTCGTCTACCGCTCGAACCGCATCATCAACTTCGCCCAGGGCGACCTGGGCGGTGTGCCGGCGTCGTTCGCCGTGCTGCTGATCCTCGACAGCGGGTGGCCGTATCCGATCGCCTTCGGCGCTGCCATCGTCTCCGCGGTGATGCTCGGCGCGTTCGTCGAGTTCGTCTTCATCCGCCGCTTCCGCAAGGCGCCGCGCCTGATCCTCACCGTTGTCACCATCGGCGTGTCGCAGATCCTCGCCGGCCTCGGCACCGGCCTGCCGCGCATCTTCGGGCTCACGACACCGCCGCAAGACTTCCCGTCGCCGTTCAGCTTCACCTTCTCCATCGGGCGGACGATCTTCCACGGCGACGAAGTGCTGGCGATGGTCGTCGTGCCGATCGTGATCCTGGCGCTCGCCGCGTTCTTCCGCTTCACGCGCATCGGCATCGCCGTGCGAGCCAGCGCCGAGAACGCCGATCGCGCCGCGCTGCTCGGTGTTCCCGTGGCCCGCATCCAGACCGTGGTGTGGGTCATCGCCACGGTGCTGGCGACGGTCGCCATCTTCCTGCGCGCCGGCATCGTCGGCCTGCCGATCGGCAGCGTGCTCGGTCCGACGATCCTGATTCGCGCGCTGGCGGCGGCGGTGATCGGCCGTATGGAGAAGCTGCCGACGATCTTCGTCGCGTCGCTCGCGCTCGGCGTCGTCGAGGCCTGCATCGTGTTCTCGTCCAACACCGGCATCCTCGTCGACCCGATCCTGTTCGTCGTTGTGCTCGGCGCGTTGCTGTTGCAGCGGCGCAGCAACGCGCCGCGGGTGAGCGAGGACGAGCAGTCGACCTGGCAGGCGTCGCGACAGGTCCGGCCCGTCCCGCGCGAACTGGCGTCGCTGCCCGAGATCGTGTGGGGGCGTCGCGTCGCCATGACCGCCGGGGTCGCCGCTCTGTTGGCGTTGCCGGCCATTCTCAACGAGGGCCAGATCAACCTCGCGGCCGTCGTGCTCATCCTCGCCATGGTCGGGGTGTCGCTGGTGGTGCTGACGGGATGGGCCGGGCAGGTCAGCCTCGGGCAGGTGGCCTTCATGGGTATCGGCGCGGCTGTCGGCGGCTACCTCACCGCCGACCGCGGGCTGGGACATCGCGATCGCGCGTTCCGGTGGCAGGTCTGGCGGGCGCGGCCGCGGCGATGGTCATCGGGCTCCCGGCGCTGCGCGTCCGCGGCCTGTATCTCGCCGTCGTCACGCTGGCGTTCGCGTTGGCGACCTCGAGCTACTTCCTCGACCCCGACTTCATCCACTGGGTTCCGGAAACTTCGCTCCGCATCGATCGCCCCTACCTGTTCGGGCGCATCAGTCTCGTCAGCGAGACGCGCATGTACGAGTTCGTCGTCGTGATCTTCCTGTTCTCGGTGTGGGCGGTGCACGGCCTGCGCAACAGTCGATCGGGTCGCGTGCTCATCGGCGTGCGCGAGAACCCGCGGGCCGCGCAGTCCTTCGGCGTCAACGCTCACGACCGTCGAAGTTGATGGCGTTCGCGCGTTTCCGGGTTCATCGCCGCGATTGCCGGCGCGGTGTTCGTGCACCACCAGACCGGCCTCGGCAACTCGGCCTACACCGTCGACCAGAGCCGGCGGCCTTCATCATGGTGGTGATCGGAGGTCTCGGCTCGGTGCCCGGTGCCATCCTCGGCGCCAGCTTCATTCAGGGCGTCGAGTACTTCCGCAGCTCGTTCCCCGAGGTCATCCGTCCGTATCTGCAGTTCGTCACCAGCGGTGTCGGGCTCATCTTCGTGCTGCTCGTATTGCCGGGCGGCTTCAGCCAGATCTACTACGCGGCGCGCGACCGCATCCTGCGCTACGTCGCCGGCCGCCGCGGCATCCTCGTGCCGAGCCTGATCGCCGACTCGGCGCAGACTGCGCCGCCGCCCGATGGAGCGACCATCGACGAGGACGCTCTCGCTCCGCAGCACGAGTTGGTCCCCACGTGACCGCGCCCACTCGCCTGCAGGCCTGGCGCGAGCGTTACAACGTCAAGCGCGTCACCGCGGGCGCAGCCGTCGCGCCGCTGCTGATCCTGTTCGGATTCAACGCTGTCGACGAACTTGACCGCAGCGTGTTCGCGCTGCTTGCTCCCGAGATCCGCGACGCGTTCGGACTCGACATCCAGGGCGTCATCACAGTGTCGAGCACGGCGGCCATCCTGGCGCTGCTGGCGCAGCTACCGATCGGATTCCTGGCGGACCGCTCCAGCCGCGTTCGTATGGCGACGGGTGGCGCCGCGATTTGGGCGTTCTTCACCCTGTTCACCGGGCTCGCGCCCACCGTCGCCCTGCTCGGTTTGGCGCGGGCCAGCACCGCCATCGGCAAGGCGGTCAACGAGCCGACCCACAACTCGTTGCTCGTCGGACTACTACCCGCCCGACAACCGGATCCGGATCTTCGCGTTCCATCGCTCCGCCAACTCGGTCGGCCAGATCACGGCGTTCCTCGTCGGCGGCGCGCTCGCGTTCCTCCTCGGATGGCGCGCCCCGTTCATCCTCTTCACCATCCCGACCATCGTCCTGGTCGTGCTCGCCGCTCGCTATCTGCGCGAGCCGATTCGCGGAGGCCAAGAACGTCGCGCTTCCGGCGCGACTGAGGAAGCTGTCAACGCCGAGGAGTCGGCCGCCGGCTTCGCGAGGCCTGGCGGCAGTGCTCGCAGGTCAAGACGCTGCGCCGCATTTGGCTTTCACTCCCGCTGCTCGCAGTCGCCTTGGGCGGCGTCGGTGTGCTCCTGTCGATCTACTACGAGCAGGAGTTCGGGCTCAACGAGTTCGAACGCGGGCTCGTGCTCGCCATCGCCGAGCCGGTCCAGGTCATCGGGATCATCGTCGGAGTGCCGCTCTCGATCCGGCTGGCTGCGCGGAGTCGGACCGGGAATGGTGCTGAAATTTCTCGCGGTCTGCGGTGCGGTCGCCGGGGCGGCGTTGCTGTTGGTGGCCGGAGCGCCGAACTTGGCGTCGGCCATCGCCGGTCACATCATCTTCACGACGATCATCGGCGCGCTCGTCCCAGGCCTCTACGCGTCGCTGTCGTTGGTCATCCCGCCGCGGGCGCGATCGATGGGCTTCGCCATCGGATCGCTCTACACGGTGCTCGGTCTTCCGATCCTGTTCATCATCGGAGGAATCGCCGACTCGGTCGGCATCCGCGGCGGCATCGTGATGCTCGTACCGGTCTTTCTGGCCGGCGCGTTCGTGCTCGCCTCTGCCGGCAGCTTCATGGCCGCCGACATCGAGCGCCTCCGCTCCTCGACGTTGGCCTTGGGCGAAGCGCGGGCAGCGCATCTCCGCGGCGAAACCAAGCTCCTGCTCGTGCGCGATCTCGACGTCGGCTACGACGGCGTGCAGGTGCTCTTCGGCGTCAACGTCGAAATCGGCGAGGGCGAGATCGTGGCGCTGCTGGGCACCAACGGCGCGGGCAAGTCGACGCTGCTACGCGCGATCTCCGGTCTCGTGCCGCCGACGGGTGGCAGTGTGCTGTTCGACGGCGAGGAGATCGCGCACGCCGTGCCGCACGACATCGCGGCGCGGGGCGTCGTGCAGGTACCCGGCGGCAAGGGCGTGTTCACCTCGCTGAGCGTCGAGGAGAACCTCAAGATCGCCGGCTGGCTCTACGCCCGTGACCCCGAGTACCTCAAGCAAGCGACCGAAGACGTCCTTGACTTCTTTCCCGTCCTGCGTGACCGCTGGGATCAACCCGCGGGCAACCTGTCGGGTGGGGAACAGCAAATGCTCACGCTCGGCCAGGCCTTCATCGCCAAGCCGCGCCTGCTCATGATCGACGAACTGTCGCTCGGTCTCGCCCCGGTGATCGTCGAGCAACTGCTCGGCATCGTGCGCGCCATTCGCGACCGCGGCACGACGATCATCCTCGTCGAGCAGTCGGTGAACGTTGCGCTTACCGTCGCCGAGACGGCGTACTTCATGGAGAAGGGCGAGATCCGCTTCAGTGGCGCGACCGCGGAACTCCTGGCGCGGCCCGACATCCTGCGCTCGGTCTTCCTCGAAGGCGCGGCGTCGGCCAACGGCAACGGCAAGGGCGCCACGGCCGCCGCGGTGGCCAAGAAACGGACGCGCCGCGACGGCGCCACCGCTGGGCCGATTCTCACCGTGGGCGGTCTCAACAAGCGCTACGGCGCGCTGACCGCCGTCGACGACGTGTCGCTCGAGCTCGGCCAGCACGAAATTCTGGGCATCATCGGACCCAACGGCGCCGGGCAAGACCACGCTGTTCGACCTCATCTCCGGGTTCATTCCCCGCGACGGCGGCGTTGTCTATTTCGACGGCGAAGACATCAGCGACATGTCGCCCGACGCCCGGGCGCGCCGCGGTCTCGGCCGGTCGTTCCAAGACGCTCGACTGTTTCCAGCGCTCACCGTGCGCGAGACGCTGGCCTTGAGCCTCGAGCGCCACATCGACGTACGCGACCCGGTTGCTGCTGCCCTGCATCTGCCGGCGGTCCTGGACTCGGAGGCCGCCACGACCGCACGTGTCGAGGAGCTGATCGAGCTGCTCGGCCTCGGCGCCTTCGCCGACAAGTTCGTCTCGGAACTGTCGACCGGCAGCCGGCGCATCGTCGACCTGGCATGCATCGTGGCGCACGAGCCGAGCGTGATCCTGTTCGACGAACCCTCCTCCGGTATCGCCCAACGCGAAACCGAGGCCCTGGGCCCGGTGCTCACGCGCATCCGCGACACCACCGGCGCCAGCCTGCTGGTGATCGAGCACGACATGCCGCTAATCACCACGATCTCGGATCGCCTGCTGGCGCTCGACCTCGGCTCCGTCGTAGTCGATGGTCTGCCCAACGAAGTCGTGCGCCACCCGGCGGTCGTCAGCTCGTATCTCGGCACCACCGAAGCCGTCATAGCCCGATCCGGTACGGCGGCCGCCAAAGCCAAGCCGAAGCGCGCCCGTCGTACCCCCGTCCGTACACCGAAGTAGAGGAGTCACCGTGGAGAACTGGAAAGAGATGACCTTGGGCGATCTCGCCAAAGGCTTCGCCCGTTACCGGCCCTTCATTCTCGCCGTCGTCGTCATCCTGATCGCCCTCGTAGCCTTCCCCGGCGAGCGCCCCGCTAATAGCGGGAGCGACGGCGACGACACCGCGCTGCAGGTCGGGCGGACGGGTGACGACTCGACCTCCGACACCATCGCCGGCGACCCGCTCGAGGGCGTGACCGGCGATGCCGCCGTCGACGCCGCCCGGGCCGAGCAAGCCATTCGCAACGCCAGCGGAGGCCCCAACGTGACCTCGCTGAGCCCGGCGGCCATGGGGCCGGACTGCGACCCGACAACGAACCGCGTGCGCATGCCGTCGCGCGCCGCAGTGCCGTGCATCGCTCCGTTCAGCGGCAACAACGGTGGCGCGACCTATCAAGGCGTCACCGCTAAAGAGATCAAGGTCGTCTACTACCAGCCGACGGCGGACCCCGCCGTCACGGCGGC
This sequence comes from uncultured Actinomycetes bacterium, assembly GCA_963722185.1. Lineage (GTDB taxonomy): Bacteria > Actinomycetota > Acidimicrobiia > Acidimicrobiales > JACCXE01 > JACCXE01. The sequence continues at coordinate 382,302 of CAVRKD010000006.1, read as the reverse complement.
GCTGACCGCGGCGGGCGCGGCGAACACTGAGCCGGAGCAGGAGTCGACCCTGCGCGACTACATCGACATTTTCAACAAGCACTTCCCGATGTACGGGCGCCACGTCGTCATCGAGGTCAAGCACGGAAGCGGCGACAGCGAGGACGATGCGGCGGGCCGCGCCGACGCCGTCGACATCGCCACTCGTATCAAGCCCTTCGCGGTGTTCGGTTCGCCGGCGACCAACGCCTTCCCGGCCGAGCTCGCGGCCCGCAAGATCCTGTGCATCTGCACGACGTCGCAGCCCCAAGAGTTCTACGAGCAGTACTCGCCCTACGTGGGCTACACGTCACTGATGGCGTCGACGCAGGGGTACATCCACCGCGCCGAGTACGTCGCCAACCGCCTCAACGGTCGCAACGCCAGCCACTCGGGCAACGCGGTAATGCGAACCTCGAAGCGCGTGTTCGGGCTCCTGTACTACGACACCCCCGACCACGGCTACCGGGTCGGCGCGCAGTTCTTCGACAAGCACCTGAAGGAGAAGTACGGCATCACGCTCAAGGTGATCCAGGAGTACCCGAGCGACTACGCGGCAGGTGCAGGAGAACGCTCGCTCTTACATCCAGAAGATGAAGAGCGCCAACCCGCCTGTTACCAGCATCTTGTGCGCCTGCGATCCGATCGCTCCGGCGTTGCTGACCAAGGAAGCGACGAACCAGCAGTACTTTCCCGAGTGGATCATCACCGGCTCGGCGCTGACCGACACCACCTTGTTCGGGCGCACCTATGACGCCGCGCAGTGGCGTAACGCCTTCGGCATCAGCTTCCTCACCGCCCGCGTGCCATCAGAACAAGGGGAGGCCTACCGGCTGTACAAGTGGCACTTCGGCGCCAAGGAGCCGGCGGCCGACAACCAGTACGGCGTGCTCATGCCCGGTCCGCTCACCCTGTCGTTGGGCATCGCCATGGCCGGGCCGAATCTCACCGTGGCGAACTGGCAGAAGGGCCTGTTCAGCGTCCCGGTGACCAACGCCGGGTTGCTCACCGCCGGGCAGTTCTCCTGGGGCAAACACGGAGTGTGGGACGCGACCGACTACACCGCGCTCGACGATGTGACCGAGATCTTCTGGGATCCCGGCGCAGTCGGTGAGGACGAGGTCGGCAACGTCGCCCCCGGCATGTACCGCTACGTCGCCGGCGGTAAGCGCTACCTGCCCGGCACGCATCCCAAGACCGAACCGAACGTGTTCAACAACGAGGGCGCGCCGACGCTGTACGAGACGTCACCCGACAAGCCCGTCACCAACTACGAGCACAAGCACTACTACCCCGGGCAGTAACGCCTAGTCCGCATCCCAATCGAGCGAGTAGTCGAGGGCCTCGTCGAGCGTCATCGCCCGGCCCTCGTTCGACATCGTGAACGGAACGTGACGGTGCCCGAGGGCAGCGCGGTCATGGCCTCAGCGTCGCAGATGCGAACCGCCCATGCTGGTCGTCGTAGTCTCGCTGGCCATGGAAATCCAGGGAGCATCAGCAGTTGTAACGGGCGGCGCGTCGGGTCTCGGTGAGGCGACGGTGCGGCGGCTGCATGCCGCGGGCGCGGCCGTCACCATCCTCGATCGCAACGCCGAGGCCGGTCAGGCGTTGGTCAAGGAGCTCGGCGGTAGCGCCAACTTCGCGCAGGCCGACGTCACCAATTACGAGGAGTGCACGGCGGGCGTCGAGCAGGCGGCCTCGAACGGTGCGCTGCGCGTGTGCGTCAACTGCGCCGGTCTCGGCATCGCCATGCGCACGATCAACCGCGACAACAGCCCGCACGACCCGGGCGCGTTCAGCTTCCTGGTGGGCATCAACCTGATCGGTACGTTCAACGTCATGACGCTGGCGGCGTCCAAGATGGCGCAGACCGATCCGACGCCGAGTGGTGACCGCGGCGTGATCGTCAACACCGCTTCGGCCGCCGCCTTCGACGGCCAGATCGGCCAGCTGGCCTACTCGGCGACCAAGGGCGCTGTCGTCGGCATGACCCTGCCTGCGGCGCGCGACCTCGCCGCGGTGAACATCCGGGTCAACACCATCGCGCCCGGTCTCATGGACACGCCGCTGTTGGCGATGCTGCCCGAGCCGCAGCGCAAGGCGCTGGGCGACAGCGTGCTGTACCCCAAGCGCCTCGGCCTTCCCGACGAGTTCGCGTCGCTCGTCATGCAGATGATCGACAACAACTACTTCAACGGAGAAACCGTCCGCCTCGACGGCGGCATCCGCATGCCCCCGAAGTAGGCGCCCGTCAGCTTTTGGTGATGCTTAGTGAGAAAGACCCTCACCAGGCATCACCAAAAGGGTGATGCCTACTTGGCGCGGATGCGGTTGTTGCGGGGGTTGTGCTCGAGTTCGACGAGGCCGAGCTTCTCCAGCAGCGGCGGGACGTACATGCCGAAGCGGCCGCGGAAGCCTTTCTTGAGTCCGTACCAACCTTTGACGGGGTTCTTGGCGCTGCGACCCCATGCCTCGAACGTGCCGTCCTTGGCGTTCTTCTGCTCGTCGGCGGCGCCCAGATCCATCCAGTCGCCGTGCGTCTTGAGCATGGCGACGGCGTCGTCGATGCAACGGGCGTCGTAATACAGAACCGTCTTGCCGACGGTGCACACGATCGCCGGCGTGCCCTGGTACTCGCCCCGGTGCATCGTGTACTCGGACGATCCCGGCGGCGTCTTCAACTTCCAGGGATTCTCAGCGGTGCCTTCTTCTGCGGCCATCGCGATTTCATAGCCGCTAGAACCGCGCCATGTTCACCATGACGAAGAAAAAGGTCGTCGTTGTCGTGGCGGCTGCCGCGCTGTTCGGCGGCGCCTGCAACTCCGGCTTCCAGAAAATCACCGAGCGGTTCAAGGACGCGCCACGGGGCGAACTCAACGACGACCCGGCTGACATCATTCTCATGCCCGACGGGTTTTCCAACGTGTCGAGCAAGTGCGATGGTCCCAACCGCGTGTACGTCGTGTTCCACGACAACGGCGCCTACGGCTCGGTCGCCGTCGCCGCCAACGACGCTCGCTGCGCCCGCTAGTCGCGGTTTCGTACGAACTCGACGGATCGCCAGCAGGACGGTTCGCCGCCGAACTCCAGACGCGCGCCCTCGCACGGCCCGAATTGGCCGCCCCACGCGGCGTAGTCAGCGGTCGGGAAGCAGGCGACGAGGGCGGCTTCGAGTTCACCGGAGTGGCCGATGAAGAGCGCTTGCGCGTCATCAGCGAGTGGCGTCAGCAGGTCGCGCCACAAGGCCGCCATCGAGTGCGCGTAGCGCCGGTACGCGCCCTCCGCTTCCAGCGCCTTCGCCAGGCCGACGAACGGCGAGGCGTCAGTCCACCAGGGCAGCTCTGCGGCGGCGTCGTACAACCCCGGGTCCGACGAGAGGGTTATCAGTTCGTGGTCGACGGCGAACCCCATGGCGACCGCCGTCTCGCGGGCGCGGGGGACGACGGAGGTCGCGACCTTGGCGAACGGGCCCATCGACTCTCCCGCGTGCCGGGCGCGGTCGACACCGGCCTGCGATAGCTGAGAGCCGCCGGTCGTCTTGCGGTCGCTGTGGCGCCGTACCTCGAGGATCGTCATCTAGGGCGCGGGTAGCACCGGTTCCACCGCCGGAGGCTGGGCTCCGGCACGTGTGCCATACAGCCGGTCCTTCATTGCCAGGAACGGTGCTTCGACGAACCGACGGTTGAGCGCGGCGACGGCGACCGACGCGACGATGCTGATGCCGACGCGGTAACGGCGGGCGAGGTCGGGCGCCGACTCGGCGACCATGTAGAAGATCGGCAGGTGCCACAGGTACAGGCCGTAGGACATGCGACCGATCCCTGCCAACGGCCGCCACGACAACAGCCGGCCGATGATCCCCGCCTCGGACACGAGCACGAGCGAGATCACCGCCGCGGAGCCGAGGGCGATCAAGAAGAACCCGCTGCGGTACAGCATCCCGCTGTGCCGGTCGAGCTCGCGCATGCTGACGGCGATGCCGAGAATCGAAACCACAGCCGCCACGCGGATGCCGTTGATGGCGACGCGCGACTGGGGAAGCTGGCCGGCGTAGGCGATGACGGCAAGCGCGCACCCGATGAGCAGCGCGTCGACGCGCGTGTCGGAGCCGAAGTACAGCCGGTCGACGCGGTCATTCGTGTCCGTGTACAGCAAGAACCGCGCGCCGGCGGAACAGACGATGCCCACTGCCGTGAAGGCGAGGATGTGCGGTGACTTGAAGCCGCGGGCGATGAGCAGCGCCAGGATCGGCGGCCACACCAGATAGAACTGCTCCTCCACCGACAGCGACCACGTGTGCACGAGGAGGTGCGACAGGTTGCCGGCGCTGGCGTAGACCCAGTTGGCCACGTAGAACGTCGCCGCCAACGCTTCGCCCCCGAGCCCGTCGACGGAGTGACGGTGCGGAAAGACAATGGCGTAGAGCACCACCGCCGCCAGCACGACGAAGAACGTCGGCAGCAAGCGCAGGACGCGCCGCATGTAGAAGCGGGGGAGCGAGATGCGTTCGGTGTTGCGGACTTCCTCGAGCAGGACGGAACTGATCATGAAGCCGCTCAGGACGAAGAACACTTGCACGCCGAGGAAGCCTCCCGGCAGTCCGAGCCCGGCGTGCAGCCCGATGACCGCGACGATGGCGCACCCCCGGATTCCGTCGAGCGCGGGCCGGTTGCCGAGACGAAAGCCCACGCCGGACAACTTAGACCCGGGTCCAGTCTTTCCAGACGGGGTCGTAGCCCATCGCCTTCAGCGCAGCGGCGACTTCCGCCGGCGTCCGCGCGTCGCTGATCTCGAACTGCGGTTCGGCGTCGGACTCCGCGGCGTACCCGCCCGGTTCGGTGTGTGAGCCCGCCGACAGCGTGGTCACGCCCAAGGGCACTAGGGCATCGCGCAGTGATGCCGGCTCGCGGGTCGACAGCGTGATGCCGGCGTCGGGTAGCGCGAGTCGGAGCGCGCAGATGAGTTGGGTAAACGCTCTGTCGTCGACGGGATCCTGCGGTTCGTAGCCACCAGCGGCGGGGCGCAAGCGCGGCACCGCGACCGACACCTCGGCGCGCCACCAGCGATGCATCAGCGCGCGGGCGTGCGCCGCCACGGCCAATGCTTCGGCGCGCCAGTCGGGGTGCAGACCGAGCAGCGCGCCCACGCCGAGCTTGCGGGCGCCTGCAGCCGCGGCGCGGTCGGGTGCTGCCAGGCGCCAGTCGTAGTTGCGCTTCTTGCCGAGCAGGTGCACCTCGGCATACGTCGCGCGGTCGTACGCCTCCTGGTACACGACGACCCCGTCGGCGCCGGCGTTGACGAGGCGCACGTACGTCGGCTCGTCCCACACCTGCACTTCGACCGACACGCTGGCCATGAAGCCCGAGACGGCGGCCACGCAGTCGACCAGGTAGTCCTTGCTGACGATGCGGGCGTGCTCGCCGGCGACGAGCAGCACGTGGCGGAAGCCGCGGGCCGCCAACTCGCGGCACTCGGTCACCACTTCTTCGACCGACAACGTCCGCCGCGCCACCTCGTTGTCCGCCGAGAACCCGCAGTACGTGCAGATCGACACGCACTCGTTGGAGACGTACAGCGGCGCGAACAGCGTGCGCGCCCGACCGAACCGGGCGAGCGTGGCGTCCCGCGCCGCCACCGCCAACTCTTCCAGTCGGGCGGACGCTGCCGGCGACAACAACGCGGCGAAGTCGGCCAGATCACGGGCGCGTCCCCGGGCCAACGCCCGGGTCACGTCCGCATCGGTAGCGGTGCCGACGAGCGACCGCAACGCTGCCAGCTCGTCGGCCATGGCGAGTAACGCCGCCGCTGCGCTGTCCGCCGGCACGCCGTCGGGACGCGACGCCAGCTGGACGGTGGTAACGCTCATTCCGGCGCCGACAGGAAGCCGGTTAACGGCGACGACGCGTCGGCCACCCGACGCGTCGGCGCCAATCCAGCCAAGTACCCGTTGCGACCCGCGATAACCGCGTCGCGAAACGCCGCAGCCATGAGCGCCGGATCGGCCGCGGTGCCGATCGCCGTGTTGACGAGCACGGCGTCGGCGCCTAACTCCATCGCTTCAGCGGCGTGCGACGGGGCGCCAAGCCCGGCGTCGACCACCACCGGCACCCGCGCCTGCTCGACGATGATCTCCAGCGCGCCGCGGGTCTTCAAACCCTGGTTCGACCCGATCCACGAACCCAGCGGCATGACGGTGGCGCAGCCGACTTCCTCCAGCCGCTTGCACAGGATCGGGTCGGCGTTGACGTAGGGCAGCACGGTGAAGCCGTCGGCCACGAGCTTCTCGGCCGCCGCCAGCGTCTCCACGCCGTCGGGCAGTAAGTAGCGGGGCTCGGGCGTCAGCTCGAGCTTGATCCAGTCGGGATAGCCGGCGGCCCGCGCCAGCTTGGCGATGCGCACGGCCTCGTCGGCGTTCATGGCGCCACTGGTGTTGGTGAGAAGCAGGACAGAAGACGGCAGGGCGTCGAGGATGTCAGCGTCGGCATCGGGGTCGATGCGGCGCATGGCGACGGTGACCATCTCGGTGCCCGATGCGTCGATCGCCGCCCGCAGCGACTCGTTGGACGGGAACTTCCCCGTCCCGAGAAACAGCCGCGAGCCAAACGAACGACCGGAAATGACAAGTTCGTCCATCGCGACCCTTAACTTACTGGCGTGCCTACAAGGGTCCTCATCGGATTAGCGCTCGCCACCGGCGTAGTCATCGTGCTGGCGTTCGTCATCCAAGTTCTGCTTGCCAGCCGGTAGTCGGCGGTCTTCTAGGCTCGCCTCCAATGGCTGAAGAATTCGACGTCGTCGTCATTGGCGGTGGGCCGGCCGGATACGCCGCCGCGCTCTACGGCGCCGCTGCCGGTCTCAACATCGCGGTGGTCGAGAAGGAGAAGGTCGGCGGCACGTGCCTCCACCGGGGCTGCATCCCGGCCAAGGAGTATCTCGAAACCGCCTCCGTCTACCGCACCGTGAGCCACGCCAAAGACTTCGGCGTGGTGTCGGATCAACCCACGGTCGAGTTCGCCACCAGCCAGGCGCGCAAGCAGAAGGTGGTCGACCAACTGTGGAAGGGCCTCTCGGGGCTCATGAAGCAGCGCAAGATCACCACCCACATCGGCACGGGGCGCCTCGACGCTGACGGTGTCGTACGCGTTAGCGGCGGCGACTCCGACGGCGCGGAGCTCAAGGGCACCAACGTGTTGCTGGCCGCCGGTTCGGTACCGCGCACGCTGCCGGGCTTCGAGGTCGACGGCCGCTACGTGATGACCTCGGACGAAGTGCTGATGCTCGACGCGTTGCCGACTTCGGCGGTCGTGGTTGGTGGCGGCGCCATCGGCTGCGAGTTCGCCAGCGCCCTCGCCGACCTCGGCGTGCAGGTAACCATCCTCGAGTTCCTCCCGCAGATCATGACTGGCGCCGACAAGGACGCCGTCGACGTTGTCGCAAAGAGCTTCAAGAAGCGCGGGATAGACGTACGCACCGGTGTCGAAGTCAAAGGCCACCAGCCAACCGGCGACGGCAAGCAGACCGTGGTCACCTTCGGTGAGGGCGAAACCATCACCGCTGACGTCATCGTGATGTCGGTCGGCCGCCGCCCCTTGGTAGATGGGCTCCTCGGTGACGGGTCACCGGTCGCCGTCGACGAACGCGGCTTCGTCAAGGTCGACCCGTGGATGCGTACGAACGTGCCGAACGTGTACGCCCTCGGCGACCTGATCGCGGTCGACGGCCTGCGGGTGCACCCGCAGCTGGCCCACGTCGGTTTCGCCGAAGGCATGCTGGCCATCAAGGTCATCCTCGGTGAACAGGCAGTCCCGCTCGACTACGGCAAGGTGCCGATGTGCATCTACACGTACCCCGAGGTGGCCTACGTCGGCATGACCGAAGCCGCGGCGCGCGAAGCGGGTATCGACATAGCTGTGTCCAAGCACCGCTACATCGGCAACGGCCGGGCGATCATCGTCGGTGAGACCGACGGCATTGTGAAGGTCATCGCCGAGAAGGACGCCAACGGCAAGGCCGGCAAGTTGATCGGCGTGCACATGGCCGGGCCGTGGGTCACCGAGCAACTTGGCCAGGGCTACCTCGCCGTCAACTGGGAAGCCACCGTCGACGAAGTGAGCGCGTTCATCCAACCGCACCCGAGCCTCTCTGAACTGTTCGGTGAGACCGTGCTCGCGCTGACCGGAAGAGGACTCCATGGCTGACATCACGATGCCGCAACTCGGTGAAACCGTCACCGAGGGCACCATCACCCGCTGGGCCAAGAAGGTCGGTGACAGCGTCAAGGAGGACGAGATCCTCTTCGAGGTGTCGACCGACAAGGTCGACTCCGAGGTGCCCTCGCCGATGTCGGGTGTGATCACCTCGATCGTCGTCAACGAAGGCGAAACCGTGCCCGTAGGCGCGGTGCTCGCCGTCATCGGCGACTCCGCCGACGGCGCGGGTCCTGCGCCCGCCGCCGACGCGCCCGCGGCGGAGGCGCCGCCCGAATCCCCGGCCGAGACGCCGGCACCTTCAGCCGAACCGCCGGCCGCGCCCGAACCGGAACCCGCGCCGCCGGAAGAACCGGCGGTGACGCCCGCCCCCGTGTCGGAGGCGCCCGCGGCTCCCGCCGCGCCCGAGGCTCCCGCCGCGCCCGAGGCTCCCGCCGCGCCCGCTCCCGCCGCGTCGAACGATGGTGGCCCGTCGGCGGTCTTGTCGCCGGTCGTGCGCAAGCTGTTGTCGGACAACAACCTCGACGCGACGACCATCACCGGCACCGGTGCCGGGGGTCGCATCACCCGCAACGACGTCCTGGCGAAACTCGACGACAACGCCGCCGCACCCGCCGCACCCGCCGCACCCGCCGCACCCGCCGCACCCGCCGCACCCGCCGCTCCGTCGGCCCCGGCTGCTCCAGCGGCCGCGCCCGCGCCGACCGCTCCTGCCGCTCCGACCGCGCCCGCACCTGCGGCACGCGCCGGCGAGCGCGACACCGCCATCCCGTTCTCGAACATCCGGCGCCGCACCGCCGAGCACATGGTGCGGTCGCTACAGACCTCGGCGCACACGCTCGTCGTCATCGAGGTCGACTACGAGAACGTCGAAAGCGCCCGCGCCGCCGCCAAGGACGCGTTCAAGGCGCAAGAGGGCGTCAGCCTCACCTACATCCCCTTCATCGCCCGCGCGCTGGTCGATGCCATTCGCGAGTTCCCGCAAGTGAACGCGTCGGTCGGCAACGACGAATTGATCGTGCACAACTACGTGAATATCGGCGTCGCGGTCGACCTCAACTACGAAGGCCTCATTGTTCCGGTCGTGCACGACGCCGACGGCAAACGCCTGCGCGCCCTTGCCCGTGAAGTCGCCGACCTCGCCGACCGCGCCCGCAACAAGAAGCTCGGCGCCGACGACATCAGCGGCGGCACCTTCACGATCACCAACGCCGGTGGCTACGGCACGCTGCTCACGCGCCCGATCATCAACCAGCCGCAAGTCGGCATCCTCTCGACCGACGGGATCAAGCCGCAGCCGGTCGCCGTGCAGTTGCCCGACGGCAGTTACGCCGTCGCCGTGCACCACGTGGGCAACCTGGCGTTGTCGTGGGACCACCGCGCCTTCGATGGCGCCTACGCCTCGGCGTTCCTCGCCCGCATCAAAGAGATCCTCGAGACGCGCGACTGGAACGTCGAGCTCACGTAGTGAGAACGCGCTGGCTCGGGCGCGTCGCCTACGACGACGCCTACGCGCTGATGCGCGGATTGTGGGAACACGACGACGGCGACGCGTTGCTGCTGGTCGAGCACCCGCCGACCTACACGCTCGGCGTGCGGACCGACCCCGCCAACATCCTCGTGGACCCCGAGTCCGTCGGCGCGGTGAGCGTGCGCGTCGACCGCGGCGGCGACGTCACCTTTCACGGTCCCGGTCAACTGGTCGGCTATCCGATCGTCAACGTCGCCATGGGCACCGACGCCATCCCGAACCACGTGCGCTGGATCGAACAACTCGTCATCGACGCGCTCGGTGATCTCGGGCTCGACAACGCCTCCCGCTTCGACGGCTACCCCGGCGTGTGGCTCGACGTCGACAGTCGGCCGCGCAAGATTGCGGCGATCGGCGTGCGGGTCAGCCGCGGCCGCAGCATGCACGGGTTCGCCCTGAACGTGAACACCGACCTGAGCTGGTTCGACCACATCGTCCCTTGCGGCATCGCCGACTACCCGGTCACCTCCCTCGCCGCCGAGGGCCTCGACGTGTCGATGCGAGAGGCGGTCGACGCCATCGCCGCCCGCGTCAACGCCAGTGACCGGGCCGACGTGGCCTGGCACCAGCGCCCCGACGACCTCGCCCCGTTCAGCCGCGCCCACGCCGAGGGCACCAGCGCGCCCGTCCGCCTGCTCGGCCGCCTCAACGCCGCCGGCGTCGACACCTCCACGTCGCTGCCGGTCGAGCAACGCAAGCCGGAGTGGCTACGGGTGAAGGCCGACTTCGGCCCCGAGTACCGGGCGCTCAAGAAGACGATGCGCTCGCGCGACCTCGTGACGGTGTGCGAGGAGGCCGGCTGCCCCAACATCTACGACTGCTGGAACGACGGCACGGCCACCTTCATGATCAACGGGTCGCGCTGCACGCGGGCCTGCGGCTTCTGCCTGGTCGACACCCGCAAGCCCGAAGCGCTCGACCCCTCAGAGCCGTCCCGGGTCGCCGAGGCCACGCTCGAACTCGGGCTGCGGCATGTCGTGATCACGACCGTCGCCCGCGACGATCTGGGCGATGGGGGAGCGCGTGCCTTCGCTGAAACCGTCGCCGCCATCCGGTCCGCCAGTCCCGATACGACGATCGAGCTGCTGATCTCGGACTGCAAGGGCGACCCGGCGTCGCTGCGGGTGATCTTCGACGCCCGGCCCGATGTGCTCAACCACAACCTGGAGACCGTCGCCCGGCTGCAACGCGCCGTGCGCCCGTCGGCGGGCTACGCCCGCAGCCTCGCCGTACTGGCCCGCGCCAAGGCGGCAGGACTCGCCACCAAGTCCGGGTTGATGGTCGGCCTCGGCGAGACCCACGACGAGGTGATGGGGGCGCTGCGCGATCTGCGCGGCGTTGGCGTGGACATCGCGACCATTGGTCAGTACCTGCGCCCGACGTCGCATCACCTCCCCGTCGCCCGCTGGTGGACGCCCGCCGAATTCGACGCCCTGCGCGCCGACGCGCAACAACTCGGGTTCGCCCACGTGGAGTGTTCGCCGCTGACGCGATCGAGCTATCACGCCCGCACCGCTGCTGATGCAACTCTGGCCGTCAGTCACTAGGTTTGGTCGGCAGTGGTGGGTGGTGAAAATGCGGGGGCGTTTCAGGATCGTCTGACGCGTGTGCGTGCGCGCATGACCGAGCTGGGCATCGACGCGCTCTTGCTCTCGGTCGGTGCCGATCTGCCGTGGCTGTGCGGCTACGAAGCCATGCCGCTGGAGCGACTCACGATGCTGGTTGTGCCGGCGAAGGAGGAGCCGACACTGCTGGTACCGCGCCTCGAGTGCCCGCGGGTTATCGACCAGCCCGATCTGTTCCGCCTCATCCCGTGGGACGAAACCGACGACCCAATCAAGATCGTCGGCGGGATCGTCGGCAGTCGCATCACACTCGCCATCGGCGACCACACGTGGTCGCGGTTCGTGCTGGCACTGCAAGAAGAGATGCCGGCGCGCCGCTGGCATCCGGCGTCGCTCGTCACCTCACCGCTGCGAGCGGCCAAAGACAGCGCCGAGCTCGATTGCCTGTCGCGGGCGTCTGCTGCGGCGGACCGTGTGGCCAACGCCATCCACGCCGGCGAGATCCGCTTCATCGGCCGCAGCGAGGCCGATGTCGCCGGCGACATCGGCCGGCGCCTGATCGCCGAAGGCCACGACAAGGTCGCCTTCGTGATCGTGGCGTCGGGGCCGAACTCGGCGTCGCCCCACCACGAACCCGGCGAGCGCATCATCGGCCCAGGCGAGGCCGTCGTGTGTGACTTCGGCGGGGTGATGGACGGCTACTGCTCCGACATCACCCGCACCGTCGTCACCGGCGAACCGTCGCCTGAACTGCAGGAGCTCTACGCGGTCGTCCACGAAGCCCAAGCCGCGGGCGTGACCGCCGCGCTAGTCGGTACGCCGTGTAGCGAGGTCGACGAAGCCGCCCGCGACGTGATCGTCGACGCCGGGTATGGCGAGTTCTTCCCGCACCGCACCGGCCATGGCATCGGTCGCGACGTGCACGAGGATCCGTACCTGGTCGACGGCAACAAGACCCTGCTGGAAGCCGGCAACGCCTTCTCCGTCGAGCCCGGCATCTACTTGCCCGGTCGCTTCGGCGCTCGCCTCGAGGACATCGTGGTGGCCACCGAAGACGGGCCGTGGAGCCTGAACACCGCGAACCACGAACTCGTCATCGTCGCGTAGCGCCGGCAAGCATTGATAGATCTCGACGCCGCGACGGTCCTGCTCCAATGGGCCGTTGGCGGCCTGGCATTTCTGTGGGTTACGACGCGCGGTCGTCTCTTGGGCATCGGCTACGGCTGGCTCGTGCGCGGCATCTACCTCACGATGGCCGCCGGTTCGATCGCCTGCGGCATCGCCCTTGACGTCGTGCCGGTACGCGAAGCCGCCGCGGCTGCCGTGGTCGCGGCCGCAAGTGTGGCGTTGGTGGTGTCAGTCCTCCGACGTAGGGCCGGCGTCGAAGCGTTTCCTCCGGTGCTCGACGCCATCGCGCCGCTGATCGGCATCGTGGGTCTCGTCGCCGCCGGCATTGCCGCCGCCGACGGCGGCGGGTCAACCACGGTGTTGTCCGTGGCCCGCACGCTCGTCGGCGCTGCCTTCCTCGGCGTCGTGACCGACGCCATGCTTCTCGGCCACTGGTACCTGGTGCAGCCGGGCCTGCCGCGCACACCGCTGCTCGAACTGAACACTTGGGTGGCCCGCATCTGGCCCTTCGAAGTGGCGCTGCTGCTGGTGCCGACCGGCATGTTCTCGGCCTTCAGCGGCGCCATCGACGACGGCTACGGCGGCATGCTTGGCTGGTTCTGGGCGGCCTGCGCCATCACCACGATCGTGTTGAGTTTCGTGACGGCGGCGGCGCTCAAAGAGCGGTCCTACAGCGCCGTCATGGCCGCCACGGGCCTGCTGTACCTGGCAATTCTCACCGCTTTTGGGACAGATCTGGTCGCCCGGGCTGTTCTTGGGTAGGACATCCGGATGTCACACCCCTTCCGTAGTGTTGCCAGATGATGCGGATTGAGGTGTACCTCGACAGGGCCGCGTCTGCCGTCGCGCTCAAAAGCGAGGTCGTGCGCGGCCTGAGCTCGACGCCCAAGACGTTGTCGCCCACATGGTTCTACGACCAGCGGGGGTGCGAGATCTACGACCAGATCACGCGGCTGGCTGAGTACTACCCCTTCAGGGCCGAGCGCTCGATCCTGACCGATCACGCTAAGGACATCGTGGCCGCCACCCAGCCCGACACGCTGGTCGAGCTCGGATCGGGCACGTCGGAGAAGACGCGCTTCCTGCTCGACGCCATGAGCATGCCGGCGACCTACGTGCCGTTCGACGTCGCCGAGTCCACGCTGCGCGACACGGCCGAGAAGCTGCAGGTCGAGTACCCGCAGCTCGAGATCCACGGCATCGTCGGCGATTTCGCCCACGACCTGGTGCATATCCCGCAAGAGAGTCGCCGCCTCATCGCGTTGCTCGGCGGCACCATCGGCAACCTCACGCCGGAGGAGCGCGTGAAGATGCTCACCACGCTGCGCGCCGGCATGGTCAACGGCGACTCGTTCTTGCTCGGCACCGACTTGGTGAAGGACCGCGCTCGACTCGTGGCCGCCTACGACGACGCGTCCGGCGTCACCGCGGCGTTCAACCTCAATGTGCTGACGCACTTGAACCGCGAGTTGCACGCCAACTTCGACGTCGACGGGTTCGCTCACCGGGCGATCTTCAACGAGGAGCATCGGTGGATCGAGATGCACCTCGTTTCCCAGCGCGACCAGACGGCGCGGATCGGCGACCTCGACTTCGACGTGCTTTTCACCGAAGGTGAGGTGCTGCGCACCGAGATCAGCGCCAAGTTCACGCCCGAGGGCGTCAACCAGGAGCTGCGTAACGCTGGGATGTCGGTAATGGACCAATGGACCGACGAAGATGGAGACTTCCTCCTCACCGTCGCGGGAGTAGGCCAATGACCTCGTTGGATTACGACGCAGTAAGGCGGCTCACCGAGTCGCTCGCCGAACCGCTGTCGGCGGAGGACCAAACGGTCCAGTCGATGCCCGACGTCAGTCCCACCAAGTGGCATCGGGCTCACACCACGTGGTTCTTCGAGACGTTCCTCCTCGAACCGGCGCTGTTGAACTACCGCGGCTTCGACCCGAACTACCGCTACCTGTTCAACTCGTACTACGAGGCGGTCGGCCCGCGGCACTCGCGCAACGAACGCGGGTTGCTGACCCGGCCCGGTGCCAAGGAGATCGGCGACTACCGGCACCACGTCGACGAGAACATGCGCGTCTTGATCGACCGGGTTGACGACGACGAGGTTGCACTGCGCGACCTGCTCGAACTCGGCCTCAATCACGAGCAGCAGCACCAAGAGCTGATCGTGATGGACATCAAGCACGTCCTGTCGGTCAACCCCACCCAGCCGCACTACGGCAAGGCGCGGTGGTGGGACCAGCCCGTCGACCGCTCCAAGGCCGGCCAGTGGACCGAACACGAAGGCGGCGTGGTCGAAGTCGGCTTCGATGGCGACGGGTTCTCGTTCGACAACGAAACTCCCCGGCACGACGCGCTGATTCAGTCCTTCGTCATCAGCGAGTCCCTCGTGTCGTGTGGTGATTGGCGCGCCTTCATGGACGACGGCGGCTACGAGCGGCCCGAGTTCTGGATGTCCGACGGATGGGCGACCGTGCAGGCCAACGGCTGGGACTCGCCGCTGTACTGGTGGCACGAAGGCGACGAGTGGTTGACCTTCACCCTCGGTGGCCCGCTGGCGGTACGCGACGACGAGCCCGTCGTGCACGTGAGTTGGTACGAGGCCGACGCCTTCGCCCGCTGGTCCGGCGCCCGTCTCCCGACCGAGTTCGAATGGGAAACCGCCGCGCCCAAGAAGGTGCCGGCCAAGTCAGGCCTCGACCTCAAGGCGCTGCACCCGACCGCCGATGAGTGGTACGGGTCGGTGTGGCAGTGGACAGCGTCGTCCTACACCGCCTACCCCGGCTTTACCCCGGCCGAGGGCGCCGTCGGCGAATACAACGGCAAGTTCATGGTCAACCAAGAAGTGCTCAAGGGCTCGTGTTGCGCCACCCCCAAGGGCCACGCCCGCCCCACCTACCGCAACTTCTTCGGCCCCCACTGCCGCTGGGCCTTCAGCGGCCTCCGCCTCGCCAAAGACCTCTAACCAACTGGTCTCACCAAACGACCATGCATGGTCGTTTGGTGAGACCAGATCGCCGGAGCTACCAGTAACCCGCCATCAGTTCTCTCGCCCACGTCGGGCTCGCGCACCTCTGACCGCGGGGCGAACTCGGTCATGTAGGGCTTGAGGTCGAGCACGGGTGTGCCGTCGATGGCGTCGAGGCCGCGTACGCGCACAGACAACCCGTCCACCGACACGATCTCGCAGGTCGTAACGCCGATCCGGTTGGGTCGACCCTTGGCGCGCTGGGCGAAGATGCCGACGCGCGGCCAGTCGGTGTTGTTCGCGCGGATGCCGCGCCCGCGTCTCGACCTTCGACTCGTCGACGAGGTGAAAGACGTACACCACTTCGAGATGGCTGAACTCCGCGAGGCCGGCGGTGACGTCCGGGCCGAACTGCGCGGCGTCGAGTTCGATCGTCGCTTCGACGTCGCCCCAGTCGTCGTCGATCGGCTCGGTCCGTCCGCCTCGGACGTAGCCGATGGGCGTGACGGCGAAGGTCACGCGACGAAGTACTTGGCCTGTGGGTGGTGGCAGATGACCGCCGAGGTGGTCTGCTCCGGCTGGTACTGGAACGACGTTTCCTCGCTGCACTCCACGCCGATGCGATCGGCTTCGAGCAGATCGCCGATCTTGACGTTGTCCTCGAGATCCGGGCACGCCGGATACCCGAACGAGTAGCGGCCGCCGCGGTACTGCTGCCGGAACAGCCCGGCGATCGACGGCCCGTCTTCGTCGGCGAAGCCCCACTCCTCGCGGATGCGGCGATGCCACAACTCGGCGAGTGCTTCGGCCATCTCGACGCCGAGGCCGTGCACGTGGAGGTAGTCGGTGTACTTGTTCTCGGCGAACAGCTTGGCGGCGTGCTGCGACACGACGTCGCCCATCGTCACCACGTGGAAGGCGAGGTAGTCGGGCTCGGCGGACCCCACCGGCTTCACGAAGTCGGCGATGCTCATGAACGGATCTTTTTGCTGACGGGGGAGCGAGAACCGCATCCACTCGGCGTTGCGATCGTCGTCTTTCCAGATGATCACGTCGTTGCCGTCGGCGTTGGCCGGGAAGTAGCCGTAGGCCACCTGCGGCACCAGTAGGCCGAGCGACTTGGCCTCGGCGAGCCGCTCCCGGAACACCGGACGGATGCGCGCCTTGAAGTCCTCGTCGTTCTCGCCCTTCTCGGGGCGGTACTGCCACTGGTTGCGGAACAGGGCGGTCTCGTTGATGTAGCCGACGATGTCGTCGAGCGCGATGCCCTTGATGATGCGCGAGCCGAGGAACGGCGGTGTGAACACGGGGTTGTCGGTGGCGACGGCGGGCGAGCGCGACGGCAGCGTCGACGGGTCGACCGCCTCCTTCGGCGCCCGCTTCGGCAGGTTGCGCCCGCCGGCCTCGATGCCGAAGGTGGTGTCGGCGTCGAGTTCGCCGCTGCGCTTCTTGGTCATCAACTCGTCGAGCGTGTGCAGGCCCTCGAAGGCGTCCTTGCCGTAGAACACGCGGCCGTCGTACACCTCGCGCAGGTCGCGCTCGACGTACGTGCGCGTCAGCGCGGCGCCGCCGAGGATGATCGGCATGCCGGAGAGACCCTCGGAGTTCATCTCTTCGAGGTTCTCGCGCATGATGAGCGTGCTCTTCACGAGCAGGCCGCTCATGCCGATGGCGTCGGCGCCGACTTCACGCGCCTTCTGCACCATGTCGTTCAGCGGCACCTTGATCCCGAGGTTGAACACCTCGTAGCCGTTGTTGGTGAGGATGATGTCGACCAGGTTCTTGCCGATATCGTGCACGTCGCCCTTCACCGTGGCGAGCACGATGCGACCCTTGGTCGAGTCCTCGGTCTTGGGCATGTGCGGCTCGAGGTGCGCGACGGCCGCCTTCATGGCTTCGGCCGACTGCAACACGAACGGCAGCTGCATCTCGCCGCGGCCGAAGAGGTCGCCGACGACCTTCATGCCCTCGAGCAACGTGTCGTTGAGGATGTCGAGCGCTGGCGTGGTGGTGAGCGCTTCCTCGAGGTCGGCGTCGAGGCCGGTGCGGTCGCCGTCGATGATGCGGCGCTTCAGCCGCTCCTCGACCGGCCAGCCGCTGCGATCTTCCTTCTCGAGCTCGCTCGCCTTCACGCCCTCGAACTTGTTGAGCAGGATCGTGAGCGGGTCGTAGGCGTCGTCGCCTCGCCGGCGGCGGTCGTAGATGAGGTCGAGGGCGAGCTGCTTGTCCTCTTCGTCGATCCGGTTCAGCGGCAGCAGTCGACCGGCGTGGGCGATGGCGCTGGTCAGCCCGGCCTCGACGCACTCGTGCAGGAACACCGAGTTGATGACGTGGCGCAACGCCGGGTTGAGACCGAACGAAACGTTGGACAGCCCGAGCGTCGTGTAGCAGTTCGGCAGCTCCTGGCTGATCAGCCGGATGCCTTCGATGGTGGCGGCGCCGTCGCCGCGGCTCTCCTCGAGGCCGGTGCCGATCGACAACGCCAACGCGTCGAAGATCAAGTCCTCGTCGCGCAGCCCGTAGCGATTGACGGCGAGGTCGCGGATCTTCTTGGCGGCGCGCAGCTTCCATTCCGGCGTGCGGGCCTGGCCTTCTTCGTCGATGCAGGTGCACACCACGGCGGCGCCGAACTCGGCGGCCAGCGTGAGGACCTTGTGGAAGCGCGTGTTCTCGCCGTCGCCGTCTTCGAGGTTGACCGAGTTGATGATGGCGCGGGCGCCGAGGCGTTCGAGGCCGGCCTGGATGACCTGCGGCTCGGTCGAGTCGAGCACGATCACGGCGTCGATGCGCTCGGCGTAGCGACGGGCCAATTCGTTCATGTCGGGCGCGCCGTCGCGGCCGACGTAGTCGACGCACACGTCGATGGCGTGGCTGCCCTCGCGCACCTGCTCGCGGGCGATGTCTTCGCACACGTCCCAGTTCTCTTCGAGCAGCGCGTCGCGGAAGGCCTTGGAGCCGTTGGCGTTGGTGCGCTCGCCGATGACGAGGTAGCTCGTCTCCTGGCGCAGCGGCACCGCCGAGAACAGCGACGACACGCTCGGCTCGATGATCGGCTCGCGGACCAGCGGCGTGAGATCCCGCACGCGCTCGACCACCTGCCGCAGGTGCTCGGGCGTCGTGCCGCAGCAACCACCGACGACGGTGATGCCGAGCTCGGTCACGTTGTGGGCGTGCGCGTCGGCGAGCTGCTCGGGCGTGAGGTCGTAGTGCGTCTGGCCGTCGACGATCGACGGCAGACCGGCGTTGGGCACGCAGCTGATCGGGAACGGCGAGTAGCGCGACAGGTGACGGAGGTGCTCGTGCATCTCCTTCGGGCCCGTGGCGCAGTTGAGGCCGAACACGTCGGGCCGCATGGCGCCGAGGGCGGCCAGCGCGGCGCCGATTTCGGTGCCGAGCAGCATGCGACCGGTGGTCTCGATGGTGACGCTGAGCTCGATGGGGACGATGCGCCCCGTGGCCGCCATGGCGCGCCGGGCGCCGATCATCGCCGCCTTGGCCTGCAGCAAGTCCTGGCAGGTTTCGATGGCGAACAGGTCGACGCCGCCGTCGAGCAGGCCGCGGGCGGACTCCTCGTACGCGTCGCGCAACTCGGCGTAACTGATCCAGCCGAGTGTCGCCATCTTCGTACCCGGCCCGAGATCGCCGGCCACGAACCGCTTGTCGTCGTAGCTGTCCGCGACCTCGCGGGCGAGCCGGGCACTGGCGAGGCTCAGTTCGTACGCCCGCTCGGGGATGCCGTATTCGATCAGAACGGTCGAGAACGCGCCGAAGCTGTTGGTCGTGGCCACGTCGCACCCGACGTCGAAGAAGCTGGCGTGCAGGTCCTTGATGACGTCGGGCCGGGTGACGTTGAGGATCTCCGGGCACCCCTCGAATTGCGGGCCGCCGAAGTCGTCGATCGATCAGCTCGCGTGCGTGCAGATTCGTGCCGGTGGCCCCGTCGAACACGACGACGCGCTCGCGTAGAGCGTCCAGATAGTCACTCATGTTGCCTACAGGCTACGGCCTCTGGCCGTGCGCGCCGATTCGTTTAGGCCTCGGGTTCCTACACTGCCCTCCGTGGGGATTGGGACGCGGGTATTCGCTGTAGCAACGACGACTGCGGTGGCGCTGGCCGGCGCCGCGCTACCGGTACAGCCGGTGGCCGCCGAGAACCGGCCCGAGTTGTCATCGCCGGCGGCGATCGCCGAGTGCGCCACCAATTGGCGCAAGGTCGGCAGCGAGACGTTCCGCGGGCTCGACACGCTCGCACGTTCGCAGGGCGTCACGTCCGACGGCAAGGGCTGGATCTTCTCGTGGCAGGGCGGCGTCACCCGCACCAACGACAACTACCGCGTCGAGTCCGTCGGCACCATCCCGGCGCGCGTCGGGCTCGAGGGTGGCGTGCACATCGGCGGGATCGACACGTACAAAGGCCTCGTCTACGCGCCGATTGAGGACACCGGTTACGGGCAGGACCCCGTCAAGATCAACAACCCCGAATACCAGAAGCCTTACATCGCGTTGCTCGACGCCCACTCCATGCGGCCGAAGGGCAAGAACATCCTGCTCGACAAGACGATCCACGAAGCCGGGGTGCCGTGGGTGGCCATCAATCCCGGTACCAACGAGGCCTACACCGCCGAGTGGGATATGAAGCGCAACCGCATCAACGTGTTCGACACGCAGATGAACTTCAAACGATTCCTCACCCTCGTGTACCCGCCGTCGCTGGGCGCGGGCTTCCGGCTCGACCGCGTCCAAGGCGCCAAGGTGCTGGGCAACACGCTTTTCGCCGCCCGCGACGACGACCGCAAGTCGGTGTACTCCGTCGACCTCACCAGCGGCGTCGTGTCGAAGCGCTTCGAGCTCAACCGCCCCGGCGACGAGATCGAAGGCCTGACTATTCGTGCGACGGGCGACGGCGCGCTCGTGCACGTGCTGGTCAACCGCGACTTCGGTAAGTACTTCAACCCGGAGACGCGCCGCTTCGCCCGCGTGGAGCTCCAGCACTGGGCGCCGCTGCCGGGCCCGAACTGCGCGCCGTACGACAACTCACTCGCCGGAGCGGCCGACGTCGACAACGTCCTGCTCTACGAGCGGTTGATGAACGACCACATGCACCAGGGCCACGCCGTCGAAGCCGAGTTCGACTCGGCGGCGCGCCTGGCCGGTCACGTCGTCGGTACCGGCGGTTGGGGTGACAGCGGCTTGTGGACCGGCGTGTACCTCGGCGGCCAAGCGATGCGCTACCAGGTAGCCAAGCGGCACGTGACCAACACGGCGCTCACCGACAACGAGCGCGCCTTCTGGACCGCCCAGCAGGCGCAGGCGTTCGCCCGCATCCGCGAGATCGTCAAGGCCGAGCACATCGACATCAACATCGCCGAGGACTGGACCGGCGAACTGCGCATCCCACCCGACGTCAAAGTCGGTGACCCGACCACGGAAAAACACCTCGCCAACTGGGGCGGCGGGGTTATCCGCGGCGAGAAGGGGATGATCCAGCGCTCGTGCACCCCCGTCGGCCTCGGCCGCCTCGGCATCAATGACCCTTCGAAGTACCCCGACTCACCCGTCGACAACAACGACAACCGCGTCTTCCAGATCAAGTGGACCCATGGCGACGGCAAGACCTACAACTGCGAAACGTCGCCGTCACGCGACACCTACGCCGGGTTGATCTTCGGTCTTCTCACAACCTTCGACTTGGTCGGTCCCGACGCGCCCGAGCTGCGCAAGCAGATCCGCACCGACCTGGTCGCCATGGGCAACTTCTTGTGGAAGTACAAGTGGACCTACCCACGCCCGCACGGCTACGTCAGCGCGTCGCACGACTTCAACGGTTTCTTCTCGCCGCTGTTCGTCTACACGCCCGAGGCGCGGCTCAACGTGGCGAACGCCGTGCGTCACGTCACGCGCCTCGGCGGCTCGACCGCCGACAAGCTGAAGTGGGAAGCCATCTGGCAGGAGGAGTTCAACACCCAAGGACCCGGGCTCGGCCCGTCGTTGGCTTTCGACACGCTGCAACCCCACGACAGCTACTACAAGTGGAACCTGTCGCACCTCAACGCCTTCAACTTGCTGCGCACCACGACCGGCCTTGAGCGACGCGTCATCGCCCGCGGCATCGCGGCGATGGACAAGACGACCAACGACGACGTCAACGCCCACTTCGAGGCGATGATGTTCTCGGCCACCGGCGAGCACCACCGCCTCGCCCAAGCCACGCTCCATCTTCGTCAGTGGTTGCAATACCGGGCCAACATCGAGGCCGGCCCCGTCGACAACCGACCGAAGTGCGGCGTGTCGATCAAATGCGTGCCCGAGGACTACGGCGAGTTGGAGCTGAACCTGTTCAACGGCGGCACCGTCACGTACTTGCCGGGCACCGTCCCCGACCTGCGGGCCAACCGGCCGCTGCCGGTGGCGGAGCGCACGCCGACCGACTTCTTGTGGCAACGCTCGCCGACGCAACTTCAAGGCAGCCAGGCCTTCACCCACCGCGGCCCGGGCATCGACTTCCTCACCCCGTACTGGATGATCCGCTACTTCACCGAAGTCGCTCCACCACCGCTGCGACCGTTCCCGGAGTGGCCCGGGCCAGCGACGGTCTGACGGTAGGTTTGGCCCCGTGGCGGCGGGGCAACCGAGCGCGGAGCGACTCGACGCCCTCACGGGGCTGCGGTTCTTTGCCGCGATGCACGTCGTGTTGTTCCACTTCACAGATCTCGCGTCGGGTGGCAATCGCTGGATAAGGAACGGTCTCATCGTCGGCGGCTCAGAAGTCGGACTCTTCTTTGTCCTGTCCGGTTTCGTGCTCGCCTACTCCGCTCGATCGCCGCTTGACTCGCGGCAGTTTTGGGTGCGGCGGTTCGCCCGCATCTATCCGGCGTTCTTTCTCGCCGCCGTGGTGGGAGGAGCGCTCACCGCCGAAGTGTGGTTCCAACGCCATGGTGCGGCCGGGGGTCTGCTGCGGCTGGCCGCGTCAGCATTGATTGTGTTGCCGATGTTGCAGGGTTGGCTCCCGTACACGGCGCCCCTCTGGAACAGCCCCGCCTGGTCACTCACCGCCGAAGCGTTCTTCTATGCCATCTTCCCGGCGACTTACGGGCGCCTGCGCGAACAGTCCACTACCTGGATCCTGCGCGCACTTGCACTTGTGATGCTCGCCGCGCTCGTTGCGCCGGCAGTCGCGACGTACCTGGACCTCGGCTCCACCTGGCAAAAGGGCCTGGCCGGAAATCCCATCCTGCGTTCGACCGACTTCCTCGTTGGCTGTGGCTTGGGGGAACTCTTCCGGCGCGGTCATCGATTGGGCGCGGTCTCGTCGACCGCAGTGCTCGCGATGTATGTCGTCGCGCTCGAAGCCAGTCGACACGCTCCCGGCATCTTCCAGTCGAACGGTGGGCTACTCCCTGCGCAGGCCCTGGTCGTCTTCGTCGTCGCCCAGGGCCGTGGGGCAGCGGGGCGGCTGCTAGAGACGACGCCGCTCGTGCTGCTCGGCGAGGCCAGCTACGGCGTTTACATCTTCCAAGAACCGGTCCGACGATTTCTCGAAGGCGTCGGGACCGGCATATTGCCGCAAGGTCAGTTGTTTGTGTTGATCGACGTTGTCGTTCTTCTCGCCGTATCAGTTCTGGTCCTGCACTACGTCGAACGGCCGTCGCGCCGGCAGCTCGCGGCGCAACTACTTAGGCGTCGATCGGTGATTTCGTAATGGCCGACAGGTACGGGCGCGGTACCAACTACGAAGTTCTCGACCTCGTGCCGCCGGGTGTCAGCTGTCTCGACATCGGGTGCGGCGAGGGCGGGTGGGGAGTGGAGCTAAGGCAAAAGGGCGTGACGCGGCTGGTCGGGGTTGAGGTCGATCCCCGCCTCGCTGAGGCAGCCGTCGAATACGACCACGTGGCCGTCGGACCGATCGAATCGCTCGATCTCGAGGCTCTTGGCCGCTTCGATCTCGTGGTGGCGGCCGACGTGCTCGAGCACCTCTCGGATCCGTGGGACACGTTGTCTCGGTTTCGCGGCTGCGTCGCGCCAGGAGGACAACTACTCGTCTCGGTACCTAATGCCAGGTGCGTCGAAATCACCGTGCCGCTGGTGCTACGAGGTCGCTTCGACTACGAAGACGGCGGCGGGCTGATGGATCGCGGCCACTTGCGTTGGTTCACTCGCCGAAGTCTCACCGCGGATTTACTCGCCGCGGGTTGGCAGCCACACACATGGCGCTTCGTCACCCTCGGACGTCGTCGGCCGATTAACAGAGTGCTCGAGCGACTCCATCTACTCCCAGACTTACTCGCCCGTCAGCTTGTGGTGTTGGCGAGTCCGATCGCGTGACCAAGGTCGCCCCCGACGATCGCCATCGTCGGCGCTCCTGGCTCACCAACGCCGGCTGGCTAACGGCCGCCAACTTGCTAAGTGTTGCGATCTCTGCCGTCGTCGGCCTCGCCCTCGTCCGCGCCTTCGGTGCAACAGACCTCGGGCGTTACAGCCTCGCGTCGGTTGCAGCGGTCATCGGTGCAGCGATCGTCGGCTTCCGGCTCGATCAGCACTTGCTCACCCGACTCAATCGCGACGCCGAAGATGAGCACCACTTCGCCGTGGCCGTCCGCTCTGCATACGCCGTGTATGTACCCGTCGCCGCCGTCATAGCCGTCGCGATGATCGTCGTGTTTCGCGGCACTGACCGCCTCATCGGCTTACTCGCCCTCCTTGAGGTCGGCCTCACACCGTTACTTTTCCCACGCGTCGTCCTTCAAGTAAGGATGCGGCAACGGGACGCCCTCGCGTGCACAGCGGTGTCGCGGCTTTCTTGGCTCGTAGCAGTCGGAGTCCTCATCGCCTTCGAAAGGGTGTCTGTGCCGGCGGTGCTCGTAGCCCGCGCTATGTCGACCGTGGTTGAGATCGGGTGTCTCGCGCGAGCCACCGGATTCAGCGTGCTGGTTGTTGTGCGGAAGCGAGCGTCACGCGCAGAGCTGCTAGGCGCGCTCCGCGCCAGCCTGCCACTTGCGAGCTCGGGGCTGGCCGGTGAGTTCAACGGGCGCGTCGACCAGCCCCTCCTCGCTGCTTTCAAAGGACCGACGGAACTCGGCATTTACGCCGCGGCTGTGCGAGTCGCCGACCTCGCGGGTGTCCTAGCGCCGGTTGCTCAAACGGTCGTGGCACCGAGCATGGTGGACGCGGCTCGGAAAGGCGACGCGAGAGCGTTCGACGCCGTGCTTCGTGACGGCCTAATCGTCACGCTCGTGCCCTCGGCGTGGCTCGTCGCGATGGCGATGGGCCAAAGCGACTGGATTGTCAAGGTCCTCGCGGGGCCGGAGTTCGACGCGGCCGCCTCACTCGTCGTGATCATCGCAGCAGGCGAGTGGATGACGATGGTCGGTGGCGCCTTTTCGGTCGCGCTACTTGCGCTCGGACAACGACGCAATCTGGCGATCGCTTCCGGCGTCGGCCTCGCGGTCAATCTCATTGGCAACGCCATCTGGATGCCGAGCTACGGTGCGACTGCCGCTGCATGGATGACCCTCGTCGGCTGGGGGGCAGCAAGCCTCGTGGCGATTTTCGCGTCGAGGGAGGTTCGTCGCGGTCTTCGTTCAACGCTGCCCGTCGTCGCTGCGTCCGCAGCCTCGATCGGAGCGTCCGCCGCGGTTGTCTGGATGATGCGGTCGAACCGCGTTGGATCGATCGCCACCGGGTCGTTGTTGTACGCCGTTGTGACCGTGGCGTTGCTTCGGACCGATGTGTTCCGTGCCGTCAGAGCTATGCGCCGGACGGCGGTTGCCGTCGGGGAGGGGTGACCCGCAGATAGCGTTCCTGGATGTTCTCGCGCCTAAGGCGGGCCCTCCTTCGGCGGTTGGACTGGATGCAACTATCCGTTAGGTCGTCGGTCGACCGGGTCCGACTGCGTCGCGAGCTTCCGACGCTTCCGACGGCAGAACAAATCGCCGCTGCTCGAAGCGAACTCGCCGAGGCTTATCGCGAATATACGAAAGAGGTATCGACCGGAGGGATGGCGGCGTCGCTCGAGACAATGTCGCTTCTACTCGCGCTCTGTCGAACGAGCGACGTTCGCTCCGCAGTTGACCTCGGATCGGGTTTCAGTTCTTTCGTCCTGCGGGTCTGGGCTGCTGAAAGCGACGCCTCGGTGTCGTCGGTGGACACGGACGCGAACTGGCTCGCTCGTACAGCGGCATTCCTGGAGCAGAGAAGCTCGGCGCCGGGAAGGCTTTCCATCTGGCCAGATGCACCGCGGTCGGTGGAACTCGTGTTCCACGACCTCTCCGGCGGAGAACTCCGCGAGCAAACGATGTCTAAGGCCGTCGCCATGGGTACGCGGTTCGTACTCCTTGACGACGCTCAGCACAGGGGCCACAGGAAGGCCATGGCACGAGCGTGTGCCAGTGCCGGCGTCCCGCTCTACAGCCTCCGGTCGATGACTCTCGACGGGATCAGGCGTTTCGCGATGCTCGCCGTTCGTACTTGAAGAGAACGTTCGGTGAAGGCCCGGGCGTTGGGTAGCCTGAATATCCGTACTCTGCGAGCAGCTCGTAGACCGCAGCGGCGGACGAGCCCTGTCGGCGTAGGTGATCGTCTTCTATCTCGATTAGCAACGGAACGCCCTGCGTTAGCAGGCTCGTAGCACCGCGCAGCGCGGCGTACTCCGCCCCCTCGACGTCCATCTTCACGAGCGCCACACGGTCCAGCAGCTCTTTCGGTACGCAGCGATCGAGAGTTTCGACTTGAACGGCGATCCGATGGCCAGTCTTCGCGTTCGCTGGAGCAAAGGAGGAGAGGCCGTCCCCGTTGCCCATCAAGGTGAACTCTGCGGTGGATCTCTCCGCGCCGATTGCGCAGGACGACACGAGCACATGAGCGAAGCCATTCGTGGCGACGCTGCGTTCGAGGCTGGACCGCGCCGCCGGTGCTGGTTCGATGGCGATTACCAAACCGGTCGGACCTACAAGCCGAGCTGCGGTGAGGGTGAAGTGGCCCATGTTGGCGCCACAGTCGACAAAGACGTCGCCCGCGTGAAGGTGATCGCGCAGAACCTCGAAGTCGTCATCCTCATAGGGAGTGCGGTAGCGATAGAGCCACTTGCCGAACGGTGTTCCGAGATCCGCGACCCGCGAAAGTTCCAGCGTGGTCGAACGGCACTCTTACGAGTGGACGGCCTGCGCGTTCACGCGCCACGCTCGCTGCAATCCGGAGCGTGGTAGCGATCGGGTTACGCCAAGACCGTTTGAGCATCGCTAGCCAAGGCTCTTCATGTGATCAAGGTGAGCGCCCGGCGATGATGATGCGTAGAGTTGGCGGCGTTCGGCCAGGATCCCGGGCAGCTGGCGCATTGCTTCGAGCGCGCTCGCCCGCAGATCACGTTGAACTAAGGCGCGGGGCGCCACGGCGACCCAGTCGGAGATCGCGCTCGCAGCGGGTAAATGCTTCGCGGCGAACACGAGTCGGCCCTTGACTACCGACCGTCTCCGAATGGCGCGACCCTCCGGCGTGCTGGACGCGCCGCCAATCTTCGCCTCCGCCAATACATCGGGGATATACACGGTTGGCCAACCACGAAGCCACGCGCGCCAGCACAGATCGATGTCCTCGGAACCTGCGAACATCCGCTCGTCCCAGCCGCCTAGCTCCTCGAAGAGATCGCGCCGAACGCCGAGGGCCCCGCCATTGCCGAATGCGACGGGGGTCTCGGCGTCCGGGTACGACTCATCGAAGCCAAAGCGTCGGGCATTCGATGTGATCTTCACCGCCCCGTGGGACACCCGACCTTCCCAGTCGCGCTGTCCAACATCGACCGCGAACGTCTTGTCATCGGCGAGTAGGCGTTGCGCGACTTTGGCTACGAACTGTCTTTCGAACCGCATATCGTTGTTGGCGAAGATCAGCCATTGGCCGGCGGCGGCGCGCGCTCCAATATTGTTCGCAGTGGAGAAGCCGAGATTCTTCTCAAGCGGCATCAGGTCAACATCAAACGACCTAGCGATCTTCATGGACCCATCCGTTGAGCCGTTGTCGACAACGAGAACGCGGTAACGCTCTGCCGTCTGGTCAAGCAACGTGGCAAGGCAGTCTTCCAGCCATTCTTCGCCCTGCCAGTTGAGGACGATGACGGTCCCCTCGACGTCGATCACGTCCGCTCCGCCCGACGAAGGTCACGTCGCACGTCGCGTGTCCGCATGCGACGTCGTGTCGCCCGCGCGCCCGCTAACGCGACATTTCTCAACACCAGTGCATCGCCGAACCCCGCTGTACGAAGCGCCTCGATTGCGAGGGCGGAGCTTGCAGTGGCGTTCGCAACATCGCTAAGAGTGCGAGCCCGCTCTTGGCGCGACATCTGCCGGATCGGGGCTGAGCCGGGTTCCTCGAGTGACGCGACCACCGTCTGGAGTCGATGCGAGTACGTGTGTTCGCTTGCGACGAGATCGCGTGCGGCGGCACCGATCTTCTCATGTTCACCGGACCGCAGTAGCGAGTCCACAACGTCGACGATGCTCTCGGGAGCCTCGAAGTCAGCGGTTGCGTAGTGCGTCCCCTCGTCAGCAATCTCCGACAACCCGTTCCCGATTTTCGGCGTTACGACCGTGGCTCCCGAGCCCATGGCCTCGAAGAACCGCATGTTGACATCGCCATAGATCGGATCGTTGACGACGATGGCGCTTCGGCGGTAAACGTCGGCCATTTCCTCCGTTGAGTAGGAGCGGCGCCAGTCGTTCATGATGAACCGTTTCTCCAGATGGACCAGAATCGCTTCACGTCGGGTAGAGGGCCGCACGTTGCCGACGAAACCGACCTCGAATTCCAGAGCGCGCCGTGATGTCAAAAATTGACTGGGACACGCGAGTGGTAGCCATTTGGCGGAGGCGTTCACGGCCTGGATGGGCGGCAGATAGTCGCGCTGCGCGACGAACACGTGGTCGAATAGACCCGCCATGGCCACGTACACCGGCAGCTGCAAGTGCACGTCAATGAAGAAGGCCGCTGTGGGAAATGGAGCGACGTGGGTCTGTAACTGAAAGGTCCTGATTCCGGAATCGACCCAAAGACTTCCGGCGTAAGGGGCTCCGCCAAGCCTCACCGACTGGCCCCACCCGAGCGCCTGCACGTCCCACGAGTCGCCGCTGTCGTCCGCCGCTTTCGCGAAGTGATTTCCAGTCGTGCTCGCGTGGAACCCGTATTGCAGTAGAAGCACGCGCCACCCCTAATAAGCGAAAACCTCGATCATCGCGCACCCACGTGTTGAGTCGGCGGAGCCGTCTCGGCGCACACAGGAGTGAGCGATTGGGCGAATACGCTCCGACGGTGGCGTTCGAGGATCGCCGAGATTGCGAGGACTCGTAGTGGCAACAGCAGTGTTGACCCATCCGTGGTTGCTGGAATTCATCTGTTGTCCAAACGATCGGCGACCGCTGGCGATTTCGGGAGCCACGAGCCTGTGTTGCAGTGCGGGTCATGAGTATCCCATCGTCAGCGGGGTTCCGATTCTGGCCCGGAGCGATGCCACGGAACCCACGTTGCTCCGCTCACTTGACGCCGAGTCCTCCGCAATGACTGAGCCGGTCCTAGGTCCGGCGGTTGTCGACCCCTTTGTCCAGAGGTACTTGTTTTCGACCAACGGGCAGCTCTATAAGAAGCTCGTCGGGAGGCTCACCGAGTACCCGGTCCCTCACCTGAGGCTTCCGTCAGGAGCGGGTGAACTATTCCTCGACATCGGCTGCGGATGGGGGCGGTGGTCCGTTGCCGCGAGCCGACAGGGATATCGGAGTCTGGGCGTTGACGCATCTCTGGATTGTGTTCTCGCTGCTGAACGTGTTGCAGCTCAGCTCGGTGCCGATGCCGCGTTTGTCGTTGGCTCTCTGTCGGCGTTGCCCGTTCGCTCGAGAATCGTCGACGGAGTGGTTTTCTCCTACTCGGTACTGCAGCACTTCGACCGCGAGATCGCCGTTGGCGCATTGCACGAGATGGGACGCGTGAGCAAACCGGACGCAACGGTTCTCGTTCAGTTCGCTAACCGCTTCGGAGTCCGACAACTCTTCAATCAGTTGCGGATGAAGTTCGGATGGCGGCGGGGTGAGTTCGAGATGCGTTATTGGCGTCCTTCCGAGCTGCGACGACTGGGAGCGGACATATTCGGCTCGAGCGAAGTTGAGGTGGACGGCTTCTTCTCGGTCAACCCACAACCCGGCGATCTGCGAATGCTTCCGCTGCAGAGCCGCGTCGTCGTCGCCTTCTCTGAGTTCCTCCGACGGGGACCGTCCTGCCTCGTTGCAGTTGCAGACAGCATCTACCTGCGCGCAACCGCCAGATAGAGAGATGAGGTCACCGCGCGGCACTCGTCCGCGGTGACTGAATACTCGCGTGGGTGGACGTAGAGTCAGCCGCATGTCGTTGGGCGGCGTCAGGGTGCCGACTCGGTCGCTTGTGGGCGTCCTCACAATCGTCGGCGGCGTCGCGGCCGGTGTCTTGGCAAGTGCGCGTATCGATCACGTCGGGCCTCTTGGGGGCGGGCAATTTCGGCTAGTTAACACGCTGCCGTTGGTTGTATACCCGGTCGCAATTGGCTGCATTGCGCTCCTCTTTCTTGCTCGTCGTGCGTGGTGGGCCGGGTTGGTCATCTTTGTGGTCTGGCTTCCTGTCGAAGACATGGCACGCAAGTTCGCGGGGAACGACATCCGGCTCTACGTCGTTAAGTATCTTCTGCTCGCGCTAGCGGTTCTCAACGTTGGCCCACGACTTTTGGGGGCTTGGCGTAACTCGCTCGGCAACTTGCGGGGAATCACGGCGGCGGTAATCGGAGTCGCGCTCGTGATGAGCATTCCGGCGATCCTGATCGATCCCCGTCTGCCCTTGGTCGGGCTCACTGTCAGATTCCTACTTGCGCTGCTCCTTCCGGTTGGCGCCTTTTTCGCCCGCGACCGCGCCCGCTTGACGTCGGGCCTGGTGGTCCTCTCGGCGATCTGCCTGCCGATCTGTCTGCTCGGCATCGTGCAGTCAGTCGTGGGACCGCGCTTTCTCAACCCGGCCGTGGTTGATTCGGCGCTCTCGAATCTGGTGGTCTACCGGGCTAACTCGGTCATTCGGCCTGCGGGGCCATTCGTGGACTCCGGACGATTCGCCGCCCTGACGACAGTCACGATTGTCTTTGCCTTGTGCCTCGTCAGGATGTCGAAGTCGTCTCGGCAACGGAACCTTGGATGGGCAACAACGGCCATCGGTGTCGCAGCTGCGTTCGCGTCTGGCGGACGCGCGGCACTGTTGATTTCAGTTGCATTTGTTCTCTTCGCGCTCTTCAGCCAACGCGAGAAGCGTCTCCGCCGAACCACGGTGGTGTTGTTGACCGGAGGCGCGGTGTTGGCTGGCATCGGACTGAGTTCCGCTGCCTCGGAGTCATTTGGCAACAGAGTGGAGTTCTTTCGAGCGACGCTCAGTCCGACCGGTCCTCGCTCTGAACTGGGGTCAAGACTTGGTTACTACTTCACCGAGGCTGGAAAAGGGATCGCTGCCGGAGGCCTTACCGGTACCGGCACTGGTTCGCAGTCCATCGGTCGTCAGTACCTCGGAGAGAGCGCGCCGAGCGCGAGGTCCGAATCGGGATGGGGCACGGTCGCGACGGAGTGGGGACCGATCGGACTCCTGGTGTGGGCAGCGTGGGCGGCGGGCTGGGTGCGACGGGCTCTTCGTAGCCCACGTGTCGCCCAACGAGAGCCCGCAGGGCCCATGCTCTCCACGGCCACCATGTTCATCGTTTACTGCCTCACCTTCCTGTTTAGTCTCGGTGCGCAGTTCTTCGACAACTACGTAATCAACGGCGCCTTTTGGTTCCTATCAGGCGTTGTGTTTGGGAGCATGGCCACGTCAATCGAGTCCTCGCGATCGGCTGTCGACGCAATTCGCGGTCCTTAAACGAGTTCCAGCAGGGCAAGCACGCGCGGCGCAACTATTCGCCAGTCGTAGACGTCGTCGTACAGAGCGTGGCTCCGCTTTGAATGTTCATGTGCGAGCTCTTCATCGCGTGCGAGCGCTATGAGCTGATCGATGAACGAGCCTGGCTCAGCGCACACTGCCCGCAATGCGGCTTGGCGGAGTTGCTCCGACGTTTCGGGTCCGAAGTTCCCGGTGACCGGAAGCCCGCACGCCAGGGCGGCGGCCACGGAACTGTTGCGGCTGGATAGCGGGGCGCGCGTCATTAGGAAAGCGTGACTCGTTCGCAGTGCCTCCGCGAGAGCATCGCGCTCTAGGTAACCCGGACACTCGAGCTCGATGCCAGCTTTCCTCAGACGATCCTCAAAACTCGGGTCGACCGCCCCAGCGCCCAGAAGCCGGAGCTTGAAGGGTCCGATCCGATCTCGTAGGCCGACGGCGACCGCGAAAAGGAGCTTGTCAGCATCGTTCGAATATTGCG
Organism: uncultured Actinomycetes bacterium; assembly: GCA_963722185.1. Classification (GTDB taxonomy): domain Bacteria; phylum Actinomycetota; class Acidimicrobiia; order Acidimicrobiales; family JACCXE01; genus JACCXE01. Next base: position 350,480 of record CAVRKD010000006.1, on the reverse strand, counting down.
TCTGCGCGAAACATGCGAGGGTAAAAGGCCCAGAGACGGGCGCCCAGTCGTGGCGGCCTAAGGGCCCTGTAGACGGCACGAAGGCAACATCATCGGAGCGCTTCCCAAGCCAGTAGACCGCCGTCGGCTCCACCGAAACGACGATCCCGCGGCCACAGCGGTATGCGAGACGCAAGGCTGCGCCTTTGACGAACGTCGCGGCCCGGTGCTTCAGAGACCGACCTCCGATACGCGATGGGTCGTGGACCCAGACCGTGGTTGACGTCACGGAACGGCAAACTCCGAAGACGACCAGGAAACCAAACGGAAGGCCGCGTCGGCTCCACGCGAGGTGGCTGTAGTGCAGAAGTACGCAATCCGATTGGGCTTGTCTGAGCTGATGTCGAAGCTTGCGCAGGGATTTGAAGAATCCGTCTCGTCTCCACTCGACGAGCCGAACATCCGCGGGCACTCCTAGGGAAGAGATGTGGCTGGCCAATCCCGCCGCATGGTCGCGGACCCCGCATGAGGACTTACCGTTGTGCGCGACCACGTTGAGTATCCGCGCCTCCGCCGCAAAAGTTCGCGAGTCCCGCACGTGGCGAATGTAGCGAAGGCGCCTTTCGCCGCCGCAGCAGAGAGCCGCGCGTCGGCAAGGGTTATTGACTAGACCGAAGCCGAAGATGCCGACGCTTCTTATCTACAACCAGTACTTCCCGCCCGACACGTCCGCCACGAGCGCGCTGGCGGCGTCGCTAACGGAGGCGTTCACCGAACGGGGGTGGGCGGTTAAGCAGCTCCGAGGCAACCCGTCATACCGTCCGAGTTCTACGCAGCATTGGCGTTTTGGCCAACTTGTTGCGCGCGACGGCGACGAATGGATCGTTCGGTCGACCGCGTTTACCCGCGATCGGATGATCGGTCGGGTTGCCAACTACCTGTCATTTGTCGTGCTGTCGTTCTTTGTCGCGTTGCGCATCCCGGCCGACTTGATCATCGCCATGACCGACCCGCCGATCGTGGTCATGCCGGCGGTCGTGGTGGGACGGTTGCGTCGCACGCCGGTCATCTACTGGCTGCAGGATTATCTGCCTGACTTTCTTGTCGGAACCGGTTCGGCTCGCCACGGTGCGCTGATCAGGGTGTGGTCGCGGGCGCATATCGCGGCGGCCCGGCGCTGTCGAAGGGTGGTGGCGATCGGTCGCGACATGGCGGCGCGATTGATCGCGGCGGGGGTATCTGGCGATGCCATAGCTGTGGTGCCAAACGGCTCGGCGCTGGTATGGCACGACGAAGCCGTCGGCTCAACGATCGGGAACGACCGTCTGGTTGTCCTGCACGCCGGTGAGATCGGGATGCGCGGCGCGTGGCAGGCGATCGTCCCCGCGGCACAAAGCTTCGCTGATGTCGCCGATCTCGTGTTCGTTGGTGACGGTGTTGATGCGCCGACAGTGCGGTCTCTCGCCGGGGAAGCCCGCAACGTGCTCATCCGCGAGCCCGTTCAACGCGCCGAAATGATCGACCTCCTGCTGTCGGCCGACGTAATGATCGTCACCGTGCGGCGAGGCGCCGAGGGCTACACCGTCCCGAGCAAGACGTACGAGTTGTTCGGCGCCGGCCGGCCGATCGTGGTCGTCGCAGACGCCGAGACCGAACCTGCGCTTCTCGTGCGCGAGATCGGGTGCGGTCTCGTCGTGTCGCCGGACGCACCCGACGAGTTCGCAGCCGCAGTGCGAAAGCTGGCCGCCGACCCGCAGCTACGTCGTTCGATGGGAGAGGCGGCCAGGCGCGTCAGTCCCGACTACGCGCGGCGAAAGATGATGAACCGGATAGTCGACCTTGCTGAGGACGTCGTCAGCTAGCGCCACCGTGGGCGCGCAACAGATAGTCGCGTCGGAACGGCACGACCTCCACCCCAGCCAGCTCGGCCTCGTGAGCGAGGCGCTCGACGCTGGACCTGCGATACAAGAACAGGGGGCAGCGTGCCAGCTTGAACTTGACCCAGCGGATCGGAACCCAGGGATCGCCTAGACGAGGAAACGAGACCACGAGTTCGCGCGTCGTGTGATCCGCCATCGCTCGCAACAGCGGGACCGGATCTTCGACGTAGTCGAACACCCCCATCGCGATCGACAGCTCGAAGGTCTCGGATGACTCGCTGGCCCACCGCAACGAGTCGACCGCCTCGAATCGGGTCAGCGCGTCCACGCGACGTTCCTCCGCCAAGGTCCGGGCGAGGTCGATCATGTGTGGCGCAAAGTCCAGCCCGAGGACGTGGACACCGCTCTCTGCCAGCGCGATCCCGAAGCGGCCAGAACCACATCCAACATCCAGAACTGACGTGTAGCCACTGGTCCGGACAAGTTCCTCGACGAACTCGAGGCGCTTGGTGACAGTCAAGCGGGCGCGGTCGCGAAGACGGCGTAGCGGCGACCGGTCGGCGCGGTAGATGCTGTCGAAGTCCTCGGCGGTCTCGTCGAAGTAGCGAAGAACCTCGTCAGAGGAAGACACGCGAAACGCTCCCGAACTCCTGGCGACCAAGTAGCCGGCGCAGCCGGCGTTCTGTCGCTGCAAGATTGGCATAGTGGGTCGCGGCGACGCGACGTGGCAGATCGATGCGCGGGTGTTCCGGATCGAGCTCCCAGGGGTGAATGTAAGCCACGAGGCTCTGTCGGCGGCCTTGCAGCTTCCACGCAGCGCGCTGGATGAGCTCGGGCAGGATGCGAAGGTAGGCGCCCCCGGAAAAGGGGAGTCGGCGCCCGAAAAGCAGCAATGGCACAAGCGGGATTTCGGTCAATGTCGTCGGCGCGGTGCCGTGGGCGAATGGTCGCGTTGGTGCGGTCGCGATGCCGTATCGCGGGTTGCGGATGGGGAACACGCTGCTGTCGAAGGTGTAACCCTGTTCCACCAACACATCCAGAGCCCACAACGACTTCGTCGTGATCGAGAAATACGGTGCCCGGTAGCCGAGGGGCCGCGCGCCGCACGCCGCATGGATGGCATCGGCCGACCGGGCGAGGTCCTGGCGGAAGACCTCAGGAGTCTGCCGGTAGACGAACTCATGCATATCCCCGTGCGAAGCGATCTCGTGCCCCGCGTCGGCAAGTTCGCGCACGACTCCGGGGTGACTACGAGCGACCGCACCGAGCACGAAGAATGTGGCTCGAACTCCAGCCCCGTCGAGGAGGGCGACGAGGCGGTCGAGTCCGACGCGGAGCCGCGACGTCGTTGGCCAGGACGCTGGGGCGAGTTCGATGCCGTGGAACCACTCCTCGAGATCGACGGTAAAGGCGTGTACGTGGTCACCCATCTCCGGCAACAGACTGGTAGATCGCGAGCTGCTCGTGGGCGACCCTGTCCGCCGCGAGGCCATCAAGCGCTCCGAAGGCCGCGGCGGCGGCGCGGGCGAGCCGCTCGGGATCGTCGAGGAGGCGGAGCGTTTCTCCCACGATTACCGAAGGTTCAGTTGTCGTCACCGCGCCGGCGCCGGATGCCGCGACTAGCTCCGCGACTCCGCACTGATCGGTTACGACGACGGGCACTCCGGCGCGCAACGCCTCCGCGGCGGCGTTGCCGAAGTTTTCGGTTAGCGAGGGCATCAGGAAGCACTTCGACTCTGACAGGACTTGGTCGCGTCGATCCGCCGGGAGCCAACCGAGGATTTCCAGCCGATCCCGCACTCCGCGCGACGAGGCGAACAACTCGAGGTCCCGGCCTGACCCGTCCTCGTCCGGTCCCGCGACAATGGCTCGTGCCAGCGGGCGCTGCTCGAGTAGCTCGACAATGACCTTCAGCTGCTTTTTCCGGTGCAGTCGGCCGACGTAGCAAACGTCGTAGGTCTTCGCCGCGACACGTCCTGGCGCGGCCGACGCGACGGGGTTGTAGCGCACAACGACCCCTCCGTATCCGAGACCGCGCAGCTCGCTCGCCTCCAGCTCGCTGGTTGCGACGACGACGGTCGATCGCCGCACCAGGAAGTGGGCGAAGCGATCGAAGACCCGCTTCGCCACCACACTGCGAACGCGTGGAACAGACATCCCCATCGGCTCGAGTACAAGGGGAGTCGCCGCGCGGGTCGCCGCCCAGGCGGCAGCGGTCACAAGACCATCCCGCAGCCCGAAGCAGTGCACGACGTCGAACCGACCGCTTCGAACGACACGGCCTGCGCCAGGGGCGATGCTCAGCCAGCGCCGAGACGCCAGCCGACGAAGGTAGGTCACGGGAACACCGTCCACCTCCCGGCGGCCTGGCTCAATCTTGGTGCGCTCCAGTCCGAAGTTGGCGGTGAGGATTTCGACCTCCACGCCGAGCTTGATCAACTCCTCGGCGAGCAAACGAATCTTTGTGACGGGTCCGCCGTAATCGAGTGCGGGCGCATACGCCGGAACACACATCAGCACGCGCACGGTGCCGTAGCGTAGGCGTGACCTCGTTTCGTTCACGATGATCACGCTCGGCATCAACGCCTACCACGGCGACGCGTCTGCCGCCGTCTTCCTCGACGGCGAACTCGTCGCGGCTGTGGAAGAAGAGCGGTTCACGCGTCAGAAGCACCAAGCGGGCTTTCCCGCCGAGTCGGTTCGTTGGTGTCTCGGCGAAATCGGCGCCTCGATCGACGACGTCGCCCACGCGGCGATCAGCCGCGATCCACTGGCGCACTTGCCCCGCAAGCTGGCGTGGACACTGCGTCACCGACCGACCCGGTCTTCGGTCACGGCTCGGGTCAAGAACACCTCCAAGGTTCTCGACGCCCGCGACGCCCTGGCCCAGGCGACGGGTCTGACGAGCGGCAAAGAACTCAAGACCAAGCTTCACCGCGTCGAGCACCACAAGGCGCACCTGGCCAGCGCGCTGTGTTCCTCGCCGTTCGAGACCGCGGCGTGCGTGACCCTCGACGGGATGGGCGACTTCCTCAGTTCGGCTTGGGGTCGGGGCGTCGGAGGCAAGCTTGACGTGCACGGCGTCGTGGCCTTCCCCGACAGCCTCGGCGTCTTCTACACGGCCTTCACGCAGTTCCTCGGGCTGCCCGCCTTCGGTGACGAGTACAAGCTCATGGGCCTGGCGGCTTACGGCGAGCCCACGTTCCTGCCCCAGCTGCGCGACGTGGTGACTCTCGGCGACGGGCTGCGCTACCGCCTCGACCTCAGCTACTTCACTCATCACGACAAGGGTGTCGAGATGACCTGGGCCGACGGCACGCCGACGCTCGGCCCGATGTACTCGTCGAAGCTGGCCGACGTGTTCGGCCCGCCGCGCGAGTTCCGCGGCGAACTCACCCAACGCGACCGTGACTTGGCGGCGTCGGTGCAGCGCCGGCTCGAAGAGGTCGAGCTGGAATATCTGCGGCGGCTGCACGAGCGTGTGCCTGAGCGCGCCGTCGTGATGGCCGGCGGTGTGGCACTCAACGTGCTCGTTAACGGTCGCATCCGTTCCGACACGCCATTCGAGGACGTGTGGGTGCAGCCCGCCGCTAACGACTCGGGCACCGCCATTGGCGCGGCGCAGTACGTGATGCATCACGTGCTCGGCCAACCGCGCACTTGGACGATGACTCACGCATACACCGGGCCCGTCTACGACGAGGACGCGTGCGTCGCTGCGCTCACCGACGCGGGGTTGATCGGTGAGGCAACGCGTTACGACGACGCCGAGATGTTCCCGCTCATCGCACAGCGGCTGACCGAAGGCGCGGTGGTCGGTTGGTACCAAGGGCGGGCCGAGCTCGGTCCGCGCGCTCTTGGCAACCGGTCGATCGTGTGCGACCCTCGTCGTCACGATATGCAGGACATTCTCAACGCGCGGATCAAGCACCGCGAGCCGTTCCGCCCCTTCGCGCCATCAGTGCTCGCCGAAGCGATGGGGGACTGGTTCGAGCAGCCGTACGAGTCGCCGTACATGCTGATGGCGTTCAAGGTGCGGGCCGACAAGTTGGGTCAGATCCCGGCGATCACGCACGAGGACGGCACGGCGCGGGTGCAGACCGTGACCGCCGCGACCAACCCGCGCTACTACGGCCTCATCCGCGCCTTCAACGAGTTGACCGGCGTGCCCATCGTGCTGAACACGTCGTTCAACGAGAACGAGCCGATCGTGTGCACGCCTGCCGAAGCGACCGATTGCTTCGCCCGCACCGACATGGACGTGCTCGTACTCGGTAACCACGTCGTCGACCGCGGCGGCAGGCGCTGAGGCCTACCGGCTCAGGACGTCGTCACCACTCGAAGCCGTTGGCCTGCGGCCACAACCGCAATACCGCGACCGACCACGCCCGCGACCAGTGGTCGCGCCCCGACGTGAAGTCGTCCCACAACCGCGCTCGAAAGCGATGCGGCAACAGATCGGCGAAGGGAAGGCGGTCGTCGAGCAGCGCGTCTTTGACCGTGTCGTGTAGGTCGCGTTGCATCCATTGCGCGAGAGGCAGGGTGAACGTGCGCTTCGGTGGCTGCGCGCCCAGGCCGCCGGCAACGGCGATCATGCGCTTGCCATTGGCGCGGATGTGTTCCGGGAGCGCCAGCGCCGTGCGGATAACGGCGTCGTCGAGCAGCGGCACGCGTACTTCGAGTGAGTGCGCCATCGACACGCTGTCGATGTCGGGCAGAAGCTGGTCGCGCAGATACGAACCCAACTCGAGCAGCGTGACGGCGTCGACGCCGCCGGGGTCACTGTCGAGCGTGAACAGGTCGGGTGGCGTCATGCCGATCTCACGCAGCTCCGCGTCGTTGATCATCTGGCGCATGGCGTGATACGCGCCGCTTGATCCCGGCCGAGCGAGCAGCGAACGGGTGACGAGGGAGAGCGAATCGCGTCGGGCGATCAGATTCGCCGCGGCGTCGCGCAAGCCGCGCGGGAGGCAGTTCACGGCGACCAGCGCTCGTCGCAGCGTCGGTACCAAGCGGAAGGTGCGGTAGCCGGAGAAAAGCTCGTCGCCACCGAGCCCGGAGAGCGCGACCACGATGCCGGCTTGGTGGGCGGCGCGGCAGATGAGCCAGGAGTTGAAGGCGTCGCCGGTGGGGGAGTCAATCGACCGCAAGAAGTCGGGCAGGGCAACGAGCGCGTCCTTGGCGGTGACGGCGACTTCCTCGTGCTCGAGGCCGAGGCGCGCCGCGGTCGCCGCGCTGACCTCGCCTTCGTCGAGGTCGGGCTCGTCGGGGAAGCGGACCGTGAGGCTGTGCTGGGCGCCGTGGCGGGCGGCGATGCTCGCCACCGAAGTGGAGTCGGTGCCCGACGACAGGAAGACGCCAACCGTACGGTCGGCGACGAGGTGGCGTTCGACCGACGCCGTGATCGCCGCCGTGACCTCCCGTTGGGCGCGGTCAGGATCGAGCAGGTCGCCGCGGTAGGACAGCACCGGCCGCCACCACCGCTCGACGTGCGGGGCACCGCCTTCCCACGACAGGAACTCACCGGGACCGAGGCGGTTGATGCTCGGGAAGATGCTCGGCCCGGTCGGCACGACGCCTTTGGCTAAGTAGCCGGCCACAGCGCGTTCGTCGTAGCCGTCGGCGGCGAAGCCGGCGCGGGCGAGCGGCCGTTGCTCCGAGCAAAACGCCAGTCCGTCGGCGGTCGCCACCCAGTGCAGCGGCTTGATCCCGAGCCGGTCGCGCGCCACGCAGAGCCGGCCGCGCGCCTTGTCCCAGATGGCGAAGGCGAACATGCCTCGCAGCCGGCCGAGCAGGCGATCCATGTCGCCATCGCAGTGGCGGTACAGGTGCACTAGGCACTCGGTGTCGCTCGACGTGCGAAACGCGTAGCCGATAGCAGTCAGTTCGGCGCGCAGCTCCTTGAAGTTGTAGAGCTCACCGTTGAAGGCCGTCCATATTTCGCGTCGCTCGTCGGTCAGCGGCTGGTCGGCCTCGGGAGCGAGGTCGATGATGCGGAGCCGGACCGCGCCGATGACGGCGCGCCGTCCGGTCGCACTACCGAGATCGCGGGTGTTGTTGGCGTCGGGACCGCGATGATCGATGGCGGCGACCATCGCCTCCACCTTGGGCAAGGCGGAGGTATCGGTGCAGTGCTCCTTGACCACCCCAGCGATCCCGCACATCCGGGCCGGATGCTACCGACGGCCCCTCGGCTTAGGCTCGCACGCATGGGAGACATGGACGGCAAGGTCGTGCTGGTTACTGGTGGCAACACCGGCATCGGGAAGGAAACCGCAGTCCAGCTGGCGCGGTTGGGCGCGACGGTGGCGATCACGAGCCGGGATGCCGCCAAGGGTTCGGCGGCGGCCGCCGACATTCAGAAGCGCGGCGAGACGCCCGAGGTCAAGGTCTTCGCGCTCGACTTGGGTTCGTTCGCCTCGATCCGGGCGTGCGCCGACGCCGTGCTCGCCTCCTTCGACCGTCTCGACGTACTCGTCAACAACGCCGGTGCGGTGTTGAACGACCAGCGCGAAACGCAAGAGGGCTTCGAGATGACCCTCGGTGGCAACCACCTCGGCACGTTCCTGCTGACGTCGTTGCTGATCGACCGCGTGCGAAAGGCAGGCGGTGGACGCGTGGTCACGGTGGCGTCGATCGCCCATCGGGGCGCGTCGTCCATCGACGAGTCGGACTTCTACAAGCAGGACAAGTACCGCGGCATGTCCGCGTATTCGAAGTCGAAGTTCGCGAACATCCTCTTCGCCCGTGAACTAGCCAAGCGAGAGAAGGAAGCCGGCAGCGACGTGTCGTCGTTTGCGGTTCATCCTGGCGGCGTGCGCAGCGAGTTCGGCCTCGGCGGCGACGGCGGAACGCTCATGCAGGCCGGCCTACGCGTGCTGTACGCCACGCCGCTGTACATCTCCACCTCAGCGGGCGCCGGTCCATCCGTGTACTGCGCCAGTCAACCCGGCTTAGAGAGTCAGACCGGTGCTTACCTGCAGCGCTCGTTCGCCGGCAACTGGGGTCCGGTAAAGATCTCCAAGCCCAACGGCGCCGCGCAAGACGACGAAAACGCGTCGGCGCTGTGGGAACTGAGCGAGAAGCTGATCGCCGCGAAATAGCGCGGGTTACTCGGCGATGCCGACCGGCGCGTCGTCGATGATCTGGTCGAGGTACTCCGACAGGCCGTAGCCGACGGTGCCGTCCTCGAGGGTCCACTTCGTCATGCCCTCGGAGATGCGCGTGACGTTGCCGTCGCGACGGTTGCGCAGCGGGATGAGGTTCATGACTTCGCCCTTGACGGTGAACTCCTTGTCGCCCGACTTCAGCTTGAGCGTGAGGTTGCGGTGGTACTTGTCGGGCTCGTCCCAGTCGGTTTCGATGCGCACGTCGTTGATGAACTGGTTGCTCTTGCCGTCCCACAGGAAGCCGGCGCGGGTGCCGTCGTGCTCGCGGTTGGCGACCCGCGACGCCATGAAGCCGTAGTCCGGTCCGAAGTTCGCCGTCAGCCAGCGGTAGTAATACGGCGCCTGCCAGGTACGCGGGCCCCACGAGTGGTCGCGCAGGCCGTAGCCCTGGATGTCGAACTCCTCGTCGCCGACGCGAATCGAACCCGTGGCCGACACCAGCTGCTCGTAATGGCCGCGGGCGAACTCTTCGCCGGGCTTCTCGTGGCTCTCTTCGGGCTCGCCGCCGAACATATCCGACTCGCCCTTGTAGTCGAGGTGGACCGAGCACTCGACCCACGGGTTCTCGGTGAAGGCCTTCTTGGGGTCGGCCATCTGGCGGGGTTCGTCGAGCATGACGACCTTGCCTTCGTACTCGACGGTCAGCGCCTTGAACGGTTCGACGACGGTGAACTTGATGCCGCCGGCGTCGAAGGCGTCGTTGTTCTCGATGGGCGGGCGGGCGTAGGTGAAGCCGACCCGGCCGTCGGGGAAGTACAAGCAGACCGTCATCTCGGCGTGGCCCTCGTTAGCGCCGGTTACCGCAGCGGAACCAGCCGCCGAAGTTGCTCGTGGGGTCGAACACGTTGAAGTACATGCTCTCGTTGAACGTGGTCGCTTCTTCGAGCTCGTGCATGTACTCGTCTTTGGGTTCCAACCGAATGGCCATGGCTGTGAACTTACGTCAGAGCAAGCCCAGTTGTTCAGTCCGGGCGCTGCGATCCGCGGCGGGCTCCCAACCGGACGCGCCGCGTTGCCCGCGCCGTTTCACCTCGATGCGATCCAGCGGCAATGAAAGCAGCGCGCCCTTGTCGTCGACGACGCGCACCGACCCGTCGTTCTCCACCGCGACGACGCGGCCGGTCGACCATCGTTCGTTGGCGCGCCGACGCCAGCGCGCCGGTTCGTCGGCTTTGAGGCCGAGTTCGACCAGCTCCGTCAACGCGTTAACGGGGGATGGAGGTCCACTTGAACTCGTTCAGTTCGGGCCATTCGGTCATGAGGCCGACGACGCTCTCGACGGTCTTGATCGCCGCCGCGGTGTCGCCTGCCGGGCGGCTCCGAAGTCGCACGAAGGTGGCGGCTTCGCCGACGATGAAGGTCGGCACGCCGAACACGTTGTGGTCGCGCACCGAATCCATGTGGATGGTGCGGAACTGTTCGTTGCGGTTGGGCGCTTCGGCGAGGATCTTGTGGTCGTCGAGCCCGACCGACGCCAACGCGTCAGCGACGACCGCCGGATCCCGCGTGTCGAGCTGGCGATCGTGACGGGCGGCGAACAGCGCCTCGTGAGCGTCGAGGAACTTGTCGGGGTATTCGTCGCGGATCACGAGCGACACGAGGCCCGCGAGCAGGCCCGGGCCGGCGACGGGGTTGTCCCACACCGGGGGCCCGCCCTCCTCGACGTGCACCTGGTTGAGTGAGAAGGGCTGGAACGTGACATCCCAGTCGGCTCCGCCGCGCAAGCCCGTCACGATGTGTTCGTGAGCGTTGCGGGCCCAGGGGCAGCGGTAGTCGTAGGTGACGGCGAAGGCGAGTTTCGACACGGGGTTCCTTTGGTCGTTTACCTCACGGTAGGGGAACGAGAGTCGCCACGGCGACGCCGATGGCCAACCCGACGACCACCCCGCCAACCACGTCGGACGCGTGGTGAATGCGTACGTAGGCGCGGCTGAACGAAATGATCGCTGCCAGTACGAACAGGCCTGGTCCCCAGGGTGTTCCCTCGCTCAGTAGGACGGCCGCGCAAAAGCTGGCGGTGGCGTGTCCGCTCGGGAAACTCGTCGTGCGCGGGATGCGCAGCCGGTACGGCCGCGGAATCTGTGAGACGGGGCGCGTGCGCCGGAACAGCGATTTGATCCCGAGATTCACGAGAGCGGATTGACCTAGCTCCGCGACCACAGCCCGAATACCCGCGAAATGGGCGGCCTCAGCCCCGCCGACACCGGTGAAGTAGCGGACCACCGCCAGCAGGAACCACACCAGGCCGTGATCGCCGAGAAACGACGCGCCGTAGAAGAGCCGATCCCAGAAGGCATTGCCGCGCAGGTGATCGATCTGGGTGTCGACGCGTACGTCGAAGCGTCCGATCGCCTTGCTGATACTTCCCGCCACCGCGCTTACGTTAGGGCCACCTCGACCCGCTCCACGCGAGGCGCCTCATCAGGGTTGCCGCCGTAGACCGGGCACCACTGCCGGAACGAACACCAGTTGCACAGCGTGGACGGGTTGGGACGGAAGTCGTCGTTCTCGCACGCCTTCTCGATCGCCTTCCACACTGCGTTGGCCCGGATCTGCAAACCGCGGGCGGACTGGTCGGTTGGAATGGTGATGATCGCTTCTGGTTCGCGCAGGTGCAGTAGTTGAATCCGATCGGGGCGCCGACCCAGCGTTGCTTCACACAAGAAGGCGTAGAAGTGCACACCGGCGAGTCGCCTGCCTTCGTACTGCACGCGCGGGGCGGTGCCGGTCTTGTAGTCGGTAACCACCAGCGCGCCGTCGGCCGCCAGCTCGAGCCGGTCGATGACGCCGCGCAACTTCACGCCGCCCAGGTCGGCCTCCAGGCGAAGCTCGGTGCCGAGGATCTTGACGTCGTTGGGGTCTTCGAGCCGGAACAGGTTGAGTACGAGCACCGCCACGTCTTCCCAGAACAGGACCTCGTCGTCGGCCGACATGCACAGCTCGGTGTAGTCGGGGTGCTCGGCGAACTCGGCGCGCACGCGCGGGATCTGCGCCAGCGCCACCTCGGGCGTGCGATACCCGGGTTCGAAGTCCCAGAACAGCAGCTCGAGGCAGCGGTGGACGATCGTGCCCTTCGTCATATGGATCGACGGCGGCTCGTAGATGCGGTCGATGCTCGAGAAACGGAACGCCAGCCCGCAGTGGGTGAAGCTCGCCACCTTCGACGGCGACAGGGCGCTGGGCAGTTCCAAACTCACAAGGGCGACGATACGCCCGGGGTGTGACGCGATCGCGGAAGGGGTGGCGCGTAGCGTGGACGCCAATGCCCCCGGTCCGCCGCGTCGCAGTCGTTGCGGCGATCGTGATCGCTTGCGCGCTGTTCGCCAACCCCTACATCCGAGGCGATGGCAATGGCTACTACGCCTATGTGCGTTCGGTCGTGATCGACCACGACCTCAAGTTCCAGAACGAGTTCCGCCGCGCCGATCCGGCGTTCCTGCGCTCGACCACGACCGACGGCACGCACTTCCGCGAGTCGATGGACGCCAAGCCCGGCTACATCCGCAACCAGTGGAGCGTCGGCTCGTCGCTGTTGTGGACGCCGTTCTTCCTCGTCGCCCACGGGTTCGTGCAGGCGACCGGACACTGGCCGGCGGACGGTTACGCGTTTCCTTACCGGTGGGCGTCGGCGGTCGGTACCGCGTTGGCGACCGCGCTCGGTCTCTATCTGGCGTCGCGCGTCGCCCGGCGAGTTACCGACGACCGCGCCGCGGTCACCGCCGTCGTAGCGATCATCGGCGCTTCGTCGATCGCGATCTACATGTGGTTCCTGCCGTTCTGGGGGCTCGCGCCGGCGACGCTACCGGCGGCCGCGCTGCTGGTTCTGTTCCACCGCGGCCGATCATGGGCGGTCAGGCGATGGTTCGTCTACGGCGCGCTCGTCGGCCTGGCCACCACGACGCACCCGCTGGGCATCGCGTGGCTGGCGTTGCTCGCGGTGGCCTGGCTCTTCGACCACGGCACCGCCGCGCAACGGGCCATCGCCGGGCTGGTGTCGGCCGCCGGGTTTGTCGTCGCCGAGCTTCCGCAAATGATCATCCGCTACGTCGTGCACGGGAACCCGCTGCACCTCGGCTACTCGGAGCAATGGGACTTCCTCCGCCCGCCGATCCTGGCGCAGTTCTTCTCGGCGCAACACGGCCTGTTCACGTGGACGCCGGTCACGCTCGTCGCGCTCGCCGGGCTGGTGCTCCTGTTACGAACCGAACAACACCGCCGCCTCGCGCTCGGACTGCTGACGGCCTTCGCGGTGTTGACGTATCTGGCGGCGGCCGACGTCACGCCCGAGCAGTCCAGTTTCGGCAACCGCATGTTCGTGCATTTCACGCCCGGGTTCGTGGTCGGCGGAGCCGCGGCGGTCGCATACGTCCGTCGGCGGGTGCGTTCGCCGCATGTCGTCGCCGTCGGCGTCGCCGCGCTGATCGCGTGGAACATGCTGTTCGCGTTCCAGTGGGCGTGGGGTTTGTTGCCGAAGCGTGGACCGGTCGACTGGTCCGACATGGCGCGCCAGCAGTTCACCACCGCGCCACGCGAGATCGGATCGGTAGCCGTTCGCTTCTTCACCGATCGCGACGACCTGATCCGTGAAGTTCAACAACGCGACGAAGAGCGCGTACTGCGAGGCAGCGGCGAATGAAGCTCGGCATCGTCATTCCCGCGCTCGACGAGGAAGCGAGCATCGGTTCGACCGTCGAGCGCACGCTGGCGGCCGTGCCGACCATCCTCGCCACGTCGCCGGTGACCGCGGTGACGGTCACGGTCGTGAGCGACGGCTCCACCGATCGCACCGTGGAGATCGCGCGCGGATTCGACCATGCGATCGGGCTGATCGTGTTCGAGAAGAACAAGGGCTACGGCGCGGCGATCAAGGCCGGTTGGGACGCCATGCCCGACGCCGAGCTGCTGGCGTTCCTCGACGCCGACGGCACGTGCGACCCGCTGTTCTTCGCCGACCTGGCGCGGGTGCTCGAAGACAAGCACGCCGATATCGCCCTCGGATGCAGGCTTAACGACCAGAGCGAGATGCCGCGCCTGCGTCGCCTCGGCAACCGGATGTTCGCCATCCTGCTCTCGGGGCTGTCCTCGACCTCGGTACGCGATACCGCCAGCGGCATGCGCATCGTGCGGCGAGCCGCGCTGCCCACGATGATGCCGTTGCCCGACGGGCTTCACTTCACGCCGGCCATGAGCGCGCGGGCGCTGCTGAGCGGCGAACTGGACATCGTCGAGACCGACATGCCGTATGAAGAGCGGCAAGGCCGATCGAAGCTCAGTGTGTTCCGCGACGGCGGTCGGTTCCTCGGCACGATCCTTCGCACCGCCGCGCTGTACCGGCCGTCGCGCATCTTCGGCGCATTCGGCGCGCTGGCACTCGTGATCGCCGCCGGGCTCTTCGCCTACCCGGCGGTGTATTACGCGCAGAATCGCGAACTCTCCGAAGAGATGATCTACCGCTTCGTGGTCGGCAACCTCGTCGGCGTTGTCGGCGTCATGCTGGTGTGCGCGGGTTACATCGCCGGCACGACCGTCGACGCTTTACTATTCGAAGGCCGGTCGCGGAGTGTCACCAGAGATCGCCTGACGCGCGCGCTGACCGGCAAGGCGTTCTGGCTCGCCGAAGCCGTCCTCTTGATCGGCGGCGGCCTGCTCGTCCTACCGAGCTTCTTCGAACTCGTCCGCACCGGTGCGACCTACGCCCACTGGTCGCGCTTCATCGCCATGTCGCTGTTGTACGAAGTCGCGGCGGTGATCGCGGTCACCAAGATCGCGGCGGCCTTCCTACGTCTGGCAGCGGAACGGGCCGCCTATCAACGCGGCGAAGGTGCTTAGAACACGCCGCGCAGGATGGCGACGGAGCCGCCGATGGCGGCGGTAACGAGCAGCAGATTGCGCACGACGTGGTCGTCGATGCGCTTGGCGATGCGGCTACCGACAACCCAGCCGATGAGCATGGCGACACCGAGCGCCGGCAGGAGCGCCGGGTGGTCGGCGTGCGGCAGGCCGCGCACGGCGAAGCTCACGACGTTGATGCCGAAGAAGTACGCCTGCACCGTCGGGCGGTAGTTCACTGCCGGCCACTCGGCGTTGATGGCGTACATGGCCACCGGCGGACCACCGACGCTCGTGGCCACGTTCATCGCTCCCGACGTGGCGCCGGCGAGCACCGCGCCGCGCTTGCCGCGCAGGCTGGGCGCGCGCACGCCCGTCGCCAAGAGCACGGTGGCGGCGAGGATGGCGATTCCGTTGATGACCGACAGCGCGTCGGTGTTCAGCCGCTTCACGAGATAACCGACGATCGGAATGACGATGGCCGCCGGGATGAAGAGACGGACTACGTCGGCCCAGCGGGTGGCGTGCCGTTCGGCGGCGAGCATGACGATGTTCAATCCGGCGGCCAGCAGGTTGATGGTGGGCACGGCGGCCGCGGGGCCCACCGCGATCGACACAAAGGGAACGGCGACGAGCGAGAAGCCGATAGCCGTGACTGCCTGGCCGGCGGCGGCCAGCGCCACGGCGACCACGGCAAGAACCAGGCCGAGGTCGATGGCTAGCTCCCGTCGAAAGCGGCGCGGATCGCGGCGACCGTGCGCGCGGGATCAGCCAGGCAGCCGAAGTGTCCGTGCTCGGCCCACACGTCAGTGCTGGCGTGCTGGAGTCGTTCGGCGAGCAACGGCAGCACCGCCGGCCCGATGGCGTCGGTCGTCTCGCCGCACGCCAGCGCCACCGGGCAACCCACTTCGGCCAGACGGGCGTAGGCGGTGTGCGTCCCACCCATCTCGTAGGTGCGGGCTTCGTTCTCGGGTGAACACGACAGAGTCACGGTCCCATCAGGCAGGTCGCGCAACCCGCAGGCGACGTAACCGGCGAGGCAGCGCGGGTCGAGCCACATGAGCGGCGGCTTCGAGGCGTAGTTGGCACGCGCCTCTTCGCGCGAGGCGAACACGGCCCGCCGCTTGCGGGCACCGACCGCCAAGCGGTTTTCGTTCGGCCTGTCAGCCGTCATCGGTGACTCGAACGGAAAGATGATCGGCTCGAAGGCCCACAGCGCGCGGAAGGTGCCGGGGCGGCGCATCTCGGCCAGGAGGAGCAGCGCGCCGCCGCAGGAGTGGCCGGCGCCGAACGGTCGGTGCAGTCCAAGTTCGTCGATGACCGCCAAGGCGTCGGTGGCGAAGCCCTCCCACGCGTACACGCCGTCGGGCGCCGGGCCTGACGCACCGTGGCCGCGTTCGTCGAAGGTCACAACGCGGTAGCCATCGCGCAGCGATTGCGCGATGGGGTCCCACACGCCGCCGCAGAAACCTGTGGCGTGGGCGAGGATGAGATCGGGTCCGTCACCGCCGTGGTCGGTGAACGCGATCGAGACGCCGTCGGGCGTAACCGTCGTTGCCATCAAGCGACGATACGTTGCGGGCATGGATGACCACGAGCCGGCGCCGGCCGAACTGGTCGACGGTGACGTGTGGTCAAGCGTGCTCGCGACTGGCGACTACGTCGGGCAGGTAGCGGCAGGGCTCGAGTTGGGCGACGTCGTCGTGCGCGGCGGTCGCTGGAGCGGTGTGGTGCTCGACGGGCTGCGATGCTTCGACGTGGTGTTCGAGGACGCCGATCTCGCCGGACTGATGCTGCAAGAGGGTCCCAGTCTGCAGAACGTGGTGTTCCGTCGTTGCCGGCTGTCGGGCGCGGTGTTCGCCGGCGCGCGGTTGCGTGACGTGCGGTTCGAGGCTTGCAGGCTCGACGACGCCAACCTCCGCATGATCGACGCCGAACGAGTGGTGTTCGACGACTGCGTGCTCGTGGGTGCCGACCTGCACGCCGCCGGCCTCGTGGCGACCCGTCTGTCGGCCTGCGACTTACGCGGCAGCGACTGGACCAAGGCGTCGTTGCGCGACGTCGACCTGCGCGGCTCGCGGCTGGAAGACATTCGCGGGGCCGACTCGCTGCGCGGCGTCACCATCGCGTCGGATCAAGTTGTCCCCCTGGCCTCCAGCCTGGCGGTCGCGCTCCAGTTGAAGATCGTCGACGAAGACGACGTCTAGTGCGTGTGCGGAATGCCGTGGGCGTGCGCGTGCTCGTGCGCCGCTTCGTTCTTGGCGGTGATGCGGCGCAGCGGCGGCAGCGTCGGCGGTGGATTCTTGCGCGCCGGCAGCGCATCCAACAGCTCCGCGCTCGCCTTGGTGATCACGCGCACCGCCTTTTCGAACGCTGCTTCGGTGGCGTCAGACGTCTTGGCGACGCCGCTGATCTTGCGCACGTACTGACGCGCCGCGGCCTCGATCTCCGTTGGTGTGGCCTCGGGTTCAAGCCCCCGCAGCATCGTGATGTTTCGGCACATACCCCGAGAGTAAGCGCTCGAAATTGGCGAGGCTTTCGTCCAGCCCTCCGGGCCGATTGCGTAACGACCAGATCCGGCGGTGTTCCTCAGCGGCGGCGGTGGTCCGCGCGGCGAAGGTGGCCAGGATCTCCGGTGACGCGTGGTCGAGGGTGCCGTCGGCGGAGACACGCGCCAAGCCGTCGTCGACCAACAGCGACATCACGTCGGCCGTGGCGAGCACCTCGTCGCGTTCGAGTGACTCCGCCGCGCCTAGGGCCAAGCGGCGCGCCGTGGCGATCTGCGCGGCGCAACGCTCCAGGTCGGACACGGTGATGCCGCTGGTCATGCGGCCGTGACCGAACTTCGCCTGCGGGCGGTACAGCGGCACGGTGAGGATCGACTGGTTGAAGAGCTGGGGCTTTACCAGCGTGTGCACGTCGCCGAGCAGTTCGAGCGCTTCGCCCAGGTCGAACAATCTTGGCAACTCCGCGGCATCACAGGCGGACGGATTCCAGGCGCAGCCCGCCGTCCAGGCGAACATCGGATGGGAGATGACGTGGTGCTGAATGTGGCCCTGGTCGCCCCAGTCGGTGACCATCACACCCTCGGCGCCGTTGGCCACCGCCGCGCCGCACGCGGACGCGATGTTGGTCACGGCGTTAGTCCACCGTCCGGCAACGGTGTTCCACGCCGAGGTTCCCGGGCACAGCCAGAACGGCAGCCCCATGGTCTTGAGCTGAGCGGCGCGCTCGTCGAAAGGCTGCGTCGCTTCGTAGCCCCAGTCGCAGATCGTCACGCGGTCGGGGATGTCGGCGAGTAACTCGGGGTTGTGCACCAGCACGTCGTCCCACACGAGCAGGTGATGGTCGGCCAGCTCGGGCGCGCCCCGCAGCGCCTTGAGGTAGGTGATCCACGAGCCGCTGCGTTCCGACGACAGCTCCCACGGTTCGTCGAGGCCCACGTGCGCGCGCCGGCTCCGCAAGTTGGGTAGGAGTTGACCGAACAGGTCGCGGGCGAGCGCGAGCGTCGCGGGGTTGTCGGGGTCGGCGGTGGACGGGCCGCGCTTCTCGCCCCACGGCGCCACGAAACCGTCGGGTGAAATCGCCAGCGGCTGGTACCGCTTGAACTTCAGCCACCGTTCCATGTGACCCAGGCAGTTCTGCTGACCGGTGAGCTCGATGCCGAGGGCGTGCGCGGCGTCGTCGAGCTCGCGCAGCTCCTCGGCGGTATAGGCCGACGCGTCGCGCCACACGATCTTGTGGTCGGCGTAGGCGAAGGTGTGCTCGAGATACAGCTCGACGTGGTTGATCCTCCACTCGGCGAAGCGGGCGAACAACGCCTTGAGCGTGTCGAGGCTCGGCACGCGGCAGCGAGACACGTCGAGCATGACGCCGCGCACGGCGACGGCCGGCCAGTCCTCGATGACGCCCGTGGGCAGCGCGCCGTAGATGGCGCGCAGCTGGGCGAGCGTGATGTCGGCGTAGCGGCGTCCCGCCTCGTCGGCCGCTTCGACCGTCGCGGCGCCGTCGATGATCGTGAGTCGATAGCCCTGCGCAGGAAGGGGAGTGCGGCTCGGTTGGGCGTCGTCGCTCAGGTCGACGTGTTGCGGTGGCGGCCAGAGGATCATGTGACAACCCATCATTACGCTGACGGCATGTGCGCGTCGAGCACGCCGCCACTGTTCCGTATCCCGACATGGCGGTGCGCAATTACTTCGAAGGTGAGGCTCGCATGACCGGCGGCGCCGAACGGCTCGAGGCCATCGGTGCGGTCGAAATCGAACCCGTGACACCTGATCGCATCGACGACTTTCTTAAATTCATGGATTACGACGCCATGGTCGGCGTGCCGCAAAACAGCGCCTGCTGCTGCCTCGAGCCGCATGAACTCAAGCCCGGCGACGTGCCCATCTCCATGACGCACTGGACGGAGCGCCGCGCCACGATGGCCGCGTTGTTACGTGACGGAAAGGCGTTCGGCTATCTCGCCTACGTCGAGACGCCGCTGCGTTCAGCGAGGTAAGGGTCCGGACGCATGACACTGTCGTGCGTCGCGACGCTTAGCTTCTTCCACGCTGTCGCCGTCCGACGTCGTGTCGAGCGCGGCCGCGCATCCCGCGCGCACCATCGCTGACTCCGACAACAAACCGTCGAGGAGCGCTTTGCGAGAGTTCGGCAACGACGTGAGTAATGCATGAACGGTCGCGCGCCACTCCGCCTGGTTCGGCGTATCGAGTGACCGGACCATCTGGTCGCTGGTCATTGCCGCGCAGAGTACGGAGCGGGTCTGCGTGCTACAACCCATTTATGGCGCGTTTCAAAAAGGGCGACAAAGTCATCATCACGCAGGGTGACTTCAACGGCCAGTGGGGCACCATCGTCGACAAGGACCTCATCGGCGACGAGCTCACCGTCGCGTTGGGTGAAAACGGCCGCGAGATTCGCACCCACGAGGCGCACGTCAACAGAGTCGAAGACGACTAGCTCGTCGTTTCGGTTTACGAGGCGGGGAAGATGACAATCGGTTGCATCGAGGGTCACCCCCCGCGGACAGACACATTGAGAAATTTGCGTTGGGATTCTGTTGATCTCCTATTGCGATCGGGTTGGGTGCCGATATGACCCCCGATGGAGCAAATTCATGTGAGTGCCAGCGCGCGGCGGAGCGGCTGGTGGATGGCAATGATCGGTGTCGGCGCTGGGTTCTTGATGCGGGCCGGCGGGTTCGCGCTCACCTTCCGAGGTGGTCGCGTGGTCCCGTCGTTCGAGCAAGTGGGGTTCTTGCTGGCGAGCCTGCTCGTAGTCGGCGGCCTCGTCGTGGTTCTCCGAGCCGAGGGGCCGGTCATGACGCGCGGGCTCACCGAAGCAGCCACGCTTACCACCGGCGCGCTGGCGCTGCTGATGTGGGTCGCATTCGCGCAGCCTTACGTCGTGCGGGTGGCGCTCCCCGCGGGTGAACGAGCGGTGGCGCAGATCTCGCTAGTGGCCGACCTCAGTCTCGTTGTTCTCCTCGTGTGCTTCTTCTCCAGCCGCCCCGCCCGAACTCGGGCCACGCGGCTCCTTGGGCTCGCCGTGCTCTGTCACGTTCTCACCGACATCGCCTTCGTGGTCTTCTCCGCGCAGAACCACGGCGCCACCGCATCGCCGCAACTCCCCGCGGCGCTCGGCGTGTACGCGGTATTCGGCATGGTCATGCTGCGCGAGCTGCGGCGTCTGACCCCGACGGCGGACGCCAGCCAGGCCCACGACTCCTCTGGTGTCGCGGCCTACGACCCCCTCGTCGGCGTCGTGTTCGTCAACAGCGTCACCGTGGTGTTGGCGGCGGTACGCGAAGACAAGACCGGTGCGCTGCTCGTCTCCGCCGTCGCACTGGTGCTGACCGCAGTCGCGGCGCGCTTCCAGTGGCAGATGCACGCGACGAACGACGAAATCCTGCGGCGCACCGAAGCTGCACGGGCGGAGCTCCAGGCGCAGAACGAATCGATGTCGGTTGAGTACACGGCCGCCACCGAGATGATGGCGAAGACGTCGCACTTCTTGAGCGAGATGACAACCCGCATCGCCGGTCCACTCAACGGCGTACTCGAAGCCACGGACCGGCTCAGCGAATACGCCGTCGTTCCCGGACAGCGTGACGATGTGGCTGCCCTTGTGAAGTCGGGCGACGTGCTGTTGTCGGTGGTGAACGAATTGCTCGGTATTGCAGAAGCGGCCGAGGTCGCACCCGCGTTCGTCGAAGACGACTTCAGCTTGCGGGCCGTCATCGATTCCGCCCTCGGCGCCCACGCGGACGCGGCGGCAATGAAGCAGCTCGAGTTCACGGTGGCGATCGACGACAACGTGCCCGAGATGGTGCGCGGCGACGCCGAGCGGTTCAGCGAGCTGCTCGACTACTTCGTCGACAACGCGGTGAGCTACACCCGGCGCGGCGGCGTGACGATCGGCGTGAGCCTGGTCGAGGAGCGCGGCGCCGATGAGTTCGTTCTGTACGTGGCTGTGAACGACACTGGCGTGGGCCTGTCGGCTTACGACTGCTACCGGGCCTTCGAGCCCGATGTGCGCGCCGACCCGAACCGTCGCCGCTACCGCGGCAAGACGCGTGGTCTGGTCAGGGCGCGGGTTCTCGCAGAGAAGTTCGATGGGCTGTACGGCGTCGAGAGCGAGCTCGGAATGGGCGCCAGCTTCTGGTTCACGGTGGCTCTGAACGCCGCGGCCCATGCGAGGGATCGGGCGGCCGCGTCGACGCCGGCGCTGCCGCCCGTCCCCGAGCTCGAACCCGAACCCGAACCCGAACCCGAACCCGAACCCGAACCCGAACCGCTTCTTGTGTCACCACAACAGGAAGACCCGGTCCTGGTGACACAAGAAGCGGAGCCGGAGCCGGAGCCGGAGCCCGAACTCGGACCTGAGCCGGAGTCACGCTCGGGTTACCTGCTCTTTGCCGAAGACGACCCGCTGTGCCGCCGCATCACCGTCGCCGCCCTGCGCCGCGCCGGTTATCGAGTCGACGTCGTCATTAACGGTACCGACGCCGTCGCCGCGGTCGCCGAGCGCGCCTACGACGCCGTGCTCATGGACTGCCAGCTGCCAGTGATGACCGGCGTGGAGGCGACCGCGGCCATTCGCGCCACGAGCGCGACCTCGCGCGTTCCGATCATCGCCATCTCCGCGTTCACCAGTGAGAAGGAGCAGGCCGAAGCGCTGGCCGCGGGCATGGACGGATTCGTGAAGAAGCCGCTCGATATCGACGAGCTGCTCGCGGTGCTCGAAAGCGTTGCACCACACCACGCCATGGCGTAGGCGTTACTGTCCGATTTGTGCCCTCACCTAGCTTCGCTTCGCGCGCCGTCGACGCCGTCAAGATCTACGGCTCGGGATCCACAGAAGTCACCGCACTCGACGGCCTGAGCGTCGACTTCGAAGGCGGAGTCTTCACCGCGCTCATGGGCCCGTCGGGCTCTGGTAAGTCGACCTTGCTGCACTGCCTCGCCGGTCTCGACCGCTTGACGTCGGGCCAGGCGATGCTCGGCGAGCTCGACATGACCGTGCTCGACGAGCGCAAGTTGACCGAGATGCGCCGCGACCAAGTCGGCTTCATCTTCCAGGGGTTCAACCTCATCCCCACGCTCACCGCCGTCGAGAACATCACGTTGCCGATGAAGCTCGCGCGGCGTGATTACGACGGGGCCTGGTTCGACCAAATCGTCGACACCGTCGGGCTGCGACCGCGCCTCGGGCATCGCCCAAGCGAACTCAGCGGCGGCGAGCAGCAACGCGTCGCCGCCGCACGGGCGTTGCTGAGCCGGCCGACCGTGATCTTCGCCGACGAGCCCACGGGCAACCTCGACACTCGCACCGGTCACGCGCTGCTCGGGTTCCTCCGCGACGCCGTGACCGACCTCGGCCAGACCATCGTCATGGTGACCCACGATCCGATCGCCGCCAGCTTCGCCGGTCGCGTCGTGTTCATGGCCGACGGCCACGTGGTCGACGAATTGAAGAAGCCGACCGCGGCCAAAGTCATCGACAAGATGCGCACGCTCGACGTCGCCCGGGCGTAGCGGGAACCGCTCGTGCTGCTTGTCACCCTCAAGGGTCTCCTCGCCTACAAGCTGCGCCTGGCGCTGACCGCTCTGGCGGTCGTGCTCGGGGTGAGCTTCGTGTCAGGCACCTACGTGCTGACCGACACCATCACCGGCTTCTTCGACAACACCTTCCGCGACGTCAACAAGGGCATCGACATCAACGTCACCGTCGGCGAGATCGGCGGGGTCCAGGACGGTGGCGGCGGGGGCGCCTTTGCGGACACCGAGCGCATGCCCGGGTCGGTCCTCGACACGGTAGAGGGCGTCGACGGCGTCGATCACGCAGAGGGACTGGTGCAGGGCTTCGCTCAGATGCTCGACAAGAAGGGCGAGCGCTACGGGGGTCTCGGCCCGCCGACGTTCGGGTTCTCGTGGGGCAACTACCAGGAGTTCTCGCCGCTGAAACTGAAGCAGGGCGTCGCCCCGACCGGACCGAACGACGTCGTCATCGACAACTCGTCGGCGCGGAACATGGGTTACAAGGTCGGCGACACAGTGCGGGTGGTGCTTCAGGGCCCGGCGCGCGACTTCAAGATCGTCGGCATCGTCGGGTTCGGCTCGGCCGACAACCTGGGCGGTGCGACGATCGTGTCGTGGGCGACGCCGGTCGCCCAGCAGGTGCTGCAGAAGGGAACCGACTGGGATCAGATCTCGGTCAAGGTCGCCGCCGGCGAGAGCGTCAGCGATGTGATCACCCGGATTCAGGACGTGCTGCCCGAGAACTACAAGGTGCAGACGGGCCAGGCGGCCGCGGCGGAGAACGCCGACGCCATCAACAGCAGCCTCAGCATCTTCACCAACGGCATCCTGTTCTTCGCCGGCATCGCGCTGTTCGTGGGCGCCTTCATCATCGCCAACACGTTCTCGATCATCGTCGCCCAGCGTTCGCGCGAGCTAGCCCTGCTGCGCTCGATCGGCGCCAGCCGCCTTCAGATCCTGGCGTCGGTACTGCTCGAAGCGTTGGTCGTCGGGGTGGTCGCGTCCGCCATCGGTCTCATCGTCGGTCTTGGTATCGGTGCCGGTCT
This sequence comes from uncultured Actinomycetes bacterium, assembly GCA_963722185.1. Classification (GTDB taxonomy): domain Bacteria; phylum Actinomycetota; class Acidimicrobiia; order Acidimicrobiales; family JACCXE01; genus JACCXE01. The sequence goes on along the minus strand of CAVRKD010000006.1, from coordinate 326,532 downwards.
GCGGGCGCTCGTCGACGCGTTCAGTGGCGGTGGAGGGCTGCCCGGTTCGCAGGTTGGTCTGAAGCCACGGACGATCATCGTCGGGATGTCGGTGGGCACATTGACGACGTTCCTCTCCGCGCTGATGCCCGCGGTGCGCGGATCGCGCCAGCCTCCGATCGCCGCGCTGCGCCAAGAGGCGGTCGAGACCGTCGAACGGTTCCCTGTGCGTCGCATCGCCATCGGTGTCGGCGCGGCGGTCGTCGCTGCGCTCACGCTTGGCTACGGCATGTACGGCCAAGACGTGCCGGTCCGGTTTGCGTTCGTCGGTCTCGGCGCGGTCGGCGTATTTCTCGGCATAGCAATGCTGAGCCCACTTGCCGTGCGCCCGATCGCGCGGTACATCGGCGCGCCGATGGCGCGAACCGGGATGCCGGGACACCTGGCGAGGGAGAACGCGCGCCGCAACCCCCGTCGCACCGCGTCAACCGCCGGCGCGCTGATGATCGGCATCGCGGTGGTCGCCGCCGTCTCGACGCTCGGCTCGTCGATCGACCGCTCGGTCGGCAAGGTGCTGGATCGGACCGTGAAAGCCGACGTGATCCTCAGCAACCAAGCGGGCACCATCGACCCGTCGGTGGAGGCGCGGGTCAAGGCGGTGCCCAGCGTGGCCGAGGTCGTTCCGATCCGGATCAACCAGTTCCGCCTCGGCGGCAAGAAGCGCGTGCTGATGGCGCTGCCGCCCGTCGGCAGTGAGCGGGCCTTTGACCTCGAAGTCACCAGCGGTTCGGCCGACCTGGGCGACACGGGTTTACTCCTGCACCAAGACATCGCCACCAAGCTCGAGAAGGTTGTCGGCAGCAGCCTCGAACTGGGATTCCCCAAGGGTCCGGTGACGCTGCCGGTGAAAGGCATTTACGAGAACAACCAGGCCGTCGGCGCTAACTACGTGATCTCACTTGCCGACTTCGAACGCCAATACGTCGAGCAGCAAGACGCCATGATCTTCGTCGTCGCGAAGCCGGGCGCGGCGTCGGCCGACGTCGCGCGAGCGATCGAGCGCGAGCTGAAGACCGATTTCCCGCAGATCGACGTGCTCGACCAGGACGCCTTCGCCGAGCGGCAGGCCGGACAGATCACGTCGCTGCTCGCGGTCGTGAACGCGCTGCTCATGCTGTCGATCATCATCGCCTTGCTCGGTATCGCCAACACGCTGGCGCTGTCGGTGTTCGAACGCACGCGTGAGATCGGGCTGCTACGCGCGGTGGGGACGAGCCGGCGCCAGACCCGGCGCATGATCCGCTACGAGTCGGTGCTCATTGCCGTGCTCGGGGCGGTGCTCGGCATCGGCCTCGGGGTCATCTTCGGCATTGCCGCAGTAGGCGCGCTGCGGGACGAGGGCATCACCGAAACGGTCCTGCCGATCCCGACAATCGTGTTCGTGCTACTGCTGTCGGGCTTCGCCGGTGTCCTCGCCGCGATCTTCCCGGCTCGTCGAGCCGCCAACCTCGACGTGCTCCAGGCCATCGCCGCCGCCGAGTAGCCGGAACCAAACCCGCCCCGGCGGTGTAGCAGTACGACAACAGTGTCCAGAGGAGGACCGACCACTGGACGAGATCGGTATCGGAGACGACGAACTTGTCGACCGCGCACAGGGTGGTGATCTCGACGCGTTCAGCGCGCTGGTGGCGCGCCACCAGGCGCTCGCCCTGCGCGTCGCTTACACCCTTGTCGGCGACGAGGCGCCCGACGTCGTGCAGGACGCCATGGTCAAGGCGTTCCGGAACCTCCACCGCTTTCGCCCGGGCGGTCCATTCCGTGCCTGGTTACTCCGCATCGTCACCAACGAGTCGTCGAATCGTCGGCGATCCGCAAGTCGTCGGGCGCAGCTGGCCTTGCGGGTGCGCGCCGAGATCTCTTCGGCGGGCACGGCCCTGTCTTCCGAGGAGATCGCCGTCGCCGACGAGCGCCGCGAAATGCTGGCGGCGGCCGTCGCCCGTCTCCCGCAGATGGACCGGCGGGTCATCGCCTTGCGCTGGTTTGCCGAGTTGAGTGAGGCGGAGATGGCAACGGCGCTCGACTGCGCGCCCGGAACGGTGAAGTCTCGGCTCGCCCGCGCCATGGATCGGCTGCGGCACGAGCTGAGGGAGGTGGACCGTGACTGACGTCGAACTCGAACGCGAACTCGTCGGCCTCGGTGCGGCACTCGACGTCCCCGCCGACAACTACCTCGTCACGCGCGTGCGCGCCGCGATCGCGCAGCCGCCGTCGCACTGGCGTCGGCGACTAATTGTCGCTCTGGTGGCCGCGTTGATCGGCGGCACGGGCCTCGTAGCCGCGCCGGTCGTCGCCGACTGGCTTGGGGTGGGCGGCGTGGAGGTGCGTCGGGAGCCGCCGCCGTCGACGATCCGGTCGTCGGCCACCCTCGACCTCGGACAGCGCACGACGCTGGCCCAGGCAAGACGCGACGTCAGCTTCAGGTTGGAGGTGCCGGACGAACTCGGTGCGCCGGACGAGGTGTGGATCGACAAGTCACACACTGTCCCGATCGTCTGGTTCGCCTACCGGCCGCGGCCGGGACTCCCCGAGGCATCGGCGACCGGATACGGCGCGCTGCTGGCCCAAGCGGAGGTCACGGTGGCCGAGGAGATGTTCGCCACCAAGCTCGCCCAACCTGACACCAAGATCGAGCGGGTCGAAGTCGGTACCGGTCGCGCCCTGTGGGTGCAGGGCACGCACCACATCGGGCTGTTCGAGCGTGATCGCATGGTGATCATCGACGAGCTGCGCCTCTCCGACAACGTGCTGCTGTGGGAGCGCGGCTCGGTGACGATGCGGCTCGAGTCGGCGCTCGGCCGTGACGACAGTCTGCGTATCGCCCGTTCTGTCCGCTGATGGAACCGAACCGTCGCCGGCGGTGTACCAAGACCATGCGCCGATTCCTTGCCCTCGCCGGACTACTCGCTCTTGGAACGTTGGTCGTGCCGACGCCGGTGCACGCCGGCGGTGGCTGTCACAGCGGGAGTCAGCCGAACGGCTCGGGGACGACGGTTTCGCTGGCGATGAACTGCATGACGCCGCGGGTCCTGCACTCGTCGACGGGCCGGATCACGTTCGTCAACAAAGACTCGGTGATGCACAACCTCGTCGGCGAGAGCTGGGGTGTCGACGAACTGCGGAAGGACGCGTCCTACGTCCACGACTTCTCGCCGGGCACGCACGCGTACTCGTGCACGCTGCATCCCGGCATGGTCGGCGCAGTCGTGATCGGAGACGGTGTAGGCGCCGTCACGCCAGTCGCCAACCTCGCGTCAACCCCGACCGCGGCTTCGGCTTCGGCACCATCCGACCGCCTGCCGCTTGGCCTCGCTCTGGGTGCGCTCGCTGGAATCGCCGCGACGATTGCGGCGCTACGAATTCGCCTCCGCCTCAGCCGCTAGCGAGAGCCAGTCTTCCTCGCGCGCCGCCAGTGCGTGTTGCGCTTCGGCCAACGCGATGCCGATCCGCGCCAACTCCTCGCGGTTGCTGCCCGCCGAGTGCAACTCTTCGGTGAGGCGGTCGCGGGTCCGCGTCGCCGCTGCGATCGCCTTCTCGGCGTCGCGCATGAGCCGGCCGAGTGTGCTGGCGGAGCGACGCGGTGGCTCTTTCTCGCGACGATCTCCTTCCCGTGCCTTTGGTGTTGCGGCCGCGGCGGCGTGATGCCGCCACGTGGCCTCCCACGCGGCGTAGCCGCCGGGGACGCGTCCGATGGATCCATGACCGTCGAGCACGAGCGCATCCTCGATCGTGCGTTCCATGAAGGCGCGGTCGTGGCTCACCACGATCAGCGCGCCCGGCCAGTCCTCGAGGAAGTCCTCGAGGGCGCGCAGCGTGTCGAGGTCGAGGTCGTTGGTTGGTTCGTCGAGCAGCAACACGTTCGGCTTCTGCGCCAGCACGAGAAGCAGTTGCAGCCGGCGGCGCTCGCCGCCCGACAGCGTGCGAATCGGTGCCCACTGCGCGTCGCCGTCGAACCAGAACCGCTCGAGCAACGCACCGTCGGTCCAGTCGGCCTCGCGCGTCGGGCCGGAGACGGCGTCGCGCACGCGCTGGTCCGGGTCGAGCGTGACGCCGACCTGGTCGTAGTAACCGACGCGCACGCTTGGTCCGACGTCGACGGTGCCGTCCGAAGGCGTCTTCCGTTTGGCGATGATGTCGAGCAGCGTCGACTTGCCCGTGCCGTTCGGTCCCACCACGCCGAGGCGTTCCCGTGGATCGACCATCCAGTCGAGACCGGTGAACAGCGGGGGAGCGTCGCCGTAGCGGTGGCCGACGCCGGCCAACTCGATGACCTTGTCTCCGAGGCGCGGCGTGCCCAGGTGCAGATTCAGGTTGTCGCTGCGCGCGGCTGCCTGGGCGCGGCCTTCGACGACGGCGGTCGCCGCGGCGATGCGCGCCTTGGGCTTGCGCGTGCGCGCCGGAGCCCCGCGACGCAGCCACGCCAACTCCTTGCGCGCCAGGTTGCGCCGCGTCGACTCGGTGGCCGCCGCGTGGTCGGCGCGGATGTCGCGACCCTCGAGGTAGCCGGCGTACCCGCCGTCGTGCATGTATCCCGTCCCGCGGTCGAGTTCGAGGATCCGCGTGGTGACGCGGTCGAGGACGTGGCGGTCATGAGTCACGAGAATCAGACCGCCCCGGTGCTGCGCCAAGCGGTCCTCGAGCCACGCGATGGCGGCGACGTCGAGGTGGTTCGTCGGTTCGTCGAGCACCAGCAGGTCCGATTCGGTGACGAGCAGACGCGCCAGCGCCGTGCGCTTCGCCTGACCGCCGGACAGCCGCTCGACGCTCGCGTCGATGAGCGGGGTCATGCCAAGTCGGTCGAGCACGGCCGCCGCCTCCCACCCGTCGCCCACCGCCTGGCGCACGGTTCCCGGCGGCAACACCGGTCGCTGATCGAGATAGCCGATGCGCACGCCGCGCCCGCGGCGCACCGTTCCCGCCTCGGGCTCGACGCGACCGCACAGCACGTTTAACAACGTCGACTTGCCCGTGCCGTTCAGCCCGACCACCCCGAGCCGATCGCCGCTCGCAACGGTCACCGAGAGATCCGTGAACAGCGGGCGGCCGGGGCGGCTCATGGCCACGCCAGCGGCGTCGACGAGGATCACGTCGTTATTATGCGGACACCGACGAAGCTGGGAGGATTCGTGCGCAGAAGGTTCGCTCTCGCAATGGCCGGCGCCGCGTTGATGTTGTTGGCACCGTTGGGTCTCGGGGGCGGCAGCTCCGCTCAAGCAATGACGTGTGCCGCCGACCCGCCGATGGACACGGCGTGCGCCGTCGTGTTCGGAGTCGTCCTCGGCACGGTCTGCACCGGTCAACCGCATGTGCCTCGTCTGCCGATCGCCACCACCAGCGCCACGATCGGCTGGCCGGTCGACTGCCCACCTCTGGGCTAGCTCGGGAACGTCCACTTGGTTGCAGTATTCACATCGGCATCGCGCCAGCCCCAGACAACTCGGGGCACAACGCTGAAGTTCAAGAAGTCAGCACCGTCGTCCATCTCGTACTTGGGGTTGTAGACGGCCGAAGCGACTCTCTTGACCTCTGGGTCTTCGATGCGCTCGGCGACACCGTCGACGATCACCACGTCGCGGGCGCTGTCTACGTGCACGCTGACCGGGCGTTGCCTGTCACCTCGCTGAAAGCCGGCGGCACCGACGGACAGGTAGAGGACGTCGTCGACGAACGCGCCCCACACCGGACGCGCATGAGGGAGGCCTCGGGTCGTAACGGTGGCGATCCAGTAGTCGCGCTCTGCGACCAGTCGCTCGCGGGCCCAGGACCATGGCAACGGCTCGCCCGTGCCGCGGGTCATGAAGTCGGGGCTGCGCGGACGTGAGGCGACGGGCTCAGCCACGCGACGAGTCTGGCCGAATGCGGAAGAGCACGTGGGGACGAACGGGATGGCCCTCTGGCATGTTCGGGTGGTCGAAGTCGTCCTCGGGGTTCCGTTGCATCCCGATCTTCTGCATCACCCGCTGTGATCGGATGTTGGCGACGGTGGTGAACGAAATGATCTCGTCGAGGCCGAGCCGACCGAAGCCGTCGTCGACCGCGGCGCGGGCTGCTTCGGTGGCGTAGCCGTGACCCCAGTGTTCGTGCGCGAGACGCCAACCGACTTCGACGGCCGGCGTGAACGCCGCCTCAAACTTCGCCGGCCACAGGCCGACGAATCCCGTGAACGCGCCCGTCTCCGCCACCTCGACGGCCCACAAGCCCCATCCGTGCTCGTCGAAATGCGCCTCGATGCGATCGACGAATTCGTCGCTCTGCTCGCGCGTCATCGGGTTGACGAAGTGTTCCATGACGGCGGGGTCAGCGTTCAGGGCAGCGAACGGATCGCGATCCTCTTCCCGCCACCGGCGCAGGATGAGGCGTTCAGTTTCGAGCGACATCGGGTCGTTCATTCACACATCGTCGCGCTATCGTTAGCGGCTCCGAGGGCCTGTGGCGCAGTCCGGTAGCGCACGTGTCTGGCAGACACGGGGCCACGGGTTCAAATCCCGTCAGGTCCACCGAGCAAAGAAGCGGTCACGAGAAATCGTGACCGCTTCTCTGTTGAACGGCGAACAGGCGTTCGACTACGCTTCGAATGGATCGCAGCTCCCGTCAGCAGCTGCCTACGGAGTCCCATCCGAGCCTTCGGAGATTCAGTGGACACATCAGGAGTCGGCGCGATCACCGAATTCGCTGTCGCTTCAGCCCTTTCGAACGCGGGCTTGTTCGTGTACTTGCCACTTTTCAACTCGCACAGCCGCATCGACCTCATCTACACGGCGGGCGGCGGCGATGTCCGACGCGTGCAGTGCAAGACCGCACACCTGCGAGACGGGGCGGTGACCTTCAATACGTGCAGCAACACAGGTGGTATCCGGCGCACCTATGACGGTGACGCTGACGAGTTCGGCGTGTATTGCATCGAGACCGGCGCCGTCTACCTTGTGCCCGTAGGAGACGTCCCGACGCGGCTCGCCACTCTCCGGCTGTTGCCGACGAAGTGCAACCAGGCACGTGGAATCCGATGGGCCGAGCCGTACCTATTCAGCCCGCAGTGACGCCTCCGCCGCTCTCGACATCTGAAAAGGGCGCACGCACGGAACTCGCGGTGACTTCAGCTCTGCTGCGCGCCGGCTTGACCGTTTATCTGCCGTTCTTCAGTGCGCACGCGCGCGTCGACCTGATCTACGAGGATTCAGCCGGCGGATATCGCCGAGTGCAGTGCAAGACGGCGCACGTCATCGGCGACGTGATGATGTTCTACACGTGCAGTCATACGGGTGGCGTGCAGCGGACATACGTGGGCGAGGTCGACGAGTTTGGCGTGTACTGCGAGGAAGCCGCCGCGGTGTACCTGGTTCCTATCGACGAGGTGCCGGCACGCCTGGCGAGTCTTCGACTGAAGCCGACTCGCAATAACCAGCAGCGCCGAGTCCGTTGGGCGGAGCCGTATCGGCTCGGTCCGCCCTGGTGAATCCCGAAACTGTCTCGTTGACCGCGCGGGTCGCCACCTACGATTGACCGATGGCGGAAGACGCAACGCCCATTGACGAGCGGCCCTTTCGTTACGACGCGCGGGCGGCGGAGCAGTTCGAGTCGAAGTGGCAGGCGTACTGGAGCGAGAACCACACCTGGGATGCGCCCAACCCGTCGGGTCCGCTGAGCGACGGATGGGAAGCCGCCGCGGGCAAGCCCAAGCGCTACATCCTGGACATGTTCCCGTACCCGTCGGGTGACGGCCTGCACGTTGGCCACCCGCTGGGCTACATCGGAACCGACGTCCACGCCCGCTTCCTGCGGATGAAGGGCTACAACGTCATTCACACGATCGGTTACGACGCCTTCGGGCTGCCAGCCGAGCAGTTCGCCGTCGAGACCGGCCAGCACCCGCGGGTCACGACCGAGCGCAACGTCGCCAACTACCGCCGCCAGCTGGCGCGGCTGGGCCTGGCCCACGACGGGCGCCGCGCCGTGTCGACCACGGATCCGTCCTTCGTGCGCTGGACACAGTGGATCTTCTTGCAGATCTACAACTCGTACTGCGACGAGAGCGGGGTGGCGCGGCCGATCGCCCAACTGGAAAAGGAGTACGCGGAGGGGCTGCGCGTCGCCGAACGACCGTGGTCCGAGTTGACCAAGGCCGAGCGCGCCGCGGCTATCGACAGCCACCGACTGGTCTATCGCTCCGAGGCGATGGTCAACTGGTGTCCGGGTCTGGGGACTGTGCTGGCCAACGAAGAGGTCACCTCCGACGGGCGTAGTGACCGCGGCAACTTCCCCGTGTACAAGCGCCCGTTGACGCAATGGATGATGCGGATCACGGCGTTCGCCGACCGCCTGCTGGACGACCTGGACGGGTTGGACTGGCCCGAGCCGGTGAAGCTGATGCAGCGCAACTGGATCGGCCGGTCGATGGGCGCGCACGTCGACTTCGCCACCGAGGCCGGGCCATTGCGAGTGTTCACCACCCGGCCCGACACATTGTTCGGCGCCACCTTCATGGTGTTGGCGCCCGAGCACGCGCTGGTCGACGCGTTGACCACCGACGACAAACGGACTGAGGTCGACGCGTATCGCGACGAGGCGGCGCGCGTCACCGAGATGGAGCGCACGGCTGAGTCGCGCGAGAAGACCGGCGTGTTCACCGGTGCCTATGCCACGAACCCCGTCAACGACGCGCCGATCCCGATCTTCATCGCCGACTACGTGCTGGCCGGGTACGGCACCGGGGCGATCATGGCGGTGCCGGCCGAGGACGAGCGCGACTGGGAGTTCGCCGCCAAGTACGGCCTGCCGGTCGTGCGGACCGTGCAGCCGCCGCCCGATTATCCCGACGACCAGCCGTATACGGGCGACGGGGTGTCGATCAACAGCGAGTTCATCAACGGCATGCCGATGGCCGAAGCCAAGGCCACGATGATCGCCTGGCTGGAAGAACACGGTCTCGGCACCGGCGCCGTCACTACCAAGCTGCGCGACTGGCTGTTCAGCCGGCAGCGCTACTGGGGTGAGCCGTTCCCGATCGTCTACGACGTCGACGGTTTGGCGCACGCGCTGCCCGAGTCGATGCTGCCTGTCGAGTTGCCGGAGTTGGAGGACTTCGCACCGCGCAGCCGGCCCGACGATCCCGACGCCGATCCCGAGCCCCCGCTGGGTCGGGCTGCCGACTGGGTGAACGTCGAGCTGGATCTGGGCGACGGACTACAGCCGTACGTGCGCGAGACCAACACGATGCCGCAGTGGGCGGGCAGCTGTTGGTACTACCTGCGCTACCTGGACCCGACCAACGAGAACGAGTTCGTCGACCCGGCGACTGAGCGGTACTGGATGGACTCGGGGGACAAGCCGGGCGGCGTCGACCTGTACGTGGGCGGCGTCGAGCACGCGGTGCTGCACTTGCTGTACTCCCGCTTCTGGCACAAGGTGCTGTTCGACTTGGGTCACGTCTCGACGCCGGAGCCGTTTCAGCGGTTGTTCAACCAGGGGATGATTCAGGCCGAAGCGTTCACCGACGAACGCGGCATGTACGTCAACGCTCACGACGTCGTCGCCGAAGCCGACGGCACCTTCACACTGCAAGGACTGCATAAGGTCAACCGCGAGTTCGGCAAGATGGGCAAGAGCCTGAAGAACTCGGTCTCGCCCGACGAGATCTATGTGTCGTACGGCGCCGACACGCTGCGCGTCTACGAGATGGCGATGGGCCCGTTGGACGTCAGCCGCCCGTGGCGCAGCGACGACATCGTCGGCGCGCACCGTCTGTTGCAACGCGCCTGGCGGGCGATGGTCGACGAATCCACGGGCGAATTGATCGTGACCGCCGACCCGGTCGCGCCCGAAACCCGACGCGTCCTGCACCGCACGATCGCCGCCGTGTCCGAGGACTTCGACAATCTGCGCTTCAACACGGCGGTAGCTCGCATTACCGAACTGGTGAACCACATCACCAAGATCGGCGTGTGCGAGCGCGAAACCGCCGAGACACTGGCGCTGTTGCTGGCTCCGTTGGCGCCGCACATCGCCGAGGAGATGTGGCAACGCCTGGGGCATGAGCCCACGATCGGGTTCGCCGCCTTCCCAGAAGCTGATCCGGCCGAACTGGTGGACGACACCGTCACGCTGGTCGTCCAGGTCAACGGCAAGGTGCGCGACCGGGTCGAGGTCCCCGCCGACGCCGACGACGCCGCCATCGTGGCGGCCGCCCTAGCACTGCCCCGGATCGTCGAATTGCTGGACGGGAACTCCCCACGGAAGGTCATCGCCCGCCCTCCGTCCCTGGTGAACGTGGTCCTTTAGCCCAAACGGCAGGCAATCCGTAAGAACGCGTACGAACGACCGTTATCAGGGTGCCTCTAATTTGGAGGCACCACGTCCGCGCCCGCTGGAGGTCGCAATGAAGTTGTTCCGTCGTTTCGCATTGCTAGGCGCAGCTCTTACCGCCGCTTTTGGCGTTTTGGCAGTGCCGTTCGCGTCATCGGCTCAGGCCGAGGAGTATCAGATCGGTACCGACCCGGGGATCGTCTTGGGCGCTTGCCTGACCGTCCGCGTCGCCGACACCAAAGTCTGCATCGACATTTAAGGGGCTGTACCGCATGAAGACACTCCGTCGTTTTGCTCTGGCTCTCGCCGCCACCGGGGGACTCCTCGGTGCGCTGCTCGTGCCGTTCGGTTCCACGGCCAGCGCCGACACAACGCAGATCGGTACGCCTCCGGGCGCACTGGCGCATGTCTGCGCGAAGATCGCGCCTGCCGACGCCAAAATCTGCATCGATCTTTAGATCGCAAGTCCAGCCTTCGCTGATGTCACGCTTACGGGCGTGACATCAGCGCGGTTGCACCTTCGAATGACGGCGCTCCTGGCAGCGACCGTCATTTCTCTGCGCCGGCGCGGTACCACCGAAACGCTGCGCTACCTGGCGCGACGCGCCGGGCGATGGCCGGAGTTCTCCGGCACCGACGGGCTACGCGCGCTGCGACGAGCGGCGCGCGTTTTCGCGCCAACTGCTTGGCGCAGTCGATCGCGCTCACGGTCGCGCTCGAGCGCGCGGAGAAGCAGCCGGTACTGGTCCTGGGATGCAGGCTGTACGCCGACCGACGCTGGGGCGCCCACGCCTGGGTGGTCGACGGCGACCAGGTTCTAGACGCGCTGCCGAGCGGCGCTCACGCGCCGCTCGCACAACTGGTTGCTGACACCCAGTGGGTGCCGGGGCCGGTTCTCTCTCGTTAGAGAATGACGGCGCTGAGGTCGACGATTTGGGCGTAGCTGCCCTTCGTCCATTCCTCGATCGAGCCGTATTCGCTCAGCTCAGGCGTTTCGTAGCCGTCGTCTTCGACAGTGTCGATGGCGCTGTTCATGAAAAGAAGCCTCCCAGAATCCCCAATGTTGAAGGGGTAACGCAGCAGTCGCGACTTTATCGCGCAAGTTCTTCGAAACGCTACTGTTCCCCCGAAGTGCGGCACTTGAAGGCTCTTGAGGACGTGATCGTCCACGAAGAAGACGGCGATGCGTTCCTGCTGCACGTCGCATCGGGGCGCTACTACGGATTGAACCGGTCTGGGCTAATTGTCTGGAACGCGATCTTGACCGGCGACGATCCCGGCGAAGCGCTGACCAAGCGTTGGCCCGACCGTCCCGCCGACGTCCTACGAAACGACGCCGATCGCCTCATCGAACGGCTGCTGGAGGCACAGCTCATCAGCGAAGATGGCTGAGCCGTGGCCGGGTTGCCACGGCGTGCGTCTGCAGGGTGAGACGAGTGGGTTTGCGAGCACGACTGGTGAGCCGCTCGCCCAGGCGACGATTCGTTTCGACAAGGTCGGCGCGGCCCGCGGCACCGAGCTGTGGAGTCAACACAGCGAAGCCGTCGTCGCCGGTCGCGTCATCGCCGTAGACCGAACGCTGTACAACACCGCACCAGGCACCTTCGTGCTCGGCGCGAACCGCGGCCCAGCGGTCGAGGTCGATCAGGGTGCCGCCACCGTCACGATCGACGAGGGCGACCGCGCCGCGCAGCTACAGCTCGCTGTCACCTTCGGGCTCCCGTTGATGCTCCACACCACTGGCGCGCTCGTCTTTCACGCCGCGGCGTGCTCGCGGGGCGATCAGACCGTGGTGGTGTGCGGCGCACCGGGCGCCGGAAAGTCGAGTTTGCTCGTCGGGTTGGTCGACGCCGGCTGGAGGGCGGTGTCTGAAGACATCTGCGCCGTCGACTTTCGCACGGGAACGCCGATGTTGTGGCCCGGTCCACCGTGGGTGCGACTCAGCGTGGGGCAACAGGGTCCGATGGGGAGCGAGGCCATCTTCGATGCCGCGCACAAGACCGGCTGGGACATCGCCGCCGTGCAGACACTTGAACCGGTCCCGGTGACCCAGGTCGTACTGCTGGAGTCGCCGGGTGGCGACGCGGCGTCGCTGGAGCGCTTGCCGGCGCCGTCAGCGATTCGCGAGCTGGCGCGGCACGCGGTCTGGCTCGAAGATCAGGCCGATCGCGGCACGCGCTTGTTCGGCCCGACAGCGGAGCTGGTCGGCAAGGTGCCGACCTTCAGGCTGCAACTCCCGCGCCGCGACTCATGGCTGGCGGAGGTCCCCGATCTGCTGGCCAGCGTCAACTGATCGCCCGCGCAGTCGTTGCCACGATCGGCGCACGCGCCGGCGGACGACAACGACGGTTCGGCGCGGTGCGTCGCGAACTTCTTTGCTGAAGATTTCACCGAGCATGAGCGTGAACCGGGCGCGCCGTTCGTCGACTAAGGCGTAGCGCAGGTCGGCGCGCACCTGGCGGTCGCGCTTCAGGACCGGCCAGTCAGCCGAGAGCACGGGCGCGAGCGCGGCGGCGCGTCCGGCGCCGCCGCCGATGTGGCGCAGCTCGTCGGGCGAACGAACACCGAGCCGCGCCGCCTGCGTGAGAGCGACGGCGAGCGCGGTGCGGCACTTCGCGGTATCGGCAATCCGCGCCACCTCGTCCCAGTCGAGACCGCCGTGCGCCTCGGCGTCGGCCACGACCACCGCGATGTCCACGCTCCAGAGGAGCCGGTTGAAGATGTGGAAGGGCTTGGCGGCGTGAGCCGCCAGCATCACCAATTCGGGTGCCGGTGCCAGCACGAACGCGGGTGTGCCGTGCAGGGTGGTCGCCTGGCGCGCCGCCCAGAGTCCTTCGCTCGTCAACCGATTGGCGCGGGAACGCCACGTCGACAAGCCGCGATGCAGGTCAATGGGAAGCCCAGGCAACGCAGGGTGGGTCAGGTCGACTTCGTGCTGCCGCCGGGCGGGCGACTCATACCGCACCCATCCAGTGGTCTTCAGCGCATCGACCGCCGGCTCGATTTGGCTCGGTGGGAGAATGAGGTCGATGTCGTCCATCGGACGCAATGCGAGGTCGGGATAGCGACCCGCAACGGCACCGCCCTTGATGACCAGCGCCTCGAGCCCGGCTTCGGCGAGCGGGGCCAGCGCCAGAGCCCCGAACCGTGGCAGGGTCAGGCGGCTCTGCGCGTGGCAGCGCGCCGCGTCCTGCTGCAGAGTCGTCGCCCACGCCTGGCCGTCGGTTTCGACCCCCGCCAGGCGAACGGCGCGCCACAGCAGCGGCGAGACTCGCTCGACGAGGGCGAGTTCCGCGGCGAAATGCAGATCGGCGCCGTGGGCGATGGCATCGGTCACCTCGTCGGCTGACGGCTCAAGCCGGCAGGCGGCCCACAACAGCGCCGCGGTCGGGCTGCTCACAACGGTGACGCTACAGAGCCGCGCAAGCTATGCGGACCGCAACGCGTCCAGCCACTTGATCCGCTTGCCAGTGCGCAGGATCGAGTTGGCGTAAACGGCGCCGGCGACGCGCGCCATGAGCCACGAGGACACGATGAGCCCGGCGACGACCGCGGCCACCTGCCACGGGGCGACGCTGCCGTTGGCGATCAGCGTGGGCATGCACAGTGGCGCGGTCGGCGGGAAGTAGGCGAGCAGCTTCACCAGCGTCGAGGGCTCGGCCGTACCCAACGCCGTGGACGAGACGAAGTAGCCGACGAACAACGGAATTGAAATTGGGAGGCCGGCCGTCTGGGCGTCGCTCTGTCGGGAGACGAGCGAGCCGGCGGCGGCATACGCCCACCCGTAGAACCCGAATCCGAGAATGAACCAGCCGACGGCGGCGAGCGCGCCCCACGCCTCGGCGCCGCTCAGCACATCGGCGCCGACAACCCGCGAGGCGACGATGGCGGATGTCGCGACGAGCAAGGCCTGCGTCAACCCGACCAAGCCGATGCCCAGGATCTTCCCGCCCACAAGCTGGCGCGGTCGCACCGCCGCAAGCAGCACCTCAGCGATACGCGAGCTCTTCTCCTCGGCGACACCGACCAGGATCCAGCCGCCGTACGTCTGGAAGAACAGGAAGATGGCGAAGACGCCGATGAAGGTCGTGACCTGGTCGCTGACTTCGGGCTTTGGCTTTCCGAGCGCCTCGACCGGCAGCGGTGGACGGGTGAGCACCTGCGCCGCCTCGCCTGAGGTGAGTCCGGCGTCGGTGAGAGCGGTCTGCAGGCGCGCCCCTTCGCTCACGACGGCCACGAGGCGGGCCCGACCGGTGATTCGTTCGGGGTCGATCGGGTCGTCGATGATCACGCGGCGGCCGTCGACCAGCGCGAGGTCGAGCCGGCCGTCGCGTATTCGCGCGCGCGCTTCGTTCGCGGCGCGTAGCTCGTGGAGCCGGATCTTGCCGCCGACGACGGGACCGATGCTCTCTACCGCGGCGCGGATGACCGGGTCGGTCTGGCCGACCAGCCCGATGTCGTAGGTCTTGGGCTTGTCGTTGATGGTCGGTATCACGATCAAGGCGACGAGCACCGCCGCGCCGATGAGAGTCGTGACGTGGAAGACGCGACTGCGAAAGCGTTCGCGGATCTCGCGGTCGGCGACGAGACGCACCGCCTCCCACGTGCTCACGACTGCACCGCCTCGCGGAAGACTTCGGACAGCCGGCGTTGCTCGTAGGTGAACTCGACCAGCGGCCCGCGCTTTTGCGCCGCCGCCAGCACGGCCTGCGCGTTCGCCGTCGGTCCGAGGCGCAGGCGCAGTCGGCCCGACGCGTTGTCGACCACGGTGACGCCTTTGAGCCGGTTGGCCCACGACGAGGTCTTGTCGCCCTCGACCTCGACGACGAGGCGCGGGTCTCCGCCGCGACGCAACTCGTCAAGATCGCCCTCAGCTACGCAACGGCCGTTGGCGACGATGGTGACCCGCTCGCAGTAGTCCTCCACGAGATCGAGCTGGTGGCTGGAAAACACAACGGCGACGCCGGCGTCGGCTTGCTCACGCAAGATCGCGCCGACATTCTCGATTGAGATCGGATCCAGGCCGCTGAACGGCTCGTCGAGAACCAGCAGCTCCGGCGCGTGAACGAGAGCGGCCGCGAGTTGCACCCGTTGCTGGTTGCCAAGCGAAAGCGCATCGAGCTTGTCGTCGACGCGCTCACCAAGGCCGAGTCGCTCAAGCCACATACGCGCGCTCTCCGCAGCCTTGTTGCGCTCGTAGCCATACAGAGTCGCGAAGTACGTGAGCTGCTCGCCGATCTTCATGCCGGGGTACAGGCCGCGTTCCTCGGGCAGGTAGCCGAAGCGCCGGCGGGCGGCGGCGTCGATCGGCGCGCCCTTCCAGGTCACCGTGCCTTCGTCGGGCTCGGATATGCCGAGAATGCTGCGCAAAGCCGTGGTCTTGCCGGATCCGTTCGGCCCGAGAAAGCCGAGCACTTCGCCCGGCGCGACGTGCAACGAGAGCCGGTCAAGCGCCACGACGTCACCGAAGCGCCGACTCAGCCCCTCCGCCGCAAGCACGCCGGAACGTTACAAATCTTCGCGTGTAACCGACGACCCGGCGGGTAGGTCAGACCCCCGTGGCGGCCTCTCCCTCCTTGACTCTCCCTGCCCGCATGACCGCAGCCGCGGAACGGGGCGGCGTCGTTCGATTCGTCAGTGGCGACTCCATCGACGCGGTGTCGTGGGCGGAGCTACTCAACGACGCGCTGCGGCTCGCGGGCACGCTCGCCCGTCGCGGGGTGGGCCCTGGTGCGCACGTCGCGTTGCTGGGCACGACCAGCCGCTCGCTGACGACCACGATCCAAGCGACCTGGCTGGCGGGCGGAACCGTGATGGTGCTGCCGCTGCCGATGCGGCTCGGATCGGTCGAGGAATTCGTCACTCAGACCCGCACGCGCATCCTCGCCGGCGACACGGCGCTGCTGGTGATCGACGACGACCTCGCGGCGTTCTACGAGCCGGCCCCCGGCGATCCCGAGATCGTGTTGATGCGCGAGCTGTTCGCCGACGCCGCCAACAACCGACCCGACGCCTTCACCATCCCGACGATCGATCCGGATTCGCTGGCCGTGCTGCAGTTCACGTCGGGTTCGACGTCGGATCCTAAGGGCGTGATGCTGCCGCATCGCACGGTGGTCGCCAATCTCGACGCCGCGACGACGGCGGCCGAGCTCACCGGTGACGACGTCGGGGTCTCGTGGCTGCCGCTGTACCACGACATGGGTCTGATCGGACTCTTCACGTTGCCGATGGTGTGCGGCATCGACCTGGTGCTCGCCTCCCCGCAGGACTTCATGGCTTCGCCGCTGCGGTGGCTCGAGTGGATCTCCGCCTTCGGCGGAACCTGCACGGCGGGGCCGAACTTCTCCTACGCGCTGGCGGCGCGCGCGCTCCGCCGCGCCGAGGGCTTGGACCTGTCCTCGTGGCGCCTCGCGCTCAACGGTGCAGAGCCCGTCAACCCGTCCACCGTGCGCGACTTCTGCGAGGCCGGCGCGGCGTTCGGTTTGCCCGCCGGCGCCGCCTTCCCGGCATTCGGCATGGCGGAGTTGGCTATCGCGGGCACCTTCCCCAAGCCGGGTTCGGGTCTTCGGGTCGACGCCGTGGACGCACGTGTCGTCGAGTCGGATCGTTACGCCGCGCCCGTCGCCGACGAGAACGCGGCTGGCGCCACCAGTTTCGCCTTGCTCGGTCGCGCAGTGCCCGGTTTGGAGATCCGCATCGCCGATCCCGAGAGCGGCACGGCGATGCTCGAGCGCGAAGTGGGCGAGCTGGAGATCCGGGGGACGTCGGTCACGCCGGGTTACTACAACCGTCCCGACGAGACGGCGAAGACTTTCCGCGGCGAGTGGTTGCGAACGGGTGATCTCGGCTATCTCGTCGACGGCGAGCTCGTGCTGTGCGGCCGCATCAAGGACGTGATCATCGTCGGCGGCCGCAACGTGTTCCCCGAAGACGTCGAGCGCGCCGCCGAGCGCGTCGACGGCGTGCGTCCGGGCAACGTCATCGCGTTCAGCATCGTGAGCGACCGCGGCAAGGAACGCCTCGTCGTCGTGGCCGAGACCAAAGCCGACGACCACGCACCGATCCGCAAGGCCGTCGCCACCCGAGTGCGCGAGGCCGTCGGCCTCCCTACCGACGAAGTGGTGCTCGTCCTGCCGGGCTCCCTGCCGAAGACCAGCTCCGGCAAGCTCCAACGCTCCCTCTGCCGCACCCGCTACCAAGACGACCAACTCGAACCCGTCTGACCGCCTCGGCGCGCGGCGCCGAGGTCGCGACTCGTGCCACCAAACCGCCCCAAATTCCGCTCGTATTGCTGATTCCAGGGCGGTTTCGCGTCACCAGTCGCCCGCGGCCGCGAACTGAGCGGATTACTCCTCACCGGCGCGTCGTGGTCTGGAGGAATCTGCGAAACAGCACGACGCGCCGGCGTGGACCAACCAGCGATGTTCGTTTGATGCCGAGGGCGCTAGGCCCTTTTTAGGTCGGCGACGACTTGGGCCCAGACATCTTGGTCGCCCTGGTAGGGGGCGTAGAAGGAGAGGCGGTCGAGGATGTCGCCGTAGCGGCCGAGGAGGCCTTCGGCCACCTTGTCGGGCGTGGCTACGACGGCGAAGGCGTCGAGCACGTCGTCGTCGATCGCGGTGCCCATCTCCTCCCACTTGCCTTCCTTCGACATGGCGTTCAGCTTCGGGTGCAGGTCGTTCCAGCCGTGCAGTTCGAACACCGTCGAGTAAGCGGGCGTCGACCCGTAGAACGCGATCTGGCGGCGCACGCCGACGGCGGCCTTTTCGGTCTCTTCGTCGTTGGTGCCGGTGACGACGAACGCCGGGATCGACAGTTCGAAGCCGGTGCGATCTTTGCCGCCGGCCTTCATGCCGCGTTCGAGCGCGGGCAGCGTGACCTCGCGGATGTAACGCTCGGTGGTGAAGCCGTGCACGAGCATGCCGTCGCACACTTCACCGCAGACCTCGGTCATCTTCTCGCCGACCGCGGCCAGGAAGACCTTGGGCGGGCCGTAGGGGTTCGGCCCCGGGTTGAAGAACGGCGTCATCAGCGTGTGCGTGTAGAAGTCGCCCCTGAACGCCAGCTTGGTGCCGTTGTGCCAGCTGTCCCAGATGGCGCGCATGGCGAGCACGAACTCGCGCATGCGGGCGGCGGGATGCGACCACGGCATCGAGAACCGCTTCTCGATGTGGGGCTTGATCTGGCTGCCGAGGCCGAGCAGGAAGCGCCCCTTCGACGCCAGCTGCAAGTCGTTGGCCGTCATCGCCGTGGTCATCGGATTGCGACCGAACGCCACCGCGATACCGGTGCCGAGCTCGATCTTCTCGGTGTGCTCGGCGGCGAGCAGCAGCGGGAAGAACGGGTCGTGACTCGTCTCGGCGGTCCAGATGCCGTCGTAGCCCTTGTCTTCCTGCAGCTTGGCGAGCGCGCCGACACCATCGGTCGAGCCGCCGAATCCGAGTCCTCCATCGACTTTCATCTAGCAACCCTCATCTGTCGTCCTAACTGTTCTGGTCCCGAAGGAACTCTTCGATATCGGAAATGCCGCGCGTCATGTCGTCGCCGGTGGGCAACGGCATCGGGCCGACGGACTCGGTCTCGTCGGCGTCGGCTTGCAGTTCGAGTTGCGCCACCAATGCCTGGTGCTCGGTTGAGTCGGCGACGAGCGCGTCGATGCGGATCTTGGCGGCGACGGCCTCGGTGTGCAGGTCGGTGGATTGCAACGACAGGCCGGACACCGCGGCGAGGCCGTCGACCAGCGCGGCGGCTGCCGCGGGATACGACGACGCCGCCAGATAGTGCGGCACCCGCGCCCACACGCCCACCGCCGGAAGCCCGACGCCTTGACAGCCCGCCTCGATCGCCGCGTGAATCCCGCAGGGCACTTCGGTCGCGCCCTTCATGTAGCCGACTTTGTCGGCCAGCGCGCGGGTGGCGGCCGTCGATGCCAGCTTGACCGGGCGCGTGTGGGGGACCGGTGCGGGGAATGAACCGAGGCCGACCACGATGCGGGCGTTGTAGCCCTGCGCCATGGCCACGATCTCGGCGCAGAACGCCTGCCACGCGGTGTCGGGTTCGGGACCGATGATGAACACGACGTCGTTGCCGGCGCGGTCAACGCCGTAGCGCACTTCGATCGACGGCCACGTCAGCGACTGGATCACGCCTTCGACCAGCACCATCGTCGGACGCCGGGCGCGGTAGTCGATCAACGCGTCGGAGTCGAAGGAACCGATGCGGTGCGTGTCGATCTGCTCGAGCAGCGCGGCGCGCGCTTGCGCGGTGCCACCGCCGGCGTCGACCCAACCGTCCATCGCCAGAACGAAGACCGGCGTCTCGAGGTCCGCGTGCTCCTCACGGATGTACAGGGCCATCGGCTACAGATCCTTCGCCGCGGCGCGCGACAACTCACCGAGATTGATGACCTGCTGACCGAAGCCTTCGAACGCCGCGCCGTCGTTACCCATGGCGCCGTGGGCGTACCGAGCGAACACGCCTTCGAGGATGCACGCCAACTTCCAGTAGCCGAACGACACATAGAAGTCGAGCTCGGCGACGTCCCGTCCGGTCTGTTCGGCGTAGCGCGCCTTCAACTCGTTGCGCGTGGGGTAGCCGTCGACGGCGGTGGGCGACGTGGGCAGCGCCGAGTTCGAGTCGCCGGCTTCGTTCCAATAGACCATGAGCAGGCCCATGTCCGCCAGCGGGTCGCCCAGCGTGCACAGCTCCCAGTCGAGCACCGCGGCTACGGACCCGTCGGCGCCGATCATGCAGTTGTCGAGCCGGTAATCGCCGTGCACGATCGCCGCGCGGCCTTGTTCTGGAATGCGCGACGCCAAAAAGTCGTGCATCTCGTCGATGACGGGGACTTCGCGCGTGTTCTGCGCCGCCGAGGCCTGGAACTGCGTGTGCCAGCGCTTGAGTTGGCGCTCGATGTAGCCCTCGTGGCGGGCGAGGTCGTCGAGGCCGACTTCCTTGAGGTCGACGGCGTGGATCTTGGCCAAGGTGTCGACGATGTCTTCGCCGGTGTGGCGCCGCTGCTCTCGCGTGAACAGCTTCTCCGCCGTCGCGGGGTCGCGCACGATCGTGCCCTCGACGAATTCCATGACGTAGAACGGCGCGCCGTTGACAGTGTCGTCGCTGCACAGGCCGACGGCCTTCGGGACGGGAACCGGTGTGGGGCCGAGCGCGGCGATCAAGCGATGCTCGCGTCCCATGTCATGCGCTGAGGCCAGCACGTGGCTCATCGGCGGACGTCGCAGGACCCACTTGCGGCCGTTGGCGTCTGTCACGCCGAAGGTGAGATTGGAGCGCCCGCCGGCGACCAGGTCGAATTCGAAGGGGGCGACGGCCTCGGGCACGTGCTCGGCGAACCACCTTGTGACGCCGTCGACGTTGATGCCCGTGGGGTCTGACATGGGCTTGAAACTAGTTGGGGTGGGAAGGGTCGGGCTTCTTGGAGCGTTAGCTTTGAGTATGCGCGATGTCACCGACGAGAGCTTCGAACGAGATGTGCTCGACCGTTCGACCGAAGTGGTCGTGGTGGTCGACCTGTGGGCCGAGTGGTGTGGTCCGTGCAAGACGCTCGGTCCGATTCTCGAGAAAGTGATCGCCGAAACCGACGGTCGCGTCGAGCTCGCCAAGGTCGACGTCGACGCCAACCCACGCGTCAGCGCCACGTTCAAGGTGCAGTCGATCCCGGCGGTGTTCGCGCTGAAGGACCGCCGCGTCATCGACAACTTCGTCGGCGCGGTGCCGGAAGCCACCGTGCGTGCGTTCGTCGACCGGATCGCGCCGCCTCCCTCCGACGTCGATCTGTTGGTCGAAAAGGGCGACGAAGAATCGCTGCGCGCTGCGCTGGCGATCGACCCCGGCCACGTCGACGGTGTCCTCGGGTTGGCGAACCTGCTCGTCGAGCGCGGCGACAACGAGGAAGCACTGGCGTTACTGGAGCGCATTCCCGAAAGCGCCGAGACCCGCAACGTCGCCGCGCGAGCGCGCACGGCGCCGCTCGGTGGCCCGGCCGTTGTCGACGACGTCGACGAGCGGCTGGCGGCGTTGCTGCCCCAGGTGAAAGACAACGACGAGGCGCGGCAGACCTTCGTCGACATCCTCGAGGTCATGGGAGCGGAGGACCCGCGGACCGCCGAGTGGCGGCGCAAGCTCACTTCGCAACTGTTCTGACCGGCTGATCCAGCACGGCGCAGAAATCTGCCTCTTGCGGGACCTGTACCGCGCTTCTACCGCGACCTAGCGCGGACCGAAGCCGCTGGGCGGCGCAAACGGCGAACTGCCGCACTCATGACACACGCCGTACGCGTTGGCCTGCCAAGCCTCACGGCAGTGTGGGCAACGCGAGGGCACCGCCGTACGCGTACGCGTGGCGATAGCGCCTTGCCGCCATTCGTCGCTGTCGAGGTCTTCGAGTTCGAGCCCGAGGACCGTGACCACAGTCGACAAAAACCCCTTCTTCATCGTCCGCCTCCCCGCATCACGACTGCACCCACAATACCGGGCCCTTCGTCGGCGCGCCCAAGGCCGAAATCTGCCTCTTGCGAGACCTGTACCGCGCTTCTACCGTGATCTAGCTGTCGCCACTTCCCCCGAGTTTCCAAGGAAACCGTCTCTCATCCCAGGGGTTGAACCGCGTGGCAGACCTACCTCGGCCGTTGCCGCCACCCACGTGGCGCGACCGCGTCAGCGGCGTACCGCCCACCACCATCGCGGTGGTCGGCGTCGTCGTCGCTGTCGCCGGTGTGCTTGGCGCGCTGGCGTTCACCGGCCGACTGGTGCCGGCCAAGAGCGGGCCGGATGTCGCGCTGTCGCTGCCGCGCGCCGACGTCGTCGACGACGCCGGCGCGGCGCCCAGTACCACGGCGGGCGGAGACCTGCACGTGCACGCCGCGGGCGCGGTGGCGCGTCCCGGGGTGGTCACCGTCCCCGCGGGGCGCGGGTCACCGACGTCGTCGCCGCGGCCGGGGGAGCAGCAAACGACGCCGATCTCGACCAGGTCAATCTCGCCGCGCCAGTGGCCGATGGCGAGCGCATCTACATCCCACGCCGAGGTGAAACCGCGGTGGCCGTCGCCGGCTCGGGGAGCGGGAGCGCGTCGGCCGCCGACGGGATCGTCAACATCAACCAGGCCGACGCCGCCACGCTGGAAACGCTGCCCGGTGTGGGTCCCGCCACCGCGAAGGCGATCATCGACTACCGGACCGAGCACGGCCGCTTCAAGTCGGTCGACGAACTCCTCAACGTGCGAGGGATCGGCCCGTCGAAGCTGAGCCAGATCAAGCCGCACGCCCGTGTCTGACCGACAGGTCGTCACGCTCGCAGTGGCCACCGCGCTCGGTGCGCTCGTCGCCCACCGCGTGCCCGTTCCGCTGTTGGCCGTCGCCATCGTCGCCGCGCTCTTCGGCTTCGCGACGCGTCGCCCGGCGTTGGTGATCATCGGCGCCGCAGTAGTCACGAGCGCGCTGGCCGCGCAGTCACTGGCCGGGCTGCGACCACCGGAGCCGGCGGCCATCTCCGGTCAGTGGGTGACCCTGCTGACCGATCCCGCGCCGTTTAGCGGCGGGTCGATCGGCGCCGACATCCGGATCGGGCGGCGGCACGCCCAGGCCTTCGCCCGCGGCCCCGCCGCCGGTGCCATGGTGTCGCGGCTTGCCGGGGAGAAGTTGCGGATCGACGGCTCACTGCGCCCGCTCACCGGCGATCACGACGACTGGCTCGTCCCGCGGCACATCTCGGCGCGCGTGACGATCGACGCCGTCACCGGTGCTCGCCCACCGAACTTCGTCGGCGCCAGCGCCAACGCCTTCCGACGCCTCGTGTCCGACGGCGCGCGCGTACTGCCCGACCGCCTCCAGCCGCTGTTCGGTGGCATGGTGCTCGGCGACGACCGCGGCCAGGCGCCCGAACTCCAAGACGCGTTCCGCGCTGCCGGACTCACGCACTTGATGGTTGTCTCCGGACAAAACGTGGCCTTCGCTCTGCTGGTGGCGTCACCGCTGATCCGCCGCGGTCGTCTGTGGTGGCGGTTCGCCGCAACGTTGGCCGTGCTGTTCGGCTTCGGCGTGTTGACGCGCTGGGAGCCGTCGGTGCTGCGCGCCGAAGCGATGGCGGCCGTCGCCGCCGCTGGTGCGCTCGCGGGACGACCCGTGCCGGGGGTGCGACTGCTGGCTCTGGCGTGTACCGGCTGCATGCTGATCGACCCGCTGCTCGTCCGCAGCGTTGGCTTTCGCCTCTCGGTGGCGGCGTGCGCCGGCCTGGTCTTGCTCACACGGCCGCTGCAGCAGCGGCGGGTGCCCACATTGCTGGCGGCGTCGATCGCCGCCCAAGTCGGTGCAGCTGTCGTGCTGGTGCCGACGTTCGGGTCGGTGCCGCTCGTCTCGCTGCCGGCGAACGCGCTGGCGGTCCCGGTCGCCGGCCCGCTGATGATGTGGGGCCTCACCGCCGGACCCGTCGCCGGTCTGCTTCCTGGCATCGCCGGCGTTGTGCATCTGCCCACCCGACTGGCCTTGTCGTGGGAGGCCTCCGTCGCGACCAACATCGCGCGACTGCCGTTCGCACCGCTGGGCCAAGCGGCGGCGCTGTTCGTGCTCGCCGCCGCGCTGATAGTCGTTGTGATCCGTCGTCACCGCGTCACGCTGAGCGTGGTGATCGGCATAGCAGTGATGGTCATGTCGCTGCGCGGCCCGTCGACGGCCATCGCCCGACCCGTCGACGACGGGGCCACCCTGTGGGTGATCGACGGGCGGAGCGTCCTGGCCGTTGGCGGACGGGTGTCGCCGCGCGCGCTCGACGCGCTGCGCGTTCGACGCGTGCTGCGACTCGACGTACTTGTCGTCACCCGCCCCGGGTCGGCGGCGGCCGACGCGGCGTGGCCGATTATCTCGGCGATGCGGCCGCGAGTGGTCCTCGCGCCTGAGCATCACCAGGTCGCCGGCGCCCACACCGCGCGCAACGGTGCCGTCGCTGCCGTTGGCACTGTCGCCGTGCGGATCACCGACGCCGGACCGCCGCTGCGGGTCGCGGTGTCTCGCATGGGTTAGGTTCGACAGATCGCCACGCGCAACGCTCGTCGATGGCCGACCCTGACCGGGGTCGTTGCGCTGGTTGCCGCGTTGATCGCGGTCGACCCCGCGGCTGCAGCTCCGAGCAACCCGACTGGTGATCCAGTCGGCGGCTGGACCGATGCTCCGGCGGCGGCACCGGCATCGCCAGAACGCGCGGCGCCCGCGGTGTCGGCGTCGGCAACCGTGGTTCCGCAGGGCACCTTCACCTTCACGGTCGACTCGAGTTGGAGCGCCGCCGATCGTCCCACGGTCGACGCCTGGGTTGTTCCGGGCGGGCCCGTCCGCAAGAGCATCTTGAAGGTCGCCGGGCGGCCGATGGTGTCGGCCAACCTGACCGTGACCTATGACCCGAACACCGGGTACGCCGGCCAGTACTTCGAGAGCACCCACACGATCGTTCTCGGCAGCCTGTCGCTCGACGTGTTCGTGCACGAGGTGATGCACGCCATTCACGGTCCGTGGATCATCAACAACAGCACGTGGGAGGAGGGCTTGGCGCGCGCCGGTGAAGTCGCGGTGATGAATCTGTTGATCGCCCAGTCGTACCCCGGGTCAGACTCGGGTTTCGACCACCACCACAAATACTCCGTCGACCAGTACTACGACGGCACCAATGTTCCCGACGTCGCCGTCAAGGACGGCAACATTTGGGGCCTGGGTAACCCGGCCTTGCCGCTGTCGCGGTACCAACAAGGGGGCTACGCGTTCGGAAAGCTGCTGATCGAGAACCCCAAGTTCTGGATCAACTTCAACCAGCACCTGTTCGCCCAGCCCAACGGCTACCTCACGCCAGCGCAGCTCAAGACGCTGCTGGCTTCCGTCGTCAGCACGGCCGAAGGCCAAGGCTTCTCTGCGTGGTTCGCGCGTCAGTTCATCTTCCTCACGTCGCCGCCGACTGGTTGCCGCGTCTTCCAGCGCATCAGCCAGTGGACCCTCGACGTGTTCTGCCGCGACGCCAACGGCCAAGAGACCGCGCAAGGCGGAGTGACCGTGACGTTCAAGGCGTACGCCGCCAACGGCGCCCTGCTGTACTCGGCGAGCGACACCACCCAACCGACGTACGGGTGGGCGGCGTTCTCGCCGAACTTCGGGAGCTACAGGGGTCGGGTCAAGGTCGTCGGCACCGCGGCGCTCTCGGGCGGCACAGTCAGCTCGACGTATTACCGGACCGACCGCGACAGTCCGGGCGTGTTCGGTGTCGTGACCAACGTCCTCACCGGTACCGCCACGTTCAGTTCGCCGGGTGGCAAGTTCGCCACCTTCAGCGTGCCCGTGAGCAACGGCGCGTTCGAAGCGCCCAGCCTGGAGAACATCGCCGGCAAGGTGCGGCTCGCGATCAGTGGTGGCGGCAAGTCCGTCACGCTCACGCGGACCAAGGACGCCGCGCCGTACTTCGTGAAGGCGCTGGCGGCGTAACACCGGCGTATTACCGTCGGGCCCGTGATCCTGCGCCTCGGTGACCGTCCAGTCGACATCACCCACCGCAGCCTCATCATGGGAATCCTCAACCGCACACCTGACTCCTTCTACGACCAGGGCCAGTTCTGGAGCTTCGACGACTTCCTGCGGTTGGCCGACCAGCACGTGACCAACGGCGCCGACATCCTCGACGTCGGCGGTGTGAAGGCCGGACCCGGTCCGGAGGTAACCGAGCAGGAGGAACTCGAGCGCGTGCTTCCTGCGATCGAGGCGCTCGCGCGGCGCTTCGATACCGCGATCTCGGTCGACACGTGGCGGGCGTCGGTCGCCAAGGGCGCCTACGAACTCGGCGCCGTCATCGGCAACGACATCAGCGGTTTCGGCGACCCCGACTACTTGCCCGAGGCCGCCGCCGCGAGCGCCACCGTCGTGGCGACGCACATTCGTTTGCAGCCACGCGTCGCCGATCCCGAGCCGACCTACGACGACGTGGTGCGCGATGTCGCGGCGTTCCTCGCCGAGCGGGCGGAGCGGGCACGGGCCGCGGGCGTGGCCGCCGATCGCATCGTCCTCGACGCCGGGCTCGACCTCGGCAAGACGTGGCAGCAGTCGCTCGAGTTGTTGCGACACTCGCCGATGCTGGCCGACCTC
This sequence comes from uncultured Actinomycetes bacterium, assembly GCA_963722185.1. GTDB lineage: Bacteria > Actinomycetota > Acidimicrobiia > Acidimicrobiales > JACCXE01 > JACCXE01. The sequence goes on along the minus strand of CAVRKD010000006.1, from coordinate 300,067 downwards.
GGCTACCCACTCCTGCTCTCGGCGTCGAACAAGACGTTTCTCGGCAAGCTGCTCGATCTCGAGATCGGCGAGCGTCGCGACGCTTCGAACGCCGCCACTGCGCTCGGTGTCATCGGCGGTTGTCGCATCGTGCGCGTGCACGACGTCGCCGGCTCCCGCCGCATCTGCGACCTCCTCGCCGCGCTGCACGAGGTCGCCGCATGACAGCGGTGTATTACATCAAGGGCGACGATCCGATCCTGGTGGCCCAGTCGTTGATGAGCACGGTCGAGCTCGTCGTGGGCGACGACGACCCGTCGCTCATCGTCGAGGACCTGTCGGGCGACGAGAACGCGCCGGCCACCGCCGCGGAGGCCGCGGGGACGCCGGTGTTCCTGACTCCACGGCGAGTCGTCGTGATTCGCGACCTGGGCCGCTTCAGCGCGATCGCGTTGGAGCCGCTGGTCGACTATCTATCGGCGCCGCTCGACACGTCGGTGTTGATCCTCGGTGCCGGTGGCGGCACGGTGCCCGCGCCCTTCGTCAAGGCGGTGCAGCGCGCCGGTGAAGTGGTCGACGCCGGCACGCCGCGGGGCAAGGCGCGCACCTCGTGGGTGCTGGAGAAGCTGCACGACGCGCCGGTGAAGATCGACGCCGCGGCGGCCCGCCTTATCGAAGGCCATCTCGGCGAAGACATCGCCCGGCTCGAGCCGCTGGTGACGATCCTCACTGCCGCCTTCGGCCCCGGCGCCAAACTCGGGCCGGCGCAGGTCGAGCCCTACCTCGGCGAAGCGGGTAGCGCGGCGCCGTGGGATCTCACCGACGCCATCGATCGCGGCGACGCCGCGGCCGCCATCGAGCAACTGCGCCGCGTCCTTTCAGCGCAGCACCCGCTGCGAGTGGTCGCCTCGCTGCACGGTCACGTCAGCCGCATGGCCCGTCTCGACGGCGCAGGTGTCGCCACCGAGTCCGACGCCGCCGCGCTGTTGGGCATCGCCGCCTACCCGGCGAGAAAGGCGCTCAGCCAGTCGCGCAAGCTCGGCACCGATGCGCTCCTCCGCATGCTGTGCCTGGTGGCCGACGCCGACGTGGACCTGAAGGGCCGCTCGGCGTGGCCCGAAGAACAGGTGCTCGAGGTCCTCGTCGCGCGACTCGCCCGCGTCGGCCGGCCGTCGCGGAGGGCCGCCGCCAGGGCCTAAGTTCTCGCCCCGTGCCTACGAAAACCCTGGCTCCCTCGTTTCCCATCGAACGACACACGCTCCGCAACGGTCTGAAGGTCGTCGTTGCCCCCGACCGCAGTTCGCCGGTGGTGGCCGTCGCCGTGCACTACGACGTCGGCTTCCGCTCCGAGCCCGAAGGCCGCACCGGCTTCGCCCACCTCTTCGAGCACCTGATGTTCGAAGGATCGGAGAATCTCCCGAAACTGGAGCACGCCAAGCTCATCCAGGGCAACGGTGGCCAGTTCAACGGCAGCACCACGCCGGACTTCACGAACTACTTCGAGGTCGTGCCGACGGGCGCGTTCGAACTGATGTTGTTCCTCGAGGCCGATCGCATGCGCAGCCCGGTCATCACCGATCACACCGTCGCCAACCAGATCGACGTGGTGAAGGAGGAGATCCGGCTCAACATCATGAACCGGCCCTACGGCGGCATGCAGATGATCTTCCTGCCACCGATCGCCTACAAGACGTTCAACAACTCGCACAACGGCTACGGCAGTTTCGTCGACCTCGAGTCCGCCACGGTCGCTGACGCGACCGACTTCTGGAAGCGCTACTACGCCCCGGGCAACGCGCTGCTGACGATTGCCGGCGACGTCGACCCGGCGAATGCCTTCGAGCTGGCGGAGAAGTACTTCGGCGACATCGCCAAGCGCAGCGTTCCCAAGCGCCCCGATTTCGGTGAACCCGTGCCCACCAAGGAACGCCGCGGCACGCACTACGACCCGATGTCACCGACGCCGGCGATCGTGGTCGGCTACCGCGCGCCCAACCCGATCACCGAACTCGAGGCCTACGCCGCCTACTTCCTGCTGGTGCAGGTCCTAGCCGACGGCGATTCCTCCCGGCTGTACAAGCGGCTGGTCAAGACCGGCCTGGTGACGGCCATGGCCGGCTTCGTCGGCCCGTTCGACAACTGGCTCGCCATGCGCGACCCGATCCTTACCAACGTCCTCGCCATCTACCCGCCGGGTGGTGACGCCGACTCGCTGCTGGCGGCGATCGACGAGTCGCTCGAGCAGCTGCAAGACGATCTCGACCAAGCCGAGCTGGACCGTTGCCGCATCGGTGTCACGTCGCGTTACCTGCGGTCCACCGACAGCGTCATGAACCGCGCGTTGACCATCGCCCCGCTCGAGCAACAGCGCGGCCGGGCCGAACTCATCAACGAACTGCCCGAAGCGCTCGCTCGGGTCAGCGTCAAGGACGTGCAGGCCGCGGCGTCGCAGTGGTTCAAACCCGACCAGCGATCCGTCCTCGATTGGCAGCCGGGAGAACAGTCATGACCGCACGCGTCCAACCCGAGGTCCGGCCGACCAAGCCAGGCAAGCTGCCCGCGGTCGTCGACACGACCTTGCCCAACGGCTTGCGCGTGCTCGCTGCGCGCAAGCCCGGCATCCCGATGGTCCAGGCGCGCCTGCGTTTCGACATATCCAAGGCGCGCAACTGGGGCGACGGTCTGCTCGAGGACATCGTCTCGACGACGATCCTGACCGGTACCGACAGCCGCAGCCAGATCGACATCGCCGATGAGATGCAGCGGCTCGGTGGTGACATTTCGGCGATGACCGACAGCGACAGCCTGTTCGTCTCGGCGACCGCGCTGGCAGGTGAACTCGACCGCTACTTGGCGTTGCTCAACGACATCGTGCAAAACGCGACCTACGTCGAGGACGAAGTCGCCCTGGCGAAGGCGCAGACCGAGCAGGGCATCGCCATCATGCACAGTCAGCCCGCGGCGCGCGCCCAGTACGCGGTGAGCCAGCGCGTCTTCCCAGACCACCCCTACGGCCGGCCGATGCCGACACCCGACCTCGTGGCCCCGATCACCGCGCGGCGATCCGCAAGCTCCACCGCGGCACCGTCGTGCCGACGGGAGCACTGCTCACGCTTGTCGGTGACCTGCCGCCGGCCAAGATGGTGGCGGCGGCCGGGAAGGCGTTAGGGGATTGGACCGGTACCCGTCGCCTCGCCAAGGCGCCGAAACCGTCGCCGCTCGTACCGGGCGCAATCGGCATCGTGCATCAACCGGGAGCGGTGCAGACCAACATTCGTCTCGGCGGGATCGGCATCGGCCGCGGTCACCCCGACTATCCAGCGGTGGCATTGGCGCTGACGATCCTCGGCGGCGGCTTCACCTCGCGTCTGAACCACAACCTGCGCGAGGACAAGGGCTACACCTATGGAGCGCACGCCGGCGTCAGTCACAACCTCGTGGCGTCGGCCATCGACATCGGCGCCGACGTGCAGACGTCGGTCACCGCTCCCGCGCTGGTCGAAACGTTCTACGAGATCGGTCGGATGGCCACGACCGCGGTCAGCGACGACGAGCTCGCCGACGCCAAGCGTTTCCTGGCCGGCAACTTGGCGATGTCGATCGAAACCCAAGCCGGGCTATCGAGTTACATCACGGCGCTGGCCGTAGCCGGGCTGGACGTCTCGTACCTCAAGGAACTGCCCGCCGCAGCGGCCAAATTGTCGGCCGATGATGTCGCAGCCGCGGCCGCAACCCATCTTGCGCCGTCGCTTTTGGCACCGGTGCTGGTGGGTGACGCCGAGGAAATTGGTAAGGCCGTCGGCCGGATTGGTGCCATCGAGGTCATCGGCTGACCAAGCTGCTGCGGGTCGCGCACGTCCAACGCCGCCCGCTCGCCGGGCTCAACTTCTCCATCGAGCGTTACTTCGCCGCTCTCCGACGCGAGATGCCCGAGGACATCGCCGTACGGGTACACGTCGTGCCGTTCCGTTCCACCGGCGTGTGGCGGCGCGTAATCGACATGGTGAGCGTCGCCTTCCGGCGGGCCGACGTGGTGCACATCTCGGGCGACATCCATTTCGTTGCGCTGGCCCTCCGCAAGCGGCGCACAGTGCTGACGGTGCACGACTGCGGTACGGCCAACGCCGATATGAAGGGCCCGTTGGCGCAGTGGATCTTCCGTACGATTTGGCTGCAGTGGCCCGTTAAGCGCGCTGGCCGCGTCGTGGCAGTGTCGGACTTCACCGCCAATGAACTGGTGGCCATCACCAGTGTGCCGCGGGATTCAATAGTTGTGATCCCGACCTCGATCGACGATGCATTCGTTCCGGAGCCTGCGCGCGCCAACGCACGACCTGTCGCGTTGTGCTTCGGTCAGCTTCCGCACAAGAACCTGCCGCGCGTCATCGCGGCGCTTACCGACATGGACGTACACCTCAACGTCGTCGGGCGGCTTCCCGAAGCCACGCTGGGTCTGCTCGCGGCGAGCGGGCTCTCGTTCACCAACCGCGGCGCGTTGAGCGACACTGAACTGGCGCAGTGGTACGCCGACGCCGACGTGGTCGTGTTCCCGTCGACCTATGAGGGATTCGGCATGCCGATCGTCGAGGCGCAGGCGACGGGGCGTCCGGTGGTCACCAGTGCGCGGGCCCCAATGGACGAGGTGGCCGGCGGCGCCGCTTGCCTCGTCGACCCTGAGGATGTCGCGTCGATCCGTGCCGGGGTCGAGCGCGTGTTGGGCGACGCCGAGTACCGCGAAAAGCTGGTCGCCGACGGCTACGTCAATCGCGAGCGCTTTCGTCCCGCCGAGCAGGCGCGGCAGTACGCCGAGATCTACCGCGAGATGGCGGCGGGGAGTTAAGCGGAAGCGGAGTTGACGCGCTTGGTGAGGCGCGACTTACGGCGGGCGGCGGCGTTGGGGTGAATGACACCCTTGGTCGCGGCCTTGTCGAGCTTCTTGATCGCAGCCTTCAATGCCTCAGGCGCGGCGTCGGTGCCCGCGGCGGCAACAGCGGCCTTGGTGCGCGTCTTCAACTCCGAACGAACGCCCTTATTGGCGACGCGGGCCTTTTCGTTGGTGAGGTTGCGCTTTTTTTGGCTCTTGATATTTGCCATGGGACCGTACAGGTTAGCTGGTCAGCCACTTCCGGACGGCATCGGTTAGCACGACTTCGTACGGAAGGTGGCGCAGATCGTCGGCGGTCACGCTCGTGAGGCCTCGATCCTGCGCCTTTTCCGCGAGCCACTCCCAGGGGTGTTCCTCCGGATCGGCGTCGTCGTCTGGGAGGACGGTGTTCAGGACAGACTGGGTGAAGTCGCTGTGGTTCGGCGCTTCATCCGGACCACCGCCCCGGACAGCGCTCCAGGTGAATCCTCGCTCGCGGTGGAGGATCACCTCGCCTCCGTTGTCCAGACGGACGAATTCACTTACGGAGAAGTGTTGGTCCTCTCCGGGTTGCCCCACGGGCACGCGACGGTCGCAGATCAGCCCGATGCCGACCACGCGGTACGGCCCCTGCATCTCGAGCGGCGGCCCAAGATCGGCGGGCCACTCACCGTCGGGCGCGGGTGCGTAGCCGCCTTGGGAAGTCACTCCACCCATTGTGGTGCCGCGCCGTTGTCGGTGGGGCCCCGAGCCAGCGAACACTGTCTCCTAACATCGCTTTGTGCTGCGCGTAGCTCTGGCTCCGACTCCGGCGCGCCCGTGGGCGTCGGCGGCGGTGGCCGACGCGGGCGCGCAGGTGGTCGACGATCCGGCCGACGCCGAGGTGTTGATCTTCCTGGCGCACGACGACATCGAAGGCTTGGCCAAGGCGTTACAGGAGGCACCCAACGCCGCGTGGGTGCAGTTGCCGTGGGCGGGCATCGAGGCATTCGTCGCCGCCGGCGTGCTCGACCCGTCACGCACCTGGACGTGCGGCAAGGGCGTGTATGCCGAACCCGTTGCCGAGCACGCCCTGGCCCTCGCGCTCGCCGGTTTGCGCGATCTACCCGCGCGGGTGCGGGCAACGAGCTGGGGCAAGCAGGGCGGCGTGTCGTTGTACGACGGCCGTGTCGCCATCCTCGGCGGTGGCGGCATCACCGAGTGCCTCATCGACTTGCTGACGCCGATGCGTACCCACATCTCGGTGGTGCGACGCGACGCGTCATTGCCTATCGCCGGCGCGGCGCGAGTGTTCGCGCCCGACGGCCTGCACGAGGCGATCGGCGACGCCGACGCGGTGTTCGTGGCGCTCGCCTTGACGCCCGAGACCCGTGGAGTGATCGACGCTGTGTCGCTGCGCGCCATGCCGTCGCACAGCTGGCTCGTCAACGTCGGCCGCGGCGCTCACGTCGTCACCGACGACCTGGTGGTGGCGTTGCGGGAAGAGTGGATCGGCGGCGCCGGACTCGACGTCACGGATCCCGAGCCGCTGCCCGACGGGCACCCGCTATGGGAGTTGGACAACTGCATTATCACGCCGCATACGGCGAACTCCCTCGAGATGGGGCTGCCGCTGCTCGCCAAACGCGTGACGGAGAACCTTCGCCGGTACGCTGCGGGTGAACCGCTGATCGGGTTAGTCGACCTCAACGCGGGCTACTAACCGTGTCGAACAAGTCCCTGGATCGCATCCGCGCTGTCGCCATCGTCGCTCACGTCGACCATGGCAAGTCGACGCTCGCCGACCGCCTGCTCGAGATTTGCGGCGCCGTCGACCCGCGCAACATGAAGGCGCAATACCTCGACTCCATGGACATCGAGCGTGAGCGCGGCATCACGATCAAGGCGCAGAACGTGCGGCTGCAGTACCGCGACCACGACATCTTCCTGATCGACACGCCCGGCCACGTCGACTTCGGCTACGAGGTGTCGCGCTCACTGGCGGCGTGCGACGGCGTCATCTTGTTGGTCGACGCCAGTCAGGGGATCGAGGCGCAGACGCTGGCCAACTGCTTCCTCGCCCTCGAGCACGACCTGACGATCGTCGCCGCCCTCAACAAGATCGACCTCCCCGCCGCCGACCCGGCGCGCTACGCCGGTGAGATCGAACAGGTCCTCGGCATCCCGGCCGACGAGATCCTCAGCATTTCGGCCAAGACCGGCGAGGGCGTGGTCGAGTTGCTCGACGCTGTCCTCGAACGCATCCCGGCACCGACGGGCGACCCTGACGTGCCGCTGCAGGCGCTGGTCTTCGACAGCTACTACGACCAGTACCGCGGCGTCGTGTCCGCGGTGCGCGTGCTTAACGGCAGCATGCACAGTCACGAGCGCCTCCGCTTCATGCAGACGGGTCAGATACACGAGATCGAAGAGATCGGGCTCAAGACACCTGATCACACGCCCGTCGCCACGTTGTCGACCGGCGAAGTGGGCTACCTGATCGCCGGGATCAAGAATGTCGCCGAAGCGCGTTCTGGTGAGACGGTGACGAATGCGGCCAAGCCCGCCGCCTCGGCTCTCGAGGGATATCTCGAGCCCAAGCCGATGGTGTTCTGCGGCTTGTTCCCCGTCGACGGCGACGAGTTCGAGGATCTCCGTGAGTCACTCGAGAAGCTGCGCCTGAATGACGCATCGTTCACCTACGAGCCCGAAACGTCCGGCGCTCTCGGCTTCGGGTTCCGGTGTGGGTTCCTCGGCTTGCTGCACATGGAGATCGTGCGCGAGCGCCTCGAGCGCGAGTTCAACTTGTCACTCATCGCGACGGCGCCGTCGGTGGCCTACCGGGCGCACGTGCGCGGCGAGGTGATCGAGGTCGACAATCCCGCCGCCATGCCACCGGGTGGCGAGGTGGAGCTCATCGAGGAGCCGATGCTGAAGATCACGATCCTCAGCCCGTCGACCTACACCGGCACTCTGATGGAGCTGTGCCAGGCGCGACGGGGCGAGATGTTGCGGATGGAGTATCTGTCGCCCGAACGCGTCGAGCTGCAGTACCGCATCCCGCTCGCCGAGGTCGTCATGGACTTCTTCGACGCGCTGAAGAGCCGCACGAAGGGTTACGCGTCGCTCGACTACGAGCCGGCGGGCTACGAGCGCTCGGATCTCGTGAAGCTCGACGTGATGCTCAACGGCGTGCCCGTCGACGCGTTTTCCACCATCATCCACCGGCAGAAGGCCTACGACTACGGCCGGCGCATGACCGAGAAGCTGCGCGAACTGATTCCCCGCCAGATGTTCGACGTGCCGATCCAGGCGGCCATCGGCGGCCGGATCGTCGCCCGCGAGACGGTCAAGGCCAAGCGCAAGGACGTGCTGGCCAAGTGCTACGGCGGCGACATCACGCGCAAGCGGAAGCTCCTCGAAAAGCAGAAGGAGGGCAAGAAGCGGATGAAGAACATCGGCCGCGTCGAAGTCCCTCAAGAAGCGTTCGTCTCGGCGCTGCGCCTCGACGACTGATTCGTTACGCGGGTTTCAAGCTGCGCAACTGACGGCGGCTGCTGAAACCGTCGTCGTCGACGCTCTTCGTCTCCTCGATTACCGGGAGCAGCGTCGTGGGTTCGTAATGGCTGGTGATCTCGACTTTGAACGTGTCGGTGCCCGTGTCTTCGGGGTCGTCGGGATCGGGCTCGTAGGTCTCGGTGAAGGTGAGCAGCGTTGTCACGACGATGGTGGGGACGCGTTGACCGCCGATGGTGTCGGTGGCCTCGCCGACGACGCGGCTGTCCGCGGTCACTGACTCCTTGTATACGTCGCCGTGGTCGCACGACGCCGCGCCGCGCCACGTCGCGCCCACGCGGAGCGGGAGTTGCAGCAGTAACAGCGCGGGACGATACGCGCACTCGTCGATGTCTTCGCCGTCGCGATTCGTCGTCGACACCAGGGAGAACGCCGACGCGGTCGTCAGGAACTTGGCGGTCCGCGATGCCTCGCTTCCTTCCGACTCGACGGTCTCCGACGTCACCTGGCTGGGCGTACGGGTGACCCGCCACGTCACCGTCGCCACCGACTTCTCCGTCGACGCCGGCTCGTCTTCGAACGCCGGGATCTCGTCGGTGACGTCGTAGGTGTACTTGCCGGGCGCCGGCGCGGGCAGGTCATCGGCCGCGGGCTTGACGGCGGATGAGCTTCCCTTCGTCGTCGCCGTCGTTCCACCCGTCGGCAGCGTCGTTGTCGAGTCGGGGACGGTCTCGTCGCCGTCGCTCGCCACGCGCTGTCGCGTCGTCTCCGTGGTGGAGAACGCGGCGTCGTCGGGCCAGTCGCGCACCCGTGAGCCGCACGCCGTCGCGGCGAATGCGAGCAGGGCGAGCGAGGCCGCGGCGATCCGGCGGCTCACGAAGCTGCGACCACGCGCGCGCCGCCCGCTCGTTTGGCGGACAGCAACGCGGCGTCGGCCGCCGCCAGGGTCTCCTCACTCGTTCCGCGGCGATGGACGGCGACGCCGGCGCTGAACGCGACCGTCGACGCCGCGCGGAGCCGATCGATGATCTGGGTCGCCGATACACCGGCGCCGCGCAAGACCACGACGAACTCGTCGCCGCCCCAGCGGGCCACCGCGTCACCGGCGCGCAGGCCGGACGCGAGGTGTGACGCCAACGCCAGCAGTTCCCGGTCGCCGGCGGCGTGGCCGTGCTCGTCGTTGACCGCCTTGAGCGTGTCGAGGTCGATCATGGCGACGGCGTCACCGTCGCGCAGCGTCGCCAGCACCGCCTGACCGACGGCGCGCGTACTCACGCCGGTCAGCATGTCGGTTTCGTCGGGAATGGACCGAGGTCGCGCGATCTTGCGGAGCGCCTGGGCCAGCGCGAAGCCCGCGGCGATCCCCAAGAGCAGCGTGAGCGGTTGCACGAGATGCGAGGATAAGGCCATGACCGCGACCCCTCGGCGTGTTGTCGTTGTCGGCCAGGGCTACGTGGGCCTGCCGCTTGCCATGCGGGCGGTCGAGGTTGGCTTCGACGTAACCGGCTTTGAAATCGACCCCCGTCGAGTCGAACGGCTCTCGGCCGGCGATTCCTACGTCGAAGACATCGACAACAGCGAACTCGCCGCGGCGATCGCCAGCGGGCGCTACCGGGCCACAGCGGATCCCGGCGACATCGCCGGCTTCGACATCGCGGTGATCACCGTCCCGACGCCGCTGCGCGACACGCTGCCCGATCTCAGTCACATCGAGTCGGCGGCGCGCACGTTGGCGGCGGCGTTGAAGCCCGGTGCCTTGGTCGTGCTGGAGTCGACGACGTATCCCGGCACCACCGAAGAGCTGCTCGTGCCGCTGCTGGCCGAGGGCAGCCAACTCGCCATTGGCACCGACGTGCTCGTGGGCTACAGCCCGGAGCGGATCGACCCCGGCAACACGACCTGGACGTTTGTGTCGACGCCCAAGGTCGTGTCGGGCGTCAACGCGGCGTCGCTGGCGGCGGTGGAGGAGTTCTACGGCGCGCTGGTGGACGAAACCGTCCCGGTGTCGAGCCCCAAAGAAGCCGAGCTGTGCAAGCTGCTGGAGAACACCTTCCGGCACGTCAACGTCGCGCTGGTGAACGAATTGGCCATGTTCGCCGGTGAGTTGGGCATCGACGTGTGGGAGGCGATCGACGCGGCGTCGACTAAGCCGTTCGGGTTCATGCGCTTCACGCCCGGTCCCGGTGTGGGGGGCCATTGCCTCCCCGTCGACCCGAGCTACTTGTCGTGGCAGGTGCGCCGTTCTCTCGGTGAAAGTTTCCGGTTCGTCGAGCTCGCCAACGACGTCAACGCCCACATGCCGAACTACGTCGTGCGCCGCCTTACCCGCGCCCTCAACGACCGGGGCCTGGCCGTCAAGGGCAGCCGGATCTTGGTGCTCGGCCTCGGCTACAAGCGGAACACGAGCGACGCCCGCGAGTCGCCATCGGTCCACGTTGCCAGTGAGCTGGCCGCGCTGGGTGCCGATGTGCGCGCCGCGGATCCATTCGTCGACGAGCACGTGTTGCGCGACCAGGTCACGCGGGCGGAATGCAACGCCGAAGAGTTAGCGGCTGCTGACGCGGTAGTGATGCTGACTAACCACGACGCGTTCGACGTCAAGACGATCGTCGAGAACGCCCGCTACGTGTTGGACTGCCGCCACGCCGTTCCGGCGGCCGACCACGTCGAATTTCTTTAGTACCTCTAGCTGACTGGTTCGGGTTCGACCTGGTGCCGACGCCGCGTGGCTAGCACCAGCAGGTAACCGACACCGACCAAGCCGAGGCCGAACGGCGTCCACTTGATGACGGTCGTCCCGGTGCGTACCAGACCCGAACGCGAGATCGTGCCGCGCTTGACGACCGTGAATCTGACGCTGGCGGTGCGGGCGGCGCCGTTGTTACCGGTGCCGTTGGCGATCAGCGTGACCACGGTGCCGTAAGGACCGACGGTGACCACCTGGCCGTTGACCGATATCTGCACCTTGTTGGCCGTCGCGGCGAGGCCCGTGGCGGCAAGCGGGTGCAGCGGGGAGTTTCCGAGCGCTACCAGCGTGTTGAGGATCTCGACGCGCACGACAACACAGCCGCTGCTGTTGGCGACGACGTCGGGCGTGATCGGCGTGTTGGTTTCACCCACACGAATGGTGAGGCGCACCGTTGTTCCCGGCGCGAAGTTGCACAGGCTGATGTTGAGAACGGCGCCGGTTTCTTGCAGCCCGAGGTCGACCTCCGCAGCGGTAGCGGACGGAGCGCCGGTAGTCGGCGTGCCGGGATACGGAGATGTCGTGGTCGTCTGCGCGAGCGCGGACGGCGAGCCAAGCAGCGCGGCGGCAACCGCGAGTGCGGCGACGCGATGAACCATCCGGGTCCGGGGAAAGCGCATCGGGTCATGGTACCCACGGCCTCGAATACGGCCAACAACCTGGCGGTTTGTTAACCGCTCCGCAACATCCACTCGAGATCGAAGGTTCTGTCCCACGCCATTGTTCGCGTCGCAGGCTGCACGTCCCATCCGACACCGGTAACCGTCACGCGCAATGTCATAGGACGGGCGCGGGCCTGCGGTACGAAGCGCAGTCGCAGCACGCCGTCTTGCACCGCTTTCGGGATGACGGTCGAAAATGTGACGCGCCCGGTGCCTCCGGCCGGGACTTCGGCGGTGTTGAAGTTCAGGCGCAGGCCTGACTCCACCACGCTGTCGAGTTGATCGCCCGTCGATGGACCCCAGAAGTAGACGCGTCCGCGGTACAAGCCCGCGATCCGGGTGACGAGATTGTCCGGTCCGAATTGTTCGCTTGACGGCGTTGGTACCGGCGCCGTGTTCGGCAACGTCACGGTGGTGCGCACGACGGCGGTGCCATCTTCGGTGACCGACACAGCGACGTCGACGCGCGGGTCGACAAACCAGTCGAGCTTGGTGGCGGTCCCGTTCTGCACCGACACGTGGATGGTGCGCTCCGGGTGGACGTCGCCGGGCGCGCCGCTCAGGCCGGCGCGTTCGAGTGCCCGCTGGCCAACGGGGTCGGCCGTCGACACCCACGTGTGACCGCCCCGGGCGGCACCCCCGAGCGCGCGAACCAGGGAGGTTCCGTTCACCGGTGACGAACGGATCCGGTTGATGACGGCGTCGACGGTCGCCGCCAGTTGTTCGAGCCGGTCTTGGCGGGCGTCGTGAAAATCGGCTCCGGCGCCGACTTGGTACAGGTCGTCGAGAAGCACCTGCGCGGCGTTGTCGGCGGTGATCGGCTGGGTGATACCGGTGACCTGGACCGGTCCGGTGACCGTCAGCAATGCGCTGAGCGCGGGAACGTCGAGGGCGACGACGGCGTCAACGCTGTCGCCCGTGGCGGCGCGGTACATCGACCGCATGAGCGCTCCGGACAGTGCGGTATCGGCCGTGGCGTTGACCGACTGCCAGATGCGCGTCGGTGCCAGCGCGCCGAACACGCGCCGCGTGCCGTCCGGGAGGACGACGTCGGTGACGGGACTCGGCAACTCGAGGTCGATGACGCTGCCCGAGCGCGTGACGTGAAACCCACCGTCGGCCGTTTCGGCGACGACGTACGACAGCACCATTCCCTGATCGCGCATCTCGGCGTTGTTGAGCAGCGCGATGAAGACGCGCTTCGGTCCCTGCGCGCCGAGAAGATCGGCCACCAACTGCATCACGCCACTCCCGTGCGTGAGGCGCGTCGCCGTATCGGCGACCAACTCGTCCAGTTCCCGGGTGGCGTTGCCGAGCGGGCCCCATTGGGCATCGCGGTGCGTATCCGGAATCGCCGCGAGTGCTGCGCCGGCGCGTTCGGCCGCGGCCGCCAGAGCTTGCACCGCAGCCAGATCAACGGTGCCGGAGCGAACGGTCAACCCCTCACCTTGTCGTTGCGCCACCGCCGCCAGCGCGTCACCGATGCGCGCCGCGTCGCGGGCGGCGCGGACGGCGCGGTACAAGCCGTCGCGCTGCGTCGAGATTCCGGGGACAACGCCCGCCACGCGAAGCGCGGGGGAGCGGTGCACTCGGCGGTCGGCGTTCTCGGTGCGGGTGACGGCGTGCTGGGTCGCCCGCCGCAGCGTGGCCGCTGCGTTGGCGTCCGTCGCAGTTCCGAGGTCGGCCGCCGCGGCGGACAATTCCGCCCGCGCGCTAATGAGCTCGCGGCGAGCCGATCGCAAGTCGAACGCCGTCCACAACGCCAGCGCCACGAGCACGACCGCGACTGCGCCGAGGACCTTCAAACGTGGAGTTCGGCGAAGCGCTGGACGGAACCTGCGTCGCTCGGTGAGGCGACGCATGCGCCGATCAGTCGAAGTGCGCTGGGGTTCCATGCGTGCTCATCGGTGCCGGTGCAACGGCTGGAAGGCGGAGTAGCACGACGAGCCCGACCACTCCGATAATCGCGACGGGGATGGCGGTTGGTAACGCCGGGATCGTTCCCCGCCCGACGGCGACGCCGAGCCCGGCGCACACGGCGGAGGCCAACATGATGATCGAGGCGACCGTGCGGGTCGGGATCCCGAGGCGCAGCAGTCGGTGCGACGCGTGATCCGTCGCACCGATATAGATGGGACGGTGGCGCGCCACGCGTGAGATCACCACGAGGGTGGTGTCGAATAAGGCGGGAGCGGTGAAGAGCACGATGGCAGTGACGCTGGCGAAGTGCTCGACCGGGAACCGCAGCTTGAGCGCGATCGCCGCCAAGAGGTAGCCGAGCGGCAGCGCGCCGGCGTCGCCCATGAAGATCCGCGCGGGATGCCAGTTGTAGATGAGGAAGGCGAGGCACGAGCCGGCGACGACCGCCGCCAGTCCACCGACGAGGATCTGTCCGCCGAGGCCCGCGGTGACGGCGAGGGCGACCGCGGTCGCTGAGGCGATCCCGCCCGCGGCGCCGTCCATGTTGTCCACGAGGTTGAACGCGTTCGTCACGCCGACGAACCACACAACCGTCAACACGAGGTCGATAACGCCGCCGAAGATCTCGACGTGCGCTCCAACCGACGCCGCAAACAGCGCCGCCGATACCTCGGCGATCAACCGGGGCGCGGGCGGCAGATTGCGTAAGTCGTCGAGCAGTCCGACTACGCCGAGCAACAATGCGCCGCCGATGATGACGGCGGCTTCGGTCTGCCACTCGCCGACGAACGGCGACGCCGCGGCGGCGACCAGCACGATGGCGACCCCGCCGAGGTACGGCGTCGGCTGCGTATGCAGGCGATCGACGCGTGGCGTGGCTGTGACGTCGTTGAGAATGGCGACTCGTTGGGTGAGCGGAATCAGGGCGAGTGTCGCTACGAAGGCGCCGATTCCGAGAACCACCACACTTGCGGGCACGGAAAAGGGTATGCGGCCTCTACTGTTTTTCCGTGGACACTCCCGTTAAGCCTCCCGTGTCACCGATGCTGGCCAAGGCGTCACCGACGATTCCTGTGGGCGAGGGCTGGCGGTACGAACCGAAGTGGGACGGCTTTCGTTCAATCATCTTTCGCCATGGTGACGACGTCGAACTCGGCAGCCGCAACGCCAAGCCGCTAACGCGCTACTTCCCCGAGGTTGTCGAGTACGTGAAGGCGGCCTTCCCGCAAGACGCGGTGGTCGACGGCGAGCTGGTCATCGTCGGCGAGAACGGCGCTGTCGACTTCGACCTGCTCAGCCTGCGCGTGCATCCGGCGGCGTCACGCGTTGCCCGTCTGCGTGAAGAGATCCCCGCGCTGTTCGTCGCTTTCGATCTGCTGGCCGTTGACGGCACGGACATCACCGACCAACCCTTCGACGAGCGGCGCGCCCAACTCGTCGCCGCGCTGCAGGGATCGGGCAAGGGCATCTACGTCACGCCGATGACGACGGACCCCGACGTCGCCCAGGTGTGGTTCGACCGCTGGGAAGGCGCAGGCCTAGACGGGGTGATGGCCAAGAAGGCCGACCAGGTGTACAGCCCCGGCCAGCGCACCATGATCAAGGTCAAGCACGAGCGCACCATCGACTGCGTGGTCGCCGGGTTTCGCTGGCACAAGGACGGCAAGGGCGTCGGCTCGCTCCTGCTCGGCCTCTACGACGACGCCGGGAATCTGCATCACGTCGGCGTGACCGGCAGCTTCACCGTCGCCAAGCGCACCGAACTGATCGACGAGTTGGCGCCGCTGCGCGAGAACGCCGCGGAGAATCATCCGTGGGGGGAGTGGGCCAATCTGTCGGCGTCGGGTACCGACAAGGCGCCGATGGGCAATCGCTGGAACGCCAAGAAGGACATGTCGTGGGAGCCGCTGCGCATCGAGCTGGTCGTCGAAGTCGCCTACGGCCACTTCCAAGGCGGACGACGCATGCGCCACGCCGCGTCCTATCGCCGCTTCCGCCCCGACCGCGAACCCCGCTCGTGCACGTACGAACAAGTGCAACCGCCCGACACCGTCAACATCGCCGAAGTCCTGGCCGAGACCTAGTCCGACTGTTTGGACACAGCGACGCGTCGTGATCGCGCCGAGATCCGCCTCGATCGCGACGCGCCCGAGTGGAGTAACCGGTTACTCGCCGACGCGTCTAGTCCTTCGCTTTCTTGGCGCGGGACGGGGCGACACGCGGGGGTTCGTTGGGTTGCTTGGGATACACGGGCGGCCAGGGCGCGTCGAGCATGCCGTTACTCGTGTCGTGGTCGTTCATGTCGAGGAGCGGCTGGAGCGACTGCGGGTCGTCGTACATCGCCGCCCATGGGTCGCCGTTGGCCTGGAAGCGGGCCGGCACCGTCGCCAGGTTAAGTGCGTGGATGTCGACGGTCGGCAGCTCGTCCCACGTGAACGGTGCGCTGACGCGGGCGTCGTCGTTGGCGCGCACGCCCCAAGCGCCGAACACCGTCTTGTGCGGGCAGTTCTGGTTGTAGTCGACGAAGACGCGCTCGCCCCGCTCTTCCTTCCACCACTGCCAGGTCATGAGGTCGGGCCGCCGGCGCTCGAGCTCTCGTGCCAGCGCGACCCCGCATGAGCGCACTTGATAGCTGTCGAGGCTGGGAGCGACGTTGACGTAGATATGGATGCCGCGCGAGCCGGTGGTCTTCGGGAAGCCCTTGATGCCGAGTTCGTCCAGCACCGCCTTCACCTCGGCTGCGCCCTCGCGCAGCATTTCGAAGTCGACGCCGGGCGACGGGTCGAGGTCGATGCGCAGTTCGTCGGTGACGTCGGGCGTGGCCGCGTGGTACGGCCACACGTGGAAGCCCAGCGACCCGAGGTTGACCGCCCACAACACATGCGAGAGGTCGGCGACGACCAGCGCCTCCGACGTCGTGCCGTTGGGCGTCGACACGATCGTGGTCCGCAGCCACTCGGGCCGCTTCTCCGGTACGCGCTTTTGAAAGAACGACGGGCCGTCGCGCGCCGTTCGGGTACCGCTGCAACAGCACGGGGCGGCCGCCCATGGTCGCCATCAGCGGCGCTTCGACCGCCTCGTAGTAGGCGGCGAGATCCGCCTTGGTCTCGCTGCGCTCGTTGAACATCACCTTGTCCGGACTGGTGATGGTCACCTCTTCGCGTGTCACAAAGGCAGTTTTGCCGCCCACGCGGCCTCGGCGCGGCCAAGTTCGGTCGTCGGGGGACCATCGGTGAACGGCCAGATCTCTTTCGACATCCCGAGCCAGTCGAAATTGGCCTCGAGCCGGGCGAGGATGGCGTACAGCCCAAGGTTGATGCGCTGCAGGATCACGAAGGACGGCACGACATTGGCGTACTTCGGCACCGGTGAGGCGTTGACGTCGAAGTACTGGCTGACCATGCCCGCCGCGTACTCGTGGGTGATCGTGTGCTGGCCAGGCTTGCGGATCAGCGCATAGAAGTAGCCGAAGTACTCCTCGACTTCCGCGTCGGTGAGCGGCGCGCCTGGCTTGAGCATGCCCATCTCCTCGACGCCGCGCCGGTAGGCGGCCGCGTCATTGTCGAACACGATGGCTTCGACGAGTCGTTGCGCGTCGTCGAGGTCCTGCTGGGTGAAGTGCTTGACGAGGCCGAAGTCGAGGAACGTGACCTGACCGCCGGGATTGAACAGGTAGTTACCGGGATGGGGGTCACCGTTGAACGCCTTGAACGACCACAGGCTACGGAAGACGAACCGGTAGATCGTCTCAGCGGCCTTTTGCTTCTCCTCGTACGACCACGTCTCGGCAACCTCGCCGAAACGCGCGCCGGTGACCAGCTCGGTCGTCAGGACGCGTTCGGTGGAGTACTCGGGGAACACCGCGGGCACGTGGATGAAGGGATGCTCGGCGTACCAGTTGTGGAAGTCCGTTTGGTTTTTCGCTTCGAGCCGGTAGTCGACCTCCTCGCTCAGCCGGTCGCGTATCTCTTGCACGATCGGCTTCGGGTCGAGACCGGGGAACATCATGTTGAGCACCATGAACAACATCTGCGAGTTGTCGAGGTCGGCCATGATCGCCTTGGCCACACCCGGGTACTGCACCTTCACGGCGACGGGGGCGCCGTCCTTGGTCACGGCGCGGTGCACTTGGCCGATCGACGCCGCCGACAGCGGCTTGGGATCCCACTCGGCAAACACAACATCGGGCGGGGCGCCGAGCTCGTCTTGCACGACCTTGGCCGCGAGTTCGGAACTCATCGGCGGTGCGTCGGCCTGCAGCGTGGCCAGCGCATCGCGCACCGGTTCGGGCAGACCGTCGTCGAGGAAGCTCGCCATCTGGCCGATCTTCATGAGCGCGCCCTTCATGTTGCCGAGCACGGCCACGACTTCTTCCGCCGTCTTGATCTCGAACGCAGCGTCGAGCTCTTTCTGCTTCTCCGGCGACGCCGAGGCGCGCCGCGCTTGATGGGTGGCATACGACGCGCCGACCTTCGCCGTGGTCCGGGCCACGGCCACGTTGCGCGCCATCGCCGAGGTGGCGGACACGCCCGTGTCGGAAGACGTGGTCGGCTTCGCCCGTTTGTAGAGCTCGTAGCCGACGGCGGCCGCGCCGGCGATCAGCAGGAGACGAACGAGACGGCGCATGGCCCTACGCGACCAGATCGAGTGTCGCCGACACAAGTTCGCTGCAGCGATCGCGGGCGTCGTCGAGCGAGACCCATTCGAAGGCGTCCCGTTCGTTGCCCGGACGGACGAGCGGTTCGCCCGTGACTGGCGCGACGAATACCGCCCACGCGGGGTCGACGTCGGGGACGGGCCACAGCGTCAACTTGAGGCCGGCGATCTCCTCGAGCGCCCGGGCGGCGCACGCGGCGACCGGTTCGTCGGGCAGTCGAGTCAGCGCTGGCGGGCTCCATTCGCCTTTGCGGCGGAGCAGCAGCACTTCGGCTTGGTCCCGCAGCACGAGCACCGAGGTGCCCCACGGCGGAGTCGGTGAGAGGAACAAACCGTCCAGGGGCACCTGCAACTGCGGTGTTCCGGTCATTGGCTGACCTCCGGTCGTCCAGTACTGCTGCGACCCCCCACGAACTTCGTGAATCGTTTCACAAAGTAGTTGGTTGCGGCAACTACTTGGGTTCCCGCGGCAACCCGAGCAGGCGCTCGCCGATGATGTTGCGCTGGACTTCGCTGGTGCCGCCGCCGAGCCGGGCGCCGGGCGAGCTGACCACGGCGCTCGCCGCGCTGCCTTCGAGCATGGCGTCGGCGGTGTTCGCGCGCACCGCGGCGAGCTCCATCGACAGCTCGGAGATACCGAGTTTGGCGAGGCTCGACGCCACCGACGCCGTCGGCCCCTGCCGTTGGGTGAGGTAGCCGAGGGTCTTGCCCGTCATCCACGCCTTTACGCGGCGATCGCGGGCGACGGCGTTGTCCGTGTCGCCGGCGACGATCGCGGCCAGCCGCTTGTCGAGCGCCTTCACGCTGCCGCCGATGAACCCGCGCTCGCGGGTGAGCGCGCCCATGGCCACGCCCCAGCCGCCGTGCTCGGGGCCGAGTAGTGCGTCGGCCGGAAGGATCATGTCGTCGAAGGTCACCTCGTCGAACTCCTCCGAGCCGGTCATCTGTCGCAGGGGCCGCGTCTCGAGTCCGGGCGTGTGCATGTCGACGAGGAAGAAGGAGATGCCTTCGTGCTTGGGCGCCTCGGCGAGAGACTTGGTGCGTGCCATCAAGATGCCCCAGTCCGCGGCGTGACCGGCCGAGGTCCAGACCTTGCGGCCGTTAACGCGCCACACGTCGCCGTCGCGCTCGGCCTTGGTCGTAAGCGACGCCAGGTCACTGCCGGCGTCGGGTTCAGAAAACATCTGGCACCACACGCGTTCCCCGCGGGCAGTGAGTGGCAGATGGTGCGCTTGCTGTTCGGGCGTCCCAAATGTGAGTAACGCGCCAGCGGTGAGGACGAGTCCGACCATGTTGAGCACGGCGGGTGCTTCGTATTCCGCGGCTGCAGCGCGCCACGCGCCGACGTGATCGGCGGTCAAGCCCTGACCGCCGTATTCGACCGGCCAGTCGATGGCGGCGAAGCCCGCCGCGTACAGGTCGGCCTGCCATCGCCGACCGATGTCGGTCACCTCGCCTGGGAGGATCGCGCCCCAGTCGGGTGGCAGGGTGCCGGCGGCTTGGCGCGCCGCCAACCATGCGCGTGCTCCGGCGGCGAATTCATCGACTTGCATGATCCGAAAGCTAGATGGCCTTGTGCGAAACTCGCCGCCTGATGTCCTCGCGCCGTCTTCTCGTCGTTCTTGCTGCCGCGTTGTTGATTGGCGCGGCGGGTATCGCCCTACCCCGCCACGGCGCGCGCGCCGCCGGGGTCGGCATCAGTTACGCGGTGGCCGACACCTCGGCGAACGAAGGCGGTGCCACGCCCGGCACGATGACGTTCACCGTCACGGCGAGCGGCGCCTTCCTCGGCTCCGAAACGGTGCACTACGAAACGCTGAACGGCAGCGCGTTCGCGGGCGTCGACTACATCGCCACCAGCGGCGACTTGACCTTTTCCAGTTCCGGGCCAAAGACCGTAACGGTGACGTTGATCGGCGACTCCGTGCCCGAACCCGACGAGACCTTCTTGCTCAAGCTGTCGAACAACTCCGCGATCAGCGACGACACCGGTGTCGGCACGATCGCCAACGACGACTTCACGTTGTCGGTGGGCGACGCGTCGGTGTCGGAGAGCGGCGGCAGCGCCGCGGTCCAAATCAGTTTGTCCTCGGCGCGCTCAGTTCCCACGACCGTGCATTACCAAACCAGTAACGGAACGGCGACCGCCGGTCAGGACTACACCGCCACTTCGGCCACGGCCACCATCCCGGCGAACGCGCAGTCGACGACCGTGAACATTCCGGTGAGCGGCGACACCGTGTTCGAAGACAACGAAACGTTCATCGTCACGCTCAGCGCGCCTTCGAGTCCGGCTGTCATCGACGACGGGACGGCCACGGTCACCATCGTCGACGACGACACTCCGCCGGATGTGCTGCCGAAGTTGTCGATCGGCGACGTGCTGGTTGTCAGCGAAGGCGACAACGGCACGAACACGGGCAACTTCCAAGTCACGTTGAACGGGGCGACGACCCACACCGTCACCGTAAGCGTGGCGACGGCCGACGCCACAGCGAAGGCGCCGGGCGACTACCAGGCCAAGACGTCGACGATCACGTTCGCGCCGAGCGGCTCGCCGCAGACGAAACCGTTCAGCGTCACGCTCGTCGGCGACGAACTCGACGAGGCCCACGAGACCCTGACCGCCACGCTGTCGTCGCCGACCGCCGCCACCATCGACGACGCGGCGAAGACCGCAACGATGACCATCACCGACGATGACCCGACGCCGAGGATCACCGTCTCCAACGCGACGGTGTCCGAAGGCGGCACGGCGCACTTCAGCCTGACGCTGGAGTTCGCGTCGGGTCGCGACCTTCCCGTCGGCATTGTCACCAACGACGGCTCCGCGATCGCGCCCGACGACTACACGGCGGTGAACAACCCCGCGGCGCTGGTCATCCCCGCCGGCGCCACGACCGCCACCTACGACGTGCCCACGATCGAAGACGAGGCGGAGGAAGGCGACGAGACCTTCGGGATCACCGCGACCGTCGACGGCGTCAACGACCAGGGCAACGGCACGATCGTCAACGACGACACCGGCGGTGAGCCGGTCACTGGTGCCGACCTCATCACCACCGGTGCCGGTCCCGGCGGCGGCTCCCACGTACGCATCTTCGACGCCGCCGGCTTGCCGAAAGCTCCCGACGGCTTCTTCCCCTACGGCGCCGGCCCGGGCGTGCGCGTCGCCCGCGGCGACCTCGACGGCGACGGGCACGACGAACTGATCGTCGCCCCCGGACCCGGCGGCGCCTCTGTGGTGCAGGTCTTCACGCCCAACGGTTCCGGACTCGTCGACCAGGTCGACGCCTACCCGGACTTCCGCGGCGGCGTGTTCATCGCCGCCGGTGACGTCGACGGCGACGGCAAGGACGAGGTCATCACCTCGGCCGGTCCCGGTGGCGGTCCCCACGTCCGTACGTTCAAGCTCCTCGGCACACCGGGGAACCGCTCCCTGCAGGGCCAGCCCGGCTTCTTCGGCACTCGCGGCGACTTCACCGGCGGACTGACCGTCGCGTCGGGCGACGTCAACGGCGACCACACCGACGAGATCATCCTCGGCGTGGCGTCGAATGACCAGCCGATCGTCTACGTGTGGAACTACAACCCGACCACCGGCGCGGCGGCCGAGCGCAGCAACCCGTTCCTGGCGTACTCCGCGGCGTTCCTCGGGGGCATCTCGGTAGCCGCCGGTGACCTCGACGGCAATGGCAGCGCCGAGATCGTCACCGGCGCCGGACGCGGCGGCGGTCCGCACGTGCGGGTCTTCGCCGGCAACGGCGGCGGCTTGCCCGGCTCCGCCTTCGCCTACGGCGACGCCTTCGCCGGCGGCGTGTGGGTGGCGATCGGCGACGTCGACGACAACGGAACGAACGAAATCATCACGGCAGCCGGACCGGGCGGCGGTCCCCACGTGCGCACGTTCGACGTCAACATGGCGCCGTTGGCGACCAGCTTCTTCGCGTATGACCCGCTGTTCGCCGGCGGTGTGTTCGTCGCTGCCGGTCGCGCGTAGCTCTCGGACGCGCGCTTCGGCCTCGCTGGTGAGCCGCTTGTAGTCGACCTTGCCGTTGGCGGCGCGGCCGATGGTGTCGACCTGTAGCACGCGCTTGGGCGCCTTGAACGACGCCAGCTTGCCCTTGACGTGCGTGATGATCCCCGGCTCGTCGAGCGAGGCGCCGGGCGCGAGTTCCACCATGGCGACGATGGCCTGACCGAACTTCTCGTCGGGCACGCCAACCGCCACCGCGTCGCGCACGTCGGGGGCGGTCTTGAGTGCCTCTTCGACTTCTTCCGGGAACACCTTTTCGCCGCCGGTGTTGATGCACACCGAGCCGCGGCCGAGCAGTTCGAGTGTGCCGTCGGCGGCGACAGTGGCGAAGTCGCCCGGGATCGAATAGCGGGCGCCGTCGATGACCTTGAAGGTGGCGTCGGACTTCGCTTGGTCCTTGTAGTAGCCGACCGGTGTGCGGCCCTTGACCGCCACCATCCCGATCTCGCCGGATCCCGGCTCGACCTTCGTGCCGTCTTCCTTGATCACCATGGCGTTCTCGCCGAGTGTGAACTTGGCGGTGTTGGCGGCGCCAGCGGCGGAACTGACCGAGCTGCCCATACCGAGGGCTTCCGAAGATGAGAACGCATCCATCAACAGCATCCCCGCGTGGTGCTTCAACAAACCTTGCTTCGTCTCCTCCGCCCACATCACGCCGGAGCTCACCATGGCAAGCAGCGGCGACAGGTTCCAACGGTCGGGCTCGGCCTCGAGGCAGCGAAGCATCGGCTTGGCGAACGCGTCGCCGACGATGGCGATGATGTTCACCCCTTCGCGTTCGATGGTGTCGAGCAGTTCCTCGGGCGAGTACGTCCGTTGCGTGAGCGTGACCACGGAACCGGCGGTGTTGAGCGACGTGAAGCTGGTGAAGCAGCCCGTGCCGTGCATGAGTGGTGCGGCGGGAATGACCTTGCCGCCGGGCATGGTGAGCGCCGCCTTGACGTCGTCGAGCGCGCCGTTCTCGGGGTAGCGCGCCGTCGGGCCGCTGCAGCTGAGCGAGTGGAAGATGTCGTCCTGGCGCCACATGACGCCCTTGGGCATGCCGGTGGTGCCGCCGGTGTAGAGCATGTAGAGGTCGTCGCCGCTGCGTCCCCACGGCGGGGTGCAACGTCCCTTGCCGAGGTTCGCGGCGTCCTCGTAGGGATCGGCCCACTCAGGGCAGTCGCCGTTACCGTCGTCGACCCACAACCAGCCCTTGATCTTCGGCAGCTGGCCGCGCAGTGCCTCGATGCGCTCGGTGAACGTGCCGTGGAAGATCACGGCGACGGCGTCGGCGTTGTCCCACAGGTAGAGCAGTTCCTCGTCCCCGTAGCGGTAGTTCGTGTTCACCGGCACGGTGGCCGACTTGAAGATGCCGAACATCGACTCCAGGTACTCGGGGCAGTTGTACATGTACTGCGCGACCTTGTCCTGCTGTTGCGCGCCGATCTCGAGCAGCCACTGGCCGATGCCGTCGGCGCGCTCGTCGAACTGTTTCCACGTGTAGCTGCGGTCGCCCTGAATCTGAGCGGGGGCGTCGGGGAACGTTTCGGCGATCAGTTCCCACACATCGGCAAAGTTCCATCCGGACATGGGCGAGGATCCTATGGTCTGGCTCTTATGAAGCTCCTAGTGATCGGCGGAACCGTCTTCCTGGGCCGCCACGTGATCGACGCGGCGCTGGCCGGGGGCCACGACGTGACGATGGCTAACCGTGGCAAGACCAACCCGGACCTGTATCCCGGC
This sequence comes from uncultured Actinomycetes bacterium, assembly GCA_963722185.1. Taxonomy (GTDB): domain Bacteria; phylum Actinomycetota; class Acidimicrobiia; order Acidimicrobiales; family JACCXE01; genus JACCXE01. Next base: position 275,984 of record CAVRKD010000006.1, on the reverse strand, counting down.
GTGGAGCGGCTCGTGGTCGACCGCGACAACGATCTCAGTGCCCTCAGAACGGGGGAGTGGGACGCCGTGATCGACACGTGCGGGTACGTGGCCGCCCACACGCGGTCCGTGGCCGAGCTGTTGCGCGACCGCGTCGGGCACTACACGTTCGTGTCGACGGTGTCGGTCTACGCCGACGTGGCCACCCCCGGCGTCGACGTCGACGGCGAACTGGCGACCACCGACGAGCCGGACGCCCCGCAGGTCACCAACGAGAACTACGGCGCGCTCAAGGTCGTGTGCGAAGACATCGTGCGCGACGTGTATGCCGATCGCGCCTGCATCGTCCGCCCCGGCCTCATTGTCGGTCCCCATGACCCGTCGGACCGCTTCACGTACTGGCCGCGCCGCTTCGACCTGGGCGGCGAGGCGATCGTTCCCGCCTGGCCCGACATGCCCGTGCAGCTGGCCGACGGCCGTGATCTGGCCGAGTGGATGGTGCGACTCGCCGACAGCAAGATCAGCGGCACCTTCAACGGCTGCGGCCCGCTGGTGCCGTGGCGCCTCGACGAGGTGGTCGACGGCGTGCGTGCGCGCGGCCGGCGACAACGCGGCGGAACCGGTGTGGGTCGACGAGTCGTTTCTCCTCGAGCACGAGGTGGCGCCGTGGGCCGAACTGCCGGTGTGGCTGCCGAGCGACTCGCCGATGGCGGGGATGCTGGCGGTCAACGTGCAACGAAGCGTCGACGCCGGTCTCACGTTCCGTTCGATCGACGACGTGGTGCGCGACACCCTGGCGTGGGATCGCACCCGCCGCGACACAGCGCTGCGCGGTCCGCTGAGCGCGGACAAAGAGGCCGACGTCCTCGCGAAATGGAAGGCTCGCTAGATGGACTTCGACCTCCCGGCGGACGACGATCCGCGCCGCCTCAAGGTGCGCGCCTGGTTGGCCGAGAACCCGTCGCCCGACGGCAAGACGCTCGCCGCCGCCGGTTACGTCGTTCCGCATTGGCCCAAGCCGTGGGGTCTCGACGCCGATCCGATCGAGCAGATCATCATCGACGACGAGCTGCGGAAGGCGGGCGTCAACCGCCCGATGAATCCCATCGGCATCGGGTGGGGCGGGCCGACCATTGCCTACGCCGGTACCGACGAGCAGAAAGAGAAGTACCTGCCGCGCCTGCTCTCGGGCGAGGACATCTGGTGCCAGCTCTTCAGCGAGCCCGGTGCTGGGTCGGACTTGGCGGCGCTGTCGACCCGCGCAGTCGAGGACGGCGACGAGTGGGTCGTCAACGGTCAGAAGATCTGGACGTCGCTCGGCCACGTTGCCAAGTACGGCATCCTCATCGCGCGCACCGATCCCGATCAGCCCAAGCACCAGGGCGTGTCGTACTTCGTGTGCCCGATGGATCTGCCAGGGATCGAAGTCCGACCGATCATCGAGATGACCGGCGCCCACCTGTTCAACGAGGTGTTCTTCACCGATGTGCGCATCCCGAAGGAGAACCTGATCGGGCCGAAGCACGGCGGGTGGGCGCTGGCCAAGGTGACGCTCGGCAACGAGCGCGTGTCGCTGTCGGGTGAAGGCGCGCTGTGGGGTCGCGGCCCGACCGCCGCCGACCTGATGGAGTACGCCCGCGGCCTCGACGTGACCGACCCGACGATGCGCCAACGACTGGCGCACGTCTACACGGAGTCGGAGATCCTGCGTCTCATCCGCCTGCGCACCGTCTCCGCCGCCATCAAAGGCCGACCGCCGGGCCCCGAGGCGTCGGTGCGCAAAGCGCTGGCGGACGAGCACGGTAAGCACATCATGGAAGTCGCCAAGGACCTATCAGGCGCGCGCGGCATGCTCGTCACGCAGGACCAGTGGCACTACGGCTACCTGTTCGCGCCGGCACTCACCATCGGCGGCGGCACCTCCGAAGTGCAACGCAACATCATCGGCGAACGCGTCCTCGGCCTCCCGCACGACATCGACGTCGAAGTCGGCAAAACCTGGGGCGAGATCCGCGCCGCACTCGGTCGAGCGAGCCAACGCCGAGGATCGGGTTTGCCGATCAGAGCTCGGAGAGTCCGGCGGCTTAGTTCGACGAACAGTTCTGCTGGTGTTGAGGGCTTGAAGGCGCCGTCGCGGTTGAAAAAGGCGCGGTGCCAACGCGACGGGGTGGCGAGGATGGCGCGGGGTTCGTCTTCGAACAGCCACCGGGCGAACATGCGGCGCGTCCAGTCGGTCGCGCCCGCGGCGCGCAGCGCGATGCGGATGCCCTTGCGATGTGAGAGCCCGTTGCGGCTGAGCCAGCCCGCCATGCGGTTGTCACGGGCCAGGCCGCGGGCGACCTGCGCGCGGTAGCGCGCCGCCGGTTGGCCGCTGGACAGGATCGCCATGGCGGCGTACTCGCCGGTCTCCAGCGCCTGGCCGATGCCTTCGCCGGTCATGGGGTCGGTCGCCCTGGCGGCGTCGCCGACGAACAACACCCGCCCGTCGAGCGCGTCCAGCGCCGTCTTGTCAACCCGCGCCGGGATGGGCCACGCCTTCGGTGTTGCCTCCTCGACTGAGTCGCCGAGCAAAGCGGCGAATTGCGGGCGCTCGAGGACGTCGCGGAAACGTCGCCCTAAGTCTCTGGTCGGCTCGCCCGGCTTGCGCAGGATGCCGATGCCGACGTTCACGATGTCGCCGGCGAGCGGGAACGACCAGGCGTAGCCGGGGCGCAGGTCCTCCTCGAACAGCACCCACAGATCGCGTGCGTCGTCCGCGGTGGCCGTGCGGTACTGGCGGAAGGCGTGCCACTCGCCGAGGTACCCCGCCTCGTCGTTTGTGTCGGTGAGCTTGCGCACCGCCGACCAGACGCCGTCGGCGCCGATCACGTAGTCGGCGTCGATCACGTCGCCCGATTCGGCGATGCCCACGCGCAACTGGTCGCCGACGCGCTCGAGGCTGCCGATCCCGGCGCCCTCGCGCACCTTCGCTCCCGCGGCGCGCGCCAGCTCGACCAGCGCGGCGTCGAGTTCGGTGCGCCGGACCACGGCGGCGTAGACGCCGCGACCACGCGGCAGAGGAAACCGCTGCACGCGGCCCGACACGCTGCGCACAACGACGTCGTCGACGGTCTGCCAACTCGGCAGCGTCGCCGGTTCAAGGCCCAAGGCTTCGAGCCGGCGCAGCGCACCGGTCGTGAGACCGTCGCCGCAACACTTGTCCCGCGGAAACGTCGCCTTGTCGATGACGGTGACGTCGGCGCCGCCGCGGGCCAGGGTTATGGCGGCGGCGGTCCCGGCCGGCCCCGCGCCGACTACGAGAACGTGCATCGCTACCTACGCGAGCTTGAGGATCTCGTCGAAGCCCTCTTGCAGGCATCCGACCAATACTTCGGGATCCGGCACGGCGGCCGGGTCGGTGTTCACGCCGATGTAGACCTCTTCGGGGCCGGACATAAGCGTGATGTTGAGCGCCGCGCCCGACAGTGGCCCAAAGGGGAACTGCGCCTCGATCCGCGCGCCGGCCAGAAACACGTCCATCGGCGCGCCCGGCACGTTCGACGTCGTGAAGTCGACGCCCTTGAGCATGCTGCCGAACAGTTGCGTCGTCATGCGCGACGGCAGACGCGTCAGCAAGCCGGCCATTGGCTCGACGAAGCCGAGTGCCGGCTCCGCCCGCTGTGCCAACACCAGTTCGCGGATGGCCGCCATGCGCTCGCACGGGTCGCCGATATTGGTCGGCACGTTGAAGCGGGCCGGCACGAACTGATTACCGCCGGCGACGGCGCTCGCCGCGTCGCGGATGTTGATCGGCATGCCCATGCGGAGCGCGTCGACGTCGACGCCGTGGTGGGCGTGGTAGCTACGCAGCCCACCGGCGACCGCGCCGACGAACGCGTCGTTCAGCTTGCCGCCCGCGGCGCGCGCTGCCGACTTGAGGTCGGACAACGAGATCGTCAAGTGGTCGAAGCGCGACGACAGCGACCGGCTCTTCATGATCGGGCTCAGCGGTTCGAAGGCGGGCGCCAACATGCGCACCAACGATCCGGCCATATCACCGGCGGCGGTAACGGTCTCGCCCGGGTTCTGTGCCGCCTTGACGGACTTCGCCGGCGAGCCGCGACAGGATGCCGCCCTGCCGGCGCACTTCGTGGGTGAAGCCGTCCTGCAACAGCTCGACCGCGCTGAAGCGCTGCGGCTCAGGCAACTCCGGCATGGGTCCGAGGTCGACGGTCGGCTCGCGCTCGAGGTCGAGCATCGTCAGAGCAATTTCCACGCCACCGACGCCGTCGGTCACGGAGTGATGAATCTTCTGGATGAACGCTGCGCGGCCACCCTCGAGTCCGTCGACGACGTAGAACTCCCACAGCGGCCGGGCGCGGTCGAACCCCTGCATTCCGATAGGCGCTGCCAGGTCGAGCACCTCGCGCAGCGTCCCGTTGCCCGGTGCTTTCAAGAAGCGCAGGTGGTAGTTCAGGTCGAAGTTCGGGTCGAAGACCCACTTCGGGGGAGCGACGGCGAACGCCGACTGCACCGCGTGCTGGCGCAGCCGGGGAATCATGCGGCTCGACCGGTCGATGCGTTCCAGCAGCCGCTCGCGGTCCGGCGCCTGATCGAGGACGGTGACCGCCACGATCGTCGAGCGCAGCAGTGGGTCCTTCTCGATGCTCCACATGAGGGCATCGGAGTCGCTCATCCGATCGGTGAATTCCAGCTCAGCCATAAGCCATGCTACGCCCGAAGCGCTGATTTGAGCCCGTCGTCGATCGTGGGGTGGTCGAAGACGAACCCGGCGCCGAGCAGTTTGCGGGGCACGATCCGCTGACTGGCGAGCAGCGACGCGACCAGTTCGCCGCCCATCGCCGCCTTGAGCGCGAGCGGCGGCACGACGAGCACCGCCGGCCGATGCAGCGCCCGGCCGAGCGCCTTGGTGTACTCGCGGTTGGTCACCGGGTTGGGCGCCGTCAGGTTGACGGGTCCGCGCAACGAGTCGGTCTCCAGCGCGAAGCGCAGCGCCCGCACTTCGTCTTCCAATGTGATCCAGCTGACATAGAACCGGCCGTTGCCGATGCGGCCGCCGAGGCCGAGCTTGAATGGCAAGAGCTGTCGCTTCAGCGCGCCGCCCTTCGATGTCTGCACGACGCCCGTGCGGGCGTGCACCACCCGAACTCCGGCGTCCTCGGCCGGCTGGGTGGCGGCTTCCCACTCTTGACACACCCCGGCGAGGAAGTCGGTTCCCGCCGGCGCGGCTTCGTCGACGACGGCGTCGCCCGGCGACCCGTAGAAACCGACAGCCGATCCCGAGACCAGCACCTTCGGTCCGTCGGTCGCGGAGGCGCACGCCGTAGCGATGGCGGTGGTGCCGTGGACGCGTGAGTCGAGGATCTTTCGCTTTTGGGCGTCGGTCCAGCGGTGCTCGGCCACGCCTTCGCCGGCGAGGTGGACCACGGCTTCCACGCCGTCGAGCGCGTGATCGGCCACGGTTCCCGCGTCTGGGTCCCAGTTCGTCCCTCGCACCATGCGGAGAACTTCATGGCGATCGGCTTCGAGCGAAGTGACGAGCGCCGAGCCGATCAGTCCCGTGCTACCCGTAACCGCAACGCGCATAGGCGCGACCCTACGGGGAAGTCGTTGTTGTGGCCGCAGTCGTGGGCGGCGACGTGGTTGTGGCGCCGGTGGTCGCCGTCGACTTCGGGCGCGTCGTGGTGGTCACCGGTGTGCCCGACCCGTCGCAGTTCACGCCCTCTTGGTGGCGATATGTGGCGCGCACCGTGTCCTTCTTCTTCGTGTCGTCGGGGTAGGTACGCGTGCGCTCGGTGACGACCGAGTCGCAGTGCGCCTTTTCCTGTTTGGTTTGGCCGGTCTGGGTGCCGGGTGCGTACTTCGTGGAGTACAGCGTCACCGAGACGGTGGTCCCGGTGTAGGTCGGCCACACCAGTACGCCATAGGGCGTGTTGTTGGAGATGATGAGGTCCGGCTTGGGGTGGTTGAGCGTCGCCTCGCGCCCGTAGGGGTAGCGGCTGATGTAAATGCTGTGACTCTGGTACTCCGCGAAGTCCAGTCCGGCGAAGAAGGCGGCGTTGAACAGGGTCGTCGCGAACTGCGAGATCCCGCCGCCGACGGCTTCGGCGAACTTGCCGTCCTCGATCACGCCGCCGTCCACGAATCCCTTGGCGGTGGTGCGCGGTCCGACCAACGTGTTGATCGACAGACGACCGCGCGGGCGGATGACGGTGCCGCGCACGATGTCGGAAATCTTGTGAATGTTGGTGACCCGAGGTGCGCAACACGGATGCTTGGTGGTGAACGTGCCGACCACTTCTTTGATCGCGAACGCCTCGACATCGGCGGGCGTGATGTCGGGCTCGGTTATCCGCAGCGGTAGATCGATCGGCTTAGCGGGCGGACGGCGGATGGCGGCGGTGAGAAGCGTCGAGACTTGCTCTTCGTCACAGCACTCGGTGCCGTTGCTACCCGGCGTCACCACGACCTGGCCCGAACTGGCAATGCCATAACGCGTCTGGACGACCGGCTGGCCGACTTTCGGGAACAGTTTTGCGAGGTCGCCGACGGCCCGGCTGCCGCTGACCCCGAGCAACAACGCTTCCGGCGTTGGGATCGCATCGATCCAGCCGGCGATCATCGACCAGGTCAACTCCACGGTCTCTTCGCCGGCCGTCACGTTGAGCGTCAACGACTTGCCGAGCTTGTTGGCTTCGCGCGCCAACGCTTCGGCGTCGGTCAGGGAATACTTCGGAGGTACTCGGCCGCGGCGAACGCTGATCTTCAACGGCGCGCCCTCCTGCACCGCGTCGGGCAACTCCCGCATTACCTCGTCGGGGTCGATGCCGAACCCGGCCCGCCCTTCGACGGCGACGAAGACGCCTTTGCGCAAGGCGAGAGCCGGTTCCTTCCACGGCGTCTTCGGCGGGGGAGTCTTGTCGGCGACAGCCGGGCGCAGCTTGCCTTCGTCGAACATCAACTCGATGGTGGCGGGACGTTCCGAGACCCACGCTCTGAGCGCGCTCCACATCCGACCGAGCGGATTGCCCGTGCGACCCACCTTGAGGGCGCGTCGTCACCGTCTCCTCGACGTCGACGGAGACGCCGAGCTGGTCAAGGGTCTGAGTGAACCCCCCGCCCGGCGCCGTGATCTTCAGCTTCGCTTGGCGGAGCTCCCGGTCGATCGCTTGCACCTTGACGGTCAGCTCTTCGCGCGACATGCCGGCGATGTTGTGACCGGCCAGCGTTACGTGGCGCGCCACCTTCCCGCGGCCGCTGACAGCCATCGCCGTGCCGACGAGCCCGAAGGCGATCACAGCCACCCCGAGCGCGACGAAAAGAAGTCGTCGCCGCCTGCTCATCACGTCAACGCTCGCGCAGTTCGCGTCACGTGGCGCGCATACCGAGGCATCGCCGAACGAATGACGCGAACGGTCCCGGGTGGCTCATGTGGCCGCCGTGGCCGGCGCCGTCGATCCATTGCACCTCGGTGTCGAACATCTTGGCCATCGCCTCGCAGCCCTGTTTGTGGTGTTCCTGGGTAAGTGAACCACCTGCTACCCCTACAGGTACCGTCAGTTGCTCGGGCTTAAACGGCGCGTCCAGGCTGCGCAACGAACGAAGATCGGCCAGCAACGCGGGGCCCTCGGCTCGCCGCTGCTGCTGGGTTTTCATCGGCAGTGTGTCCCACGCCATGTCACCGGCGAGGTAGCGCATGAACGACTCGGCCGATGCGCCGGGATCGTTCTCGTCGGCCAACGTGCGCGCCCCGGCCGTTGACTGGGGCCACCAGTCGAGCCACGGCATCGGCGACTCGTAGACCCCGACCGCCTCGACGAGGTCGGGTCGGCGGGCCGCCGCGGCGAGCGTAAGGACACCCCCGAGGCTGTGGCCGATGAGGGTTGCCGGCTTCCCGTCGAGCACGTCGATGAGATCGTCGATGTGCGCATCAATCTTTTCGGCGAGCGGGGCCGCCATCGAGTTGGCATAGCCGCGGCGGTCATACGTGACGACCACCTGGTCGTGGAGGTAGCCCACCACGCGACTGAAGCTGGCGCCGCGATCCATCACCCCGTGGACGAGTACGACGCGTGCGGCGTCGTCCTCACGGTCGTCGTCAAAAACGTGCACAGACAGGTCGGGTTCCACGCCCTCAGGTTTGCAGGCCACGATGGGTATATGCGCGCACCCCGGATTCCGCCTGCCGCCGCGCACGTGTTCGTCGACGACGTCGACGCGCCCCAACTCGCAAGCGCCGACGCGCACCATCTCTGGCGGGTGCTGCGTTTGCGCGACGGCGAGCGGGTGACCGTGGCCGACGGTCGCGGCCGCTGGCGCGTCTTCGGCGTCACTGGCGGTCAGGGCCTCGAGCCCGTTTCCGACGCCACCGCCGTCGATCCGCCGGCGCCTCCGATCGTGATCGGCGTCGCGCTAGCCAAGGGCGACAAGCCCGAGCTGACGGTGCAGAAGCTCACCGAGCTCGGCGTCGACCGCATCGTCTTGCTGGCGGCGGCGCGCAGCGTCGTGCAGTGGGACGACCACAAGGCAGCCCGCAACCTCGAGCGTTTGCGCGCCGTCGCCCGGGCGGCGGCCATGCAATCGCGACGCGCCTTCCTGCCCGTGATCGACCCGGTAACCACCCTCGCCGCGCTGGCGGCGGAGGCGCCCGGGTTCGCGCTGGCGCATCCGGATGGCGCGCCCCCGACCGCGGCGGTCACCCGCCTGGCGGTGGGCCCGGAGGGCGGCTGGACCGACGAAGAGCTTGCTTTGGTGGGCCAGCATGTCGATTTGGGCCCGACGACCTTGCGGGCCGAAACTGCCGCCCTGGCGGCGGGCGTTTTGTTGACTGCGCTCCGAGATGGCCGGATTGCCCACGGGAGTGATCTGACCACGTAGAGTGGTGAACTGTGGTCCCCGAAGAACAAGACGCCACCTACAGCGGTCGAGTAGGGCAACGCCTACGGACGGTGCGCAAGCAGCGCAACCTGTCGCTCCACGCCGTCGAGGCTCGGTCCGACGGCGAGTTCCGAGCGTCGGTGCTGGGCGCGTACGAGCGTGGGGAACGGGCAATTTCGGTTGCCCGCTTGCAACGGCTGGCCGCCCTGTACGAGGTATCGGTCGACCATCTCCTGCCCGGTCACGAAGGCCTCACGCTCGACTTGCGCGAGGGCGCCGCGGGCGCGCCGCCAAGCTGGCCCGTGGCCGGCGACGAAGGTCCGCCTGTCGTCATCGACCTCGACGGCCTCGAGCGGCTGCCCGCCGAAGAGCGCGAGCTGATCGGTCGCTACGTCGGCATGATCCAGGTCAAGCGCCAGGACTTCACGTCGCGCCGTCTCGCCATTCGTCGCGATGACCTGCGTGCGCTGGCCTTCTTGTTCGAGACGACGCCGGCCATCATGCGCCGGCGCCTCGACCAACTCGGGGTGTCCGTTCGCGCCTAGCGCAGGCCCTTCCGTGTTCGGCGTCTACATCCACATTCCGTTCTGCTCGAAGCGGTGTGATTACTGCGCGTTCGCGACGTGGACCGATCGGCACCACCTCCAGGCGGAGTACGTAGAGGCCTGCCGCGCGGAACTTGGGGGCACCGAGATCCCCGACGCGACCTCGGTGTTCGTCGGCGGCGGCACGCCGTCCCTGATTGACCCCCGCCTCCTGGCGTTGTTGCTCGGCGACGTGGTGCGGGCGCCGGGCGCCGAAGTCACCGTCGAGTGCAATCCCGACAACGTCACACCGGCGCTGCTGCGCACGTACCGCGAGGCTGGCGTGACGCGCATCTCATTGGGCGTGCAGTCGACGGTGCCGCACGTGTTGTCCGCGCTCGGACGCGAGCACGATCGCGACGCGGTGCACCGCGCGGTTGCCGCCGTAGGCGACGCCGGGTTCGACTCGTTCAACGTCGACGTGATCTACGGCGCGGCCGGCGAGTCGATTGCCGACTGGGAGACGACGCTGCGCGACGTCGTCGCGCTCACGCCCCGCCCGCCGCACGTGAGCGCCTACGCCTTGACCGTCGAGGCCGGAACGCCGCTGGCCGCCCAGCTGGCGCGGCACCCCGATGACGACGATCAAGCCACTAAATACGGCCTGGCTGAGGACTTTTTGGGTTCCGCCGGCCTGGCCAACTACGAGATTTCGAACTGGGCCGAGCCCGGTCATGAATGCCGGCACAACTGGCTCTACTGGTCCCAAGGCGACTATCGGGGCATCGGATGCGCGGCGCATTCGCATGCCAGCGGCCGACGCTGGTGGAACCACCGCACGCCCGAGCGCTACATCGAGGCGATCCGCGGAGGCGAGAGCCCGGAGAGCGGCGCCGAGGATCTGGACGACGTCGTGCGCGACGAAGAGGCGCTTCAACTCCTGCTGCGCACACGTCGGGGCGTCCCAGCGGAAGCTCTCGACGAAGACGACCCGGACCTCGCGGGGCTTGTCGTGCGGCGCGACGACAGGCTCGTGCTCACGGTCGCCGGACGCCTCTTGACCAACGAGGTGGCTATGCGGCTCCGGTTGACGGCGCGGAAGCCCTAACGTTTAGAGCGAGATGAAACTCACTCGGCACAACCTGGTCAACGTTCTCATCGCGCTCGCGGGTGTGTTGTTCGTCGGCGGCTTCGTTTTCCTGGCCACCAAGGGCGACGACAAGAACTCGGGCGACCTCGCGGCGATCTCGTCGACCACCACGACGACCAGCGTGACGTCGTCGACCTTCCCGACCACGTCGACCACCTTCAACTTCGCCACGACGACGTCGGTACTCAGGACGCCCACGACCGTGAGGACCACGACCACAGTCAAGAAGAGCACCGGCGGCGGCACCCCGCCGACGACCGTGAAGACCACGACGACGGTGGCCACGGCGCCGAGCGGCGCCGTCACCGAACGATCCGACAACTCGGCGTCGTTCAACCACGGCTCGGATGGCTCCTTCAGCGTCACGTCGACAGATCCGCCCGGCGGGGCCGACCCGTTCCGGTTCGTGATCAAGACCGCGCCGGGCTCCGGCGGCGTGAGCGGCGACACCGCCTCGGTCAAATTCGTCGTGACGTTGACCAACAACACGGCCAAGACCATCAGCTTCCCGGGTGGGCTCAAGATCGTCGTCACCATGAAAACCCCGAGCGGCGCTGACCTCGTGTTCAACATGACTGCGGCCGACGTCACCAACATCACGTCGGGCGAAACGATCACGCTCACTCAGGAGCGAGGGGTGTCCGGCTTCGGAACTTTCGAAGCAAGGGCTACCTGCGACGTCGATTACGGGTAACTACGGACCGTGACTGATTCGATCAACTGGCTGAGCACCAAGGAATGCTGCAGTCGTCTCGGCGTGACCGTCCGGACCCTGTACCGCTTTATCGACGAAGGCCAGCTCGTCGCCTACCAAATGGGCCGGGTCATCCGCGTCCAGGAATCCGACCTCCAGAAGTTCGTCGAGAGCCGCAAGATCGAACCGGGTTCGCTCGGTCATCTCTATCCCGACACCGGGCCGGTCTCGGAAGGGTCCGACGAACGGCTCGCCGATGACTTCGACGAAGCCGAAGATGGCTGACTGCCTGTTCTGCCAGATCGTCGCCGGCGACATCCCAGCGACCATCGTGCTGGACAACGACGATGTGGTGGCGTTCCGCGACCTCAACCCGGTGGCGCCGATGCACGTCCTCGTGATTCCGAAACGCCACATCGTCGGGGCCGACCACATCGCGCCGGAAGACGGCGACGTGCTGGCGGCGATGTTCCTGGCGGCGAAGGCGGTCGCCGCCGCCGATGGCTTCGACGAGTCCGGCTATCGCACGGTCTTCAACGTCGGCGCCGACTCCGGCCAGTCGGTCCCGCACCTGCACCTCCACGTCCTCGGCGGACGGCAAATGTCCTGGCCTCCCGGGTAGTTCCCCTACGCTTCGCGTAGCCAGTGTCACCAACCGCCACCTACCTCGTCCCCGGCAACGACCTCATGGCCGCGCTCGTCGGCCAACACGACGAGATCTTGCGCGCCATCGAAGCGGCGTTTCCCGGCACGTCGATCGTGGTCCGCGGCAACGAAGTCATCATCGACGGCGGCGACGCTGTCAACGTCGAGCGCCTCTTCAGCGAGTTGGTGAAGCTGCTCGAGAGCGGCACGCCGCTCGACACGGCGAACGTCGTGCGCACCATCGACATGATTCGGGTCAACGAGGTGCCGAGCGAGATTCTCACCGCCGAGGTGCTGAAGTCGGCGCGAGGCCGCAGCGTGCGGCCCAAGACGGCGGGGCAGAAGAAGTACTGCGACGCCATCGCCAGCAACACGATCACCTTCGGCATCGGACCGGCCGGTACCGGCAAGAGCTACCTGGCGGTTGCACTCGCCGTGCAGGCGCTGCAGGCCAAGACCGTGGAGCGGATCATCCTGACGCGCCCGGCCGTCGAGGCCGGCGAGCGGCTTGGCTTCCTTCCGGGCGACATGCTGGCCAAGGTCGACCCCTACCTGCGGCCGTTGTACGACGCGCTGTACGACATGCTCACGCCCGAGGGTGCGCTCAAGCTCCTGGAGCGCAACACCATCGAAGTCGCGCCGCTGGCTTTTATGCGCGGTCGCACCCTTAATGGTTCCTTCATCATCCTCGACGAGGCGCAGAACACGACCGCCGAGCAGATGAAGATGTTCCTCACGCGCATCGGCTTCGGATCCAAGGCCGTGGTCACCGGCGACGTGACGCAGGTCGACCTGGCGACCGGCAAGTCGGGACTTCTCGGTGTCGAAGCGATCCTCGGTGGCGTCGAAGACATCGCCTTCGTCCGCCTCGGCGAGCGCGACGTCGTGCGCCACAAGATCGTCGCCGACATCGTCTCGGCTTACGAACGTCACGACACCGCCAACGCCAAGACCTCGCGGCGAAAAACGAAGTAGCCGTGAGCATCGAGGTCTTCGTCGCCGATGAGCAGTCGGACCAGCCGGTTGACGCGCTGCGGTGGGACAAGCTCGCCCGCGACGTGCTGCGCGCCGAGAAGGTGCGCGGTGACGCCGAGCTGTCGGTGCTGTTTGTCGACGAGCCGACCATCGCCGGCCTCAACGAACGCTTCCTCGGCAAGAGCGGGCCGACCGATGTGTTGGCCTTCCCGCTCGACGACGACCCCGATGAGCCCGGCCGATGGCCCGATGCCGGCGGCCCCGCCCCAGGGCGCGAGCCGCCCGAGCCCGGTGATCTACCGATGCTGCTAGGAGACGTCGTCATCTGTCCGTCGATCGCGGCACGCAACGCTCCCGAGCACGCCGGCACGTACGAGGACGAACTGGCGTTGTTACTCGTGCACGGCATCCTGCACCTCCTCGGCATGGACCACATAGAGGAGGCTGACGCCGAAAAGATGGAAGCCCGCGAGCGCGAGCTGCTCAATGAGTTCCACCAGGCACCGCGATGAACACCAACCTCGTTTTCCTGCTCGTCGCTGTCCTGCTGGTCTTCTTCGCGAGTTTCCTGGCGCTCGCCGAAACCAGCATCACGCGCATGAGCAAGCACAAGGCGCAAGTGCTCGCCGACGAAGGCCGTGCCGGCGGCGCCGAGCTGTTGAAGATCACGCAGCAGCCGGAGAAGTTTCTCAATCCGGTGCTCCTGGTCGTGCTCGGCTCGCATCTGGCCATCGCCACGCTCATCGGTATCGCCGCCGAGAACACGTTCGGGCCCTGGGGCGTGCTCCTCGGCGTCGCCTTCGAAATTGGCTTCTTGTTCGTCGTGGGCGAGGCGGCCCCGAAGACGTGGGCGGTGCTCAACAGCGAGCGGGCGGCGTTGTTGGTGTCCCGGCCCGTCATGCTCATCGGCAACTTTCCGCCGTTGCGATTCCTCGCCCGCGGACTGATCGGTGTGTCGAACGCCCTGCTCCCGGGCAAGGGGCTCAAGCAAGGGCCGTACGTATCGGAAGAAGAGTTGCTGGCGCTTACCGACGCCGCCGCCGACGACGACGTCATCGAGCAGGAGGAGCGGCAACTGATCCGCTCCGTGTTCGAGTTCGGTGACACGGTCGCCCGCGAGGTGATGGTGCCCCGTCCCGACGTCGTGGGCGTCGAGGGCAATCAGAGGGTGACCGACGTGATCGACGTCGCCCTGCGGGCAGGGTTCAGCCGCATCCCGGTCTACGACGAGAACATGGACAACATCCTCGGCGTGGTGTTCACCAAGGACCTCTTGCGCGCTGAGCGCGAGGGGCGCGCCGATGTCGGCGTGCGCAGCCTTGCCCGCGAGGGCCTGTTCGTGCCCGAGAGCAAGCCTGTGGCCGAGTTGATGCGCGAAATGCAGCGCAAGAAGCTGCATCTGGCGTTCGTGCTCGACGAGTTCGGCGACACCGCCGGCATCGTCACGCTCGAAGATCTCATCGAAGAACTCGTCGGCGAGATCACCGACGAGTACGACGTCGAAGAGGCGCCGTTCGAGCGGCTGCCCAATGGCGACGTGCGCGTCAACGGGAAGATGCCGATCGACGAGGTCAACGAACTGCTCAAGCTCGACTTGCCTGAGGGCGACGACTGGGACACGGTGGCTGGACTGGTGTTCAACCGCCTTGGCCACGTGCCTGTCGACGGCGAGGCGGTGACGGTGGCCACCCACCAGCTCACGGCCGAACGCGTGCAGGGCCGTCGTATCGGGCGCGTTCGGATCCGCGTCGGCGCCAAGCCGGCGACCGAATCTGAGGACTAGATGCGCTCCGGCTTCGCGACTCTCCTCGGCCGGCCCAACGTCGGTAAGTCGACGCTGCTCAATCAGATCCTCGGCACCAAGGTCTCGATCGTGTCGAACAAGGTGCAGACGACGCGTCACGCGGTGCGTGGTGTCCTAACCCGTCCGGATGCTCAAATCGTCTTCGTCGACACACCGGGCATCCACAAACCCCGGACCCGCTTGGGATCGCGTCTGAACGCGACGGCGGCCGACGCCCTAGACGGCGTGGACGTCGTCTGCCTTTTGCTCGACGCCACCGCGCCGATGGGCAGGGGCGACCAGTTCGTCGCCGGCCTCTGCCCGCCGGACGCTCTCGTGATCGTCAATAAGATCGACAAGGCGTCCAAGGACCAAGTGATCACGCAACTGGCAGCGGCGTCGACACTGGAGCGCGCCGACTATTTCCCCGTCTCGGCCCGCACCGGCGAAGGCGTGGATGTGCTGGTCGACGCCATCGCGGCGCGCCTTCCCGAAGGCCCGCTGCTGTATCCCGCCGACCAGATCAGCGACACCACCGACGAAGCGTGGGCCTCCGAACTCGTCCGCGAACAACTCCTGGCCGTGTTGCGCGAGGAGCTGCCGCATTCAGTCACGTGCCGCGTTGTGGACTGGGACTGGCCGATGGTGAAAATCGAGATCCTGGTGGAGCGCGAGTCGCAGAAGGGCATCGTCATCGGCAAGAAGGGCGAAGTGCTCAAGCAAGTGGGCATCGCCGTGCGCGAGCAGATGCCCGACGGCGTATTCCTCGACTTGGTGGTGAAGGTAGACAAGGACTGGCAACGTCGGGATGCATCGCTTGACCGCTTGGGTTTCTAGGAAGCTGGGATTCTGAGTTGTCACGACGGTTTGTGATCTACGGCGCCGGCGCGATCGGCGGCGTCATCGGCGCGCAACTCGGCCGCGTCGGCGTCGAGGTCGTCTTGATCGCACGTGGCGCGCACGCTGAGGCCTTGCGCGCCAGCGGGTTGCAGTTGGAGCACGGCGACGAAGTCGAAACCTTCGGCCTGCCCGTCGTGCAGAGTCCCGACGAGGTCGATTGGCGCGACGACGACGTGGTCATCCTGGCGATGAAGTCACAGGACACGCTGGCGGCGATACGGGCGCTGGCGGCCGTCGCGCCGCAGTCAATCGCTTTGGTGTGCGCCCAGAACGGCGTCGACAACGAGCGCGTCGCGCTGCGCCACTTTCCGAACGTGTATGGCTGCGTGGTGATGATGCCTACGGCGCACCTCGAGCCCGGCGTCGTGCAGGCGCACTCGTGGCCGATCCCAGGTCTGCTCGACGTCGGCCGTTACCCCACGGGGGTCGACGACGCCGCGAGCGAGATCGTGGAGACGTTCAACGGCGCCGGGTTCAACTGCGTCGTCCGCGACGACGTCATGCGGTGGAAGTACACCAAGCTGTTGATGAACCTGGCCAACGCGGTCGTGGCGTTGTGCGGATCGTCCGACGAGGCGGCCGACCTGCGGCGCGCGGTGCGCGATGAGGGCGAAGCGGTGTTGACGGCAGCCGGCATCGCCTTCGCGTCCCGTGAGGAAGACCTGGAGCGGCGGTCGAACATCATGACCATCGTGCCGATCGCCGGCCGGTACCGCACCGGCGGTTCGACGCATCAGAGTCTCGAGCGCGGCACCGGCCACGTCGAGACCGATTGGCTCAACGGCGAGATCGTTGCCCTCGGCCGGTTGCACGGTGTCGCCACGCCCGTCAACGCCGTACTTCAGCAGATGACCAACGCGGCGGCCCGTGAAGGCCGGGCCCCGGAGTCCGTCCCGGTCCAGGAGATCCTCGACGCCGTTCAGCTCTCGTCGTGATACTCGCGTAGGAACGCTGCGACTTCTGAGCGTTCCTTCGTTCGCCGCATCGGCGGCAGCGCGTTGATCAAGTCCCACCGGTAGTTGGCGGTGGCGAGGCGCGAGTCGAGGATGGCGACCACGCCGTGGTCGTTGGCCGTGCGAATCAACCGACCTGCGCCCTGGGCCAGCAGCGTCGCCGCCCGCGGCAGATCGATGATGCGGAAGGCCGCAGCTCCGGCGCGCTCGCGGCGCGCCATCAGGAGCGGCTCGTCTGGCCGCGGGAACGGCAGGCGGTCGATGGTCACCAGCGACAGCGTGCGGCCGGGCACGTCGACTCCCTGCCAGTAGCCCATCGTGGCGAACAGGCACGCCGCTTCCGTGTTCTCAAACTCGGCCACCAGCTTGGGTTTGGGTAAGTCGCCTTGGGCAAGGATCGGCACCTCGAGCCGCTCGCGCATCGCTTCGGCGGCCAGCTCCATCGAGCGCCACGACGTGAACAACGCCAGCGTGCGCCCACCCGCGGCCTCAATGAGGAACGCCAGTTCGTCGTGCAAGGCGTCGCGGTACCCGTCGTTGCGCGGATCGGGGAGATGTGTCGCGCAGTACAGCAGTGCTTGGCTGTCGAAGTCGAAGGGGCTCCCGGCGTCGAGCTCGTCGTGGCCGTCCTCCGCGATGCCGACGCGGGCAGCCAGGCCCGACGGGATGGTGGCGCTGGTCAGCACGGCGGTGTGGTCGGGCCACAGCTTCTCGGCCAGCGCGCCGCCAACGTCGATCGGCGCCACCTTCAGCACCGGCGCATGCGCCGGGCCCTCGACCCAGCGGACGTGGGTGTCTGTGACGTCGCGCACCATGCCGAGGTCACCGGCGAGATGCCCGCCGGCAATCTGCACCCGCGCCTTGGACGGGTCGTCGTCGGCCGCACCTTTGATGGCGCTGAGCAGCGCTTGGGTGCGCTCGATGCCGAGTGTCAGTACTTCGGTGAGGTCGCTCGGCAGTTCACCGACGAGGCGTTGGTTGCGGTACGGCTCGAGCGCGCGCTCGAGCCGATCGCCGGCCGCGATGACGTCGTCGATGACCGCGGCATCGGACGCGCCGACGAGGCGACGGGCGTTGCGGGCCAGGCTGGCGAATCGACCGGCGGTCATCTCGAGGCCGAGCGCGGAGGCGGCGATGTCTTCGAGTTCGTGCGCTTCGTCGAAGATCACCACGTCGTGGTCCGGGATCACGTGGCCTCCGGACGCCAGATGGCTGCCGTAGAGATGCGTGTTCACGACGACCACGTCGGCCGTTTCCGCGCTGGCGCGCGCTCGCTCGGCGAAGCAGTTGTCGCCCGACGGACACTTCGCCGCGCCGGGGCACTCCATGCCGGTGACGCTCAACATCGACCACGCCCGGGGCGACGGTTCAAACGACAGATCGGAACGGTCACCCGACTTGGTCGACCGACCCCACTCCACCAGCTTCAGGATCTCCTTGCCGAGCTTGCCCGTCGTCTCGATCTCGTCGAGCTGCATCTGCCCATCTCCCTCAGGCACGACCTCCTTGGCCCGCTGCGCGCACAGGTAGTTGGACCGGCCCTTGAGCACGGCGAACTCGAACGGCGTCGGCAAAGACTTCTGAAGGAGCGGCAAATCCTTCCCGGAGAGTTGATCTTGCAGCGCCTTGGTCGCCGTGGACACGACAATCTTGTTGCCGCTCAAAATCGCGGGCACGAGGTAGCCAAGGCCCTTGCCGGTGCCGGTTCCTGCCTGGACGATTAGGTGCCGTTTGTTCTCGATGGCGTTCTCAACGGCGACGGCCATGTCGATCTGTCCGCTGCGAATCTCGCCACCGCCCGGCAAGCGCGCGATCACGTTCGCGAGCGCGCTCGTCAGGTCGTCCTCCGCCACACCCCGACCTTACGGGGACGGTGTGGCGCGCATGGCCATGCCGTGCGCTTCGGCCACGCCCCATTCCGCGCACGCACTTTCAAGCACGCTTTGGCGTGCGATGTGGGCCTTCCGGACCTCAGATCACACGTCAAACAGTGCTTGGAAGTGGACTCCATGGCCCCGAAGAACTGTTTAGCCGCGCTCCGCCCCGGCATCGTCAGGTGTCCGCCTGCGGCAGCGACGTGGGATGTCCCAGTGCGCCGAGCTGTGACACGTCGCGGGGGAAGAACAGCGAGATCGTCCAGTCGCTGACGACGCGGGACTTGCGGGCGACTCCCGGCATCATCAGCAGGTGGTACGAGCGGCCCATGAACCACGCCAGGGGACCGGTGAAGGTGAAGCGCTTGACCTGGGCGACGCCTTGGTTCCGGCCGAGGGTCACGGCGAGGCCGCGGTTGCGGTAGCGGAACGGGACGGGTGAGCCGATACCGAGGCCGGCGGCGGCGTTGGTGGCCGCCACCGTTCCCTGACGCAACGCATGTTGGGCCGTCGGTGGGCACGGTCGGCCGAGCGCCGCTGGATCGGGTACGGCGGCGCAGTCGCCGATGGCGAAGGTGTCCGGCGTCGCCGCGACGCACAGGTACTCGTCAACCGCCACGCGGCCGCGGTCGTCGACGGCGAGCCCGCTCTCGGCGGCCAGTGCACTCGGGCGTTGGCCGGCGGTCCACACGATCGTGCCCGACGAATACGGCGCGACGGTGGCGTCGCTGAGTACGACCCGCGCCTGCTCGCAACTCGTGAGTTGCGTGGACAGGTAGAGCTCGATTCCTTTGCGGCGCAACTTGCGTTCGGCGTAACGGGCGAGGCGGGCGTCGAGGCCGGGGAGCAACGAGTCCGCCGCTTCGACGAGCACCCAGCGCATGTCGGACGGGCGCAGCTTGGGATACGACCGCTTCATCGCGTCGCGGGTGAGCGACTCAAGTTCGGCGAGCGCTTCGACGCCCGAGTAGCCGCCACCGATGAAGGTGAAGGTGAGCAGTTCGCGGCGTAACGCCAAGTCGTCCGTCGCGTCGGCCGCTTCGAGTTGGCGCAGGACGTGATTGCGCAGCCAGATGGCGTCGGCGAGCGTCTTGAATCCGACGGCGTGCTCGAGCAGTCCCGGGATCGGTCGCGTCGTCGGTCGCGAGCCGGGGGAGAGGATCAGGGAGCGGAAGGCGATGTCGTGGGCGTCGCCGTTGAGGTCGACGACTTTGGCGTTGCGCCCAACCACGTCGAGCGTTGTGACCTCGCCGGTCAGAATCGTCGTCTTCGGCAGGAACTCTCGCAGGGGGATGACGGCGTGCCGCGGTTCGAGCGTGCCCGACGCCGCCTCCGGCAGGAGAGGGGAGAAGAGGAAGAAGTTCTCCGGCGCCACCAGCAGGACGCGCTCGTCCGCGGCCCGCGCAGGAGGTGTTCGAGCTTGCGGGCGGCGAACGCGCCGCCGAACCCACCGCCGACAACGAGGACGTCGTACTGATTCACCGGGCAAACCCCCTTGTGAAAACTTTCACAAGGAGTGTAGCTCAGGTCGCCTTGCCAGGGTTGAGGATGCCGTCGGGGTCGAACACCTTGCGAATGCCCTCCATGAGGCTGCGCTCGACCTCGCCGACCTGGCTGGGCAGCCACGCCCGTTTGATCTGGCCGACGCCGTGTTCGCCCGTGATGGTGCCGCCGAGTTCGAGGGCGACGTCCAGGATGTCGCCGAAGGCCGCTTTGGCCGCTTCGAACGCCGCGGGATCGGCTGGGTCGTAGACGACGGTCGGGTGCAGGTTGCCGTCGCCGGCGTGACCGAACGTGGCGATCGTGACGCCGCGCGCCGCGGCGATCTGTTCCACGCGGGCGATGAGTTCGGCCTGGCGCGGCTTGGGGACGCCGACGTCGTCGAGCAGCGTCGCGCCCGAGCGTTCGAGCGCAGGGATGGCGCTGTGGCGGGCGTGCAGGATCGCCGCGCCTTCTTCGACGTCTGTGGTCGCCGCCGTGTACGTGGCGCCGAGTGCCGCACACACCGCTTCGGCGGCCACGACGTCGTCGCCGGCGCACGCGCTGTCGGACTGCACCACGAGCAGCGCGCCGGCAGAGCGGTCGAGGCCCATATGGAGGTGGTCCTCGACGGCGTTGATGGTGGTGCGGTCCATTAGTTCGACGAGCGAGTACTCGGCAACCTTGTCGATGGCGAGAACGGCCTCACCCGCGGCTTCCGCGGTGGCGAAGACGGCGACGAGCGTGGCCGGCGGTCGGGGCGCCGGACGGAGTCGCACCGTCACCTCGACGACCACCGCGAGCGTGCCCTCCGAACCGATCAGTACTTTGGTCAGGTCGAGCCCGGCCACGTTCTTGCGGCACGCGCTGCCCGTCTCGATGATCGAGCCGTCGGCCAGCACTGCTTTGAGCGCGGCGACGTGGTCGCCCGTGACGCCGTACTTCACGCAGCAGGCGCCGCCGGCGTTGGTGGCGACGTTGCCGCCGATCGAACAGATGGCGCGTGACGACGGGTCGGGCGCGTACCAAAGTCCGTGTTCGGCGACCGCGGCGGCGAGATCGCCGTTGAGTACGCCCGGCTCAGCCGTGGCCGTGCGCTGGGCCACGTCGATGGACAGGATGCGGTTCATCGCGGCGGTCGACAACACGATGCAGCCGTCAATGGCGTTGGCGCCGCCGGCCAGACCGGTACCGGCGCCGCGGGTGACGACGGGCACCGCGTGCTCGCTGGCAACCTGCAACGTCGTCACCACGTCGTCGATCGACTGGGCGCGCACGACGGCGATCGGCTTGCCAGCCGTCGCCGTGAGGGCGCGGTCATGGCGGAATTGGTCCATCACGTCGGGATCGGTGACGACGCGGCCGGTCGCAAGACGAGCAAGCAGCGCGTTGATCACCGTGGACACGGCACCAAGCGTACGGCCCAGTAGTTTCAATCCGTGGCGACGCGCATTCCCAAGGACATCGATCCCAAACGGATCCCGCGTCACGTTGCTTGTGTCATGGACGGCAACGGTCGCTGGGCGACCAAGCGCGGCCTGTCCCGCACCGAAGGCCACGCCGCGGGTGAGGAGGCGCTCTTCGACACCGTCGACGGCGGGCTCGACCTTGGGCTGAAGTGGATGACGGTGTACGCGTTTTCCACGGAGAACTGGAAGCGGCCCGCCGACGAGGTGCGCTACCTCATGAAGTTCAACGAGCGCATCCTCACCGACCGGCGCGACGAACTGCACGAGCGCGACGTGCGCATCACCTTCGCCGGCCGGCGCGACTGGCGCGTGCCGAAGCGACTCCTCAAGCGAATGGACGAGGCGGTCGCACTCACGAAGCGCAACAAGACGATGACTTTGACGATTGCGTTCAACTACGGCGGCCGCGCCGAGATCGTCGATGCCGTGCGCCAGATCGCCGCCGAAGGCATCAAGCCCGACAAGATCGACGAGAAGACGATCCGCGACCGCCTCTACGTTCCGGGCATGCCCGAGCCGGACCTGGTCGTGCGCACGTCGGGCGAATTCCGCATCAGCAACTTCCTGTTGTGGGAGCTGGCGTACAGCGAGCTGGTGTTCACCGACGTCCTGTGGCCCGACTTCCGGCGCGAGCACCTCTTCGACGCCGTGCGCGAGTACCAGAACCGCGAACGACTCTTCGGCGGCGCCCGCTGAGCTCGTGAACAAGCACTACTCCGATCGCGCGGTCGTGTTGCGCACGATGCCGCTGGGCGAGGCCGACCGCATCGTCACGCTCATGACCGAGTCCCACGGCCGCGTGCGCGCCGTCGCCAAGGGCATTCGCCGGACCACCAGCAAGTTTGGGTCGCGCCTCGAACCGACGACGAACGTCTCGCTGCAGCTCTACATCGGGCGCGAGCTCGACACGATCACGCAGGCCGAGACCATCGCGCACATGGGAAACATCCGCGACGACCTGCACCGGTTCGGGCGCGCCAACGTGATGCTGGAGACCGTCGACCAGGTATCGCCGGAGAAGGAGCCCAACGCCGCGCTGTACCGCATGCTCGTGGGGGCGCTCGCCGAACTCGACAAGGACGACGCGCCACTCGTGCTCGCCGGGTTCCTGCTTAAGCTGCTCGCCCTCGAGGGTTTTCAGCCGCAGCTCGATGTGTGCGTCGCCTGCGGAAGCGACTCCAACCTCGTGGCCTTCGACGTCGACGACGGCGGCCTGCGGTGCGTGAATGACCGCCGCGGCATCGCCGTCGACCACGAGGCGATCTTCCTGATGCGCCAGATCCTCGGCGGCGAGTTGGGCGCGGCGTTGCGCGAACCGGAGTCTCCGGCCACCGCCGAAGCCGAAGCCGTCGCCGTCGGCTTGGTCGAGCACCACATAGAAAGGCGTTTACGAGCTGCGAGGACCCGCCTGTAACCTCAGCCGCCATGTCGTCGCCGGAGAAGATGGAAGCAGTCGTCAACCTGTGCAAGCGGCGCGGGTTCGTCTTTCCCTCGGCGGAGATCTACGGCGGGTTTCGTTCGACCTATGACTACGGCCCTCTCGGCGTGCTCATGCTCCGGAACGTCCGCGAGGCGTGGTGGCGCGAGATGGTGCAACTTCGCACCGACATCGTCGGCATCGACGCGTCGATCCTGTCGCCGCCGTCGATCTGGGAAGCCAGCGGCCACCTCAAGACATTCACCGATCCGCTGGTCGACTGTAAGAAGTGCCAATCGCGTTTCCGTGAGGACCAGCTACCCGAAGATCGCGTGTGCCCGTCATGCGGCACGAAGGACGATTTCACCGAGGCCAAGCCGTTCCACTTGATGTTCAAGACCCACGCCGGTCCGGTCGAGGACTCGGGCGCCATTGCCTACCTGCGGCCCGAGACGGCGCAGGGCATGTTCATCAACTTCAACAACGTGATGACCACCGCCCGGCTCAAGCCGCCGTTCGGCATCGCCCAGATCGGTAAGTCGTTCCGCAACGAGATCACACCGGGCAACTTCGTGTTCCGCACTCGCGAGTTCGAGCAGATGGAGATGGAGTTCTTCGTTCCGCCGGCCGAAGCCGACACATGGTTCGAGTACTGGGTGCAGAAGCGGCACCAGTGGTACATCGAGCACGGCATGTCGAGCGACTCGCTGCGCCTACGTCCGCACGATCCGGAAGAACTGTCGCACTATTCGTCGGGTACGACCGACGTCGAATACGACTTCCCCTGGGGTTGGGGTGAGCTTGAAGGCATCGCCAACCGCGGCGACTACGACCTCACCCAGCATTCGAAGCATTCGGGTGAGAAGCTCGAGTACTTCGATCAGCAGACCGGCGAGCGCTACGTGCCCCACGTCATCGAGCCGGCGGCGGGCGCGACGCGCACGATGATGGCCTTCCTCATCGATGCCTACACCGAGGACGAAATGGGTGGCGAAGCGCGAACCGTCCTGAAGCTGCACCCGCGGCTGGCGCCGTACAAGGTGGCGGTGCTGCCGCTATCGAAGAAGGACACGCTGACGCCGCTGGCGCAGCAAGTGCATCGCAGTGTGGCCGAGCACTGGATGGTCGACTACGACGAGACGCAGTCGATCGGCCGCCGCTACCGCCGCCAGGACGAGGTGGGTACGCCGCTATGCGTGACCGTCGACTTCGAATCGCTGGAAGACAACGCCGTCACCATCCGCGAGCGTGACACCGGCGAACAGGTGCGCGTGGCCATTCCCGAACTCGTCGCCGCCGTCAGAGAAAGACTCCGCTTCTAAAGGAATTGGGTTTCGGGCCGATTGGACAGTCGTGCCGAAGACGAAGCCGAAGCCGACTGCGATCATCTGCGACGACGACCAGATGAGCCGTCAGATCACCCGCGCCATCTTTGAAAAGGCCGGCTACAACGTTCTCGCCGGAGTCGGCACGGCGATCGAGGCGCTTCAGGTCGTGCTTGACCACCAGCCCGACGTGCTGTTGCTCGACCTCGTCATGCCCGGTATGTCCGGCGAGGAGATCCTTCCGTCCATCAAGGCCGGCGCCCCGAACACCAAAGTCGTCATCTTCTCTTCGTACGACCCCACGTTCGCGGTGAAGAGCGGCGCGATGTTCATCGTTTCCAAGGGCGAGCACGCCAAGCTCGAGGCGACCATCGAACGCCTCGCCCACGCCCGCGTCGCGTAGTGACCGAGGTCGACGGTCTTGGCGGGCGTTGGTACGGCGATGGACGCTCTCAATCTCACCTTGGCCCGAGCGAAGCGCGACTGTTCGTTTCGAAGGGCCAGTTCCGATTGCTGGAGCAGACGCTCAACAAGTTCAACGGTCGCGTCGCATAAAGGCGGTACTTGCAGGCCTGCGTAGTCTTTAGGCCCTATGGCCTACGTGTTCGCGTTCGACCACAACCACCGCAAGCCCCCGATGTCGCTCAAGGATCTCCTCGGCGGCAAGGGCGCCAACCTCGCCGAGATGACCTCCGTGCTGAAGCTGCCGGTACCCGCAGGCTTCACCATTACGACCGACGCGTGCCGCGCGTATATGCACGACGGGTGGCCGGCGGGCCTCGACAACGAGGTGGCGAAGGCCGTCGCCAAGCTCGAAAAGCAGATGGGCAAGAAGATCGGCGACCCCGTCGACCCGCTGCTGGTATCGGTGCGCTCGGGCGCCAAGTTCTCGATGCCGGGGATGATGGACACCGTCCTCAACCTCGGCCTCAACGACGCGTCGGTGGACGGTTTGGCCAAGCAGACCGACGACGAGCGCTTCGCCTACGACTCGTACCGCCGCTTCATTGCCATGTACGGCCGCATCGTGCTCGACATCGAAGGTGAGCCCTTCGAGCGTTTGCTCGACACGGCCAAGGAGTGGGACGGCGTCACGTCCGACACCGCGGTGAGCGCGGACACGCTGCGGCGACTGTGCGAGCGCTACAAAGACGTCGTCAAGCAGGAGACCGGGCGCGCCTTTCCGCAGGACCCGACACAACAGCTGCGCGGCGCCATCGAAGCGGTGTTCAAGAGCTGGGGCGGAGCCCGCGCCATCGCCTATCGCGACCGTGAGCACATCAGCCACGAGCTAGGCACCGCCGTGAACGTGCAGGCGATGGTGTTCGGCAACCGCGACGACAACTCAGGGACCGGCGTGGGCTTCACCCGCGATCCGGCGACGGGCGAGGCGGGCGCGTACGGCGACTTCTTGGTCAACGCGCAGGGCGAAGACGTCGTCGCCGGTATCCGCAACACCGAGCCGCTCTCCGCCATGGCCACGAAGTTCCCGAAGATTCACAAGGAGTTGCTGGCGATCTTCGAGCGGCTCGAGAAGCACTACAAGGACATGTGCGACACCGAGTTCACCATCGACCAAGGCAAGCTCTACATGCTGCAGACCCGCGTCGGGAAGCGCACCGGCGCCGCGGCGTTGCGCATGGCCGTCGACATGGTCAACCAGAAGGGCAGCTGGAAGATCTCGAAGGAGGAGGCGATCCAGCGCGTTACCGGCGAGCACCTCGACTCGGTGCTGCACGCGCAGTTCGAGGAGACCGACCTGCCGGTGATCGCCACCGGACTCGGCGCGTCACCGGGTGCTGCGGTTGGCCACGTGTACTTCACCGCCGACGACGCTTCCGAAGCGGCCGCTGCCGGTCATCGCGTCATCCTCGTGCGCACCGAGACCTCGCCGGAAGACGTCCACGGCATGATCGTGGCCGAGGGCATCCTCACGTCGCGCGGCGGCCTCGTGTCGCACGCGGCGGTCGTCGCGCGCGGTTGGGGCAAGCCGGCGGTCGTTGGCGCCGAAGCATTGAAGATCGGCGCCAAGTCGTTCACCGTCGGCGGCGTGACCGTCAACGAAGGCGACGTGCTGTCCATCGACGGCGCGTCGGGCACCGTCATCCAAGGCTCGGTGCCGGTCAAGCAAGGTGAGCCGCCGAAGGAATTCGCCACGCTGCTGAGTTGGGCCGACGCCGTGCGCAAGGGCAAAGTC
Organism: uncultured Actinomycetes bacterium; assembly: GCA_963722185.1. GTDB lineage: Bacteria > Actinomycetota > Acidimicrobiia > Acidimicrobiales > JACCXE01 > JACCXE01. Next base: position 249,743 of record CAVRKD010000006.1, on the reverse strand, counting down.
GGCGTGCGTGCCAACGCCGACACCGGCGCGGATGCCACCGTCGCCCGCCAGTTCGGCGCGCAGGGCATTGGGCTGTGCCGCACCGAGCACATGTTCCTCGCCGAGGACCGCCTGCCGGTCGTGCGCCGCATGATCCTGGCCGACACGCCAGAAGAGGAAGCGGCCGCGCTCGAAGAGTTGCGTAAGGCACAGAAGGCCGACTTCATCGACATCCTCGGCGGCGATGGACGGCCTACCCGTCACCGTGCGCTTGCTCGACCCGCCGCTGCACGAGTTCCTCCCCAAGACCGAAGACCTGATGATCAAGCAGGCCACGGTTGGCCTCACGGCCGAGGAAGAGAAGCTGCTCGAAGCGGCCGAGGCGTGGCACGAGTTCAACCCGATGCTCGGCACGCGCGGCGTCCGGCTGGGTGTGGTCAAGCCGGGTCTCTACGCCATGCAGGTGCGCGCGCTCATGGAGGCGGCGGCCGATCGGGCGAAGGCAGGCGGCAAGCCCGTCATCGAAGTGATGATCCCGCTGACCGTGAGTGGTCCCGAATTGGCGCTGGCGCGTGGGTGGGTCGAAGACGCCATCGCCGAAGTGGGCGCGAGCGCCGGCAAGGGCAAGGGTGCGATCGACGTGATCATCGGCACGATGATCGAGACGCCGCGCGCCGCCATCCGCGGCAGACGAGATCGCCGAACACTCCGACTTCTTCAGCTTCGGCACCAACGACCTCACGCAGATGGTCTTCGGCTTCTCGCGCGACGACGTCGAGGGGCGGATGATGACGGCCTATCTCGAGCAAGGGCTGCTGCCGCGCAACCCGTTCGACACGTTGGACCAGGCCGGTGTCGGCGCGCTGGTCGAGATGGGCGCCAAGAAGGGGCGCAAGACCAAACCGGGCCTGAAGCTCGGCGTGTGCGGTGAGCACGGCGGCGACCCCGACTCGATCGAGTTCTTCGTGAACCAGGCCGGGCTCGATTACGTCAGTTGCTCGCCCTACCGGGTGCCGATCGCGCGGCTCGCCGCCGCGCAGGCCGTGATCGGCGGGGGAACGAGCAGCACGAAGTGAGTCCCGGCGCGGCTGCGAAGAGTGCGACGGCTTTGCCGTCGCCAATAGAACGGCATGCGCATGCCTAGCGCCCGAAGGGCGCTGAAAAAAGGCATGCAGCCCGAGGACGTCGGGTTGCTGGTCGCCGTCGACGACCCGCGGGTGTCGCCCGACGGGACGACGGTCGCCTACGTCGTCACCACGGTCGACCTCGACGACAACTCGTACCGCAATCGCGTCTGGCTGGCGTCGACCGACGGTCTCGGCCAGCCGCGCCCGTTCACGTCGGGCGCGTCGCGTGACACGAAGCCGCGCTGGTCGCCCGACGGGTCGCGGCTGGCGTTCGTCACGCACCGCGAAGACGCGGGGCAGCCAGCTGTATGCACTGCCGGTCTACGGCGGTGGCGAGGCCGTGTGCCTCGCGGTGTCACCCGAGGAGATCGACGATCTCGCGTGGTCACCCGACGGGCGCACGATCGCCTTCGGGGCGCGCGAGCGCGACGAGTCGCGTTATGGCAAGACCACGTCCTTGGAAGCACGGCCGAAGGACCAGCCACCACTTCGTATCACGCACCTCTACTACCGCTCCGACGGCGCCGGTTACGTGGTGGACCGGCCGCGGCACCTCTTCACCGTGCCCGCCGACGGCAGCGGTCGCCCAACTGCTCTCACCGACGGAGCGTGGGGCGACTCGGGATTGTCGTGGTCGCCCGACGGGAAGTGGATCGCCTTCGCGTCGGCCCGTCACGAGTCGTGGGACCTCGACCGCTTCGTCGATTTGTGGCGCGTACGCGCCGACGGCAGCGCGCCCGCCGAACAGCTGACCGAAACCGGCTTCAACTTCAGTCGCCCGTCGTTCTCACCTGACGGCGACGACATCGCCTTCGTCGGTGCGGCGGTCGGCGTGTTGCCGGCCAACGGGCAGGTCGGCGTGCTCGAGGTGTCGACCGGCGACGTCACCTTGCTCACGTCCACACTCGACCGTCACTGCCTGCCCTACCTGTGGGGCGCGCGGGAACCAGCGTGGGACGGCGAGTACGTGTGGTTCACCGCCGAAGATCGGGCCAATCAGCCGCTGTACCGGGTGCACGCCGATCCCACGGAGGACGATCCGCCCGGCCCCGAACTGATGGTGAGCGGCGACCGCATCGTCGGCGGCTTCGATGTCGCCAACGGCATCGCCGCGTTCTGCTGGGCGACGTCCACGACCCAGATGGAACTGTCCGTGCTCATCGACGGAGTCGAGAAGCAACTCACCCATCACGGCGAACGTCTGACCACGCTGCGCGCCATCATCGAACCCGAGGCATTCACGGCCACGTCGAAGGACAAGACGAAGGTGCCGTGCTGGGTCATGCCACCCGTCGGCGCCAAGCCCGGCAAGAAATACCCGACCCTGCTGCACATCCACGGCGGCCCGTTCACGCAGTACGGCAACAAACTCTTCGACGAGTTCCAAGTCGCGGCCGGCGCGGGTTACGCCGTTGTGTACTGCAACCCGCGCGGGTCCGCGGGCTACGGCGAGGCGTGGGGACGCGCCGTGCGCGGCCCGAACGCCACGGTCGAGCCGGGAAGCGGCTGGGGGAGCGTCGACTACGAGGACGTGATGGCCGCGATCGACGGCGCCATCAAACAGTTCGACTTCATCGACGGTGATCGGCTCGGCGTACTCGGCGGCTCCTACGGGGGCTACATGACGTCGTGGATCGTTTCTCACAACCAGCGGTTCAAGGCGGCTGTGTCCGAACGCTCGGCCAACAACCTGGCGCTGATGGAAGGCAACTCCGACATCGCGACCGCCTTCTTCGGTTACCACGGCAAGTCGGTGGTCGAGGATCGCGACGAGTACATCCGTCAGTCACCCACGACCTACCTCGACAAGATCACGACGCCGCTCTTGATCCTGCACTCCGACGACGACCTGCGTTGCCCGATCGCCCAAGCCGAGGAACTCTTCGCCGGCCTGCGTTGGCTCGGCCGCGACGTCGAGATGGTGCGCTTCCCCGGCGAGTCGCACGAGATGTCGCGCTCGGGCGCGCCCAAGCATCGCCAGCAGCGCTTCGAAGTAATTCTCGACTGGTTCGACAAATACCTGAAGTAGTCGCCGGGCGTGACAACTGTCACGGTTTGACGCGCACGACTCTGGCATAGTCAACCGGATGAGAACCCGGCGGATGGTGGCCATGGCAACAGTCGCGGCCCTGGTGACGATCGGCCTTGGCGGCGCGCCGGCTAAGGCAGTTTCGGTCTCGAACACAGTCGTGTGGGTGAGTGCTCCCGACACAAGTCCGGGGCCATTCCAAGCGGCGGCGACGATTCGCAACACAGGCACGGTGACTCAGCCATCCGGATCGAAGGTCACCCTGGCCGCCGAGCGCGGGACGATCGGCAACCTACCGTCGACCTGCAAGGTGACGAAGAAGGGCAAAATCGAATGCACCGCCGGGCGGCTCTATCCGGGCCAGTCGCAGGCGTTCGCATTCCGAGTGTCGCCCGCGACAAACGCCACTTCGGTGTTTACGACCGCAACCGGCGAGTCGGCCTGGGGCGAGTTCAACGTGGGGAGTTACGACGGTGACTTCGACGGCAAGCTGACGCGGATCCCGTACAGCGTCGCGCTGGATCTGACGAGTGCGCCGGCGCAGGTTCGGCACGGCGACGACGCGTTGCTGACGGCGAAGGTGACGAACGGCGGGCTCGCACAGAACGTGACTCTGACAGTGTCGACCGGCAACGTCCGTGACACGGCGCAGTCGAACTTCCCGGAGGACGTGTGCGACACCTCCGAAGATCTCGCAACCGTCACGTGCGCCGCCGTGCCCTTCGCAGCCGGTGAGACCAAGTCGTTCGACATTGCCGTTGTCACACCGGCGTCGGGTCCTTCGCTGTCGTCTTCAGCCTCGGCGACGGGTTCGGTGGCCGGGAGCGTGTCGGACGCGGTCACGACGCCGCTGTCCGAAGAAGCGCAGGCGTTCGTTCCCGAAGGCGAGCAACTCACATCGGAGGGGGTCGACACCGAAACGACGTTCACGGTCCCAGACGACTCCGCGCCCGGTCTGATTCTCGACCTCAACGAAGTGACGATCGCCAAGGACTGTGGTGGCACCCCGTGCCACGAGAAGGCCGCGGAGGCCATTTTCCCGAACGAGGGAACCTATTCCGGCCACAAACTGAACCACCCGTTCGTGTGGGACATCACCTACAACGTCGATCAGACCTGCGATGAAGCCGGCGAGAACTGCCTCTTCAATCCAATCTTCTACATCCCGTCAGGCTCGCAGACGGCGGTCTCGATGCCGAAATGTTCGACCTTTGTTCGCTCGGGGGCACCGGCCGATCCGGTGCTCGATCACGTCGAACAGGTTTGCCTCAACTTCGTGACCTGGACGGCGACTGCGGCGACTTACCAAGTCGCACTGCTGCGCGACATCATCATTCCTATTATCGGGGGAGCGCGAGGCGCGCGATGAAGGTCATCTCACTAGAGACGGCTCGCCGAGCTCGTCGCATCGCTGCAGTGATGTTTGTCGTCGCGTGTGTGGCCGCGGGGATGGCCAGCCCGTACGGCGCCCGCGTGGACACGACGACGGCAACGTATTCGGGTGCGGCGGTGCCGATCGGTGACCCGACCGTGTCCGGTCCGTACGACGCCCGCGCCACGCTCACCGTGGTCGGTGCCGAGCCGTCGATCACGGACCTCGACGTGCGCATCAACGGCGACGCGGACGGGGTTTGCGGCCCGACGCCGGGCATTAGTCACTCGTTCGACGGCGACCTGATAATCAACCTCATCGGGCCGACCGGCACATCCGTCCGCCTCGCCAGCAACCGCGGTGACGGCGGCGACAACTTCTGCGGCACCGTCTTCGACGACGAGGCAACCACGCCGATCGCCAACGGCTTGCCGCCCTTTGTCGGCAGCTTCATCCCGGACGGTTCGGCGCCATCGCTGGCCGGCTTCGACGGCACCAATCCCAATGGAACGTGGACGCTCCAAGTGCTCGACACGTTCCCGCAGGACCGCGGCGCCATCAACTCCTTCTCCGTGATCGTCGAAACGCCACCGCCACCTACGACCACAACGACCACGACGGAGCCGACGACCACCACGACGGAGTCGACCACCACAACCACAACGACCACCACAACCACAACGACCACCACGACCACGACGACGACGACGACGACGACGACGGCCCCGACTACCACAACGACCACGGCGCCATCGAACGTCGATCCGATAGTGGCGTGTCGCCCCGGTCAGCGTGCACCTTCGGGTTACACCGTGGTGCGTGGGACGCCGGGCAGCGATGACATCCTGACCGACGGCTCGCCCCACATCGTCTACGCCGAAGGCGGCAACGACACCGTTCGCACCGGTGGTCGCAACGACATCGTGTGCGGTGGCGCCGGAGACGACACCATCAGCACGAACGGTGGCGCCGACCGCGTGTCCGGCGGCCCCGGTAACGACACCATCAGAGGCGGGGCCGGAAACGACACGCTTTACGGCGGCGACGGCAACGACAGTCTGTGGGGCGGCGACGGCAACGACACCTTGAACGGCGGGGCCGGGAGCGATAAGGGCAACGGCGGCGCAGGGACGAACACGATGACCTCGATCGAGGGGTCGCTCCCGTAGCCGCCGAAAACTGACGTCACACCGCGGCGATAACTTCAGCGTGTGGGAATTCTGGCGGAGGACGTAGCGAGGGTACGCGCCGCGACCGACTTCGTCGCCGTCGCCTCCGAACGGATGACCCTTAAGCGTGTCGGCCGCCAATGGACCGGCTTGTGCCCCTTCCACGCGGAGAAGTCGCCCTCGTTTTCCCTCAACGCCGAAAACGGTTTGTGGTTCTGTTTCGGCTGCCAGATGTCGGGCGACGTGATCACGTTCGTGCGCGAGACCGAGCACCTCGACTTCGTGGGCGCGGTCGAGAAGCTGGCGGCCAAGGCCAACATCCAACTCCGCTACGACGACGCCAACGCCGGTGCCGAACGCCAGAAGCGCGAGGCGCTGTACAAGGCCATGGAGAAGGCCGTCGAGTGGTACCACGATCGCTTGCGGCAGGGCGAGGACGCCGGCAAGGCGCGCAACTACCTCATGCGCGACCGCGGCTACGACAAAGACGTCATCATCCAGTTCAAGATCGGCTGGGCGCCCGACGACTGGGACCAGTTCGCGCGGCACCTGAAGTTGTCCGACAAGGAGTTGGTCGACACCGGCCTCGGTTTCGTCAACCGCCGCGGCAAGCAGCAGGACGCGTTCCGTGCCCGGGTCATGTTCCCGATCTACGACACGTCCGGGCGTCCCGTCGCCTTCGGCGGACGCGTGCTTCCGGGATCCGACGACCCGGCGAAGTACAAGAACTCGTCGGAAACGCCGATCTACTCCAAGCGACGCGTTCTCTACGGCCTCAACTGGGCCAAGGAAGACGCCGTCAAGAGCGGCGAGGTCGTGGTGTGCGAGGGCTACACCGACGTGATCGGTTTCTTCCTCGCGGGGGCGCCGCGCGCCGTCGCCACCTGTGGCACCGCGGTCACCGAAGAGCATCTGCGCGTGCTGCGTACCTTCGCCCCGCGCATCGTGCTGGCCTACGACGCCGACGCCGCGGGACAAGCCGCCGCCGAGCGTTTCTACACGTGGGAGCGCGACCTCGACTTGTCGCTGCACGTGCTCGCCTTGCCGAAGGGTTCTGACCCGGGCGACATGGCGCGCCGCGATGCGCCGGCCTTGAAGACCGCCCTCGAAGCGTCGCGCTCGTTCCTCGACTTCCGCGTCCACCGCGCCCTCGACGCCGGCAACCTGCGCACCCCGGAGGGCCGCGCCAAGACGGCGGAAGCCGCGCTCGGGATGGTGGCCGAGCACCCCAACCCGCTCGTGCGCGAGCAGTACATCGGCGAGATCGCGGCCGCCGTCGACATCTCAGTCGAACAGCTCACGCGCAGCATCAGCCAGCGCGGCGCGAAAGTCTCGGTCGCTCCCATCGCGCCGCGGGCACAAACGGCGCGCATCGGCGGTCCCGAAACCGAGGCGCTCAAGGTGGCCATTCACGATCCGGAACATGTGGCCGGGAAATTGCATGAGGTGCTGTTCAAGGACCCGGCACACCACGACGCGTTCCTGGCGCTCGCCACGGGAGTACCGCTCACCGAGGCGATCGAAGCGGCGCCACCCGACGCCGCTGACCTTCTGCGCCGACTCGCGGTGGAGGACTCCGACGCCGATCCGGGCGACGTTCTCGCTGGTCTCGTGCGTGTTGCGGTCGACGCGGCCGCCGCGCGGCTCAACAAGGCGGTCGCAGAGGGCGGCAACATCGCAGAGTTGTCGGCCAGCATCGGTTGGCTGAAACAGACGCGGGAACAACTACAGAATGAGGATCTCCGTTCCGAGGCCACCGTGGCATTGGTAGCGTGGCTGGCCCAGGCAGCAGATCATGCAGAAGAGGGGGGCCTTAAGATGAGTGATGCGCAACCGCTGAACTCGTTTCCCGCCGACCTGCCTGATGTCGAGATCGAACAACTCCTCGCCCGCGGTCGCATGAAGGGCGTGCTGTCATCCGATGACCTCGTCACCGCGCTCAAAGACGTCGAGCTCACTCCTGAGTTGATCAACGAAGTCGTCGAGTGGGTCGCCCGCGCAGGCATCGGATACGAAGACATCGACGCCGTCGATCGTGCGGGCGCGCAAGAAGTCTTGGTTGAGGACCACGACCATCCCACGCCGCCGCAAGGTGTGGCGGTAGTCCGACCATTGCGACCGGTCGAGAAGCCGAAGCGCGTGCCGCGCGCCGCGCGCTCCGCGCGGCGGCGACGCCGTTCCCTACGACGACGGGCGCGGCGGCGCCGGCGACCCCGTTCGCATGTACCTCAAAGAGATCGGCAAGTTCCCGCTCATCACCGGCGAAGAAGAGGTGCGACTCGCGCAACGCATCGAGGCCGGCATCGAGGCGCAGGCGCGCATCGCCGAGCTCACGGAGGAGAACGGCCACCCACTCTCGGCTGAAGTTGGCCGCCCCCTGGCGCGCATCGTCGCCGACGGTCAGGTCGCCAAGGGCCAGCTGACCAACGCCAACCTGCGTCTCGTGGTGTCGATCGCCAAGCGTTACCGCAAGGGCGCGATGCAGTTCCTCGACTTGATCCAAGAAGGCAACATCGGCCTGATGCGGGCCGTCGACAAATTCGACTGGACCAAGGGTTTCAAGTTCTCGACCTACGCCACGTGGTGGATCCGCCAGTCGATCACGCGAGCGATTGCCGACCAGGGGCGCACCATCCGCATCCCGGTGCACATGGTCGAGACCATCAACAAGGTGCTGCGGGTGCAGCGCCAGATGCTCCAGGAGCTCGGCCGCGAGCCCACGATCGAGGAGTTGGCCGCGAAGCTCGAGGACATGTCGCCCGAGAAGGTGCGCGACATCCTCAAGATCAACCAGGACACCGTCTCGCTCGAACAGCCCGTCGGCGACGAAGACGACTTCTCGCTCAGCGACACCATTTCCGACGACAGCGCCGAGGTCCCGGCCGACTACGCCACCCGGATGATGCTCACCGCGGCTGTCACCGAAGCGCTCGACCAACTGAGCGACCGCGAGCGCGACATCATCCGGCTCCGCTTCGGTCTCGACGGCGGCGAGATGCGCACGCTCGAAGAGGTCGGCAAAGAGTTCGGCGTCACCCGCGAACGCGTCCGGCAGATCGAGTCCAAGACCCTCGCCAAACTCCGCCACCCGATCCGCAGCCAAGGCCTCCGCGGCTTCCTCGAAGAGGAATAGCTCGTAACACCCCCTCCGTAATTTTGGGACATGGGGTATCGAGGCAAAGTCGCCGAGCAACAGAAGGCGCGCGAGATGCGCGCGCGAGTCCATGACGTTGCAAGACATCGCCACCGAGTTAGGTGTGGCCAAGTCGAGCGTGTCGCTATGGGTCCGCGACGTGCCGTTTACGCCCTCCAAGCGGCGCTACGGGCCACGCGTGCGCCCGAACGCGCTGATGGTGCGAAAGAAGGCCGAGATCGATGAGTTGCTTGCTGCGGGGCGACAGCGAATTGCTCAACTCACCGAACAGGAGTTTCTGGTTGCCGGCGCCGCGCTTTACGCGGGCGAGGGCGCCAAACGCGACGGTCAGGTCTGCTTTCCAAACAGCGACCCGCGGATGATGGTGTTCTTCCTGAGTTGGCTCCGGCACTTCTTCGACATTGACGAGACGCGCCTTCGCCTGCGGCTCTACCTGCACGAGGGCTTGGATCTTGATGCGGCATCCGCCTACTGGACCGTTCTGACCGGAATTCCACCGAGCCAACACACCAAGCCCTATCGGGCTAAGCCAGACCCGTCCATCCGAAGGGCGAAGCACGAATTCGGCTGTCCGCGAGTCGATTATCGGTGCAGTCGCACACATCGAACGATCATGGGTTTGGTGCACGCCTTGCTATCCTGCGACTTCCTTCCGGGGTAGCTCAATCGGCAGAGCAATTGACTGTTAATCAATAGGTTCTCGGTTCGAGTCCGAGCCCCGGAGCTTCATTTACCGCCAGGGGCGGTAGCTCAGTTGGTCAGAGCAGAGGACTCATAATCCTTGGGTCGCAGGTTCGAGCCCTGCCCGCCCCACTACTTGAAGTCCCCGAACCGCAAGTACCATTGGCGCCACCATGGGTTGGTGTCACGAGTTCGGTCCGCAAATCGCCGAAACCTGCGAGCACCCGATGACGGCGCATTCGGATCGTTGCGAGTGCACCGTGTGCGGCACCGTCTGCACGGGTCGGTTCGCTGGTTGCGGTGCCGTATGGGCGCGCGGGCCGAGAGAAGTCGCGGTCAACGCCCCGAGGCTGCGCCTCGAGGAGACCGGCAACGACCCGCTCGCCGCCAGTCCGCCCGCCGAGGAGCGGTGGCAGCTGCCGCTGGCGGCGAACACCACCACGACGCCGGTCGTCGCCGCGGCGACCGTCGCCACTGAAGAGCCTGCATCCATGGCGCCGCCGCGGCCTGCGGTCGTCGAAGACGCGATCAGCTTCGAGTCGCCCGATGTCACGGCGCGCTACGCCGTCGCGCAGCTGGAGGAACTGAACGCCCGCGTCACCGGGCTCACGGAGCGGGCCAGCGAGCGCACCGAGGCGGCGATCGAGAAGGTGTACGGCGAGCTCCGGCGGCTCCACTCCCTGCGCGAAATCGATCTGACCGAGCAGGCGGCCGGCATCTTCGGCGCGGTGCAGGCTGGGGCGGCGGCGCTCGCGGAGTTCAGCCAGACCGTGGGCGAAGTCACCGACGACCTCCGGCTGATCCTGCGCGACGCTCTGAAGTCGATCGGCGGCGCCGACGGACTGGCGGCGTGGGTCGCTGCCAGCGCTGCGGATCTGAACGACACGCGCGAAGAGTTCACGGCGTCGCTCGCTCGTGTCGAGCGCGACCTCACACTCTTGCGCCGGCGGGCGCAGGCCGAGTCCAAGCCGGCTCGGATCGACGACGACCAGGTGAGCTTCATCGTCGACGCCGTCACTGAGGCGGTTCTGGCGTCGATCGGGCAGGGACGCCGCAAGAAGTAGAGCCGCTTTGCTACGTTCCCGCGGACAACTACGAAGTCCGGGGGGACCAGTGTGAGCGCATTAACCGAGGCGCTGAAAGAGGGCGTCGCGCAGGTAGGCAAGTCCTTCCGCAACACGCCGGCGGCGACGCGGAAGTTCCTGGCCGATCCCAAGACGGCCGTAGGCGGCGCGTCGCTGGCGCCGCTCTTCGTCCTGCTGGGTCACACGTTCATCGACTCGGTCGATGGCTCAGGTTTCCTGGTGATCCTGCCCGACATCCAGAAGGACTTCGACATCACATTGTCGCAGGTGACCGGCATCGGCGGCCTGGCGCTGCTGGTGAGCTTCTTGCTCGCCGTCCCCGTCGCCGTGAAGTCCGAAGCCACGACGAACCGGACGTTTTACCTGGGCGCCGGCGCCGTTATCGCCGCCGTCTTCGCCGTCCTGTCGGGTGCGGCGACGACGCTCGGGCTGTTCCTGATTGCTCGCAGCGGCTTCGGTCTCGGACTGCGGCTCAACGACCCGGTGCAGCAGTCGCTGCTGGCGGACTACTACCCGGTTCACACACGATCGACGGTCTTCTCCGCCCGCGAAGGATTCACCCGCGGTGGCCGGCTCGTCGGCCCCGTCTTCTTCGGCGCCTTCACCGTCTTGTTCGGTTGGCGGAGCGCGATTTTCGCAGTTGCTGTTCCTTCGGCGCTGCTCGCTTACTACAGCTTCAAGCTGCGCAACCCGGTGCGCGGCGCGCCTGAACGCGAAGCGGCGGGCCTACCGGCGGTGACCGAGGAAGTCATCGTCAACCCGCCAACGCTGAAAGAGACTTTCCGCATCCTCAAGCGGATCGGCACGGTGCGGCGGCTGTGGTGGTCGTTGCCGTTCCTCGTGGGTGGCCTGCTCGCGCTGGCGATCCTGCTCCCGTCACTCATGGAGGAAGTTTTCGGGCTCGATGCCCTTGGCCGCGGCTGGATCACCGCCATCGGCGAAGCGGCGGCGATTGTCGGTCTCCTCATCGCCACGCCCGCCATGACCCGCTACCTGACGGGCGGCAGTCCCGAGAAGGTGTTCCCGTTCCTCTCGCTGGTGGCCGTCATCCTGTCCGTGATGCTGGTGGGGCTCGCGATCTCGCCCAACGTCGGCGTGTTCATTTTCATGCTGATCTTGACCAACTTCACGGGAGCGATCCTCGGCCCGGCGATTGCGGTACTGATTGCGATGGTGGTTCCGCCACGTGTTCGCACCATCAGTTTCGCCACGGTGCTGCTGTGGGTCCTACCGGGTCTGCTCTTCATCCCGATCGCGTCGGGTATAGGCGACACGTACGGATTGCGTTGGGCTGTCGCCATGGCGATCCCGATGTTCCTGATTGGCGCGCTCATCCTGACCTCGAGCGGCGGCATCTTCGTCAAAGACCTGAACGCCAACTTCGCGGCGATGGCCCACGACTTCCAGGCGCAGCACGCCGCCTCGGGCGATGATGGAGATTCGCCGGTGCACGTCGCGCCGTTCGTGCCACTGGTGGCGGAGACGAAGCCACGGCGTCCGCGTAAGCCGGCGCCAACGCCGCCGCCGCGGCGCGAACCCGAGCCGCGCAAGGTGACACCACAACAACTCCGAGCCCGCGGCGAGGCGTTGTCAGGCCGGCGCAGAGGTCGCGTCTAGCCGTCGAGCCAGACGGGCGCGTTGTCGAGCAAGTGATTGCTGACGGCGAGGCAGCGGTCGAGCACGCCGCAAAGAAGCTCTTCGCCTCCGAAGATCTTGGCGAGCGACAGGTGTTGTTTGGCGACAACGGTGAGTCGCCGCTCGGCGGCGTCAGTGGCTGACGGGATCGAGTCGATCGCCGAGACCTCAACGGGCAACTCGATGCCGCCGACGCCGGCGAGGTCGATCGCCAGGCGCAGCAGGTCAGGGCCGTGGGGGAGCGGCGGCAACGACCACGTAAAGGTGAGCGGGAAGTAGAACTCGTCGGGCGGCTGGGCGTCCTCGTCGTCATCGTCGAGCGCCATTACCGCGTCTTCAAACGCCAGCATGACCCGCGGGTCCAGTTCGAGCGCGAGGTGCAGATCGAGCGGGCCGCCACAACCGGCTTCGGGATGCAGCTCGACCTCCCAGGCCTGACGCAGCGAGTACGTCTCGACGAAATGCCGCTCGTCGTGCACGTGAAAACCGTGGTCGACAGCGTGGTCCTTCAGCTCGGCCACAAACCCGGGAACGTCAATAACTGCCACGACCGCAATCGTACGCGGCGGATGTAACGAGACCCGTAGCGTGGACAGCAGATGACCAACGACGATCTGCTCCTGTTGCTCGACGATGCCGCGACCGCCGTGCACAGCGCCGTCGCGCTACTGGCCGACTGGGGCCTGGCCGGCACGCGAGAGGGCCAATACAAGTGTGATCTTGCAGCCGACGATGCCGTGCTCGAGGTTCTGTCCCGCGCGCACGTTGGCGTGCTTAGTGAAGAGAGCGGACTGGCCCACGGCGATCGCGCCGTCATCGTGGTGGTCGACCCCATCGACGGGTCGACGAACGCCTCCGCCGGACTGCCCTGGTTCGCCACCAGCCTGTGCGCCGTGGACGCGGAGGGACCGTTGGCGGCGGTCGTGGTGAATCAGGCGACGGGGACGCGATTCGCGCGCCGTCCGAGGCGAAGGCGCGACCATCGACGGTCACCCGACACCCGTTCTTACCGAAACGCCGCTGGCCAAAGCCTTCGTGGGAGTCTCCGGGCTTCCCGATCACCACCTCGGCTGGCGACAGTTCCGGGCTCTCGGCGCCGCCGCGCTCGACATCTGCGCGGTCGCCGCGGGAACCCTCGATGCGTTCATCGATTGCACAGCGGTGCCCGCGCACGGGCCATGGGACTACCTCGGCGCATTGCTCGTTTGCCAAGAGGCCGGCGCGGTTGTTACCGACCGGTACGGCGAGGACCTCGTCGTGCTCGACCATTTGGCCCGCCGCAGCCCCATCGCGGCGTCCTCGCCGGCGCTCCTCGAGGAATGCATACTTTCTTTGAATAAATGATTGACGAAGTCACACATGTGTGATTGAGTCGGACATCCCCGGTTTCCGGGGTCGCCGCGCCCGCCAACACCTAACCATCACGAGGAACTGCAAATGCTCCTGAACACGCTCTGCGCAAACGCACCGGCAATTCATGCCGATGCTGCCGCGCGTCCGCGCGTGTCGGCATATGTGGTCTCCACGTTCGTCATGCCGTCCACGGAAACCCTCATGGGGAATCTCAAGGATGGTGCCGGCCTCAGAGGAGTCCGAAGTTCTGGGTAACCAACCCACACTTCGCAAGGACCCTCAGAGGCCACCGGGAAATCCCGGTGGTCTCTTTGTTTTCCAGCGACATTTCACAAAATTTGGGGGAGTACACGATGTACGCAGAAACAAGCGACTGGTTTGAGACCGATATCCGTGAGACCGGCGTAGCGCCGGCCGTTGCCCGCTGCCAGGACGGTTCGGCGACGATGGTTGGGCTGTTCTTCTCCGAGCAGCTCGACGACATCGCCACCGCCAAGGCGATCTGCAACACCTGCGCACTGCAGGAGAGCTGCCTCGACGGCGCCCTCGCACGGCGTGAGCCGTGGGGTGTGTGGGGCGGTCAGCTGTTCTTCAACGGCAAGGTCTTGGCCTTCAAGCGCAAACGGGGTCGACCTCGTAAAGACGAGCAGATCCCATTAACTGCCTAAGAGCGCTCGCCGACGTTCGTTAGCCCGCTTTGCGGGCGCGAGCGTCGGCCAGCGCTTGCAGCTGACGCAGGTTCGACGGCGTCGCCGGATGGCGAAGCTTGGTCATCGCCTTCGCCTCGATCTGGCGAATGCGTTCCCGCGTCACATGGAAGCGCTCGCCGAGCTCTTCCAACGTCTTCGGCTCGTCACCGTCGAGACCGAAGCGCAACATCAACACGTCGCGTTCACGCTCGTGCAATGTCGCCAAGGCGATGTGCAGATGCAGCCGATCGTCGTCCTGCTCCGCTTCGAAGAAGCCGCGCTCGGACTCCGGGTCGGCCACGGTGTCGATGAGTTCGCGGTCCTCGTCTTGGGCCAGCGATAGCGACAGCGGGTCCGGCGTGATCCGCTCTGCGGCGGCGACCGCCAACTCGGTCATGCCCGTCGCTTCCGCAACTTCTTGCCGCGTCGGTTCGCGCCCGGTGGCCTCGCGCAGCGAGTTGCGCGCCCGCTCGACCGCCGCGGCGGCGTCGCCCACGCGGGTCGGCACGCGGATTGTGCGGCTCTTCTCGGCGATGGCACGGCCGATCGCTTGACGGATCCACCACGTCGCGTAGGTGGAGAACTTGAAGCCTTTGGTGTGGTCGAACTTCTCGACGGCGCGGATCAGGCCGAGGTTGCCCTCCTGCACGAGATCCAGCAGCGGCATGCCGGCGCGCTGGTAGCGCTTGGCGATGTTCACCACCAGGCGCAGGTTGGAGACGATGAACGCTTGCTTGGCGTCCTCGCCGGCGCGGATGGCCTGGCGTAGGCGGCGCTTCTCGGCCGCCGACAGGCTCTTGTGGTCGCTCGGGTGCTCCATCGCCGCGCGCGGCGAGTTGGCCGGCAGCGATCAGCGTGGCCAGTCGAAGTTCGTCTTCACCCGTGAGCAGCTGGTGCGCGGAGATCTCGCGCAGGTACCGACCTACAAGGTCGTCCGCTGCATCACCGTCCCCTCTAGCCACGCGCTCTCCCGAACTCAACCACCTGTGGATGACCAACGTACCGGCGCGGCTCGTCGGATTCGGGGATACGCCCAGTAACCTGGCTCGCTCCGGGCGCATAGCTCAGTTGGCTAGAGCGCTGCCCTTACAAGGCAGATGTCGGGGGTTCGAGTCCCTCTGCGCCCACACCTCCAAGACCTAATGACTCAGATTCAAACTCGGCCGCAGATCGAGTCGTCGCAGTAGTTGCGCATTGGCTGCGACAACGATGGTGGAAAGGCTCATGAGCACTGCGGCTACCGCGGGTGGCATGGAGACCCCGGCCCACGAGAGGGCTCCCGCGGCAAGCGGGATGGCGGCCAGGTTGTAACCCGCTGCCCACCAAAGGTTCTGAATGCTCTTCCGGTAAGCGGCCTTCGACAGCCTGATGATCCCGACGACCGAGCGCGGATCGGAACTCGCGAGGATGAGCCCGGCAGACTCGATGGCCACGTCAGTACCGGCGCCTATCGCGATACCGACGTCTGCGCTCGCGAGGGCCGGCGCGTCGTTTACGCCGTCGCCAACCATCGCGACCTTAAGGCCGCGTTCTTGGAGTTCCGCGACCTTGGCCGCCTTGTCCTCGGGCAGTACTTCCGCGAACACTTCATCGACGCCGAGGTCTTCGCCCACTGCGTGAGCAACTTGTTGCGCGTCGCCCGTGATCATCACGACGCGTCGACCCATCGCATGGAGTTCCTCGACGGCGGCGCGGGCTTCAGGCCGAATTTCGTCTTCAAGCGCCAACGCGCCGATCATCGAGCCGTTGTGCATTAGGTAGAGAACGGCGGCCCCGCGTTGCTTCCAGACACCTGCCCACGTGGTTGCGTCCGGCGATTCGGCAAGTTCGAGTTGCCGCAACAAAGCCGGGCCGCCAACCGCATAGGTGCCTCCTTCGATGTTCGCCTCGACCCCGCGGCCGGTTATCGACCGGAAGCGTGTTGCCGTCGCGATCTCGCCGCGCGCCCGGGCCGCGGTCACGATGGCTCGTGCCAGCGGATGCTCGCTATCGGACTCGACGCCGCCCGCGATCCGAAACACTTCGTCTTCGGTGACCCCGAAGCCCGCCACACCGGCGACGGTGTGTGCGCCCTTCGTCAGGGTTCCGGTCTTGTCGAATAGGAACGCGTCGATCGTGCGGCTCTGCTCGAGCGCCAGCCTGTCCTTCACGAGGATGCCGTTGCGCGCTGCGATCGCGGATGAGAGCGACGTCGTGAGCGGAATGGCGAGACCAAGAGCGTGCGGGCACGAGATAACCAGCACGGTCACGACCCGCACCACGGCATCGTCGGCGTTACCGATGGTCAGCCAAATAACCGCGGTCACGACGGCCGCGGCCGTTGCGACGTAGAACAACAACGCAGCCGCCCTGTCAGCCAACACCTGCGCCCGCGAGCGCGACTCCTGTGCGTCCGCAACCAGGCGCTGGATACCGGCCAAGGCTGTTTCGTTGCCGACAACGTCGATGCTCACCCGCACGGCGGAGTCGGTCGAGACCGTACCGGCGACCACCCGGTCGCCGATGCCCTTGGCGACGGGCTTGGACTCGCCGGTGATCATCGACTCGTCGAGCTCCGCCGCTCCCTCGACGATCTTGCCGTCGGCCGGAACCCGACCGCCGGAGCGAACAAGGACAACGTCACCGCGCTTGAGCTCGTCCAGCGACACAACTTCGATCTCGCCGCGCTCGCCAACTCGTTCGGCTTCATCGGGCAGCAGCGCAGCCAATGCTGCGAGTGCGTCTTGGGCTTGGCCGAGTGCCTTCATCTCCTGCCAATGCCCCAGCAACATGATGGTGACGAGCAGCGCGAGCTCCCACCAGAAGTCGAGTTCGAACCAGTCCAACGACGTCGCCATCGACGCCGCGTACGCAACGGCTATCGCCATCGCGATCAGCAGCATCATCCCGGGCTTGCGATCCTTTGCTTCCTCGAATCCACCTTGCAGGAACGGCCAACCCGCCCAGAAGAAGATCACGGAGCCGAGCACCGGGCCAACAAGATCCATGCCCTCGAAGGCGAGCTCGTAGCCGAACCAGTCCATGATCATGTGACTCGTTGCCACGACCGGAATGGCCAGCAACAGGCTCCACCAGAACCGGCGCTGAAACATCGCCACGTGATGGCCGTGATGTGCCCCATGGGCTGAGCGAATCGACGCGTCGTGAACTACCTCGCTCGCCGCTACTGCGCTGTCGTGGTTCATCGGATGCTCCTCGCTCGTCATGGCCCTGCCCCTTGCATAAGCGTGAACTCTATACCCCTAGGGGGTATTCCCACGCCCGTCGCGGCATGATCCGCCGTCCCTTGGGCTAGAACCGACCGGTGACTCCGATCACGGTGTACGCCGACATCTCCTGTCCCTTCGCTCACGTTGGGCTGACTCGGATCTCCGAGTTCCGCGAGGCGCAAGGGGGTGAGCCTCCGATAGCTGTGCGGGCGTGGCCATTGGAGCTCGTAAACGGATCGCCACTAACCGGGGCGTCGCTTGTCGGAAAGGTGGCTGCTCTAAAGGAGAGTGTCGCTCCCAAGCTGTTTGCCGGCTTCAACCCCGACCGATTTCCAAGAACAACTCTGGTGGCGCTCGCCGCTGAGGCTGCGGCGTACCGGGTCGGGATGTCCGAGGGGTTGGCGTGCTCGCTTGCGCTTCGCCGAGCGCTGTTCGAGGACGGCGCCACCATCGACGATCGCGCGGTTGTCGCCTCGATCGTCGGCGACCTCGGCCTGCCTCAATCGACTTCCGACGACGACGCAACGGTCCTCAGTGACTACGCGGCGGGCGTGGCCAGTGGGGTTAAAGGGTCGCCACATTTCTTCGTTGCCGGAGGCGACTTCTTTTGCCCCACGTTGGAAATCCGTCAGGACGACGACGGGTACGAGATTGACTTTGACGCGGTTGGTTTCGAGCGCTTCGTGACGGCCGCGTTTTCGTAGCTCATCTTGTGGTGCCGTCGATCTGCGCCAACCCTTCCGGTCATTCTCCGCAGCCTCGCCCCGCACCGATGGTGATGACGCGCCCCTCAAGCCGGTTCGCGTCGACGGTCAGATACAGCGCGAGGTCGGTGCCCGCGGTGACCGTCCAGGAGGGACCCGGGTAATCATCAGGGTCGCCTGGATGGAAGGTCGCCTTCGCGCCATAGACGCGGCTGATGTCGTTTCCGTTGCTGCCGAGTCCGATACCCGACGGCGTCGTCAGCAGAATTCGCCGCGAACCGGAGACCTGCTGACCTGTTCCCTGGTCGTAGGCCTGAATCGAGTCTCCGAAGTCGTATCCCCAGAGAGCGCGCTGGCCGGCTGGAAAGTCGCGAGTGCCGACGGTGACTCCAGCGTCGTTGAAAATGACTTGCAGGTTTCCCCACACCGCCAGTCGACCGCCGCCCCCTTCGCCGGTGGCGCAGTACTGCGTTGCCCACGGTCCGAGGTAGTCAGGCTCCCCAAGCGCGGCGGTGAGCGAGGCAAGCGCTGCGTCAGCCGGATCGCCAAACTTCGCGACTCCGAGGCCGTCCGCCGCCAGCTTGACTGGGCGCAGCCGCGCCAGCGCGGTCCGGATTGCGGAGTTGATCCGTGAGTTGACCTCGGGATCCGAGAGGAGGCCGCCGTGAGTGCAGTAGTTCCATCCGAGCCCCGTCGCGATCTCGTACGCGTCCATGTCGCACTCGCGAACGACCGTCCCGCCCCCAGCATCAGGATTTCCGGCGAACGCAGTCGCGGAGTTGGTTCTCACAACCAGGTCGCCAACGTCACCGCCGAGGGGCACAACCTCTCCGAAGAGATTGGCGACGAGTCGCACCTCGCCGGCGGCGGCAAGGACGGGCAACGTGTTCGGCAAAGCCGGGAGCGCTTTGAGCTGGTCGGAGTCGGGTCGCATCGCTAATGCCGCTTCGCCTGCGGGGTCCGAAAGGATGCCGCAGAGATCGGCGTTCAGCAGGGTCAACGCCGCGTCCACACCGGGAGGCGTGGCGCCTTGGCAAAGCAGACGAGCGCCGCCGTACACCGCCTTGAACACTGCTCCGCTGATGGCGCCGGTCGTGTTCGCCGTGAGAGCGCCTTCGAGCCACGACCCGCGATGTGGAGTCGCGACCGTGACGGCAAGGGCGACCCGTGAAGCGATCTTTGAGCCGTCGCGGGTCATGTCGGCTGCCTGACGCAACGCCAAGCCGCCCATGGAGTGGACGATGACGATTACCTTCCCGGGGCCCCCAGCCGAACGTGATCGGTCGGCCAGACACACAATTCGTTCTGCCAGCGCTTGTCCGATCAGCGGGTTTGTCACCCACTTCTTCGCGACGGCGTGGTAGTCGAACCGGTCGACTACCGCGTCCAGTTCCTTGACCACGCTCGACAGTTTGATATTGCCGGAGTCGAAGACGGAAGCGTCGCTCGCAAGTCCGTGCACGAACAAGACTGGCGTCTTAGCGCCGGGGTCAGTGCAGGCCGGCGCGGCTAGTACCTCGCTTGCGCTCGACAGCCCCGCGGCAACTAGCGCCATAAGCGTGATCAGGAGTCGCGTCACGAGATCTGCTTCGTCGAAAGGACGCGCCAGGCGCCGGCCTCGTAGACGAGCAATAGATGCCAACGCTTGACCGCGCCGCCGGACGTCACAGCGGCTTCGACGGTTCCCGTACCGTCGCCCAACTCTTGGAATGTCGCCGCCTCGATATCGACCGTTGTGTTGGGCGGAAGCAACGCGTCCTGAAGGGCTGGGGTCTCGCGAAGCGCCGTGGCCAGCGCCTCAAGACGCAGGGAGCGGTTCGCGCTCACGAGCGACGTGCTCAGCGATCGTGCCGCTACGACAGAGAGCGGCTCCGGTCGTTTGGCGGCCGCTGTGGTCCGAGTCGGCGGCTCGGTCCCGTCGCCCGAAGTGCAGGCGACGAACGACAGTGCGAGGACCAAGACCAAGGGCCGGAACCGCACGCGGTCACCGTAGCGGCGACGGTGGCCGCGGGCGCGCGCACCGTCCGCGACGACCGCCTCGTAGGGCCCACTACGACAGCGAGGACAGACCCGTTGTCTCGTCGGCGACGCTGAACTCGACCATCTCGCAGTCTTCGTCGATGTGAGCGTTGTGCCCCGGGCGGATGTAATACGCGTCGCCGGCGACGAACGTCTCGGTCGCGCCGTCGGTGAACCGCAGCGTGAGCTGGCCGCTGACCACGTAGCCCCAATGCGACGCGGGGCACGCCCCGTCGGGCAGGTCCGCGTACATCTCTGCCGTGTCGAGACCGGCCTTCCAACTCTCGAGTGAGATGGTCATCCCGCCCTCTTCAGCGGCGTGCTGCACGCCGAGGCTTCCGAGGTCGGCGCCGATCTTGGTGTTGTCACGAGTAAAGGTTGGCATCGTGCCCCTCCTTCAAGTGAGCCCGTCTTTCGGACCCGGCGCGGACGGTAAGCCTTGAACTCGAATGCAAAGTCAAGGGTCTTTTTTCGCGCTTGACCTCTCACCCGAGTGCAAGGTCTACCGTTGGCCTCGTGCGTATCTCGGAGCTCGCTGATCGGGTCGGAGTGGCCACGTCGACGGTGCGTTATTACGAGCGCGTCGGCCTCCTGACGGTTCCCGAACGCACTGACTCCGGTTACCGCGACTACGACGACGACGCCGCCAACCGGTTGCTGTTCATCGCCAGGGCGCGCAAGATGGGACTCCGCTGCGAGCAGATCGTCGAGCTCTTGCCGATCTGGAACGGGGCGAACTGCTCGGCCGCGCAGGAGCGCGTCGGGTTGCTGATCGAAGAGAAGCGCGCCGAGATCAACGAGCGCATCCGCGAGCTCAAGCGCTTCGCCAGACAACTCGACGCGGCCCGCGAACTGCTGGCCGAGACACCGCCGCCCGACGCGTGCCGCACCGACCTGTCGTGCTGCATGCCCGAGTCCGAGGGCGCCGCCGTCGCCGTCGAGCTAGCGCCAAGGCGGGTCCGCTAGCCATCACCGATACCGTGGTTGACATGGCGCGCGAGTACGACCTCCGATTCGACCGCCACATGAGCGACTCCGAGGCGCTCATGTGGAACATGGAGAAGGACCCGGCCCTGAGTTCGTGGTTCGCCGCCGTGACGATCCTCGACGGCGACATCGACTTCGAGAAGTTCCGGCCGAAGCTGGCGCAGGGAGTGGCCGACATTCCTCGGCTCCGCCAGCGCGTCATGCCCGGTGTCGGTCGGCTCTCGCCGCCGGAGTGGGTGCTCGATCCCGACTTCGACCTCGACTACCACATCCGGCGGATCTCTCTCCCGTCGCCGGGCGGGTTCCGGGAGCTGTACGAGCTCGTCGCCAAAATGATCCTCGATCCGTTCGAACGGACCCGTCCGCTGTGGCAGTTCGTCGTGATCGAGGGACTCGAGGGCGGTCGCTCGGCGATGTTCCAGAAGCTGCACCACACGATTACCGACGGCGAGGGCGGCGCCCGGCTGTCGCTGAAGTTCATCGACATGACCGCCGACGAACCCAAGGTCGACATGCCTGTGTTCGATCGCGAGGAGCACGCGCGCGACTTCGCCAACGCTGCCAGCTGGACTGTCGGCCACAACCTGCGCCGCGTGGTCGGCATCGGTTCGCGCGCCGTGAACGCGATCGTCGCCAACCCCACGGGAACGGCGCGCAACCTGAGCCGCATTACGCGTGACGTCGCCAAGGTGGTCACAGAACTCGGCGGCGGCGATACGAGTGGCGTCGGTTCGCCGTTGTGGAAGCAGCGCGGTTTGTCTCGGTGGTTCGACACGATCTCGTTGCAGTTCGACGACACCAAGGCGGCCTCGAAGCGACTGGGCGGCACTATCAACGATGTCTTCGTCACCGGGGTCGTCGCCGGCGTGTCGGCGTACCACGAAGAGCATGGTGAGGCGCCGAGTGGGTTCCGCGGCGTGGTCCCCGTTAGCCATCGCACCGGCGAGTCGGGCGGCGGCAACCAGATCGGCGGGTCGATGCACGACTTCCCGGCGTCGTCGGATCCGCACAAGGCCTTCGCGGGCGTGCAGGAAGTGATGGCCAGCGTGAAGCGCGGCGACGCCAGCGACCTTATGGGCAGCATGGCGATGATCGTCAATCTCCTGCCGACGTCGTTCCTGCTGTCGACGGCGCGTTCACAGACCTCGCGGTCGGACTTTTGCGCGTCGAACGTGCGCGGCGCACCGTTCACGACCTACATCGCCGGCGCTGAGGTGCTGCACAACTTCGCCATGGGTCCGCTGGTGGGCGCGGCGTTCAACATCACCGCGTTCTCATACGGCGGGTTCTTCGACATGGGCTTGCACGTCGACACGACGGCGATCGCCGACCCCGAGAACCTGCAGCGCTGCATCACCGAGGCGTTCGAGGTGTTGCTCGCCTCCTGAGGCGGCTCAGCTCAGAGGAATGTCGCCGCGGAAGTAGTAGCCGCCGTCGCCGTGACGAGCCATGCGATCGTCGAGCGGCCAGTGCGACTTGCCGGTGTAGTGGGAGATGAAACTCAAGCGCGGTGTCCCGGGGACGTTTGGCGGGCTGCCGCGGTGGACAAGCCGGGCGTGCCAGATGAGGACGTCGCCCTTCTCGCCGAGGAACGTCTGCGGTTCGGCGGAGCGCTCGGCGATCTGCTTTTCCAACAACTCGTCGAGGAACCGTTCGGTCTTGCGCGGCCAGTCGTGGTGGGCGCGCTCTTCGGGCGTGAGGAACATCCGCACGCGTTCACGCCGCAGCACCGGCCAGCGGTGGGAACCGGGGACGAACTGGAACGGGCCACTGTCAGGGTCGATGGTGTCGAGCGCGAACCAGGCGGCGGCGTACCAGCCCTTGACGCCGGGGGGATTGAGGTAGTCGTCTTGATGCCAGTTGCGCTCCGTCGACAACCACC
Organism: uncultured Actinomycetes bacterium; assembly: GCA_963722185.1. GTDB lineage: Bacteria > Actinomycetota > Acidimicrobiia > Acidimicrobiales > JACCXE01 > JACCXE01. The sequence goes on along the minus strand of CAVRKD010000006.1, from coordinate 226,669 downwards.
CCGTGAGGTTGAGGCTCATGCCCATCTTCTCGCCGATCAGCTCTTCGAGCTTGTCCGACAGCGGGCCGTAGCAGCCGAGGTCGCGGATCTCGGGAATGTGCAGATACGGGGCGGTCGACTCCCAGCCGTGGGGCTGGTCTAGCCGGGCGCGGACTTCGCGGTAGGCGTCCACGATGTCGGCCGGGATCAGACCCTTCTTGAGCAGGAACCCGTGTTCCCACCAGTGACGTTGATCCTCGGTGAGCGGTGCCGGGTCGACGCCCGGACGGTCGAGGCGCGGCAGCGAGTCATCCGCGAGGTCTTCGGTCAGATCCTCGAACGTCGGCGGTGGCAGGTGCGGGACGTACTTGTCCCACAGTTCGCGTCGTAGCCGCTCGACGTCGTCGTGCGCCGACGGTCCCGCGACGTTGAGCGCCGTGGGGTCGACCATCCCGGCCTGCTCGTAGAAGCGGAGCAGGCGGGCGACAGGTCTGGTTTTAGCTGCGCCCAGTAGCGCGTTCCGACCGAGTTTGCGTACCGCCGGATGCACCTCTCCAGCGTATGCGAGCGCTCCAGGCCGCGGCGGCGATCGCCGTCGCGAAGCCGAGCCAACCGAGCGCCATCCAGATGTTGGGCCAGGCGTAGGTCGCGGCGAGCGACCAGTTCGGGTGCTGCGGATGGAACAACGCGGCGAACCGGTCGGTGGAAGGGTTTGCGGTGCGGCAATAGGCGAACGCGACTGGGATGAGAGTGCGCGCTGGGGGGGTCGGTAATCCGGCGGACACCTGCGCGCCTGCGGGAACTTCGATGTTCAACGCCTCGGCGTCGCCCGCGACGTTGAAGAACGTGAACGTGCCGCGGCCGGCATCAGGACGCGTGCTTACGGGAGCGACGTGCTGCGCCGGCTGGCCGTCCGACACTACCGATACGGACGCGGGGACGTCGCCGGCGAATTCGACCCCAACACCATGGATCGGGCAGTTCGCTTCCAGGCGCAGCGACAGGGGACCGGGCACGGCGGCATCGCCGCGCCCTTGCCCGGCGACTGGTGTGAGCCCGCTCTCGATCCCGCGTGTGTAGGCGCTGCGGACGTAGCGGTCGGTGTCGGACCGCTCGAGCGTGAGGCTCACGGCGATCAGGCCGACCAAAACGACTGCGCCGATCCGTCGACCGGCCACGGTGAAGATGACCGCGACAATGGCGAGCAGCAACGCCGGCAGGGCGGTGTAGAGGTGGCGGCCCACGACCGACGACGACCCGCCGAACACGCCGAGGATGATGCCGATCATCATGAGCAGCGCCAGGGGGACCGCGGTTGACATCCACGCGATCGCCAGCGCGTCGCGGGTCGGCCGGCGGCGCCGCGCGTATATGCCGACGCCCACGGCGAGAACGAAGGCGCCGGCGACGGTCCAGAACACGGCGTAATGCCCTATGCGGATCACCGAGAGTTGCGCGGTCCAGAACGCCTGCACCGCGCTCTTCAGGTGCATGATCACGCCGTCGAGCGTGCGCGGAATCGGCGGTTGCAACGGACCGGTCAGCTTGTCGACGGGCTCGGCGGCGCTCCACGCACCATACGTGGCGCGGTTCCACAGCAACCACGGCGCGACGACGCCGGCGGCGACCGCACCGACCTGAGCGCCCCACGCGAAATAGCGCCGCGCGACGGTGCCCCGCGTCCACAGCGGACCGAGCGCGCCGATCGCCACGAGCGGAACGAGTACGAGCGCCGTCGTTTTCGTGAGTACCGCGAGGCCCACGACGGCGCCGACGGCGACCGCGTTGCGCGCGCTGAACCCGCGCGTCCACGTCCGAGCGACCAGCCACAGCGCCGCCACCGCCAGCGCCATGACGAGCCCGTCATTGGCCACCGCGGCAGTGTTGGCGTTGAAGCCACCCAGTACGACAAGGACCGCGGGCGCCCCGAGGGAGATCTCGGGGCGATCGGGAAATAGTTCGCGCCCGAGCAGCCACAGCAAGGGGATGGTCGCCAACGCCATCAGCAGGCCGAGCGCCCGCAGGATGTACAGCGTCGTGAGGACCCCGTAGCCGTGGACAAGCTTCCACGGGCCGGCGAGGAGCGCGTAGTAAAGAGGTGGTTGTACGCCCTCGTAGCTGTGGGCGAAGGCGCCCCACTTCGGGTCGTGCTGGTCGGACGTAAGCGGCGACGGCCGCCACGGAGAGGTCGCCGACTCCTTCGCCAGCTCCAAGATGTCTTGGCGGACCAGGTCACGGCCCACCTTCGGGGGCCTGCCGTGGTCGGCCATGGCGGCGACGTAATCGACGTGGGCGGCCTCGTCGATCGGGCTCATGACCTCGGTGACCGCCACCCACCAGCCGCCCCGCAGCAAGCCGACCAGAGCGATCGCGCTCAGCACAAGCAGCTGGCTGCGGCGATTCATTTGGAACGGGACGTTAACCTCGGCCCGCTGTGCAGATCGCGACTCGTTTGGCCAAGACGGCGGCCCTCGCCGGCGCGCTACTGGCGTTAGGACTCATGGTTCTCATCCCGAGCGCGCGCGCCTTCACAGGCACCTGGACGACCGAGACCGGAGAAGGACTCGCCCAGATGAGCGAACTGAGCCAGCGCTCCGTGGTCCAGCGGCGCGACGGCAGCACGCTCGCCGTGCTGCACGCCGACGAGAACCGCGAGCCGGTGAAGCTGTCGCAGGTCCCGAAAGTCATGATCGACGCCGTGCTCGGCATCGAGGACGATCGCTTCTGGAAGCACCACGGCGTCGACCTGCGCGGCACCGTGCGCGCGCTCGCCACCAACGTCTCGGCGGGTGACGTCCGGCAAGGCGGCTCGACGATCACGCAGCAGCTGGTCAAGAACTCGTTGCTGACGCCGGAGAAAACGGTCGACCGCAAGGTGCGCGAGGCACTGCTGGCGTGGCGGGTCGAGGACCACAACACGAAGAACGAGATCCTCGAGCGCTACCTCAACACCGTGTACTTCGGCAACGGCGCCTACGGCGTGCAGGCGGCCGCCGAGGTCTACTTCGGCAAGAAGGCGTCGCAGCTCGATATTGGCGACTCGGTCCTCCTCGCTGGCCTGATCCGGAATCCGGTCGGCTACGACCCGATTCGCTTTCCCGAGAGGGCGAAGGAACGGCGCCGCGTCGTGGCCGACCGGCTTGTGAGCTCCGGCATTATCAGCGCCACGTCCGCCAAGCGCGCACTCGCCCGTCCGCTGCCGAAGGGCATCGAGAGTTTGGAGCAGAAGCCGAACGACTACTTCGTCGAGCAGGTCAAGCAGACGCTGCTCGACGACCGCCGTCTCGGTGAGACCACCCAGGAGCGCTACAACGCCGTATTCAAGGGCGGCCTCAAGATCGTCACCACGCTCGACCGTGACGTGGCGGCGGCGGCAAAAAAAGCGGTCGACGAAATCCTGCCCGACACCGAGGGCAAGTTCACCGCCGCCCTTGCCTCGGTCGAGCCGTCGACGGGAGCGGTGCGCGCCATCGTCGGTGGTAGGGACTTCGAGACCCACAAGTTCAACCTGGCGACGCAGTCGCAGCGCCAAGCCGGCTCGGCGTTCAAGACGATGGTGCTCGTGGCCGCCATCCGACGAAGGCTTCGGCCCGTCGACGATGTTGGACGGCTCGTCGCCGTGCACTGTCAACTTCCCCGGCCACCAGCCGTACAAGCCCGGGAACTACGAAGGCGCAGGCGGCGGCGTGCTCTCGCTGACCGACGCGACCAAGAACTCCGTCAACTGCGCCTACGTCAGGCTGGCTTCGGCGGTCGGCCTCGAGGAGATCGAAGAGGCGTCCAAGGACTTGGGCATCACGTCGGATCTGAAGGTGCACGACTGCGACTGCCTCACGCCGTCGCTTGCCCTCGGTGGTCTCGACTTGGGCGTGTCGCCGCTCGAGATGGCCTCGGCCTACGCGACCCTGGCCGCCGACGGGATGTACCACAAGCCCTACTTCATCGAGCGCGTGCTCGACCGCCACGGCAAGGTGCTGTTCCGCGGTGCGTCTCGCGGGGAGCAGAAAGTGTCGGAGCAAACGGCGCGGGTCGCCGTCTCCATCCTGCGGTCGGTCGTGACTGGTGGCACCGGCACCCGCGCCAACCCGGGCAAGTGGCCGACCTTCGGCAAGACCGGCACGGCGCAGGACTACACCGACGCGTGGTTCGTTGGCTCGACGCGCCAACTCGCCGCCGCGGTGTGGATGGGCGCACCGACGGGCAAAGTCCAGATGAGAAATGTCGGTGGTGTGGCCAACGTCTTCGGCGGATCGTTTCCCGCGCGGATCTTCGGACAGTTCATGCGCGACGCCATGAAAGGTCGGCAGGCGTTGAGCTTCCCCGCGCCGGATCCGCGCGAGATCGGGAACAAGCAGATGACGATTACGCCGTCGTCGTCGCCCTCCGGGAGCAGTACCACGACGGAACTGATCCCTGGCGATCCCGGCGATGGTGGCGTCGTCGACCCGAATGATCCCAACTCGACCGACCCCACCAGGCCGAGACGAACGACGACCACGAACGGGAGCCCCCCCTCGACCCAGCCGGGCTGCGAAGAGCCCGACAACTGGCCCGACGACTACCCGCCCTTCTGCTCGTGACCGACTCTTTGCTCTCGCTGCAGGACCACGACACCGCGATCGCCGAGCTACGGCGGAAGCTGGGCTCCTTGCCGGAGCGCGCCGCGGCGCACGACCTAAACGAGCGGCGGCGAAACACCGAAGCGGCCATCGCGGCGCTGACTCCTGAACTCGACCAGCTGGCCGCCGCCGAAGCCGAAATCGAAACGGCGCTGGCAACCGTGGAGAAGCGGGCGGCGGCGCTCGACGAGACGCTGCGCTCGCCGGGCTCGGCCACGCGCGACGCCCAAGCGATCATCCACGAGATCGACCAGCTCCGGGCGCAGGCGGCCACGCTGGAGGAGTCGGGGCTGGAGCTGCTCGAACAACGCGATGCGGTGCTGGCCAAGCAGGCGGAAGGTCAAGGCGTGCTCGAGGCCGTTGCCCAAGAGGCGCCAGTCGTGCTGGCCGCGCTCACCGCCGCGGAAGGCGACGCCGGCAGGCAGCTCGCTGAGATGGAGGCCAAGCGCAGCGAAGTCGCCGCCACCATCGCCCCCGACTTGCTGGCGACCTACGAGCGGTTACGGGAGCGTTTGGGCGGCATGGCGGTGGCACGCGTGCACAGCGGAGCCTGCACCGGATGTCACCTCAGCTTGTCGGCGGCTGACCTCGACGGGTTCACGAAACTCGCGCCGGGGCAGCACGCGACGTGCGAGCAGTGCAGCCGCATCCTCATCAAGGAGTGAACGCTTGATCTTGTGGTTCGCGGCCGGCGCCATTCTCGGCGCGTGGAGCGTGCTGCGTGATTCCTCCTTCGACTATCGGCTGGTCGCTCTGGGCGCACTGCTGCCTGACGTCGGCGACGCCGTGGTGGGGCACCGCGCCCTCGCCCACACCTTGGTGTTCGCCGTTGGGTCGCTTGGCGCGGTGATGCTGGCGACCGTCGACCGCCGCGCCGTGCGCCGCCATCTCATTGCCCTACCGATCGGCTTGCTCGCCCACCTCGTGTTGGACGGCGTCTGGACCGACAAGGCGCTGTTCTGGTGGCCGGGATTCCACAGTTGGGGAGCTACCGCCATTGCTCCGGAGCTTCCCTTCCTGGTCGTCCGCGAGGTGATCGGCCTGGCGTTGGCAATTGTCGTCGTCCGCCGGTTCGGTCTGCGCGACGCGGCGTCCCGCCGCGCGTTCTGGCGGACGGGCAGACTCGTTCCGTGCTGATCCTCGCCCGTCACGGGCGCACCACCGCCAACGCACAGCGGTTGCTCCTCGGTCGGATGGACCTGCCACTCGACGACTTCGGCGTGCGCCAGGCGGCCGCCGTCGGGGCGGCGCTGGCGCGCACGCACGGTGCGCCGTTCCGCATCGTCGCGAGTCCACTCGAGCGCACGCTGGCGACGGCGCGCGCCATCGCCGATGCATGCGGTGTCGACGAGATCGTCGCCGACGACCGCTGGCTCGAGGTCGACTACGGCGACTTCGACGGCGAGCCGCTGGCCGGGGTCCCCAGCGAGGTGTGGCAGCACTGGCGCAGTGATAGTTCGTGGACGCCGCCCAACGGTGAGTCGCTCGCCGATGTCGGCGTGCGCGTACGCGCCGCCTGTGAGGACCTTTCCGCCGAAGCGGCGGCGGGCGACGTGATCGTCGTGAGCCACGTGTCGCCCATCAAGGCGGCGGCCGCATGGGCGATCGCGACGGGAGATCAGACGGCGTGGCGGTTGTTCTGTGACGTGGCGTCGATCTCGCGGGTCCGTACTGCGAACGACCAACCCACGCTGGTGTCGTGGAACGAAACGGCGCACCTCGAAGGACTAGTGGCCGAGTAGCGCCGGCAGTCCTTTGGCGAGGCGTTCGTAGTCGGACTCCTCGTTGTACGCGTGCGCCGAGAGTCGTAGGTAGCCCCGGCCGCGCCACGGATTGGCGGCCACCTCCACGCCGAGTTCGCGCGACACCATGGCGATGAAGGCGCGGGCGTCGTCATCGGTTTCGGCGAAGCCGGTGGGTAGCGGAATCAGGCTCATCGAGCTGCGGGCCGCGGCAGGCAACGCCGGTTCGACGCCGAGAGCGTCGGCGACTACTTGGCCGCCCCACGCGGCCAAGTCGTTGTTGTGTGACCACAACATCTCCCACCCGAAGTTGGCCAGCGCGCCGACGGCGGTCTCGAGGGACAGGTAGGACGAGTAGTCGTCGGTGCCGTGCCAAGCGAAGCTCGTCGGAACTCCCGCTTCCAATCCGAAACTCGCCACGAGTGGTTCGGTGCGCTTCTTCCACTCGTCGCTCATCACGAGCGCGGCGCACGGCCGCGGCGCCGACGGCCACTTGTGAAAGTTGCCGGTCCAGAAGTCAGCCCCCAGCGCCTCGACGTCGACGCTCCGGCTACCCGGGCAGTGGGCGGCGTCGACGATGGTGACGATGCCGCGGTCGTGCATCGCCGCGATGATCGCCTCCACCGGGAGTACCAACCCCGTTGGTGACGCGATGTGATCGATGATGGCCACCCGCGTCCGCTCGGTGGCGGCGTCGACGAAGGCGGCAACGTGCGCGTCGGGATCGTCCACCAGGTCGATGGCGGCGATATTGACCGTGCCGCCGACGCGTGCGGTGGCGCGCTGCGCGGTTCGCAGGATGGCGCCGTAGACGTGGTCGGTCACGATTACGTGCTCGCTGGATTGCAAGCGCACCGCGGCCAGCGCGACGTTGACGCCCGTGGTGGCGTTTGCCACGAACACGGCGTTGTCCGGCGACGCGCCGATGAAGCCCGCCATATGAGCGCGGGCCTGCTCCAACAGTTCCGGCAGCGTGAAGCGGAACCATTGGTTGGGATTCACTTCGGCGCGCCGGCGCAGGTCGTCCTGGAACAACCGCACCGGACGCGGCACGGCGCCGTACGATCCGTGATTGCAGTGGCTCACCGTCGGATCGAGGTCGGCCCAGAGTTCGTCGGCGCCCGGAAGCATCAGGCCCGCCAGCCGCCGTTACCGACGGTGTCGGCGTAGTTGAGCCACGGCGTGCGCCCGGACGCGGCGCTTCGCAGTTGGCCGTTCTCCCAGCCGTTGGCCGGCACGCCGAAGGCCGAACCGGGGAACTCACGGGCGCACGTCGACGGCCCGTCCGCCCACGACGCCTCGCCTCTGGTGACGCGCCAGCTGTCGGGCGACACCATGCAGGCGAAGGGGTGCCGATCGCCGCAAGCGGCATCGCGGAAGCGCCCGTCGCTGCCCGAGATCGCGCACGACGCGGCGCCGTTCGGCCTCGCCGGTGCCCCCGGCGCCCACGACCACACCACCGCGGTGAGGCGTGGGTCTTCGGGTGTCAGCTGGTCGAAGCCGATCAGGGTGACGCCGCACGCCGCCATCGCCCGCGCTTCGGTCGTCGTCAAGTGGCTGGAGCTACCACCGGCCATGGCACTGACCCATGTCGAGTCCTCGTACCAGCGCACGATGGCGCGACCGGCGCCGGTGCGCTTCCGCTCAGCCGCACAGCCGCGCAAGCCGGGGTACTCGTCAACGGGTCCCGATGACGACTCGACCCAGTTGGCGTTCGGGCCGCGTTCGTGCACCCAGGTACCCCACCTTCCCGGACCGCAGTTGCCGACGATGAGGACGCGATGCCCCGCGGCGCGAAGCTGCGCAGGCGTCGTCGACGTTGGGAGTGGAGCGCACCGCTTGCCTGTCGGCGGGCGCGCCACCAAGTCGCCCAACCCGGCCGCCAATGCGTCGGCGGCCGTATCGTGGCCGAGCTTCGTCACGAGGTGGTTCTCCAGGTACAGGAGCACGACTTCGTCGGAATTCTCTAGACGCAGGAGCCAACGACGCAGTTCGTTCAGGCCCTTGGAGAACGAACGGTCCACCGAGCAGCCGGCGTGCACCGGACCGACCTCGCTGCCGTGGCACATCACGACGGCGTGCCCGCGCGTGCCCGCCGTGCCGTGGGCCGATGGCACCCAGTGCAGATCCAGCTCGATCGCGCGGATGTCCATGTCGAGCTGGTGGGCGATGCTGTAGATCTGGTTGGGATCCTGGTTCGTCACGGTGGGCGTGTACACCGACGAGTTGGACGTGTTGTGCGTGTGCGGAATCGTCTGGCGTGCCAACGCGACGTTGTCGCCGAGGCCGCGCTGCAATTGCAGCGCACGATGCGTCCACGTGCTGAGGTACTTGACGACACGATTCGATCCGGTGCGCCGTCCGTCGAGCTGATTGCACGCCGCGTTCAGGCTCAGGTTGCGACAGCCGTTGGCGAACCCGCGGGCGAGCTGCTCGGCGGTTCGGCACGCCCGCTCGCCGAGTTGTTCGACTCCACCGATCTGTTCGCGGCAGGTCGCCACCACGTCGGCTCCGGTTGCCGAAGCGCTCGACATCGGCGCCAAGCCCGACGCGGCGACGAGCGCGGCGACGAACACAAGAATGCCTCTGCCCCAATGCATCGGTTTAGGTTAGGGGCATGACCGCCGGCATCAACGTCGTCGGCTATCTCCAGGCCGAGAGTGGTATCGGCGAAGCGGCGCGGCTGCTGGTCGCGGCGGCCGATATCGCCGGACTCGCACGTTCTGTCGCCGTCGTGCCAAGCGCGCACCGGGCGCGGCATCCGTTTCACGCGCCCAGCGCGCTCGAGGCGCCGCAGGACACCAACATCGTCGTCGTGCACGCGGACGCGTTCGCTCCGATCGGCGAGTGGTTGCGCACCACGCCGCTGGGCGAGCGGCCGACCGTTGGCTGGTGGGCGTGGGATGCCGACGAACTCCCCCCAGCGGTCGCGCGCGGCGCCGCGCTGCTCGACGAGATCTGGACGCAGAGCGAGTTCTCGCGTGCGGTCGTAGCCGCCGCCGTCGACGTGCCGGTGCGCGTGTTCAACCCGCCCGTCCCTTTGCGCGCACCGTCGGCGCGGAGTCGCCGGTCGCTGGGACTGCCCGAGGGCTTCGTGTTCTTTTCCTCCTTCGACTATCTGAGCGGCTTCGAGCGGAAGAACCCGATCGGCGTGGTGGAGGCGTTCACGCGTGCGTTCGCTCCGGGGGAGGGGCCCACGCTCCTGGTCAAAGGTGTCAACGCCGCGCTCCGTCCCGCGGAGCGCGATGCGCTGATCGCGGCCGCCGGCGCCAGACCGGATATCCGGATCTGGCACGACTATGTCGACGCCGCCAGTCAAGCGGCGCTGCTGTCGACGTGTGACGCCTACGTGTCGTTGCACCACGCCGAGGCGTTTGGGCTCACGCTGGCCGAAGCCATGGCCGTCGGCAAGCCCGTCATCGCCACGGCGTACTCCGGCAATCTCGATTTCATGAGCGAGGACAACAGCTTCCCCGTGCCGTTCTCGACGAGCCCCGACGTCGAAGCCGCGGCGGAGGCGATGAGACGCGTTGTGCGCGACCCCGACGAGGTCGCTAAGCGCACGGCCAGTGCGCGTCGCGACCTCGAAACGCACCACAGCGTCGCCGTACGGGGGAAGCAGTTGGACGAGATGCTGCGCGGCGTCGCGCCCCGCCAACCCGAACTGGGTCGCGCTCATACCGCCGAGGGGGACGAGCGCGACCCAGTTCGGATGCGGGCGAGGCTTGGCTCGCTCGTTCGGAGGCTGGGGCGGCTGGACGAAGTCGAAGCGCGAGTGAACGCGCGGATCGACGCCCGCGTCGGCGCCGTGTCCGGCGCGCTGCACACGACGGCGACCAACGTCGACGCGCTCAACGCGGCGCTGCAGCGCCTCCAGGGCCAGGTCGACGTCGATCCGTACGTCGCCGATCCAGGGGCGCTGCGAACGATCGGGCCCGACGGTCGCGAACGCATGGGATACGACGGCGCCAGCGACGCCCCCTTTTACGTCGGCTTCGAGGAGCTCTTCCGCGGGCCGGAATCGCTGATTCGCGAGCGGCTCGAGGCCTACCTGCCGCTGCTTGCCGATCACGCGCCGGTCGTCGATCTCGGTTGTGGCCGCGGTGAGTTACTCGACCTTCTCGCCGACCGCGGCATAGAGGCGTGGGGTGTCGACGCCGACGCGGAAGTCGCGGCGGCGCCGCTGGCCAAGGGTCACCGGGTCGAAGTCGCCGACGCCTGCTCGGTCTTGAGCAGCGTGGCGCCGAACAGCGTGGGTGCGGTGTTCTCCAGCCAGTTCATCGAACACATCGCTCCGTCGACCCTCGCCGACCTCATCGCCGCCGCCCGCCGGGCGTTGCGCGAGGGCGGACTGTTCATCGCCGAGACCGTCAACCCGCACTCGATCGCCGCGTTCAAGACCTTCTGGCTCGACCCGACGCACCAGCAGCCGCTCTTCCCCGAAACGGTGCTGTTGCTGTGCCGCGCCGCCGGCTTCGAGTCCGGCTACGTCGTGTTCCCCGACGGTCCCGGCGATCTCGCCAGCGACCGCACGACATCCGGCGCGTATGCCGTGGTCGCCCAAGCCGGCGCCGGCTAAGCAGCTCCGAGCAGGAGGCGCGGCCAGTCGCCCCGCTCTTCAACCGAGCGGTTCGCGCCCACAACGGCGACCGTTCGATCGCTGACACGCACGGCGAGCGCCGCCGACCAACCCGGCCAGCCGCCGCTGTGAAAGAGCACGTCGCCGCGCGGCCCGGTGACACGGAGCAACCCGAGTCCTTGCGTGATCCCGTCACCGACGGGCGCGTAGCCGGTGTTGATGCGTGCGAGGGTCCGGTCGTCGATGAACCCGCGCTCGGGTTCGACGAGCGCTTGGCCGATGGCGAGCAAGTCGGCGGCGGTCGTCCAGCCCGCGGCGGCCGCGCCGTAGCCGGGCGTGTACCGGTCCTCGGGCACGATGGCGCCTGCCTCCTCCACATACCCGTCGGGAAAGCTCTCCGGGTCGAGAAGCACCGTTGCGCGGGCGCCGAGAGGGGTGAGGACTGTTTCGCGAATGTGGTCGGCCCACGCCTGACTCGTGCATCGCTCAATGACACGACCGAGCAACGCGAAACCTTGGTTCCCGTACAGCCGGGTGCTTCCGGGCGGTGCCGCTTCGGTGATGGTGCAGTCTTCGATGCGAAGCTCCGGTTCGCCTTCGGCGACGTGTACCCATCCGTCGAACCGGAGGCCGGACGTGTGCGTGAGTATCTGCTGGATCGTGACTCGCCCGAGGGCGTCGACTTCAACCAGTTCACGGATCGGCGTTTCCAGTGTGAGCTGCTCCGCTTGGACGAGTCGCAGGATCGCCATGGTCGTCAAAACCTTCGTGACTGATGACAACCGGAACGGCGAGGTCGGCGCCGTGGGTGTGAGGCTCGCGAGATTTTCGTAACCACACGCGGCGATGGCGACGTCCTCGTCCCCTGCTGTTCCGACCACGCAGCCGGGGATCTCCGACACCCGTGCGAGCGCCAGCACGTCCGCGCTTCAGCGCGTCGTCACCGGTGGAGCCCATTGGAGCGATCGCCGCCCATGACCGCACGTTCTCAGCTGCACGTACTGTCAGGCCGGCAACGAGGCCGTCCTCGACCATGCAGCACAGACGCCGTGGTCCGAGGTCGGTCTCCACCCAGGCCGAAGCAACACCGTCGTCATAGACACCGCGATCGGCGACGGAGTGCACGCGTGAGGGGAGTCGTGCCAACGCAGCGCTCCACGCTATTTCGTCCCAGCCGACGAGCGCCGAGGGCCGGGCCGACGGATCGCGGTTGATCCACTCGATCAGTTCATCCAGCCGCCCGCCCGCCCCGTCATCCCCAGCCATCGCCGGGAACCATGCGTTGCGCGACGCATGGAAGCAAGCGACCGGTCTCGGCCATAATGAGGAGAGACGCAGCTTCCTGAGTGACGGTGAGTCGACCTGTAAGCGGGATTCTGTCCACCGGGGCCTTGCGGCCTACCGGCTGTGTGGCCATCCATCTTTGCGGTCCACCTGAGGAGTAGCCGGGCCAGCCTCCTCGTTTCGACCTTGCTCCGAGTGGGGGTTACCTAGCCGCCCGGGTCGCCCCGAACGCTGGTGCGCTCTTACCGCACCGTTGCACCCTTGCCTGTGCCTTTCGGCCATCGGCGGTCTGTTTTCTGTTGCCCTGTTCCGACACGTCGCCGCGTCCTGACTCGCGTCAGCACCCTGCCCTATGGAGTCCCGACTTTCCTCGACAGTGCAAGCACTGCCGCGGCCACCCGGTCAACTCACCGTCGAGACCAGTCTCGCAGAAGCGGCTAGTTGCGGCGAACGACGGCCACGGCGAACTCGATCGGAGTCCGGAGCGGGACCGGGCTGGTCAGCGCGCGCTCGATCGCTTCGGGTGGCACGGCGAAGCGGTAGGGCGTCATCGTGAGCAGGTCGCGCAGCGCTTCGGTCGTGGCGAGTTCGATCTCGCCTGCAACTAGCTCGAGGTGAATGAGCGCGAACCGATCGTCGTCGACCAGCGGGACTTGCCCGTCGTGGGGCTGCGGGGTTTCGTACAACAGCGCCCGCACGGCCGCGAGATGGTTGGCGCCGGGCACGGCGAGCAGGACGTGGCTTTCGGCCTTAGCTACACGGGCGAACTCGTCGGGGACGACGGGCGCGAACACCGACACGATGAGATCCACCGCGCCGGTCACCACCGGCAGGGCGAGCGCGTTGGCGATGGCGAACGACACCGACTTGTGGCGACGGGCGGCGAGCCGGATGCCGGCGCGCGACAGGTCGAGCCCGACGACCTCGGCGCCGCTCAGGCCGGCGGTGTAGGAGCCCTCGCCGCACCCGACGTCGAGCGTGACGCCGCCGCCGCCGGAGAGCTCGCGCGAGAGGACGGCCAGACGCCGCGCCAGGGCGCCGTAATGGCCGGCGTCGAGAAACCGGCGGCGAGCGTGAATCGACTCGAGGTCGTCGCCGGACTTCTGTCGCGACGGCTTACCCGGCGGCAGCAGGTTGACGTAGCCGTCGCGCGCCACGTCGTACGAATGACCGCTCGCGCAGCGCCACGCGCCGTCGACCCGCTCGAGCGCGAGCAGGTCGATCGGGCAGGCGAGGACGCTCACACGAGCAGTCTGGCCGGGTCAGACGACAACGGCGGTGGCGCGACGCTCGCCGGTTACCTGCACCTCGATCGCGCTCGGCAATTGCGCTTTTACGTCATCGGCGTGCGTAACCACTAACACCTGACGGAAGCGGGTCTGGAGCCGGTTCAGCGCTTGGAGGACGAGCACGCGGCGCGACGCGTCGAGCGGGCCGAACACCTCGTCGAGCACCAGCAGCCCGACGGCGCCGCCGGACTGGAGGGTGACGCACTCGCTGATGGCGATGCGCAGCGCGAGGTTGGCGAGGTCGACTTCGGACCCGCTGAAGCGCTTCAGATCGAAGGTGCGGTTCTGGTCGGTGATGAGCACTTCGAAACTCTCGGAGAGCTGGAGGTTGCTGTAGACGCCATCGGTCATGTCGTCGAAGAGCGCCTTGGCGTGCCCCCCGAGACGGGGGCCGACAGTGGCAGCTTCGTGGTCCTTGAACGCGTTGAGCAGCTCGCCGAGACGACCGAGCAGCCGCGCCTCGACCTTTTGCGGCTCGATGCGAGCGTGCTGTTCCTTCGCCCGTTCGAAGGCGCGCTCGCGTTCCTGGGCGCGGGCGCGGGCGCTGCCAACTTCGGCGGCGGCGTCTTTGGCGCGCTGGTGGGCGTCAGCAGCCGCGGCGGCGGCCACCTGCTGAGCGGCCTTTGCTTCTTCCAATCCGCTGGGCGTGAAGCCCTGCGCCTTGGCGTCGGCGCGGCGGCGTTCGAGCTCGCGGGCGACGTCGTCGCGCGCAGTCACCGCGGCGGCGAGTTCGGCAGTGACCACGTCGGCACGTCCGAGCTGGCCGACCAGTTGCTGGGCGCGGCTGTGGTTCGTCTCCGCGGCCGTTAGCGCCGACTCCGTTTCGGACAACGCTGCCTCGGCCAGGTTGGCCTGCGTAGCCGTCTCTAGCGCAACCGCGAGCGTCTCGGAGGCCGCGTGCTCGGCGTTGACCAGCTTCGCCGTGCCTTCCCACGCGGCACGAGCGGCGGTGAGCGCGGCGTCGGCTTCGTCGGCGCGCGTCGCGAGGGCTTTGGCTTCGGACTGGGCGGCCTTAGCCTTCGTAGCTGCCTCTTCGGTGGCCTGGCGAGCTGTCGCGACTTCGGCGAGGCGATGGGCCCGAACATCTTCGAAGGCTTCACCGAGGGGCTGTCCGCAGGTGGGGCACTCGGCGTCGCCTGCGAGCGCGTCGGTGCGTTCGAGATTTGCGTCTACGGCGGCCAGGTTGGACTGCAGTGCCTTCGCCGTCGCGATGAGTCCCGCGGCTGACTCGGCGGCCGCGCTCGCGGCGCGACGGGCGTTGATGGCGGCCGTGTCGTCGGGCGGTTCCGCGGCACCGCTTTTGGCGAGGGCAGCGTGCGCCTTGGCGTGGACGGCGCGGGCGTCGTACAGGATGCGAACAACGTCGAGCGCGGTACGCGCCGTTGTGAGCGCAAGGGCGGTGTCGCCCAACGCATCGAGTTCGGTCTGCGCGCTGGAGAGGGCGGCGGCGTCGGCTTCGAGCTTCTGCACATCGGCTTCGAGCTTGTCGAACTGCGTCTTGACGCGCTTGCCTTCCTCGATCGCCGTGCTGATCACAGTGAAGCGCTCGCGTGCCACCTCGAGGTTCTCGGCGGCGATGGTGGCGGTGGCGTCGGCGGCGATGGCTTCGGCTTCGGCGGCGACCGCGGCCGCGGCGGCATCGTCGCGCTCGGTTTCGAGCATCTCGAGGTCGGTGGCGAACTCCTGAATCTTCTTGAGCGTCTCGTCGGCCTCTTTGGCGTCGCGCCGCGCCGCCTTCACCGCCGACTCGATCGGCGTGATGCCGAGCAGGTCGAGCACGAGCTTGCGCCGTTCGCCCGGTGCTTGGGCCGACAGCGCCGCCAACTGCTTCTGCTCGGCGAACACCGAGGCGAGGAAGCCCTGCTCGTTCATCCCGATGACCTGCTGGATGTAGCGGGCCACGTCGCGGGACCCGGCGGCCACCTGGAGCCCGTCGCTGTGCGCCACGGCTTCGTGCTTCAGCGTCTTGCCGCCGCCCTTGAGAGAACGGCGCACGACATAGGTGTGCTGTTCGTGTTCGAACGTGACCTCGACGATGCACTCGTCGTTGACGCCGGTGGTGCGCACCTCGTCGACCGGGCCGCGGGCGTAGCCGTACAGCGCCCAGGGAATCGCTTCGATCAGGTAGCTCTTGCCGGCGCCGTTGGGCCCGTAGACGCCAATGAGGCCTTCGGGAAGTTCGAGCTCGCACTCGCCCTCGTACACCCGGTAGTTCTGCAAATAGATGCGACGGACCAACATCAGTCGGCCACGTCCACGGCTTCGGCGAGATATTGCTTGCCGCGGTCGACGAGTGCTTGGCGGTCGAGGCCGATGGCCTCTTGCGGCTCCATCCACGATTCGAAGCGCGCCTGCACGCCGGTGAGTTCGGGCAAGCCCTGCACCTGCACGCCGGCGTGTTCGAGGCGCGGGTCGACCTTCATCCAGAGCGTCTTCTCGCCGGCCTCTTTCCACACGCGCGGGTCGACCTGGCTCCACACTTCGGGCGCCACGCCGTCGACGATGATCTTGACGACCGAGCCTTCGGGCGCCGACGCCGCGGCGGCGGCGACCTTCTCGGTGACCTCGTCGGGGCCGAGGCCGAGCGCGTGGATCAGGTCGGGCATCACCATCGGCCGCCGCCCGTCGAGGATGACGTGCTCGATGGCGCCGGCGTCGGTGTCGAGCACGACGACGCCCTTGGCGGTGTCGTACTCGTCGGAGAAATCGAAGCCGTCGGTCGCGCCGGCGTACCACATGCCCCGCGTGACTTCCTTGAACGTGTGGTAGTGCCCGAGCAACACGAGGTCGCAGTCGAGCGCCGACGCGTCGACCGTGATCTCGTTGAGGTCGGCGATAACGCGGCTCGACCTGCGTGAGGCGCGGGTGGGTGAGCAGCAGGTTGACGCGGTCGGCGCTCCGATTCGCCTTGACCTCGTCGAGCGCGTCGAGGGTGCGCTGCACGGACTCCATCTGCGGGACGCAGTGCACGACCAAGCCCGGGAACTCGAAGGCGCGGTACTCGAAGCCGGGCGCGAACTTGAACTCGGTGAAGACGTCTTCGAGCGGTCGGTAGGGCGAGCCCGTACCGGCGATGCGCGGCGTGTCGTGGTTACCGCTGATGCACACCAGCGGGATGCCGTGGTCGCGGATCTTCGTCAGCTCGCGCTGGGCGACGCGGTACGAGCGGTACGACGGGTTCGGGCGGTCGAACACGTCGCCCAGCCACACGAACAGGTCGGGCTGTTGCGCCAGGCCGAGGTCGACGGCGCGCGAGAACGAGTCGTCGAAGTCGAGCTCGCGCTGGTTGATGCCGTTGAACGTCGCCGGCCCCACGTTGCGGCCGAGGTGCGCGTCGCCGAGCGCGACGATCTTCATCAGTCGAGCATCGCCGCGACGTTGGCCGCGGCGACCGGTCGCGGTTCGGGCGGGGCGGTGGCGGAGCGGAGGGCGTCGCTCCACAGGTGGATCGTGGCGGGCACGGCGAAGGGCGTGTCGACGCCCGCCAGCAGGCACTCGCCGGGCATGAGCGTTTGGATCTCGGTGTGCAGCGCGGAGAGGTCTTGCTTGGACGAACCGCGCAAGATGTTGCGGTCGCGCTCGTCGGCCAGGCCGAGGATGAAGAAGGTGTTGAACTGGCTCAGCAGTTCGGCGTCGACGAGCTTGGGCTGCTGGGTGACGGCCACGAGGCCGACCTTGAACTTGCGGCCCTCACGGGCGACGCGGGGGAACACGTTCACATCGGCGTCGGTGGCCTTGGAGAGCACGCGCTGCGCCTCCTCGAGCACCACGGCAACGGTGGGCAGGCCCGCGTGGGAGTCGCGGTCTTGCAGGAAGGCTTCCTGCCACGCCTCGAGCACGCTGCGGGTGAGGAAACTGGCGACGAGCAGCTCCTCGGTGGAGTCGAGCCCGCTGGCGTCGATCAGCACGACCTTGCCCTCGCGCAGGTCGCGCACGATCTGGTTGGCGACCGAGACGTCGGCATCGGCGCTGATGGCGTCGAGGTGGCAAATCCGCCGGGCGCGGCGGTGCAGCACCTGCAGGGTCGACAAGGCGACGCTTTTGCCGAGGTCGACGTCGCGGAAGCCGACGAGGTCGTCGAGTTGGCTGAACGGCAGCAGCCACGACAGACCGGGGTACTGCGAGCTGTAGAACCGCTCGAGCTCGAACAGCGCTTCGGTTTGGGCGCGGGACGTGTCGCCCGTGGCCGTGCGCAGGTCGTCCGACGTCATCTCGCCGAGGCTCACCCGCAGCGCGGAGGTGTTCGGTGCCTTCACGCTCGAATACGTGCGCAAGCGGCGCTCGGCCCACGGGTGGCGCGCCAACTCGGTGCGGTACTCGCCGTGGGGGTCGATGATGAGCAGGCCGTAACGCCCGTTGGCCTGCATGGCGGCGCCGGCCAGCACCATCATCAGGTTCGACTTGCCCATGCCGGTGGTGGCGAACACGCCGACGTGCTTGGCCAGGCTCTCGCCGCTGATACCGACCGGCACGTCGACGGTGGTCTCGCCGGTGCGCAGCACGCCCATGTGCAGATCGCCCATCGACCGCTCGAGGAAGGCCAGGTCGGCCGCTTCGGGCGACACGACGCGGGAGAACTGCGTGGGCAGGCTCTTGGGCTTGCGGAACACCTTGCCGTCGGGCGTGAGATAGCCGAGGCAGCGGCACTCGGCGACGCGGTAGGTACGCCGCTCCTGCTCGTACAGCGGGTGGGCGCCGGGTTGATCGCGCACGTCGTCGGACAGAAGCGTGCCCGCAACGCGCTCGGCCCACCCTGGCTCGCGGTGCTCGTGGCCGTAGGTGACGTCGACGACGCGGAACAGGTAGCGCCGCCCGGTGGCCTCGTCGATGGCGACGAGCAACTCGCCGAGGAACAGGTCGTCGTCGGGCGCGGCGCGGAACTCGCCTTCGAGGACGTTCTTGCCGTACAGGCGGCCGCGCGTGTGGGTGGTGGTCACGACGCGCGCTCCATCATGCGATGGCGGTCGGTGAAGGCGCGGTGCAGTACGTCGCCGGGGATGCCCGCCATGCGCAGGCTTTCCTCGAGGGTCATCCACGCTTCTTCGCGCAGCCAAGGCGGGCAGGCGGCGAGGCGGTCGGCGACGGTGAGCGGATAGGGGTAGCCGGGGAAGGCGGCGTCGTCAGCGACGGTGGCGACCTGCGCGATCGCCGTCGCGGGGTCGATGCCGACGGCTACGTCGAGACGGAACGAGTAGGCGGCGTCGGGATCGAGGCGGGCGGCGACGACGGTGAAGGGCACGCCCGTAGCGCCCGGGCTGTGGCCGATCGGCGCCCACCAACGCGAGCGGGCGCCGAGGGACGCGTCGGCCTCGGCTTCGAGTTGACCGATGAGCGGCGCGCCGCCGCGTGACAGCGAGGTGTGCTTGGTGACGCCGACGACGCTGATGCCGCGAGCGGTGGCCGTCGCCAACAGTTCGGTGACCCAGGGGAGCGGCAGGCGGGGATCGGGCCGCAGGTCGCCGTCGACCAGCACGAGCGCGCCCGGCGACGCCTCGTTGATGGTGCGCTCGATGCCGTCCCACTCGACGCGCTCGCGCAGCAGGTTGACGTCGACGGCCGTGTTGGCCGGTAGCGCCAGGCCGCCGTCGAGCCGCGACAGCTCGACGCCGCGCTGGCCGACGCCGACGAGATGGGCCCGCAGTTCGCCTTCGTCTTCGACCGTGGCCACCCGGTTGACGAAGCAGCACCGGCCGGCCCGGACCACGTAGACCTGGAGGCAGCGGGCGTCGCGCACCAACGCCTGGCCGCCGTCGACCGCCCACACCTCGTTGGGTGGCGCCGGAGCCGGGGTCAGCGGGCGGGGGAGGAGGTCGCCGTCGATGACGAGATCGCCGTCCTCAGCGTCGGCCACCACCCCGGACGGGCCGCGCAGGATCGCCGCCAGGCGATCGGCGACATCATCGAGTGGAGCGGCTCCCAACGGCATGCAGCGATGTTCCCACAGGGGTGTGACAGCCTCTTGGAATGGTCCTGGAGATCACGACATTCCGGCTCAACGACGGCGTTTCCGTAGAGGAATTTCTCCTGGCGGACAAGGCCGTCCAGCAGGGCGTCTTCCCCAACACCCGCGGCTACGTGCGCCGCACCACCGCCCAGGCCAGCGACGGCGAGTGGCTGGTAGTGGTGCTGTGGTGGGGCGAAATCGAGATCGAGGAGTTCAACGCCCGGGTCATCAACGAACCGTTGCAAGAAGCGTTCGACGAACTGATCGACCGCCCCACCATCTCCACCAAGCGCTACACCGACATCGGCGGCTGAGGAGTTGAAGGAGACGAGGCGGTCGTGGTGGCACGCTGTGAACCACCCGACTCCCCGCGGTGGACGGTGGATGTTCGGCCTCGGGCTCGCGGTATTCGTGATCGGAATCGTGGGCGCGGCGCAAGGCAATCGTTGGATGGGCATGCTGGCGGCGGGCTCGGGCGGATTCATCGGTGGTGGCTACCGCGCCATGCGTGGCATCGCTCCTCCGAGTCCGCGGCGAGCCGTCGTCGTGATCGCGGTTGCTGTCGCCGGATTGGGTTTGCTGTTCCTCTTCGTGAACGGACGCGGTGACGACGCGGACTTTTCGGGTTCGGAGCCGGCGACCACTCCGGTTGTCGTCGCCGAAGGGCCGTCGTCGGACGGCGGTTCGTGGATGCTCGAGGCCTACTTCAACCGCGACCACGAGCTGTGCACGCGGCACACGCAAGTCCTCGTACCCGTCGTCTCTGAATCAGGGGCGGGTAAGTCGGGGCACTCGGGCGGGTCCGGCTGTTCCGACGAACTCCCCCTCGCACTCTCCGGCGCGTCAGACGAGACGACGCGCTTGGTATTCGGCGCGACGGCGCTCAACGCGACCACGGTGCAGCTAGTTATGTGCGATGGATCGACGCAGACCGTCGCTCCAAAGGTGATCGGGGAATTCGGTCGGGCGTTCTTCGGCTTCGCAGTGCCGAGAGGAACCGCCCGGCGCGTTGTTGTGCTCGGAGCCGATGAGAAGGAAATCGCCCGGGAGGATCTCACCGAGGTCCGCGAAGTCGGCGCCGGCGACAAGCGCCACGTCGAACGGGTCCCCGCGTGTTTGCCAGCTCGCTGATTTCGTTACGCGGCTTCCCTGATTCGGCTGGTTGATTCGACGATTTGGCCGCGTGGGCCTTGGAAGCGGGTGATGCCGGTGGTGGGGTTGTAGTTGACGGTCCATTGGCCTTCGTGGACGAGGTGGTGGTGGGTGGAGCAGAGAGGGACTCCGTTGATGACCGCGGTGATGCCGCCGTTTTCCCACCAGATGATGTGGTGGATTTGGGTGATGCGGCGTTCGCAGGCGGGGAAGGCGCAGCGGTGGTGGTGGCGGGCGCGGATGGCGCGGCGCATGGCGGGTGGCCAGGTGCGGGTTTTGCGTCCGACGTCGAGGATTTCGGCGACGCCGTTGACGATCATGCGGACGATGCCGGCGTCGCAGGCGAGGCGGCGGGCGGCTTCGCCGGTGATGACGCGGCCGGAGTCGAGGGTGGCGGAGCCGGGGGCGCGTTCGACCAGGGTTTGGTAGTCGACGGTGACGCCGATGCAGGCGCGTTCGGGGTCGATCTGGTCGGCGCGGGCCAGCGCGATTTCTTCGAATAGGTCGAGGAAGGCATCGACGCGGCGCTGCCCCCATGTGCGTTTCGGTTCGTCCGTGACTTCGGTGGTGAAGCGGGCGGCGAACTGTTCGGGTGTGGGCGGGACGTGCTCGGTGGCGGCGGGGACAGATCTGAGGACAACCTGTGGATGAGGCTCCGCCGTAGCCTTATCCACAGGCTGGGCGCGATGCTGGGCGTACCAGAGGTGGTCGAGATAGGCATCGACGACGCCCTCGGCCCGGTCGAGCTCTTCGTCGGAGGCTTCGATGATGATGCGGCCCATGCCGTCGGCGAACCCGCGTTCGCGTCGCCAGCCGCGACGATCGTTTAGGTCAGATGGCTCCTTGTCTTGTCCCTCGTAGTAGTTCCACCGCTGCACCCGGCGTTGCAACACCTCGGCGGTGTCGTTGTCGGCGAAGGCCAAGAACCTGACATCGCGCACGTCGTCAACGCCATCCAGCCGCGTCAACACGCGGGCCTTTTCGTAACTGATCGCGCCCGAAGCGAACGCGGCCGCGACCACCGGACGACGCACCAATTCGTGCGCCACGCGCAACTTCTCCTTCGCCGTCGAGCGACTCATCTCGCATTCCCCAACGAGCCACGACACACACGTCGCGTGACCGTCCTCGGCCCACGTGCCCGACGCGTCGAACACCACCAACTTCGCCAACCACGCGGCTTCGCACGTGTCGATGAACTTGCGCTCATCGATCAACTCTTGACCCTGTGGGGTCGCGGACTTCGACATGGACTACCTCCAAAAGGAATCACCGATTGACTGCGAGGCACCCGTCGAAGCGGCTGCGATAAGAGCGCAAGATTGCTGCTTCGCGCTCACTTCATATTACTCGAACTGGTGTTCGGAGTCGATGCCTATTTAGTCAAAATCCGGCCGCATGATGTTGAGGTCGACTCCTCCGGAGATTCCATCGATGCGAGCGAATCCGTGGATCTGCCAGACGCGCCACGGCCCACTGGGTCGCCGTAGGAAGCGAACGTGCCACACCTCGTGCGCGAGGTTCGTTCGCGTCGGGTATCGATCCTCCCAGTCCTGCCCTACGTATAGGAGCGCCGGCTCTTGCCAGGCCGCCTCGACGATCGTGAGAAAAGCGCGCAACTCGGCTTCGACCGCGGCGGCCCGTGGGCGCCGGCTGCAATTGCCTGCGAGCTCGAGGTCCACCGCGGGTGGAAGGGAGTCGTCTTCGGGCGTCGCTACCTCGAGAAAGTGGCGCGCCTGTTCCTCGCCCGGTCGACACAGCGTGAAGAAATGTGCGCGGACACGTCGATGCCGTAGCGCTCGCCGTCGTGAAGCGGTGGCCGCCAGTTCGGCACGAACACGAACCAGAACGTCGCCGCCAACACCGTGGGGAGAAGCACGAGCCCAGCGACGACTCGCGGCCAACGTCGACGGCGGCCCTGCTTGGTTTCGACTTTGGAAATCGCTATTGCTGGACCAGCGTGAGGGCGTTGCCTTCGGGGTCGGTGATGAAGGCGATGGTGGGGCCGCCTGGGACGTCGAAGGGGTCCGACGCTTTCGACCCGCCCAACTCGACGGCGCGTTCGATCGACTCCTTGATGTCGCGCACCTGTACGTAGAGCGACACGCCCGGTGCGTCGCCCTGCTGAATGTGGCCGCCGGGACCGGGCTCGGGACCGCCGATGCCGGCGTCGATGTTCATGATCGGACCGTCGCCGATCTCCCAGTTGAACAGCGCGGTGTAGAAGGCCTTTTGCGCTTCGGGATCCCGGGCGAAGATTGCCCAGTGCACAACGGGTCGGGCCCAGTCATTCATTGGGCAAGAATGTAGGACATGCCTCCCCGCTCGCTATGGAGTGGCGCGATCAGCTTCGGCTTGGTCAACGTGCCCGTGAAGATGTTGACGGCCGTGTCCCAAAAGGACGTGCGCTTCAACCAGCTGCACGCCAAGGACAACTCGCGCATCAACCAGAAGCGTTTCTGCGCGGAGGAAGGCATCGAAGTCCCCTACGAAGAGTTGGTGAAGGGCTACGAAGTACGGCCGGGCCAGTACGTGATCATCGAGCCCGAGGAACTCGACAGCCTCGACCCCGTCGCCACGCACACCATCGACATCCTCGAGTTCGTCGAGCTCGACCAGATCGACCCGGTGTATTTCGACAAGCCGTACTACCTCGTGCCGGACAACCGCGCCGAGAAGGCGTATGCGCTCCTCGCGCAGGCGCTGGAACGCTCGGGCAAGGTGGGCATCGCCAAGTTCGTGATGCGCACCAAGGAGTACCTGGCGGCCATCCGGTCGACCAACGGCGCGCTCGTCATCTCGACGCTGTTGTACGGCGACGAGGTCGTGGCCATCGAGACGCTCGACACGCCGGGCCTCGAGACCGAACTCAGCGAGCGCGAACTGAAGATGGCCGAAGCGTTGATCGAAAGCCTCACGGAGAAGTTCGACCCCGACCGGCACGAAGACACCTACCGCGAGAAGGTCATGGAGTTGATCCGCCAGAAGGACGAGGGCGAGGAGATCGTGAGCGCCCCCGAGGCGGAGGCGCCGGCCAAGGTCGAAGATCTCATGGCGGCGCTCGAGGCGAGCGTGCAAGCCGCCCGCGATAAGCGTGCCGCCGACAAAGGTTGAGGTCGAGGTAGCCGGCCGACGGCTCACACTGTCGAACCTCGACAAGGTCCTCTACCCGGCGACGCACTTCACCAAGTCCGAAGTCATCGACTACTACGCGCGCATCGCGCCGGTGATGGTGCCGCACCTCTCCGGCCGACCGATCACGTTCAAGCGGTATCCCGATGGGGTAGACGGCAAGAGCTTCTTCGAGAAGAACGCGCCCAGTCACACGCCGGAGTGGGTGCCGACGATGACGCTCAGCGGCGGCGAACGCGACGGCGCGACGATCGTGAACTACCCGCGCATCGAGGAACCGGCAGCGCTGGTGTGGGCGGCGAATTTGGCCGCCATCGAGATTCACCCTGGCCTGGCGCGCGCCGACCACATCCGCCAGCCCGACCACGTGGTGTTCGACCTCGATCCCGGCGAAGGCACCGACATCATCGAGTGCTGCCAGGTGGGGCTGTGGCTGCGCGACGCGCTGGGCGACCTCGGCCTGGAAGCGTGGCCGAAGACCTCGGGCAACAAGGGCCTGCAGGTGTACGTCCCGCTCCACACGCCGTGCGACTTCGAGCAGTCGCGTGAGTTCTCCTTCGCGGTGGCGCAGCTGCTGGAGAAGTGGCACCCCGAATTGGTCGTCACCACTCAGGAGCGGGTGAAGCGCACCGAGAAGGTGCTGATCGACTGGCTCCAGAACGCGTCGTTCAAGACCACGATCGGCGTCTACTCGCTGCGAGCGCGCGAACACCCGACGGTGTCCACGCCAGTCACGTGGGAGGAAGTCGAAGGAGCGGACTCAGCGGCCGACCTGCGCTTCGAAGCGTCCGACGTGCTCGAACGCGTCGAGCGACTGGGCGACCTGTGGGCCGACGTATTGACCAAACAGCAAAAGCTTCCCGGCACCTAGCCTTAGGCGCATGGACAAGGTCGAGCGGCTCACCAACATCGTGGCGTTGCTGCTCACCACGATGCGGCCACTCACCCTCGACGAGATCGCCGACGAGGTCGGCGGCTATCCCGAAAAGGGCGAGTCGCGCCGGGCGGCGTTCGAACGCGACAAGAAGACACTGCGCTCCGAAGGTGTGCCGCTGGAGGTCGTCCCGCAGCACGACGGCGGCAGTGCGTACCGCATCGACCCGAACGCCTACTACTTGCCGCCGCTGGATCTGAGCGACGACGAGCGGGTGGCGCTCAACCTCGCAGTCGCCGCGGTGAACATCGATGGCGACACCGGACGCGACGCGCTCTGGAAGCTCGGCGAAGGCGGCACCGACGGCCCGGCGCTGGCGCAGTTGCCCACTGACGACGGGCTCATCGATCTCTTCGACGCCTGGCGGCGCGGCGCACCCGCGTTCTTCGACTACCGGGGCGACCGGCGCGAACTGCACGTGTGGGGCGTGGCGTTCCGCAACGGTCGCTGGTACGTCGTCGGGTTCGACGCCGGCAAGAACGGCGAACGGCTGTTCCGCGTCGACCGCATCGACGGCGAAGTGACCCTCGGTGAGGACCGCACCGCCACGCCGACACCCGCCGGCTTCGACCTCGTCGGCCGTCTGCCCGGCCGGGGCTATGCCATGTACCCGCACGAAGAAGACATGGAAGTCGTGCTCGTCGACGTCGACGCCGGCTGGGCCCGCGGCGCTGTCAGCGACCTCGGGGAAGAGGCGGTGGTCGAGCGACACGAGGACGGTTCGATCCGCGTGAAGTTGCACATCACCAGCCGGTCGGGTTTTCGGTCCTGGCTGTACGGCTATCTCGACCACGCGGTGGTCGTCGAACCGCAAGAAGTCGTCGACGACGTCGTCGATCACCTGAAGAGCTTGGTCAGTGGCTGAGCGCGACCCGGGCCTTCGCTTCCGCCGCCTGCTGGCGATGGTGACGTGGCTGGCGTCGCGCAAGAGCGCCAAGCTGCGCGAGCTGGCTGAGCAGTTCGACATGAGCGAGGAAGACGTCGAGCGCGAGTTGATGCTCGTGTCGATGTGCGGCCTGCCGCCGTACTCGCCGGATCAGTTGATCGACGTGCTCGTCATCGACGACGTGGTCGAAGCACGCATCCCCGACTACTTCCATCGCCCGCGCCAGCTCACCGCCAGCGACGCGTTGTCGTTGCTGATGGCCGGTCGCACGCTCCTGGCGGTTCCCGGCGCCGACACGCAGGGTCCGTTGGCGCGGGCGCTCGACAAGTTGTCCGACGCCCTCGGCGGCGCCGACGGTGGCGTGGCCGTCGAGCTCGACGCGCCACTGCTGCTCGAGGATGTGCAGCGCGCCACCGACTCCATTCAGCAGGTCGAGATCCAGTACTACTCGGCCGGCCGTGACGCCACGTCGACGCGGGTCGTCGATCCGCTGTCGGTGTTCATCGACGACGGCCACTGGTACCTCGAGGGCTACTGCCATCTGCGGGAGGAGGTGGTGACCTTCCGGGTCGACCGCATCGAGGACGTGCGCACCACCGGCGAGCCCTCGGCGCCGCCCGTCAAGGCGCAGGCACCGCATCCGGTAGGGCCGGCGCCGGGCGCCGACACCGAGAGCGTCACCTTCACGGTCGGCCCGCATGGCCGCTGGGTCCCGGAGACCTATCCGGTCGAGCAGGTCGACGAGCTCAAGAGCGGCAAGCTGCGTGTCACCCTCCCGATCGCCGGCGACGCGTTCCTCGAACGCCTGCTGTTGCGCCTCGGCCCGAACGTGACGGTGAACCGCCCGGCCGCCCGCCGCGACACACTGGCCAACGCCGCCACGCGAATCCTGGCTCGTTACTCCTAGTCCGTCGTCAGGATCACGACTTCGTCATCGGCGGTGGCGATGGGCGTGATGAGGCGTGCCAGCGACGCGTTGGTGCCGTCGCCGGTGTCGACCTCGAACCACAGCGGCGCGTCGTCGTCCGCGTATTGCGCCGCCAGGTAGCCGAGCAACGAGCGGGTGATCTCGTCGGCGTCGGCGCGGTCTTGGTCGAGCGGACCCACGAGCGCGATGTCGGCGGCCACGGAGAGCTCTTCGGACGCATGAGCCGCGCCCACGCCCACCACCTGGCCGTCGTCGTCGCGAACCACCGCCATGTGTTGCGCTCCGAGGAGCATCGCCTGACGGACGTAGCGGCGGGTGAACGGGCTCGGCGGGTCCCACCGGTGCGAGTCGGCGTAAAGAACGGCAAAGGCGTCGAGCAGTTCACGCGTCGGGTCCTCCACGCCGATCGCAGTGGTGGGCCCGGCCACGAGGGAGTTGGCGACGCGGTAGGTCGCCGAGCGAATGCGTTCGACGAACCCGTGGGCGGCGGCGACGGCGAGTGCTTCGACGTCCGCCGCCGGTAGTCGCACCTTGAGCGGGCGCTTGCCCCGCACGCGGCGGTACAACGCGTCTTCGCACTCGCGGCGGTTGGCGCGCGGGGCGACGTACACCGCCGCGAGATCCCGCTGCGGATGCGCCTTGTGCTTGGTACGGGCGGCGAAGCCGACAACGTCGGAACCTTCGACGAGCGCGAGGTGGTAGTCCGCTTGGTTCACCCACCCGTGCAGGTCGCGCTCGAGCGGAGCGAAGCCCTCGATCGTGCGATCGATGGCCTGCGCGTCACGCACGGTGGCGGGCCGAACGCCCAGCTGGTCCATGCGTGGAAGTTTCGCAGTCATTACGACATCGTTTCGCCTGCCTGGGTATTGGACACGGGATGAAAGACTCCGGGCGTGGGTGATCTCTTCGAGGGCTACGAGCTGGACCTCGCGTTTGACGAGATGTTCGGCCGTAGTGACGCGCCCCGCGATCCGTACGCGTCGCTGCACGAAACACTCCGCTTGCTCTCCAACGACGAGTTCGCCGAGCGATGCGCTACCCGCGACCGCAGCTTCCGCGACCAGGGCATCACCTTTAGCCTGTCGGGCGAGGAGCGACCGTTTCCCCTCGACCTCGTGCCCCGCGTCATCGCCGCCGACGAGTGGGCGATCATCGAGCGCGGCGTCGCCCAGCGGGTGCGCGCGCTCGAGGCGTTTCTCGCCGACGTGTACGGCGCCGGCGAGGTGTTCGAAGCCGGCATCATCCCGCGGCAACTGATCACGTCGTCGTCGCACTTTCACCGCGAGGCGGTCGGCATCAATCCACCCAACGGTGTCCGCGTGCACGTGTCGGGCATCGACCTGATCCGCGACGAGGCAGGCATCTTCCGCGTGCTGGAGGACAACCTGCGGACGCCCTCGGGTATCTCCTACGTGGTGGAGAACCGCCGCGCCATGAGCCAGGTGTTCCCGGAACTGTTCGCTTCACACCGCGTGCTGCCGGTGGCGACCTACCCGGCGAAGCTGCTCGAAGCCTTACGCGCCGCGGCGCCGGGCGGCGTCGACGACCCGACCGTGGTCGTGCTCACGCCCGGCATGTACAACGCCGCCTACTTCGAGCACAGCTTCCTGGCGCGGCAGATGGGCGTCGAACTCGTCGAGGGTCGCGACCTCGTGTGCCGGCACAACGTGGTTCGCATGCGCACGACGACCGGCGAGCGACGCGTCGACGTCATCTACCGGCGTCTCGACGACGAGTTTCTCGACCCGGTGCAGTTCCGCGCCGACTCGGCCCTCGGCGTGGCTGGTCTGCTGAACGCGGCGCGCGCCGGAGAAGTCACCATCGCCAATGCGGTGGGCAACGGCGTCGCCGACGACAAAGCGGTGTACAGCTACGTCCCCGATCTGATCCGGTACTACCTCGGCGAGGAAGCGATCCTGCCCAACGTCGACACGTATCGCTTGGAAGACGACGACGTGCGCGCCGAGGCTCTGCGAGCGCATCGACGAGTTGGTGTTCAAGCCGGTCGACGCGTCGGGCGGCTACGGCCTCGTCATCGGCCCCCAGGCCACGGAGGCGCAGCTGGAGAAGCTGGGGGAGGCCGTGCGCGCCAATCCCCGCGACTGGATCGCGCAGGAAGTGGTCCAGCTCTCCACGTCGCCCACCCATGCCGACGGGCGCTTCCAGCCACGCCACATCGACTTGCGGCCCTTCGCCGTCAACGACGGCACGAAGGTGTGGGTCGTGCCGGGTGGCCTGACGCGCGTGGCGCTGCCCAAGGGGAGCCTGGTGGTCAACTCCAGCCAAGGCGGCGGGTCCAAGGACACGTGGGTGCTCGCTGACCCCTTCGCCGTGACGATGGCGCCTGAACGGGCGCCGGAAGAAGCGATCCTGCTGTCGTCGACCGCGCTCGCTGCCGACGCCCTGCCACCCGAACCCGGTCCCATGGACGGCATGGGCCAGCAACAACAGCAGCAGCAGCAACAACAACAACAGGGTGCACGATGCTGAGCCGGATCGCCGAGTCGATGTTCTGGATCGGCCGCTACGTCGAGCGGGCCGAAGCCACGGCGCGCATTCTCGACGTCCACTACCACCTGGTCGTGCAGGACGCGCTGGTCGACGAGCCGGCAGCGTGCGCCGCGCTGATGTCGGTCATGGGGGCGCGGGGAGCCGTCACGGGCACCGTCACCATCGACGCCATCAACGAGGTGCTGGCGTACTCGTCGGATCACCCGAGTTCGATCGCGTCGACGTTGTACGCCGCGCGTGAAAATGCTCGCGGCGCCCGCGAGGCCATCTCGTCGGAGATGTGGGAGACGCTCAACGGCACGCATCACGCGCTCCAGAGTCGCGTCGCCACGGCGCGCAGCCTCGGGCCAAACACCTTCTTCCGCTACATCAAGGAACGGGCGGCGATGATCGGCGGCCTCGTCGACTCCACGCTCGTGCGTGACGACGGTTACCGCTTCTTGGTGCTCGGACGCGCGCTGGAACGCGTCGACATGACGGCGCGGCTTGCTCATCGCCCGCTCGACCGTCGCGGACACGCCCGGAGGTTGGGTCACCACGCTGCTGTGCTGTTCGGCGCACGAGGCCTACCTGCGGACGTACCGGCGCGCCGTCGACGCCAGCCTGGTTGCCGAGTTCCTGTTGCTCGACCGCTTGTTCCCGCGCTCGGTGCTGTACTCGCTCGCCGAGGCTGACGCCGCGCTCGCCGAGCTGGCGCGGCAGCAAGTGCGTACGCACGTCGAGGACGAAGCGCGGCGGCTGCTCGGTCGCGCGGCGGCCGACCTCGAATACCGCCGGCTCGACGAACTCCTCGCTGAGCTGCCGCTGTATCTCGGTGAGCTGCAACACACCGTGGCGGCGGTCGCGTCGGCGGTTGCCGATCGCTACTTCAACCAGACCAAGCCCATGGAGTGGAGCGCATGAGTTGGAGGTTGGAGGTGCATCACAAGACGTCGTATCAGTACGCCGGCCAAGTGGTGTCGAGCTACAACGAGGCGCGGTTGACGCCGCAGACCAGTCCGCGTCAAACCGTTCTCACGACCTCGCTCGAAGTGTCGCCGCGCGTCACGCCCTACCGCTACGTCGACGCCTTCGGCACCACGGTGCACTCCTTCGACCTGCACCAGCCCCACGACCACCTGAGTGTCATCGGCCACTCGGTGACCGAGACGTCGCCGGCCAGCGGTGCGATGCACCGCGCCACGTGGAAAGAGCTGCGCAGCCCGGCGGTGATCGACAAGTTCTGCGACTACTTGGCGCCGACGCGGCTGGTCGACGTGAACGAGGCGATGGCCGAACGGGCCGCAGAGCTCGGTGCCCTCGACGATCCGGGCGTGGCCGCCGGCGCAGTGTTCGATGCCGTGCGCGCCCAGCTTTCGTATAGACCGGGATCGACCGCGGTCTCCACGACCGCCAGCGACGCGTTCATCGCGGGCAACGGCGTGTGTCAGGACTTCGTGCACGTGTCGCTGGCGCTCTTGCGCGCAATGGGCATCCCGGCGCGCTACGTCAGCGGCTACGTGCACAACCGTCCCGACGCCATGCTCGGCGAGACGGTGCGCGGCGAGAGCCACGCATGGGTCGACGTGTGGACCGGCGACTGGTGGGCCTTCGATCCGACGGGCAACGTGGCCGTCGGCGAACGCCATGTCGTCATCGCGTCGGGCCGTGACTATCGCGACGTCACCCCGATCAAAGGCGTGGTCGCCGGCGCCAAACTTGAAAAGCTCGAAGTCGGCGTCGACCTAATCCGCCGGGCTTAGAACTCGACGGCGGACAGCTCGGGGATCGTCGCTGCGGCGCGCGACACGGCTTCGAACCACCGGTCGCGGCGCGCGTCGCGGCCCGACGGCGTCACAATCCGCGCCGGTGTCCATCGATCTGCCAGCGAGTCGACGTCGCTGATCGCCCCGATGGCGATGAGCGCCAGGTAGGCGGCGCCGAGCGTGGTCGCCTCACGTTCGGGAGACACCTCGATCGGGCGACCGCAGGCGTCGGCGAGGGCCTGCACGAACGTGTGGTTGGTCGACATGCCACCGTCGACGTGGATCGCCTCGATCGGTGTGCCAACGTCGGTCTCGGCAGCGGCGACAAGATCGGCGCCGCGGTGCGCGACGCCTTCGAGCACGGCGCGCACCACATGCGCACGGGTCGTTCCGCGCGTCAGGCCGAACAGCGCGCCGCGGGCACCGAAGTCCCACTTGGGCGTTCCGAGGCCGAGGAACGCCGGCACGAAGTACACGTCGTCGGTGTCATCGACGGACGCGGCGAGCGCGTCGGATTCTTCGGCGCTGCCGATCAGCTGCAAGTCGTCGCGTAGCCACTCGACGCAGGTGCCGGCCGAGAGCATCGCGCCCTCGAGGCCCCACACGGTCTGGCCGCCATGACGCCACGCCACGATCGGGAAGCAGCCACCGTCCGAACGCGTCGCCGCGGTGGGACGCGTCGGTCCGGTGACCACGTCGAGCATGCCGCCGGTGCCGAACGTGATCTTGGCGATGCCCGGTCGGACGCATCCCTGGCCGACCAGGCTCGCTTGTTGGTCGCCCACGAGCGACGCGATCGGCGGGTGGCCAGGCAGGAAGGTGGCGACGCCGCAGACGCCGGCGGTGTCGACGATGGTCGGCATCATCGAATGCGGAATACCGATCGCGTCGAGGACGCCCTCGTCCCACGCGGCGGCGTTGGCGTCGACCAGGCCGGTGACGCCGGCGTTGCTGGCGTCGATGACGTGCGTGTCGCCACCCGAGAGCGACCAGGCAAGCCACGTGTCGACGGTGCCGAAGCAGAGGTCCCGCGAGCGGTCGGCGTCGAACTGGTTGAGCAGCCAGCCGACCTTGGTGGCCGACGCGTTCGGCGCCACCCGGATGCCTTGGCCTTGCAGGATCAGGCAGTCGACCACCGTGCGCAGGTCCTGCCAGCCGAGGCCGGGGCCGACGGGTTCGCCGGTGGTGCGGTCCCACACGATCGTCGACGCCCGCTGGTTGGTGATGCCAACGGCGTCGACACCCATGTCGCCGGCGTCGCGCAGCGCTTCCAGCGCCGTGTGACGGGCGGCGTCGGCGATGGCGTGGGCGTCGAACTCGACCTGGCCGGGCTCGGGCGACGACGGCAGCGTCGCGACTTGATGCAGGCCGGCGACGTGCCCGTCTTCGTCGACCACCGACGACCGCACCGACGACGTCCCGACATCGACCACCAAGACGTGTTTCATTTGGAAGCGCCGAACCATTTCGCGGCGAGTTTGCCGCCGAGCATCCCGAGGCCCGTGCCGATCTGCAAGATCACCAGCGCAGTCAGCGACGCCGCGAGCGTGAGGTCACCCTGCACCGCCTGCACGGTGAGTGCGGTCACGAACACGACGCCCAGTCCGGTCGCGGCGCTGACCGCGCCGTGAAAGATCGGCGTCGCCGGCCGGTCGCGGGCACCGGCGAAGCCGCCGAACGTGGACCCGAACAGGATCGCTGCCGCCACCAGCAGCCACGCTGACGAACTGCCGTCGCCGGCCGCGGCCACCGCGGCGATGACGTACGCCGGCGCGACGAACATCAGCACGCCGAGCGCGCCGCGGCGCACGGCGACCAGATCGAGGCTGTCGGTTACCCCCATCGTGAGGCGAAGAACTTGCCTGGGTTCAAGATGCCGTTGGGGTCGAGCGCCGACTTGATCGACGACAGCACGCCGAAGCCGCCGTCGCCAAGCGCCTCGGCGACGAAGCGGGTGCGGTTGAGGCCGACGCCGTGATGGTGACTGAGCGCGCCGCCGTGGGCGAGCACGGTGTTGGTGACCGTCTCCCAGGCCGCGTTGTAGTAAGCGCCGACGCCGCCGGCTTCTTCAGCCGGTTGGCCGGCCCAGGTGAAGTAGAGGCAGGCGCCGTCGGTGTAGGCGTGGCTTTGGTGCGACACGATGGCGATGGTGCCGGGCAACGCTTCCATGGCCGCGACAACGGCGTCGTAGATGCCCGGCAGGTCGCGCCACCGTCCGGAAATTTCGGTCGTGTCCACCACGACGCCACTGCGCACGGCGGTTTCGAGCGCCGTCACGTCGTTGCGCCGCGCCATCCAGTGGTCGACCAGGTGCGGATCGAGAAGCTGGGCGCCTTCCTTGGCGCACGCGTCTTCGATCACCGCCATGTTGGCGGCCACCAGCGCGGCGGCGGCTTCGTCGAGCACGAGCAACACGGACTGACCGCGTGGGGTGTCGAAGTGGCGGCGGCTCTCCCGCGCGTCGTACAGGCGCAACACCGCGGGGTTGGCGTCGGCGCGCAGCACGAGCCGGCAGGCCTCGAGCCCGGCGGCGAACGAGCCGAACCCGTAGGCGGCGCGCGCTTCGCTGGTGGGGACGGGGTGGGCGCGCAGCTGCACTTCGGTGATTACGCCCAGCGTGCCTTCGGAGCCGACGAACAGTTGGTTGAGGTCTGGGCCGACGGCTTGGCGGGGTCCGCGTCCGCCGGTACGCACGACCGAGCCGTCCGCCAGCACGACCTCCAGGCCGCGCACGATGTCTTCGATCTTGCCGTAGCGCGTCGAGTACTGACCCGCCCCCCGGCACGCCGCCCACCCGCCGACCGTCGACAGGGCGATCGACTGTGGCCAGTGCCCGCAGGTGAGCCCGAAGCCGGCGCGCAGGTCGTCTTCGAACACGTCGCCGAACGTGCCGGCCTTCACGTCGACCAGCAGCGACGCGTCGTCCACGTCGACGATCCCGTGCATGGCGGTTAGATCGAGGCTGATGCCCCCGTAGATGGGCACCGAGCCACCGCACACGCCGCTGCGACCGGCGACGGGGGTGACGGGGATCTGGGCGTCGTTGCACACGCGCAGGACCGACACCACTTCCTCCACGCTCGTCGGGCGGCAGAGCGCGGTGGCCCGCGCCGGCGTCTCGCCTTGGAGCGCCCAGTGCATCGCCAGAGGCCACCAGTCGCGTCCGGCCTCGGCCAACGCACCGCGGTCGTCGATCACTTCGGCGCACACGTCGCGCAACCTCGCGACCACCTCGTCGGGCACGGCGACGGCGGTGGTGCCGTACATCTCGGTCGCCGCCGCGGCACCGCCCTCGAGTGCGATCGGAGGCGTGGGCGCCCCGCGGTTCGTCATCGTGCCGCCATGCTTCGCATGCCGCCTCGACGACGCACGGACGTGTCCGCCGGCGGGGCCGTCGGCCACGCAACTGTCTCTTTGGACCTGCGCGCCTCCGCTTCGCTCCGGTGCTCGGTCATACCTTCGCTACCTCCAAGAACGCCTCGACCTGCGCGGCCACCTCGGCGCTGGACCATCCGAGTTCCGGCGCCACCAGCGCCGCCACCGACCGGTGCTGCCGCCACGGTCGCGTCGCGGTCGAGTAGCAGGGCTCGGGTGCGCCGTGCGAGGACATCGGCGAGCGTGTGAACCATCTCGTGGCGGGCCGACCACACGGCCTCGGCGCGCACGTAGGGGAGTCCTTCTACCAGCGGCTCACCGAGCGACGCGTCGGACGCGATGAGCGCCGCCACCGCGGCGGCATCGGTGCCGAACCGCTTGGCCAACGCATCGTTCGCCTTGGTAGCGCCGTGCAGCTTCAAACGCTTGGTCTGGCTACGGCCGCCGCGGCCGAGGCTCTTGGTCACCACGTCCACGGTGTCGGCCGCCATCGCGCGGTACGTCGTGAGTTTGCCGCCGGTGACCGTCACGACCCCGGCGGGCGACGTCGTGACCGAATGGCGGCGCGACAGGTCGGCGGTGCGCGTGCTCTTGGCGTCGGCGATGAGCGGCCGCAGCCCCGCCCAGGTGCCGAGCACGTCGTCGTTGGTCAGGGTTTCGGTCGTCGCGGCGTTGATGGCACTGAGCAGATAGGCGACGTCGTCGTCGGTGCACGTCGGGTTCTCGATCGGCCCGTCGTAGTCGGTATCGGTGGTGCCGAGGTAGACCCGGTCACCCCACGGCACCACGAAGATCGAGCGACGGTCGCCTGGCACGGGGACCACGACCGCGATGTCGGCGGGCACTTTGGTGCGCGGGACGGTGACGTGGACGCCTTTGGCCGGACGGATGTGGGCGGGTTCGCCGCTGCCGTCGAGGCGCTGGATGTGGTCGGCCCACACGCCGGTGGCGTTCACCACGATCTGCGCCTTGACGGTGGTGCCGTCGTCGAGCACGGCGCCGTTGATGCGCTCGCCGTCGCGGGTCAGCGACTCGACGCCGGCGTAGTTGGCGATCACCGCGCCGTGGTCGGCCGCGGTGCGGGCGATGGTGAGCGTGAGGCGGGCGTCGTCGGCCCGGGCGTCCCAGTACATGAACGCGGCGACGAGCCGGTCGGGCCGCAAGGTCGGCAGATGTTTCGACGCCTCTTCCGGCGACAGGCGGGAGTAGCGGTGCCCGATGCGCACACCGCCGGTCATGTCGTACAGCCGCAGCGACGCGGCGTACGCCTTGGCGATGGTCTTGGAGACGGCGCCGTCTTTGCCGAAGAGCGGGATGAGGAAGGGGAGCGGCTCGACCAGGTGCGGCGCGTTCTTGAGCAGGCGCTGGCGTTCGTGCAGGTTCTCGTACACGAGCCGGATCTCGCGCTGCTGCAGGTAGCGCAAGCCGCCGTGGACCAGCTTGGACGATTTGGACGACGTGCCGGCGGCGAAGTCGCCCTTGTCGATCAGCGCCACCGCCAGACCGCGGGAGGCGGCATCGAGGGCCACCCCAGCGCCCGTGATGCCGCCGCCGATCACGAGCACGTCGAAGGACTCCGCTCCCAGCCGCGCCAGGTTGGCGGCGCGGTCGAAGCCGGCGGCGGTCACTGCTTGGCGCTTAGCTCGTCGTAACTCGTCCGGAAACCATCGCGCAACAGCGGCCGTAGCGCCGCCCGCTGCACCCAGAACAGGCGCGCCGCCAACAGCAGGTAGATGACGCCGGTGACGATGCGCACGTCGTTGTGGATCGACTCCGGCCCGACGGCGCCGGCGACGAACTGCAGCGACGAAGAGGCCGAACATCAGCTTGGCTTCCTTCGTCGACATCGAGAGGTTGATGAGGATGGCCACGGCGAAGGCCGACTGCGCCGCCGTCAGGAACAGCTCCTCGCGTTGATGGCCGTCGATCGGCAGGCCGTGGCGCGACCCAGAAGCGAACGCGAAGGCAATCGGCAGGGTGCCGACCAGCAGGGTCCACTGGTTGACTTTGGAGGACACGAGCGTGCCCAGTCCGGCGTTGGTGTTGAGTCTCCAGGCGTAGAGCCCGGCGACGAGCAGTTCGGGAGCTTCGGATGCGAGCGGGGCGAGCCATTGCACGAGCAGGAACTCGCTGACTCCCAGCGACTCACCGGATGCGACCAGCGCCTCGGCGAAGTGCTCGGCGCACAACAGGATGACGGCGGCGGCCAGCACGAAGAGGCCGACTACCGCCATCCGTCGCTGAGTGACCGAGAAGCCGCCGATCCATCGGGCGGGACCGACCAGGTGCGGCTCCTCGGCTGGCGCGCGCGAAATGCGGATCGTGTAGAGGATGAAGAGCGAGACCAGCACGACGGCGTCGACGATGGTGATCGAGCCGCGCAGCGGAATGAACAGCGACCACAGCGTGGCGACGGCGAGGAACGAGAGTTCGACGGCGTGGCCGCGGTCGAGCTGGATTTCCTTGCCCCGCTCAGGGCTGCCCTGCTTCTTGTACTGCCGCCACGCCAGATAGACGACCAACGTCCAGCCGACGCCGATCAGCAATCGGTTGGCGCCGGTCATGTTCGCCAATGCCAGCGAGCAGGGCGACTCCTGACCCTTTATCGGCGAGGGGCAGTCGGTGAAGCCCGAGGCTGCGAAGGCGTCGCCGCCCTTGAGCGCGAACACCAGGTCCACTGCGTACTCGGGCAGTACGGCGATGAAGGCGAGCAGGGCGATCGCCAGGCCGGCCGAAATGTCCAGTTGGGCCACTTCGGCAGCCCAACTCAGCAAGAAGGCGGCGCCGACGATCGCCAAGCCGAACAGCAGCGCCGCCAGCGGATCGGCCATGTGAACGTCGGCGAACCTGATCGCGACGCCCGGGACCATCGCCGCGATCGCGAGAGCGACAGTGAGGCGTTGGCGCTGGGGGTGGACATCTTCGTGGAGATCCTCTTCGGTACTGGTCACGGCGGGGATCCTAGGTTTCAGAGCCGCGAAGATTCGTCGTCAGTTCGCCGTTCGAAAAGCAACAGAATCTGCTAAAATGCATAGAAACTGCACTGCAGGGAATCGCAGTCGACCACGGATAGTGGCGGCAAGCCTGGGAATTTGGACCGCTCAACCGATGTTCAGGGATAATGCATCGCCCCGTGGGCACTATCACGGGCAAACTAGATGGTCCTTCAAGCAACCTCGCAAGGATGTGAAAGCACACGATGAACGCCACGTGGCGGAACCGAGCAGCATGTCGAGGCATCGACCCTGACATCTTCTTCCCGGTAACCGACGAAGAAGCAGAGGCGGCCAAGGCGATCTGCAACGTGTGCCCGGTGCGAGAAGCCTGCCTGGAATTCGCGCTTGCCGCTCGCGAGCGCGAGGGTGTCTGGGGCGGCGCCACCGAGCGGGAACGCCGCCGCATCGTCCGTCAGCGCCGCAAGACGGCCTAGCGTCTCGGGACCACCTGAGGTTCTTGGTGGATCTTCGGCCGCTTCGGGGCTACAGATCCAACAAGAAAGTTAGAGCTTCGTTCCCAGCAGGTGGATCGCCGAGTTGGCGTACAGCTCTTTGAAGCCGAGGTGTTCGTAGAAGCCCAGCGCCCGCGTGTTCTTGGCGCTCACGCCGAAATGCAGGCCGACCGATCCGTCGGCGCGGAGGGCGTCGAGCAGGGTGTCCATCATCTTGCGGCCGTTGCCGCCTCCTTGGAACGGCGGCAGCAGGTCGATGTGCAGGTGCGACGGGTAGGCGTCGGTGATCGACGACGGCATGCGCGGCGGGTTGCGCAGCATGCCGATCAGCATGGCGTCCAGCCCCGTTCCGGAGCCCTCGGGGTACCGCTCCCGTAACGCCGGCCAGTACGACTCTTCGAGCTTGGCCTCGAACGCCGCGGTGTCGAGCGCCCCGAGGATGTACCCGCCGGCGACGTCGTCTTCGCCGGTGATCACGAAGGCGTGCTCGGGCTCGAACAGGCCGTACTGGGCGGCCCAAATGTGGCCGTACAGCTGCTTGTCCTGCACCAGGTCGTAGGCGTCGTTCCCGGCGTCGCCGGTGCGCACGCAGATCTCGTACAACCGGTCGAGATCCGAGGGTCGATAGGCGCGTATCACCGGGCTTTGTCTAGCTTCCGGCCATGGATTTCGCTCTCTCTGAGGAACTGCTGGCCCTGCAAGAGTCGGTGCGGCGCCTGTCGCAGGACAAGGTCAAGCCGCGGGCCCGCGAGATCGACGAGACCGGCGAGTATCCGCAGGACATCTTCGAGGTCTTCCGCGACGCCGGCTTGCTCGGGCTGTGCATCCCCGAGGCGTACGGCGGCTCCGGCGCCGGCATCTTCGGCCTGGCCATCGCCATGGAGGAAGTCGCGAAGTACTCCAACACCGCGGCGCTGATGCTGCTGCTGACGCGGCTGCCGACGGGGCCGATCATGATCGCCGGCACCGAGGAGCAGAAGCAGAAGTACCTGCCCGGGATCGCGGCCGGCGAGACGCGCTGCGGCTTCGGTCTGTCCGAGCCCCAGGCCGGCTCCGACGTCATGGGCATGCGCACCCGCGCCGTGCAAGACGGCGACGATTGGATCCTCAACGGGACCAAGTGCTGGATGTCGGGCGTCGTGCAGGCCGACTGGTACATCGTGTTCGCCAAGACCAAAGAGGCCACCTCGCGGGACCACGACTCGATCAGCGTCTTCATCGTCGACCGGAACACGCCTGGCCTGTCGGTGGGCGCGACCGATCGCAAGATGGGCGTGCGCGGCGTGGACACCGGCGAGTTGCTGCTCGACAACGTGCGGGTCCCGGCGGAGAACGTGATCGGCCAGATCGGCGGTTTTCAGGTCTGCATGCAGGGCCTTAACGCCATGCGGCCGATCGTGGCTGCCCGCGGCATCGGCCTGGCCGAGGGTGCGCTCATGTACGCCGTGGACTACGTCAAGCAGCGCGAGGCCTTCACCAAGACGATCGCCGACTTCCAGGGCATCCAGTGGGAGATCGCCAAGATCGCCGCCGAGATCGAGGCCGCCCGCCTCCTGACCTACCGCGCCGCCTGGATGGCTGATCGCGGCGAGTTCACCAAGGAGTTCGTGCCCTTCTTGTCGATGGCCAAGTACTACGCGACAGAGTTGGCGGTGAAGGCTTCGGGCGTCGCGCTGCAGATGCTCGGCGCTGCTGGTTACATGAAGGACCACATGACCGAGCTCTACTACCGCGATGCGCGGCAACTGACAATCGTCGAGGGCACCACGCAGGTGCAGCTCGGTCTCATCGGCCGCGGCGTCCTGAACGGCGACCTGTGGTGGGACTGACGGTGCCCAAATGACCGAAGTGGCGTGGCCCGAACTGCTCGACCGGCTCGCCGAGGGTCACGACCTCACCCTTGACGAGACCCAGTCGGCCTTCGCCGCCGTGCTCGCCGGTGAAGCGACCCCGGCGCAGATCGGCGCGCTTCTACTCGGCATCCAGTTCAACGGCATCACCACCGACGAACTGACGGGCGTGGTACGTGCGCTGATGGATGCGTGTGAGGGCTTTACGGTCGACGCCGAGGCCATCGACACCTGCGGCACCGGCGGCTCGCTCCAACGCCGGCAGTCGGCGTTCAACGTGTCCACGCTCTCCTCGTTCGTGGTCGCCGGGGCCGGCGGCAAGGTGTGCAAGCACGGCAACCGCAGGGCGTCGGCCACCAGCGGGTCGGCGGACCTGCTCGAGGCGCTCGGCGTGCAGGTCGAACTCGACGGCGCCAGGCGTGTCGCGGTGTGTCGACGCGAGCGGCGTCGGCTTCATGCTGGCGCCGATGTTCCATCCCGGCATGCGCCACGCCGGGCCGGTGCGCCGCGAGCTCGGCATCCGCACCGTCTTTAACTTCGCCGGACCGCTGGCCAACCCGGCGGGCGTGAAGCGGCAAGTCGTCGGCGTGGCTGATGGGTCGATGGCCTCGACCGTCGCGCGTGTCCTCCTGGCCAACGGCACCGAGAAGGCGATGGTGGTATTCGGCCACGACGGCCTCGACGAGCTGACGATCACCGGGCCTTCCACCGTCTTGGAGATCCGTGACGGCTTCGTGGTCGAGCACCTCATCGAGCCCAAGGCGCTCGGAATCAAAATCCGGTCCCGCGCCCCCGAAGGTGGCGACACCGAAGCCAACGTCGCGCTGG
This sequence comes from uncultured Actinomycetes bacterium, assembly GCA_963722185.1. Classification (GTDB taxonomy): domain Bacteria; phylum Actinomycetota; class Acidimicrobiia; order Acidimicrobiales; family JACCXE01; genus JACCXE01. The sequence continues at coordinate 186,444 of CAVRKD010000006.1, read as the reverse complement.
CCCGCGCCGTGTTGGCGGGAGACACCGGGCCGCATCGCGACATCGTCGTGCTCAATGCGGCGGCCGGTCTCGTGGTTGCCGGTGTCGTCGACGACATCGCCGACGGCGTGCTGTGCGCCACCGAGTCGATCGACAGCGGCAAGGCGGCGGCGGCGCTAGACGCCCTCGTCGCCGCGTCGAACGCCTAATCTTCGCCGGACCATCAACTCTTGGGGGACTTGAAATGGCAAAACTGGTTCGGCGCGCCACGGGCGCGCTCGCAGCGGTTCTCGCGTTGGGTGTCGCGCCAGTCGTCACCGCGCCACCCGCACAGGCCGCGTGTTCGATCTCTAACGTCTTCGTAGTCGTGTCGTGGCAAACCGTGGCGTCCAACGTCCGGCTCGCCCACGGCAGCGCGTACCTGAACGGCGCGGGGTGCGCCTCGGTGCCCGGCGTCGTCAACGGAGACTTCGTTCCGCTGATCGGCGGCACTCCGTTCCCGTGTGTCCCCGTGCCCTCATTGAACGGCAACGACGCGCGGTGCATCACCGCGTTGCCCCTCGCCGGCGTTGAGGTGGGCGCTCTGGGCGTGCTGGCGGTCGTGGAGGGTGTCGCCGGGACGGCCACGCATCTGGGCAACTGCGCGATGGTGATCACGAACGCGCCCAGCGGCTCGACCTACTGCTACGCCTAGTCGACTAGTCGCAACGCCACCGCAGGCGGGATCCGGCTGGCGGCGCGTGCCGGAATAGCGCTGGCGGCGACGGCGACGATCATCAAGCCGATCGCCAATCCGACCGTGGTCAGCGTCGGTGCCGGCAGCGGCGGTTCGTAGCCGAGCACGTTGACCACTATCGGGCCCTTCGTGGCGGCGAGCACCGTGAGGTAGCCGAAGCCGACGCCCACGAGGAGGCCTTGGGCGGCGACGAACGCGCCCTCGACGAGGAAGCTGCCGCCGATTTCGCCGCGATCGAAACCCATGGCTCGCAGCGTGCCGATTTGTCGCCGGCGGTCGCGCACGGAACGCACGAGCACAACGCCGATGCCGGCGACGCCGACGATGATCCCGATGCCGAGGTCGGCGCGGAAGAGCTTGAGGATGTCGTTGACGCCGCTGAAGACCGCGCGGGCCGTCTCCTTCACGTCGTGCGCCTCGAGGCCGTTGGCCAGTCCGTCGCGCTCCAAATCCGTCATGAGCGTGGTGAGCGGTCCTTGGGCCACCATGAACGCGTCGGTCAGCCGCAGCTGGTCACCGAAGATGGCGCGCAATCCCGCCTCTCCGTACAACGCGCCCTGCCCGAACATGTCGCCGTAGGTGACGCCGGCCACGGTGACGTCGCGCGCCCTGCCGGTCACGGGACTCGAGATGGTGAACGTTTGGCCGACGGCAACCGGCTCCGGGTCGTCGTCACCGCGACCGACGCCGTCGAAGGTCGCGAGGAAATCGTCGTCGGCGATGAACAAGTCCGGGTTCGTCGCGACGGCGCGGTACACGGCGGCGTCGCTCGCGAACGACGCGTCCCGCGAGATGAGCGGCGACGGTTTCACGCGCGCGAGTTGGGCGTCGAACGACGTCACTGGCCAGTAGCGCGGCGGCTGCTCCTGGTTCCAGACGAAGGACGCGAAGAGGGTCCCGGTGCGGGCGACGTGGGTCACGGCGTCGTCGTCGACGCGACTGAAGTCGTAGGGGTTCACCGTGCTCGATTCGGCGAACAGCGTGTAGTCGCCTCCGATCCTCGGCGCCGTTCGAGCCAACTCGTGGTTGATGACGTTGGTCAGGCCTTCGGCGTACGCCAGCGTGAAAACGACCAGCGCGAAAGGCCCGACGGTGAGCAGCATCCGCACCCGGTGCGCCACGGGGTTGGCGAGGCCGAGCCGGGTCGGCAGCACCGCCCGGCCGCGTCCGATGCGTCGCAGCGCCGCCGCAAAAAAGCCCTGCCCGGCGTTCACGAGAAAGACCCCCGCGGTGACGAGCACAACGCCGGCGATGACCGTGCTCGACGGGTCCGTACGCGTGTCGGGCGTGATGATCGGGAAGGCCAGGCAGAAAAGCGTGAGCGGGACGCATCCGAGCAGTACTCCGTTGCGCCAGCCGTACCGGCGGGCGGCCAGCGCGCCGGCGCATCCCCAGGCGACGGTCACGCCGAAGATCAAAGGAATCGAGGCGCCGGCGAACCAGCCGTTGGCCGCCAGCAGCGCCCCGAGGACGCTGCTAATCGTCAGCAGCGGGACGGCGACGCGGCGGCGGTTGCCGGACTGATCGGGCAAGCCGCGGAGTGACCGGATGACGTCGAGCCGGCTGACGCGGTAACTGGTGCCGATTACGGCCAGCGCGGCGATGAGGAACCCAGCGGCGATCCCGACCGCGATCGTGGAGCCCTGCACCGAGAACACCAGGTGCAACCCGCGGTAGGTGCCGGCGGGACTCCCCTCGGTGTCGCCTTGGACGAGGTTGACGAGCAGGCGCCCGAGCAGCACGCCGGCGCCGCCGCCGACGAACGCGCCGACCACGCCGTACAACGCTCCCTCGAGGGTGAACGACCCGATGAGCGGACCGCGTGACATCCCGACCGCTCGCATCGTGCCCAGTTCCGCCAGCCGTTCCTCGGCCAGCATCAGCAACACGTTTACGAGCAACAGGATGCCGGCGATGATCCCGAAGGCGCCGATCGTCGTAAGCGTTCCGCCGGTGGACTTCCCTCCGGCGATCGCCGCGCGCAGCGCGGCGGCGCGCACCATGGCGACCTCGCCGTTGAACGGCGTGACGAGGCGCGTGAGCGTTGAGCGGACCGACTCGACCTCGGCGTCCACCGGAGCGGCGTTCGCGTCCGGGTGATCGCCGACGACCAGGGTGAGCCAGCGCGGGAACACCGTGGTTGGCGCTCGGTCGGCGGCGCCGAGCACGGTGCCCGCCGGCACAAGGAGGCTGTCGCCGGGCTTGAGGTTGCCGTTCAAGAAAGACACCAGCGGGTTGGAGACGACGCGGGCGACGCGCAGCGTGAGCGCGGGGGTCGTGTGCACAGTCAGCCGCGAACCCACGCGCAGCCCGAGCGAAGTGGCCATCGCCTGTGACACCCAGGCGCTGCCCGGCGTCGGCCCGCTGCCGAGACGCAAGCCCGGTGCGGCACCGATGGATCCGGCGCGCCGATAGTCGGCTTCGATCATGTTGGCGCGCGGCGCGGTGCGGTCGCTGGCGTCGGTCGTGATGGGCACGCGCACGACCGCCGCGGGGGTGGTGGTCGACACGTTCCGGATCGAAGTGGTCGCCAATCGTGCGCTGGCGTCGGCCCACTCGGCGCGGGTGTTGTAATCCACGAGGCCGTCGAGGTTGCCGAAGTCGCCGAGCGCCTGGTCGCGGATCGAGGCCGTGTAGCTGTCGCCGACTGCGCTGTTACCGACGATCAGCGCGGTGCCCAGGATGCAGCCGAGCATGACCAGAGCGGCCTCGCGGGGACGGCGCACGGCATTGCGCAATCCGATGCGGCGTACGAGTGGCCGACTGAGCGCTGAGGCGAAGATGCCGACGAACACGAGCGCCGCGGCGATGATGATGATCATCTAGGCGAAGGGATCGTTGACGCGCGGCTTGGGGCTGGGATCGCTCCGCGGTGGACGCGGCGCTTCTACGCCCATCCGCGCCGCCCGCTTGGCGGCGCGGCGCTCGGCCTTGGTCGTGCCTCCGGTTCGTGCCGGCTGTGGCTGCGCTGGCGGCGGCACTGATGGTGGTGGCGGCGGCGCCGACGGCGCCGGCTCGGGCGTGGGTGCGGGGTCGCGCAGGTCGAGTGGCCATTCGAGGCTCTGGCGAACGGACTCGGTGGAGTCGCGCAACGCCGCTACGGCGTCGTCGAAGGTCGTCCGGTCGGGCTTGGCCCCCGACTCCGCCCGGCGCTTCCTCTTCGGCGCCGGTGCCGCCACTTTTGTCACCGGCGGCGGCGCAGGAGCCTGCCGATCCGACGGCTGGCGCCGGATGGCGTCGCGCCGGGTCATGTCGGCGAGCAGCTTGCCGTCGCGGATGTAGAGGCGGCGCGACGCTTGCTCGGCGATCGACTCGTCGTGGGTAACGAGGACGATCGCCAGGCCGTCGTCGTTCAACTCACGCAAGAGCTTCATGACGGACTCAGCGGTCGCGGAGTCGAGGTTGCCCGTGGGCTCGTCGGCCCACACCAGCGCAGGGCTCGCCGCGAGGGCGCGGGCGATCGCCACGCGCTGTTGCTCACCGCCGGAGAGCGCGTTCGGGTGGTGATGCAACCGGTGGCCGAGGCCGATGCGGTCCAGCGTGTGCGCCGCCGCGGCGCGCGCCTCCGCGGGCTTCTTGCCATTGAGCAGCAGCGGCAGTTCCACGTTCTCCACCGCCGAGAACACGGGCACGAGATTCCAGTTTTGGAAGATGAAGCCCATCACCTCGGACCGCAGGTGACTCTGCTCTTTGTCGCTCATGTCGTGCACCGTCTGGCCCGTGATGAGCACGCGGCCCCGGTCGATGCGATCCAGACCCGACAGGCAGTTGAGCAGGGTGGTCTTGCCCGAACCCGAGGGGCCGGTGATGGCGACGAACTCGCCTTCGTGCACGATCAGGCTGATGCCGTCGACGCCGACGACGTCGTCGTGTGATTCGATCGACACGTAGTGCTTCACGACGCCCTCGGCGTGGAGCAGCGGCTCGGAATTCCACCTGGGCATGCTCGCCGTGGGCACCCAGTTGTCCGACTTAGCGGTTTCTTGTGTCACCACAACAGGGTCTTGCTGTTGTGGTGACACAAGAACTGGCGGAGCGGTCACGATCGGCGGCAGGACCTCGCGCGTCGGCAGCGCCGCGCCCGCCTCGATGAGCTCGCGGCCGCTGGCATCGGCGACGACGCGGCCGTCGCGCACGCGCACGACGCGCGGCGCCGTGGCGGCGATTTCCGGGTCGTGCGTGATCAGCACGACGGTCTGGCCGTTCTCGTCGGAAAGGCGACGCAGGATCGACATGATCTCCTGGCCGGTGCGGGTGTCGAGGTTGCCCGTCGGTTCGTCGGCGAGGATGACCCGCGGACCTTTCGATAGCGCCCGCGCGATGGCGACGCGTTGCTGTTCACCGCCCGAGAGCTGGCTGGGCAGGTGATCGACGCGGTCGGCGAGACCCACGCCGCTGAGCAGCCGCAGGGTCCGCTCCCGCTTCTTGCGCCGCGAGCCGGCCAGCGGTGCCAGCGCGGCTTCCACGTTCTCGATCGCCGACAGCGTCGGCACCAGGTTGAACTGCTGGAACACGAAGCCGAACGTGCGGAGGCGCAGCGCCGCCAGCTTGCCGTTGGGCATTTCCGCCAAGTCGTGGCCGTCGAAGACCACGGTCCCGGCCGTCGGACGGTCGAGCGCGCCGAGCATTTGCAGCAACGTCGACTTGCCTGAGCCGCTGGGGCCTTCGATGACCACGAACTCACCCGGGTTGATGCGCAGGCTGACCCCGTCGAGGGCGCGCACGCCGGACGGGCCCTCGCCGTACGCCTTCACCACGTCGTGCAGTTCGAACAAGGGCTAACCCAACTCCCGCAACGCGTCGGCGGGGCGGAGACGGGCGGCGCGCAGGGCTCCGGCACCACCGGCGACGATTCCGCCAGCGACCGCCAAACCTACGGCGAGCAGCAGGACCGCCGGGCTCAACGGCGCCGTGAGCACGATCGCCTCTGACGCCGAGTCGGAGAGGACCTTGCCGAGACCGAAGCTCGACGTGAGGGGTCCCGCTTGCGTCGACGCCGCGGCGTGCAGCGAGATGGACGCCGACGTCAATCCGAAAGCGGCGAGCGTGCCGATGCCGGCGCCGAGGATTCCGCCGAGCGCGCCTTGCGCGAATGACTCGGCCAATACCTGCCGGATGATCAAGCCCCGCGACCAGCCGAGCGCGGCCAGCGTGCCGAGTTCACGCACCCGCTTGGCGACCGACGACAGCGTGAGGAGCACGGCGATGAGTACCGCGGCGAAGACCGCGAGGCCGCCGAGCGCCAGGCCGAGGCGATTGGCCAGCGTGCCCGCCGACACCAGAGAACCGGTGATCGAGTTGGCAAGGTCCTTGGCGCTGGTGACCGAGGCGCCGGGGAACGATCGCTGGATCGCCTTGGTCAGCGCAGGAACGTCGGCCGCGCTATCGGCGCGCACGAGCAGCGTATTGACGCGGGCGGTGCGCGCCGACAGCCGTTGCAGCTCCTTCAGTGGCAGGTACACGTCGGCCGATGTGCCACCGAGCGGCGGGCGGGCCAAGCCGACGATCGTGTAGTTCTTCCCGTCGAGGACCAGCGTGGCCCCCAGCGCCAAGCCCTTCCGGCGGGCGTAGCCCTCGCCGAGCACAACCTCGGTCGCGATGTCGCGGCCGAGAAAGCGTCCCGTCACGATCTGCGCCGGGGTGATGAGGCCCAAGCCCGGTCGCGCCGGGTCCACGCCGGCGGCGGTGTAGGGCTCGGTCGCTAGGTCGGTCTGCGGGGGATTCAGGACCTGCTTGATGACTTCGCGCGGCGTGGTGAACACGCTCGACAGGCGCTTGAACCGCGCCGGTAGGCAACCGGGCCCGCCGCCGCTTTGCTGGATGCACTGGCTGATCGCCGTCCACTCGGCCTGCGTCGGTGGCGGAATGTCTTGGGTCTGGGTGATCGACTTGCCGCCCGTCTCTACCGTCGAGGTGATTTCCGGGACCTTGCCCTTCTGGTGCACCGCCAGGAGCGTCAGCGCGCCGGCGACCTCGTCGACGCCGGGCAGGCGGGCGATCTTGGCAATTTCGCTGTCAGGAAACGTGAGCTGCGTCGCCGGGAGGAACAGCTCGCGTTCGAAGGTCGCGCCCGGCTTGCCCAGCTTGGAGAAGTCGGTCTGGAAGAGCGACTGGTTCTCGTCGACCAACGAGTCGACTTCGCTGTCCTTGACGCCGCCGACCACCGCGGTGTTACTGCCCGCCCCGGCCAGCGGAACGTCGACCGGACGCGACACGACGAGGTCGGTGCCGACCTTGGCGAGCGGGTTGAGGATCTTGCTTTGTGCGCGGTCGAGGCCCGTCGACAGCGCCGAAACCACCACGACGAGGCTGACGCCGACGGCGAGGCCGAGCACCGTGAGCACGGTGCGCCCTAGGCGGCGCCGTAGCTCGCGGTGAAGGTAGGTCAGGTAGAACATCGAAGGCTGTGCCCCAACCCCAAACGGGACGGGGTCAGACGATAGTTTGCCGCCGGTGACGACCCGCTACCGCTGCGCCGCCTGCGGCAACCGCACCCGGTTCACCGTGACGACCACCCGCCGCAACCGCGGGTTCTACCACTTCACCATCGGCGGCGATCTCACGATCGAGGACGAGGAAGTGCTCGACGAGGCCATCGAATCCGTCGCCTGCCGCTGGTGCGGACACGGCGACCAGGTCGAGGTCGACGACGCTCCTGCCTAGGGCCCCGTCCTTGGCGTCTTGGTCAAGACCTCGCCGGAGTTCGGCCCGAGTGTCACCGACGAACGTGGCTGGCCGCTGAGGTCGGTGTAGGTGCCCCCGAGGTTGACTGTGACCGTCGACGTCGTCGGGTTCACCACCGCCAACCCCTTGGTGAAACTCCGGGCGTAGTAGTAACCGCCGCCAGGCACCGTCACCTTTCCGTAGGCCGCGGTGGGTTGACCGACGTCGACGTGATCCCAGGGATGGTCGGCGGTCAGCGCACTGAGGTCGTGGGTGTAGGGGAAGGTGAAGTAATGCAACCCGTTCGTGCCGAGCAAGAACGACGCCAGCGCGTACTTGTGCCACGACTCCTTCTGTGCCCGAGTGGCGCCGAACGCCCACGGCTTGACCATGACGAACACGGACTTCCCGCCGGCGCCGGCGTCGACGAGCATGTTGACGTCTTTCTTCCAGACGTCCTCCGGCTTGTACTCCGTAATCTTGGCGAAGGGGTTGGTTCGCAGCCAGAGCTCGGCCATGCAGCCCTGCAGCACCGTCATCAGTAGCGAGGTCGCATTCGCACCGGAGTAGTACGCCCCGCCGTCGCGTAGACCGTTCCCGGTTCGCATGGCGCTCGGGTTGACCTCGGCGCTGCGCGCCGCGATGGCGGTGGTGGCTTTGATCCAGTCGGCGGTCGTCCAGGCCTGGCCCGTGGCCGGATTGATGGGTTGGCTCGTCGAGTAACGGCCGAGCAGCGGCCCGGTTCCGAGCACATCGAGAATGCAGCCGTCGAAACCCGTCGCGGCGAGGAGTGCGCTGCAATCCTCGGCGAGATAGTCCTGCCACGCGGGGAGGCCGATCTGCATCATGTAGTTCTTCGAGTCGCTCGCACGCACGCGGTTGCCGCCGGCGTCGCGGGCGTACCAGGAGTCGGGGAAGGCCGCGCCGAGCCGCGCATCGACGAACGCAGCGTTTTGATAGCCCACAATCCGGAAGCGGCTGTTCGCGCCGCGCATCGTGGCCACGTGATTGACGTACTGGCCACGCTGCGCGGCCACCAGGTCGTAGCGCGATGCGAGGTCCAGCGCTTGCGCCGGTGTGAGAGCAGTGCCGCCGCCCTTGCCCATGAACGACGCGGCGTAAGGCTGCACCAGCTGGCCGCTCGGCGTGAAGCTCTTCGGCGCGGGAGTCCTAGCCGTGCGAATAATGAACGCTCCGGTGTTCGTGTCCGTGCCGCCGCCCGCCGTGATGCGGATCCGGTACCGGTGGCCGTTGGGCAGCGAGCTCTTCGGCGTCCAGTTGAATGAGCCGACACCGCCGGAACCGATCGGGGCGGCGGTGGCGATGTTGGCGACGTCACCGCGGCCGTCGGTCAGGTCGAGGCGAACCGACGTGCCCGCGCCGGCCACATATTTCCAAGTGATCGTCTGGGCCTGCCCGGTGGTCATGACCTCGCGCCCGAACGGTTTCGTGAGCTCGATGACCGCCGACGGCTTGACGGTGGGTGAGGTCGCGGATTTCGGCCCCGTCCCGGCGTCGTTCATCCCGGTGACGGTGAACGAGTAGCTGGTGCCGTTGACGAGACCTTCGACGACGGCGTCGGTCGACTGGCCGGTGGCCGTGGCGACGGCGCCACCGGGCGTCGCCGTGACGACGTAAGCGTTCGCGGGGCTGCCGTCGGCCGGCAGGGCCCAGCGGACCAGCGCCGAACCGGCACCGGCCATGGCCTGAATCGACGTGGGTGCCGGTGGCGGCCGGACAACGGTGAAGTCGGCGGCCGAGAGCAGCAACGTGTGTGAGGACGGGCCTGTCGCGCCGGCCGGTGTCCGAATGACCGTGCCGTTGCGGTGATAGGCCGCGGAGTTGCCGCTTTGATCGGTCAGGCGGACGTCCTGAAGCTCGTAGGGCCCGGCGGCCCACGTCGAAGCCACCCCCGCCCGAGCGGGACCGCCGGGTGCGGCGGTCCCGGTCGCCGCGATCTCGCGGCGTCCAGCCGACGAGGTGAATCCGAACACCACCGACGCCAGGCCGTTGGCCGTGTTGTCGGTCGCGTTGTACTCGATGGTGATCGTCTGGCCGTTGACGACCGATTTGTCACCGATACGGGCGAACGAATTGAGGACCGGCGTCTGGGTGTCGGCGGCCAGCACCGGAACCCGAGGCGCGACCTGCAAGGCCACGGATCCGACCACCGCCAAGACGAAATGGCGCCGAAGGCGCCTCGAGTTTGCCCGCATGCCCATCCCAACTCCCGCGGCGAGGGTACTCGGCGGATCCCCGCTAGCTACTTCCGACTGAGCTTGGTAGCGTCGCTCCCCGCGTGGGGCGGCGTTACCTTCTGATCGTGCTTTCCGTGGTTGCGGCGGCGACCTTGATGGTCGATCCGGCGCGCGCCGGATCGAGGGCCTGGACCTTCGCCGGGCACGTCGACGTCATCGAGAAACCCGCGACCCAACATTGGTTCGAGGTCTCGGCTGCCGGGTCGGTATCCGCCACGCTCGACTGGGTGCCGGTGGAGAGCGACCTGGAATTGTCGCTGGTCGACCCGACCGGAACCACGGTGGCCACGTCCGCCACCTCCAATCGTCCGGAACGCGTTTCGTTCCGAGCCACCTCCGCGACGACCGGCACTTGGCGCATCGTCATCTCCGCGACGAAGTATGCCGCCGACTACACCGCCCGCGTAGTGGCGCGGTCGACGACGACGACGACCACCACTACGACGACGGCGCCGGCCACGACGACCACGACGCGCGTCGGCACCACGACTACCACGACGAAGCCAGGCACGACCACCACGACGCGGCCGGGGTCGTCGACCACGACGAGCATCCCGCCGAGCGGCGCCGGTTCCATTCCGGTGCACGCGCCGGAATTCATGTTGAAGGACCACGAGGTCAACCAGGGCCAAGCGGTCGAGCTCGCCAAGCGCTTCTCGTTCGTGAGCGCGCAGCGTGCGCTCTACAAGCAACACGTCGGTCAAATGAAGGCGGCGAACCCCAACCTGAAGTTGTTCGTCTATCTGATCGGTACACATCTGAAGGACGACGAGATCTCAGGTGTCCCCGACGCGTGGTTCGCCAAGGACAGTCAGGGTCGCCGCATCACCTCGCCCTACGGCTACTACCTGATGACGCCCAGCAACCCCGACTGGATCAATCACGTGAAGCAGCGCTGCGTCGAGTGGCGTGCGTACAGCGGCTACGACGGCTGCTTCCTCGACACGATGGGCATCGCGCCAACGTTGCCCGGCTACGAGTCGGCCCTGCCGATGAACCCGGCCACCCCCGGCAAGGCGTGGACCTCGGCGGACTGGATCAAGGCGACCACGAACATCGCCAGCCAGGTACGCGCCGCGGTCGCTCCGAGGCCCGTGCTCGTCCAGGGCACCGCTAACGGCGAGCGGTACTACGGCCCCGTGCCGACCTCGCAGCTACTGAGCGGCTCGGACGGCTCCATGATCGAGATGTTCCTCCGCAGCCCCGAGGCGGGCGCGTCGAGCTTCCCGAGAGAAGCTCGTTGGAAACAAGACGTCGACATGGTCGCTGACCACGGCGCCCGCGGGAAAACGGTGATGGCCGTCACGAAGTTGTGGTCGAGCGCAACAACCGAGCAGCGCACCATCTGGCATGAGTACGCGCTTGGGTCGTTCCTGCTCGGCTACAGCGGCAGCAACGGCGCGTTCGTCTTCCTGAACGAGAAGGCGTTGAAGTACGAGCCGCAGTGGGCCACGCAGATCGGCTCGCCGAGCGGCGCGTACAGCAAGGCGTCGCCGGGCTACTACCAGCGGACTTTCAGCAAGGGCAAGGTCTTCGTCAATCCCACGGGCTCGTCGTTCACGATCTCGCTCGACGGCTCGTACCGGACGCTCGACGGTCGGACGGTGACGTCGATCACGTTGCCGTCGAACCGCGGCGCCGTCCTCGTCAAGGCGTCGTAGCCTCGGCGCCGTGACCGGTTCCCGGGCGCGCCTCGCACTCGTCGTCCTGGCGACGTGCCTGCCCGTCGTCGCCTTGCGGCACGCACCCGCGGCGCACGCCACGCCACCGGCGACCCTCACCTTCAGCCTGAGCGGCTTCGACGGTGCCGGCTTCATCAACGTCGCCGCCGAAAGCGGCGGCGTCCTCCTGGCCGGCGGCGACGTGTCGGGCGTGCACCGGTCAACGGACGCGGGCGAACTTTGGTCGCCGCAGAACGGCGAACTCGAAGCCGATTTCCCGCGGTTCCTCGGTATCGCCGACATCGCGTTCTCCGACACGGTGCCCGGCGAGGTGTACGCCTGCTCGACGCGCAAGGGCTTTTACGTGTCGACGGACTCCGGGCAAACCTGGAGCCGGAGATCGCCCGTGCCTCTCTGCGCGGCCGGCAACAACCTTGCGACTCCGATCGTGCCGCCGACTCAACCGCGATCGACCGGCGACCTGATCGTCCAGGCCGGAGGCAACCTGTATGTCGGATCATTCGACAGCGGCGTCTTCCGGTCTTCCGACGGCGGCACCACGTGGACGTCCATCGCGCTTACGCAGGAGGTGCTACCCGACAGCACTGTCAAGGCGTATTACATCCGCGGCCTCGGCGCCGACCCCGACGATCCGGACACGCTGTATGTCGGCACCTACGGCTACGGCGTCTGGAAGATCACGGACGCGTCGACCACTCCCACCGTGATCGAGCTGACAGGCAGCCCGGCGATCGCTGAGGAAACGATCGTGGTGGACCACACCGTCTACGTCGCTGGGTCACGCGACGGGATCGTCAAGTCGAGCGACGGCGGTACGACCTGGCAGGCGATCAACAACGGCGTCGAAACGGGCACGACCGCGCAGTGGATCTCGATCGCCGGGTATGTGGACTCGTCCGATCAGGTGGTGATGTATGCCGGGGCGAACACTCCAGTTGGTTCGGGGTCGGCCTACAACTCCGTCATCAAGTCGACCGACGGCGGCGCATCGTGGTCGTCGGTCACGCTCGACCCCACGAAAATCCACGACGAGCTGGGCGGTCCGGGCGGCACCCCGTGGTTCTTCTCGATCAGGAAGCCGACGCTCCGGATCGGCCGCCAGTTCTACGTCGCCGCGCAGATCGTTGTCGACTCCAGCCACCCCGAAGTCGTTTACGTCGCCGGCCGCTCGGGCTTGTGGAAGTCACCCGATGGCGGGGAGAACTGGTACCCGATTGTGCGGGGGCTCGGAGCGACGATCAATCGCGCCGTGGCCGTCGACCCGGGCAATCCGTCGCGCGTATACGTGGGCAACACCGACTGGGTGGTGTTGCGGTCGACCAACGGAATGGCATCGGTCGACATCGACCAGCCCGCCGTCGGGAACACGGTGTTCGGCATGGCGATCGACTCGCGCGTCTTCGTCGGCGTTGGCGATCGCGACGCCAACATCAACGGTCGCGTCTTCAGCAAGCCGGTCGACGGCACGGGGTCGTGGGTGGACGAGAACGTGCAGTCCGTCGCCGGAGGAAAACGGCCGTCGGCCGTGGCGGCCGGTAGCGACGCCAACGGCCAGCGTGTGTTGCTCGCGGCGATCGAGCAAGGCGGCGTGAAACGCAAGAAGGGATCTGACGCGTGGGTGACGGTGTCCACCGCCGACGGCCCGATGATCCGTGTGCAGAGTTCCAAGCAGGCGTCTTTCTCGTGGGTTCCAGGGTCCCCGCACGCGTACCTCTACGACCGCGCTTCTGGAGTGTGGAGGTCGTCGGACTACGGCACGTCGTGGACGCGCATCTGGAACCTCCCGTCCGGCGTCGAGCACACCGGCTATGTCGCCGCCCATCCACTCGACCGCGACGTGTTGTACGTCAGCAACGTCGACGGCTTGCACCGCTTGAGCGGAGTGTCGACGGGCGTCTCAGTCGAGGATGCGTCGATCGTCGCGACTTCCATTCCCGGCGTTCCGCGTCCGGGTGCGCTCGCGCTGCTCGCTCGGGGCGAGGAGACGCTGGTCTATGTCGCTTCGCGCTCGGGGTTGGCGCCCTATGCCGCGCCGGGGTTGTACGCCTCCAACGACGGTTCGACGTGGACGGACGTGTCCGACGACCTGTACCGGCGCGCCGCGCTCATCCCGCACCAAATCGCGGTCGGGCCCGACGGGCGCGTCTTCATGGCGCTCGACGGCAACGGCGTCATCGTGGGAACGCCGCCGGCGCTGCCCACTCAGGATGCGTTCGCCGACGCGCTCGGCTTGAGCGGCACGGTGGGCACCTTGCAGCGATCGACGGTGGGCGCGACAAAGGAAGCGGGCGAGCCGGATCACGCTGGCAACGTCGGGGGTCGGTCGAGCTGGTTCACGTGGAAGCCGGGCGCAACGGGCAACGTCACGTTCGACACGGCGGGCAGCAACTTCGACACGTTGCTCGGCGTCTACACCGGTTCATCGGTTTCGGGCCTCACCCAGGTCGCCGCCAACGACAACCGCAGTGCGACCGACCTGACGAGCGTCGTCACGTTCAACGCGACGAAAAACGTCACGTACCGGATCGCCGTCGACGGTCGCGACGGAGCTTCTGGAAACGCCTTCCTGAACCGCTCGATCGTCGTCACGAACGCCGGCTACAAGCCGGCGATCTCGGTCGCGTCGCCGATGGCGACGACGGTGCTCTGGCAATTCGTCGGTCCGAGTTCGCAACGCGTTCAGTCCACCATCGGGCTATTTGATTCCGGCGTGCGTGCCCCGGGCACGACTTTCACCTGGACGGCGTCGACCGCCGGTCATTTCACGTACCGCTCGGTGAGCGCCTCGATGACGGGGCGGGTGGGCGTTCCTGCCAATGTGTCTCCGTCTGTGGGCAGCAAGACCACGCCGTTTGTAGTCACGTGGGCGCTGAGCGTTCCGACCGGCGCGCGTTTCGACGTGCAAGTCAAGCGGCCCGGAGGCGCATGGCAGAACTGGCGGACGAACGTGCCGACGGCGAGCGCCTCCTACACGCCGGGGGCGAGCGCGCCGGCGGGCACCTACTGGTTCCAAGCCAGGATCCGGTTGCCCGGCGGCGTGTCCGGCTGGTCCCCGCCAGTCACCGTCGCCGTCAGCTAAGGCGGCCCGGCGGGGCCGCACCCCGATGTCACACCCCTCCGGCACAGTGGTCGTATGAAAGTTCCCCTCGTCATCGATTGCCAGACCTGCGTGGCCCGGCTCACCGACGCATGCGCCGACTGCATCGTGACGTTCTTGTGCGACACCTCCGACGAAGAGCCGGTGGTGGTCGACGCGTCTGAAGCTCGCGTGCTGCGACTTCTGCACGACGGTGGCCTCGTACCCGGAGTGCGACACAGCCGATCCGCGTAAACACCCAGGCACGGTGGTACTTTCCGCCGCGTGCAACGCCTGCATGTCGTTGGGGTCACTAAGGACCATGAGGGTCTGATTCTCAGCGCGCGTCGCGGCACGAAGACCGGCGCGTGGACCGTCAACGTGGACGCCGAGTTCGAAGAGTTCGTTGCCGGCTTGCTCAAGGAACGTGGAGGCGAAGCCGAGCCGCGTATCGCCCGGGCCGAGTCACAACTCAGCGTGCGCGAGATGCAGCAGCGCCTGCGCGCCGGCCAGTCCATCCGCCAGGTGGCCCGCGCCGCTGGCGTGCACGACGACTGGGTGGAGCGTTTCGCCGTGCCGATCCAGGCGGAGCAAACCCAGATCGTTCGCCAAGCCCTCGATCTCACCTTCTCCAAGCAGCGACTCGGGGTCTCCTCGCAGCCTCTCGGCACCTCCGTGTGGTGGAACCTGCAAGACCGCTCGGTCGTCCTGCCGGAGGACGGATGGGAGAACGGATGGACGGCTTTTCTCGTCCGCGACTCGAAATGGGTCGTCCGGTTCTCGTACGAGGCGCGCAAGCGCAACCAGTCCGCAGAGTGGGAAGTCGATCTACGCGACCGCAGCCTGACCTCGCGTAACCGGCTCGCGACGGAATTGGGCTACGTCGAATCAGGCCGCCGGCGTCGGCCCGGGCCGCCGCCGCCTGTCGCCGGCGGGCTCCTCACTCGCGCCGCGCCGCCCACTGTCGAAGCTCCGCCCGCCTCCGCTCCCGCTCCAGTAGTCGAAGAGCCGGCTCCAGCCAAGCCGCGCCGCGCGAGCGCCCGGCGCCCTGCGGCGAAGAAGGCGGCCACGAAGAAGACGACCGCCAAGAAGGTGAGCGCCGCGAAGCCGCCGGCAAGGAAGGCGGCTCCGAAAAAGGCGGCGGCAAAGAGAGCGTCCGCGAAGACGCCAGCTCCCAAGAAGACAGCTCCCAACAAGACAGTTGCGCGACGGTCGGCGCCGAAGCAGTCCGTCGCCCGCCGTCCGGCGCCCAAGAAGTCCGCCGCACCGACGAAGGCGCCGGCCCCCAAGCCTCCAACGGTGAGCGCCGCGCCGCAACCGGCGCTTCCCGCTCCGCGCGTGACCTTCACGCAGCCGGCGGTGGTGAGCCTGCCGTTGACGCCGGCGCCGGCGCCCGCTCCGGCCCGGCGGCGCCTGTCGCTTCGCCGCCGCTAAGCGCACAGCGTTGCCGTCTTGCCTGCGGCAAGACGCCTGCCGTGCTGTGGTTTTTGGCTCGCTTACGCTCGCACTGTGACCACCCTCACCGAACGTGTGCTCGCGACGGGCCGCGGGGCGGGACTGGTCGCGGTAGGCGTCACATCTGCCGAACCGTTCCTCTCGACGCGCGATGACCTCGAGCAGCGACGAGCGGGCGGCCTCGCTGACTCGATGCAATTCACGTATCGCAACCCAGCGCGATCGACCGACCCGCGTCGAGCGTTGCCATCGGCGCAGGCGCTCGTTGCCGGGGCGTGGCCGATCCCGGGCAACGCTCCGGCTACTCACGTTGCGCGCTACGCCTGGCGTGACCACTACTCGGAACTTCGTCGTGCGCTCGGCGTCGTCGCCGACGAATTGCACGCCGCTGGGCACGCGGCGCGCGTGTTCGCCGATGACAACGCGGTCGTCGACCGGGCGGTCGCCCAACGCGCTGGTCTCGGCTGGTACGGGAAGAACGCCAACCTGTTGGTGCCCGGACACGGGTCCTGGGTCTTGCTCGGTTGCGTCGTCACCGACGCCCCGCTCACGCCGACCGACACCGTTGTGGCCGACGGCTGCGGCGGTTGCACGCGCTGCGTTGACGGCTGCCCGACCGCGGCCATCGTCGCGCCGGGAGTAGTCGACGCCCGCCGCTGTTTGGCGTGGCTGGTCCAAGCGCCCGGGACGTTTCCGCCTGCCTACCGCGAGGCCCTCGGCGGCCGCGTGTACGGCTGCGACGACTGCCAGGAGGTGTGCCCGCCGTCGCGCCGAGTCGCCCACGGCGACGACACGGAGCCGCCCATCGACCTGCTGGCGATGCTGCGGGCGAGCGACACCGAGCTGCTCGGCGAGTACGGGCGGTGGTACATCAGCGAACGCGACCCGCGGTATTTGCGCCGTAACGCGTTGCTGGCGCTCGGGAACACCGCGTCGCCCGAAGACGACGAGGTCGTCGCTGTCCTCACGCAGTACGCCACCGGTGACGACGCACTCCTGGCCGAGCATGCGCTGTGGGCGCTGGAGCGACTCGCGTCGTGACTCATTTGTTCGTGACCAACGACTATCCGCCGAAGGTCGGCGGCATCCAGAATTACCTCTGGGAGCTGTGGCGCCGACTGCCGGAGGGTCGCGCTCACATCCTCACGACCGCGTATCCCGGCGATGCCGAGTTCGACGCGTTGCAGGGCTACCCGGTCGAGCGCGCCGGCAAGGTACTGCTGCCGACGCGGGCGACGCGGCGCCGCATCATCGAGACCGCCGACCGGGTCGGTGCCGGCCTCGTGGTGCTCGACCCGGCGCACATCGTCGGACTCCTGGGCCCGTCACTCGGGCGGCCGTACGCGCTCGTCGTCCACGGCGCCGAGTTGTCGATCCCGGCGCGCACACCGGGATACAACCTGGCGTTGCGACGAGCGATGCGCGGCGCCCGGCTCATCATCGCCGCCGGACCGTGGGTGGCGCGCGAGGCGCAGAAGGTCGCGGTCGACGTCGACGTGGTGGACATCCCGCCCGGCGTCGACGGAACCTTCTTCCGGCCGATCAGCGCCGCGCAACGGGCGAGCGCCCGGCAGCGACTCGGCGTCGCACCCGATGCCGAGGTGGTCTTCCACCTCAGTCGTCTCGTGCCGCGCAAAGGCGCCGACACGCTCATCCGCGCGGTCGCCCAGCTCAAAGACTCGCGGCCCAACCTCGTCGCGCTCATCGCGTGGGGTCGCGGTCGTGACGAGCAGCGGCTGCGTCGTCTGGCGACGGAGTTGCGCGCTCCGGTCCGCTTTCTCGGCCGTGTCCCGACCGATGAGCTCGTCGCGACGTTCGGCGCGGCCGACGTGTTCAGCCACGTGTGCCGTAACCGCTGGGGCGGGCTGGAGCAGGAAGGCTTCGGGATCATCTTCCTCGAGGCGGCGGCCTGCGGAATCCCGCAGATCGCCGGCAACTCCGGCGGCGCCAGCGACGCGGTGCTCGACGGGGTTACGGGGCGCGTCGTCGATCCGCCAACCGATGTCGCCGCCGTCGCCCGCGCACTCGCGGAGCTGCTCGACGATCCCTCGCGGGCGGCCGAAATGGGAAAGGCGGCGCGCCAACGGGCGCTGCTCGACTTCGCCTACGACGACCTGGCGGCGCGCCTCGACGTGGCGCTGCAGAAGGCGGAGCACGCTTGAGTCACGAACGCGCCAGTTGGTGGGTGACAGCGGTCTTCGGCGTGACGGCGATCGGCGGCGTCTTCGTACCGGCGCTACGCGTGCCGGCGGCGCTGGTGGCCATAGCAATGTTCTTCGCCGGGACGCTGCTGATGGCAGCCGCCCTCGTGGTCGCAGCCCGGCGCAGCCGCGAGGTGGTGATCACCATCGGCGGGCTGTTCTTCCTGCAAGACGCCGCGCCGAAAGCTGTGCAGCAAAGCCTTCTCGGCAGTCTCGGGGCCCAGGTCGCACTCGGGCTGGCCACCGCCGCCGCTCGGCCGTACACGTCCTCCGCACTCGGCGTGTTGGCGCCCGTCGCCGCTCTTGGGGTCTGTGGCCTCTGGGGCGCGCGCCACGGCGATTTCCCGCCGCGGGAGACTTGAGGGGTGCAGTGGGTGATTCTGATCTTCGGGATGTTGTTTCCTGGGATCGTCGCTCTGGCCGATTGCTACCAGCGATCGCCGCACAAGTTCGCTGGGGGAGAGCGAGACCGCGCCGCCTGGCTCAAATGGCTGGTGGTCGCGCTATTCACGGCGCCGATTGGCGTCGGCTACGGCATTCTGCTCGGCTATCACTGGAACGTGATCAAGCGGTACTCCAGCATGGCTGAAGCCGTGTTCGACGACGACGACGAGTGGGAGAGGAAAACGTGAGCGATCAGGCGACGGAGTCGATCGTGGTCGCGGCGCCGCCCGAACGCGTTTTCGCGGTCGTGACCGACTTCCCGAACTACCCGACGTGGGCGGCGGACCTGAAAGAAGTCACGGTCGTGGACAGTGACGCCGACGGGAAGGCGCACAAGGTGCGGTTTCGCGCGGCGGCCTTCGGGCGCTCGACCACCTACACACTGGCGTACGACTATTCGCAGGCGCCGACCAAGCTTTCGTGGGTGCAGGACTCGGGCGACATCACCGCCCGCGTCGACGGCACCTACGAATTCGAAGCCATCCCCGAAGGCACGAAGGTGACCTACCACCTCGAGGTCGACCTCAAGTTCCCGGTGCCGGGATTCATCAAGCAGCGCGCCGCGGCGCGCATCGTGGGCACGGCGCTGCGCCAACTCCGGACGCGGGTCGAGTCGATCGAAGTCGCATAAGTGAGTCGGGTCCTGCTGTTCACCGGCAAGGGGGGTGTCGGCAAGACGACGATCTCGGCGGCGACGGCGCTCGCCTGCGCGGAGCAAGGCAAGAGCACGCTGGTGCTCTCGACCGATCCCGCGCACTCTCTCGCCGATGCGTTCGAGAGCGACCTCGGCTCCCTGCCGACTCCCATTGTCGACAACCTCGAAGGCATGCAACTCGACGCCACCGAGCGGCTCGAAGAAGTGTGGGGCGACGTCCAGCGCTACGTCGCCGAACTGTTGGCCTGGGTGGGTGTGGAGGGTATCGAGGCCGAGGAGCTGTCGGTCATCCCGGGACTCGACGAAGTGTTCAGCCTCGGCGACATCCGCACCGCCGCGGCGTCGGGACGCTACGACGTCATCGTGGTGGACTGTGGCCCGACGGCCGAGACCATTCGCTTCCTATCGCTGCCCGAGATCCTGTCGTGGTACATCGAGCGCGTCGTGCCGATCGAGAAGCGCATCACCGGCGTGCTCCGTCCCGTGCTGCGCACCGTCACGAACCTGCCGGTGGCCGGCGACTCGGTCTTCGATGCCGCCACGCGCTTCTTGGGTCAACTCGAAGGTGTGCGCGAGTTGCTGACCGACGGCGAACGCGCCAGCGTCCGGCTGGTCGTGAATCCCGAGCGCATGGTCATCGCCGAGGCACGCCGGACGGCGACCTATCTCAACCTGTTCGGCTACCACCTCGACGCGGTCATCGCGAACCGGCTGCTGCCCGACGACGTAACCGATCCGTGGTTCGCCGTCGTGGAAGTCGTCGCACACCGAGCACCTCAAGACCATCGAAGCTGACTTCGCCCCGCTCCCCGTATTGCGAGCCACCCTCGCGTCCGAGGAGCTTTCCGGCCTCGGCGGCCTGCGCGGGTTCGCCGCCGCGCTCTACGGCGAAGTCGCGCCCAGCGAAGTGCTGCATCGCGAACAGCCGCTGCGCTTTGCCCGCGACAGCGACTCCACAACCATGTTCGTTCGCCTCCCGTTTGCCACGCGCGACGACCTGGACGTGGCGCGCCGCGGCAACGAACTGCTGATTCGCGTCGGCCCGCAACGCCGGCGCGTCGTGCTACCCGATTCGCTGCAGCACCGCGCCGTTGCCTCGGCGCGCCTGGTCGACGAAGAACTGGCCGTGGTCTTCAACCATGACTGAGATCGACCCGCGTCTCGTGAGTGCCGTAGATCACATTCAGACCGCCGCGCTCGAACTCATCGCGGCGATGCGCAACGCGCTCGACGTCGCCGAGGACATGGTGGCGGATCCGACGGCGCTGCAAGTCCTCATCCAGGGAGCGGTGATCGCCGCCAAGACGGTCGCGGATACGGCGACGAGCGCCGCCACCAGCGCGACCGGGGCGGCGGCCGAGCGCGTCGAGCGGATACGCGTTGACGACTGACGGATCGGTGTTTGTCGGCGTCGACGTTGGTGGGACCAAAGTCCTCGCAATGGCGCTCGGACCTGACGGCCAACAACCGATCGGGGAGTGCCGCCTACCGACGCCCGTCGGTGCCGATGCGCTGGTCGATGCCATCGCTACTGCCGCGCTGGCGGCGGCGACCGACGCCGGAGCTCCGCTGAGTGCTGTCGCCGTGGGAGTCCCCGGTCTCGTCGACGCCGACGGTGTGATGCGTTTCGCCGCCAACCTGCCCGGCGTCACTGAATTGCGCTTGCGCGACTTGCTGCGCGACCGCCTCGGGGTGCCGGCGTTCGTCGACAACGACGCCAACGTGGCGGCGTGGGGCGAGAGAGTTGCCGGCGCGGGCGCCTTAGACGGACGGCCGGCTGACGACCTGCTCATGGTCACTCTCGGGACTGGCATCGGTGGCGGCATCGTCCTGGGTGGCGAGCTGTATCGCGGCGCCCACGGCATGGCGGGGGAGATCGGTCACATCGTGGTTCAGCTCGACGGGGAGCCGTGCCAGTGCGGCCAGCGCGGATGTTGGGAGCGCTACGCGTCGGGCACGGCGCTCGGCCGTATCGCCCGCGAGGCCGGGTTCGCCGACGGCCATGACGTGGTCGCCCGAGCGACGGCGAACGACGCGACCGCCCTGGCGGTGTTCCATTCGTTCACACGTTGGATCGCCATCGGGCTCGCGGGTCTGTTGAACATCTTGGATCCGGCGGTGATCGTCGTGGGCGGGGGACTCGTCGAAACCGGCGGACTGCTGCTCGACCCGCTGCGCCAACAGACAGCTGAGCTCATCGAGGGTGGAGAACACCGCCCGGCGGTGCCGATCGTGGCGGCGACGCTCGGTGAACGCGCCGGCGCCATCGGCGCTGCGCTGATCGCCCGCGGCGAGTAGGGAACCAGGTGACCCATGTCACACAGAAATTCCTAATTTGTCCGTAAGTTACGGGGGGGCGGAACGTTTTCTTCCCAGATCGAAGGCCGAGCCTCGGGGCACCCCAGCCCCCCGAGGCTCGGCCTCGTTCGCGCTCCGACCTAGCCTCGACACGCATGCGCATCGGTCTGACACTGCCGCAGTTTTCGGCTGACGCGTTGGCGATGGTGAGTGCCGCTGTGCGAGCTGAGGCAGAGGGCATCGACGCCGTGTTTGCCTACGACCACTATCCGCGGCCTGATCGACCCGAGGCGCTCCACGGTCACACGATGCTGGGTGCGATCGCCGCCAGCACCGAACACCTGAGGATCGGCTCGCTGGTCGCCCGCATCGGTGTCGTGCCCGATCAAGTTCTGATCTCCAAGACCCGCACCGCGGCGCGGCTGGCGCCGGGACGGTTTGTCGCCGGGCTCGGTGTGGGTGATCACGAGTCCGATGCGGAAGACAGGGCGCTCGGCATCACCCGTCCATCGCTCGACGAGCGCTTCGAGCGCCTGGAGTTCGTCGCCACCGAACTGAAGCGCGACGGGATCGACGTGTGGATCGGCGGCCGCAGCGCCCGAGCCGCGAGGGTCGCCGCCGCGGTTGGTGTCACCCGGAACCTGTGGGACGCGCCCATGGCCGAAGTCGCGGCGGGCGACACGTGGGGGGCGGTCTTCGACATCGGCGACGATGCTGGAGTCGAGTCGCTGGCGGCCAAGCTGCGCGAACTCGACCAGCTCGGCGTCACCGTGGCCGTGGTGGCGCCGCTAAAGGCCGGCGCGCCCGACGCCGCCGCCCGCGTAATGAGTGCGAAGAAGCTGGCAGGGCTGCCGTAGCCTGAAGGTCATGGAGTTTCGTCGCATAACGGGTTTGCCCCCGTACGTCTTCACGATCATCGACGGACTGAAGCTGCAGCAGCGCCGAGCAGGCGTTGACGTAATCGACCTCGGCTTCGGTAACCCGGACATCCCGTCGCCGGCGATCGCAGTGGAGAAGCTGACTGAAGCAGCGCACAACTCCAAGAATCACCGCTACTCGTCGAGCCGCGGCATCCCGAAGCTGCGCGAGGCCGTGAGCGCCATGTACAAGCGCAAGTTCGACGTCGATCTCGATCCCGAGACTGAAGTCCTCAGCGTGATCGGTTCGAAGGAGGGCTTCTCGCATCTCATGTGGGTGCTGCTCGGCCCCGGCGACTCGGCATTCGTTCCTTCGCCGAGCTATCCGATCCACATTTGGGGACCGCTGTTCGCCGGCGCGGATGTCAAACACATCCGCCTTGGACCCGACGAAGACTTCTTCGGCAACCTGATGGAGGCGTGGGAGACGCAGTGGCCCAAGCCGCGCGTCATCGTGCTGTCCTTCCCGCACAATCCGACCACGACCTGCGTCGATCTCGCCTGGATGCAGCTGATCGTGGACTTCGCCCGCGAGAACAACGTGATCCTCGTGCACGACTTCGCGTACTCCGATACGTACTTCGAGCAGGGTGCGGCGCCGTCGATCCTGCAGGTGCCGGGGGCCAAGGAGGTCGCCGTCGAGTTCTACACGATGACGAAGTCGTATTCGATGGCGGGTTGGCGCACGGCGTTCATGGTTGGCAACGCCGAGGTCGTCGCCGCGCTTCAGAAGCTCAAGGGATACCTCGACTACGGCACGTTCCAGCCGATCCAGATCGCCGCCACGGTCACCCTGAACGAAGAGCTCAACTACCCGACCGAGGTCAACGAGATCTATCTCGGTCGTCGCAACGCGTTATGCGAGGGACTCAACCGCATCGGCTGGCCGATCGAGCCGCCGAAGGGGACGATGTTCGTGTGGGCACCGATCCCTGAGCCCTACGCGGATATGGGCAGCCTCGAGTTCGCGAAGATGCTCGTCACCGAGGCCGCGGTCG
The DNA here is from genome assembly GCA_963722185.1 of uncultured Actinomycetes bacterium. Classification (GTDB taxonomy): domain Bacteria; phylum Actinomycetota; class Acidimicrobiia; order Acidimicrobiales; family JACCXE01; genus JACCXE01. Next base: position 163,082 of record CAVRKD010000006.1, on the reverse strand, counting down.
CAGTGTCGCCGGGCATGGGCTTCGGTCCGGGCGGAGAAGGCTTCGCCCGCTTCGCGCTCATCGAAAACGAACAGCGCATCGGCCAAGCGGTCCGCAATCTCCGCAAGGCCCTTCCGAAACTCGGCTAATTAGTCTTTGATCATGGCGAAAATGGTCAAGGCGAACTCGAGTCGGAAGCCGCCGGAACCGGCCGAGGGTCACGCCGAGCTCGACGACTGGATGCGGCGGCTCATGCCCGGCTTGCAGCCCATCGTCGAGCAGCTCGACAAGACGATCCGCAAGACGTATCCCAGGGCACAGTTCGCTGTGAAGTGGAAGAAGGCGCACTACGGATTACCGGATCGCGGCTGGATCCTCGAGATCGTGTCCTACGACGTGTCGGTCAACGTGCTGTTCTACGGCGGTGCGGACTTCGATTCGCCGCCGCCGCTGGGCGAAGGTCGGTCGCGCTACGTCAAGCTGAAGTCAGTCGAAGAGGCCAAGGGCAAAGACGTCCTGGCTTGGATCAAGCAAGCCGCCACGGTTGACGGCTGGAAGTAACTACACGGCGACGAAGCGCACCGGGACGGCGGCGTAGGTGCCGAGGCCACCGACCGAGCGCACCGGTGCCGCCGCCAGATCGATCTGCTTGACGCGGTCAATGAGGCGGCGGAACACGACGTCGGCCTCCACGCGGGCGAGCATCGAACCCAGGCAGTAATGGACGCCACCTCCGAACGAGAGGTGCTGGTTCGGGTCGCGGGCGATGTCGAGGAGGTCGGGTCGTTCGAACTGGTGCGGGTCGTGGTTGCCCGAGGCGAGCCACAGCTGCACGAAGCTGCCGGCGGGGATGACCTCGCCGTCGACCGCGATGTCTTCGAGCGCGACGCGCGGGGAGAAATGAACGGGCGCGTCGTAGCGCAGGAACTCTTCGACGGCTGAGGGGGTGAGTACGGGGTCGTCCCACAACTTCTGCTGCTCGTCGGGGAACTTGTCGAGGGCGACCACACCCGAAGCGATCACGTTTTTGGTCGTCTCGAACCCGGCCACGAACAGCAGGATCGCGTTGTCGACGATCTCCTGATGCGTCAGGTGGTCGTCGCCTTCCTCGGCGGCGAGCATCCGCTGGAACAGATCGCCGTTGGGGTCCGGCACTCGCTCGGCCAGCACTTCGCTCATGTAGTCGCGCAGCCAACTGATCGCCGCGTCGGAGGCGGCGTTGTCAACACCGGCCGCGCTTGCCGTGACCCGTCGCACCCCATCGCGGTCGGCCTTGGGGAGGCCGAGCAGTTCACAGATCACCGCCGACGGAAGCGGGAACGCGAGCGCGTCGACCAAGTCGCACGCTTCGCCGTCGAGCATGGGCTCGAGTGCGGCGTCGACGAGGTCGCCGATGTGGGCGCGCAGTTGCCGAACCGTGCCCGCGTGAAATGCCTGGTTCATGAGCTTGCGCAGCCGATGGTGGTCGTCGCCCTCGTGGTTGAGCAGGCTGTTGGTCTGGAAGTCGGTGGTCGCGCCGTCGCCGAGCGCGAACTCGAGCATGTGGCGCGGGAAGCGGTGCGAGATCGCCGGGTCTCGCATGAGCCGCCAGACGTCGGCGTAACGCGTCACGGCGTAGCCCTGGGCCCCGCGCACGACTGCGCCTTTCTGGCGCCACTCGGCGAAGAAGGGGTACGGATCCTCGAGTGTGTCGAGGCTGAGCAGGCTGTGCGGCATCGATTCCATCCGCTCACTGTCCTGGTTTGTCTGGGCAAGAACATCAGACCTTTGACGGATGTTCTGGTCGTAAATCTCCCGGACACTGGCGGCATGACCGAGGGATTCCTCGAACTCGACGGCCGGCGGACGTGGTACCGCACGCACGGCGAACCGACCGACCTGCCGGCGCTCATGGTGTTGCACGGCGGGCCGGGAAGCGCGTCGGCCAACGACATGCCGTGCGTCGATGTGGTCGCGCGCGAGCGGGTCGTCGTCGAGTACGACCAGCTCGAGACGGGACGCTCGCAGCGGCTGGGCGACATGTCGGTGCTCACGATCGAGAACCACGTCCGCGAGATCGACGCCGTGCGCGCCGCGCTCGGTCTCGCAGATGTTCACGTATGGGGCGGCTCCTGGGGCGGGATGCTGGCCATGGAGTACGCGCTCACTGGCGCCGAAGGGCTGCGGTCGATCATCGTCGCCAGTGGGCCGCACTCCACCAGGCTGTGGCTCGAGGCGGTGGCGGCGTTTCGCGCGGCGCTGCCGCCGAAGAACCTGCGCGCCCTCGAACGCTGCGAGCGCACACTCGTGCGCCGCGGCCCGGCCAAGCCCAAGGTGGGCGAGGGGCCGACGAGTGCGAAGGTCGCGAAACAGGCCGCGCTGATGGCACAGGCCTACCCCCTTGCTCTCTCGCGGCCAGTCCAAGCCATCGCGCGCGCCGCCAGCTTCCTGCCGCCACTGCGGCGCGCCGTCTACCCGATCGTCGGCCTCGAGTTCGTCCGACGGCATGTCATGCGCGGCGCGAGGATTCCCGCGGGTGCGCTGGCCGCTCAGGTGGCCATGAACGCGGCGGTGTACGAGTACTTGTGGGGCCCGAGCGAGCATTTCGCGACCGGTCCGCTCAAGGACTTTGATCTAACGGACCGGTTGCACGAGATCAACGTGCCGGTGTTGGTCACATCCGGCGGTCACGAGTCGCTGCGGCCGGAGCACGTCGAGGAAATGGTCGCCCGCGTGCCCGATGCGCAGTGGGAGCTCTTCGGAGACGCGGCACATGTCGCCGTGTTCGAAGCCCCCGAGCGCTACACGCGCGTGCTGTCGGAGTTCCTCACGAAGATCGATCCGCGGCGGCCAGCTGCGCCCGGTTTTTGACGCCGACCTTGGCGTAGATACGCGTGAGGTGGGTTTTCACCGTCGCCTCCGACATGAACAGCTGCGCCGCCACGTCCTTGTTGGAGACGCCCTGCGCCACCAGCGCCGCCACCTGGGCTTCGGTTGGCGTGAGGCTGTCCCAACCGAGCATGGGGCGCTGACGCGAGCCACGGCCGCGCTGCACCATCGACCGCGCCTGCTCGGAGGTCATCGCCGCGCCTTCGGCGGCGAGTTGTTCGAAGCGCGCGTCGCCGAGCGCGGAGCGGCACAGCGCTCCCGTCTCGTCGAGGAGTGCTCGCCAGCCACCGGATAGGGGGAGTCCCTCGGCCAATCCGGCGAGCCGCGCCGCCTCCTCGAAGCGGCCGAGCCGCGCGGCGGCGCGCGCCAGCACTCTGATCAGCAACGGCCCGAAGAAGGGCATAGCGGGAAGGCTGATCCACGCGTCATACGCGATCTCCCACGCTTTGGCCTCGTCGCCGCGTTGCGACGACACGACTGCGAGAACAAAGGCACGGTTGCCGATTGCGAGGCCGCCCATTGTTCCGTCCGCCTCGGGCAGCGCGGTGACGATGGCCTCGGCCTCGTCGTGTTTCCCATCCATTGCGAGCGCGACCGCGAGAAGGGATTGGAGCCCACCCGTTATTGCGCCGGTCGCGGGTAGATCGACGACGGGCCCGAGGTGATCGGCGGCGGCATGCCACTGGTCGCGGAACATGGCCACGAGACCGTGACCCATCCGGCGATTCAGGGTGACCATCGCGTCGCCGACCTCCTCGGTAAGCGCGTCGAGTTCGACGAGGTCCCGCTCGGCACCCTCGAAGTCGCCGGTGGCGGCGCGCGCCCCGGCATCGATAGCCAGCACATTTGTCAATGTGAAGGTCTCGCCGCCGGCGCGCAGTTGGTCCATGGCGCGCTCGCTCCACTCGAGCGACGCCTCGATGTTGCCGAGGAAGGCCTCGCACATGCCGATCCACGCCTCGGCCATGGCCGCCATCTGCGTCATCCCCACGGCGTGGAGTCGCGTCGCGGCCTCGATGAGGGCGGGGCGGCCTCCGACCAGGTCGCCTACGTCGCGCATCAGGCGAAAACCCTTGTACGCCGTGAGGAGGGCCAGGGACCTCTGATCGTCGCGAGCCTCGGCGATCGCGATCATCTCGTCGTGGAAGCCCGGCGGCGTGGTTCCGGCGTTGCCCAAGGCCGGGTTGCAGAACAGCGCGCACTGGAGAATCAAATGGTCGTCCTGCAGTTCACGCGCCAGGTCGAGAGCGGCGTGCGCCAACACGCCGCCGCCCACAGCATCGCCCGTCGAGGTTGCGACGAGGCTGAGGCGGCTCAGCACGCGGGCGCGGATCTGCGGGGGTGCATCTTGTGTGCGCTCGTCGAGTGCCGTGAGCCAACTGAGGCCTTCGAGTGAGCGGCGCGAGGCGTTCCAGTACAGCGTCAGTTCCGTCGCCAGCTCGAACAGCGGCTCGTACCCCGGCTGGTCGCTGGCCCACTGGAGGGCGCGGCGGACGTTGGCCTCGTCGATCCTCACGTCTGCCCGCCACTGCGCCTCGGTTCGGTCGCGGCCGTGGTGGGCGACGCGCCGGAAGAACTCGTAGTGGCGGCGCCGCACGGCGTCGACCTCGCGCTCGTCCATGAGGCGCGCCGCCGCGAAGTGGCGGATCGTTTCGAGCATGTGGAACCGGCCCGGCCTCTGCTCGTCGGGGGTGATGAGCGACTTCTCCACCAGCGTGACGACGAGGTCGAACACGTGGTGCGCTTCGAGTTGGTCGTCGGCGGCGACGGCGACGGCGGCTTCGGTGGTGAAGCCGCCGGCGAACACCGACAGGCGACGTACGAGCACGCGCTCGGGCTCGAGCAACATCGCGTAACTCCAGTCGACGGACGCCTCGAGCGTGCGCTGGCGGGGGAGTGCCGTGCGGGCGCCACCAGTGAGCAGGCGGAAGCGGTCGTGCAGCGCCTCGAGGAGTTGCGCCGCGCTGAACACGCGCACGCGCGCGGCCGCGAGTTCGATGGCGAGCGGCATGCCGTCGAGGCGCGCGCAAATTTCGTCGACGGCGCCGATATTCGTGTCGTCGAGCACGAACCGCGGATTGGCCCGCTTCGCCCGTTCGACGAACAGCTCGCGTGCCTCGACTTCTGGCAGTGACGGGAGCCGGTAGGTCACCTCGCCGTCGAGCCCCAGTGGCTCACGACTCGTCGCGAGCACCGTGAGGTTGGGACATTGCGACAACAGCGCGGTCGCGATTTCGCTGCAGCGAGCGAGGAGGTGCTCGCAATTGTCGAGCACGAGAAGACCGTCACGGTCGCCGATCGTCGACGCGATCGCGTCGACCGAGATCCGAGTCGGATTGACGCGCGCACCGACGACGTCGGCAACGGTCATGGCGACGTTTTCCTCGCGGTCGATTGCCGCGAGGTCGACGAACCAACCCGTCCGGATATCAAGCAACTCGAGCGCGAGCCGGGTCTTGCCAGCTCCGCCGGCACCCGTGATGGTGACGCAGCCCGGCTCCTTCACCAGGTCGCGGATGTGCGCGACCTCCAATTCGCGGCCGATAAAAGTCGTCAAGCGGTGCGGCGTTGCAGGGGCGTCGCTTAGTCGGAGCGACGGGTAGTCGCCCGGCAGCTGCCACACGCGCTCGGGGCGCGCCAGACCCTTGAGGTGGTGCTCGCCGAGATCGTCGAGCTCGACGTCGTCGGCGACGATGGCCGCGGTGACCTGCGAGAGCAGCACCTGGCCGCCGTGGCCGGCGTCGCGCAGCCGCGCGGCGCGGATAATCGCCGTCCCCGAGTAGCCCCCGTCGGTTACCTCGACGTCGCCGCTGTGGATGCCGATGCGTACCGGCAGTGGCGACTGGGCCTGGAACGCGAGCGCGAACGCCACGGCGTCGCCGGCGCGGGCGAAGGCGGTCACGAAGCTGTCGCCTTCGCCTTGCTCAAGCGGCCGGGCGCCGTTGTGCGCGGCGACAAGTTCGTCGAGCGTGGCGTGCAGCGTCTTCATCGCCGCCGCCATCGCCTCCGCCGAGGTCTCCCAACGCTCCGTCGACGACTCGACGTCGCCCAGCACCAATGTGACCGTCCCCGACGGCAATGCCCCTGTCACACCGAAAGCGTGGCACCTCCGGGACGCCGAAGCATCCGACGAAGGTCGTACCGCTAGAGCGGAACGCGCGCGCCGCGCAGGCCGCCGAGACAAAAGTCCACGGCGGCGTCGGCGACAGTTTTGGGGTCGTCGCCCTGGGTGAGCACGAAGGTGCGCGCCAGGTGATTGATTACACCGAGAATGGCGTGGCTGATGACGATGGGGTCGCCGTCGGCCAATGAGCCGTCGGCGATGCCCTCCTTCACATGCTTCGCCAGATCGGCCACGGCGACTTCGCCGCCGCGGCGCAGATGCGGTGCGAAGCGTGCTTCGGTGGCGGCGAACTGGATGAGCTGCACGTACGTGCGGTGCTCTGCCAGCCACTCGATCGAGCGACGGATGCCGGCCTCGATGCGCTCCAGCGGCGTGTCCAGGCCTTCGAGGGAGCCCTGCTGCGCCCGCCGCAAGTCGAGCTGGCCCTCGGCCAGGATCTCGAGCAGCAGCTCTTCCTTGGAGGAGAAGTACCAGTAGAAGACGCCCTTGCCGACCTGTAGCCCGTCGACGATGTCGGCCACCGAGGTCGGGTGGTAGCCGCCGTCGGCGAAGCGCCGCGCCGCGTACTCCATGAGCTGATGGCGGCGGTCGCGTCCCCGTTGCGTGAGCTTGCGGCTATCGGACATGTGCGGAGGAACGTAGGCAAACTTGACCGCTCGGTCAAGAAACGCCGCCTGGAGCCGTGCCAACGCTGCCGTGTGCGGAGTTGTGTGGGCTGAGCGACGACTACTCCGCACACGGGTTTCGAGGTGGACGTGTTACACCCCGACGACATATTGACCGAATGAAATCGAGGCCTGAACGGTTGGCGGAGCTAGCGGCGGCGGCAGATTGCGTCGCGAGCCGCACGGAGTTAGCGGCGCTCGGGTTCTCCGATCAGGAGATCGAAACGAACGTCACATTGAGCCGCTGGCGGTGGCTCCAGCGGGGGGTTTATCTGTTATCGGCGGGTACGCCGACGTGGCGACAACGCGCCCGGGCGGCGTTGGTAGCGGCAGGCGACAGCGCTCAACTCGGGCCACTCGCTCTGGCGGCGTGGATCGGCCTCGACGGCGCGACCGAGTCCGTCGTCGATCTCGTCGTTCCGTACGGCAAGGGACCGCGGCCCCGCGAGGTCAAGATTCGTCGGACGCGATATCCGTCTCGGACTCGCGTGTACGACGGCGGAATTCCCGGGCCGTCCGTGGAACGACTGCTCGTCGATTACGCGGCGGTCGCGGCATCCGCATTAGCCGAGCGGGCGGTTGAAAGTGCGCTCATCAAAGGGCTAACGGCCGAGCGCCGTATCTGGCGCGAGCTGGCCACGCTCAGCGAGGCAGTGCCCGGCGTCCGGCGCCTCACTCGGATCATGGAACTGCGCCCGAGTGGCAAGGCGGCGCGCAGCACCCTCGAACTGGACGCGCTCCGGCTTATCCGCAACACAGACCTTCCGCTTCCGGTACGCAACCACGATGTGTACGTCGAGGGAGAACATTTCGAGATCGACCTTGCCTACTTGACCGTGCGGGGTGCGATCGAGGTCGACAGCAGGCGGTGGCACAGCACGGCGACGCAGAAAGCCAGAGATCGCCGCAAGCAAGAAAGGTGCGAGGCCGCCGGCTGGACGTTTGTACGAGTGACGTCGGCCGACGTCTACGGGCGACCGGAATGGGTGATCGAGCAGATCCGCATCCTCGTGTGCGGAGTTGTGGCGGCCTAGCCCGTACAACTACGCACACGTCCCGTGATCGGAGCGCATCACGTACGCTGCGCACCACTTATGGCGTATTGGGTGATCAAAGCGATTCTGACCCCGATCCTTCGTTTCCTGTTCAAGGTCCGCGTGCAGGGACTCGAGAACGTGCCGAAGACGGGTCCGATCATCATGGCGTCCAACCACGTCTCGTTCTGCGACTCGATCTTCCTGCCGCTGGTGCTGCGGCGTCGCATCACCTTCGTGGCCAAGGCCGAGTATTTCGACAACCCGAAGACCGCGTGGTTCTTCCGGGCGATCGGCCAGATCCCGATTCGGCGCGAAGGCGGAACCGCCAGCCAGCGGGCGCTCGACTCGGCGCGAGAGGTGCTTGAGAGCGGCGGCGTGTTCGGCATCTATCCCGAAGGCACGCGGTCACCGGACGGGCGGTTGTACAAGGGCCACACCGGCATCGCCCGTCTGGCGCTGCAGACCAATACGCCGATCATCCCCGTCGCCATGATCGGGACGCGCGAAGCTCAGCCCATCGGGCAGGTGAAGCCGAACTTCTTCATGCCGATCATCGTGGTGTTCGGCAAGCCGCTCGAGTACGACCACTTCATGGATCGCGCCGATGACCGCCAGGTCCTGCGCTCGATCACCGACGAAGTGATGTTCGAGTTGCGTGAGCTGACCGGCCAGGAGTACGTGAACCAGTACGCCAAGCGCAAGGACACCGACGACTCGTTTGCGGCTGAGCCGGCAAAGGTGGCTTAGTCACGGCGTAACACTCGCGTCATCTGAGGTGGGTACGGTGCAAGGGTGTCTGCGGTGTTTGTGGTGCGCGTGTGGCTGCCTGATCGTCCGGGTGCGCTCGGCGCGGTGGCCTCACGAATCGGCGCGGTGCGCGGCGACCTTGTCGGCATCGACATCCTCGAACGCGGCGCCGGACGGGCGATCGACGAACTCGTCGTCGCCTTGCCCGATGAGGGACTCGTGCCGCTGCTGGTCAAGGAGATGCAAGAAGTCGAAGGAGTCGACGTCGAAGACGTGCGACCGGTCGACGGCGAGCTACCCGACGCGCGAGTGGCGGCGCTTGAGTCCGCGGCGGCGCTGCTGGCACAACCCGACGCCGAGGCGGTGTGCGCCGCGCTCGTCAAGGAGGTGTGTCGTGACTTCGAGGCCGAGTGGGCCGCCGTGGTCGACGGAGCGCTGCGCGCCAGTCACGGCGACGTGCCGTCCGCCGACTGGCTGACGGCGTTCATCGCCGGAGCCGACGGCACGGGCGTGGATGAGATCGCGTCCGCCGCGCTCACCTCCCGGGCAACGTTGGTGATCGGTCGGGAAGGTCGGCCGTTCCGCAGCCGCGAGCGCCGTCAGTTGGTGGCGCTCGCCCGCATCATCAGCTGGAGGCTTCAGTAGCCCAGCCGCGCGAGCGACCGACCGCGTTGTGCCATTGGTCGAGCCGCGCGTCGGCCGCTTCTTTGGTCAGTTGCGGCCGCCAGGCGGCGTCGAGTGACCATAGATCGGTGAGTTCGTCGAGCGAGGACCACACGCCTTCGGCGAGACCGGCGAGGTAGGCGGCACCCAACGCGGTGGTCTCGGTGACCGTCGGTCGAGACACCTCGACCTGGAGCTGGTCGGCCTGCATCTGACACAACAGGTTCATCACCGACGCGCCGCCGTCGACGCGCAGCGCGGTGACGCCCCGGCCGCTGGCGGCCGTCATGGCGTCGACCACGTCGCGGGTCGACAGCACCATCGACTCCACCACGGCGCGGGCGATATGCGCGCGCGTGGTTCCCCGTGTGAGACCGACGATGGCGCCGCGGGCGTAGGGATCCCACCATGGGCTACCGAGACCGGTGAAGGCGGGCACGACGAACACGCCGTCGGTGTCATCGACGCTCTCGGCCAGTGGACCGATCTCCGGCGCCGCTTCGATCATGCCGAGCCCGTCGCGCAACCATTGAATCGCCGCGCCGGTCACGAAGATCGCGCCTTCGAGCGCGTAGGCCACCGATCCGTCGGACAGTTCCCAGCCGACGGTGGTCAGCAGTCCTTCGACGGGTGCCGGCAACGTGTCGCCGACGTTCATCAACACGAACGAACCGGTGCCGTAGGTGTTCTTCGTCATCCCGGGCGTAAAGCACGTTTGGCCGAACAGTGCCGCCTGCTGATCGCCGGCGATGCCCGAGACGGGTATTCCGTCGTCCGTGACGCCGAAGCGGCCCGACGACGGCCGGATCTCCGGAAGCACGACGCCTTGGACGCCGAACAAGTCGATCAGCTCGTCGTCCCAGGTGCGCGTGCTGATGTCGCACAGCAACGTGCGCGACGCGTTCGACACGTCGGTGGCGTACTCGCCGGTGAGGTTCCACAGCAGCCAGGTGTCGATGGTGCCGACCATCAAGTCGTCGCTCCGCTCGACGCCGCCCTCGCGTAACAACCACGCCAGCTTGGTCGCCGAGAAATATGGGTCGAGGACCAGTCCTGTCTTGCGTCGCACCATGTCGAGCGATGGCGCCAGCGCGTCACACACCGCCGCGGTGCGGCGGTCCTGCCAGACGAGCGCGCGATGCAGCGGCTTGCCGGTCGAGCGCGACCAGGCCACCACCGTCTCGCGCTGGTCGGTGATCCCGATCGCTGCGATGGTTCCTTCGAGGCGGCCGCGCACTTCGGCGAGCGTGGCGCGTACGGCGTCGAGAATCTCAGTCGCGTCGTGTTCGACCCAGCCCGGTTGCGGGAAGTACTGCGGGAACTCGCGGTAGGCGACGTCGACAGTCGAGCCATTCTCGTCGATGACGAACGCACGCACACCCGTGGTTCCCGCGTCGATCGAAATCACAAAGGACATCGCTGGAAACTAACCGGAAGCCGAATTGCCACATTGTTGGGAGCTGTTGGCCGCAGGTTCTTGAAGAACGCAGCTCGCCGGGCCGATTCATATACCGGACGGGAAAGCGTCGCCGCTGCTCCTCGGTGCCGTGACCCGACCGTATACACATAAGTAGGGCCCGCGCGAAGGGACCTTCACAACCAAATGGCGAGCGCTCCTGCAGTCGCCCTGCCGTCTCGGCAACCTGTGCCCTCGGGTCAGGCTGGCGGGCGACCGGCAGGGGTGCTCGCCATTTTGCTTTGCCTACCAACGCGTCGACAGTTGGATCTACGGATTGAAGCGGTAGCCGATGCCCCAGACGGTGGTGAGCCAGCGGGGCTTTTCGGGGTTGGTCTCGACGCGCTTGCGCAACCGCCGGATGTGCTCGGTGACGGTGTCGGTGCTCTGCCAGGCCGACGATGAATTCCAGACCCGGTCGAGGAGTTGCTCGCGTGAGAACACTTGGCGTGGCGACGATGCCAGGAAGGCGAGGAGGTCGAACTCCTTGGCCGTCAACGTGACCGCCTGGCCCTGCAGAAAGACCTCGCGGGTGCCGAGGTTGATCGTGAGGTCGTCGAAGCTCAACACCGGCGCTTGGTCCGCCGGCCGAGTCCGCCGCAGTACCGAGGCAATGCGAGCCTCGACCTCGGCAGGGGAGAAGGGTTTGACGACATAGTCGTCGGCGCCGAGCTTGAGCCCCATGACGCGGTCGGACTCTTCGCTCTTGCCGGTTAGCAGGATCACGGGCACCGTGGAGGTCGCCCGCAGTTGCTCGAGCAAGTCGAGGCCGTCGTCGTCGCCCAACATCACGTCGAGCAGCACCAAGTCCGGGGCGTCCTCGCGAATCGCCGTCAGCGCATCCTCGGCGTTGGCCGCCGGGATGACGTCGTAATGCTCCAAGGTCAAATAGCGCGTGAGGACATGCCGGATCGATCGATCATCGTCGACCACCAAAATCCGGGGATGGGTCGTGCCCGTCGGATGCGCACCTTGGGTCATCACCATGGCTTGCCTATCGACTGAGTTGTCAACGGCTTGAGAAGTGGCCGAGATCGTTGGGAATCTGTTGTCGCCTACGCGTTGGCGCTTGACGGCGTCCAAGTAATGGTGGGGGCCAGCGTGGCGGCAAACGCCAGCGCCTCGGCGACCTTGGCCTCAACCTTGGTAAGGGCGGCGGCGAGTTCGTCGGGAGAGGCGGCGACGGACAACTCCAGGGTCTTGAGGCTGGCCGCGAGCGCCCGCATGCCCAGGTTGGCGCTGGCACCCTTGGCCTGGTGAGCCGTGGCCGCGATGGCTGCGCCGTCGTGACGGGCGATGGCGTCGTGCAGCGACGCCACGTGCGATGTGATGTCCTCTCGGAACATGCCGACCAGCTCGGCGATGAAGTTTCCGTCTTCGTCGAGCGAGCGCAGTTGCTCGAGCGTCTCGGCGTCGAAGGCGTCATCGGGCGTGGATGCGGGCGTCTCCATACCTTCCAATCGGTCGACGAAGTAGCTCTCTTGAGGCAAACCGGGTCATCGCGCTCGCGAAAGTTGCCATTTGCAAACCTTCGCGAACCGGCTGTGACCTGGGGTTTCGCGGAGTCCCTTTCGTTGACAACGGTGTAATTACGGTGTTGTATTGCCACCTCATCTCGCGGTCCGGGGGGTCCTCACCACAAGATATTGTGGTTTCCCCTCTCTATATCGCCCAAACCCAGGGGAACGAGGCTTCAACGATGGCAATCGCACCGGAACAGCTCGGCATCGGCATCCGCCGCCACTTCACGACCGCAGGGGTCCACCCGTACGACACGGTCACGTGGGAACGCCGAGATGCCCGGATCACGAACTTCCGTGATGGCTCGGTCGCCTTCGAACAGCTCGACGTCGAAGTCCCGTCCTCGTGGTCGCTCAACGCCACCAACATCCTCGCCCAGAAGTACTTCCGCGGGACGCTCGGCACCCCTGAGCGCGAGACCTCGCTGAAGCAAGTGGTCGACCGCATCGTCGACACCATCCTCGAGTGGGGCCAAAAAGACGGCTACTTCACCGACGACGACGAGGCGTCGGCGTTCTCCGACGAGCTCAAGTACCTCCTGATCCACCAGCGTGCCGCGTTCAACTCGCCGGTGTGGTTCAACATCGGCGTCAAGGACACGCCGCAGCAGGCGTCGGCGTGCTTCATCCTGTCGGTCGAAGACCAGATGAAGTCCATCCTCAACTGGTACGCCGAGGAAGGCGTCATCTTCCAGGGCGGCTCCGGCGCCGGCGTCAACGTTTCGCGGATCCGCTCGTCGAAGGAGCACCTCAAGGGCGGCGGCACGGCGTCGGGCCCGGTGTCGTTCATGCGCGGCGCCGACGCGTCGGCCGGCACCATCAAGTCGGGCGGCAAGACCCGGCGCGCCGCCAAGATGGTCATCCTCGACATCGACCATCCCGACATCCAGGACTTCATCTGGTGCAAGTCGATCGAGGAGAAGAAGGCGCGCGTGCTGCGCGACGCCGGCTTCGACATGGACCTCGACGGCAAAGACAGTCACTCGATCCAGTACCAGAACGCCAACAACTCGGTGCGCGTCACCGACGAGTTCATGCAGGCCGTCATCGACGACGCCGACTGGGAGCTCAAGGCGGTGACCGACGGTTCGGTCATCGAAACGATCAAGGCCCGCGACCTGTGGACCCAGATCGCCAAGGCGGCATGGGAGTGCGCCGATCCGGGCATGCAGTTCGACACCACCATCAACAAGTGGCACACGGCGCACGCGACGGGTCGTATCAACGGTTCCAACCCCTGCTCGGAATACATGCACCTCGACAACAGCGCGTGCAATCTCGCCTCGCTGAACCTGATGACCTTCCTCGACGACCAAGACGTCTTCGACGTTTCCGGGTTCATGGCGGCCACGGCGACGGTGTTCACCGCGCAGGAGATCCTCGTCGGCAACGCCGACTACCCCACGGCGCGCATCGCCAAGACGTCGCGCCGGTTCCGTCAGCTCGGCATCGGCTACGCCAACCTCGGCGCGCTGTTGATGGCGCAAGGCCTGGCGTACGACAGCGACGCCGGTCGCGCGTGGGCGGGTGCCATCACGGCGCTGCTCACCGGTGAGTCGTACGCGACCTCCGCTCGCACGGCGTCACGCATGGGTCCCTTCGCCGGCTACCAGGAGAACCGCTCGCACATGCTGCGCGTCCTCGGCATGCACCGCGACGCCGTCAATGCGATCGACGAAGAGCTCGTGCCCGTCGAGATCCTCGACGCGGCGCGATCGGCGTGGGACACCGCGTGCACGCTCGGCGAAGTCCACGGTGTGCGCAACAGCCAGGCGTCCGTGCTGGCGCCCACCGGCACGATTGGTCTGTTGATGGACTGCGACACCACCGGCATCGAGCCCGACCTCGGCCTCGTCAAGATGAAGAAGCTGGTCGGCGGCGGGACGATGTCGATCGTCAACCAGACCGTGCCGCGTGCGCTTTCGAAGCTCGGCTACTCGGCCGAGCAGATCACCGAGATCGAGGCGTACATCGCCGAGGAAAAGTCGATCCTGGGCGCGCCCCACCTGTCCCCGTCGCACTACGACGTGTTCGCGTGCTCGATGGGCGACAACACCATCCACTACCGCGGCCACATCAAGATGATGGCGGCGGCCCAGCCGTTCCTGTCCGGCGCGATCAGCAAGACCGTCAACATGCCCGAGGATGTTTCCATTGAAGACGTCGCCGAACTGCACATGGAGGCGTGGCAACTCGGCCTGAAGGCTGTCGCCATCTACCGCGACAACTGCAAGGTCGCCCAGCCGCTCGCCACGGCCAAGAAGGGCCACGGCAAGGAAGGCTTCGACCGCCTGCACGAGGACGACGCCTCCGGTTCCGCCGACGGCGCGCCGACCGACGCCGCGCTGGCCGCCAAGGTTGCTGAGCTCGAGAAGGAAATCGAGCGCCATACGGTCTTCGTCAAGCAGCCGGTGCGCGAGCGCATGCCGCAGAAGCGTCGCTCGACCACCAACAAGTTCCGTGTGGCTGACTGCGAGGGCTACTTCATCGTCGGCGAGTACGACGACGGCCGTCCCGGTGAGCTGTTCATCTCGGTGTCGAAGCAGGGCTCGACGCTGGCGGGCTTGATGGACGCCTTCGCCGTTTCGATCTCGCTCGGGCTGCAACACGGCGTGCCGCTGTCGACCTACGTGAAGAAGTACAGCAACTACCGCTTCGAGCCGTCGGGCATGACCGACGACCCCGAGTTGCGTATCGCCACGTCGGTCATGGACTACATCTTCCGTCGCATCGCGGTGGACTACATGCCTTTCGACGAGCGCCAGGAGCTCGGCATCCTCACCCAGCAAGAGCGCACGCAGCCCACGCTGCCGGGCGTCGAGGAGGCGGCCACGGTCAACCATCCGATCGACACCGTCGGTCAGGTCGTGCTCGACCTCGGTGCGCCGTCTTCGGACGCGGCTCCGGTCGAGGTCACGGTGGCGTCGCCGACGCCGAAGATGTCGGCGCCCAAGGCGAACGAAGTGGTCGCGCCGCTCTGCTACTCGTGCGGCAACGAGATGCAACGCGCCGGTAGCTGCTACGTGTGCGGTAGCTGCGGGTCCACGAGCGGCTGCTCGTAGGGACCCGCCGCGGCCGGCGGCGCTGAGGTACGACCAGATCGAGGCGAGGGTGCGCGCGTCTTGCTCGCGGTTCTCGCTTCAGGTCCGGTTCGTGCTCATGACATAGCGAGGGTATCTGCCCTGGTCAGAGGCCACAATGGAGTTGTTACACCCCCTCTGTACAGTGGTCTTCAGTACTTCACGCTTCCCCGTGTGACGTTGGCTGCGACCTCATGGAGGCGCGGTGCTCGCTGTTCTGAAGCGCATGTCTTGCTCGCTGGATGCGATGTTGCGCGGCTTGGCGGTCGACGAGTTGTCGTCGGCGGACGCGGCCGCGTTGGTTCGTGCCGCGAGCGCGGTGGAGCGGCGGGCGAACGCGATCAAGACGTTGGTGGCGGCGCACGCGGCGTCGGGTGCGGGGTGGGCTGGCGAGGGGTATCGGTCGCCGGCGGCGTGGCTGGCGTCGACCACGGGCGTGGGATACGGCGAGGCCGCGGGAACGTTGCAGGCCTCGGAGCGCCTGGGTGAGTTGCCCGAGGTGGAAGCGGCGGTGCGGGCGGGGGAGTTGTCAGGTCCGCAGGCGCGTGAGGTCGCGGCCGCGGCGACTCCCGAGAACTCTGGGCGGTTGTTAGCCGAGGCGAAGAAGGGCAACGTCGACAAGCTGCGTAAGACGTGCGCGCGGGAGAAGGCGGCCACGCGGCCAGAGGCCGATGAGCGGGCGCGGCATGCGAAGGCGCACCGTGAACGCTTCTACAAGACGTGGATCGACCATGAAGGCGCTTGGCGCCTCGAGGCCAAAGGGACGGCGATGGACGGTGCGATCTTCGATGCGCACTTGGCGGCGGCGGCCGATCAAGTGTTCAAGGCGGCGTGGGCCGAGGGTCGGCGGGAGTCGCAGGCGGCGTACCGGTACGACGCGCTGATCGACCTGGTGAAGAACGGCGGAGCGGGGTCCGGTGCTGCGAAGGCGAAGCCGCCGACTGTCGTGATCCGGGTGGATGCGAGTCGGCTCGCTGGCGAAGACGGGGTCTGCGAGACCTCGAACGGCCCGGTGCCCGTGCACGAGGCGATCGGGGCGATCCTCGCCGGCGCGTTCACGAAGGTGGTGTTGCGCGATGGGGTCGACATCACCAAGGTGGCCCACGTAGGTCGGCACATTCCGGCCGAGTTGAAGACGGCGGTGATGGAGCGCGACCGCCACGCGTGCGTGCGACCGGAGTGTGGGGCGACGCAACGACTCGAGATCCATCACTACAAGGTCGACTACGCCAAGGGCGGCGCCACCGCCTATTGGAACCTGGGCACGCTGTGCCGACACGACCACGACTTGGTTACGACCGGCGGTCACGAACTGCTGGGAGGTCCCGGAGCGTGGGAATGGAAGACGCCCGACGAGCGGCCGCCCCCGTGAAGCAGCCGAGCGCAGTGAGATCCGCGGCACTAAGCCGCGCTCAAAGTCGAGTCAACAGAAGGAACAGATGATGGAACAAGAAATGCGGACCGTGTATCGAGTTCGCGCGGAGTGGCGGGCGGGGTCGTGGGTTGTCCGATCGTCCGACATCGACGGACTTATGGTGCACGCTTCCCGTCTTGATCAGGTGGACGGCCGGGCGCGCCGGGCGATCGCTGGGCTCCTCGGTGTGCGGGGTTCGAGCTTTGACATTGTCGTCCTCCAAGCCGGTGCCGGCGACGAGGAGTTGAGTTCGTTGACCGAGCGTTCGATCACGAGTCGGACTATCGCCAATCGGGCGGCACTCGATGCGACCAACCTGACTATCGCGGCGGTCGACGCGCTCAAGTCGTCTGGGATGCACATGATCGACATCGAGGAGGTTCTCGGCCTCTCGGCCCAGTGGGGGCTGGACCGTCGTCATGACCGTGTCAGTCCGCACTTGTTCGACGAACCGCCCTGGTTCGATCCGTATGACGACGGCGAAGAGTCGTGGTGGAACCCGGTTGATCCATGGAGTCGACGGTCGCGGCCTTCCGATCCCGCGGGGATCCGTCGGTTCCTCGCCGCCCTGGCCGATGAAGTGGGGGGTGCGGCGGAGCTGGCTGTGCTCGACGACGCGCCCTTGACGGACGAGGAGTTCGTTTGGGATGGAGTGCCGGTCGATCTCGTCGAGTTCGTCGCCGAGTTGGTTGCGGCGTGCGACAAGGCCTGCGACGAGGTCTTCGACACCGAAATGCGCACGGCGTGCCGGCGACTGCTGGCCGAGCTCGTGCGCCGGAACCCAAACTTCTTCCGGCGGCCCGCGCCCCACTCGCTCCGCCTGGCGGCAGCGGTTTGTTGGATCGTCGGCAAGGCGAACCACCTCTTCAAGACGACGGGCTCTCCGCGGATCAAGGATGTCGCGCTCGCGCTGGGCGTGCAGACCCCCGGCGCTCGGGCCGACGCGCTTTTGCGGGCCGGCGGTCTGAGCGACGAATGGCACGGCTACGGCCGAGTTGTCGTGGGCTCGGCGGACTATCTGGTCTCAGCGCATCGTCGGCGGATTATCGAACTGCGCGACTTGTACTCGGTGAATTCGTCGTGAGGGAGTTCCGCACTAGAGCAGTTCGAAGACCTCGTAGTGGAGGTCGCCGGTGGCGGGGTTGGACGAGCCGTGGGCGACGGCTTGGATGTTGTTGAGCCAGGCATACGCGCCGTCGGCCTCGAACGTCGGGGCGGTACGGAGTTTGAGGGTGCCGTCGGCTTCTGGGAGGCCGACGCCGTTGTAGGTGACGTAAATGCGGGCGCCGTCGTCGGTGACGATGACGAGGCGGACGTCGAGGCGCAGCGACCCGTCTGGCCGGAACACCGCGAAGTCGCCGCCGACTCCGCGCACGACTGTGCCATTCACACGCTCGCCGACGACGGTGCCTTCGCTCACGGCCACGACGACCCGCGTGCCGCTCGGCGCGGCGATGACCTGCGGCGGCGGCTCCTCGATCCTTGCCCGCATCGTGAAGAGATGGCGGACCGGCACGGTCCTGGCGTCGCTCATGGAGACGGTCTACTGCAGGTTGCCGCGACCGGCACGGATCGGACAAACCCGCCCGGAAGGGTGTATAAAGCCCCTTGTGGGAGTGAGACCCGCGGCGCTGGGGAGCGTTTCCGCACACCTTGTCTCGATGGTGGATGCCGCGCGGCTCGAGGGATCCGCCACAGTGATCGTGTCGTGTGGCGTTTCAGACATCGAGCTCAGTTTCGGCGAACGCGGGATCGCCGCGACCACCGGACAGGCGGCGCTCAGCCTGGACGACGTGATCGTGTTGGAGATCCTTGGCTGGCGACGCAGTGACGATGGCAGTGGGTTCGTTCGGGAGTGGCGCCGCCACACATCCAGCGACGACGTCGCCGACGACGTCTTGCACACGGCGGTGAATGCCTATCAGTGCGACGCCGTCGAGCTGAACCTCTCGCTGCGCGCAGCAACCGCCGCCGCCAGTCACTGAAGCGCGCCGACGAGGTCGATCATCTTGTTGGCGTAGAAGGCGTCGCGCTCGGCCTCGGTGCAGTCGTGATCGTCGAGCGACGTCTCGAAGTGTTTGACGGGATTGCGGCCGCCTTCGGTGTGGGGTAGTCGGAGTTGAGCGTCGAACAGCTTGCGGGTCATGACTTCGTCCGCCGCCCCGGCGCGGAAGGCGGCGTCGTCATGCTTGGCCATCACGCTGTCGAGCCACACGTCGTACTTGGCATGGCGCTTGGGCGAAATGGCGCGCAGCTCTTCGCAGGCGGGCTCGGTGAGGAACGGGTCGTACCAGCAACGAGCAGTGGTTGACGGAATTCGAGTGCATCTAGCCCAGCCTGTTCGGCTGGACGCCGGAAGCCCTCGACTCACCGGAACCCAAGTACGTGCGGCGGTGGCCGGGCATCGCGCCGACGACCATGGTCGTCTCGCAGGTTCTGCAGGTGTTCACGACGATCTATCTCGGCAAGGACATCGAGTTCATCGAAGTGGTTCGCGGCACGTTCGCCGAAGATCAGGTCGACGAGCTCAAGTAGAACGCGAACGCCACCGGCGCGAACTCGATGACGCGTGCGACGGCGAGTCCCGCGGCTGCCACGAGTTCTCGGAACTGGTCCTGGGTGTACCAGTGCAGGGCGAAATCTCGTTCGACCGACTCAACGTTGTCGCCGTCGATGCGTTCGTACCGCAGCCGTGTGGTGTGGTTGCGCGCCGCTTCGTCGCGGTGCTGTGAGACGTTGGTGAAGCGGATGGTGCGACCCTGGTCGTCGACGTCGGTCTTCCACTCGCCGAGCGAGGACGCGGGCAACTCATCCGGGATGAAAAGCGGGACCAGCGCCGTGCCGCCCTCCGCGAGATGGGCGCGGATGCTGCCCAGGGCGCGTGTCGCCGTCGCGTCGTCGGGCAACAGGTTGAACGTCGGTCCGGCGAGATAGATCGACCGGTACTTCCGTGGCAAGTCCAACTCCTGGATCAGTTGCTCACGTACGTCGACGGTCAGGCCCATGCCGGCGGCGCGTAGCAAGCACCGCTCGATCATGTCGGGCGAGGCGTCGATGCCGTCGACGTCGAAACCGCGGCGGCGCAGTTCCAGGATGGGATGGCCGTCGCCACAACCCAGTTCGAGCGCCGGCTCGCCGTGCTTCTCGATGAACCGCACGTAGATGTCCTCGTCGGCGGTGTTGCTTCGCAGCGGGGCGTAGAGGTCGGCGACTAGGCCTGTGTAAAAGAGAGCTCCACCTAGTTCTGCCACTACGAGTTGATCACCACGACCGGCGGGTCGGTGACGCCGTGCTGGGCGGCGCAGAACGCCTTGTAGAGGCCGTGGATGGCGTGAGCGTCGATGACTAGCTCGACGTTGCCGTCTGGGCCGAGGTTGAGGTTGGCGCCGTAGATGGTGAACCAGACATCGGTCGGCTCGGTGTTGGTGTCGGGCACGTGCAGCGTGTGCACCGAACCCGCCGGCTCGTACAGGTACGAGCCGGCGACGTTGACGAACTGCGGCGTCTCCAAGTAGTACCAGCTGCCGGTCTGGGTGAAGGCGTAGACGTGCCCGGTGTGCTTGTGGGTCTGAATCGTGGCGCCGGGCGCGAACTTCGTCCGCACGATCCAGATGCCCGTCGCCAGGTCCACCTGGAGAAGCTGGAGTTGCGATCCGTCGCCGAGGTCGACGAAGGGGAGGTCCTCCTCGAGGCGAAGGATGGTGGCTGGCGCGGCTTCGGTGATCGACATGCGACCACGGTACCTATCTGTTGTTAGGCAGCGGCCTTCTGGACCCTGAAGGGGATGTCGAAGAGTTGGTAGACGGCCGAGTTGTACGACAGTTCGGCGATCAGGCGGAAGGCGCCGCTCCACGTCTTCGGTGGCGTCCACGTATAGGTGCTCTGCCAGTCGGCATCGTCGGCGGTGACGGTGCCGAGGTACGGGCCGCGGGCGACGCTGCCCGAGCGCCACACGTAGAAGTTCACCTCGAAGGTGCCCGCGCCGAGAACGATCCCCGGGTCCGAACTGTGGATGGTGCGGGCCGAGAGGTCAACCGGCTGGCCTCCGACCAGCGTGGGTTGCCCGACGAGAAACGGATCGACGAGACCCTGCTGGTAGATGCGGCCGGACGCGGTGACCGGTGACGGCGCGCCCGGCACCAGCGGGATGCTGTTGTCAGTGACGGGGCCGGAGCCCTGGTTGAGCTTCGCCGGGTTCGAGGTCAGGTCGAGCGAGGCGTTGCCGAGCGCGGCGGCGAGCGAGTCGCCGTCCTTTATGCGCAGCGCGACGGCGACGGCTTCGGCGGCGTCGACCACGCCAGTGCCGATGGCGTAGCCGTCGTTGGCGTAGTCGTGACCCACCGGCATGTTGGCCGTTGCCCGCAGAATCTCCTTCACCTGCGCCGGGGTGAGCGACGGGTTGGCCTCGAGCAGCAGCGCGACGACGCCCGACACGAACGGCGCCGCCATCGAGGTGCCCGTCATGCTGGCGTAGTCGCCGACGATCACGTCCTGGCCACCGGCGGAGGTGGAGACGGTGTTGGGCGTGGGCGCGGGCACCACGATCGGGTCGCCGTGCGGGTCGATGGTTTGGATCAGGCCGTCCTGCGCCGATCCGTAATGCGTCACCGACCCGCCGACCATGGCCGTGGAGATGATCTGCGTGCCGGGAGCGGCGAGGTCGGGCCACGTGTTCGGATTGCCCGCCAGGCCGCGCGATGAGGATGCGTCGACCCACCCGGTGCGGTCGAAGTAGTTGGCCACCGAGATGACCGACGGGGCGTTCGACGCGTACGTGGTTTGGATGGCGGTCCCGTCGCCGCCGTTGTTCCCGGCGGCGAACACGACGCTGATCGCCTTGTCGTTGACGAGCCGCTCGATGGCGTTGCGCAGGATCGAGTTGGGCTGGTCTTCCAGTGCACCCGGGCCCCAGGAGTTCGACATCACCCGGATGCCGTACTTCGCGGCGTTGAGGTACATCCAGTCCATGCCGGCGATGCCGCGCGCCACCGAGAGGACCTCGCCGCCCGACAGGCCGATGAGTTTCGCCCGCCAAGCCACGCCCTTGAACTTGCCGTCACTCGACTTGCCGCGACCGGCGATGACCCCGGCGCAGTGCGTTCCGTGGCCGCCGTTGTCGCTGTTGATCATGGGCACGGCGGCAACGTTGGCCTGGATGAGATTGTCCTGTTCGGACTCCTCGCCCAGCAGGTCGGTGCCCGTGCTGTCGCCGGTGATCGAGTCGACGTCGGGGCCGAGCAGCCCGGCGAGTTCGTTGCCGGTCGTGCGGCCGAGGATGGCGAAGTTGGCCATCGTGACCGACTCCTTGCCCGTCTTCGAGGCGAGGTCTTTGTGCAACAGGTCGGGGTGACGGGCGTCGATACCGCTGTCGAACAGCGCCACGGTGACGCCCTTACCGGTGATGCCCCCTGGCACGTCGACCCCGCCCGAGCGGTAGGTGGCGTTCCACAGCGGCTTCACCCGGCCGACAGCAGTGGCGCGATCAAGGGTGTAGGGCAGTTCGGCGTCGAACTCGACCCGCTCGACCCGCGGGTTCGACCGGACGGCGCTCATCGCCGCGGCGGTGGCAGTGGCGGCCACGGCGGGCACGATGTCGAAGCGGAGGAACGGACCGGTGAAGCCGGACTTGTGCAGCGCGATCACGTCGGCGTTCGTGGGAGCCGTACGGAACCCGATCACCACGTCGGCGGTGGGCTGGGCCGAGAGCCGCTGGGCGATCCGTGGGTCGACGTACGACGGCTTCAGCCCACCAATCAAAGCCGCGGTGGCCGGTATGGCCGTAGCGACAAGCGCGATCAGCGCGAGAACAACAAAAGAACGGCGATAACGCACGGTGTCTCCCCAGACGAGCTAATTCACGGATGCCCCAGCAGCCACGAATGATACCGCTAGCGCGTTGGAATCGTGCCCCGCACAGTCGTTCGGTGCAGCTCGCGGCGATGGCCGCCGTAGTCGTTGAGCGCCAGGTGCTGGGTGGAGCGGTTGTCCCAAATGGCGAGGTCGCCGTTGCGCCACCGGTGCCGGACGGTGAACTTGTGATCCGTCGAGTGATGGTGCAGCCCGCGCAGGAACGACGGCACGCGTTCGGGTTCGACCGCGGCGCCGTCGAGGTCGCGGCAGTAGGCCTGGTTGAAGAACAGCACCTCGCGTCCGCTCGTGGGGTGGGTCACGATGACCGGGTGATTGCGGGTGTTGTTGGCGTCTTCGGTGGTTTGGATGGTCATGTGCCGCAGCCCGTCGTGCATCGCCTGCATCTTCGGCGAGTAGGCATCCTTGGCCGTGTGTACGCCGAACACGTCCGGCCGGTCGAGCACGTCGCGCAGGTGGGGCGGCAGCTGTTCGAGCGCGGCGATGTTGCTGGTCCAGCAGGTGTCGCCGCCGACGGACGGGACGTCGATGGCGTGTAGCAGCGTGTAGCTCGGCGGGTGCTCGAGGAAGCTGAAGTCGGAGTGCCAGGCGCCGCCGAAGTTGAAGGCGTCGGCCTCGTCGGCCTCCTTGAGCACCTTGATGACCTCGGGGTAGTCCGGCATCGTCGCTACGAACGGCGTCTCACAAGGTTCACCGAGGTGATGGGTGAACTCGGTTTGGGCGCCCGGCGGCAGGTCCTGCTCAGGGATGATCACGACCAGGTGCTGGTCGAGCGCGTTGACCAGTTCGGCGGCGATGTCGTCGATGGCCGCGCCCCCGAGTTCCTTGGCGATATCGAGGTCGAGGATCTCGGCGCCGATGACTCCGGTGAGCGGTTCAACGCGCATGCAAGACGATAGGTCTCGTCGTGGGGGAACGCTCTCTACCAGTCGAGTTCGACCACCTCGGCGAACTCGGCGCCGCGGTGGATGTCGCGCACCAGTGACGCGAGCCCCTTCGGGTAGATGACCTCGGTGCTCGCCTCGAGGTCGTCGACCGACCACCAGCGGTGATCGACCAGGATGTCAGCCTCGATCAGATCGTGATTGTCGACGACCACGTCGATGGTGCCGACGCGCAACGCGAAATACGTGTCGATCGAGTGGACGGGCGTGCCGCGGAAGCGCCACTTGCCCTCGGCCACCGCGATCGGGCCGATCAGGTCGCTGGCGACGACCTCGTGGCCGCACTCCTCCCGCAGCTCGCGACAGGCGGCGGCGTGGAGATCTTCGCCTTCTTCGATGCCACCGCCGGGCGTGATCCACGTTGGCGGTAAGTCGTCGTGCGGGTCGTCGGCGAGAAACAGCAACACCTGGCCGGTTTCATTCACGGTGACGATGCGCGCCGAGCGCCGGACGGTCACGCCGCGTCGTTCGTCAGCAAGTCGCCGCGGAGCGCGGCGAGGGTGTCGTCCGTGACTCCGTTGCGCAAGAGGTAGCCCTCGGGCCCGTCGGCTCCGCCGGTGCCGTATTCGCCGTCAAGCCACTCCAGCGTGTCGGCGAGCGCCACCCGCGGCGCCGACAGGTAGGGCCGCACCATGTCGACGTCGATCCCGGCGGCCAGAAGCTCCGGCGTGAGTTCGGCGATGCGCTGCTCGCTGCGGGTGACGTTGGTCAGCTCGTAGTCATCGAGGATGTCTTCGCGGGCGACGCCGAGCACGTCGAGGAGCAGGGCGGCGGCGATACCGGTGCGGTCCTTGCCGGCGGTGCAGTGGAACACCGCGGGGCGGTGCAGCGGGTCGGCGAGCTCGGTGATGAGCCGCGCGAAGACATCAGACCAGATCGTGAGGTTTTCGCGATAGGTCTCAGCGACGTACTCCTCGTCCCAGTTCTCCTCGGGGCCGCGGTGGGTGAACCATTCGACGAGCGACATCTCGGCTGCCTGGGGACCGATGGGAAGGTGCACGACGTCGTGGTCAAGCCCGTGATCGATGGTCGGGTGGCGTTCGCGCTCGCTTTGGCGGCGCAGGTCGTACACCCGTTTGATGCCGAGCTGGCCGAGGCCGCGCCAGCCGGTCTCGGTGAGGAACGACACCGAGTCGGCGCGGTAGACCTGGTTCCACGCCGTCACGAGTCCGTCGCCGGTCTGGTAACCGCCGAGGTCGCGGAAGTTGCGCACGCCTTCGAGGGCGATGACGCGACGCGGGTGATGAGCGGCCACTGCTCTGAAGTTAAGCGCTCCAGAGCTCAGAGAGGGCAGTCGATACCTGCGTGGGTCCGTCGACCGGCGCGAACTCGGCGAGCGTGACCGGCCGTTCGACCGACGACTCGTCGATGACGTCGGCGAGGCCCGTGAGGAACCGTGACGGCTGCGCCCAGCTGTGCGCATCCTCGCGGCCGTGGCCCAGTCTGCGGTGGTAGAAGCGCTGCGGGTAGGTGATGGTGAGCGAGTCGCGGGCGCGGGTCATGGCGACGTATAGAAGGCGGCGTTCCTCGTCGACGCCGCCGGGCTCGCCGAGCGCCATGTCGGACGGGATGTTGCCGTCGCTGGCGTGGATCACGTAGACGGATTGCCACTCGCCGCCCTTGGCGGAATGAATGGTGGAGAGCACCAGCCAGTCGTCGTCGAGATGTGGGGGACCGACCTCGGTGGTATTCGCCGGCGGGTCGATGGCCAGGTCGGCGAGGAACGCGCCGCGGGTCTTGTGCGACCCCGCCATCGACACCATCGCTTCGACGTCGCCTTCGCGGGTTTTGGCGTTGTACGGGTAGGCGCGTTCGAAGGCGGTGCTGAGGAAGGGAAGCAGCCGCTCGATCTGCGTGGCCGGCGGTGGGTCGGGGGGTCCCACGCAGTCGGCCAAGCATTGTTTCAACAAACGCTTATGTTCGATGGCAGCCGTCGGCACGGGTATGTCGTCGTCTGCGAGGAAGCGCCGGAGCGCGCCGTCGTTGCGGGCGGTGACGCCGAGGTCGTCGGCGATGCGGCGCGCCCATGCCGGACCGACGCCTTCGAGCAAGCCGAACACGCGGTGCCAAGCCAGTTCGTCGGTGGGATTGTCGAGGATGCGCAGCAGCGCCAGCGTGTCTTTGACGTGCGCCGTCTCCACGAACTTGAGACCGCCGAACTTCACGAACGGGATGTTGCGCCGGCCGAGTTCGACCTCGAGGCCGTCGGAGTGGTGGCCGGTGCGGAACAGGACTGCCTGGTGCATGAGCATCACGCCGTGCTCGCGCGCCTCGAGCACGGCGTCGCAGATGACGTTGGCCTGGATCGACTCGTCGTCGCAGCGAATCATCTTCGGGCGACGGTCGCCGTTGCGATCGGTCCACAGCGTGCGCGGGTAGGCCTGGGGACCGCGAGCGAGCATGGCGTTGGACGCGTCGAGGATCGGCGGGATCGAGCGGTAATTCTGCTCGAGTGTCACCACCGCACACCCGTCGAACCGTTCGGGGAAGCCGATCATGACGGCCGGTGTCGCCGCGCGGAAGCCGTAGATCGCCTGGGCGTCGTCACCCACCGCGGTGATGGCCGCGCAGCCGTCGCCGCAGTGGGCGCCGAGGATGTCGCCTTGCACGATGTTGACGTCTTGCACCTCGTCGACCAGCACGTGGTCGAACATGCCGCGCAGATGCCCACCGGCGGGCGCGGTCGCCAGCGCGCGCCAGTACAACAGCAGATCGTCGAAGTCGATGACGTTGGTGGCGCGCTTGCGCTCGGCGTATTCGACGAAGACCTCGCGCATCGGCTCGAGCGCCTCGCGGCACCAGGGAAAGAAGTCGTCGAGCGTTTCCGATAACGGCGTCTGCGCGTTGGCGACGCGCGAGTAGATCGCCTGGAGCGTGTCCTTGCGCGGGAAGCGGTGCTCCCGCGCCCCGAGCCCGAGGTCGACTCTCACGAGGCCGATGAGGTCCACGGCGTCGCCGGCGTCGAGCACGGTGAACCCCGGACGGAGGCCGACCGACTCGGCGTGCTGTTGCAGCAGTCGGTGGGCGACGGCGTGGAAGGTGCCGCCCCAAACCCGGCCCGCCGCGTTCGGATCCGAATGCCGCGCGGCACGGGCGAGGAGTTCGTGCGCCGCCCGGCGGCTGAAGGTAAGTAGCAGCAGCCGCGCCGGATCCGCCCCGCGGTCGATCAGCC
Organism: uncultured Actinomycetes bacterium; assembly: GCA_963722185.1. Classification (GTDB taxonomy): domain Bacteria; phylum Actinomycetota; class Acidimicrobiia; order Acidimicrobiales; family JACCXE01; genus JACCXE01. The sequence goes on along the minus strand of CAVRKD010000006.1, from coordinate 136,545 downwards.
GAGAGAGGCGGGCGGCCAGAGTGGTGGTCTTGCCCGTACCGGCCCCGGCGACGATGAGCAAGGCCGGTCCCTCGTGCTCGACCGCCACCCGCTGCGCCTCGTTGAGGACAAACATACGTTCGCATCGTAGCGAACATGCGTTCGGATTGCTACGAGTGAGCCGGGTCCGTTTTCACGTTGACGAGTGCCGGGCGGCCGCGGACTGCGAAGGCGGCTTGCAGGATCGGACCGAGCTCGGCCTCGCGGGTCACCGTGAAGCCGGCGGCGCCGCATAGCTCGGCGTAGGCGGCGAAGTCGGGGTTGTGCAGGCTGGTCTGCCACACGGTGCGCTGCGCGCCGATCTGTTCTTTCGTGATCTTGGCGAGCTGGCCGTTGTCGAGCACGACGATGACGATGTCCATGCCGTACTTCGCCGCGGTGGCCACCTCGGCGAGGTACTGGCCGAGGCCGCCGTCGCCGCAGATGGCCACGACTCGCCGTCTCGACGCCTCACCCGTCGGCGGGTGCAACGCGCACCACCCGCCTATGGCCGCCGGCAGTCCGAAGCCGATCGAGCCCAGGTAGCCCGACATCAACACGTGCTGACCGCGCTTGGTTTCGAAGTAGCGCCCGAAGGCGTAGGTGTTGTTGCCGACGTCGACGGCGATCACCGCCTCCTCCGGCACGGCCTCGGCGAGCGCGGCAAACAACGATGCTGGGTGGAGCGCGCCGTCGTGGGAGAGGCGCTGCCGCGCCGCTTTCTCGGTGCGCCACCGTTCCCAGCGCTTCTCGAGGGTGTCGCGCTGTTCCGGGCGGCGCCGCGCCGTTGTCTGCTCGCGCAGCAACGCGCACGTCACGCTGATGTCGCCGAGCAGCGGCACGTGCACCGCGTGGAACTTACCCAGTGTCATCGGGTCGAGGTCGACCTGGATTGTCGGGATGTAGGGGGCGATGCCGGTGTGGTCGGAGAACGACGCGCCCAGCACCAGCAACGCGTCGGCGCGGCCCATGGTGATCGACGCCACGGGGATGCCCGACCGCCCGAGCACGCCGCAGGCCAGGGGATGCGTGTCGGGGACGAGACCCTTCGCTTTGAACGTGGTGATGACCGGCGCGTCGAGGTGCTCGGCGACGGCCATCACCGACTCCTCGTGGCCACGCGCTCCGTTGCCCACGATGATCACCGGGCGCTCCGCGCGGTCGAGCAGCGCGATGGCGCGCGCCAATTCGTCGGCCGGCGGTGACACGTTGGTGGCGGCGATCCGCCCCACGCGCGGCCGCGACGGCGGATCCGAGAGTCCCTCCCACTCCTGCACTTCGTCCGGGAAGATCAGGTGACCGACACCGCGCTCGACGATGGCGTGCTTGCATGCGAGCGCCATTAACTCCGTGGCGTTGTCCGGACGCAACACCGTCTGACTCCACGTGGTGACCGCTTCGAACGCCGAAGCGAGCGGTACCTCTTGGAAGGTGCCCGGACCCAGAACCTGTGATTTCACCTGCCCGGTGAGGGCGAGCACGGGAGCGCGGTCGACCTTGGCGTCCCACAGCCCGGTCAGCAGGTTGGTGGCGCCGGGACCGGCGATGGTGAGACACGCGGCCGGGCGGCCGGTGAGTTTGGCGTAACCACTGGCGGCGAAAGCCGCCGCGCCTTCGTGACGGATCCCGATGTAACGGAGCCGCCCGTCGTCTTCGGCGCGGCGCAGCGCGTCAGCCAGGCCGAGGTTGGAGTGGCCGACCATGCCGAGCACGGTGTCGACGCCCCAGTCGCACATGACGTCGACCATCTGGTCCATGAGCGACGGGCCGAACTCGACGACCGGAAGCTCGACGAACAGCGCGCCGTCGCGTTCTTCGACGGGATACGAGCGGGCCGCGTCCTTGAACCCCGGGGGCGGCGTGCCGGTGACGGGGTCGTACTCGTAGGCGTGCCACGGGCAAATGAGATAGCCGTTCTCGATCTGCCCGTCACCGAGAGGGCCACCCTGATGCGGGCAGTGATTGTCGAGCGCGCCGTACCCGGCCGACGTGCGGGTCACGCAGATGGCGCGACCCTCGACGACGACGGTGGTCAGCCGGCCCTCGGCCAGGCCGTCGACCGGCAGCGGGTACCAGTCAGTGGTCACGGAAGAACGCCTTGGCGTGTTCGAGGTCGCGGACGTCGCGGTAGTGCAGCGTCCAGCCCCAGGGATCGTCAAAGCCTGTGGTGTCGCTGCGGTCCCAGGGCCCGACGTACAGGTATGGCTCGGGGTGCGTGGCGTCGCCGGGGGAGCCGCCGTAGTTGACCTCGTTCACCTCCGTGGCGAGGTCGAAGTGCTCGGGCCACAGTTGTCCCGCCGCGGGCAACGCCGCCTCCACGAACGCGTAGAACTCGCCGAGCTCCGTGCAGGCCTTGCGGTCAACCGCGAGCGTGCGATCGTCGAGCGCGGTGAGCGGTGGGTAGGGCAGCTCCAGGTCGAGCGCGCCGAGCTCGCGCAGCGTCTTGCCGTCGATGACGACGCCGTTGAGCAAGCCGTCGGCCACGACGAACTGCTCGTCCTGGGTGCGGAAGCCGCCCGGATAGGGGCGCAGGCCGATCTTGCCGATGGCCGCGTAGGACGCCTTGGCCATGACGTGTTCGGCGACGGCGTGGAGCGACTCCCGGGTGGCGGCGTTCATTGTGTAGCCATGTCCACCCGTTCACGGTTGGCGTTACGTACCCGCCGCATCACCTCGATCACGACCCGCTTCACCACGCCGTCGGGCAACGCCGCCCGGCCGGTCAACGCCGGCGTAATCGGTGCCTGCGTTTGGTAACCGACGGCGAAGGGCGACATGCCGTAGGTGACCGGCGTCGTGCGCGGCACGGTGCCTTCGCCCACCGGCACGTCGCCGTACCGCAGCGTGATGTCCGCACCACCGGAGCCGTTCGGCGCGCTGGTGAACACCGCCACGCTCTGGCCGACGGGCAGCTCCACCGACGCCGACACCGTGGTGATCGTCGTACCGACGAAGTTGTAGGCGTAGTGCAGGCGGCGGTCCTTGAGGTACAGCGCGTACCCGCCCGACAGCGAACCGTGGCCGACGATGACGCCGTCGACGGAGCCGTCGGCCGGGACGTCGAGTTCGACCCGGATCGTATGAGCCCGGCTCTTGAGGTTCGGGGCCACGTCTTCGGACATCGGACCGATGCCGGGATGGAAGACGTACTGCGAACGGCGGAAGCGATTGTCGTGTCCGACCACCGGCTGGTTGTTCAGCGGCAGCACCTGGTACTTCTCGGCCTCGGACCACCACAGGTCCTGCATCTCTTTGAGCTTGGCCGGCTCTGTCGCGGCGAGGTCGTGGACCTCGGCGAAGTCTTGGGCCACGTGGTACAGCTCCCACACGTCGTCATCGAAGGGCTTGGTCACGTCGGTGCCGTCGTAGACCGTGAACACGCCGGGGTGGTACACGACCGCTTTCCAGCCGTCGTGGTAGAGCGCGCGGCTGCCGAGCATCTCGTAGTACTGCGTCGTGTGGATCTCGCTGCCTGCGAAAGACACGCCTTCGATCGGCGACTGCTCGACGCCGTTGAGGGTTGCGGGTGCCTGGATGCCGATCCACTCGAGCAGCGTCGGCAGCAGGTCAATGGCGTGCACGTACTGGTGACGCGTTTCGCCCGCTCCAGATGCTGGGGGAAAACGCGCCGGCCAGTGCACGATGAGCGGATCGGCCACGCCGCCTTCGTGCGTGTCGCGCTTGAACCGCTTGAGCGGCGTGTTTCCCGCCCACGCCCAGCCCCACGGGTAGTGATTGAAGGCGCGCGGCGAACCGAGATCGTCGATGCGCGCCAAGTTCTCTTCGAGGCTCTCCGGCACGAAGTTGAAGAAGTAGGACTCGTTGAACGATCCCTGGGCGCCGCCCTCGGCGGATGCGCCGTTGTCGCTCATGATGATGAAGACCGTGTTGTCGAGCTCGTCGAGCGATTCGATGAACGACACCAACCGCGCCACCTGGGCGTCTGTGTGGGTGAGGAACCCGGCGTAGACCTCCATCATCCGCGCGTACAGGCGGTGCTCGTCCGCCGACAGCGTGTCCCACGGCGGGACCCACGACGGCCGCTCGGACAGCGCGGTTCCCGTCGGCACCAAGCCACTGCCAACTTGGCGTTCGAAGACGCGGTCCCGCCATACGTCCCAGCCGTCGTCGAACTGGCCGCGGTAATGCGCGATGTACGACTCGGGCGCTTGGTGCGGTGCGTGGCACGCGCCCGGCGCGAACCACAGGAGGAAGGGTTTGCTCGGGCTCGTCGCTCGGAGATCCTTCATGTAGAGCAGCGCCTGATCGGCGAGATCTTCGGTGAGGTGGTAGCCCTCCTCCGGCGTGCGCGGCGGCTCGACGTTGTGGTTGTCGTGTACGAGATCGGGGTGGTACTGGTCGGTCTCGCCGCCCATGAACCCGTAGAAGCGTTCGAAGCCGCGGCCGAGCGGCCACTTGTCCCGCGGGCTGCCCATCGTCATCTCAGTCGCCGGCGCGAGGTGCCACTTGCCGACGCAGAACGTGGCGTAGCCGGCCTCCAGCATGATCTCGGAGAGGAACCCGTTTTCCTTCGGGATGGTGGCGTTGTAGCCCGGGAAGCCGGCGGCGACCTCGACGATGCGACCCATGCCGTTGGAGTGGTGGTTACGGCCCGAGAGAAGGCAGGCGCGGGTGGGCGAGCACAGCGCCGTGGTGTGGAAGTTCGAGTAGCGAAGCCCGTTCGCCGCGAGGCGATCGAACGTTGGCGTGGCGATATCGGAGCCGTAGCAACCGAACTGCGCGTAGCCGACGTCGTCGAGCAGGACGACCACGACGTTGGGTGAACCTTCCGGCGGCGCCTTGAGCGGAGGCCACCACGCCGTCGACTCGTCGAGGAAGCGGCCGATGGTGCCTTCGAACTGCGGTTTCGTCACGTCGCAGTTTCTCCTGTCGCACTATCTGGACAAGATATATCCGGATATGTAGACTCCGGATATGCGGATGTCGGACGGCGTGGAGTGGGCGCTACACGTGGCCTCGCTGCTGGCGGTGGTGCCGCCCGATCGGGGCATGACCGCGGCGAAGCTGTCCGAGTTCCACGGCGTGCCCGGCGCCTATCTCGCCAAGCATCTCCAGGCGCTCACCCGCGCCGGGGTGTTCGAAGCGGTGCCGGGTCGCGGCGGCGGCTACCGCCTCGCCCGCCCCGCTAAGGACATCACCGTGCTCGACGTGGTCGACGCCGTCGAGGGTCGTTCCCGGCCCTTCGTGTGCTCCGAGATCCGCCAGCGCGGTCCAGCCGCCGGACCGGCCGGTGAGTACCGCAACATCTGCGGCATCGCCCGCGTCATGTACGACGCCGAGGCCGCGTATCGCGACGAGTTGCGCCAGGTCACCATCGCCGACCTCCTCGGTCGGTTCCTCAACGAAGCATCCGCGAGCGCGGTGACCCGCTCAGCCAGTTGGATGCAGAAGGAGTTGGCCCCATGAAGATCTTTGTTGCCGGAGCAACGGGAGTCGTCGGATGGCGCAGCGTGCGCGAACTGGTGGCCGCCGGTCACGACGTCACCGGACTCGCTCGCAGCGACGAGAAGGCCAAGTTGCTCGACGGCCTCGGCGCCAAGCCCGTCGCGTTCGACATCTTCGACCCGGACGACACCAAGACCCACGTCGCCGGTCACGACGTGGTGGTCAACCTGCTGACCCACATCCCGCGCATGAGCAAAGCCGCGGTGCCCGGGTCCTTCAGGGAGAACGACCGGTTGCGGACCGAAGCGAGCGCCAATCTCGCCGCCGCGTCCAGCGGCCGCATCATCCAAGAGAGCATCACCTTCCCGTACGGCGACCACGGCGATGAATGGATCACCGAGGAGTCGTCGCGGGTCGAGAGCAAGTTCCTCGCGTCGGTGAACGCCGCCGAAGCGAACTCGCTCGCCCTCGATGGCGGCGTCGTGCTGCGCTTCGCCCAGTTCTATTCCGCCGACTCGCACCACTCGATCGACCAAGTGCGCGCCGCCCGGCGTGGCATTGCGGCGTTGCCCGGCAAGACCGACGGCTACTGGACGCTCGTGTACTGCGACGACGTCGCCACGGCGGTCGTCGCCGCACTCGACGCTCCCGCCGGCATCTACAACATCGCCGAGGACGAGCCAATGACTCGCCGCGACGGCGCAGCCGCGCTGGCCGAAGCGCTCGGCAAGAAGAAGGTTCGGACCGGCCTCGCCGGGCTGGCCGGCAAAGTGCCGAGCGCGACCGTGAGCGTGATGACGGGCAGCGCCCGCGTCAGTAACGCCAAGTTCAAGCAAGCGACCGGATGGGCCCCGCAGGTGCGGTCGCAACGGGAGGGCTGGCCGCTCGTCTTGCAGGAGATAGGGGCGTGAAGTGGTCGCGCTTGTTGCTGGCGGTCAATCTCGTGTTCCTCGTGCCGCTGGCGATCTGGCCACTTGTCTCACCTGAGGGCTTCTACGACAACTTCCCCGGTGGTCCGTACCACTGGATCGACATCAACGGCGCCTACAACGAGCACTTCCTGACGGACTTCGGTGCGCTCAACCTCGCGCTGGTCGTGGTGATCGCGTTCGCGTTGTGGAAGCCGGGGCTGGCGATCGTGCAAGCTGCCGGCTGCGCGATCGCGGTCTACGCCCTGCCGCACGCGATCTACCACTTGGCGCACCTCGACGTGTACAAGTCGAGCGAGAAGTTCGTGGCCGTGGCGCCGCTGGTCCTGCAGATCTTCATGGGTCTGGCTATAGCGTGGCTTCCTTCACGGAGCAGTCCCGCCCGAACACCAGGGCGCGGTCAAATGACTTGAGGAACCAGCGGTCGTGACTCACCGCGATGACCGTTCCTTCGAAGGCCGCAAGAGCGTCCTCGAGCGCTTCGGCCGACACGAGGTCGAGGTTGTCCGTCGGCTCGTCGAGCAGCAGCAGCGTCGCGCCTGATAGTTCCAGCAAGAGCACTTGCAAGCGCGCCTGTTGACCGCCGGACAGCGTCTCGAACGACTGCTCGGCGGCGGTCTGCAACTCGTAGCGGCGCAAGCGCGACATGGCCTGGCCGATCGTGAGGTCGCGCCCCATCAAGATGTCCTTGACCCGTTTTCCGATGAGTTCGGGGTGATCGTGGGTCTGGCTGAAGTGGCCGGCGACGACCCGCGCTCCGAGCTCGGCTTTGCCCGTGTGGCCGATGGACTCGCCCGCCAGGAGCTTCAGGAAGTGAGTCTTGCCGGTGCCGTTCGGACCGATGATGGCGACGCGCTCGCCGAACCACACTTCGCCGGTGTACGGATCGGTCAGCCCGTCGATCGCCAGGTCCTCGATGATCACGACGCGCTTGCCCGTGCGCCCCCCGCCCAGCTTCATCGAGATGTTCTGGTCCTTCGCCGCTTCGGGCGGTGGGCCCGCTTCGTCGAAGTGGCGCAGGCGCGTTTCGGCGGCGCGGGCTCGGGCGGCGTTGGCGTCGGACATCCCGGCGCGGATCTTCATGATCCGCATGTAGTTCTTGAGCCGCTCGCGTTCTTCGGTCCAGCGGCGGAAGTCGTCGTCGAGCTTGGCCAGTCGCGCTTGGCGCGCCGCGTGGTAGGTGGCGAAGCCTTCGCCGTGCACCCAGGCGCCGGAGCCCTCGAGCGTCAGGACGCGGCGGGCGCTATCGGCGAGGAGTTGGCGGTCGTGGGTGACGTACAGAACCGTCTTGGTCGTCGCTTGCAGCTGCTCAGCCAGCCAGTTCTTGCCGCGCACGTCGAGGAAGTTGTCGGGCTCGTCGAGGAGCAGCACGTCGGCCTCGCTGCGCAGCAGTACCTCGAGCGCCAGCCGTTTCTGTTCTCCGCCGGAGAACGTGGTCAGCGGGCGCGTCATCACGTCGGCGTACGGCTGACGGATCGCCGCGAGGCACGCCGCGTCCCACACGATCTCCAGCTCGTAGCCGCCAACGTCGCCCCACGTCGTGACGGCCTTGGCGACGCGTAGTCCGTTGGCCTCGCTCGGGTCCTCCGCCAACAGGCTCTCGGCGCGGCGTCAGTTCGTGCGCCGCCGCGATCTGGTTGGGCTCGGCGAGCGACACCAGCAGGTCGTGCGCGTTGTCGTGCTGACCGCGCATGCCGACGAGCTGGCGCATAACGCCCACGCGGCCGTCGATGCGGATGGTTCCTTCGAGCGGCTTGTCGTCGCCGGCGAGCAGCCGCAGCAGCGTGGTCTTGCCGACGCCGTTGTCACCGACGAGCGCCGTGACCGATCCGTTGCCGACACTGAACGACACGTCTTTGAACAGCGTGCGGCCACCGGGGACCTGGTACGCCAACTTGTCAACGTTTATCGCCCCCACGAGAGGCGAGGGTATTACGCCGCGACGCGGGGTCGACGCGGCTTTGCCGCGTCGGGCACCGAGGGAGGTGCCTCCGCGGTCGTGAGTTGGTTCTTCGCCTGGAGGACGCAGGGAAGGAAAGCCTCTGCCGCAATTGGTCCCCGACGAACCCGTCGGTAAAATTGGCGTCTCAACAAATCGGGACTATGTGGCTAGTTAGTTCGCGGGAAATAAATCGGATGCCGGCGCCCCCGGCGGACGGCAGAATTGCGCAAACTATGCACCTCGCCGCGCTTTGGCGCGTCCGCAGCTACGTCCGGCCGCACCTGCCGACGATGGTTCTCATGGTCCTCGCCGCCTTGGTGGGAACCATCGTCGCCGCGTCCATGCCGATGGTGACCAAGTCGATGATCGACGGACCGCTCGAGAACGGCGACCGCCCGGGGGTAGCGCCGCTCGTCCTTCTGTTCTTGGGCATCGGTCTCATTGACGGCGGCCTCGCATTCCTGCGCCGGCTCATGCTCGCCTACGCCGCCGCGGACATGGAAACCGTGATGCGCAACGACCTGTACGCGCATATCCAGCGCCTCGATCTGGCGTTCCACGATCGCTGGCAGACCGGTCAGCTCCTGTCACGCGCCAACAGCGATGTGTCGGTCATCCGCCGCTTCGTCGGGTTCGGTCTCGTGTTCCTGATCGTCAACATCGCCACCTTCATCTACGTCATCGGCGTGCTGTGCACGATGAACGTGCCGCTGGCGCTGCTGACCGCCCTCGGCTTCCTTCCGGTCATCTACGTGTCGCGGGACTTCAACCGCACGTACGGCTCGGTCAGCCGGCGCGTGCAAGACCAGATCGGCGACCTCACGACGCAGATCGAAGAGTCGGCGCAAGGCATCCGGGTCATCAAGGCGTACGGCCGCCGCGAAACCATGCTGGGCAAGTTCATGGCGGCGTCGAAGGAGATTCAGCACACCGCGATGGAACAGACCCGACTCCGCGCACGCTTCTTCGGGATCCTCGGCGTGATCCCCAAGGCCGTCCAGGCGGTCGTGCTGCTCGCCGGCGCATACGCGGTCGCGCGCGGCTCGCTGACCATCGGCGGCCTCGTCGCCTTCTTCTCGCTCATGGTGATGCTGGTGTGGCCGGTCGAGTCGCTCGGCGAGATCCTGTCGATGGGGGAGGAGGCCGCGACTGCCGCCGAGCGGATCTACGAAGTGTTCGACACGCCCGCCACCATCGCCGACAAGCCCGGCGCCGTCGACGCCAGCACCGAAGGGCCGGCACGTATCAGTTTCCAGAACGTGGGTTTCACCTTTCCGGGCGCCGAGGCCCCGGTGTTGCAGGACGTGAACCTGGAGATCACGCCCGGCGAAACGATCGCGCTCGTCGGCGCGACCGGCTCGGGCAAGACCACGCTGCTCGCCATGATCGCTCGCCTTATCGATCCGACCGAGGGCGCGGTGCTGCTCGACGGCGTCGACGTGCGCGACCTCAAGCTGGCCTCGCTGCGCTCGCGCGTGTCGGTGGCCTTCGACGACCCGACGCTGTTCTCCGCTTCGGTCCGCGAGAACGTTCTGCTCGGTGCGATCGACGCCGGTGACGACGCGCTGAATGCCGCCCTCGAAGTCGCGTCGGCGGGCTTCGTGCGCGACCTGCCGTGGGGCCTCGACACCCGCGTGGGCGAGCAAGGCATCTCGCTCAGCGGTGGCCAGCGTCAACGCCTGGCGCTGGCGCGTGCCGTCGTGGGCCGCCCGGCGGTGCTGGTGATGGACGACCCGCTCTCAGCGCTCGACGTACGCACCGAGCAGTCGGTCCACGACGCCCTGCACGCCACGCTGCAAGACGTCACCGCCATCATCGCCGTGCACCGGCCCTCGACGGTGGCGCTGGCCGACCGCGTGGCGTTCCTGCACGACGGCCGCATCGCCGCGGTCGGCACCCACAACGAGCTCTTGGAGAACAACCCCGCCTACGCCGCGGTCATCGGCGACGAACCGGCGGTACTGCATCACGACGCGGAGGAGGTGGCGTAATGAGCGAGGACTGGCGCGGCGTGGCCGCCGAAGACATCGACAACGTGACCTCGTCGCTCGGCGCGTTCCTGCGCGGCCGCAGCAAGCGCCTGCTGGTGTCGCTTCTCAAGCCGCACCTGCGCACCGTTTACACGTCGATCGCCATCATCTCGGTCTACAACCTGTGCGCCCTCGCCGGTCCGTTCCTGGTCAAGATGGCCATCGACGACGGCATCCCGCGCATGGTCGCTGACCAGGGTTCGACCCGCTTGATCCTGATCGTGGCCGCGTTCTTGGCGAGCGCGCTCATCGCCGGGCTTTCCGACTACGAGTTCACGAGCCTGACCGGTTCGATCGGCCAGAAGGTGCTGCTCGAACTGCGCAAGCGCCTGTTCGATCACTTCCAACGCCTCAGCCTGAGTTTTCACGAGCGCTATACGTCGGGCCGCGTCATCAGCCGCCTCACCTCCGACGTCGACGCCCTCGCCGAGCTGCTGGCTTACGGCCTCACCACGCTGTCGTGGTCGGTGCTGTTCCTGATCGGCATCACCGTGTTGATGTTCCTGCTCGACGTGCAGCTGGCGTTGGTGGCGATGGTGTCGCTGCCGTTCGTCATCGCCTTGACGATTTGGTTCCGCGCCCGCTCGTCGCTGGCGTTCCGTGCCACCCGCGAAGGCGTCACCGGCGTCATCGTGCAGTTCGTCGAGACCGTCGGCGGCATGCGCGCCGTCGCCGCCTTCCGCCGCGAGCCACGCAACGACGAGATCTTCGGCGAGCTCGACGAGAAGTACCGCCAGGCCAACGTCTGGTCGATGCGCCTCGGAGCGATTTACGGCCCCGGCACGCGCCTGATCGGTAACGGCGCGGCTGCCGGAATCCTGCTCATCGGCGCTTACCGGGTGCTCGACGGCGAGATGACCGTCGGTGTGCTCGCCGCGTTCCTCCTCTACATGAAGATGTTCTTCGAGCCGGTGCAAGAACTCAGCCAGTTCTACAGCGTGTTCCAATCCGCCGCCGCCGCCCTGGAAAAGCTCGCCGGCGTGCTCGAAGAGCCTCCGGTCGTGTTGGAGCCGCTCGTGCCGGCGACGCTGCGCGCCAACGGCGGAGTGCGTTTCGACCACGTCACGTTCGAGTATCGGCCGGGGCGTCCCGTGCTGCACGACGTCAACCTCGAGATCCCGTCGGGCTCCACGATCGCGCTCGTCGGCCGTACCGGCGCCGGCAAGTCGACCATCGCCCGCCTGCTGTCGCGCTTCTACGACCCCACGCAGGGTGCGGTGCTACTCGACGGCGTCGACCTGCGCGACCTCACCGACGACGACCTGCGCCGCGGCATCGTGGCTGTCACGCAGGAGAGCTTCCTGTTCGACGGGACCGTCGCCTGGAACATCGGCCTCGGCCGTCCCGACGCGCCCCGCTCCGACATCGAGGCCGCCGCCAAGGCCATCGGCGCCCACGAATTCATCGCCGCCCTGCCGGACGGCTACGACACCGACGTCGCCAAGCGCGGCGGGCGCCTGTCTTCGGGTCAAAAGCAGCTCGTGAGCTTCGCCCGCGCCTTCTTGGCCGACCCCAAGGTCCTCATCCTCGACGAGGCCACCAGCTCGCTCGACCTGCCGACCGAACGCCTCGTGCAGTCAGCGCTCGGCACCCTGCTGGCCGACCGCACCGCGGTCATCATCGCCCACCGCCTCTCCACGGTAGAGATAGCCGACCGCGTCCTCGTCATCGACGACGGTCGAGTCGTAGCCGACGGCCCCCCCGACGAAGTCCTGCCAACACTGCGTATCGCTTAGACCTCCGTTTTCTGTACCGCCCGCCGCGGGCGAAGCCGGGCGCCACTTCGCCACCGTCTAAGCGACAACGCATCAGTTCGTAGAACGTCGTCAGTCGGCGTTCTCGCTTAGACGGATACTGCGTCGGCGCCCACCTCCGCCCGCTGTCTGAGCGAGTCGCGGTCACAATGCCTCGATGAGGTTGTTGAGCCGCCTGATGTTGGTTGCAGCTCTGGCGGGCGCCGCCTGTGGCGGTGGAAGCTCGGACAACATCGAGTACGTCTTGCCGACAGAACTGCCGACCGGATGGGTCCTCAAGATCGCCACGGAGCGGCCCGACCAAATCGTCGACGTCGACAAACCAGACGGCGAAACCGCGTCGGACTACTCAGTGAGCTGGGCGCCTGCTTCGCTCGTCGGCTCTGACCGGGCCGACGCGTCTGACCTCCCGGACGAAGGCCCGTTGCTCTTCATCAACGTCAGCAGCCCGTTCTATCTCAAGGGGGCCGACGGCTCATTCCCCGACAAACCCGACGACGGCGTCGTGGAACGACACGGCGACACCGTCAGTCTCGAGTTCACCAAGAACGGCAGCGCCGTTAAAGTTTCCGGCCGCCAACTTTCGTTGACCACGGTGCGCAAGGTCGCAAGGAGCCTGAAGACGCACAGCCAGGCGGAGTGGCGTCGGCGTCTCGGCGATCGTCTCCTCGTCGACAGAAACAACTCGTAGGCGCCCCGTGGATGACCGATAACTGCGTTCGGCGTGACGGCAAAGCGATCCGGAATCAGGGAGTCGTGGCCGGGACCGGCTGGAGTTGACCCTCGGGTGTCAGACGCAACTCTGCGTAGTAGCAAGTCGGTCCGCATGTCGGTCCATTTGGCTCGAGCTTCCTTAGCGGCAGGTTTCCGGAGAACGTTCCACCGAGGATGGCGGTCCCGTCGCTGGAGATGAAACGAACGCTCGCCGTCGTGATGCGCGTGGAAGGGCTAAGCGCTATTCCCATGACCGGAGCTGGGGCAGCGTCGCAGGTTTGGTTGACACATCGTTCGATCCGGACTGTTCCCGCTGGCGCCTCCGGGAGGCTGAAGCGCACGCCGGTGTCACAACCGATCAAGGTGCAGAAGCGCTCGTCACCGTTGTCGCAACGTGAGACAGTGCCGAACAGCCCTACGCCGACCCCGATCACGACGGCAAGTAACGCTCCGCGTTTGCCGACCGAACCAGTCGTCGATCGAGAACGCACATGTCATTGTCGCACCGAGCAGCTCCCGTGGTTCCAACTCCGCCTGCGGACGGCGGTACAGCTGAGGCTGCTAGAGCGGCTGGGTGACCTCGGCGGCGATTGAGGCGAGGGCGACGCCGCGGCGGGCTTGGCGGACCATGTGGCGGTCGAGGCCGTTGGTCAGGTAGATGAACGACAGGCCGGAGTCGGGATCCACGAACGCGATTTGGCCGCCGGCGCCGTTGTGGCCGAACGAGCGGGGCGACTGCGTGTGGCCGAAGCCGCGCATGTTCGCCTTGCCGTCGTCGCCGGCGATGACCACGCCGAGGCCGCGGTTGGCTGGCACGTTGAAGAGCGGGTCGCCGAAGTTGTTGCGCACGTTGCTCGTCGCGTCGCGCAGCACGGCCTCGTCCCAGATGCCCTTGTCGTTGTGCAACAGCCCTTGGTAGAAGAGCGCGTAGTTGCGCGCCGTGGTGACGCCGCCACCGCCGGGCACGCCGAGGGCGCGCCGTTCGGGTTGGTTGAACGACACCAGCGCTTCGGGCGTGACCTCGGTCGCCGGCAGCTCGCGGATGCCCATGACCGCTTCGAGCTCGTCGGGCGACATCTCCTCGCCCACGTTGTAGAGCGTGGCGATGTTGTCGCTGTCGCTCTCGGGGATGCCGAGGATGCGCGGCAGGCCGAGCGGCGTGGTGACCCGTTCCTCGATGACCTCCAGGAAGTTCTGCCCGGTGGCGACTTCGAGGAGCTCGGCGAGGACCCAGTGCGCGGTGGTGGCGTGGTACTCGTAGCGCGTCCCCGGCGCCCAGTTGGTCTTCCACTTGGCGAAGCGGGCGCGCCGGCCCTCGCTGGTCGCCATGTCGAGGTCCCACCCGTTGCGCGGGAAGCCCGACGTGTGAAGCATCACCTGCTCGATGGTGATGTCTTCCTTCCCGTTGGTGGCGAACTCGGGGATCATGTCGGCGACGCGGGCGTCGATCTTGATCGAGCCCTCGGCGATGCAGGTCCACACGGTGGAAGCGACGAGCGCCTTGGTGGCCGAGAAGATGGTGAAGCGAGTGTCTTCGGTCGCGTCCCCGAGCGCTCCCGACGCCACGATCTCGCCGTCGAGGCCGAACGCCCACTGGCAGGCGGGCAGCAGTCCTTCGTCGACTTCACGCTTTACGCGCGCTTCGAACTTCGCCAGCCGTTCGGGAACGATCATCCAGTCACCTCGTAAAGTTTGAGTCCGTTTTCAACATGCATTTCCGCACGCCCTGCGATCCGTAGCCACTCGAGATGCGCGTAGCACTCTCCGTCGGCCATCGGGCCCAACTTCTCGGGACGGAACAGGAAAGCGGAGAGGTCGCGCACCGACAGCGCCTTGCCTGATTCTGCCGATCCCTTACGCAGCCGTTCGAAGCGTTCGTGATGGTGCTCGATGATTTCCTTGCACCGTTTCTTTGGCTCGTCGATGACCACGCCGTGCGCCGGCAGCGCCTGGTTTACGTCGGCAAGATCCGCCGTGCGTTCGAGGGACGCGAAATAGTCGAGCAGCGGGTTAGTGCCGCCGGCGACACCCGAGATGTACGGCGTGATGTGCGGCAACACGTGATCGCCCGTGAACACGAAGCCACCCTCGGGGTCGTGGATGCAGAGGTGGTCGAGCGTGTGGCCCGGCGTGTGCACCGCGAACATGTCGCGCCCGGCGAGACGCATGACGTCGCCGCTGCGCACGCGCCGCGCCGGCTCGGGGATCCTGTAGTTGCCGAACACGCGCGACCGCATGAGGCGGAACATGATCCGGCGACCGCGCGGAGCGGGGGAGCCGCGGTGCTCGCCGCCCCACGGGTTCGGTTCCATGAACGGGTTGCCCTCGGGCAACGACTCGTCGTGCGCCATGTCGGTGTCGCCGTGGTTGCACAGCGGTTCGGTCTCGCTCCAGAACAAGCGGAAGTTGTTGTGGGTGACCAGTTGGGCGTTGGCTTCGCTCGCCAGCCGCCCGGCGCAGCCGAAATGATCGGGATGCGAATGGGTGACGATCACCGTGTGGACGTCGCTCACCTTGAAGCCGGCGGTCTTCAGGCGCTTCTTCACCGCGGTCCAGGTGTTGGGACCGGGCACGCCGACGTCGATGATCGCCAGGCCGCGATCGTCGAGCAGGCCGTACATGTTGACGTGGCGCAATCCCGGCATGGCGATGGGCAACTGCATCTTGATGATGCCGGAGCCGAGATCCTCGACGTCTTCGCTCGCGGGCACCTGCTCGGACTTGCGGTAGGTCTCAGCCATGGTTCAGCGCCCTA
Organism: uncultured Actinomycetes bacterium; assembly: GCA_963722185.1. Taxonomy (GTDB): domain Bacteria; phylum Actinomycetota; class Acidimicrobiia; order Acidimicrobiales; family JACCXE01; genus JACCXE01. Next base: position 120,997 of record CAVRKD010000006.1, on the reverse strand, counting down.
CGGGGCGCAGCCCATGGCTGGGCCGCAGTTCTCATCGTTCGCTCGCAGGCTCGCTCACGCTTCCGACGCTACTTGACCGACCGGTCAAGAAGCGGCGAAGGTGGGGCCATGCAGATCTCCACCGGAGTCAACTACGCGGGCGACATCGTCGCGGCCGCCGACAACGTCGCCAAGCTCGAAGCCGCGGGCATCGACGCCGTCTGGATCGCCGAGGCCTATTCCTTCGACGCAGTGAGCCTCATGGGCTACCTCGCCGCCAAGACCAGCACCGTCAAGATCGGCTCCGGGATTCTGAACATCTACAGCCGCACGCCGTCCTGCCTCGGCCAGACCGCGGCGGGACTCGACGCCGTGAGCAACGGCCGCGCCCTCCTCGGTCTCGGCGCGTCCGGCCCGCAGGTGATCGAGGGCTTCCACGGCGTTCCCTACGACCGGCCACTCGCCCGCACGCGCGAGATCATCGAGATCTGCCGGCTGATGTGGAAGCGCGAGCCCGTCGTGCACCAAGGCATTTACAACTTGCCGCTGCCCGAAGGGCAGGGCACCGGCCTCGGTCGGGCGCTCAAGCTGATCAATCACCCGGTGCGCAGCCACATCCCGATCTACAACGCGGCGATCGGCAACAAGAACGTCGAGATGACCGCCGAGATCGCCGACGGTTGGCTCCCGATCTTCTACATGCCCGAGAAGGCCGGGGAGGTGTGGGGCGCGGCGCTCAAGGCCGGCCTGGCCAAGCGCGATCCCGAACTGCCGCCGCTCGACGTCGTGGCCGGCGGATTGCTCGCCATCGGTGACGGGATGGAGGGCGTGCGCGAGTTCATGCGCCCGCAACTGGCGCTGTACATCGGTGGCATGGGTGCGCGCGGCAAGAACTTCTACAACGAGCTGGCGTGCCGCTACGGCTTCGAGAAGGAAGCCAAGCTCGTGCAGGACCTCTATCTCGACGGCAACAAGAAGGAAGCCGCCGCCGCGGTGCCCGCCGAGATGCTCGAGAGCATGACGCTGGTCGGCCCCGAGGGCTACGTCAAGGAACGCGTCGCCGCCTTCAAGGAATCGGGCGTCACCAACCTGCAGGTCACCGCCGTCGGGGCCGACCCGATCGCACAACTCGAACAACTGCGCGCCATTGCTGATTAGGGGACTCCAGGTCCTCTGCCTCGTCCTTGGACCCTTACTTGTCGCGCGGGTGAAAACGCTGCCGCCCGCGCCTGGGGGCATCGTCGTCTCGCCGACCGCGCCCAAACTCGACCTGCGCGTCGTCTTCGACACGAACGACCCGCGGACCAAACCGCTAGTCGCCAGCTTGACGGGGCAGCGGCCGCAACCGTCGAACGCGCCGGACGCGCAGACGGTCGTCACCATCGAGCCGCAAGTGCAGCTGGCCTCGCCGGAAGCACTCGACCGGCTGGCGGCGGAACTGGACAGCGCCCCGGCCATCGCCGTCTATCCGTGGCACAAGACGACCAACCGCTACGAAGCGATCTCGCTGTTCTTCGTGCTCCTCGAAGCCATGAGTTCCGGTGCGTTCACCGCGTTCGGTTTGAAAAGTCGATGGACGCCGACGGGTCTCGTCGCTCGCCGCACCGACGCTCCGCTGCGGGTGTACGGCGGCGGCCACATCGTCGCCGAGCGCCGCTATCCCAATGGTGCACGGGAGCTAGTCGACGGGTGGACGCGCTGGCTGCGCACGCCGCGCCCGTCCAATCCGGTCGCGCTCGTCCTCGCGCTGGTGTTCCTGGCGTCGGTCATCGCCAACTTCGTCGTCCTGGTGCTCGACCCCAGTTGGGTGAACTTCGGCTGGTACGCCGCCAGCGTGTTTGCGATCAGCCTGAGCGTGCGTCGCGTCGGCATGTTCGCCCGGGCGTCCACGCTGCTCTACCCGGTGCCGTTCCTCTGTTTCGTCGCCGTGTTGTTGCGGGCGCCGTTCGTGAAGAAGAACTAGTACCCCTGCGGGTTCGTCGACTGCCAGCGCCAGTGGTCGGCGCACATGTCGGCCAGCGAGCACGTGGCGCGCCAACCGAGCAGCGCTTCGGCGTGGCTGACGTCGGCCCAGGTGGCGGCGATGTCGCCGGCGCGTCGCGGGCCGAACTCGTACGGCAGGTCACGACCGACGGCGGCTGACGCGGCGGCGATCACCTCGAGGACCGAACTGCCGGTGCCGGTGCCGAGGTTCACCGCCTCGCAGCCTTCGATCCGGTCCAATGCTTCGAGCGCCGCCACGTGGCCCTCGGCGACGTCTTCCACGTGGACGTAGTCGCGGATGCACGTGCCGTCGGGTGTGGGGTAGTCGTTGCCGAAGACCGTGAGCTTGTCCCGACGACCGACGGCGACCTGCATCGCGAACGGCATCAAGTTGTTCGGCTTCCCGATCGGGTCTTCGCCGATGGTCCCGCTCGGGTGGGCGCCGACCGGGTTGAAGTAGCGCAAGAGGAACGCACGCCATCCGGGTTCGGACTGCGCGACATCGCGCAGCAACTCCTCGATGAACAGCTTCGTCCGGCCATAAGGGCTCATGGCCCCTAGCGGCGACGCCTCGGTGATCGGCAACGTCTTGGGCTCGCCATAGACGGTGCACGACGACGAGAACACGATGTCGCGCACGCCGTGGCGCCGCATCGACTCGAGCAGCTGCACCGTGCCGACGACGTTGTTGGAGTAGTACGTCAAGGGCTTCTCGGAGGACTCGCCTACGGCTTTGAGCCCTCCGAAATGCACGACGGCGTCGATCGGTCGCTCGCCGAACACGCGGTCGAGCGCGGCCGCGTCGCGAAGGTCGGCCTCGTGGAAGGTGAGGTCGCCCGTCGCCAGTTGGCGTACCCGATCGATAGCGACCGGGCTGCTATTGGACAAGTTGTCGAGCACCACGACCGCCCATCCGGCGCGCAGGAGCGCGACGCACGTGTGGGATCCGATGTAGCCGGCGCCGCCGGTTACGAGAGCTGTGCCTTGCGTGGGCATCCCCTTTGCTTACCCCACGAGGGTCGCCAGTACGCTGACCGCAATGGCTGACGTGGGCCCCAACGAGTGGCTGGTCGAGGAGATGTTCGACCAGTACCGCGCCGATCCGAACTCGGTGTCGGAAAGCTGGCGTGAATTCTTCGCGGATTACCGGACCGAAGCGAACCGGCCGCCGCCGCCCACAACGCCGGCGCCGCCGCCCACAACGCCGCCGCCGCCGCCCACAACGCCGGCGCCTGCGGCGCCTATCGCGCCACCCGGGCAAGCGGCGCCGCCGCCTGCGGGCGCCAGCGCGGCAGCGCCGCGGCCGGAGGCTGCGGAGAGTAGTGAGCCTGAGGGTGCGCCCATTCGGGGCGCGGCCGCCCGCATCGTCGCCAACATGGAACTGAGCCTCGGCGTGCCCACGGCCACCAGCGTGCGGGTGGTCCCGGCGAAGCTGCTCGAAGTAAATCGCCGCATCCTCAACAACCACCTCGGCCGCACCCGCGGCGGCAAGGTCAGCTTCACCCATCTCATCGGCTACGCCGTGGTGCGCGCCGCCGGCAAGATGCCGGTGATGAACTCGTCGTTTGTCGACGGGGAACCGCCGCGTGTGGTCACGCACAAGAAGCTCGGCCTCGGACTCGCCGTCGACCAGACCAAGTCCGACGGTTCGCACACGCTGCTCGTACCGTGCATCAAAGACGCCAACCACCTCGACTTCCACGGCTTCTGGCAGGCGTACGAGGACCTGATCCGCAAGGTGCGTACGAGCAAGATCACGCCCGACGATTTCGCCGGCGTCACCATGAGCCTCACCAACCCGGGCACCATCGGCACCGTCAGCTCCGTGCCGCGGCTGATGCCCGGGCAAGGCTGCATCGTCGGCGTCGGCGCCCTCGACTACCCGGCGGAATACCAAGCAGCCGATCCGTCGAACTTGGCCCGCCTCGGCGTGAGCAAGATCATCAGCGTTACCTCTACGTATGACCACCGCATCATCCAGGGCGCCGAGTCCGGTGAGTTCCTACAGTGGGTGCACAAGTTCCTTCTCGGCGAGGAAGGGTTCTACGACGACGTTTTCCGCGCCATGGGTGTGCCCTACGAGCCGGTGCGGTGGCGCCGCGACGCCCACGCGGTCGACGAGGAACGCGCCCGCTTCGCCAAGCAGGTGCACGTCCACACGCTGATCAACATGTACCGCGTCCGCGGCCACCTCATCGCCGACCTCGATCCGCTGGCGGCGAAAGAGCCACACATGCACGCCGAGCTGGACCCCGCCACGTATGGGCTCACGCTGTGGGACCTCGACCGCGAGTTCTACGCCGACGGCCTTGCAGGCCACGACGTAATGACGCTCGGCGACATCCTCGGCGTGTTGCGCGACGCGTATTGCCGCACCATCGGTGTCGAGTACATGCATATCCAGGAGCCGGACCAGAAGCGCTGGATCCAAGAGCATGTCGAAGGCGTCTCCACCGCGCTATCGCGTGACGAGCAGCGCTGGATCGTGGAGCGGCTCAACGCCGCTGAAGCCTTCGAGAAGTTCCTGCACACGAAGTACGTCGGACAGAAGCGGTTTGGTCTCGAAGGCGGCGAGTCCGCCATCCCGCTCATGGAGACGGTGATAGACGAAGCCGCCGCCGCGGGCGTGAGCGAGGTCGTGCTCGGCATGGCGCATCGCGGCCGGCTGAACGTGCTGGCCAACGTCATCGGCAAGAGCTACCGCGAACTGTTCAAGGAGTTCGAAGGCGACCTCGATCCCGAAACTGTGCAGGGCTCCGGTGACGTGAAGTACCACAAGGGCGCGACGGGAGTCTTCGAAGGGCTCCACGACATCCCGATCCCGTTGACATTGGCGTCGAACCCGTCGCATCTCGAAGCCGTCGACCCCGTCGTCGAAGGCATGACGCGGGCGAAGCAGGACTTGTACCCGGCAGGGGCCCACACGGCGCGCGGGAAGACGGTGCTCAGCCTGCTCATCCACGGCGACGCCGCGTTCGCCGGGCAGGGCGTGGTCGCCGAGACGCTCAACCTCTCGATGCTGCCCGGTTACCGCACCGGCGGCACGGTGCATCTCGTCATCAACAACCAGGTGGGATTCACCACCTCGCCCGAATCGGCACGCTCGTCGGTGTACGCCACCGACGTCGCCAAGATGGTGCAAGCGCCGATCTTCCACGTCAATGGCGACCATCCCGAAGCTTGCGTGCGCGTGGCGAAACTGGCCTTCGCCTTTCGGCAGGCGTTCGAGAAGGACGTCGTGATCGACATGGTGTGTTACCGCCGCTTCGGTCACAACGAAGGCGACGAGCCCAGCTACACCCAGCCGCAGATGTACGAACGCATTGAACAGAAGCGCTCGGTCCGCAAGCTTTACACCGAAGCGCTGGTCAAGCGCGGCGACCTCACGATGGACGAAGCCGAGCAGCGCGCTCGACGACTTCTCGGCCCGGCTTCAGGCGGCGCTTGAGGAAACCCGCGAATCGTCGCGGCCGATGCCGACCAGCCTGCCTGTGCCGCCGCCGACGCTCGTCGACGCGTCGCCGCTCACCGGCGTTTCCCGCGAAATGCTCGACAGGGTCGCCGCCGCCGTGCACGAGTTCCCTGACAACTTCACCGTGCATCCCAAGCTCCAGAAGCAACTCCAGGCGCGCGCCCAGGTGTATGCGGACGGACAGGTCGACTGGGCGCTCGGTGAGGCGCTCGCCTTTGGGTCTCTTCTGGCCGAAGGCACCGACCTGCGAGTCGCGGGTCAGGACACGCGGCGCGGCACGTTCAGCCACCGCCACGCCGTGCTCGTCGACTACCACACCGGCATCGAGTACGTGCCGCTGTGGGAGCTCGGTCCCGGTCAGGGCCGCTTCTTCATCTACGACTCGCTGCTGTCCGAGTACGCCGCGATGGGTTTCGAATACGGCTACTCGGTCGTGCGCAAGGACGCGCTCGTCGCCTGGGAAGCGCAGTTCGGCGACTTCATGAACGGCGCGCAGATAATCATCGACCAGTTCCTCGTTGCCGCCGAGGAAAAGTGGGGCCAAACGTCAGGCCTGGTGTTGATGCTGCCGCACGGTTACGAAGGGCAGGGGCCCGAACACAGCTCGGCGCGTCTTGAGCGGTTCCTCATCCTGTGCGCCGAAAGCAACCTCACCGTAGCGTCGCCGACTACGGCCTCGCAGTACTTCCACATCCTTCGCCGCCAGGTCCGGCGTGATCGGCTGACGCCGCTCGTGCTCATGACCCCGAAATGGTTGCTGCGCCGCAAAGAGGCCTACTCGCCGATCGAGGAGTTCGTGGAGGGACGCTTTCTCGAAGTTCTCGACGACGCGACGATTACCGATCCCGACGCGGTCCGGCGCATTGTGTTTGCGAGCGGCAAGGTGGCCGTGCAAGCAGCGACTGAACGCGACACGCGGGGCGCGCCCATCGCAATTGTCCGCGTCGAGCAGCTGTACCCGTGGCCGGAAGACCAGATCGCGGCGATCCTCGACAAGTACGCGCACGCCCAAGACGTCGTCTGGCTGCAAGAGGAGCCGCGCAACATGGGCGCATGGACCTACCTGCGGGGCAAGCTCGCCCGGGTCGTCGGCGACGAGTTCCCGATCATCGAAGTAACCCGCGTCGAGTCGGGATCGCCGGCGTCGGGTTCGGCCGGTGCGCACGCCATCGAGCAGACCGATCTGTTCGACCGGGCGCTGACCATCTAACGCAGATCGATCTCCAGATGGGACGACAGTTCGCCTAGCGCGGCGCCGGGATCGACGAACTTGATCGTCGTCATGCCCATGGCTTTGGCCGGCTTGAGGTTGACGCCGAGGTCGTCCAGGTACACGCAGTCCGCCGGCGTGACACCAAGTTCCTGGCAGGCCATCTCGTAGAAGCGCGGGTCGGGTTTGCGCACGCCGACGCGGCTCGACTCGATGATGACCTTGAACTTGCTGTGCCACTCGCTCGGCTCCATCGGGGCGAAGTTGTTGGTGACACCGGCGTTCATCAGCCCTGCCGAGTTGATGGCGTCGATGGCGGCGAACACTTCGGGTCGCATCTCGCCGCGCAGGGCCATGAGCACCGAGCGGGCGTCGAGCGTGAAGCCCGCGGCGAGCGCTTCGGCTTCGAACGCGTCGGCGAACTGATCCACGCTGTACTCGTTGCGCTCGAAGTGCGCCCACGCGTTGGTGTCGGGGTTGGTGGCGTTGAGTCCGCGGATGAAGTCACGCGGCAGGCCGTTCGATTCTTCGTACACGTTGAACGATTCGAAGGGACTCGTGCTGATCACGCCGCCGAAGTCCCACAGCACTGCCTTGAATTTCACCCGCCGAGCATGTCCTGGCCGAGCGCCTGCCACAACTCGGTCGAAAGCCGGAGCGACTCGACGTCGACGCGCTCGTCGTCGCCGTGGAACATGAGGCCGTAGTCCTCGTACGTGAGGTGCGACGAGAACAATCCGAAGCCGTAGGCGGGAACACCGAGGCGGCGGAAGAAGCGGGCGTCGGTCGCGCCCACAGTCAGGAAGGGAATGCACTCGGCGCCCCCGGGCACCAGCGCGTTGCTCACCTTGGTCAGCGAGTCCCACAGCGGCGTGTCGATGGGCGACGCCGTCGACGTCTCGTCGGTGATCACCTCAATCGTCACCCGATCACTGAGTTCTCCCAGGATCTCGTCGAGCATGGCGCGGACGTCGGGCCCGCTTTGGCCGGGAAGCGTCCGGATGTCGACCTCGAGTTCCACTCGGTCGGGGATGACGTTGGTCTTGTGCCCGCCGTGAATCACGGTCGGGGCGAAGGTCGTGTGGGTGCAGGCGTGTGCCTGTCTTGCGAGGCCGAGCGGCAGCGTCTGCACGAGGGCGCGCAGTTGTTCGGGGTCGGTGAGCGACGCCGCGAGCTCTCCGGGGAACAGGCTCTCCACGAAGCGGCGCCACACGTCGTGGATCATCGTCTGCGGCTGGTACTCGTTGAGGCGGCGAACGATCTCTGCGGCGGTGACCAACGCGTTGTCGGTCCGCAAGGGCTGGCTGCCATGACCGGGCGTGCCCCTGACGATGAGCTTGCACCAGTAGGTGCCCTTCTCGCCGACGATCACCGGCAGCTTGGTACCGGCCGGTGTTTCCATCGGAATGCCGCCCGACTCGGTGATGACGTAGTCGGCCTTCACGGCATCCAACTCGTTCTCGACCAGCCAGTTGGCGCCGACCGAACCAAGCGCCTCCTCGTCGGCGACGGCCAGATAGATCAGCGTGCCCTCGGGCTTCCACCCGCTGTCGGCCAGCTTGCGCGTCGCCACCGCCATCGACGCCGTGAGGTTGAGCATGTCGACGGCACCTCGGCCCCACACTTCCCCTCCATTTGGGCCATCGACCAACTCGCCGCCGAACGGATCCCGGCTCCAGCCCTCGGTCGCGGGCACGACGTCGGTGTGGCCCATCAGCATGAGCGTCGGGGCGTTGGGGTTTGTTCCCTCGACGCGGGCGACCAGCGAGCGGCGTCCCGGAGCGGCGTCGTAGGTCTCGATATCGATGCCTGGGCCTTCGAGCACGGTCTTCAGGACATCGGTGGACCGCACCTCCTGACCAGACTCGACGGTGCCGTCGTTTACGCAGGCGTTGCGGATCAGTTGCTGGAGAAGTTCGGTTACTTCCACACCCGCACCCTAGAGTTCCCGGCGTCATGCAGACCCGCCACGTCGTAGTCGACGGTTCCAATATCGCCACCGAGGGCCGTTCCATGCCCAGCCTGGCGCAACTCGACGAAGCCGTTCGCGCTTTCATGGCCGAGTTTCCCGACGCCCAAATCACCGTCGTGGTCGATGCCACCTTCGGTCATCGCATCCCCGCCGACGAGGTTCCGGCCTTCGACGAGGCGGTGGCCAATGCCGAGATCGTCTCGCCGCCCGCCGGCGCGTTCGGGCGGGGCGACGCCTTCCTGCTGCGCATCGCCGAGAAGGTCGACGCCGACGTGCTGTCCAACGACAGCTTCCAGGAGTTCCACGGCGAGCACGAGTGGCTGTTCGACCGCGGCCGGCTCATCGGCGGCAAGCCGGTTCCGAGCATCGGCTGGATCTTCACGGCTCGTTCGCCCGTGCGCGGGCCGAAGAGCCGCGAGGCCGTTCGCAAGGCGGGCCGCAGCCCGGCGGTCGATCGCGCCATCAAAACCGCCACCGACGAAGCGACCGCGAGCCCGCGCAGCCGCCGCGGCGGTCGTGGTCGTGGGCGGAAGGTCGAGCCCACCGAGACCGGTCCGGAGACTCCGAAGATTGGTGACGGCCGGCTGAAGCCGCTGACCGCCGAGGAGAAGGAGCGGTCCGAGGCCGACCGCCGTCGCCGGCGCGGCGCTGTCCCGTCGGATCCGGTGAACGAGCCGATGGTGTTCCTCGGCTTCGTGGCATCGCACCGCCCGGGAGCGGTGGTGGAAGGCACGGTCGAGGAGTTCACGAGCCACGGCGCGTTCGTCAAGGTCGGCGAAGCGCGTTGTTACCTGCCGCTGTCGGCGATGGGAGAGCCGCCGCCACGCGCGGCGCGCGATGTCGTAACCAAGGGAGAGACGCGCGGCTTCGTCGTGCAGGCGCTCGACCCGCCGCGGCGCGGCATCGAGATCGCGATCCCCGAGTTCGCCAAGGTGTCGGGCGCACCGTCGGAAGAAACTGTGGAGCAGGAGATCAACGCCAAGAAGCCGTCGCGCGCCAAGAAGGCGATTGCGACGAAGAAGGCGCCCGCGAAGAAGGAACCCGTGAAGAAGGAACCCGTGAAGAAGCAACCCGCGGTGAAGGAACCCGCCGTGAAGGAACCGGCGATGAAGAGGGCCCCGGCCAAAAAAGAACCCGCGGTGAAAAAGGCCCCGGCGAAGAAGGAACCCGCCGCGAAGAAGGCCGCACCGGTCAAGAAGCTCGCGGCGAAGAAGGAGCCCGCGGTCAAGAAGGCGTCGGCCGCGAAACCGGCGGTGGCCAAGGGCACAGCCGTCAAAAAAGCCCCACCGGCCAAGAAGACCACGGCCAAGAAGACGGCCGCCAAACTCACCGAGTGAGCGCCCCGCCGACCGGAGTCGCCGCCGTGAAGGCGGCCGAGCGCTTCTTGCGCAAATCCGATCCCGTCCTGGCCAAACTCATCGACGAGGCCGGCCCATGCACGCTGGGTACGCCAACGCCGGGAACCACCTTCGTCACGTTGTGCCGAGCCATCGTCTTCCAACAACTAGCGGGGCGCGCCGCGTCGGTCATCCACGGGCGCTTTGTCACCGCCATCGGCGGCAAGGTCACTCCCGCGGCGGTGCTCGCCGCGCCGTTCGACGCGTTACGCGCCGCCGGCCTGTCGGGCAACAAGGCCAGTTCGCTAATCGACCTCGCCACCGCTCTCGGCGACGGCCGGATCAACACGCGCAAGATCCCGTCGATGAGCGACGAGGAAGTGGTCGCGCATCTCTGCTCGGTGCGTGGGATCGGTCCCTGGACGGCCGAGATGTTCTTGATGTTCCACCTCGGGCGACTCGACGTATGGCCGACCGGCGACCTCGGCGTCCGCAACGGGTATGGCAAGGCGTGGGGGCTGCCGGCAACGCCGACCGCCAAGGAACTGGCGCCGCTGGGGGACCCGTTCCGTCCCTACCGCTCGGTCGTGGCGTGGTACTGCTGGGCCGCCGTCGAAGTCACCCCACCGCAAGGCTGGTAGGTAAGCGCATGCGCATCGTCACGTGGAACGTCAACTCTCTCAACGTGCGTATGCCGCGCATCGAGGAGTTCTTCTCCTACGCCGAGCCCGACGTCGTGTGCATGCAGGAAACCAAGCTGGCGGATGCGGCGTTTCCGTATCTCACGTTCCAGTCGCTGGGCTACGAGGTGGCTCACAACGGCACCGGTCGGTGGAACGGTGTGGCGATCGCGTCGCGGGTCGGCCTCGACGACGTGTCCCTGGGCTTCGGCGCCGTCGAGCACCCGCTGTTCGGTGGCGACGAGCCCGAGCCGCGACTCGTCAGTGCGACCTGTGGCGGGGTGCGCGTGTCGTCGGTGTACGTGCCGAACGGGCGCACGCTCGAAGACCCGCACTACGAGTACAAGCTGACGTGGCTCGGCGCGCTGCGCGACGAGATCGCGGCGACGAGCAAGCCGGATGCGCCAGTCGTGGTGTGCGGCGACTTCAACATCGCTCCCGAAGACAAAGACGTCTACGACCCGAAGAAGTTCCTGACCCAAACGCACACGTCGCCGCGCGAGCGCGCCGCCCTCGACGAGATCAAGCAGTGGGGCTTCACCGATGCCTTCCGCACGCAGCACGACGCCGAACGGCTGTATTCGTGGTGGGACTACCGCGCCGGCGACTTCCACCAGGGTCGTGGCTTGCGCATCGACCTCGTGCTCGTGAGCGCGCCACTCGCCGACAAAGTGAGTTTCGCCTTGATCGATCGCAACGCCCGCAAGGGTCAACAGCCCTCCGACCACGCGCCCGTCATCGTGGACATCGACCTATGACGGATCAAGGCGACTCTGGAAGCTGGCGCCTCAAGGCCTTCAACGAAGGCCGCTACGACACGGAGGAACGCCTGGCTAATCGCGAGGCCACGGCGGCGCTGCGCGTCGTGATCGAACGCGTCGTGGCCACGACGGCGCCGGCGGAAGCCATGCGGGCCGCCGCCGCGCAATTGCAAGCGGTGGCCGACGAACTCGACGGGTTCCCGCACGGGCGCACCTACGGGTTCGGCGAGTCGTCAATCGCCGGCGACCCAGGAGCCTTCTTCGACAACAGCCCGGTTGCCGGCCTGGCCAACCCGCTCGCCCCGCCGCTCCGAATGCGGATCGAAGGCGACGAGGTCATCGGCGAAGTGCGCTGGAGCAGTGCGTATGAAGGCGCTCCCGGATGCGTCCACGGTGGCTACGTGCTGGCGGGATTCGACGAGGTGCTCGGCTTCGCCCAAGACCTCGGCGGCCAGCCCGGCATGACGGGCACGCTGACCACGAAGTTCCGCCGCCCGACGCCGCTGCACACCGACCTGCGCTTCGCCGCCCGCATCGACCGTCTCGAAGGACGTAAGACCTTCACTGTGGGCGAGCTCTACGACCCCGACGGCAACCTCCTCGCCGAAGCCGACGCCGTCTTCATCACCGTCGACATGACCAAACTCGCCGCCCTCGCCGCCGAGCGGGAGAAACAGGAGCGGCGCTAGTTGGGCGGGCGCCGCCGCGGCTCCTGTGGATGAGTCTGCACACTGCGTTTCTTTGTAGCCGAACGGGTCCAGGCGCCCCGCCTCGCGGCAAAGGTGTGTAGAGAACGGCAATCCTCCGCCTCCAGGTATGGACGACTATCCACCGGGTGAGGCGCTTCAACACGTCTGCGCGTCGTGAACGGTGCCGAACCAGGTCGGATCGCGACGCGTCGGTGTGTTCAAACGGGCTGGGATGATGAGCGCGTGACCTTCGACGATGACGGCGACGACCGCGCGCCGATTTGCCCTTACTGCGGGGTTACGGCGCTCGCTTCGGAGACGCGTGGCCAATCGTTCGTGTGCGAGAACCCCGACTGTGAGGCCTTTGGCGAGGCGGTTGAGTCTTAGGCGGGGACGGAGATTCGGCGGCGCTCGACGTCGGCCGTGAACAGCCGGTAGATCTCGTCGGCGGCGTCCTCGAAGATGTTCGGCACCGGCAGCGCGGCGGCGCCGGAACCAACCAGCGGCCTGGGTTTGCGGGGCGAAACCCAGCCGGCGGAGCCGCCGCGGCCCCGGTAGACGATGAGGCCGGAAACCGGATCGGGCACGGCGTCGAGGGCGATCTGCACGGCGAGGGTCTCGCGATAACGGTCCCAGTCGGCCTCGGACTCGAAGCACACCTCGAACACGACACCCCAACTGTGGCTGTGCCAGTTCCAGTCGGTGGCTCCGGTGCGCAGCGCCGTTTCAACGAGGCTGTCGCCGACGTTTTCCTGCCACGCGCGCGCGGAGAACGGGCCGTCGAATACCTCAATCGACATCCAATACGCCATTGCGCCTGCAAGGTTACGGGCTGAACCCCGCAGTTTCAATGGTCAGACTGGGTGATGAAGGCCTGGACGGCGGCCTCTTCAGCCTCGGCGTGTTCGTGGAGCCCGGAAACGATGGCCTTTTCGACCCGTCCGCCGACCAGCGGGAAGCCGACCTTGATGTCGGCCTCGGTCATCCGGACGGTGCCCCCGGCCGGCCCCTCGGTCAGCATGAACGTGCCCGCGCACGACAGCCGGCTGGCGTAGTGATCCGGCACGATCCGCCATTCGGTGACGTGAGTGGTGCGGTCGAGGACGGATTCCTCGACCCAGCTGAGCTTGACCGGATCGATTACGGCGGTGACCGCCGAGTTCAGATCGCCGGTGAACCGATAGCGGACTCGTTGACGGACGCGATGGCCGTCGATCTGCTGCTCGAGCAGCTCGGCACCGCCGACCTTGGGCAGGCTGGCCATCTGCGCCAGGAGCTCCGGCGAGCAGTACGCGTCCTCGACCTGCTCGACGGACGCGGCGAACCGCTGCTCGATCCGGAACCGCACAGCTGCGAACCTAGCTACGAGGCTTCATCGCGCGCCGCGAAGCTGCTGATGACCCGCAGAACGTCGCTCCCGTACCGCTCGACCTTGACCGGGCCGATGCCCGGAACCACGAGCAGTTGGCGTTCGCTGGTGGGCATGGCTTCGGCCAAGGCGGCCAGCGTCGTGTCGTGGAAGATGACGTAGGCCGGCAGACCAGCGGCGCGCGCCGTCTGGCCGCGCCAGGCCTTGAGCGCGCTCAGCACGTCGGGATCGGCGTTGGCGCCGGCCATGGCCGATCCACGCTTGCCGCCGTTGCGACTCGCGCGGCGGCGGTGATCGACGCCAGGCGCTCACGTTCGGCGGCGATCTTCGCTCGCAGGTCCGACGGAGCGAAACCCTTGTCCAGCATGTCGATGGTCATCTCGATCGGCTCGAGATAGGGCGATGGCGATCGCGGGATCGACTTGGACCCAAACGTGCGGCGCTCGGCCCACGTGCAGCGCACGACTTCGCGGGCGCGGGTGAGCGCGACATAGAGCAGACGCCGCTCCTCGGCTTCGGCGGCCGGCGTGGTGGCGTGGCCGATGGGTACCAGCCCACGTTCGAGGCCGGCGATGAAAACAACGGGCCACTCGAGGCCCTTGGCGCGGTGGAAGGTCACCACTTCCACGGCGTCGCCGGCGGCGTCGGGGGCTTCGGACTTCACCGTCGTGTTCAGCCACGCCAGGAACCCGCTCGTGGTTCCTCCCGGTTCGATGGCGTCGTACTCGCCGGCGAGGCGCACGATCTCTTCGAGGTTGGCGCGCCGCTCATCTGTGCCTTGGCCGTGAGCGATGAGCTCGTCGAGATCGCTCACACCCGAGCGGATCGGGGTGCGTCCCGGCAGGCTCTTCAACGCGGCGATGGCGTCGCGCACTTCGGGTTGATGCAGGAAGCCACCGTCGCCGCGGACGCGGTAGGGGATGGCGGCGTCGGCCAGCGCCTCGCAGATCGGCACAGCCTGGGCGTTCGTGCGCACGAGCACGGCGATGGAGGACCAGTTGCGCCCGGGCTTGTGCGCCGAGCGCACCGCTCGGGCGATGCCGCGGGCTTCGTCGGTTTCGTTGTTGTACGCCGTGACGACCGGGAGCGGCCCGTTGGCGGCGTGGGCCACGAGTTCCGCGCTGTCGCGTCCGGCGTGAGCATCGGCTAGCACCGCGTTGGCGGTGGCGAGGATCTGCGGGGTCGACCGGAAGTTGTCGGCCAGCGTGATCACTTCGGTGTCGGGGTACAAACTGGCGAAGTCGGTGAGCAGCGTGGGGTCGGCGCCGTTCCAGCTGTAGATCGCCTGGTTGGGGTCGCCGACGACGCACAGGTCGACGCGGTCGCCCAGCCAACCCTGTAGCAGGCGGTACTGCACCGGGTTGACGTCTTGGAACTCGTCGACGAACAGGTGGCGGAAGCGCCAGCGCGTCGCCGCGGCGAACTGGGTGTCGTCATGCAGCGCTGATCCGGCCATCCACAACAGGTCGTCGAAGTCGATGAGGCCGCGACGCTTCTTCTCGTTCTCGTAGCGCTCGAAGAGCGCGGCGAACGCGTCGAGCGCGAGCGGCGGCTTGCGACCGGCGCTCGTCGCTTCTTCTTCGTACCGGCGGGGTGTAACGCCGCGCGCCTTCGCCCACTCGATCTCGCTCGCGATATCGATGGCTTGCACGGCCGGCCCGAGGCGCCGCCCGCCCATCAGCGGGGCGATGATCCGGACCTTGCGGTCGAGGATCTGGGGCTCGGACCGGCCGTTGTCGGACCACCACCGGCGGAGCTGGCTCAGCGCCAGCGAATGAAACGTGCCGGCGGCGACGCCGTCGCGCAGGCCGACGGCGGCGAGGCGGTGGCGCAGTTCACCGGCGGCCTTGCGGGTGAAGGTGACGGCCACGATGTGCTGGGCCTCGGCGCTGCCGGTCATGACGCGGTGGGCGATCCGGCGCGTCAACACTCGGGTCTTTCCCGATCCTGCGCCGGCAAGGATGCACAGGGGCGCGGCAGTCGAGGTGACCGCCGCCGCTTGGGGCGGGGTCAGACCATCGAGCAGGTGTTCGACTCCCACCCCTCGCAACGTACCGAGGGGGTGTTACATCCGCGCGGATGGTCAGACCCGGGGGACTTCGCCCTGCTCCACGCGGCGAACCGCCGCTCGGGCGACGGGCAGGAACCAGGGCGCGAAGCTGCCGAGGTAGGCGAAGGCCGCCAGCGCCCAGTGCGCGACGTAGAGGGCGGCGCGCTCGGCGAAGGCCTCGTCAACCGCGCCACCGCCGTCGCGGTAGCCGCGGGCGAACGCCGCGAAGCCCGGTCGATCCCAGTCGAGCCCGATGCACTTGAAGTCTTCGGCCGGGTCACCCCCGCCGGACGACTCGAAGTCAAGCAGCGCGGTAAGCCGACCTGACGGGTCGACGAGCACGTTGCGTGGCTGGACGTCGCGATGCGCGAGAACCGGCTCTCTCGGCGCGCTGTCGACCACGTCGACCCGCGCGAGCAAGAGGTCGCGCACCGCGTCGAGCTCGGACCGTTCCACGATCTTGTAGTCGACGCCCAATCCGTGCAGCGCGGTGACGCGCACCTCGTACTCGTCGCGCAACGAGTAGTCGCGGTCGGTCCAGGTGCCGAAGCCGGGCGGACGCGGGCCGTTATGTAGCTGCGCCGTGAGTGCGCCGAGCTGCGCGCCCAACTCCGGCGATATCTGCTCGGGTGGATGCGATGCATCACCGGGCACGTCACCTGGCAGACGCGACATCACAATCCAGTCATCGCCGTCGCCGATGTACTCGGGGACGCGCAACGCGCTCGCGTCGCGCAACAGCGCCAATGCGTTGCGCTCCCGTGCGATACGCAACGAGCCGGCTTGCTGGTTGATCTTCACCACGACGTCGTCGAACAAGTAGACGTGCGTACGGTCACGCGAGCCGCGGTCCTCCGGCAGGACCCCGTCGAAGCGGAGGCCAACCGCTTCGAGAATGGCGGCGACTTCGTCGAGCGTTAGAAGTCGCCTTCGACGTCGATGGCGATGACAGTGGCGTACTCGTCGACGGCATCGGCCGGAACCGTGATGGTGATCTCACCGGTCGGGTCGGGCAAGAAGGAATCCATGATCGGTGTGTGCTTGCGGAACTTCAGGTCGCTGCCCGTACCGACGACGGTCGCCGCTTTCACACGTTTGACAGGTAGGCCGCGCACCGTGATCGACTCGTAGGGCTTGGCGATGGCGATGCAGTACACCCGACCGTCGCGTCGCGTCGACGGGCCGTAGAACTGCCATGGCTCGAGGCCGGGCGTCACGCCGACCACAGCCTCGCGGTGCGACGCCATCCACCGCGTCACCGCGTCGAGGCGCTCGATCTGCACGTCGGGGATCGACCCGTCGCCCATCGGGCTGACGTTGAGCAGGAAGTTGCCGCCCTTGCCCACGATCTCGCACAACGTGTGGATGATCTGCGTGGACGATTTGTAGTTCGTGTCCTTCGGAACCCAGCCCCAGCTGTCGTTCATCGTCATGCAGGTTTCCCACGGACCGTCGAGCGGCTTGGGTGGCACGAACTGTTCCGGCGTCTCGAAATCGCGCACGCCGTACAGCCGATCGTTGATCACGATGTTCGGCTGCAGCCCACGGATGAGCGCTTCGAGTTCCTTCGGTTGCCACCAGGGAACGGGGCGCTCCCAGCCGCCGTCGAACCACAGCTCGTCGACCTGGCCGTAGTTCGTCAACAGTTCGGTGAGCTGCGCCTTGAGGTAGGCGCGGAACTTCTCGGCGTCTTCCTCCGACGGCAGCGGCGGCGACGAGCCGAGCACGTAGGGCTTGTGCTCGTCGCGAAATGGTGGATACGTCGGCTCGTGCCAGTCGCACAACGAGAAGTAGAAGCCGACGCGTAGGCCCTCGGCTCGCAGCGCGTCGGCCAGCGGTCCGACCACGTCTTTGCCGTAGGGCGACGCCTTGGTGATCGACCAGTCGGTGGTGGCCGTGTCCCACATGACGAAGCCCGAGTGGTGCTTGGTGGTGAACACGACGTAGGTAGCGCCCGCCGCCTTCACGCGTTGCGCGAACGCGACCGGGTCCCAGCTGGTCGGGTTAAAGGTCGCTGCCGAAGCGTGGTAGTCGTCGACTGGCACGTCCCAACTGCTGGGTAGGACCGAGATGCCGCCGGTCAGCGGCCACGAGGTCTCGAGTCCCTGCTGGCTGGCGTGATCCCAGTGCACGAACACCCCGAAACCTGCGCCGTTGAACCACTCGTCAATACCGGGAGCGCGAAATCTTTCAGCCACGGTCCGGGAACCTAGCTTTGAGAGTTGTGCTGAGCAGCTTTGCCGGGGGGCGCATCTACGGGGAGTCGTATGGCGACGCGCCGGCGCGCGTCGTGGCCTTGCACGGCTGGGCGCGTACGCACGCGGACTTCGCGCAGGTGCTTCCCGGCTTCAACGCCATCGCCCTCGACCTGCCCGGGCATCGGCGCGACGCCCGAACCACCGCCGGACTGGGGCTCGCCGGAGTACGCGGCGCTCGTGGCCGACGTCCTGCGGGACCTACCGGCGCCGCCGGTGCTCGTCGGCCACAGCCTCGGCGGACGGGTCGGCGTGCATCTCGCCGCGTCGTATCCCGACTTGCTGCGCGGCCTAGTCCTCACCGGAGCGCCGATCATTCGCGTCACACCGGCAGGAAAGGCGAAGACGTCGTACCGGCTCGTGCGGGCCCTCAACCGACGCGGCGTCGTCTCCGACGCGCGCATGGAGACGGCGCGCCTCAAGTACAACGCGCCCGAGTACGCCAACGCGTCAGAAGGCATGCGCCCGATTTGGCAACGGGTCGTCGCCGAGAGCTATGACGACGCCATCGCCGGCATCCGGTGCCCGCTCCGGCTGGTGTGGGGTGAGGGCGACACCGCCGCGCCGTGCGCTCGGGAGTTGCAGGAGCGCACAGGCGCGCCGCTCGTGACGGTGCCCGGGGCGGGCCACCTGACCCCGCTGACCGCGGTGTCACAGCTGCGCAAGGCCGTGGAGGAGCTGCTGTGAACGAGCGTGGCGATCGCCGTGGCCATACACGCCGTCGCCGCTGGTCGACAGCGTGCGCTGGCTGCGCGTCGCCCAACGTGAGCACTACATCCCCGGTTCGGTGTCGCGCTTCGCGGCGCGGTGGTGGCGCATCGGTGTCGGCCTTCCGTTCCGGGGCCGCACGTCGAAGCTGGTGTGGACGCGTCGCGTCAAGTTTCTCGCGTTGCTGGCTCTGATCGGTCACATCGGCGTCTTCTTGGCCTTCTACGCGGTGGTGCCGGCGGTGATCGCGTCGGCCGTCGCCCTCGTTCTCGTGCCGGCCACTGTCGACGGTGCGCTGTTCGTCGCCGCTGCCGATCGAGGAGCGGCTGCTGCGGCCTTTCATCACGCAGGCCACCGAGAAGCTGCGCCGCGTCGCGCCCACGATCGTCGGCATCACGGGCAGCTACGGCAAGACGTCGACCAAGGTCGTCTTGGCGCACATCGTGAACGGCACGCGCACTGTGTCCGCCAGTCCGGCGAGCTTCAACAACCGTGCCGGCCTCGCCCGCGCCGTCAACGAAGGTCTCACGACGGGGACCGACGTCTTCGTCGCCGAAATGGGCACCTACGGTCCCGGCGAGATCGCCGACCTATGCGAATGGTGCCCGCCGAATATCTCCGTCATCACCGCCATCGGGCCGGTGCACCTCGAGCGCTTCGGGAGCCTCGATACGACGGTGAAGGCGAAGTCGGAGATCCTCGTACCGGCCGCGACCGTCGTACTCAACGAGGACGACGAGCGACTCGCGCCGGTGGCTGACGCGGTAGCTGCCGCAGGCGTGAAGCGGGTCATGCGGGTGTCGGCCATTCGCGTCGACGCCGACATCGCGGTGATCGCCGACGACGAAGGCGGTCGCGTCTACGAAGCGGGCAAATTGGTCGGGCGCGTGTCGCGGCTGCCTACGGCGCCGACCAACGTCGCCTGCGCCATTGCCGCGGCCCGCGCCCTCGGCGTACCGGCCGACGACATCGTCACGCGACTAGAGAGCGCGCCGGTTGCATCGCATCGCCTGGAGACGGCTACGGCGCCGTCAGGGGCGATCGTGCTCGACGACACGTTCAACTCGAATCCCGCGGGCGCGCGCCGCGCGCTCGATGCCCTCGCCGCGTCGGGCGCGCCGGGTGGCCGGCGTGTCGTCATGACGCCGGGGATGATCGAACTTGGCGACCGCCAAGACGAGGAGAACGAGCGCTTCGGCGAAGACGCCTCCAAGGTCGCGACCGTCCTCGGTATCGTCGGCCGCACCAACCGGGCGGCCCTACGCCGCGGTGCGGCACAGGGCGCCGCCGAGATCAAGTTTTTCGGCAACCGCGAGAAGGCGGCGGCGTGGGTCCGCGCCAACCTGACCGCCGGCGACGCCGTCCTCTATGAGAACGATCTGCCGGATCACTACAGGTAACCTGGGCGCACTGTGGCTGACCCGCTAGTCCTCTTCGGGGGGCCGTCACCTGAGCACGACGTCAGCGTCCATACCGGTCTGCAGGCGGCGCGCACGCTGGGCGTGAGCGAAGCGTTGTATTGGACCCGTGCGGGCGAGTTCGTGATCGTCGACGCCACCCTCGAGGGCGCGGCCTTCGCCGACGGCGTGCCCCGCGGCGCCAAGCCGGCGCGTATCGCTGCCGGCGCCGGCATTTCCGCGAAGGGCGGCCTGGGACGCGACAAGACCTACGACGGCGTGGTCGTCAACTGCTGCCACGGTGGACCCGGCGAAGACGGCACGCTGCAAGGCCTGCTCGACAGCGCCGGCGTTAGCTACACCGGCCCGTCGGTCGCCGGCGCCGCACTCGGGATGGACAAGCTGGCGTTCGGCTCGGCATGCGTCGCCGCTGGCATCCCGAGCCTGCCGCGGGCGGCGCTCACCGACTCGACGAAGCCGGACTTCGACGGCCCCTACATCGTCAAGCCTCGCTTCGGAGGGTCGAGTATCGGCATCGACGTCGTGACGGATCTCGAAACGGCATGGGGGCGGCTGAGAGACGAACCCTCACCTGGCGCGCGGAGCAGTGATCGAACCGTTCCGGCCCGATTCGATCGACCTCAATGTCGCGGTACGCGGCTTCCCGAGCTTGCAGCTGAGCGCGATCGAAGAACCCACGCGCAGCGGCGGGGAGATCTACTCGTACCAGGACAAGTACGCCAGCGGTGAGGGCATGGCTGCGGCGCCCAGGGAATGCCCGGCCCAGATCTCGACCGCGCTGGAAGACAAGCTTCGGGGATACGCCCGCGAAGCGGCACAGCTCGCAGGTATCCGCGGCGTCGCCCGCATTGACTTCCTGCTCGACGGCGACGAGCTGTACCTCAACGAGATCAACACCATCCCGGGTTCGCTTTCCTGGCACCTGTGGGTCGACCCGGTGGTCGCGTTCGCGACGCTGCTGGCGGACATGCTCGCCGAGGCTGCCGCCCGCCCCACGGCCGTTTATACGACCGCCGGCGCCGACGGATCCGTCCTGCGCAACAGCGCCTCGATAGCCTCCAAGCTGGCATGAGTGAGGGCGTGATGATCGAAGTATCGCCGGCACGGTTCGCGACGTTGGTCGCCGACGCGCTCGACTCGATTCCCGAGGACATCGCGTCGCGCATGGAAAACGTCGCGGTCGTGGTCGACGACTTCGCCCCTCCTGGCCGTTTGCTCGGCTTGTACGAGGGCATCCCGCTGACCGAGCGCATGCACTACGGCGAAGGCCGGGCCGGCGGAGGCATGGTGATGCCGGATCGCATCACGATCTTCCGTCGCTCGATCTGTTCGGTCTGCTCGAACGACCAAGAGGTCGTCGACCAGGTGCGCCTGACCGTCATCCACGAAGTCGGCCACCACTTCGGTCTGAGCGAAGAACGCCTCCACGAACTCGGTTGGGCGTAGCCGACTCGTTAATGAGCAGGTTTTCCATTGCGGCGATCGGCGCCGACCGCCCAGGCATCGTCGCTGCCGTCACCGCCGTGCTCGTGCAACGCCAGTGCAACATCGAAGACACCGCCATGGCCATCCTCGGCGGCCACTTCAGCATGATGCTGGTCGTCAGCGGTCCTACTGATCTCGACGCGACGACGCTCGAAACGGCGCTGTCGCCGGTGGCCTCAGAGATGCACCTGGTGACCATGGTGCGCGCCATCGATCTGATGACCGCGGCGCCCGAACCCGGCGAACTGTGGACCGTCAGCGTGCACGGCGCCGATCATCCCGGCATCGTGCACGGCATCGCCAACGCGCTCGCCGAGATGGGCGTCAACGTCGTCGACCTGGCCACGCGGGTCGTGCCCGGCGATGGGGGACCGGCTTACGTGATGGTGATCGACGTCACCTTGCCCGACGGCCTGAGCGGCGAGTCCTTCGCAGCCGCGTTGGACGCGGTTGGCGCGCAACTTGGTGTGACCTGCAAAGCGCACGAGTCCGAAGCCGACATCCTGTAGCCACCGTGGCCGTCCGAGCCGTCGTCGGCCTGCCGAACCCCGTGCTGGCCACGCCGACGCCCGAGGTGGTCGCGTTCGACGATGTCGCTCGCCGCGCTGGTGGCCGATCTGCTCGACACCATGCGGGCTTCGCCCGGGTGCGTGGGTCTGGCGGCACCGCAAATCGGTGTGAGCCAACGCGTCGCCGTCATTGACCTGCGCGGGCATCGCAAGGCGCCGGTGAACCACGGCGAGCTGGTCCTGGTCAACCCCGTAGTCGAGTCGCACGGCGAGCCTGACGTCGCCCGCGAGGGTTGCATGAGCGTGCCCGATTACACGGGCGACGTCACCCGTCCGGCCTCACTCGTGCTGCGATGGCAGGACGAACGTGGCGACCCCTTCCGCGAACCTTTCGCCGGCTTCGAAGCCCGCGCCGTCCAACACGAACTCGACCACCTCGACGGTTTGCTGTTTCTCGACCGCGTCGCCGGTCGCGAAGCCATCTTTCGTCGCAGGGTTTACAAGTAGTTTCGGCTCATGGCTTTTCCGGAGCGGCTGCTGAACGAGGGCGAAACGGTGCTGCTCGACACGCACCCGCATTGGTGGATTTTCTCCGGCGTGGTCACGCGTCTCGTGCTGGCGATCGTCGTCGCCGTCGTGCTGGCGGTGCAGTTCGGCGATGACACCGAAGTTGTGAACTACATCGGCATCGCGCTCATCGCCTTCACCGCGCTCAACCTGCTGGTCGTCTATCTCAAATGGGTCACAACCGACTTCGTTCTCACGACCGACCGGCTCATCACGCGCTCGGGCATTCTGAGCCGGCATAGCCGCGAGATTCCGCTCGACCGCATCAACGATCTCGAGTGTCACCAGTCGTTGTTCGAGCGGGTCATCCACGCCGGTGACCTGATGATCGAGTCGGGCGGCGAGATGGGACAGTCGACGTTCACCAACGTGGGTGACCCGTTCGAACTGCAGAACGCCGTGCACCGCGCGATCGAAGCGCGCAACCAATGAGGATCGGCATGGTTTGCCCGTACAGCCTCACGATTCCCGGCGGGGTACAGATGCAAGTGCTCGGCCTGGCGCGTTCGCTACGCGACCTCGGCCACGTGGTGCAGGTGCTGGCGCCGTGCGACGGACCCCCACCGGAAGCCGCGGTGACCGCGCTCGGGAAGTCGATCCCGTTCGCGACCAACGGCTCGGTGGCGCCCATCGCGCCGGACCCTTCCGCGGCTGTCCGCACCATCCGGGCGTTGCGCAACGAGCAGTTCGACGTCGTGCACATCCACGAACCGCTCGTACCCGGGCCGTCGCTGACCGCGGTTCTATTCTCGGACCGGCCGCTCGTGGGCACGTTCCACCGCGCCGGCGCCAGCCGCGCGTATACGTTCCTCTCGCCGATCACGCGTCGGCTGGGCAAGCGCCTGGCACACCGCGTCGCCGTCTCGGAAGACGCGCTCGCCACGGCGCGCGACGGCGTCGGTGGTGAATTCTCGGTGCTGTTCAACGGCATCGACGTCGAGCGCTTCGCCAACGCTCAGCCCACGCCCACCACGAGTCCGACCATCCTGTTCTTCGGTCGTCACGAGCCGCGCAAAGGCCTCGGCGTACTCCTAGAGGCCGCCGCCCACCTGGCCGACGACGTCGCGATATGGATCATCGGCCAAGGCCCGGAAACGGAGGGGCTCAGGAAGAAGCACGCCAGCGACACCCGTCTGGAATGGCTCGGGCGCGTCGACGACGAGGAGCTGACGAAGCGACTCGCCGGCGCCGACGTGTTCTGCGCACCGTCTCTGTTCGGTGAATCCTTTGGCGTGGTACTCCTCGAAGCGATGGCCGCTGGAACCGCCATCGTCGCCAGCGAGTTACCCGGTTACAAAGCGGTGGCGAAACCCGACGAGCACGCCGTGCTCGTGCCACCCGAAGACCCCGACGCGCTGGCGAAGGCTCTCAACGATTTACTCGGCAACCCGGCGCGCCGCGCCGAGCTCGTCGCCGCTGGCCACGCCCGGGCTGGAGACTTCGCCATGCCCAAACTGGCGGCGGCCTACGCCGAGATCTACGCGTCGCTGTTGTAAGCGCTAGGAGCGCTGCGTTCCGACCTTCAGATCCTTGAAGGGCATATCGCGGTCGACCTGCGGCTCCTTCGGCAATCCCAACACCCGCTCCCCGACAATGTTGCGCTGCACTTCGTCGGTGCCGCCGGCGATGCGCGACGACGGCGACTGCAACACCTGCATCGCCCAGCGATTGCCGCGCTTGTCGTTCTCCGACCACGCCGCGCCAGACGCTCCGGCGATCGAGATGGCGAGATCCGACGTGCGCCGTGACAGCAACGCGCCGGCGAGCTTGCCGATCGAACCTTCGGGGCCGGGTGCCTTCCCGGCTTTCACCGCGGCGCGGGTGCGAAGGCCGATGAAGCCCATGATGCGCTGGCGGATGTAGATGTCGACGATGCCCTGACGCACGAGCGGATCATCGGACACGCCCCGCGAGCGAGCGAGCTTGACGAGCGCCTGAATGCCACCGCCCGAGCCGCGGGCGCTACCGCCGCCCGAGCCGATGGCCACCCGCTCGTTCATCAGCATGGCGATAGCGCAGCGCCATCCGTCGTCGACGCGTCCGATGACGTTGGTGGCCGGCACGCGCACGTCATTGAAGAACACCTCGTTGAAGCTCGACCCGCCGGTCATCTGGCGCAGCGGTCGGACTTCGACGCCCGGCGCGTGGAAGTCGATGACGAACATGGTGATGCCCTGGTGCTTGGGCATGTCGGGATTGGTGCGGGCGATGACAGCACCGAAGTCAGAGTGCTGCGCGCCCGTCGTCCACACCTTCTGGCCGTTGAGGATCCATTCGTCGCCGTCGCGTTCGGCCTTCATCTGCAGGCTGGCCACGTCGGACCCCGCGCCCGGCTCGGAGAACAGCTGCGACCACACTTCTTCGCCGCGCAGGGCTTTGGCGACGTAGCGCTCGCGCTGCTCGTCGGTGCCGTGCTCGATCATCGTCGGGATGACCATGCCGAGGCCGATCGTGTACAGCCCGGCGGGAATGTCGCGGCCCGCCACCTCCTCGTTGAAGACGCGCTGATGCTCCGATGTCAGGCCCTGGCCGTAGGGCTTGGGCCACGTGATGCCGGCGAGGCCGGCGTCGTACAGCGCCGCTTGGTACGCCTTCGCCTTCGGAATGTCGGCCATGTAGGCCGGCGCGTCGTCGTCCTCGTCGGTTGCTTTGCGCGGTGCCCGCTTGGGCGCGTGCTCGTCGAGGAACGCGACGACGTGAGCGCGGAACTCTTCTAGGTCAGTCATGGCGACTGAATGTCTATAACAAGCCGGGCGGGCGATTTCAGGGTGAAGACCTTGAAGCCCTTGGGCTGCGTCGTCCCGATCACGTAGTTCACGTAGCCCTCGAAATCGTCGATCTTGACGACCTCGGTCACCGAGGAGTCCTTCGGCCCCGGGATCGGTTTGTCGCTGACCGTTGACTTCCCGTCGTCGTCATGAGCGACGGCGATCAGTCGCACTGCGATGTGGCCGTCGCCGGTAACCGGATGGTCGGCGCCTTGGCCGCCGTCGCGGAAGGGCGGTTCGGCGTGCTTCACCTCGTAGCCCGGTACGACGTTGCCAAAGGTGAACACCACACGCACGAAGCCGGCGTGCGCGCCGACCGCGACGTCTGTCAGTTGGCCTTGCGGCGAGTTCTTCTCCGGCGTGGAGACGGGGGAGTTGCCGAAGATCAACGCGGTCGTCGACGTCGTTCCCCCGGCGACGCTTGTCGTTGTCGTGACCGCAGTCGTCGACGTCGGCGCGTCGTCGTCATTGCTGCACGCGACGAGTACCACCATGACGAGAACGAGCGCGATGCGTTTCATGCGTCGAACCTTACGAGCGGCGAATACTTTGCCGGCGACGCCCTGCTTCTTCGGGCGCTCCGGTTCGCTACGCGCCGAAGCCCCCCGGGGTGGTCGCTCCGGGGGGCTTCGGTAAGTGAACCGACGGGGATCGGTTCAGATGTATTGGGTTACTGCGTGTGTTGCTTTACTGCGCCCGGTGTGCCACGACGAAGCGGCGTGAGGCGAGAGCGGCGATGACCAGAGCCATGCCGAGCAGCGCCGTCTGGGCGGTGCCGCCGGTGCGGGGCAGGGTCCCGCCCGTCGCAGCGACCGGGGTGGTGAAGCTGGCGCCAGAAGTAACGCTCGCCAGCTTGATCGAGGCGCCACCGCTCAGAGCGGAGACGGCTTGACCGAGGAGGCCATTCAGCGTCGGCATCAGGCTGTCGAGCACCGGGATGGTGCCGAGGACGTTCGAACCGGTGAGGATCGAGCCGATGCCAGCACCGCCGAGCAGGTCGCCGACGATGGCGTCCAGGTTGAGCGGCGGGACGATCGAGGCATTCAGAGCGGTCACGCCGGCGAGAGCCTTCGTGTAACCACCGCTGCTGGTGACGCCGGTCGCGCTGTCCTTCTCGAACAGGCCGACTTTGACCAGGTTGGCCAGGTCGGGGCTGATCGAACCGAGAACCGTCGAGATGGTGCCGTTAACCGTGTTCAGGACGCCGGTCACCTGCGAGAGGGTCGAACCGAGGTCCAGACCAGGGAGAGTCAGGCCACCGACGTTGATCGAGCCGATCTTGGCGATGATGTCGGCTTGGGAAGCGCCAACCGTGTCAGCCGCCTTGGTGATGGTGCCGACTTCGATGCCGCCGACCTTCAGCAGCGAGATGCCGTCGAGCAGGCCGAGAGCGGTCTCGAGCAGATCAGCGACGAGCGCCTGCACCTGGTCGAGCACACCGTTCACGATCGCAACCGCGTCGCCCACGTCGGGGATCGGGAGGCCGAGGCCGCCGAGGACGCCAACCGGCACGGTGCCGAGCACGTCGTCCACCAGACCGCCGGCCTGGCCAGCGATCTGCGCCTGCAGGCCGTCAATGGTGGCGTTGAGCTCGGTAACGAACTCTTCCAGCGACAGCGACGACGGCAGACCCGGAACCGGGACGCCGAGGGTGCCGAGGATCGTGCTGACCGCATCGAGCGGCAGCGCCGTCAACGGGATGCCGAGACCGTTCAGCAGGGCGCCGAGATCGAGCACGTTGATGGCGCCGGCCTTGATGGAACGGCTGCCGTCAGCCGCACCCGCAGCAGCGGTGGTGCCGAGCACGGACTCGAGACCGGTCGCCTTGATGAGGCCACCGACGAGGCTGATGTTGCCGAGCGACGACGTCAACGCTGACGTCGCCTTGCTGCCGTCGTAGGACGACGTGAGCGCGGCCGGGGTCAGCACACCATCAAGGAGCGAGACGGGAAGGCTGATGCCGCCGATGGAGCTGAGGTCGAGGCCGGGACCGGCGACGGTCGGCTGACCGCCCGGGCTGCGGGACTCGACGACCGGCAGGCTGACGTTGTTCAGCGGGGCCGGGAGAAGGCTCGACGTAAGCGACAGAGCGTTCAGGCGGCTGAAGGCCTCCGGAGTTGCGACCGACGGATCGATGGTCGAACGCGCTTCGTCGGCGAGCACCTTGAGGTTCAGCACCGAACCAGCCGTGCCCACTGCGATGTTCAGCAGGGAGCTGGACGCGGCAGAGGTGCCGACACCGGGAGTGGCGGCACGGGCAGGGCTCACCAGGGTGGCGGCGCCTACGAGGGATAGGGCTGTGGCGCAAGCGGCCACACGAGTAAGTCGCATGTTTTGGGTTCTCCCCAGGGTTGTTGGACGTGGACGGGATGTCTCTGTGTGCAGAGTGCCGAAAGGGGGAGTGGCTAACCATCGCTCCTGGGGGCCATTTCTGGTGCGCGTTGTGACCAGCCCAAACGGACTAGTCATGGGTGCGTTTCACCAGTTCGCGGCGTTCGTCGACCGGCTTCGCGGCATTCGCGAAAATCGAGCGCGTCGCGTCATTGCGCGCGCAGCGCGGTCCTACACTGCGCGGCATGACTCTTGTCATTGTCCTGGTCGTCCTGATTGTGATCGTCGGCCTCGTACTCATGGCCATGTACAACAAGCTGGTGCGGTTGCGGAACCGCATCGAGAACGCCTGGGCGCAGATCGACGTGCAGCTACAACGGCGCCACGACCTGATCCCGAACCTGGTCGAAACCGTCAAGGGTTACGCCACCCACGAAAAGGGCGTGCTCGAAGGTGTCACCCAGGCGCGGGCCAACGCGTTGAATGCGCAGGGCCCGGCCGACAAGGCGGCGGCCGAGAACGTGCTGACCGGTGCGTTGAAGTCGTTGTTCGCCGTGTCGGAGGCGTATCCCGACCTGAAGGCCAACCAGAACTTCCTCGCACTGCAAGAAGAACTAGCCGGCACCGAGGACAAGGTGGCGTACTCGCGGCAGTTCTATAACGACAGCGTTCGCAGCTACAACACGTCGATCGAGTCGTTCCCCACCAACCTGCTCGCCAAGCAGTTCGGCTTCGCGGAGCGTGAGTACTACGAAGCCGGCGACGACGCCCGCGGCTCCGTCCAAGTGAAGTTCTAAGCCTCCACTTCTCCTCGCATATATAGATGTACGACCAAATCGCGTCGAATAAACGACGCTCCGTGTTCCTCGTAGTTGCTTTCGTCGCGCTCGTCCTTGTGATGGCGTGGGCCTTCGATCTGGTGATCGGCTACGGCGCCGTCGGCCTGGTGATCGCACTTGTTATCGCCGTCGCCGGATCGTTCGCCGCGTACTGGAAGTCGGACGCGATCGCGCTGGCCATGAGTCACGCCAAGCTGGCCGACCAAACCCAGTACGCCCGCCTGCATAACCTCGTCGAGGGTCTCTGCATCGCCGCCGGCCTACCGAAGCCGCGCGTCTACGTCATCGACGACCCGGCGCCGAATGCGTTCGCCACCGGGCGCAATCCCCAGCACGCCGCCATCGCCGTCACGACAGGTCTGATGGAACGCATGAACCGGGTCGAACTCGAAGGCGTTCTCGCCCACGAGCTGAGTCACATCAAGAACTACGACATCCTCGTGTCAACGCTGGCCGTCACGTTGGTCGGCGTTATCGCCCTGCTGTCGGACTTCGGTCTGCGCTCGATTTTCTGGGGCGGCGGACGGCGCGGCGGACGCGATCGCAACGCCCTCCCGATCCTCGCCGTGCTGGGCTTTGTATTGCTGATCCTGACGCCGATCGTCGCCCGGGTGATGCATTTCGCCATCAGCCGGCGTCGGGAAGCGCTGGCCGATGTTTCGGGGGTCGCCCTAACGCGGTATCCACCAGGTCTCATCTCCGCGCTCGAGAAGCTCAAGGAGGATCAGACAGTCGTGCATTCCGGTTCGCGCGCCACCGCCCACCTATGGATCGAGGCGCCGGTGGCTCGCACGGCCGACGAAGGCCGCCTGGCCTGGCTCGGCCGCCTGTTCAACACCCACCCGCCACTCGACGAGCGCATCGAAGCGCTCCGCGAACTATGAACCGGGTTCTCGGTGCCGTAGCGCTGGCGGCAGTCCTGCTTGCAGGCTGCTCGACCGACGACGGAAAGAAGTCAACGGCGACCACGCGGGACCTCCCGGGGACGACGATCCCGGTGGCCGCGGATGTGTTTCCTCTCACGGGCCTCCCGGCTGACGCGGCGACCCGGAACCGCCCGGCGCTCGTGGTCAAGATCGACAACTACGCCGAGAAGTCGTATCCGCAGTTCGGCATCGGCGCTGCCGACATCGTCGTGTGCGAAGGCGTCGAGGGCGGCATCACGCGCTTGGCGGCGATCTTCCACTCCCAGAGATGCGGCGGTCGTCGGACCCGTTCGCTCGGCGCGCTCGAGTGACTTGCACTTCGCCGCACCGCTCGGGCATCCGCTGTTCGCCTACTCGGGCACGAACGACACATTCGAGAAGCTCATCGATAACGTCGCCGGTGATCAACGTGAGTCCGAACAAGCTCCCGGGTGCCTATCGCCGCGAGGGCTCGCGCCCGGCGCCGTACAACCTGTTCTCCGGCACCGCACAGTTGTACGCCGGCGCACCAACGGGCGCGGCCGCGCCGACGGCGCTGGTGCAGTTCGGTGCCGCGGGCGCAGTGGCGGCCGGTACCGCGGTAACCAAACTGGACCTGCACTGGAAGATGCCCGACCGCCCCACGCGCACCGACGTCACGTGGACGTGGAGTGGCGCGACCGCGCGCCGCGTGCAGAACGGCAAGGCGACGGTCGACGCCGGAGGCCCGGCTATCGCGCCGCGCAACATCGTGCTGCTGTTTGTCGAATACGTCGACACCGGCGAGCGCGACCGGTCCAATTCGATCGTGCCCGAGGCGAAACTCGCGGGCGTGGGCGACGCGTGGGTCATCCGCGACGGCAAGCTGACCAAAGGCACCTGGACCAAGCCCGGCGACGAGGCCCCGATCAAGCTGACCGACGCGGCGGGCAAGTCGATCGATCTGTTGCCCGGCCGGACCTGGATCGAACTACCCGCCCCCGGTAACGCGACCATTGCGTAGTTGCCGTCGGAGGGCGGCGGTGGGGGTCGTGCTTTCGCTTCTGTTGATCACGTCGGCGTGTTCGGGCAAGAAGAGTCCGTTCAGCGAACTACCGGCCGACGACCTGACGCCGACCATCCCGGCGACGAGCACGACGCTCGAAACCGTCGCGTCGCCGCTCACCGGTGCGCTCGTCAGCCCCGACGTCGCCGATCGCCCGGCGGTGATCGTCAAGGTGGACAACGCACCCGACGCGCGACCCCAGGCCGGGCTCAATGACGCCGACGTGATCTACGAGGAACGCGTCGAGGGATCGGTCGTGCGTTTCCTCGCGGTGTACCAGTCAAACGACGCGGCGATCGTCGGACCAGTGCGCTCGGTCCGCTCGACGGACGCGGCGATCGTCGCGCCCATCGGTGGCGTGTTCGCCTTCTCCGGCGGCATCGCGCCGTTCGTGCGCAAGATCCAGGCGACGGGCATCAAGGCGGTGCCCGAGAGCGACAACCCCAGGCTCGGCAACTACAAGCGCGCCGGCAAGGTGCGTCCGTACGCCACCTACGCCAACACGGCCAAGCTGCGCGTGCTCGCCAAGCCGATCGCTCCGCCGCCGCTGTTCGCCCGCGTTCGCCCGGGGACGTCGTTCGCCCAGGCGAATCCTGCGGCCAAGAAGCTCACAGGGGCGCGCGTGGTGTTCGGTTCGCTGACCACCGCTGATTGGACGTGGGACGCGTCCAAGAAGCAGTGGCTGCGCTCGACCAATGGAACCCTTCATCTCCTGGAGGACCGCAGCCGGCTGTCGACCTCGTGCCTGATCCTGCAGACCGTGCCGTACCGGGCGACGGAGTACACCGATCGATCCGACTTCGTGGTCGACGAGGCGGTCATCACCGGCTCAGGCAACGCACTCGTCGCCTGTGACGGTGCCGTGGTGAACGCCCGCTGGCACAAGCCGTCGGCTAAGGCGGTGACCATCTTCACTAACGCCACCACCGGCGCGGCCGTCACGCTGCCGGTTGGACGCGTGTGGGTGTCGCTGGTGCCGACCAGCGGCGTCATAACTCTGAAATCGCCCACGGCGCCGACAACTACGATTGCCAAACGATGAGCGAGCGAACTGTCGGAACTGACCGCGTCAAACGAGGCCTGGCGGAGATGCTGCGCGGCGGCGTGATCATGGACGTCGTCGACGCCGCCCAGGCCAAGATCGCCGAAGACGCCGGTGCGGTGGCGGTTATGGCGCTCGAACGTGTGCCCGCCGACATTCGTCGCGACGGCGGCGTCGCCCGTATGAGCGACCCGGCGTTGATCGAAGGCATCAAGGCCGTCGTCACCATTCCGGTGATGGCCAAGGCGCGCATCGGTCACTTCGCGGAGGCGCAGGTCCTCCAGAGCCTGGGCGTCGACTTCGTCGACGAGTCCGAGGTGCTCACACCGGCCGACGAGGCGCACCACATCGACAAGTGGGCCTTCGACGTGCCCTTCGTCTGCGGCGCCACCAATCTTGGCGAAGCGCTGCGGCGCATCAGCGAGGGCGCGGCCATGATCCGCTCCAAGGGCGAGGCCGGCACCGGCGACGTCGTGCATGCCGTGCGCCACCTGCGCCAGATCATCGGTGACATCCGCGCCATCGGCACCGCCGACGCACCCGAGCGCTATCGGTGGGCCAAGGAGTTGCAAGCGCCGATCTCGCTGGTCGAAGAGATCGCGTCAGCGGGCAAGCTGCCCGTCCCGATGTTCTGCGCCGGCGGCATCGCCACGCCGGCCGACGCCGCGCTGGTTATGCAACTCGGCGCCGAGGCCGTCTTCGTCGGCTCCGGCATCTTCAAGAGCGACGACCCGGCGCGGCGCGCCGCGGCGATCGTCGAAGCGACGACGCACTTCCTCGACGCCGACGTCGTGGCCAAGGTCAGCCGTGGTCTCGGCGAAGCGATGCGCGGCATCG
The DNA here is from genome assembly GCA_963722185.1 of uncultured Actinomycetes bacterium. Lineage (GTDB taxonomy): Bacteria > Actinomycetota > Acidimicrobiia > Acidimicrobiales > JACCXE01 > JACCXE01. Next base: position 88,786 of record CAVRKD010000006.1, on the reverse strand, counting down.
ATGCCGCCTCGGTCGAAAAGCCGCTCGCCGACCGCGGGTGGTAGGTCCGGTGCCTCCAGGTGCGGGTCGGGATACTGGCGCTGCAGGGCGCGGTCGGCGAGCACGCTAGAGCGCTAGCCCAACTCGGCGCCGATACCGTTGCCGTCAAACAGCCCGACCAACTCGACGGGATCGACGCGCTCGTCTTGCCCGGCGGCGAGTCGACGACGATGTCGATGCTGTTGGCGTCGTCGGGCCTGTTTGATCCCGTGCAGAAACTGCTCGACGACGGCCTGCCCTGCCTGGGTACGTGCGCCGGGATGATCCTGCTGGCGAACGACGTGGTCGACGGGCGCGCCGACCAACGCAGCTTCGGCGTGGTCGACATGCGGGTGCGTCGCAACGGTTGGGGGCGTCAAGTCGATAGCTTCGAGGCGGACCTTGCAGTGGTCGGACTCGAAGACGCACGATTCCACGCCGTGTTCATCCGCGCGCCACGGGTCGAATCGCTCGGCGCCGAGGTCGACGTACTCGCATGCGTCGACGACGAACCCGTACTCTGCCGGTCCGGTTCGACCATCGTGTCGAGTTTTCACCCCGAACTATCGGGCGACCTACGGATCCACGAGTTGTTCTTGCAAGGAGTTGGTTAGGCATGTCAGGGCATTCCAAATGGGCGACGATCAAGCACAAGAAGGGCGCGGCCGACGCCGCCCGGGCGAAGGTGTTCGCCAAGCTGCTGCGACTCGTCGAGGTCGCGGCGCGTGAAGGCGGTGGCGACGTGACCATGAACGCGTCGCTGCGCTCCGCGGTCCAAAGGCGCGCGACAACTCGGTTCCAACGGACAACATCGACCGCGCCATCAAGCGCGCGACGGGCGACCTCGAAGGCGTCCACTACGAAGCGATGATGTACGAGGGCTACTCCGCCGGTGGCGTCGCCATGCTGGTGGACGCGCTCACCGACAACCGCAATCGCACTGGCGCCGAGATCCGCAGCATCTTCTCCAAGAACGGCGGCGCGCTGGCAGAGCCTGGCGCGGTCGCGTGGCAGTTCGAACGCAAAGGCGTCATCCTCGTGCCGAGCTCGATCAGCGAGGACGATCTCATGGCGGTGGCGCTCGAGAACGGTGCTGACGACCTCACGGCTGCGGGTGACATGTGGCAGCTCACGTGCGCGCCGAGCGATCTCACCGAACTGAAGCAGGCGCTCGAGGCGGCCTCGATCGCCTTCGAGTCGGCCGAGACCACGATGCTGGCCCAAAACAGCGTGCCCGTCACCGAAGAGAACGTGGCCAAGCAAGTTCTGCGCATGCTCGACGCCCTCGAAGATCACGACGACGTCCAAAACGTCTACGCCAACTTCGACATCTCCGACGAACTCTTCGCCAGCATGGTCTGACACTGGGCTCCAGAGCGATGGGGCGGCTTCTACAGTTCGTTGACCATATGTCGTCGCGTCTCGCCGACTTGAATGGCACCGCGTTCATGGCGATGATCGTCTGGAAGCCTCAACGAGCCTTCAAGCACGCGTGTCTCGGGCGCCGCTGGCACTCCAACCGTCATCGGCGTCGCGCTCGTAGTCGGTGGGTGAGCTACGCACACGGTTTCAAGCACGCTTTGACGTGTGATCTGACCGGATCCAACGCACAATCACACGCCAAACCGTGCTTCGAAGACTTCGGCCGGTCGTGACCTCGGAACCTGTCACCGCGTGAGGCGAGCAGACGCAGATTCCAGCGGTCCCTCGCAAAGAAGGAATTTGTTGGAGGTGCCTGGGAGGACTATGTGCGCGTCCGCTCGTACGTCTTCCTTGGCGTGGTGTTCGGTGTGATTCCGCTGGCGTTGCTCGCACGGCTGCTCTGGCACGTTGTGCGTTAGACAGCTAGCCGACGGGATAACGCTGCCTCTCAGCAGATGCGTACGCGCTACGGGTCGTGTGCAAGATTTGGCGCCATGGCCGTTGGGGTTGGTGACGTGGCGCCGAAGTTCACGCTGCTCGGTACCGGTGGCGTTTCGTACACGTTGACCGAGCTCCGCGGCCATCTGGTCGTGCTCGCGTTCTATCCGGGCGACGACACGGCGGTTTGCACCAAGCAGCTCGACTCGTACCAGGCCGACCTGGCCAAGTTCGAAGAAGTCGACGCCCGCGTGTTCGGCATCTCGCCGCAGTCGGTGGAGAGTCACGACGGCTTCGCCTGCCGGAGGGGCTACAGCTTCCCGCTGCTGGCCGATACGGAGAAGACCGTCGGTGCGGCATATGGCGTGCTCGGTCCCCTCGGCTTCTACCGCCGCAGCGTGTTTGTGATCGACGCCGAAGGCGTGATCCGCTACGTCCACCGTGCCATCGCCGGGCTCACCTTCAAGCCTTCCGACGAGCTGATCGCCGCGGTCAAAGCCGCTAGCTGACGGTCCGCGATCGCCGTACACCCCGGCAATACAATGGCGAACGCATGTTCGTCCTTGGCGTTGATCCGGGCTTGTCGCGGTGTGGGTACGGCGCGGTGCGCGTCCACGCCGACGGGCGGCTCGCCGCCGAGGCGGCGGGCGTGTTGCGAACCGACCCGCAGGCGGCGTTGCCGCGCCGGCTCTCGGTCTTGATGGCGGACCTGCGGCTCTTGCTCGACGAGCTCAAGCCCGACGCCGTCGCCGTCGAGAAGGTGTTCTTCCAGACCAATGTCCGCACGGCCATGTCGGTGGGGCAGGCGAGCGGCCTCGCGCTGGCACTCGCCGACGAGATGGGGTGCGAAGTGGCGGAGTACACGTCCAACGAAGTGAAGTCAGTTGTCGCTGGGTACGGCGCGGCGAGCAAGTCGCAGGTGCAGCGTATGGTGCAGCAGCAACTCGCGCTCGCCGAACCGCCCCGTCCGCCCGACGCCGCCGACGCGCTGGCGCTCGCGCTCACGCACGCCGCGCTCGGCCCGCGACGCGCACGAATGGCGATGGCATTGTGATCGGTTCGCTACGCGGACAGGTGCTCGACCGTACGGTCGACGGCGGCCTGCTCGTCGAAGTCGGCGGCGTCGGCTACCGCGTGCTGGTGCCACCGCGCACGTTGGCGGCGGCGGGGGAGCTGGGCGACGCCATCTTCCTGCACGTGCACACGCACGTGCGCGAAGACGCCATTGTGCTGTACGGATTCGCCACGAGCGATGAGCGCATTGCCTTCGAGGCGTTGCTCTCCGCACACAAGGTCGGTCCCGCGCTGGCGCTGGCGATCAGCAGCCATCTCACCCCTATCGCGCTGCGCCGCGCCGTCGCGTCCGACGACATCGACGCGCTGTGCGCCGTGCCGGGCGTCGGCAAGACCACGGCGGCGCGCCTTGTACTCGACCTCAAGAACAAGCTGGCACTCGACGCTGATCCCGAAGCCACGCTCGCCGCCGCGAACGGCGAAGCTGCTCCCGCGGGCGCGGTGGTCGACGTGCGCCACGCGCTCGCCAATCTCGGCTACGCACTCGACGAGATCTCCTTCGCGATGCGCGACCTGCCCGAAGCGGACGACGACGCCTCAGAGATGCTGCGCGTCGCGCTCAAGACGTTGGCGGCGGCCCGCTGATGTCGCCGCGGGAAGAGCTGCTCGGGCCGGGATCCGGCCCCGTCGAGCGCGCCGAAGAAGCCAACCTGCGGCCGAAGCGACTCGACGAGTTCGTGGGCCAGGCCGAGGTGCGGGAACACGTGTCGGTGATGCTCGAGGCTGCCCGTCGCCGCGGCCAGCCACCCGACCACGTGCTGTTCGCCGGCCCACCCGGGCTCGGCAAGACCACCCTCGCGGGCATCGTCGCCGCCGAGATGGGCGTCAACCTGCGCATCACGTCGGGCCCAGCGATCGTGCGCGCCGGCGACCTGGTTTCGATTCTTAGCGACGTCGAGTCGGGCGACGTGCTGTTCATCGACGAGATCCACCGCGTGCCGCGCGCCGTCGAGGAAGTGCTGTACCCGGCGATGGAGGACTTCCAGCTCGACGTGATGCTCGGCAAGGGACCGGCGGCGCGTTCCATACGCCTGCCGGTGCAACCCTTCACGCTCGTCGGTGCGACCACTCGCACGGGTCTGGTCAGCGCGCCTTTGCGGGATCGCTTCGGGCTCGTCGCCCGGCTCGACCACTACCCGGCCGAAGACCTACAGATCATCGTCGAGCGGGCCGCCCGCATCCTCGACGTCCCCATCACAGCCGACGGTGCCAGCGAGATCGCCCGCCGCTCGCGGGGCACGCCGCGGATCGCCAACCGCCTGCTCAAGCGCGTGCGCGACGTCGCCGAGGTTCACGGCGATGGCACGATCGACGGAGATGCTGCCCGTGAGGGGCTAGCGCTCTACGGCGTCGACGAGCTCGGGCTCGACAAGGTCGACCGCGCCGTGCTGCGGGCGCTGTGCGTCAGCTTCGGCGGGGGACCGGTGGGGCTGTCCACGCTCAGCGTCGCCGTCGGCGAGGAACCCGAAACCGTCGAAGACGTGCACGAGCCGTTCCTGTTGCTGAGCGGCTTCCTCATTCGCACCACGCGGGGCCGCGTGGCCACGCCCGCGGCGTGGCGACAACTCGGATTGGACCCGCCGTCGACCGCGCCCGCCGGCGCGTCAGAAGCGCTCGAACTCTTCGAGGATCCGGGCGCCTAGATAGGCCAGGGGAAGTACACGCACCAGGCCTGGTTGGTGCCCATATTGCCCACGCAGACGCTGCGCCTGTACCAACCTTCGGGTGCCGAGATGCTCTTTTCCAGCTGGTCTCCGGTCCAGCGGACCCAGGAGCTCACGCTGGAGCCCTCGTCGCCAACGCTGTTGTCGGCCAGCACAGGACGGGCACCAGCTGCGCCGATTAGCGACAGCAGGCAGATGGCGACGATGAGAACTCGCCTCATGGAGTCAGACCCGCGTTGAGTCGGTACTTGCCTACGTTCGCGGCGTCGGTGGCCACGAAGACGTCGCCGATCATCACGCCGGTTGGCCGAGCCGCCTCGGCGTCACGCGCCTGCTCGGTTCCGTAGCCGGGCATCACCGGGACCGAGTTGTCGACTGGCGCGGCGACGGCGTTCGTGGTCGTTTCCGGCAGCGTTGTCGAGTCGACGGCGGGTGCGACGATGTCTTGGGTGATGCTCACGACGCTGGTCACCGGGTGACGGGGCGCTGCGACCGAGGCGTGTCCGCCGCCAAGGGAGAAGGATCCGGCGACCGCGGCCACTGACATGGCGCTCGCCGCGGCGGCGGGGGCGAATTGGGACGACAGGTGGTTGAGACGCGCCCGCCAGTTCGAAGCCGTGCGCAACACCAAACCGAGAACGGGGATGCCTGCCCAACGAGCGTCTTCACCCGACAGCGCGACGAACTCACGGCGCAGGGCCTTGCGCGCCCGGAAGAGCAGCGCTTCAACGGTGCCCATCGTCACGGCGTAGTGATCGGCGATCTGCTGATAGCTCCAGCCGTGGGTCTCGCGCAGCTCGAGCACTTCGCGATGACGCGGGCCCAGCTGCTCCAGGGCCTTGGACAGGTACGCGAGGTCGACGTTGTCGATGATCTGCTGCTGCCCGCCGTCGACGGTGCCGGGATCGATGTCGGCGGTCGGCTCGGCGCGGGCGACGCGGCGGTGGCTATCGATGCACAGGCGGGCGGCGATGACGGTCAACCACGGATAGAAACGACGCTCACCGGCGAAGCGCGGCATCGCGATGTACGCGCGGGCGAATGCTTCTTGGGTGATCTCTTCGGCTTCGTGCGTATTACCGACACGGCGCGTGCAGAAGCGCAGCAACCGCTGGTAGTAGCGAAGGTAGAGGTCGCCGAACGCGCCCTCATCGCCGGCCTGGCAAAGTTCGACCAGGCTTCTGTCCCTGATGAGATCAACATCGTCTGCCCGGACCGCCATGTGTTCCCCAAGCCCTCTGAGCCAACGGACGAAGCCCACAGGGTAACGGACTAGAACCCGTTCTGTACAGCACGAGCGGTGAACACTCGGTGTCGCCTCTACGATCCGGCTCGCATGCGGGTCAGCGAACTGAAGTACGAGCTCCCCGACGCCGCTATTGCGCAGCATCCGGTCGAACCGAGGGACGCGGCTCGCCTCCTCGTGGCACTGGCTGACAATCGACCGCAGCACACCATTGTGCGCGATTTACCCCGATATGTCGGCCCCGGTGACCTTCTCGTGCTGAACGACACCAAGGTGCTGCGTGCCCGGCTTCACCTGCAGAAACGCACCGGAGGCGCGGTCGAGGTGCTCCTGCTGAGCCCACGCGACGACCGGCACACGACCTGGGAGGCGCTGGTTCGTCCCAGCAAGCGGGTCCCCGTCGGCTCGGCATTGTTTACGTCACAAGGTGTCAATCCGGTCGCCATGGTGGGGGATGTCGTCGACGGCGAAGGCGCACGGAGTGTCGAACTGGTGGGCGTCGGGTGTCCCGCGGAGGCCGAAGCGGTCATCGCCGCGATCGGGGAAATGCCGCTGCCGCCTTATATCCACGAACCGCTGCTGGATCCGGACCGCTACCAGACCGTCTTCGCCCGCGATGCGGGCTCGGTGGCCGCGCCCACAGCTGGCTTGCACCTGACCGAGGAGGTTCTGGAGCGGTGCCGAGCCGCGGGCGCGGCAGGTCGCGATGGTGACTCTCGACGTCGGGCTGGGGACATTCCGCCCGATCGCGACGGACAACGTCGAAGACCATCACATGCACGCCGAGCGCTACGTCGTGCCCGAAGCGACGATGGATGCGATCAGCGACGCCGATCGCGTGCTCGCCGTGGGCACCACTGCACTGCGGTGCCTTGAGTCGGCGGCGGCCACGGGACAGTTGCGGGGGTCGACCGAACTGTTTATTCACGGCGACTACCCCTTCCGCGTGGTCGATCGCCTGATGACGAACTTTCACTTGCCCGGCTCGTCGTTGTTGGCACTGCTCAACGCCTTCGCCGGCGCGCGCGTGGCGAGAGCTGTACGCGCTGGCGCTGCGCGAGGGCTACCGCTTCTTGTCCTTCGGCGACGCCATGCTGGTTGACCGGGTCGCGCGGTGAGCCGCGCTCGGATCTCGGTGGAAGCGACTGATGGCGCGGCGCGCGCCGGCACTGTCGCCACGGCACGAGGAACCTTTGCCACACCGGTGTTCATGCCGGTGGGGACGCGGGGAACGGTGAAGACGATCGACGCCGCTGACCTTGAAGCGGTGGGTGCGACCGTCGTGCTTTCCAACACCTACCACCTCATGCTGCGACCCGGCTCCGAGGTCGTGGAGTCCCTCGGCGGCTTGGGGGCGTTCAGCGGCTGGCCGGGCCACACGCTGACGGACTCGGGCGGGTTCCAGGTGTTCTCGCTCAACCCAGCGGTCGACGACGAGGGCGTCACCTTTCGCTCGACGTACGACGGGTCGTTGCATCGCTTCACGCCCGAGAGTGCGGTGGCGACGCAGGCGGCGATCGGTGCCGACATACAGATGGTGCTCGACGTCTGCCCGCCTTTGCCGTCGGAACCAGACGTCATCCGGACCGCCGTGGAGCGCACGGCGATGTGGGCCGCACGCGCCCGCGGCGCGCCCCGCCCCGAGGGTCAAGCGCTGTTCGGCATCGTGCAGGGCGGCGTCGACGCGACGCTGCGGGTCGAATCGGCGCGCCGCACCGTCGCCCTCGACTTCGACGGGTACGGCGTCGGCGGGCTGTCGGTGGGCGAGTCCCGCGACGAGATGATCCACGCGCTCGAGGCGACCACTCCCGAGCTTCCCGCCGACCGCCTTCGCTATTTGATGGGCGTCGGCGACCCCATCGGCATCGTGGAAGCCGTCGCCCGCGGCGTCGACATGTTCGATTGCGTGTTGCCGACCCGCCTCGCCCGTCACGGCACGGCGCTGACTTCGACAGGGCGCTTCCAGGTCAAGAACGCCGCCCACATCAAGTCGCTCGACCCCCTCGACGCTGCCTGTGCGTGTTCGACCTGCCGGCGCTACACGCGCGGCTACCTGCGCCACCTGATCCAGGTCGGTGAGCCTTCGGCCGCCCGGCTGCTCACGATCCACAATCTCGCCTGGCTTTTGGGCCTGATGGGCCAGATTCGCGCGGCTGTCTGCGCCGGCTCCTTCGACGCTTTGCGGGCCGAGGTGGTCGACATCTGGAACGCCGGCGCGCTGAACTAAGTTCGTCCGCCGCATGCAATTCCTCTTTCCCCTCGTCCTCATTGGCGCGTTCTATTTCCTGCTCCTCCGGCCGCAGCAGCAGCGCGTCAAGAGCCACAACGCGCTCGTGGCCGCCGTCGACGTAGGCGACGAGATCGTCACCGCCGGCGGGATCGTTGGCGTCATCAGGCGAGTTGACGAGCGCGACATCCAGCTCGAGATCGCGCCGGGCGTCGTCATAACCCTGGCCAAAGGAGCGATCGCCCAGAAGGCGCCCACCGCCGTGGAATCCACTGACTCCAGCGAGCCCACGGAGTCCTCGGAGTGAAGACTCGCCGCAATGCGCTTTCGCTGATCATCATCGTGGTGATCGCGGCGGGCTCGCTGATCTACACGCTCGCCAACAAGAACCAGCCCACGCTTGGTCTCGACCTGCAGGGCGGCATCTCGCTGGTGTTGGCTCCGTCGAAGAAGGTCAGCACCGACTCGTTGGAGCAGGCCAAGGCGATCATCCGCAACCGCGTCGACGCGCTCGGCGTCGGCGAACCCGAGATCAGCCGCCAGGGCAACAACATCCTCGTAGAGATACCCGGCATCAAGGACCAGGCGAACGCGCGCAAGATCATCGGCCAGACCGCCGAACTCCGGTTCCGGCCGGTGCTCCAGGCGGGCATTCCCCCCGAGGACTACGTGCCGCCCACCACCACGACGGCCAAACCCAAAGCGGGTGAGACGACTACCACCTCGGATCCGGCCGCGACGACCACTACGACCGAGAAGCCGCCCACGATCCCGAGCACAAAACCCGAAGACGACATCGCCACGAACCCGGTGTTGCTCGGGATGGTCGACAAGAAAACCAAGCAAGTGACCCAGCGCTTCTCGCTCGGCCCGGCGCTGCTGACCGGTGAAGTCGTCCGGACCGCCCGCGCCGCCTTCGATCAAGGCTCGGGACGCTGGTACGTGCAGCTCTTCCTCACCGGAAAAGGCAGCCCGTCCTTCGATGCCATGGCCGCCGCCAACAGGGGCAAGCAGATCGCCATCGTGCTCGACGGCATCGTGGAGTCGGCACCGACGATCGACGCCGTGTCGTTCCAGGGCAAGCCCACGATTACCGGATCCTTCACGCAGAAGGAAGCCAGCGACCTGGCGCTCGTGCTGCGGTACGGCGCACTGCCCGTACAGCTCACAGAGAAGAGCGTCGACAATATTTCGGCCACGCTCGGGAAGGACTCGCTGCGGGCGGGCCTCGCCGCCGGCGCCGTCGGGCTCGCCCTCGTGCTGCTCTACATGATGCTGTACTACCGGGCGCTCGGAGTCGTCGTCGTGCTGGGTCTCGGTGTATCGGGTGCGTTGCTGTGGTCGATCATCGGCTACCTCGGCGAGAACAACGGCCTAGCCCTGTCGCTCGCGGGTGCGACCGGCATCATCGTGTCGATCGGCGTCACCGTGGACTCCTACGTGGTGTTCTTCGAACGATTAAAGGACGAACTGAAGACAGGCAAGACCATCCGCAGCTCGGTAGACCGCGGCTTCAGCAAGGCATACCGCACCATCCTCGCCGCCGACATCTCCAGCCTCATCGGCGCCAGCGTGCTCTATTTCCTGACGGTCGGGCCCGTGCGCGGCTTCGCGTTCTTCCTCGGCCTATCGACGCTGCTTGATCTCGTCGTTGCCTACTTCTTCACCCGGCCGATGGTGGCGGTGCTCGCGAATAACCGGACGTTCACCGAAGCCCGCGGCCTCGGCGTGGCGCGAGGACTCGCCGTGAGCCGGGCTGGTGCGTCATGACCGGGCCCACTGAGACCCGCCGGAGCATCTGGACGCGCCTCTATCACGGCGAGACGACCTTCGACTTCATGGCGCGCCGGCGGCGCTGGTTCGCCGTTTCCGGCATTGTCATCGTTATCGGCCTGGTCGCCCTCGTGTTCAACGGACTGAACCTCGGCATCGAGTTCCGCGGGGGCACGCAGTGGGAGGTGCCGGGCAAGAACCTCACCGTGACCGAGGCGCGCAACGCGCTGCCCTCGGAAATGCGCGACGCCAAGGTGCAGCAACTCGGCAGCGGCACCATCCGCGTGCAGGCCGACGCCCGGGGTAGCTCGGCGAAGGCCACCGTCGAAGACGTGACGACGCGCCTGGCCAAGGCGGCGGGCATCTCGCAAGGGCAGGTCACCTTCAGCGACGTGGGTCCCTCGTGGGGCAAGGAGATCACCGAGAAGGCGCGCAACGCGCTCGTGGTCTTCCTGGTCCTGATTTTCGCCTACATCTTCTTCCGCTTCGAGTTCAGGATGGCAGTGGCGACCATGGCCGCCTTGGTGCACGACATTCTCGTGACCGTCGGCGTCTACTCGCTCTTTGGGCTGGAGGTGACGCCTCCAACCGTCATCGCCATCCTCACGATCCTCGGCTACTCGATTTACGACGGCATCGTCGTGTTCGACAAGGTGGAGGAGAACACCAAGCCGATGGCGGTCAGCGGCCGCATGACCTATTCCGACATGGTCAACCTCTCGCTCAATCAAGTGCTGATGCGCACTTTGAACACGTCGCTCACGGCGCTGCTGCCCATCCTGTCGCTGCTGGTGATCGGTTCGTTCATCCTCGGCGCCACCACGCTGCAGGAATTCGCCATCGCGTTGCTGGTCGGTCTCGGCGCCGGCGCGTACTCCTCGATCTTCATCGCGTCGCCGCTGCTCGCCATATTGAAAGAACGCGAGCCACGCTTCGCCGCGGTCCGCGAGCGCCTGGCGCGCGGCGTCACCGCCTCGGGCCCGCTGGTGCCGGGCATGCCGCGGGTCGCCACCGAGTCGGCGGGGAGCTACGACGCCCCAGAGTTGTCGCCGATGGCGAACGCGCCGTCGTCGGGATCGCCAATCACCGCGCGCGCGCGTAAGAAGGGCCGGCGAAGGTAGATCAGTACAATCGATCTATGTCGCCCGACTTCGGCTGGCTGAAGAACCACATCGCGGAGGTTGCCGACTTCCCACGCCCCGGAGTCGACTTCAAAGACATCACCCCGCTGTTCGCGGATCCTGACGCGTTCCGGTTCGCCGTCGACGCGCTGGCAGACCATGTGGCCGGCGATCGAGTCGACTTCGTGGTCGGCATCGAAGCCCGCGGTTTCGTCACCGCTGCTCCTGTCGCTTACCGCATCGGGGCCGGGCTGGTGATCGTGCGCAAGGAGGGCAAGCTGCCTCGCGCGGTCGAGTCCACGACGTACGTCTTGGAATACAGCGAGGGCGTCCTGGAAGTCCACGCCGACGCCATCCCCAACGACGCCCGGGTCCTCATCATCGACGACGTGCTCGCCACCGGCGGTACAGCCGCAGCGACCGTCGAGTTGGTGGAGCGCCTCGGCGGCGTCGTGGTGGGCTTGGGGTTCCTGGCCGAACTGGCATTCCTGCGCGGCCGCGACCGCTTGGCCGGCCGCGACGTCACCACCCTGGTCACGTACGAGTAGATAGCGGATGGCGACCGTCGACCGAGTGTTGCCGTGGCGGCGGACCACTGCGTCCGACACCTTGCTCGCCCCCGTCGTCGAGGCCTATCGCGAGCGTCACGCCAAGGGCGACGCTGCGCTGATCATCCGGGCCTACGACCGCGCGTCGGAGGCTCATCGCGACCAGACCCGTCAATCCGGTGAGTCCTACATCCACCATCCGGTCGCCGTCGCCGGCATCGTCGCCAGCCTCGGCCTCGACGACGTGACGATCGCCGCCGCGCTACTGCACGACTCGGTCGAAGACACCACGCTCACGCTGAGCGATGTCGACGAGCAGTTCGGGCATGTGGTGGCGTCGGTTGTCGACGGCGTTACGAAGTTGGACCGCCTCGCCTTTGACTCCAAGGAGGCGCAGCAGGCGGCGACGATGCGCAAGATGCTCGTCGCGATGGCCAAGGACTGGCGCGTCCTGATCATCAAGCTCGCCGACCGCCTCCACAACATGCGCACCGTCGCCGCCATGCCGGTGTGGAAGCAGCGCCGCACCGCTCAAGAGACGCTCGACATCTACGCGCCGCTGGCGCACCGGCTGGGCATCCAAGAGTTGCGTTGGCAACTCGAAGACCTCTCGTTCGCGGTGCTGCACCCCAAGCTCTACGCCGAGATCGACCACATGGTGGCCGTGCGGGCGCCTGAACGCGAGGCGTACCTGAGCGGTGTGCTCGACACGGCGCGCGAGCACCTCGAGCGGCTCGGCGTCGAGGCGATCGTCACGGGGCGCCCGAAGAACCTCTATTCGATCTACGAAAAGATGGTCGTGAAGGGCAAGGAGTTCAACGAGATCTACGACCTCGTCGGCATCCGGGTTCTGGTCGAGTCGCAGAAGGACTGTTACGCCGCCATCGGCGCGATCCACGCCACGTGGCCGCCGCTGCCGGGCCGCGTGAAGGACTACATCGCCACTCCGAAGTTCAACCTGTACCAGTCGCTGCACACGACCGTCGTCGGTCCGCAGGGCAAGCCGCTGGAAGTACAGATCCGCACGAACGACATGCACCGCCGCGCCGAGTTCGGCATCGCAGCGCATTGGGGCTACAAGGAGAAGGCGACCCCGCAGGACATCGCGTGGGTGCAGCGCTTCGTCGACTGGCAGCAGGACACCACCGACCCCGCGGAGTTCCTCGAGACGCTCAAGCTCGACCTCGACACCGACGAGGTCTACGTGTTCTCACCCAAGGGCGACATCGTCACCCTTCCGATCGACTCGGTGCCGGTCGACTTCGCCTACGCCATTCACACCGAGGTGGGCCACCGGTGCATCGGCGCGCGGGTCAACGGCCGATTGGCGCGGCTGGACTCGAAGCTGGCGTCGGGCGACACCGTCGAGATCATTACGTCGAAGCTTCCGACCGCCGGTCCGTCGCGGGACTGGCTCGACCAGGTCGCGTCGCCCCGGGCGCGCAACAAGATCCGGCAGTGGTTCAGCCGTGAACGGCGCGACGACGCCATCGACAACGGCCGCGACGAGCTGCACAAGGCCATGCGCCGTGAGGGGTTGCCCGTCCAGAAGCTGAGCAACTCGCCGATGCTCTCCACCGTGGCCGTGGAGATCGGCCACACCGATCTCGACGCCTTGTACGCCGCCATCGGTGAGAACCACGTCTCCGCGCACTCCGTCGCCCAGCGAATCGCCCGCGAGTTGCGCGGAGGCGACCACGAAGAGCAGCTGCCGACCACCGCGCGCCAGGAGCGGCGCAGCGCGCGCAAGCAGCACCCGGCGGGCGTCTACGTCGAGGGCCTCGACGACGTCATGGTGCGGCTCTCGAAGTGCTGCACCCCGGTCCCGGGCGACGCCATCTTGGGCTTCGTCACCCGCGGGCGGGGAGTGTCGGTGCACCGCGTCGACTGCTCGAACGCGGCCACGCTGGCGGCAATGGCGGACTCCGGCGAGTCGCGCCTCATCGAAGTGGAGTGGGACCGCGAAAGTCCCGGCGTGTTCATGGTCTCCATCGAAGTGCTGGCGCTTGACCGCACCAAGCTGTTGCTCGACGTGTCCCGCGTCCTCTCCGAGCACCACATCAACATCCTCGGCAGCGCCACGGGCGCCGGCTCCGACCGCCTGAGTCGCATGCGCTTCGACATCGAACTGGCAGACCCCACGCATCTCGAAACGCTGTTGGCGGCGATCAAGCGCGTCGATTCTGTTTACGACGCCTACCGCGCTCTCCCTGGCCGCAACGGTTAGAGAGCGATGCGGTACGCCGTAAACGGATCGGTGAAGCCCTTGAGCGTCAGGGTCGTCGGCTCACCCGTCAGGTCCCGATTGATTTCGTTGTAGGCGCGGGCGTCGATCAACAACTCGCCGTCGGCGGCGGCGTCGCACAGGCGGGCGCCGAGATTCACGACCGATCCGACCGCCGTGTACTCACTGCGTGACTCGAAGCCGATCGTGCTCATGGTGGCGTAGCCATACGCGATGCCGAGGCCGTAGCCCAGCACAAATCCTCGGCTCTCCCAGGCGCGGCGCATCGAGCGCATCGGCTCGCGCAGGGACAGCGCCATGGCGAACGCGTGACCCGCGGGGTCCTCGACCGGGAATGGATCGTTGAAGAACGCCCAGATGCCGTCGCCCGCGAAGCCGCCAACGGTCGCGCCATGCGCTTCGATGGCGCGTCCGAGCACCTCGTAGTACTCGTTGAGGACTTCGGCGATGTCTTCTGGCTCAGAGGACGCGGAGAAGCGGGTGAACCCGCGCAGGTCGCAGAAGAACACCGCGATTCGTCGTCGGTGCGTGGCCAGGAGCGACTCGGCATCGCCGGAGAGCACCGACTCGGCGATCTGTGGCGTGAGGAAGCGCCGCAGCTGACCGAGACGTTCGATCTCGCCGACCTGTTCCTCCACGCGGGACTCGAGCATCTGGTTCGCCTCGGCGAGCCGGGCATGGGCGAGCGTGAGCTCCTCCGCATTCGCTCGATCGCGATCCGCGAGGACCTTGAGGTGTCTGAACAGCCACTCGAGGATCGCGGCACCAGCGGCACTGAAGCCGACCACGAGGAGCCAGCGGGAGAACGGCTGCGGGTAGCCGTCGGCGAGCGCCAGCATCAGGCCGTAGAAAACGAAAAACATCGCAGAAAGCGTGAGCGCCACGCGACGAGGTTGATAGACCACTGCAGTGGTCACCATCACCGGGATGATCGCGGTGCTCACCTCGAGATTCGGGCCCGCCAACCAGATTGCCAGGACGACTGCCGGCACCAGGGGCACGACGAGCCAGATCAATATTCGAGGAGTCCACGCGGCGCCGAAGATGGCGACAGCGCCGAGCACCACCCATCCGACGAGGGACACCGCCGCCACTCCTCCGACCCGCAGGCGAGGGATGTCGACCCCGACGGTCGCCTGAATCGCCATTGCTACCGAGACTGTGCCAAGAACGACCGCCAGGATGATCATGCCGCCGAGCCGGAACTCCCTCACGTACTGCTCCGGCCCGACGATGAGCTCTAGCGGTGACGGGCGTGACTTCTTCATGGTCGCGGCCTAACTCATGGTGACGCGGTAGGCGGTCACGGTTCCGTTGAAGCCTTTGAGTTGGAGTTCGACCGGTTCCGCGGTGACGTGCGTGTGAACGGCCTCGTGGGCGCGGCCGTCAAGCAGGATCTCTCCATTGGCGGCCTCGTCGCACAGCCGTGAAGCCAGGTTCACGACCGATCCAATCGGCGTGTAGTCGCTGCGCTCTTCGAAGCCGATCGTGCCGAGGGTCGCGTAGCCGTACGCGATGCCGACGCCGTAACCAATCCGGAAGCCCCGCTGGCTCCAGCGTTGGCCGAGGTCGCCCATCGGCAGGCGCAGCGAGGTCGCCATGTCGAGGGCGCGGCCGGCCGGGTCGTCGCAGGGGACGGGATCGTTGAAGTACGCCATCACCCCGTCACCGGCGAATGCGCCGACGGTCGCCTCGAGACGCTTCACCACGGCGCCGACGGCGGCGTAAAACTCTGTGAGAACTTCGACCACGTCTTCGGGCTCGGCGACCGCGGAGAATTGGGTGAACCCGCGTAGGTCGATGAAGACGACGGCGATCTGTCGCCGGTGGGTGGCCAGCAGATCCTCGTCGCCGGCCGACATCACGCTGTCGGCGACCTGCGGCGACAAGAACCGCCGCAGGCGCCCGAGCCGGTCGATCTCGTCAACCTGTTCGTCGACGCGTGACTCCAGGATCTGGTTCATGTCAGCGAGACTCAGATGCGCCGCTTCGAGCGCGTGGCGTGCGGTCCGCTCCTTGTCCGCCAAGCGTCTCGTTTCCGCGGACACGTGGCTGAACAGGTACGCCGACGCCGCGCTGAAACCAGCCAGCAACACCCAATGCGACAGCGGCCGCTCGTATCCGTCGGCGAACGCGAGGACACCGCCGTATCCCGCGAGCGAACTAATGGTGAACAAGATGGCGACGCGCCGACGGAAGGTTACGAATGCCGCGGCGATCCCCGGCGGGATGATGGCGATAGCGATTTCCAGGTGGGGGCCCGCCCAGAACCACAAGAACACGTACAGCGGTGACAGCGCGACGATCAGGGCCGAGAGCGTGCTGACCGGGAAACGAAGCCATGGTGAGAACGCGATTCCGACCAGCGAGAACAGCACAACGATGAATACCGCCGCCTTGCCCCGCTGAAAGCCTTCGATGTGATCGCCGGCGAGGGCGATCGCGAAGAAGGTGCCGGTGAGCAGCAGAGCCATCCAGCGCAGAAACGAGCGCTTGACGAGTTCCTCGTAGTTGTCGTCGCCCGAGAGCATTTCGAGCGCGGAGGGGCGGTTGCCTGTCAGGACACGGACCCACCAGGGCTCGCGGGGCGACACCACGCCGCAAGTCTGCCTACGCCGGACAAAGGGTGCTGTGACCTTCGCCTCTAGGATCGCTGGCTCACATGGCGCCCACGTTCAAAGCTCCGAAAGGCACGTTCGACGTGCTCGCCCCCGAATCGGCGCGTTACGAGGCGCTGGTCGGGTTGTTCGCCGAGCACGCCCACCGCTACGGCTTCGACTTGCTTGTGCAGCCCATCATCGAAGACATCGGGGTGTTCCAGCGCGTCGGCGGCTCAACCGATGTCGTGCGCAAGGAGATGTACGACTTCGAGGACAAGGGCGGGCGCCATATCGCGCTGCGGCCCGAAGGCACGGCGCAAACGGCGCGGGCGTTCTTAGAACATCACCCCACGCCGCCGTGGAAGGTCTGGTACGTCGGGCCGAAGTTCCGCTACGACCGCCCACAGAAGGGGCGCTATCGCCAGCACCACGAGGTGGGAGTGGAGGCGATCGGCACCTCAGACGCCGATGTCGACGTCGAGGTCATCAGCCTGGCCGACGGCTTCTACCGTGCCCTCGGCCTGACGCAGCTCACGTTGCGGTTGACGTCGCTCGGCGACAGCGTGTGCCGCCCCGCGTACCGCGACGAACTCGAAGCGTTCCTGACCGCGCGCCGCGACCAACTCTGCGATGAACACAAGGACCGCATCAGCGACAACCCGTTGCGCGTCCTCGACTGCAAGCGCGACGCCTGCGTCAACGCGACGAAGGACGCGCCCAAGATGCTCGACCGGCTGTGTGACGACTGCGCGGCCCACTTCGCCCGCGTGCGGGCCGGTCTCGACGCCGCGAGCATCGTTTATGAGATCGACCCGACGCTGGTACGCGGCCTCGACTACTACACGCGGACGACGTTCGAATACGAGGCCTCGGGGTTGGAGTCGGCCCAGAATGCCGCCGGCGGCGGTGGTCGGTACGACGGGCTGATCGAGCAACTGGGCGGGTCGCCGACGCCGGGCATCGGCTTCGGTCTCGGCATCGAGCGCATCCTCATCCAGTGCGACGCCGAAGGTGTCTTTCCCGCGCCACCGGAACGCCTCGACGTGTTCGTCATCGACACAACCGGTGGCGACGCGGCGCGCGATGCCTCGCGCAAGCTGCGCGACGCCGGCTTGCGCGTGGATCGCGCCTTCGACAATCGGTCGTTCAAATCGCAGATGACCGCCGCGCTCCGGTCAGGGGCGAAGTTTGCGGTCGTGATTGATCCAGACGGCTGGACGATACGCACGCTGCGCGAAAAGGGCGAGGCGCGCCACACCACCGAAGCCACTTTGATGCAAGACGTTAGGGACGCACATGATTCGCACTGATTATTCGGGGGCGTTGCGCTCCACCGACATCGGAAGGACCGTCACGGTTTGCGGTTGGGTGGCGCGGCGGCGTGAGCACGGCGAACACCTGGCCTTCGTCGACGTGCGCGACCACACCGGTGTGGTGCAGTGCGTGGTCGACGGTGCGCACGACCTGCGCAACGAATACGTCGTGGCAGTGACCGGCGTCGTGCGGGCACGACCCGAGGGCACGGTCAACACCTCGCTGCCGACCGGCGAAGTCGAGATCGGCGACTGCAGCGTCGAAGTGTTGAACACTGCCGAGCCGCCGCCGTTCCCGCTTGACGACCGCGTCGAAGCCGACGAAACCGTCCGCCTGCGCTACCGCTATCTCGATCTGCGCCGCGATCGGATGCAGAAGAACCTGCGCGTCCGGGCCCGCGTGAACAGCGCCGTGCGCATCGCCATGGAAGAACAGGGCTTCCTCGAGATCGAGACGCCGATGCTCATCGCGTCCACGCCCGAAGGCGCCCGCGACTTCGTGGTGCCGTCGCGGCTGCAACCCGGCACGTTCTACGTCCTGCCGCAGAGCCCGCAGCTGTTCAAGCAGCTCTGCATGGTCGGCGGTTGCGACCGCTACTTCCAGATCGCCCGCTGCCTGCGCGACGAAGACCTGCGCGCCGACCGCCAGTTCGAGTTCATGCAGCTCGACCTGGAGATGAGCTTCGCCAGCCAGGACGACGTGCTCGCGGCGACCTCGACCGCTGTCGCCGCCGCGGTCAAGGCCATCACCGGCGAGACCATCCCGCCGATCGAAACCCTTTCGTGGATCGACGCCATGGAGCGCTTCGGCTCGGACAAGCCCGACCTGCGCTTCGGCATGGAGCTGGTCGAGCTAACCAGCGTTTTCGCCGCCACCGAGTTCAACGCTTTCAAGGCGCCGTGCGTCAAAGGCATCCGGGTCGAGAGGGGTGCCGAGTTCACCCGCAACCGGCTCGACGACCTCACCGACATGGCCAAGCGCTACGGGGCGAAGGGGCTGGTGTGGATGCGCGTTACCGCCGACGGCGTTGACTCGCCAGTCGCCAAGTTCCTGAGCGCCGGCGAGATCGACGCTCTGCGTTCCGAGATGAAGGCCGAAACCGGCGACCTGCTCCTTCTCGTGGCCGACGAGCGCGCCAAGGCGCGCCACGTCCTCGGGCTGTTGCGGGTCGAACTGGGCCGGCCGCCGGTCACCGAGGGTGGGCTGCACTTCACGTGGATCGTCGACTTCCCGCTCTTCGAGGGCATCGACGACGACGGACGGCCCGTCGCCGCCCATCACCTCTTCACCATGCCCAACCTGGAGGACCTCGACAAGCTGGGCGAAGCGCCGCTGGACGTGCGGGCCCAGAGCTACGACCTCGTCCTCAACGGGTGGGAACTGGGTTCCGGCAGTGTCCGAATTCACCGGGCCGACATCCAGCACCAGGTCTTCGACGCCGTTGGCATCGGACCCGACGATGCGCAGCGCCGGTTCGGATTCCTCCTGGACGCCTTCCGGTTCGGCGCGCCGCCCCACGCCGGTTTCGCCTTCGGTCTCGACCGTCTTGTGGCGATTTTGGCGGGCGAGGAGAACATCCGTGAGGTCATCGCGTTTCCGAAGACCCAGTCCGGCCTGGACCTGCTCACGGGTGCGCCGACGCCGATCGAACCGGCCGCCCTCACCGAGCTCGGACTGCGGCACCTCCCGCCGCCCAAGTAGCCCCCGCGATCCCATGTGACAAGGGTCACACCATTAGGATCGGGCGTCTGGCCCCTGAGCCAGATGACGTCTGGGGGGATGTGACACATGCGTAAGTCGTGGGTTCAGTTATATGCGCCGTTCCTGGTGCTCATGATCGTGCAGGCGTTGTTCATCGCCGTGGCTCCGTCGCGAGGCCCGTCGGCAACCACCGACGTGTCCGCCGGGTCGACGCCCAACGGCTTCGCCGCCGGCGACCAGAACGCGTCGTCGGGCGGCGACGTCATCGGAAACGGGGCCACTGATGTGACCGCCGTGGGCGGCGGCTCCACAGGCGGCCAGGCGGGCGGTGGATCCAATCGCTCGAGCAGCGCCGGCGTTCCCGGACCTTCCGGCAGCACCGCGCACTGCAAGGACGGCCAGCAGTTCAAGCTCGTGCTCAACAACCCGGCCCCGTGCGTGCCCAAGTTCGTCGGCGACAACGGCGGCGCGACCTACCAGGGCGTTACCAAGGACACCATCAAGGTCGTCCGTTTCAGGGCCACGCCGAACGAGCAGGTCGACGCCATCTTTGGGCAAAAGGGTTTGGCGACCTCCGAAGAGGACGACAAGGCGTTCCAGCAGGCCGCCATTAGCTTCATCAACAAGCACTACGAGTTCTACGGCCGCAAGGTCGTCTTCGAAGAAATCGTCGGTGACTGCCCGACGACGCCTCCCGACTACGACAAGTGCAACGCCGCCGCGCAAGAGGTCGTGAAGCGCAAGCCGGCGCTCATTTACTGGAACACGTCGCTCTACGCGTCGGTCTTCGACATTTGGGCGAAGGCCGGCATCCCCACCATCGGCGGATCAGCATTCGACGTGAACTTGTTCACGGGCCGTCGGCCGTACCGGTACGACCTCGCCATGGACGGCACGCAGTCGGCCGATCACATCGCCGAGTACTACTGCAAGAAGATGGTCAAGAAGAACGCTGACCACTCGGGGGCGGTGATCCACGCCCGCGTCGGCGCCCGCGGCCAGGTCATGCGCAAGCTCGGCATCGTCGTGCCCGAGATCGAGGCAAACGTCCTCACGGCCAAGCGGGTCGCCGAAAAGGTGAAGGCGTGTGGCGGCGGCGACTCGCCGATCTTCACCTACGAGTCCGACATCGAACGCGCCACCGAGCAAACGGCAGCCACCGTGGCCGGTCTCATCGAGAACCGCGTCACCACCGTCACTTGCATGTGCGACCCGATCGCGCCGGTGTTCCTCACCAAGGGCATGACGGCCAACTCGTACTTCCCCGAGTTCCTCCTGCCGGGACTCGGCTTGCTGGACTACGACATCATCGGCCAGCTGTACGACTCGCAACAGATGCAGCACGCCTTCGGGCCCAGTCAGCTCGGGCAGGTAACGAACCTCGACGCCACCGACCCGGCGTTGGTGTGGCGCGCCGAGGGCCACAGCGGCCACCCCTGCGGCCAGAACGGCTGCGGCCTCAACTGGGCGTACGTGAACGCCGTCGGTATCGCGATCCAAGCGGCGGGGCCGAACTACAACCCGCTCAACCTGGAGCGCGGCATGCTCAACCTCCCGCCGGCGGGCGGCTGGGAGCCCAAGCACAACCCGAGCCTCGTGCTCTACAAGTACGGTCCCAACGACTACACCGGTACCCAAGATGTGCGCGAGGTGTACTGGAGCCAGACGGCGACCTCCCCGGTCGACGGCAGCCGCGGCGCCTACCTGTCCACCGATGGCGGTCGCCGGTACGTGCTCGGGCAGTGGCCGTCCAACGGACTCAACGCGATCCCCGTCGCGGCCGGCTAGGCCGCCCGCGTGTTCGCGTCGCTAGTCCTTCGGTTGCCGGAGCCGCTGCGCGCCGCCGGCAACCGGCTGCGGGACGTCTGGAACCACCCGCGCTACGGCCTGGTGCTGAAGCTGGTGGTGGCCTATGTGCTGCTGATCGAAGTGGCCATCCAGCTCGTGTTCGGCCGGATGAACATGTTCGGGTTCAGCATGGGTCGGTACGACCTGGCTGTCCCGCGCGGCGTCATCCTCAGCGGCGCGGTGATCGGGTCGCTTTACGCCCTGATCGGGATGGGGCTCATCCTCGTGTACCGGGCCAACCGCATCATCAACTTTGCCCAGGCACAGCTGGGCGCGGTGCCGGCGGTGGTGGCGTTGCTGCTCATCGCCAAGCACGGGTGGCCGTATGTCGCGGCGGTTCCGGTGATGCTGATCGGCGCCGTCATCCTCGGCGCCGGTGTCGAGGTCACGCTGGTGCGGCGCTTCTCCCAGGCTCCGCGGCTGATCCTCACCGTCGTCACTATCGGCATCGGGTTGCTGCTGCTAATCGCCGAGTTCTACGCCAAGGACCTCATCGGCGGAGACCTGATCGACACCGTCCAGCTCACATTCCCGACGCCGTTCGACGGCATTCGGTTCCGGATTGGGCCGAGCACGCTCACGGGCGATCACGTGTTCGCGGTGGTCGTCGTCGCCCTCCTGGTCGCCGGGTTGACGGCCTTCTTCAAGTTCACCGACATCGGCATCGCCGTACGGGCGTCGGCCGAAAACGGCGAGCGCGCCTCGCTGCTCGGCATCCCCGTCAAGCGTGTCTCGACGATCGTGTGGATGCTCGCCGCCGTCCTGTCGGCCGTCGGCGTGTTCCTGCGCACCCCGCTCGTCGGACTGCCGCTGTCGGGCTTCGTCGGTCCGTCGCTGTTGCTGTTCGGTCTCTCGGTGGCGGTGATCGCGCGTATGGAGAGCCTGCCGACGGCGTTCGTCGGCGGCATCCTCATCGGCATCATCGACCGCGCCGCGCTGTTCTCGACCCGTCGCGCCGCGCTGGCCAACGCCGTCATGTTCCTCGTCGTCGTGGTCGCGTTGCTGGCGCAGCGCGGCAAGCTGTCGCGGGCCATGGACACTGGTCAGTCGTCGTGGCAGGTCGTGCGGGAGATCCGTCCGACGCCGGCGGAACTCAAGAACCTGTGGGAGGTCAAGGCGGCGCGGGCGGCGGCATTCACCGTGGCCGGAGGTCTCGCGCTTGCAGCGCGCCATGGATCTTTGGCACGTTCAAAACCGGAGCGGCCACGCTGATCGTGCTCTACGCCATGATCGGCGTGTCACTGGTGATCCTCACAGGCTGGGCCGGCCAAATCTCGCTTGGCCAGTACGCCATCGCGGGGGTCGGCGCCGCCGTCGCGGGCGGACTGGCGGCCAACCATGGATGGGACTTCTTCGGCGCGCTATTCACGGGGGCGCTGGCCGGCGCCGCCATTGCGGTGGTCGTTGGGCTCCCGGCGCTGCGCATCCAAGGCTTGTTCCTCGCCGTCACCACGCTGGCGTTCGCCTTCACCGTGCAGAACTTCATCTTGCGCCGCGAGTTCTTCGCGTGGCTGTTGCCGAAGGACAACCACTTCACCGATCGGCCGGTGCTGTACGACCGTTGGGATCTGACCCAGCCGTCGGAAGTGTTCGGCGTCACCATCGACAGCGACGCCAAGTTCTATTTCGTGTGTCTGGCCTTCCTCGTTCTCGTGCTCGCCATGGCGCGCTCGCTGCGGCAGCTTCGCTCCGGCCGGATCCTGATCGGCGTGCGCGACAACGGCCGCGTCATGCAGGCCTTCGGCGTGAGCTTGGCCAGCACCCGGCTGGCGGCGTTTGCGATTTCCGGGTTCATCGCTGGGCTGGCCGGGGCACTCATCGCTTACCAAAACGTCGTGTTCTCGCCGGGAGCTTTCAGTCCCGAGCAGTCGATCGCACTCTTCGTGATGGCGGTCATCGGCGGAGTGGGCTCGCTGCTCGGTGCCGTGCTCGGTGCCGTCTACCTCATCGGGGTGCCGCTGCTGCCCGGCCTGCGCGACGTCGAACTCATCGATCTGCTCACCAGCGGTCTCGGCGTGCTCGTCGTGCTCATGTTCCTGCCGGGCGGCTTCGCCGAGGGCTTCTACCGGATGCGCGACTGGTTCCTGCGCAAGGTGGCGGCCCGCCACGGCATCGTCGTGGCCAGCCTGGTCGCCGACGTGCGGGTGGTCGAGACGACCGAAGAGGACGAACTGATCATCGAGCACGCGGCCGAACATGTTGCCGAAGCCGACGAAGTGCTCGTGAGCGGAGCGGTGAAGTGACCAGCATCAAGCAACGCCTTTCCGGGATGACGGGCGGCGAGCCCGTCTTCCCGTTGGGCTTGCTGTTCGTGCTCAACTTCGTCGACGAACTCGACCAGGTGGCGTTCGGCGTCTTCGGGCCGAACGCCGAGGCCACGTTCAACACCTCGGAGACGACGATCACCACGATCGGCACGCTGTCGGCCGTCCTCGTGATCATGCTGATCGTCCCGGCCGGGTTCGTCTCCGACCGCTACAACCGCGTCCGGCTGGCTCTGGCCGCCGCCGCCGCCTGGGCCACGATGAGTGTCCTCACGGGTGGTGCGGGGTTCATCGGCGCGCTGTGGGTGTTGGCTATCGCCCGCATCGGTTCCGGCCTCGGCCGCGTCATGAACGAGCCGGTGCACGCGAGCTTGCTGGCGGACTATTACCGGCCCGAAGTTCACGCCCGGGTCTTCAGCGCGCACCGCTTCGCCAACCCCTTCGGAGCCATGCTCGTTCTGGTCGCCGGCACGCTCGGCGAGTCGATCGGCTGGCGGCCCACGATGATGCTGCTGGCCATCCCGACCATCGTGGTGTTGCCGTTCATGCTGCGGCTGCGCGAGCCGGCGCGAGGCTCCTCGCTCAACGAGGACCTGGCAGCCAAGGTCGCCGCCAGCATCGAGCCGATTCCGTTCGGCGAGGCATACCGGCGGCTGCGGGCGATCTCGACGCTGCGGCGCTTCTGGTTCGCCAGCTTCGTGCTCGGCGGGTTCATCCCGCTGGCGTCGCTCACGGCGTTCTTCTACGAGAACGTCTACAACGTCACCACGACGGGCGTGTGGGGCCGGGGCGGCATCGCCGCGTTGAGCGCCGCCGGACAGATGGTCGGCCTGGCCATCTCGGTTCGCCTGTCGGACCGGGCTCTCCAACGCCTGGACTTTCCTCGACTCGCGACCTACGCCGGCCAAACCCTCGCAATCAGCGGTGTGTTCATTTTCGGCATTGCCGTGTCGCCCTGGATCGGCTTGTCGATCGTCTTCTCGTTCCTGACCGGCGCGGCGGTCCTCGGCTTCTACTCGTATTACCTGCCGCTCGTTGCGGCCGTCAGCCCGCCGCGGCTGCGCTCGCAAGGCTTCGCGTACGCCGGTTTGTACTTCGGCATGGGCGGTCTCACCTTCGCGATCTTCCTCGGCCAGATCGGGGAGAACGCCAGCTACCGCATCTCGTTCGTAATCCTTTCGGTATTCATCGTGCTCGGCGG
This sequence comes from uncultured Actinomycetes bacterium, assembly GCA_963722185.1. Lineage (GTDB taxonomy): Bacteria > Actinomycetota > Acidimicrobiia > Acidimicrobiales > JACCXE01 > JACCXE01. The sequence continues at coordinate 64,082 of CAVRKD010000006.1, read as the reverse complement.
CTTGATCTATCGCTCGGCGTCGGGGCTCGTTGCGCGCGACATCAGCTCGGCCTTCTCGTCGCTGGAAGCCGAGATGGAGGCGAAGGCGGCGCTCGAGGACGTGTCGGGCGCGCTTCTGCTGTGCCGCAACGTCGAAGTCGCCTACGACCAGGTGCAGATCCTCTTTGGCGTGAACATGGAGGTGCGTCGCGGCGAGATCGTGGCGTTGCTCGGCACCAACGGCGCCGGCAAGTCGACGCTGCTCAAAGCCATTAGCGGCGTGGTCGACCCGATCGGTGGCGCCATCCTGTTCGACGGCCGGGACATCACCCACGCCGACGGCGTCCAGACAACGTCGCTGGGTGTCATCCAGGTGCCCGGCGGCAAGGCGGTCTTCCCGACCCTGACCGTGGCCGAACACCTCCGCGCCGCGGGCTGGCTGTATCGCGGCGATCCGGAATACCTCAAGTCGGCGAACGAGGAAGTGCTGGAGATCTTCCCTCGCCTGCGCGAGCGCATCGACCAGATGGCAGGAAACCTCTCGGGTGGCGAGCAGCAGATGCTCGCGCTCGGTATGGCGTTCATCGCCAAGCCGAAACTGCTGATGATCGACGAGCTCTCGCTCGGCCTGGCGCCCACGATCGTCGAGCAGTTGCTCGGCATCGTGCGGCGCATCCAGGAGCAGGGAACGGCGATCATCCTCGTGGAGCAGTCGATCAACGTGGCGCTGACCGTCGCCGAGCGCGCCTACTTCCTCGAGAAGGGCGAAGTGCGCTTCGAAGGTCTCACTTCGGAACTGCTCGAGCGCGACGACATCGTTCGTTCGGTGTTCCTCGAGGGCGCCGGCTCCACCGCCGCCAAAACCAAGGGCGGGGCGACGTCGCGCAACGGCGCGCGGGCCAAGGCGCGGAGCTTCAAGGACGCACCCGTCATCCTCGAGGTCGACGAGATCACGAAGCGCTTCGGTGGTATCCGGGCCGTGGACGACGCGTCACTGGAGTTGCACGAGGGCGAAGTGCTCGGCCTCATCGGCCCGAACGGTGCCGGTAAGACGACGATCTTCGACCTCATCTCGGGGTTCCTCATTCCCGACGAGGGCCACATCCGCCTCGCTGGCGAAGCGGTCACCGACTGGAGCGCCGACCGCCGTGCGTGGCTGGGACTCGGCCGCAGCTTCCAGGACGCGCGCCTGTTGCCGTCGCTTACGGTCGCCGAGAACATCGCCATCGGGCTCGAACGACACCTGGACCTCCGCGACCACATGGCGTCGCTGCTGCACCTGCCGCTCATCGCGCGACAGGAAGAGGACGTCGCCTGGAGCGTCGACGACCTCATCGAGCTGATGTCACTCGGCGCGTACCGCGACAAGTTCGTGCGCGAGCTGTCCACCGGAACGCGGCGCATCGTCGACCTGGCGATGTGCATCGGTCACGATCCCAAAGTGCTATTGCTCGACGAACCGTCCTCCGGCATCGCCCAGCGCGAGACCGAGGCGCTTGGACCGTTACTCCACCGGATCCAAGACGACACGGGTTGCGCTCTGCTCATCATCGAACACGACATGCCACTGATCACCGCGGTGTCTGACCGCATCATCGCGCTCGACCTCGGCCATCCGATCGCCGAGGGCACGCCTGCCGAGGTCGTCCGCAACCCCGTCGTGGTCTCGTCCTATCTCGGTGGTGACATGGCGGCCATCAATCGCTCGGGCAAGGGCCCGGCCAAGAAGCGAACGCCGAAACCCCGGGCGCGCAGCGGCGCATGACGCATCGCGGGGCGTTGCGCATCGCGGCGTTGCTGCTTCTTGTCGTTGGCGCCTGCCTGATCGCTCCCACTCCATCACACGCCGCCACCGTCGAGTCGGGGTGGTGGTGGAAGGCCAACAACGGCTCCAAGATCGACGCGCCGCCACCGGTGCCGCCCACCGGGTTGCCGGTCACGCCGCCGGCGCCGCCGGCTCCACCCACCGCCGAGGGCGGGCTCCAAGTCGCGGGACTGCCCGATGGCGCGTTCGCCGTCGCCGCGGTGCGGGTCGACGCGGAGTTGACCTCGCTCACATTGCGCGTCGCGCCGAACGGTGAAGCCAACAGCGACCAGGCCAAACTCGTCGCCTGTGCCGCCGCCACACCGTGGGAACCCGTTGTCGCCGGTCAGTGGGACCAGAAGCCGGTCGTGGCCTGCGACCTCATCAACGGCGGTGGGTCCGTGGCCGGAATCCGGGCGGGCGACGGGATGTCGTGGACCTTCCCCGTGGCGCCGCTCGCCGATGACGGTAAGACCGACGTGGTCATCGTTCCCCTGGCGACCAGTGACCTTGCCGCCGGGGTCGCCGCTCCGTTCCAGATCGTGTTCGTTCCGCCGACGGCCGCCGATCTCGTGATTGCGCCCGCGGAGGTCGAGCCCAACACGGAAGCCGACGAAGCGCCGGAGGAGGTCACCGACTTCGGATCTTTCGACACCGGCGGAACCTTCGGCGGCGGCGAGACGGGCTCTGCTCCGCTCGTGCGCCCCGCGCTCGACGCCAACGAGCAGGCGCCGGTACTGCCGGCGTTCTCGGGCGCTCCCGTCGAGGACGGCAACGCCAGCCAGTTCGTCGGTGCGGTGCTCGTCCTACTCGGCATCGGCGGCTTGCTGTGGGGTTCCCGCCAGCCGATACCCGCCGTCCAGTCGCTGGTACGCGGCGGCCGCGAGATCCCTGGCGTCGCCCCGCAGGTTGGCGGTCTTGGCCGCTTCGCTCGCGCCCGCGAAGGCAAACCGCCGCCGCTTCAGTAACACCCCCCAGCTACGGTTCGCGTCATTCCACGTAAAGCCGCCGACAACAGCATCTTCGAGGCCAGCCTGCGCGACCAGCTCGCCAAGCAGGCGCCGCTGGCTGATCGGCTGCGGCCCAAGACTCTCGACGAGATCGTCGGCCAGGACCACCTGCTCGGTCCGGGTCGGCCGCTGCGCACGCTGGTCGAAGCCGACCGGTTGAGCTCGATCATCCTGTGGGGTCCTCCCGGTACCGGCAAGACCACCCTCGCCCGCGTCATCGCCGCGGTGACCAACCGCTCCTTCGTTCCCATGAGCGCGGTGACGGCGGGCGTGAAGGACGTGCGCGACACCGTCGACGGCGCCCGCAGGCTGCTGGCCGAGAACGGGCGGCCGACGATCCTCTTCCTCGACGAGGTACACCGCTTCAACAAGGCGCAGCAGGACGCGCTACTGCCGTCGGTCGAAGACGGCACGCTCACGTTGATCGGCGCGACAACCGAGAACCCGTACTTCGAGGTCAACGCGCCACTGCTGTCGCGCTCGACGCTGTTCCGTCTCGAACCGCTGGGCGACGAGTCGATGCGGGTACTCGCGCAGCGCGCCCTCGACGCCGAACAGGCGACCGCCGACGACGCTGCGATCGAACACCTCATCAACCTCGTCGACGGCGACGGCCGGGCCATCCTCACGTCGCTCGAAGTGGCCATCGTGCTGAGCGGGTCCGACAACAACGTGACACTTGAACACGCTGAGGCGGCCCGCGGCGCCCGGGCGCTCAAGTACGAACGCGACGATCACTACGACGTAATCTCCGCGTTTATCAAGTCGATCCGTGGCAGCGACCCCGACGCCGGCCTGTACTGGCTGGCGCGCATGATCACGGCGGGGGAGGACGCCCGCTTCATCGCCCGGCGCCTGGTCATCCTTGCCAGTGAGGACATCGGCATGGCCGACCCGATGGCGCTGCTGGTGGCCACCGCGGCAGCGCACGCCGTGGAGTACGTCGGCCTCCCGGAGGCGCAGTACAACCTCAGCCAAGCCGTCGTGCACCTGGCAACCGCCCCCAAGAGCAACCGCGTGGCTACGGCCATGTGGGCCGCCTTCGACGACGTGCAGCGCAAACCCGCCGGTCTCGTGCCCGCACACCTCCGCGACGCGTCGTATCACTCGGCGCGCCGCATCGGCCACGGTGTCGGCTACGTGTACCCCCACGACGATCCCAGTGGCTGGGTCGAGCAGGAGTACCGACCCGACGAAGTCGCCGGCAAGACCTACTACGAGCCCTCCGAGCACGGCCACGAAGCCGAGGTCAAGGAACGCCAGTCCAAGCGGCGGTAGTCAGCGTTCGGTCGGAGCCAGTTCGCGGCGAACCTCGGCCACGACCAAAGGGATGGTGCGGGCCACTGCTGTTGCCATCGTCTGCACGTGGGCCCGAAGATCGGCGGGGCGGCGCGCCAACCAGGCGAGACGAATCACGCCTGGCGGGTCGAGCGGCAGGACGCTCCGGGCGCGCTCCACCTCGGCCATGTGCCGCTCGATGACCGGACGTACTCGCTCGAAGTCCGGTCCCCCCGCAAGCCGTCGCACGATCCTCAGCACGACGGCGCGCACGGCGAACAGCGTTGCCGCCACTGCTCCGGCCGCAACGGCGAGCAGGCCGAGGAGGACCGCGCCGAGACCGTCGCTGAGGACGGAGCCGACAACGAGGATTCCCGCGCCGGCCGTAACCACCCATACAGGTAGCGCGGTGCGGTCACGGATTAGTCGCTCGACGGCGAACACCGCGACGGCGCGCCCGGCGACGAATTCCGGCGAAGAGATGTCCATGCGGCGAGAGGCGTACCCACTTTCGAGGTTGTGGCCGTAGCAGAGGTGCGCGTCAAGACTCGGCTGTGAGCCGAGATTCGACGCACACCTGAGCCTCCGCGATTGCTCTGGCACGACGCCGTACGCTTTCCCGGATGATTCGCCGTCTCTTCTGGATCGCCGTCGGCGCTGGGATCGGTTACTTCGTCACCGTGCGCGTCCAGCGGGTCGCGCAAGCCGCTGATCGTCTCCGCCCGGCCAACATGCGCGACGACCTGCTCCGTACGGCCAAGTCGGCCGCCACCCAGGTCCGCGACGTCGTCAACGAGCTGCGCTCGGACAATCTGGCTTCGTAATCACTGCAGGGACGCGCAGCTTCGTCCCGTAGATTGAGTCCCGTCATGGACGCCCAATCACTGCGCCGCGCTTTCACCGACTTCTTCGTCGAGCGCGAGCACACACTGGTGCCCTCGTCTGGGGTCGTGCCGCATCACCCGACGGCGCCGCTGTTCACCAACGCCGGTATGAACCAGTTCGTGCCGTACTTCCTCGGCGAGGAAGTGCCGCCGTACCCGCGGGCCACGAGCATCCAGAAGTGCATCCGTTTGTCGGGCAAGCACAACGACATCGACGAGCTCGGCAAGACGCGCCGGCACATGTCGTTCTTCCAGATGCTCGGCCACTTCAGCTTTGGCGACTACTTCAAGGAGACGGCGATCCCGCTGGCCTGGGAGTTCCTGACCGAAGTCGTCGGCTTCGACGGCGACCGCCTGTGGATCACCGTGTTCACCACCGACGACGAGGCCGAGGCCATCTGGCACGAGCAGATCGGCGTGCCGATGGAGCGTATTCAGCGTCTCGGCAAGAAAGAGAACTTCTGGGACATGGGACCCACAGGTCCGTGCGGCCCGTGCTCCGAGATCCACTTGGACTGCGGTCCCGAGTGGGGCGAGGCCGGCGGGCCCGAGCACGGCGGCGGCGACCGTTACGTCGAGTTCTGGAACATGGTCTTCATGCAGAACCAGTACACCGACGACGGCGGCGTGATCGACCTCCCGCGCAAGAACATCGACGTCGGCGTGGGACTCGAACGCTTGCTGATGTTGCTCCAAGACGTCGAGACCGTCTTCGACACCGACGAATTGCGCCGCATCGTCGCCGAGGCCGAGCGGCTTACCGGCGCGACCTACGGCACCGATCCGGCGACGACCGCCGCATTACGTGTTCTGGGCGACCACGCCCGGACCATTCCGATCCTGATCGAAGGCGGCGTCGTCCCCTCGAATGAAGAGCGCGGCTACATCTGTCGCAGCGTCGTGCGACGTGCCGTGCGGCGCGCCTACCAGCTCGGTGTCGACCGCATCGTGCTGCCGGAGTTGGTCGGGGCGGCCATAGACATCAGCGCCGACGCTTTCCCGGAACTCGTGCGTCAGAAGGATTCGATCCTCACGATCGTCGAGCGCGAGGAAGAGCGGTTCCGCAAGACGCTGCGCGATGGTTCCGCGGTCCTCGACCAGGAGTTGGCGACCGGGCGCGTGCGCGGCGAAGTCGCGTTCCAACTCCACGACACGTTTGGGTTTCCGATCGACATCACCACCGAGGTCGCCGAGGAGCGCGGCGTGGAAGTCGACCGGGCTGGCTTCGACGAACGCATGGCCGAGCAACGCCGCCGCGCCAAGGAAGGCCGCAAGACCGTCGCCGCCGACGCCAACGACTCCAGCGTGTACCGCGAGATCCTCGACCAGAACGGCTCGACACTGTTCACCGGCTACGACGAGTACGAGTCCGATGCCACAATCGTCGCCATTCTCGAGAACGAGAACGGCACCACGGAAGTGTTTCTGAACCGGACGCCGTTTTACGCCGAGAGCGGCGGCCAGATCGGCGACACCGGCACGATCACCACAGATACCGGAAGCGTGGAGGTGCTCGACACGACCGCGCCGATTCCGGGCCTGCACCGCCACGTGGCCCGCGCCGCGAGCGGCGAGATCAGCGTCGGACAGGTCGCGACGGCTGCCATCGACGCGCCGCGGCGCGACGCCATCATGCGCAACCACTCCGGCACGCACCTCCTGCACTGGGCGTTGCGCGAGGTGCTCGGCGATCACGTCAAGCAGCAGGGCTCGCGGGTGGGGCCCGACGAGTTGCGTTTCGACTTCAGTCACCATCAACCGATGACGCCGGCGGAGATCGCTGAGGTGGAGCGGTTGGTCAACCACGAAGTGTTGGCCAATCCCGTGGTCGATAAGGGTGAGTACTCGAAGGCCGAAGCCGAGAAGATGGGCGCCATCGCGTTTTTCGGCGACAAGTACGGCGACCGCGTCCGCGTGGTTCAAGCGGGGTCACGTTCGATCGAGTTCTGTGGCGGTACCCACGTGAGCGCGCTCGGCACGATCGGCACCATCAAGATCACCTCCGAGGAGTCGATCGCCGCCAACATGCGCCGCCTGTTCGCCGTCACCGGCGAAGGCACGATCGCGTGGATGAACGAGCGCGACCGCCTGGTCAAGGAGGCGGCCGCCGCCCTGAAAGCCGCGCCCGACGACCTCGTCACCGCTGTCAACCGCAACCTTGAGCGCAACAAGGCGTTGGAAGTGGAACTGCGCAACCTGAAGGCCGCCAGCGCGCGTGCCGAAGGGCCGACTCTGGCCGCCGACGCGGTCAACGGCGTCGTCGTGGCGCGGCGCGACGGACTCGGGCAGGACCAGCTGCGCGACCTCGCCCTCGCCGTACGCGACCAAGCCGGTATCAAGGCTGTGGTGCTCGGTGGGTCGCCGGAGGACGGAAAGGTCGCGCTGGTTGCCGTCGTGAGCAAGGACGGCCGGGAGGCAGGCCTCGACGCCGGAGTGTTACTGGCCGACGCGTCCAAGGCTGTCCAAGGCGGCGGCTCCAAGAATCCCGACATCGCCATGGCCGGCGGCCGCAACGTCGCCGGAATCGACGAGGCCCTGAACCTGGCGCGGGCGGCCGCCGGCGGGTGACGCGGGTTCTCGGGCTCGACCTGGGGTCGGTCCGCATCGGTGTCGCCATCACCGACCCTGGACGCGTCATCGCGTCGCCCTTCGAGGTGATCAACCGCGGTATAGACCACGCCGCCGACCACGCGGCCGTCGCGGCCGCGGTCACGGAAAGCGAGGCCAGAGTCGTAGTCGTCGGTCTGCCGCGATCGATGAGCGGGCGTGATGGTGCAGCCGCCAAGTTGATCCGTTCCGAGGCAGCCGAGCTGCGCGCCGCGTTAACGGTTCCCGTTGTTCTCTGGGACGAGCGGCTCAGCACAGTCAGTGCCAATAAGGCGTTGATCGAGGGTGGCGTCCGGCGGGCCAAGAGAAAACACACCGTCGACAAAGTGGCCGCCGCGGTGATCCTCCAGTCCTGGCTCGACGCCGGCTGCCCCATGCCTCTCGACGGCGGGCGGGCCGACGACTGAAATGTCCGAGTCCGCGGGTAGGGTCGATTAGATGATCTCTGGCGGTCGGCGCGTCATCCTGATCGCGCTCGCAGCATTCATCCTCGTGGCTGGCGGGGGCGTGGTTTGGTATCAACGCCAGGTCAATCCTCCCGGCGCGCCCGGCAAGCTCATCAGCGTCACCATCCCCGAAGGCGCCGCCTCCGGAACGATCGCCGCCATCCTCGACGACAAGGGGATCATCTCCAGCGCCCGCGTCTTCAAGCTGTACTTACGGATACACCCCGCGGACTTGAAGGCCGGCATCTACGAGTTGCGCGAAAACGCCTCGATGAGCGACGTCGTGAAACTTCTCGAGGCCGGGCCGAAGGTCATCTTTCACCGGCTGACTATCCCCGAAGGATTCCGGCTCAGCCAGATCGCGGAACGCGTTGGCCAACTCCCCGGGAAGTCCGCCGAGGCCTTCCTCGCCGCGGCCGCGAGCGGACGTGTGCGATCCGACTTCCAGCCCCCGAACGTGAACAACCTCGAGGGTCTGCTGTTCCCCGACACGTACTTCGTGGAGGACGACGACACGGAAGAGGACATCCTCGTCCGGATGGTTGCGACCTTCGACGAGGTGGCCACGGCTGAAGGCGTGGCCACGGCGTCAACCGGGCACAGCCCCTACGAGAATCTGGTAATCGCATCGCTCATCGAGAGCGAAGGCAAAGTCGCGGCCGAGCGCCCGAAGATCGCCCGCGTCATCGAGAACCGGCTGAAGGTGAACATGCTCCTCCAACTCGACGCGACGGTGAACTACGCCCGCGGCGGGCGCCGGCCGAACGGCCAGACGCTCTTCAGTGACCTCAAGAACCCGTCGCCGTACAACACGTACGTGCACAAGGGCCTGCCGCCGACACCGATTAGCGCGCCGAGTCGCGCCTCGATCCGCGCCGCGCTCAATCCCGTCGACGGGCCGTGGATCTACTACGTGAAGTTCCAGAAGGACGGGACCCACAAGTTCTCCGTCACGCTGTCCGAGCACAATGCCGCCGTGGCCGACGCCAAGCGCCGCGGCGTCAATCCGTAGCGGTGCCGATCAGCGGAGCGACGCGGGTTGCCGGTGTCATCGGCGATCCCGTACGGCACTCGCTGTCGCCGGCCATCCACAACGCCGCCTTCGCCGAGGCGGGGCTCGACTGGGTGTTCCTGGCTTTTGAAGTCGTCGACGGCGACGCCCCCGCCGCGGTGACCGGAGCGAAGGCGCTCGGATTCGACGGACTGTCGGTCACCATGCCCCACAAGGCCACGGTCATCGAAGCGCTCGACCGCTTGTCGCCGACCGCCGAACGACTTGGCGCCGTGAACGCCATCGTGCGCGAGGGAGTCGATTTCGTCGGCCACTCCACCGACGGCGCCGGTCTCATCGACGCACTGCACTACGACGAGGGATTTAGCGCTGCCGGAAAGTGCTGTGTCGTTCTCGGTGCGGGTGGCGCGGCGCGCGCCGCGGTGCTCGCGCTGGCCGACTGCGACGCCGCCGAGGTGATCGTGGTCAACCGCACCGCGCAGAACGCCGAGCGCGCCGCCGAGCTCGCCGGCGGCGTCGGACGGGTCGGTACTCAGGATGACGTCGTGGCGGCCGATCTGATTGTGAACGCAACGCCGCTCGGGATGCTCGGTGACGACGCACCCTCGGTGGACGGTGCGCTTTTCCGCCCGCACCAACTCGTCGTCGACCTCGTGTACGCGCCTCCGATAACGCCGACCGTGCAAGCCGCCCGCGCCGCCGGCGCCCACGCCGTCGGGGGCCTCGGGATGCTGGTGCACCAGGCGGCGCACGCGTTCACGTTGTGGACCGGCCAGGACGCGCCGCTGCCCGCCATGTCGGCCGCCGCAATGGCCGCGCTGGCGCACTCGCAACGATGACGGCTTCGACCATCGCGGTGGCCCTGCTCGCCGCCGCCTTTGGCGCGCTGGCGTCGCCCTACGCGGCCACGGCGATCCGCGACACGCCGGCGGACCCGGAGGACGATCCGCAGCCGGTACGTCGGGTCGGGCCATGGTTGGCCACGCGCAAACTTCTCGCGCCGCTGCTCGCGCTCGTCGCCGGAGGTGTGGCATTGGCTACTGGCGCGCACCCTGTGGTCGCGGCGCACGTCGTTGCCGCCGTCGGGCTCGTCACGCTGTCGGTGATCGACCTCGACCTGTTCCTCCTGCCGAAGCGCATCGTGTGGCCGGTGGTCGGTGCCACGGCTGTGCTCATGGGCATCGCCGCGGCGATCGACGGCGACGGTGCCTCGTTCAAGCGCGCCGTGCTCTGCGGCTTCGCCGGGTTCGGCGCGCTACTCGTCCTGCACATCATCAGCCCGGCGGGGATGGGATTCGGCGACGTCCGCCTGGCCGGTCTGATCGGGCTCGACCTCGGTTGGCTCGGTGCCGAACAGGTCGTGCTCGGCATCTTCTCCGGGTTCGTGCTCGGCGCGGTCGTCGGTGTTGGTTTGATGATCGCTCGCCGCAAGAAGGGTCGCGACGCGGTGCCGTTCGGCCCCTTCCTCGCCGCGGGAACGCTGTTCGTTCTCTGCGGTGGCGATCTGCTGCTCGGCCTCACCCGCGCATAACGAAGAAACAGAAAAAGCCGCCCTCCGGGCAGAGGGCGGCCTTTCCTGACTGGGAGCGCTAGACGCTGTGCGCAGTCACCCGAAGAGCCGACACCAACCCGTCATTGAGTTGTACGAAGCCCGCGTACCGCGTGCAATTGACATTGAACTGTTCACCCGCGCCCAGGGTCGCGATCCCGGCGAGCGTGATCCGGTCCGAGGTCTGGTACGTCGGAGCCGATGTGTCATACGTGCCGCTCGTCGCAGTGTCGAGATACTGGACGTCACCGCCACCCTTCAGCAGGTCGCAGCTGAACCTGGCGTTCGCGCTACGCACGAGGTTGACATGCACGTTGACCAAATACGAGCCTGCCGGCGGGGCGAACTGTTCGACGAGCCAGCTCTGGCCCGTGAGTGACGTGAACGGCACGCTGCGCGAGTACACGACGGCCGCCGACGCCGCGGAGCCTGCAGGTCCCGCGGGTCCCTGCGGACCGGCGACGCCCGGTGCTCCGGTGGCTCCGGTATCGCCCTTGGCGCCCTGCGGGCCCATCGGACCTACGAGACCCTGCGGACCCATCGGTCCCTCAGGTCCGGCCGGACCTTGGACGCCGTCGGCGCCGTCAGCGCCACGCGCGCCGTCTGGCCCAGCTGGTCCTGCCGGACCGGCCGGGCCCGTTGCGTTCCAGGTGATGCGCGTTTCCGACGCGGTGCAGTTGTCGGCGATGCGGAGGTTACCGGTGAGCTTGTGCTTACAGCCGCGAATCACTTCGGTGCTGCCTTCGGCGGCGGCGCCTTGCGTCACGAGGCACAGGGCGAGTGCGGCGACGGCGATGCGGGCGAGTTGCTTCTTCATGATTTGCTCCCGAGTTCGAATGTCTTGACGCCTTCGCGGCGCAGGTATTTGTTGACCATGATCAGGCCGACGGGTGCGAGGTAGCTGCCGGCGCGTTCGATGAATTCCCACATGGGTTCGCCCGCCAACGGCCGAAGCGCCTCGGTGCCGATCTTGTACGCGCACACCGCGATCAGAAGCGAGCGGACCGGCTTGAGCAGGACCGCCAACCCGAGCGCGATCTCGAACCAGCCGACCACGTAGTACAGATTCAGATCAGCAACCGCCCCCGGGCTGACCCCAAGCTCCGCGAAATACCCAAGCCACACCTGCTTGTGCATCCACACGCCGAAACCGCCGTGGCCGATGAGCAGCAGTGCCGTCCCGACCCGCAGAATCCAGTGCATGGCGACCGCTTTCGCGTGGGTCATGACCGGGGCTTCGTTGACCCGGCGGAACCACAACGAAATCGAGTCGCCAGCACCGGTGAGCACGAGAAGTGCCATGGGCACGCAGTAGTTGCCGCCGCGCTCGAACACTTCCTGCCACACGCCCTCGCCCGTCAAGGGCCGGAACATGGCGGTCATGACGCCCCAGAAAGCGAGGTGCAACATCATCAGCCGCATCGGCCAGACGAGGATCAAGATGCCGAACAGGATGTCCATCGAGCCGACGACGGGCATCAGCGCCCACGCCTGGCTGTCGGTGAAGCCGAACAAGTTGAAGTACGGAACCCAGGCTTCTTTGCCGATGATCCCGAAGGCGCCATGACCGATATAGGTGCCGGCCATGCTTATCCGCATCAACCACTGCAGCTTCTTGGCGAGATCCATCCTTGGTCTGGGAGCCGATCGGACCTCGACTTCCCTCGGTGTTTCCCCGCGTTCGACGCGCGGGAGTTGCAACGTTTCCATGTACCGCCCCTTTCATTCACGAACCAGCCCTGTCCCGATCGTGAGCGTTTGCTTCTCGCGGCGGAATCTCCACAGCGACTGAATTGCCTTCCCGCGGGGGGAAGGGTCATCTGTCTTCCAGGGAACCGTCCGGAGCGGCAGGGAGGAGGTGTCGGTACGCTCGTGCCGGGGATGAGCGAGGCACTGCACGTCTGGAACGGGTCGACCCATGAGGTGGTCGAGTTGTCGGGCACGCGCGTGTCGATGGGGCGTGGACCGTCCAACGACGTGGTCATCGCTCACCCGACTTCGTCGAAGCTGCACGCCGTCCTCGAACACATGGCGGGCACCTGGGTGTTGCGCGACCTCGCCTCGCGCAACGGGACCTACGTCAACGGCGAGCGCTTGTGGGGCGAGCGCGCCCTACATCCAGGCGACGAGATTCGCGTCGGCGAGGCGCGCCTGCTGTTTCAGTCTGACGAAGTGCGCGACGACACCCACACGATCCTCGAGGACAGTGCTCCGCGGCTTACCGCGCGCGAACACGACGTGCTCGTAGCGTTGTGCCGTCCCGTGCTCGCGGGGAATCTCTTCACGGATCCGGCGACGGTGCACGAGATCGCCGCGGAACTCGTCGTCTCGGACACGGCGGTGAAGCAGCATCTCGCGAAGCTGTTCGACAAGTTCCAGGTCTACGGCGATCGTCGCCGAATCGAGCTGGCGAATCGGGCCGTTCGTTCCGGCGCGGTCACGCTCGCCGATCTCTCGTCGTGAGCCCGCCGAAGAAGCTCTGGAACGAGCGCTACGAAGCGATCGAGATAGTCGGTCGCGGCGGGGAGGGCGAGGTATGGCGCGGGCGCGACACGCTGCATGACCGCCCAGTCGCGCTCAAGGTGCGGAAGGCGCCTTCGAAGGCGGAGCGCGAGGCGCTGCTGACCGAGGCGCGCGTCCTCTTGTCGATTACGCCCCACCCGCTGCTTCCGGTTGCCCGCGACGATTTCTTCGAGGGCCGCCGCTACGTGCTGGTCATGGATTGGATCGAAGGGTCCGACCTGGGCCGGATACTGGCGCAACAAGGCGACCCGGGCCTTCCGGTTTCGGTGGTCATCGGATGGTTGGGTCAGATGGCGACCGCGCTGGACCATCTCCACCAGCATCGCGAGCCGGTGGTCCACGGAGACGTCAAGCCTTCCAACGCGATCCTCACTGCCGACGGCCGCGTCGTGCTCGTCGACTTCGGGGTCTCATCGCGCCCTTCGGCGCGCGGGCGCGGCGGTACCCCGGCGTTCCGGGCGCCGGAGCTCGCAGGCGGCGATCTACCGACACCGGCCGCCGACGTGTTCGGGCTCGCCGCGACCGCGGCCGCGCTGCTCACCGGGCGGGCGCCGGTGGGCGCACCCGACTGGGAAGGAATCCCGCAGGCGGTCGCGGGCCCGCTCCAGCGCGCCATCGGCAAGGCGCTTTCGGTCGATCCCCGGCAGCGACCCGGCGCCGCAAGCCATCTCGTCGAGCGGATGCAGTCGTGGGCGGCGACGGACCTGCCGTCCGGTTCCGTGACCTACGTGGTGGCAGAACTCGCCGCCGGATTGCCGAGCGACGACGAGCGCGCAGCCGCGTCACTGCTGGCGCGCCACGACAGTCTCGTGGCCGAGGTCGCCGAGCGTCATCACGGCCGCCTGCCGGTGGCCTCGCCTGCGTTCGACGCCGCCGTCGCCGTCTTCCGTTCGCCGACCGACGCCCTCAAGTGCGCGCTCGAGATCCAACAGCGATCCGCCGCGCCGCCGACGGAGGCCGGTCGCCGCGTCGCCGTCCACTCCGGCCAGGCGGTGCTGCGCTCGGGCACCTATGCCGGTGACGCGCTCGGGCTCGCGGCGGATCTCGCCCATCGCGGCGGGCCGGCGCAGGTGCTCGTGTCGGCGGCGACGGCTGGATTGGTACGCGCCGCTCTCCCTGACGGCGCGACGCTCCAAGAGATCGGCCGCGGCGTCTTCACACTGCAGCACCCGGACTTGCCTGGGGCGGGCACGCCGCCGGCCGCTTCGGCGCTGCTGGCGCCGCGCGGCAACGCGCGCCGCGTGGCGGTCGCCGCCGTCGCCGCCGGCCTCCTCATCGCGACCGCCGTCGTATTCGCGGTGACGCGGCGGGACGATGGTCGTCGGGAGCCGCCGCCCATCGCCATCACGGCGTCGTCGCGCCCGATCATGTTCGAGAGCACGCGCGACGGCCATCGGCAGTTGTTCGCGCTCAACCCGCCCGGCACGGCCGTTACCCCGTTGTCGGACGACGCCGCGAGCTTGGCGGCCGAGAACGCCCAGCCAACGCTGTCGCCCGACGGAACAAAGGTTCTCTTCGTCAGCGAGCGTTCGCGTGCGATCGACCTCTACGTCATGAACGCCGACGGTTCGGGGACACGTCGGTTGACGTCGAATCCTGGGCTCGACACCCATCCGGATTGGTCGCCGGACGGAAAACAGATCGTCTTCGTGAGCGACCGCGGTGTCGGCAATCAGATCTACGTGATGGACGCGGAGCGGGGCGACGCCGCGCCGATCCGCTTGCTGACCGTGCTACCTGGCCAGTCGGGATCGCCTCGATACTCGCCCGATGGCCGAAGCGTGGTGTTCGCCAACGGTCCCGGGGGCGAAGGCGGCGACCTCTACCTCGCTGATCCGTCGACAGCCAACCAGAAGCCGCGTCAGTTGACGACCGACGGATCGGACAACGCGGAGCCCGATTGGTCGCCGGACGGAACGTCGCTCGTCTTCTCGTCACGCCGGACTGGATCACGGGAAGTCTTCACGATGCCGAGCGCCGGTGGCGTCGCGATGCAGATCACCGACCTGCGCGCCGAGGCGGCAGGGCCGCGGTGGTCGCCCGATGGGACGCTGCTTGTCTTCCAGAGCGCGCACCAGGACGAAGCATTCGACCTGTACGCGTTACCCGTCACGGCGCGCAACGCGAAGGCGTCGTCAGCCTTGCGTCTCACGAACACGCCAGGCGCTCAGGACCTCAACCCCACCTGGTAAGTCGATCTGAACCCGACCGCCAGTAACCTCGGCGGTTGTGCTGCGATATCTGACCGCCGGCGAGTCCCACGGCAAGGGGCTCGTTGTCATCGTCGAAGGACTGCCCGCGGGTTTGCAACTGACCGTCGAGGACGTGCAGGCGGAGTTGGCGCGGCGGCGCCTCGGCTTTGGGCGCGGTCCGCGCATGCGTTTCGAGCAAGACGAGATCACGCTGCTCGGCGGCATCCGGCACGGCCGCACTCTCGGTTCGCCGGTTGCCATCGAGATCGGCAACACCGAATGGCCGAAGTGGCAGGAGGAGATGTCGCCGGCGCCGGGCGCCACCGAGAAGCCGCTCACTGCGCCCCGTCCCGGCCACGCGGATCTGGCGGGCATGCAGAAGTACGGGTTCAGCGACGCCCGCGACGTGCTCGAGCGGGCGAGCGCACGCGAGACCGCGGCGCGCGTCGCGGCGGGCTGCGTCGCCAAAGCGTTGCTGCGCACCATCGGCGTCGAGGTCATCAGCCACGTGATCTCCATGGGCACCGCCACGGTCAAGTCCACGGCCGCCCGTCCCCGTCCGTCGGATCTCAACGCCGTCGACGAGTCACAGGTCCGCTGCTTCGACTCCGAAGCCGAAGAGGCGATGGTCGAACAGATCAAGGCGGCGGCCAAAGACGGCGACTCGCTCGGCGGCGTCATCGAGGTCCTCGGCTACGGCGTACCCGTCGGCTTGGGTAGCCACGTCCACTGGGACCGCAAGCTCGACTCGCTCCTCGCCGGTGCGCTCATGAGCATCCAGGCGGTGAAGGGCGTCGAAATCGGCGAAGGCTTCGACGTGGCCCACCGGCGTGGCTCGGAGGCACACGACGCCATCATCTGGGAGACCGACGCCGGGTACCGCCGCGACTCCGACCTCGCAGGCGGCATCGAAGGCGGCATGTCCACTGGCGCGCTGCTCGTGGCCCGCGCCGCCATGAAGCCGCTGGCGACCCTGAACCGGCCGACGCTGCGCACCGTCGACGTCGTCTCGAAGGAAGAGACCGTCAGCTTCAAGGAACGCACGGACGTGACGGCGGTGCCTGCCATGGGCGTGGTCGCCGAGACCATGGTCGCGCTCGTGCTCGCGAGCGAGGCGCAGCGCAAGTTCGGCGGCGACTCGGTCGACGAGTTCGTCGCCAACCACACCGCTTTTGTTGCTGGCCTTGAGTGACGAACCGGTCCAAGCGATCGCCGTGATTGGGATGCCGGGTGCGGGCAAGACCACCGTCGGTGCCGCGCTCGCTCGGCTGCTGCAGTGGGGCTTCGTCGACATCGACGATGTCGTCGGTGATCCGGCGACGATCATCGAGCGCGACGGCATCGAAGCGTTTCGGGCGCAGGAGGCGGCGGCGATCCAACGCCTCACCCTGATCGGCGACACCGTCATTTCGGTCGGCGGCGGCGCCGTGATGGACGCCGCCAGCCGCGACGTGCTGCGCGCCCTCGGCCCGGTCGTGTACCTGCGGGCAACCCTGCCCACGCTGCTCGACCACGTGGGCGACGGCTCTGGCCGACCGCTGCTAGCGGGCGGACCGGCGGCCGCGCTCGAACGACTGATGGCGCAACGCGAAGGCCTGTACGAGGCGATCGCCACCGTGACCGTCGACGTCGACGGACTCGACGAAAACGAAGTCGCCGTGGCGATCGTGAAGGGACTGAGCGCAGCGTGATCACGGTCACGGTCGATCTCGGCGAGCGCAGCTATCCCGTGGTCGTCGGCGCGGGCGCCCGCTACGAACTGCTCAGCCATCTGCCGGATAAGGCGAGGCGACTCGCCGTCGTCACGCAACGGGGCGTGCCCTTCGAGTGGCCGTTGCCCTTTCAAACAACGACAACGCACGTGATCGGCGACGGCGAGACAGCCAAGAGCCTGTCCTCCGTCGAGGTGCTGTGCGAAGAGTTTGTCGCGGCCGGGATCACTCGAGCCGACGCCGTGCTCGGTGTCGGCGGAGGAGTGGTGACCGACGTGGCCGGCTTCGCCGCCGCGGTGTACCTACGCGGCATCGCCGTGGTGCACGTTCCGACGACGCTGCTCGGGATGATCGACGCCGCGGTCGGGGGCAAGACCGGCGTGAACCTGTCGGCCGGCAAGAACCTCGTGGGCGCGTTCTGGCAACCGCGCGCCGTCCTGTGCGACACCGACGCTCTCGCCACGCTCCCGCCGCGGGAGATGCGGTCGGGACTCGGCGAACTGGCGAAGTACCACTTCCTCACCGGCGACGACCTGGCGGCGCTCCCGCTCGACGAGCGCATCGCCGCCGCGGTCGCCATCAAGGCGGCGGCGGTCAGTGCCGACGAGCACGAAACGACTGGCGTCCGCGCCACGCTCAACTACGGCCACACCCTTGGCCACGCGCTGGAGACCGTCGGCAGATACGACCTCCGGCACGGCGAAGCCGTCGCCATCGGCTTGGTCTACGCGGCGCGGCTGGCCCATCTCCTCGGCCGCATCGACGAAGCGCGGGTGGCCGAACACGTGGCGGTGGTCGCGGCGAGCGATCTGCCGACGACGATCCCCCCGAACTGCGACCCCGCCGAGCTGGTGGCCGTGATGCGCCGTGACAAGAAGGCCACGGGCGACGACCTCACATTCGTGCTCGACGGTCCGAGCGGCGTCGAGCTCGTCACGGGGATCCCCGCCGATATTGCGGTGTCGGCGATGAAGCAAATGGGAGACTGACTGTCGTGTCTGGCGTTATCGCCCTGTTGCATGGGCCCAATCTGAACCTGCTCGGCCAACGCGAGGTCGACATCTACGGCACCACCACCGAGGCCGACCTCATCGCGCTGGTCGAGAAGACCGCAGCGGCGCACGGCCTCACGGTCGAGTTCTTCCAGTCGAACCACGAGGGCGAACTCGTCGACCATGTGCACGCAGCGCGAGGCCGTTGCGCGGCGATCATCGTGAATGCCGGCGCGCTGAGTCACTACGGCTGGTCGCTGCACGACGCGCTGGCCACCTTCGAAGGTCCCATCGTCGAGGTGCACCTGTCGAACACGTCGGCCCGCGAGGCCTGGCGGCACACGTCGGTGCTCACGCCGGTCGCCAAGGGAACGATCATGGGCCTCGGCCCGCACGGATACGAATTGGCCACCGAGGCCGTAGCGAGGATGCTGAAGCCATGAGTAAGAAGATGGATGTCGCGTCGCGGCTGCCCAAGCTGCGGGCGGCGCTCGGCGCCGCCGAGTGCGACGCCCTGCTCGTCACGAACCTCACCAACGTCCGCTACCTCACCGGCTTCACCGGTTCGGCGGCGCTGCTCTTGGTGAAGGACGACGAGCTGGTGCTGGCCACCGACGGCCGCTACCAGTTCCAGTCCGGCGAGCAGCTCAAGGCAGCCGGCGTCGACGCACGCATCGAGATCGGCAACCTCGCCGGGCAGAAGGCGGCGGTGAGCGCAGCGGCAGCAGGCGTGGCTCGTCTCGGGCTCGAAGCCACCGACGTCACCTGGGCCCGCCAACGCACCTTCGCCAACGAATGGTTTGGCGGCGCCGAACTCGTCGCCACCGAGAACGTGATCGAACAACTCCGCCGCGTCAAGGACGCGGGCGAGCTGGAGCGGATGCGCGAAGCGGCAAGGATCGCTGACGACGCGCTGGCCAACGTCCGCCCGTTGCTCGCCACCGGCGTCACCGAGCAGGAGTTCGCCATCGCGCTCGACTTCGAGATCCGCAAGCTCGGCGCGTCCGGCAACTCGTTCGAAACGATCGTGGCCGCCGGGCCGAACGGCGCCAAACCCCACGCCCGCCCGTCGAGCCGCGTCATCGAAACGGGCGAGCTCGTCGTGCTCGACTTCGGCGCCATCGTCGACGGTTATTGCTCGGACATGAGTCGCACCGTGTGCGCCGGTGAGCCGTCCGCCGAACTGCAACACATGGTCGACGTCGTGGCCGAAAGCCAGCGCGCCGGCGTCGCCGCCGTCAAGGCGGGAGTGAAAGCTGCTGATGTCGACAAGGTGTGTCGCGACGTCATCGCCGAGGCGGGATGGGGCGAGGCGTTCATGCACTCGACCGGACACGGCGTCGGGCTCGATATTCACGAGGCGCCATGGGTTTCGGCGGTATCGACCGACACGCTGGCGCCCGGCCATGTCGTAACTGTGGAGCCGGGCGTCTACCTTGAAGGCCTAGGCGGGGTCCGGATCGAGGACACAGTCGTCGTCACCGACGACGGTTGCTACCCGCTCACCAACACCACGAAGGAACTTGCAGTCGCATGGCAACAGTAAGCATGAGTGACATCAGGAACGGCATGACCCTCAACCTGCCGGAAGGGCTGTTCAAGATCGTCGACTTCCAGCACGTCAAGCCCGGCAAGGGTGGCGCGTTCGTCCGCACCAAGTTGAAGAACGTGCGCAACGGTGCCGTGGTCGATCGCACGTACCGCGCCGATGAGAGGCTCGAGCAGGCGATCATCGAGAAGCGCGAGATGCAGTTCCTGTACCGCGACGGTGAGGACTACGTGTTCATGGACACGGGCACCTACGATCAGCACCACCTGCCGCCGGTTGTCTTGGGTGAGGCCACGGGCTTCCTCAAGGAATCCGACACCGCGGTCATCCAGCGCTATGGCGACGAGGTCGTCGGCGTCGACCTGCCGGCCTCGGTCGAGTTGGTCGTCACCGAAACCGAACCCGGCGTGCAGGGCGACACCGTTTCGGGAGCGCGCAAGCCGGCCACCCTCGAGACCGGCCACACGTTGCAGGTCCCGCTGTTCGTGAATCAGGGCGACAAGATCAAGGTCGACACCCGCTCCGGCGACTACTTGACGCGCGCGTAGCAACCACCGTGTCCGATCGCACCATGGCGCGCGAGCGGGCGCTCGAACTGCTTTACGAAGCCGACGCCAAGTCGTCGGCCATCGCCGAAGTCCTGGCCGCGCTGCCGGTGACGCCGGATGCCTACGCCGTGGACTTGGTCACCGGTGTGACCGAACACGCGGCGCGCGTGGACGGGCTCATTGGGAAGTTGGCGCCGGACTGGCCGATCGAACGGATGCCAGCGGTCGACCGCGCCGTGCTGCGGTTAGCCGTCTACGAGCTGGCTGAGCGGCCCGACGTACCGACGGCGGTCATCCTCGACGAGGCCGTCACGCTGGCGAAGCGCTACTCGACCGAAGAGTCAGGCAAGTTCGTGAACGGCGTTCTGGCAAGCGCCGCCCGAGAACTGCGGCCGAATTGATGGACACGACACGCTTCGGACTGTCTCCGGCGCGGCTCGGTTGATTCGCTTGCCGCTAACGCGTTTGAAGCACGCGTTGACGTGTGATCCGACGTCAGACTGGCCCCAATCACACCTCAAAGCGTGCTTCAAACGTTGATGCGGGCCTCACCCCGCTAGCTGGACTTCTTGGCTTGCTTGGCGGCCCGCTTCTCCTTGAGGGACTTGCCGACCTTCTTGTTGTTCTTGGGGGCTGGGACCTTTGGCATAACGGCTCCTCTAGCTGCGACGTGTTGATGCCACGGTAGAGCCAGCCGTAGTGCCGCGGGTGAGAATTTGCGTAACTTCACGCGATGGGAGATGACCGACGCTCGGCTCCGACGCGGGGACGACTCACCGTGATCCGGCGACTGGGGCGCATCGAACCGCCGGCGTAAGTCGCGCGGCTAACATGCGCAGAGTCGTAAATCGGGTCCTGTGAGGCTCGAACGGCGAAGGAGAATCGAGTGGCTGAACGCGAGCGGACGGTGGCGCCTGGCGCCGCCGTTTTTGTTTCCCGCACCCAAGTCATGTCGGCCGACGACCTACGCCGTGCCGTGACCCGCATCGCCCACGAGATCGTCGAGCGAAACCACGGCCTCGCCGACGTCGTGCTCGTCGCCCTCCAGACCGGCGGCGCGCCGCTGGCGGCGCGCATCGCCGCCGAGCTGAGCCGCATCGAAGGCGTGGCAGTCCCCACCGGCACCCTCGACGTGGCCGTGTACCGCGACGACTTCGGCCTGCGCCCCGTCATCGCCGAGGCGCCCACCGACATTCCCTTCGACATCACCGGTTCGACCGTCGTGCTGGTCGACGACGTCCTGTTCACCGGACGCACTGTGCGAGCCGCGCTCAATGCCCTGGCCGACTTTGGCCGGGCGCGCTGCGTGCAACTCGCGGTCATGGTCGACCGCGGTCACCGCGAAGTGCCCATCCGGCCCGACTTCGTGGGGAAGAACCTGCCGACGCGCCGCGACGAACTCGTCGACGTGCGCGACGACGGCGTGCACTTGGGGGAGCTCAGATGAAGCACTTGCTGGCGATCGACGATCTGGGCGCCGAGGGCATCGAGGAGGTGCTGCGCACCGCCGACACGTTCGCCGAGGTCAACCGCCGCGCCATTCCCAAGGTGCAAGCGCTGCGTGGCAAGACCGTGGTGTCGTGCTTCTTCGAAGACTCGACGCGCACCCGGCTCTCGTTCGAGACCGCGGCGCGGCGCCTGGGTGCCGACGTGATGACCTTCTCCGCCGCGTCCTCGTCGCTCAAGAAGGGCGAGTCACTGCGGGACACCGTCGAGACCCTCAAAGCGATCGGCGCCGACGCCTTCGTGGTGCGTCACAAGTCAGCGGGCGTGCCACAGCAAATTTCGAAGTGGTCCGACGCCTCGGTCATCAACGCCGGCGACGGTCAGCACGAGCACCCCACCCAGGCGTTGCTCGACTGCTACACGCTGCGCACGCACATGGGCGACCTGCACGGCAAGCGCATCCTGATCGTCGGCGACATCAAGCACAGCCGCGTCGCCCGCTCCAACGTCGCCGCCTTCACGGCGCTCGGCGCCAAGGTGAAGCTGGTGGCGCCGCCGACCCTGCTGCCGCCGTCGCTCGACGACTGGCCCGTCGACGTCACCAACAACCTTGACGGCGCGCTCGACGAGGCCGATTGCGTCTACTTGCTGCGCATCCAGCAGGAGCGCATGGAGCAGGCGTTGCTGCCCTCGCTGCGTGAGTACTCACAGCTCTACGGCCTTGACGCCAAGCGCGCCGCCCGCCTCAAGCCCGACGCGCTGATCCTGCATCCCGGCCCGATGAACCGCGGCGTCGAGATCGCGGCGGACGTGGCCGACGCCCCCAACGCCGTGATCACCGAGCAAGTCGCCAACGGCGTTTCGGTGCGCATGGCCGTCCTGTTCCTCCTCCTCGGAAGTGGCGATCTTGCCGCGTAATCCTGTTTCGGTCATCAAAGGCGGCACGGTTATCGACGCGTCAGGCACGCGCGTCGCCGACGTCGTCATCGAAAGCGGCATCGTCACCGCTGTCGGCGAGAACCTCGAGGCCAAGACGGTGATCGACGCCGGTGGCTGCATCGTCGCCCCCGGCTTGGTCGACCTGCACACCCACCTGCGCCAGCCCGGTCGCGAGGAAGCCGAGACCATCGAGACCGGCACTCGCGCCGCCGCGCTCGGCGGCTACACCGCCGTGGTCGCGATGCCCAACACCGAGCCGACGATGGACTGCGTCGAAGTGATCCGCGACGTGCTGGCCATGGCGCAGACCGCCGGCTGCGCCGTGTTCCCCTCGGGCGCGATCACCGTCGACCGCAAGGGCGAACGCTTGGCGCCGATGGCGGAGATGGCCGCCGCCGGCGTGCGGCTCTTCACCGACGACGGCACGGGCGTGCAAGACGGCGCGCTCATGCGCCGCGCGCTGGAGTACGCCAAGGGCCTCGGCGTGACGCTGGCGCAGCACTGCGAGGACAACGCGCTGGCCGCGGGTGGCGCGATGCACGAAGGCGCGTGGTCCTCCAGGCTCGGCATCCCTGGCCAACCGAGCTCCGCCGAAACGGCGATGGTGTTGCGCGACCTCGAACTGGTGCGCCTCACCGGCGCGTCGATGCACTTCCTGCACCTGTCGACGGCCGAGTCGCTGGCCGCCGTCGCCGCGGCCCGCGCCGCCGGATTGGCTGTCACCGCCGAGGTGGCGCCGCATCACTTCACGCTCACCGACGCGTGCTGCTGCGACTACGACGCCACCTTCAAGGTCAACCCGCCGTTGCGTACCGACGCCGACGTCGAAGCGGTGAAGGCGGCGCTGGCCAACGGCACCGTCGACGCCATCGCCACCGATCACGCGCCGCACGCGCCGGAGTTGAAGGAGATGCCCTTCGACCAGGCGCCGCCGGGCATGCTCGGCCTCGAGACGGCGCTGGCGCTCGCGTTGACAAAACTCGAGTTGCCGATTGACCGCGTGCTGGCTTACCTGAGTTGGCAGCCGGCCAAGATCGCCGGAGTCACCGCGGAGCACGGCGGAGTGATCGCCAAGGGCGCGGCGGCCAACCTCTGCATCATCGATCCGAACGGCTGAATGGTCCGTCGACGCGCGGTCACTCGCCAGCAAGAGCCGGAACACCCCATACGACGGCATGAAACTGAAGGGCAAAGTGCGACACACGATCTTCCGAGGTATCCCCGTAGTCGTCGACGGCGAGGCGCAGCAGTGAGCGAACTCGTGAGCGAACCGACAAGCGCATCAACGCGATGCCGCCCGAAGGGCGGTGAGCGGTGAGCGTTGTAGAAGCAGCGCTCGTATTGAACGACGGGACGGTGTTCGAAGGCGAAGCCATCGGCGCGCCGCGCACCGACGGCGTGACCACCGGCGAGGTCGTGTTCAACACCGCCATGAGCGGCTACCAGGAGATCATCACCGACCCGTCCTACGCCGGGCAGATCATCACCTTCACGTACCCGCACATCGGCAACTACGGCGTGACCGAGTCCGACAACGAAGCGCCCACGCCGGCGTGTCGCGGCGTCATCGTGCGCGACCTCGCTCGGCGGGCCTCCAGTTGGCGTTCGGAGCACAGCCTCGACTCGTTCTTGCGAACCGCCGGATTGTCCGGCATCGCCGGCATCGACACCCGTCGCCTCACCCGTCACCTGCGCGACGCCGGCGCCGCCCCCGGGGCTTTCGGTACCGCCGACGAGTCGACGCTGCTGGCAGCCGCCAAGGCGGAGCGAGGCACAGACGACCAGGACCTGGCAGGGCTGGTCAGCACCAAGGCGCCGTACCTGGTCGGCGAAGGACCGAAGCACATCGTCGCCTTCGACTTCGGCATCAAGCGCACGATCCTGCGCCACCTCACCCACGGGGCGACGGTCATGGTCGTGCCGGCCAACACGCCCGCCGAAGCCGTGCTCGAGCGCAAGCCCGACGGAGTGTTTTTGTCCAACGGTCCCGGCGATCCGGCGGCGGTCACGTACGCCGTCGACACCATTCGCACGATGCTCGGCGAGGTGCCGATCTTCGGCATCTGCCTCGGCCACCAACTCCTGGCCCGGGCGCTCGGTGGCGACACCCACAAGCTCGCGTTCGGCCATCACGGTGGCAACCATCCGGTACGCCGCTTGCGCGACAACGCGGTGGAGATCACGAGCCAGAACCACAACTACGCGGTGACCGAAGGATCGATCGCCGGCGCCGAGGTCACCCACGTCAACCTCAACGACGGCGTGATCGAAGGACTGAAGGTGGCAAGCGAGAGGGCCTTCTCGGTGCAGTACCACCCCGAGGCCGGTCCCGGCCCGCACGACGCGTCGTACCTCTTCGCCGAGTTCACGGCGCTCATGGAAGGTGCGAAGTAGTGCCCCGCCGTACTGACATCGAGTCGATCCTCGTAATCGGGTCCGGTCCGATCGTGATCGGTCAGGCGTGCGAGTTCGACTACTCCGGCACGCAGGCCTGCCGCGTGCTGAAGGCCGAGGGCTACCGCGTCATCCTCGCCAACTCGAATCCGGCGACGATCATGACCGACCCCGACTTCGCCCACCGCACCTACGTCGAACCGCTCGACGTGCGCGTGTTGCAAGCGATCATCGAGAAGGAGCGCCCCGACGCCGTCCTGCCGACGCTCGGCGGCCAGACCGCCCTGAACCTGGCGATGTCGTTGCACGAGACCGGTGGGCTGAGCATCGTGCCCCACGGGTTGATCGGCGCCTCGGTCGACGCCATCCAGACGGCGGAGGATCGCGAGAAGTTCAAGGCGGCCATGACCGAGATCGGCCTCGCCGTTCCCGCGTCGGGTTTCGCCTACGAACTCCAGGAGGCACTGCGCGTCGGCGCCGAGATCGGCTACCCGGTCATCGTCCGGCCGTCGTTCATCCTCGGCGGCAAAGGCACAGGCATCGCGGCGGACGAAGAAGACCTACGCCGCCTCGCCGCCGAAGGCCTCGACGCGTCGCCGATCCGGGAGATCCTCATCGAGCGGTCGATCGCCGGGTGGAAGGAGTACGAGCTCGAGGTCATGCGCGACCGCGTCGACAACTGCGTGGTCGTGTGCTCGATCGAGAACCTCGACCCGATGGGCGTCCACACCGGCGACTCGATCACCGTCGCGCCGGCACAGACGCTGAGCGACGTCGAGTACCAGGAGATGCGCGACGCGTCGTTCGCCTGCATTCGCCGCATCGGCGTCGAAACCGGCGGCTCCAACATCCAGTTCGCCGTCAACCCGCGCAACGGCGACCGCGTCGTCATCGAGATGAACCCCCGGGTGTCGCGGTCAGCGCTCTCGCCAGCAAGGCCACGGGCTTCCCGATCGCCAAGATCGCGGCGCGCCTCGCCGTCGGTTACACCCTCGACGAGATCCCGAACGACATCACCAAGAAGACACCGGCGAGCTTCGAGCCGACCATCGACTACGTGGTCACCAAGGTGCCGCGCTGGGCTTTCGAGAAGCTGCCGGGTTCGGTGGCGGTGCTGGGTACGCGGATGCAGTCGGTGGGCGAGGCCATGGCGATCGGCCGTACGTTCCCCGAGTCACTCCAGAAGGGCATGCGCTCGCTCGAGCACGGCCGCCTCGGTCTCAACTGCGATCCCGGCGAGTCGCTGTACGACGACATGGACGACGACGAGCTCGTCCGCCGGGCGGCCATCGCCACGCCGGACCGTCCGTTCCACCTCGAAGCGGCGCTGCGCCGCGGCATCAGTGTCGAGCGGTTGGCGGCCACGACGATGGTCGACCCCTGGTTCCTCGACCAGATCCTCGCCATCGTCGAAGAGCGTGCCGCGCTCACCGAGATCGGTTTCGACGCCATGACCCGGGCATCGTGGCGTCGCGCCAAGCGCCTCGGCTTCGCCGACGCCCAGTTGGCGTATCTCTGGAGGGCAGACGCCGGCGAGATCCGCCGCCGGCGCGAGGCCGCCGGAGTCGTGGTCACCTTCAAGACCGTCGACACCTGCGGCGCCGAGTTCGACGCCGACACTCCGTACTACTACTCGAGCTACGAAGACGAGACCGAGGTCAAGGCGAGCGACCGGCGCAAGATCGTCATCCTCGGTAGCGGCCCCAACCGCATCGGCCAAGGCATCGAGTTCGACTACTGCTGCGTGCACGCGTCCTTCGCCCTGCGCGACGCCGGCTTCGAGACGATCATGATCAACTGCAACCCCGAGACGGTGTCGACCGACTACGACACGTCGGACCGGTTGTACTTCGAGCCGATCACCGAAGAAGACGTCCTCAACATCATCGACGCCGAACAGCCCGAAGGCGTGATCGTCAGCCTCGGCGGCCAGACGCCGCTCAAGCTCGCCGGCTTGCTGCCGCCCAAGCTCGTTCTGGGAACGTCGCCCGAATCGATCGACCTGGCGGAAGACCGCGAGCGGTGGGGTGCGCTGTGCGCCCGTCTCGAGATCCCGCAGCCCGCCGGCGGAACCGCCGTCACCGTCGACGAAGCGCTCGCCGTTACCAGCCGCGTCGGTTATCCGGCGCTGGTGCGGCCCAGCTACGTGCTCGGTGGCCGCGCCATGCAGATCGTGTACGACGACGACGACCTGCGCGCCGCCATGGTCGAGCTGGCCGGGTTTGGCTCGCTCGGCAAGGAGGGCGGCCTGTCGGCGGAACGCCCCGTGCTGGTCGACCGCTTCCTCGAGGACGCCATCGAGGTCGACGTCGACGCGTTGCGCGACGACACCGGCGAGGTGCTGATCGGCGGCGTGATGGAGCACGTCGAAGAAGCCGGGGTGCACTCCGGCGACAGCGCGTGCGTGATCCCGCCGCCGACGCTGCCCGGCTCGGTCGTCGACGTGATCGAGGACTACACGCGGAAGATCGCCGCCGAGCTCGACGTGCGCGGCCTGATCAACGTGCAGTACGCCGTGAAGTCCGGGCAGGTCTTCGTGATCGAGGCCAACCCGCGCGCCAGCCGCACCGTGCCGTTCGTGGCCAAGGCCACAGGCGTGCCGCTGGCCAAGATCGCGGCGCGCATCATGGTCGGCGCCACGCTCCAGCAACTGCGCGACGAAGGGCTGCTCAAGCCGCCGGCCGGTGGAGGGCACGTGTCGGTCAAGGAAGCGGTGTTGCCGTTCAACCGCTTCCCCGATGTCGACACCATCCTCGGGCCGGAGATGCGCGCCACGGGCGAGGTGATGGGCATCGACTCCAACTTCGGGATGGCCTTCGCCAAGAGCCAGCTCGCGGCCGGCAACGGTCTGCCGACGGAAGGCGCGGTGTTCTTCTCGCTCGCCGATCGCGACAAGGTCGGTGGCGCCGCCGCCGCCGCCAAGTTTGCCGAGCTGGGCTTCGACATCATCGCCACCGTCGGCACCGCCGCGCATCTGCGCGCCGCCGGTATCCACGTCACCGAAGAGGTGGCGAAGGTCGGCGAGCATCGCGGCGTTGACGCCGTGGAGTTGATCGAGTCCGGCCGCGTGCATCTCGTGGTCAACACGCCGCGTGGTCGCGGCCCACGCGCCGACGGCATCCACATCCGCACGACCGCGAATGTGCGCAACGTGCCGTGCCTCACCACGGTGGCAGCGGCGCGCGCCGCGGCGTTCGGTATCGCCGCGCTGAAGGACGGACCACTGCAAGTCACGCCGTTGCAAGACCACCACGCCGTCACCCAACAGCAACTCGACCTGTGAAGCTCCGCCGATCTCGCGACGTCGATCTGACGACCAAGGTCGGTTCGGTTGTCTTCACTAATCCCGTCATGACGGCGAGCGGCACGGCCGGCCACGGCGCCGAGCTGGGCGCCTACTTCGATCTCGCAGCGCTCGGAGCCGTGGTGGTGAAGTCGGTGTCCGCCAAGCCGTGGGATGGCAACCCGGCGCCGCGGCTGCATCCCGTCGCCGCCGGCATGTTGAACTCGGTCGGCTTGCAGAACCCGGGCGTCGACGCCTGGCGTCAAGACGAGTTGCCGGCGTTGCGCGATCGCGGTGCCCGCGTTGTCGCCTCGATCTGGGGCTTCACGCTCGAGGACTACAAGAACGCCGCCGACGCGCTGGCGGCCTGCGGGCCCGAAGTCGTCGCCGTCGAAGTGAACCTGAGCTGCCCGAACATCGAAGCCAGCCGGAAGATGTTCGCCCACGACCCGGACCGGGCGTCGGCCGCGATCGCGGCGACGGCAGGCTGTGGGCGTCCGCGCTGGGCCAAGCTGAGCCCGAACGTCACCGACATCGTGCCCATCGCCGGGGCCGTTCTGGAAGCCGGCGCGGAGGCCGTCACGCTGATCAACACCGTTATGGGCCTGGCCATCGACCCCGCGACGGGCAAACCCCGGCTCGGCAACGGCGGGGGAGGGCTGTCGGGCGCAGCTATCCATCCGGTCGCCGTGCGGGCGGTCTACGAGATTCGGGCGGCGTTTCCGTTCTCACCCATCGTCGGGGCCGGGGGCGTGACTTCTGGCGAGTCCGCCGCCGAACTCCTCGCGGCCGGCGCCGACGCCGTCCAGGTCGGCACCGCCACCTTCGCCGACCCCCGAGCGCCGATCCGGGTCTTGCACGAACTGCGCGCCTGGTGCGCGCGCCATCGCATTTCTCACATTGACGAACTCAAAGGGAAGGCCCATCGATGATGACAACCGTTGACGCGCAGGTGCGGGACCGCCTCGCGCTCGTGCTCGACTACCCCGACCTCGTAACCGCGCAAGCCGCGCTTGAGCTCGTCGCGCCGTATGTCCGCACCGTCAAAGTCGGTTACGAGTTGTTCTTCGCCGAAGGGGCGCGGGCGGTGTCGACGTTCGTCGACCACGGCTTCGACGTGTTCCTCGACGTAAAGCTGCACGACATCCCGAACACGGTCAACAAGGGCGCGCTCGCCGTGGGTCGTCTCGGCGCCAAGTACGTCACGGTGCACACGCTCGGCGGCGAAGCCATGGTGCGCGCCGCGGTGGACGGCCTGGCACAAGGCGCCGCCGAAGCTGGTGTCGACGCTCCCTGCGCGCTCGGCGTCACCGTCCTCACCTCCGATGCCACGGCCGCGCCGGACGAAGTGGAACGTCGTATGGGCATCGGGCGCGACGGCGGATGTGGCGGCTTCATCTGCGCGGCGGCGGAGATCCCGACCGCGCATCGCGTCGCCCCAGGGCTCATCACCGTTATCCCCGGCATCCGCCTTCCTGGCGCGGATGTGAACGACCAGGGGCGCCCCGCAACGCCTGCGGAGGCCGCCGCCGCGGGCGCGACGATCCTGCTCCTGGGCCGCACCGTCACCGCCGCCGCCGACCCGCTCGCGGCTGTGCAGCAAGTCCACGATGACGTAGCCGCGGCGACGCACTAGGTTCGCCACTCATGCCAAGCCCTCCACAGCTTTCTCCGGAGGCGCGCGCCGCCGCACTCGAAAAGGCTGCGATCGCGCGACGCGCCCGTGCCGAGTTGAAGCAGCAACTGCGCCTGGGGTCGCTGACCTTCCGCGAGCTGCTCGGCCAGGCCAAGACCAACGAGGTCGCCGCCAAGATCAAGGTCCTGGCCGTGCTCGAGTCGTTGCCGGGCCTCGGCAAGGTGAAGGCCCGCCGCGTGCTCGACGAGGCCGGCGTCAGCGACACCCGTCGCGTGCAAGGCCTGGGCGAGCATCAGAAGGCGAAGCTGCTCGACCTCCTCGACGGTCCCAAGCCCTAGACCGTCCAGATTGCTCGTCGTTATCGCCGGGCCCGGCGGCGTCGGCAAGGACACCGTCGCGCAACGGTTGTGCGAGGTCGACCCTCGCTTCGTCGTGTCGCGTTCGTGGACGACGCGTCGACGCCGTCCCGGCGAAGCCGAGGACGCGTACGTGTTCGTCGACCGCCCGACGTTCCACGCCCGCGTCGACGCGGGAGGGTTCCTGGAATGGGCGGAGTATCACGGGAACCTCTACGGCACCCCCACGCCGGACCCCAACGACGACCGGCACGTTGTCCTGGTCATCGAAACCCAGGGTGCGGCGAATGTCCTCAACCTGCACCCCGACACGGTCGTGGTGCTCCTCGGGCCACCGTCGGTCGAGGTCCTGGAGGCCCGGTTGCGCGCCCGGGGCGATGACGACGAGCACGTGGTGCGGCGACTCGAGGCGGCCACCCACGAACTCGAGGCGGGGGCTGCCTTGACCGATTTGTACGTCGTCAACGACGACCTGAACCAGGCTGTCGCGGACCTGCGGCGTATACTGGAGGGCCGCCTTTCCGGCGGTAACTGAGGGGCCACCGCCCTACGTAGGAGAACCCACGCAACTATGGCTGAACGCCCGCCCACGATGATGTACCCGCCTGTCGAAGATCTGCTCGACAAGGTCGACTCCAAGTTCACGCTGGTCGCCCTCGCGGCGCGGCGCGGACGCCAGATCAACTCCTATTACAACGGGCTGGGCTCCGAGGGCATCGGCACCATCGTGCCGCCGCAGGTCGCCTCTACGTCGCGTAAGTCGCTGTCGATCGCGCTCGAGGAAATCGCCGCCGGCAAGATCCAGTACATCGAGCCGTCAGCCGTCGAAGCCGCCGCACTGGCCGCCGCCGAAGCGGCCGAAGCCGCGGCCGCCGCAGCCACCGCGGCGGAGATGCCCGAGCCCGAGGCTTAGGTCTCGGGCCGGCGCGGCAGGGGCAGCCTCGCGATGTCTGTCGCCGGTCGACGGATCGTTCTCGGTGTCAGCGGCGGAATCGCCGCCTACAAGGCCGTCGAAGTCTGCCGCCGTCTCGTCGATGCCGGAGCGCATGTCGCGCCGATCCTCACGCCCAACGCCACGAAGTTCGTCGGCGTGGCCACGTTCTCGGCCGTCGCTTCCGAGCGCGCTCTGACCTCGCTGTACGACAGCGGCGAGCCGAGCCCGCACACGCGTCTCGGCCAATCGGCGGACTTGGTCATCGTCGCCCCGGCCACGGCGCGGCTGATCTCCGCCTACGCCACCGGTAACTCCGAAGGCCTGCTCACGGCCACGCTGCTGGCGACGCGGGCGCCCGTGCTGGTTTGCCCGGCCATGCACACCGAGATGTGGGAACACCCGGCCGTGCAAGACAACCTCGAAGTGCTGCGCCGCCGCGGCGTACACGTACTCGACCCGGCCGTCGGTCATCTCGCGGGCGGCGACGTGGGCGCAGGGCGACTGCCCGAGCCCGTCGACATCGTCGCCGCGGCGAGCGCCGTGCTGGCGCCGCAAGACTTCAAAGGTGTGCGCGTGTTGGTGACCGCCGGTGGGACGCGCGAGGCCATCGACGCGGTGCGCGTCATCACCAACAAGTCCTCCGGCAAGCAGGGTCATGCCATCGCCGACGCCGCCGCTGCGCGCGGCGCGATCGTCACACTGATCACCACGACCGACCGCCCCGCGGCCGCCGGAGTCGAACGCATCGCCGTTGACACCGCGGCGCAAATGGCCGCCGCCGTCGCCGCGCACCGCGACGCCGCCGACGTGATCGTGATGGCCGCAGCCGTCGCCGACTTCCGCCCCGCGGCGCCCGCCGACAACAAGATCAAGAAGGAAGCTGGCGTTCCCGAGATCTTGCTGGAGTCGACCGAAGACATCCTGAGCGGCCTCGGCGCGACGCGCCAGCCCGGTCAGATCCTGGTTGGTTTCGCCGCCGAAACCGACGACGTGCTGGCTAACGCCACGCGCAAGCTCGAGCGCAAGAACGTCGACCTGATTGTGGCCAACGACGTCAGCGCGCCCGGCGTCGGGTTCGAGCACGACACCAACGCCGTCACCATCGTCGGCCCGCAAGGCCTCGTCATCAATATCCCGTTGTCATCGAAGCACGAGGTCGCCCGAGCGTTGCTCGACGCCGTCGTCGCCCGCCTACCCAGGAGCAATCAGTGAGCAGCAGTTACGTCTTCACATCCGAGTCCGTCACCGAGGGTCACCCCGACAAGATGGCTGACCAGGTGTCCGACGCCGTCCTCGACGCCATGCTGGCGCAAGA
The DNA here is from genome assembly GCA_963722185.1 of uncultured Actinomycetes bacterium. Taxonomy (GTDB): domain Bacteria; phylum Actinomycetota; class Acidimicrobiia; order Acidimicrobiales; family JACCXE01; genus JACCXE01. Next base: position 31,694 of record CAVRKD010000006.1, on the reverse strand, counting down.
CCCCATGTCGCGTGTCGCCTGCGAGACGCTGCTGACCACCGGCCTCGTGGTCGTCGCTGGTGAGATCACCACGAAGGCACAGGTCGACATCCCGAACCTCGTACGCGACACCGTCAACGAGATCGGCTACGACGACGCGCTCAAGGGCTTCGACGGTCACACCTGCGGTGTGCTGGTGACCCTCGACAGGCAGTCGCCCGACATCGCCCAGGGCGTCGACACCTCGTTCGAGGTCCAGACGGGCACGAGCGGCGAAGACATCCTGGCGGCCCAGGGTGCCGGCGACCAGGGAATGATGTTCGGCTACGCCTGCGACGAGACCGAAGACCTCATGCCGCTGCCGATCTGGTGGGCCCATCGCCTGGCCGAGCGCCTGACCGCCGTGCGTAAGGACGGCACGTTGGCGTACCTGCGGCCCGACGGCAAGACCCAGGTCACCGTCCGCTACGACGACGGTGCTCCCGTCGAGATCCAGACCGTCCTTATCTCCACGCAACACGCCGATACCGTCGAGCGCGAGCAGATCCAAGCCGACCTCGAGCACCACGTGATCACGCCGTCGATCCCGGCGAACTTCAAGGGGGCGACGCCGAACATCCTGGTCAATCCGACCGGCAAGTTCGTGCTCGGCGGCCCGCACGCCGACACCGGCCTGACCGGCCGCAAGATCATCGTCGACACCTACGGCGGCGCAGCCCGCCACGGTGGAGGCGCGTTCTCGGGGAAGGACCCGTCGAAGGTCGACCGCTCCGCTGCCTACGCGGCGCGTTGGGTGGCCAAGCACGTCGTGGCTGCGGGTGCGGCGAAGCGCTGCGAAGTCCAGGTGGCGTACGCCATCGGCAAAGCCGAGCCGGTCTCCCTTCTGGTCGAAACCTTCGGCACGGCGACGGTTGATCCCGACAAGATCGACCGCGTGGTGCGCGACCTGTTCGACCTGCGCCCCGCGGCGATCCTGCGCGACCTCGACCTGCGCCGTCCGGTCTACAAGCCGACGGCGGCCTACGGTCACTTCGGCCGCACCGGCGACGGATTCACCTGGGAAGCCACGCCGCGAGTCGGCGACCTGAAGTCCGCCCTGGGTCTCTGACAACCCTTCGGGTTGTCCAAGTCGTTCCCGACGTCAGCGCGCTAGACCGCGCCTTCGACTACGAGGTTCCCGTGAAGTTCGACGCGGGCGTACGCGTCGGCAGCGTCGTCCGCATCGACCTGCACGGTCGGCGCGTGCGCGGCTGGGTAGTCGCCGAAGGCGCCGGCACGTCACGCGACGTCGCCCTGAAACCGATCGCCAAGATCAGCCCCGGCTTCGTCGACCCCGAACTCGTCGACCTTTCCACCTGGGCCGCCTGGCGCTGGGCCGGCAAACGCCGCACGTTCCTCTCGACGGCCACCGCCACCGCGGCGAGCTGGCCCAGCCCTCCGCAACTGGTCGCACCAAACGACCATAAACGGCCGATCAGTGAGACCAGTTCGCAGCCGGGATGGGATCGGACCCCCTACGAGCGGCGTCGGTCGGTGGTGCGGCTGGCGCCGGCGATTGACCCATGGCCGGTGATCGAAGCGGCGGCGGCGCGGGGGCCGGCGCTGGTGCTGCTGCCGTCACTGGCGCGGGTGGAACGGTTGCAGCGACGATTGCGCGAGGCGGGGATCGGCGGCGTGGTCGTCGGCGCCCGCGCCGGGGCGTGGGCCGCCTGTCCGGGGCTCGCATCGGTGGTCGTTATCGACGCCCACGACGAGGTGTACAGCGAAGAACGGGCGCCGACGTGGAACGCCTGGGTGGTCGCCGCCGAACGCGCCGCGCGCGCCGAGGTGCCGTGCGTGCTGGTGACCCCGACGCCCACGCAGGAACACCTCGCGTGGGGCGAGGTTGTCGAGACCGATCGCGCGACCGAGCGTCGCGGCTGGGCGCGGGTCGAGATCATCGACCGGCGCGGCGACGATCCGCGCACCGGGTTGTGGTCGTCGCGGGTGGTCGACGTGGTGCGCGGCGGTGGCCGCGTCCTGTGCATCCTGAACCGCACCGGCCGGGCGAAGCTCTTGCGTTGTGGTTCGTGCGGGACCGTCGCCACCTGCGAGCGCTGTGCGTCGGCAGTCCGCCAGGACAGCGACAAGCAACTCGTGTGCGACCGGTGCGGGACGATCCGTCCGACGGTGTGCACCGACTGCGGCTCCAGTAAGTTCGCCGCCCTCCGAATCGGCACCGCCAAAGCGGCCGAGGAACTCGCCGCCCTGGTCGGCGCGCCCGTGGGGGAGGTGACGGGCGCGTCGAGCGACGTTCCCGACACGCCGGTGCTCGTCGGCACCGAGGCGCTGCTGCACCGAGTTGGTCGCGCCGACGTCGTTGTCTTCGTCGATCTCGACGCCGAACTGTCGGCGCCGCATTTCCGCGCCAACGAAGCCGCCCTGGCGCTACTGGCCCGCGCCTCGCGCCTCGTGCGCGGCCGCAGCGAGGACGGCCGCGTCGTCCTGCAGACGCGCCAACCAGATCACCCGGTACTCGCCGCCGCGGTGGCCGCCGAACCGCAGCGCCTGGCCGACGTCGACGGCGAGATGCGCCGTGAACTGCGGTTGCCGCCCTGCACCGCCGTCGCTCAAGTGTCGGGCGAAGGCGCACCCACGGTGATCGAAGCGGTCCGCGGTCAGATCGGCATCGAAGTCGTCGGGCCCGACAACCACGACGCCTTCCTGGTGCGCGCCGCCGACCACGCCCTGTTGTGCGACGCGCTCGCCGCCATCGAGCGCCCGGCCGAGCGTGTCCGCATCTCGGTCGACCCCGTTCGGGTCTGACGCGACGCCCCTGTAACCTGACCTCCGTGTCCGCGTACGCCATTCGGCTCTACGGCGATCCCGTCCTGAAGCAGAAGGCCGCGCCCGTCGAAGAGATCGACGGCAAGATCAAAGCGTTGGCCGACGCCATGATCGAGTCGATGTACGACGTGCACGGTCTCGGGCTGGCGGCGCCGCAGGTCGGCGTCCAAAAGCGCGTGTTCGTCTACGACCTGTACGACGATGCGGGTCCGAAGACGATCATCAACCCCACCCTCGACGGGTTCGACGGCGAATGGACCTTCGACGAAGGCTGCCTCTCGTTGCCGGGCCTGTACTTCCCGATCACCCGCCCGAAGGTGGTGCACCTCACGGGGTACGACCTCGACGGCAACGAGGTGTCGATCGAAGCCGACGAAATCCTGGCCCGTGCGTTCCAGCACGAGCTCGACCACCTCGACGGCACCCTGCTACTCGAGCACCTCGACAAGGATCAGCGCAAGGCGGCGCTGCGCGAACTTCGTCAGCGCGCCACGGCGTAAGCCGACGCGCTGATGCGACTCGTCTTTCTCGGATCACCCGACGCCGCCGTGCCGTCGCTCAACGCCTTACTCAATGCCGGGCATGACGTTGCCCTCGTGGTCACGCAGCCCGACCGCCGCCGGGGCCGCGGCAACGACCTCATCCCGACGCCGGTGAAGGCAGCGGCGATCGCCCACGGCATCCCCACCACCGAAACCGTCGACGATGTGCTCGCTGTCGGCGCCGAGCTCGGCGTCGTCGCCGCCTTCGGCAAGATCATCAAGCCGCACGTGCTCGACGCGCTGCCGATGGTCAACGTGCACTTCTCGTTGCTCCCGCGGTGGCGCGGCGCCGCCCCGGTCGAGCGCGCCATCCTCGCCGGCGACACCGAGACCGGCGTCTGCCTCATGCGGGTCGACGTCGGGTCTCGACACCGGCGACGTCTTCGCCTGCGACACCGTCGCCATCGACGACGAGATCACCGCCGACGAGCTGACCGCCGTCCTGGCCGAGCGCGGCGCCCGTCTCCTCATCGAGGGGCTGGCGAAAGGCCTGGGCGAGGGAACGCCGCAGGAAGGCGAACCGACCTACGCCGCCAAGATCACTCCCGAAGAACTCCAGCTCGACATGTCGCAGCCGGCGGAGGAACTCGTGCGGCGCACCCGACTCGGCCGCGCCTGGACCACCGTCAACGGCAAGCGGCTGATCATCTGGCGCGCCCGCGTGGGTGACGACGGCGCATTCGTTCCGGTCGAAGTGCAGCCCGAAGGCAAGGGGCGCATGCGCGCCGAGGACTGGCTCCGCGGCGTCGGCGACGTCGTCTACGGCACGTGAGTCCGCCGAGCGACGTCGAGACGCGCGCCGTCGCCCGTGACGCGCTCGTCCGCATCGACACGGGCGAGGCGTACGCCAACCTCGTGCTGCCGGCGATGCTCGAACGATCCAGGCTCGACGAGCGCGACCGGCGCTTCGTCACCGAGCTGGTCTACGGCACCACGCGTATGCGCCGGGCTGTCGACGCCGAGTTGGCGCCGCACGTGCACCGCGACGTCGAACCCGCCGTCCAAGCGGTGTTGCGCCTCGGCGTGTACCAGCTTCACTTCGTCGGAGTGGCGCCGCACGCCGCGGTGCACACGGCCGTGCGCGCCGCGCCGAAGCGCGCCCAGGGCTTCGTCAACGCCGTGCTGCGGCGGGTGTCGGAAGCGGGCCCCACAGAACACACCAACCGAGCGATCACGCTTTCGTATCCCGACTGGATGGTGGAGCGGCTTCGCCGCGATCTCGGCGACGCCGACGCCTACGGCGCGCTCGAAGCCATGAACCAACCGCCGCGGCCCCATGTGCGTGACGACGGCTACGTGCAGGATCCGGCGTCGGGATGGGTGGCCGGGCTCCTCGACGCCATGCCGGGGCACCGGATCGCCGACGTATGCGCCGCCCCCGGCGGCAAGGCCACGGCGCTCGCCCACGTGGTGGCCGACGACGGACTGGTCGTGGCCGCCGACGTGCGGCCGGGACGGGTCGAATTGATCACCCAAAACGCCGAGCGCACCACCACCGGCGACTTCTTGGCTCCGGTCATCGCCGACGCCCAGCGCCCACCGCTGCGTCCCGGCGCGTTCGACCGCGTCCTGATCGACGCCCCGTGCACCGGCATGGGCGTGCTGCACCGCCGGCCCGACGCCCGCTGGCGTATCCACGTCGACGACGTCGACCGCTTGGCCGCGCAGAGCCGGCGTCTCATCGAGGCAGCCGCACCGCTCGTTGCCCACGACGGTCTGCTGGTCTTCTCGGTCTGCACCATCAACGCCGCCGAGACCGCCGACGTCGCCGGGTGGGCCGTCGCCCACCTCAAGGGCTTCACACCGATGCCGGCGCCGGGCGGACCGTGGCACGCCCACGGTCACGGCGCCCTGCTGTTGCCCCAGGCCGCCGGCACCGATGGCATGTTCATCTTGCGCCTCCACCGCTCGTAACGTGGACCGCGTGCACATCGCGCCGTCGATCCTGGCCGCCGACTTCGCCAACCTGGGCGACGCCGTCGCCCAAGTCGCCAACGCCGACTCCCTACACGTCGACGTGATGGACGGCCACTTCGTACCCAACCTCACGATCGGCCCGCCGGTGGTGGCGTCGCTGCGCAAGGTGACGACGCTGCCGCTCGACTGTCACCTCATGATGACCAACCCAGGCGAGTACTTCGAAGCGTTCAAGAAGGCTGGCGCCACGAGTTGCACGATCCACGTCGAAATCGGTGACACCGCGGCGCTGCTGGCGCAGATGCGCGACTCTCGATCTCGGCGTTGGCCTGGCCGTCAACCCCGACGGTAACTACGACCTGGTCAAGCCGTTCATCGCCGAGCTCGATCTGCTGCTGGTCATGAGCGTGTTTCCCGGCTTCGGCGGTCAGTCCTTTATCGCCGACGCGTTGCAGACGGTGAAGGACGCCCGCACCGACATCGACGAGCGCGGTCTGTCCACCGTGATCCAGATCGACGGCGGCATCGACACGACGACGATCGGCGCCGCCTCCGCCGCCGGCGCCACCAACTTCGTGGCGGGTACGGCGGTGTTCCGTCAGTCCGATCCGGCCCAGGCCGTCGAGGAGTTACGTGGACGGTGTGTCCAGTAGTCGAGCAACTCCTCGAGGTCGCCCATACGGACAGGCTTGATCTGCCGCCCAACGTGTGCCCAACAACGACATTTCTTGTTCGACTGGCGACCTCCGAGCTCCGGCCCGAGCGCGGTGGGAGATGAACCGCTAGTCTCCGGGCGGGCTGGGGAGCCCGTGTACTACACGAGCTGGGGCGGGTTTTCTGTGAGTTGGTCTGGGGATGTCGCGACTTCGCGTCGCGGAGCTATTCGGTCTGGTCGCAATCAGCGTCTCCGTCGGGTTGCTGGTGCGTTGCTCACCGTCGTGGTTCTGGCGACTCTCTTCTCCGAAGTGCCCAGAGCAATCAGCGCTCTCATTGGCGACGCGGCGCCGGGACCGCTGCCGTCGGCGCAACCCGCTCCGCCTCCGGCGACGCCCGGGTTTGGTCCGCTTGAGGAGGGCCCGGAGCCAGGCGAATCCTGGCCAGCGGAGCCGCCAAGCGGTGATCCCGTCGAACTCGTGGGCCGTCGAGCGATGAACAAGGTGTACCGCCTCTCGAACGGACTGTTTCGCGCAGAAATGCACCGGGCTCGAGGAGAGCGACTTTCCCGTCACAATTGACCCGACGTGGTCTATTGATGCCGACACCGAGATCGCCTACCTCAGCCCGCTAGGTGCAACGAAGTATCCCGCCAATCGAGTCGGCAACGAACGGATCAACAACCAGAACACGCATTGGCGGTCGGACGTACATTTTGCGTACGAGGAGATCCTGGGCGCGCAGGTAAGCGCCGCCACCATGAAGTTGCATCGGGTCGCTGGTGAATCCTCGTCTCAGACTCTGACGGTGTACGACGCGCCGAATGCTGGTTTTCCCGGCGAACCCTTCGGTACGGCCGTCGTGCCCTCGTTTGGGTTTGCCACCGACGCAACGTTCGCTAGCACTACGACGGTTTCAGCCCCCAATCTCGCGTCAACCCTCAACGGATGGACGACCGCGGCAGACCCGGACAACGCCTTCAAGTTCGTGGGAGCGGAAACCTCCGGGTACACCTACAAGAGCATCGAAGCGACGCTCGATGTCACGTTCGACTGGCCGCCCGATGCCCCGATCGGAGTCGGGCCCGCGGATGGAGCGGCGATTTCCACATTGACGCCGATGCTGGCCGTGAACCCGGCTTTTACGGACGCCGGGCCAGAGTCGACATATCGCTTTCAAATCTGGGACAACTCAACAGCGTCTGGCGCCCCGAAATGGGACATGGGTGGCTACGGAGCCAGCCGCTCCGTCACGGTACCGAACTCCGCGAACCTTCGCGACGGCGCCACGTATTCGTGGCGCGCGACTTCCAAGGACGGTGGGGCGACCAGCCTCGGCCACTTGTCGACATTTAGGATTGACCGCCGTCTCGGCCAAGACGCGACGCAGGCAGCGGAGTCGATCGGCCCGTTGAGTGTGAACGTTGGGAACGGGAACGTCACGTTCTCGACCTCGACGCCTTCGATCGTCACGGCGGCTGGTTCTGCTGCTGTGTCGTTCGCCTACAACTCGTCCGCGGTTCAGACGCCGTCGACGCTGACCCCGGTTTTGCCAGGAAGCCGTCGTCGTCTACCACCAGCAACGGTGCCCTTGATCGACAGCGATGTCTGGATTGCGAGATCCGTCATGGCAGCGCTCCTCGTGTCCCTTTCACGAGGAGCGGCGAGTCAAATCGCCTGCCACCCAACACGCGCCCAACAACAGCGATTTTTCTCGGTGCTGTCGATGGGTAGCCTCTAGCGCATGCGCAAACTCCTCGGGATTTTTGCTGCCCTGACTCTGGCTGGTGGCTTCGTCGTCGGCCCAGCACACACCGCTGGTGCGGCTGACCCACGCCCCGAATTCGTCACCGGAACCGGCGACGGCTCGGCGGCCAAAGTCGCGACCTACGACGCCACCGGTCACGCTCTGACTCAGTTCACGGCTTTCAACGGCGCCACCGGCGCCCGCGTCGCCTCGGGCGACGTGAACGGCGACATCACCTCCGACATCGTCGTCGGCACCGGACGCGGCGTGCCGTCGCAAGTGAGCGTGTGGTCGCTGAGTGGCGCGCCGATGGGAACGTTCTCGCCGTACGGCGCGGCGTTCACTGGTGGCGTGAACGTGGGCGTCGGTGACGTCGACGGCGACACCGTCGACGAGATCGTCACCGCTGCCGGTGCCGGCGGCGGTCCGCACGTCATCGTGTGGGACTGGGCCAACGGCATCGCCACGGCGAAGTACGGCTGGTACGCCTATGACGCCGGCTTCCGCGGCGGCGTGAACATCTCGGTGGCCGACATCGTGAACTCGGCGAAGGACGACATCGTCACCGCGCCGGGCGCCGGCGGCGGTCCGCACGTGCGGGTGTGGGATCTGGGCAACGGCACGGCGGTCGAAGACACCGCCTGGTTCGCGTACGCCCCGTCGCTTCGTCGGCGGCCTGAGCGTCGGTGCCGGCGAGATCGACGGCGCGCGCGCCGTGGTGACCGGCGCCGGTCCCGGTGGTGGACCGCACGTCCGTCTCTTCTCGACTCACGGCGCGCTTCAAGAGCGAGTTCTTCGCCTACGCCGCCAACTACACCGGCGGCGTCAATGTCATCTTCAGTACCGCGCAGGGTGGCGACCTCGGTCACGTCATCACCGCGCCGGCGTCGTGGGGCGGCCCGCACGTTCGTGCCTTTACGTCGACGGGCAGCGAGCTGTGGGGCGTCATGGCGTACGGCGGCACGATGATGAACGGCGTCACGCTGGGTGCGATCCCGCAACTGGGTTCGACCAACAATGTCAATCAGAACGGCGGTTCCAACAGTTCCTTCGACGGTTAGTCACACCAGCGATGCGGTGCGCATGGAGCGCGCTGCCGAGTTGGGGCGAGCCGTCCGACGTGCCGCCTCTCCGAATCCCGGAGTGGGCTGTGTGATCGAGACGGTAGACGGCCGCGTCTTCGAAGGCGCCACCGAGCCGCCCGGCAAGCGCCACGCTGAGATCGTCGCGCTCGACAACGCGCGCGCCGTCGGCGCGCCACTGCAAGACGCCACCGTGTGGGTCACCCTCGAGCCGTGCGCCCATCACGGTCGCACCGGCCCGTGCGCCACCGCGCTGGTCAAAGCCCGCGTCGGCCGCGTCGTGATCGCCGTCGCAGATCCGGATCCGAACGTGGCCGGTGAGGGCATCGCCGAACTGCACGCCGCGGGCATCGAGGTCGACCTCGGTCCGTGCGCGGAGGAAGTCACCAACGACCTCGTCTTCTATCTCGCGCATCGGCGGCTCGGTCGGCCGTACGTCACGCTCAAGCTCGCCATGACCGTCGACGGGCGGACGACCACCGACGATGCGGCCAACCGTTGGATCACCGGACCCGACGCGCGCGCCGACGGCCATCGGCTGCGCGCCCAGCACGACGCCATCCTCGTGGGCGCGGCCACCGTGCGAGCCGACAACCCGCGGCTGACCACGCGCGACGCCGAAGGCCCCGACCCCGTACGCGTCGTGCTGGGGCACGCGCCGCCCGACGCCGACGTGCACCCCTGCATCGAACGCTCCGGCGACGTCTTGCTTATCTTGCGCGGACTGGCCGCTGACGGCATCACCAGCGTGCTCGTCGAAGGCGGCAAACGCGTCGCCCAGGTGTTCCACTTCGGTGGGCTGGTCGACCGCTACGTCATGTACGTCGCCGACGCAGAGTCGACGAACGCCGCCGCCGACGCTGCGGCAGCCATGTGGAACGGCCAGGTCATCGACGTCACCCAGATCGGCGATGATGTACGGGTGACGCTCGTTCCCAAACCGGCGGAGTAGTCGGTGTTCACTGGCATCGTCGAAGAGCTCGGCACCGTGCGCGCCGTGGCAGGACAACGATTCGAGTTCAGCGCCAAGACCGTGGTCGACGGCGTGGCGCTCGGCGACTCGATCGCCTGCAACGGCGTGTGCCTCACCGTCACCGCCTATGGCGACGACTGGTTCGCCGTCGACGCCGTCGACGAGACGCTGGCCCGCAGCACCTTCGACACGCTCACCGTTGGCGATCCCGTCAACCTCGAACGACCCGTCCGACTGATGGATCGGCTCGGTGGTCACATCGTGCAAGGCCACGTCGACGGCGTGGGCACGCTGCGCTCGGCGGCACCCGACCTGTCGATCGCCTGCGGCCCCGAAGTCCTCAAGTACGTCGTCGAGAAGGGATCGATCACCATCGACGGCATCAGCCTCACGGTCGTGTCGCTCGACGACGCCGGCTTTACCGTCGCCATCATCCCGCACACGATGGAGGTCACGACCCTCGGCGTCCGCCAGCCGGGCGACCGGGTCAATCTCGAGGTCGACATGCTGGCGAAATACGTCGAGAGGCTCTTGACAGGGCACACTTAAGGCATGCCCTTCGCTGATATCGAGAAGGCCGTTGCCGCTATCGGGCGCGGGGAAATTGTCGTGGTCGTCGACGACGAGGATCGCGAGAACGAAGGCGACCTGATCATGGCGGCGGAGTTCGCCACCCCCGAATCGATCGCCTTCTTCCTGCAGCACACGTCGGGCGTCATTTGTATGCCACTGCTCGGCGACCGCCTCGACGAGCTGAGCCTGCCGCTCATGGTGTCGGTCAACACCGAGTCGAATCGCACGGCGTTCACCGTGTCGGTCGACTATCGCCACGGCACCACCACGGGCATCAGCTCGGCGGATCGCGCGGCAACCATCAAGGCGCTCATCGACCCGCGGACGCGTCCCGAAGACCTCGCCCGTCCCGGCCACATCTTTCCGCTGCGCTACCGCGAAGGCGGCACGCTCAACCGGGCCGGTCACACCGAAGCCGCCGTCGACCTGAGCCGCATGGCCGGTCTGTATCCGGCGGGGATCCTGTGCGAGATCGTCAGCGAGGACAAGAGCGACATGGCGCGCTTGCCCGAGCTCGAGAAGTTCTGCGACGAGCACGGCCTGCTGTTGATCTCGATCGCCGATCTCATTCGGTATCGACGGCAGAGCGAGAAGCTCGTCCGTCGGATCGCCGAGGCCCGCATTCCCACCGAGTGGGGCGAGTTCACCTGCTACTCGTACAAGAGCCTGGTCGACGGCGAAGAGCACCTGGCGTTCGTCGCCGGGGCGCCGCAGGGTGCCGACAACGTGTTGGTACGCGTCCACTCCGAGTGCTTGACCGGCGACGTGTTCGGCTCGTTGCGTTGCGACTGCGGCCCGCAGTTGGCCGGCGCGCTGCAACGCATCGGCGAAGAGGGCATGGGCGTCGTCGTCTACCTCCGCGGCCACGAAGGGCGCGGCGTGGGCCTTACGCACAAGCTGCAGGCGTATGCCTTGCAAGACCAGGGCCGCGACACCGTCGACGCCAACGTCGACCTCGGCCTGCCGATCGACAGCCGCGAGTACGGCGTCGGCGCGCAGATCCTGGTGGACCTCGGCATCACCACCATGCGCCTCATGACCAACAACCCGTCCAAGCGCGGTGGCCTTGAGGGCTACGGCCTCGAGATCGTCGAACGCGTACCGCTCGAGATCGTGCCGAACGTGCACAACGCCGGCTACCTGCGCACCAAGGTCGAGCGTATGGGTCACCTGATGGACGGCTTCGAGGTCATCGAGGAACTCGACGAACACATCGACGACATCGACCCCGGCGCCGACCTGTAGATGGCGGCGGGCAAGGGCGCGCTACCCGACGCGGTGGCGCCGGCAGGCACGCGCATCGGCGTTGCGGTGGCGCGCTTCAACGAAGACATCACGTCGCTGCTGCTCGAGGGCGCCCGCGCCGCGCTCGAAGGGCGCGTCGAGGCGGTGCACGAAATTTGGGTACCAGGAGCCTTCGAACTTCCGCTCGCCGCGCAGCACCTGCTCGAAGCCGGTTGCGACGCCGTCGTGGCGCTCGGCTGTGTCATCCGCGGCGACACCGGTCATTACGACTTCGTGGCGGGGGAGTGCGCGTCTGGGTTGCAGCGTGTGCAACTCGATACGCGGCAAGCCGGTCGTATTCGGCGTGCTCACCACGGAGAATCACGCACAGGCGGTGGAGCGCGCCGCGCTCGACCAGATGAATAAAGGTGGCGAAGCGGTCGACACCGCGATTGAAATGCTGCACACCCTCGCCAAGATCAAGGACTCCTAATGCTGCGCCTCGTCGTACCCAAGGGCTCGCTCGAAAAGATGACCTTCGAGCTGTTTGCCGACGCCGACCTCGCCATCAGTCGCGACTCGGCGGTGACCTACAAAGGCAGCGTCGACGACCCGCGGATCTCCGAAGTGCACGTGCTGCGCCCGCAAGAGATCCCGCAGTACGTGGCCGACGGCCTCTTCGACCTCGGCATCACCGGCCGCGACTCGATCGAGGAAACCAAAAGCGACGTCGTCAGCCTCGGCGAGCTGCACTACTCCAAGGCCACGACGCGGCCGGTGCGAATCGTGCTCGCCGTGGCGCAAGACGCGCCGTGGAAGACCGTCGAAGATCTACCTGCCGGCGTGCGCGTCAGCACCGAGATGCCCGAGCTCACCAAGCGCTTCCTGGCCGAGCACGGCGTCGACGCCCGCGTCGAGTTCAGCCACGGCGCCACCGAGGCGAAGGTGCCCGACATCGTCGACGCCATCGTCGAGCGAACCGAAACCGGTAGCGCCATCCGCGCCGCCGGTCTGCGCATCCTCGACACGATCCTCAGCAGCTACACGGAGCTGATCGCCAACCCGATCGCGTACGCCGATCCCGAGAAGGCGCACGCCATGGGGCAGATCCTCACGCTGCTGCAAGGGACGCTCGAAGCACGCGGCAAGGTGCTGGTGAAGCTCAACGTCGCCGCCGCGCAACTCGACGCCGTCATCGCCATGCTGCCCTCGATGAAGTCGCCGACGGTCAGCAAGCTGTTCGGCGACGACGCCTACGCCGTCGAGACGGTGGTGCCCAAAAACGTGATCAACACGCTCATCCCGTCACTCAAGGACGAAGGCGCCACCGACATCATCGAACTGCCGCTTTCCAAGATCATCCACTGACCGTGCTGGGCACGGCGTCGTACGGCGACGCGCACGGCACTGTCACGGCGTTCGACGCCGCCGTCGGCCTCGGCGAAATCGTTGGCGCCGACGACACGGTCTATCCGTTCCATTGCACCGCCATCGCCGACGGCTCCCGCTCGATCGAAGTCGGCCAGCCCGTCACTTTCACCATCGCCGCCGGCCACCTCGGGCGCCTCCAAGCCAGCGAGGTACGAGTCGGGTAAAGAATGTACAGATCTGTACACTTCTGTACATGACGATGTCGACGGTGCCCGTGACCGAAGCACGTGCGATGTTGCCGGATCTGCTCGATCAGGTGCTTGACGGCAATGAAGTGACCATCACGCGACACGGCCGGCCGGTGGCGGTCTTGGTGTCGCCCGACAAATGGAAGGCCAGGCGTTCAGGTCCGATCTTTGAGGCGGCGCGAAAGTTGCGCGCAGAGCTCGACGAGGCACGCGCCCATCCGGTCCAGAAGATCGTGCCGACCATGTCCCACGAAATGGCCGGGGAGATCCTCAAGGAGATTCGCGACGGACGCGACGACCTGTAGATGGACGCGTTCGACGCCGACGTACTCGTTCACGCCGCGAAGCGGAGCCCAACCGGCGCCGTCATCCTGCGGTTGTTCGAGCGGGTTCCCGTGCCCCAGGTCGTCGGCGTGGGCTCACTGGTCCTGCTCGTCGAGACGCTGCCTCACCCCGTTCGCGAGAACGACTCGGTCGAGTCGAAGGCGCTTCGCGAATTGTTGGCCCGGCTTGAGCTTCGCGGCCTCGACGAGTCCACGGCCGATGTGGCAGTCGAACTCGCGGCGGCTCACCGGCTCAAGGCCGCGGATGCAATCCACCTCGCGACCGCGCTCGATGCCGGCGCCGAGCGCTTTATCACGAACAACCGACGCGACTTCGCCTCCGTACGCGTCGACGAGATCGATGTGGTCTTTCCAGATCAGCTGTGATCGTCAGGTGGTGGCGGGCCCTGCGTCATCTGGACGAACGCCATGCGCAGTTGCGCCAGCCCTTCCTTCAGGGTGTCGCCGTCGGGCCCGAGGCGGCCTTCGAGGCCCTCCACGAGCAGCCCGAAGGCGTCGATGGCCAGCTTGGCCTGATCGAGTTGCGGCGGAACGACCGAGAGGTGGAGGGCCGCGATCTCGAAGAATTGGTACGCCGACTGGGCCACGATTTGGGCGACGGGCGTGTTGGCGATCTGCTCGCGCAGCGCATCCATGCGCTCGGCGATCTGCTCCTCGGTCAGCTCCTCGAGGGGTTCCGAAGGACCCTCGGGCTGCCGGGAGACGGGCTTTTCGCCCTCTGGAGTCCACAATGAGCTCACGGCTGCGGTACCCTATTCGCTCCAACCCAAGGAAAGCGGGCTTGCCCAGTCTCGAAAGAAGCTGGGGGCCCCACCTGTCCACAGCAACATCAGTGTCCAGGTCGAACAACCGCTTAGAACGCGGGCGTTGCTTTCTCGACGCCCGCGTTTTTGCTTTTTTCCCATCAACCACACAAGGAGTGTGAGGCCATCGCCCCACCGCCCGCCACCAACGAGCCCAGGATCAATGATCGCATCAGGGCTCGCGAAGTCCGTCTCGTCGATCCCGACGGGGGCCAGCTCGGCATCAAGACGCTTCCCGAAGCGCTCCAGATCGCCCGAGACATGGACCTCGACCTGGTCGAAGTTGCCGCCACGGCCAACCCGCCGGTGTGCCGCATCATGGACTACGGAAAGTTCAAGTTCGAAGCCGCGCAGAAGGCCCGGGAGTCTCGCCGAAAGTCGACCAACGTCGGCCTGAAAGAGATGAAGTACCGGCCCAAGATCGCAACGGGCGACTTCGACACCAAGACCCGCAAGGTGGCGGGATTCCTGTCTGAAGGGCACAAAGTCAAGATCTCGATCATGTTCCGCGCCCGGGAGATCACCCATCCCGAGCTGGGCCGCAAGATTCTCGACAACGTCGCCGCCGCGGTTGCTGCGGTCGGCAAGGTCGAGTCGAGTCCGAAGCTCGACGGTCGCAACATGATCATGGTCTTGGCGCCGGACAAGCGTGCGCAAGCCGCCGCTGCCCATCCGACACCCGTGGCCGATACCGCCGAACCCGCACCGTCGATCGACGCCGCCGCGACTGCACCCGCTGCCGCCGCTGCACCCGTTGCCGCTGAGGCAGTCCCAAGCACCGAGGAGTAACCCATGCCGAAGATGAAGACCCACAAGGGCGCCAAAGCCCGATTCAAGATCACCGGGACGGGCAGGCTGCGCCGTCGTTCTCAAGGCATGAACCACATCCTCGAGAAGAAGTCGCCCGACCGTCGCCGCCGTCTCAACCGCGAACACGACGTTTCGCCGGCCGACGTGCCCCGTATCAAGCGTCAGCTTGGGATCTAGGAGGAACTGACATGGCCAGGGTCAAGCGCGCCGTCCACGGCAAGAAGCATCGCCGCGCCATTCTCGAGCAGGCGCAGGGTTACTACGGCAACAAGAGCCGCAGTTTTAAGTCCGCCAACGAGTCGGTCATGCACGCCGGCAACTACGCGTTCCGCGACCGCCGCGCACGCAAGGGCGACTTTCGGAAGCTGTGGATCCAGCGGATCAACGCGGGCACGCGATTGAACGGACTCAGCTACAGCCGCTTCATCAACGGGCTGAAGCACGCCGGCGTCGAAGTCGATCGCAAGGTGCTGGCTGACCTCGCCGTCACCGAGCCCGCAGCCTTCGCCGCGCTCGTGGAAGTCGCGAAGAACGCCCAGCCTGCTGCTGCCGCTCCCGCACCAGTTTCCGAAGAAGCCGCCAGCTGACAACTGGGCTCAATGCCCGCAACGCCAACGTGCAGCGGCTCCGCCGCTTGATACAGAAGCGGAGCCAACGCCAGGCCGACGGCGTCTTCGTAGCTGAGGGCGTCACGCTGTTGCGCGAGGCGCTCGCCGCCGGGATCGTCCCCGAAACGGTCTTCTACGCGCCCAACGCCGACGCCGAGCTCGTGCAAGCCGCCTTCGACGGGGGCGCCGCGGTGTTCGAACTCGCCGCCGGCGTAATGGAAGCCGTGGCCGACGCCGTCACACCGCAGCCGGTGTGCGCCGTCATCCCACTGCTCGACGTGTCGATCGACGCGCTGGCTCCCGACGGCGTCGTGGTCGTGGCGGTCGACGTGCGTGATCCCGGTAACGCCGGCACCCTCGTGCGTTCGGCGGCGGCCGCCGGCGCCCGCGGCGTCGTGTTCTGCGACGGCTCGGTCGACTTGTACAACCCGAAGACGGTCCGATCCACCGCGGGCGCGCTGTTCCGCGTCCCGGTCGTAACGTCGGTGGATGTGATCGGGGCGTTGACCGCACTGGGTGCTGTTGGACGTCGCCGTCTCGCCGCCGTTGCCCGCGACGGGCAGGACTACGCCACCGTCGACCTGACCGGCCCGGTCGCGTTCGTGGTCGGGAACGAGGCCCATGGGCTGCCCGAAGACCTTCCCGGTATCGACGGACGGCTGACCATTCCTATGCCCGGACCCACGGAAAGCTTGAATGTAGGGGTGGCAACCGCGGTTTTGTGCTTCGAGGCCGCCCGGCAGAGCCGAGCAGCGGTCGCGTGATTGACCGCCTGGCCGACGGGGTGTTGGTGCTCGACGCACATATGCGCGTCGCCGACGTGAACGTCGCGCTGGCCGAGCTTCTCGGCGCGGCCAAGGACGACCTCATCGGCAAACACCTCAGCGCGCTGCTGGCCGAGGGTGTGGAACTGGCTTCGGTGAACAGTGGCCACATCGCCGAGCAGGAAGTCGACATGCGCACCGCCGGCGGCGACGTCATCACCGTGCGGATCACCGGCCGTACCGATGACGACGGAATCGTGTTGAGCGTGCGCGCCGATCGCTCCACCGCCGGCATCGAGATCGTGTCGACGGTCAGCCATGAACTGCGCTCGCCGCTCACGTCGGTCAAGGGCTACACCAGCTTGCTGCTCAACCGCTGGGACCGGCTGGCCGACGATCAGAAGAAGATGATGCTCGAGCAGGTGCACCACGACGCCGACCGCGTCACGCGCCTGATCACCGAGCTGCTCGACATCTCGCGGCTGGAGACGGGTCGGCTCGTGTTGCGCCGCGAGATGGTCGACCTGGCGGCGCTGACCAAGGCGATCATCGACAAGGTCGGCATGGAGTACGACGACCTCGGCGTGAAGGTGTCCTTCGCCGACGACGTGCCCGAACGTCTACGCCGATCCCGACAAGCTCGAACAGGTCATCACCAACCTGGTCGAGAACGCCTGCAAGTACGCCTCGCCCGAAGGCATCGAACTCTCGGCGCTGCTCGACAAGGAGAACGATCTCGTTGTCGTGTCGGTGCACGACGTGGGCGAGGGCATCCCGTCCGACGCGTTGCCGAAGGTCTTCACCAAGTTCTTCCGTCGCAACGAGGGCCGGCCAACCGGGTCGGGTCTCGGCTTGTGGATCAGCCGCGGTCTCGTCGAGGCACACGGCGGGCACCTCACGGCGTCGTCGACCGTGGGGAAGGGCAGCACCTTCCGCTTTACTTTGCCGACCACTGCATTCGAAGAACTGCACGGAACCGACAATGGCTGACGAACTCGACGACCTTCTCACCCGCATCGGAGCGGCGCGCACCGCCGACGAGGTTGCGGCGGCGAAGAGCGAAGCGCTCGGCAAGGCGGGCTTTCTCACGCTGGCCAAGAAGCAGTTCGCGCGACGTCGCACCCGACGAGCGCGCCGCCGCCGGCGAACGCATCAACGCCGCGACCAAGCGCGTCAATGAAGCCGCTGAAGCGGCGCTGGCGGCGCTGTCGTCGAGCGAGCGCGCCAAGCAACTCGAAGCCGACCGGATCGATCTGACCGAGTCAACGCCGCCCTCGCAGCGCGGGCGGTTGCACCTCGTCACGCAAACCCAGCAGCAACTCGAAGACGTCTTCGTCGCCATGGGCTTCGCCGTCGAGGAAGGACCGCTGGTCGAAACCGACTGGCACAACTTTCAGGCGCTCAACATCCCACCGGCGCATCCGGCCCGCGCCAATCAGGACACGCTCTACCTCGACTTCGGCGCGCCCGAGTCGACCTTGCTGCGTACGCACACATCGCCGGTGCAGATCCGCACGATGCTCGCCAAGGCACCGCCGATCTACTCGATCATGCCCGGGCCGGTGTACCGCAAGGACACGCCCGACGCCCGCCACACGCCGGCGTTCAGTCAGATCGAGGGCCTGGTGGTGGACCGCGGCATCACCTTCGGCGATCTGGCGGGCACGATCGACGCCTTCACCAAGGCGTACTTCGGACCCGACATCAACGCTCGTCTCCGTCCGGCGTACTTCCCGTTCACCGAACCGTCGGCCGAGTTCGAGGTCACGTGCGCCATCTGCCGCGGCGACGGCTGCCGCACCTGCTCGCAGACGGGTTGGATCGAACTCGGCGGCTGCGGGATGGTGCACCCGAACGTGCTGCGCGCCGTCGACCTCGACCCCGAGGTGTGGTCCGGGTTCGCCTTCGGATTCGGCATCGACCGCTGCGCCCAGGTGTTCCACACCATCGGCGACATGCGCGTGATGGCCGACAACGACCTTCGCTTCATTCAACAGTTCTAGGACCTACACATGCTTGTCCCGCTTTCCTGGCTACGTGACTTCGCGCCGTTCGGCAACGACGTCGACGTGCTCGTCGAAACCTGCAACGCGCTCGGCCTCGTGGTCGAAGGCGTAGAGCGCGTCGGCGCCGGTATCGCCGATGTCGTCGTCGCCAAGGTGCTCGAGGTCGACCGTATCGAGGGCGCCGACAAGATTCGCCGCATTGTGGTCGACCACGGCGACGGTCCGGTGCAGGTGGTGTGCGGTGCGTGGAACTTCGAAGCCGGTGCGACCGTGGCCTTCGCGCCCGTCGGCGCTGTGCTGCCGGGCGATTTCGCCATCGGCAAGCGCAAGATGAAGGGCGTCGAGTCGAACGGGATGATCTGTTCGGAGCGCGAACTGGAACTCGGCGACGACGGCGCCGGGATCATGCTGCTCGACGGTGCGCTTACGCCCGGCACGCCCTTGGTCGACGCCCTGGGCGTCGAACCCGATGTGGTGCTCGACCTCGCCATCGAAGGCAACCGGCCCGACGCGCTGTGCATGCTCGGCGTGGCCCGCGACCTGGCGGCCAAGCTCGGCCTGCCGTTCAGCGAACCGTCCCCAGCGATGGCGTTGCCAGCACCGGCGGGCGACGGGCCATCAGTGGTGGTCGACGCGCCGGCGTTGTGCCCGATCTTCACCGCCACGCGGCTCGACAACGTCGCCATCGGTCCGTCGCCGGACTGGATCCAACGCCGGCTCACGCTGGCGGGCATGCGGCCGATCAGCAACATCGTCGACATCTCGAACTACGTGATGCTCGAGCACGGCCAGCCCACGCACCCCTACGACGCCGACCGGCTTCCCGGTGGCGGCTTCGTCGTGCGCCAGGCCGCACCGGGCGAGCAGCTGCTGACGCTCGACGGCGAGAACCGCACGCTGGGCGACGGCGAGGACTGCGTGATCGCCGACGGCAATTCCGTTGGTGTCGGTATCGCCGGGATCATGGGCGGCGGCACGTCGGAGATTCACGACGGCACGTCGTCGGTCATCCTCGAAGCCGCCTGGTTCGAGCCTATGGTCATCGCCCGCACCTCCAAGCGACTCGGCCTCCGCTCCGAGGCCTCGGCGCGGTTCGAGAAGGGTGTCGACGCCGGCAACGTCGAACGCGCCGTGGCGCGGTTCTGCGCGCTGGCCGTCGAATTCGCCGGGGCGACGGTAGGACCGCGCACCGTGTTCGCGTCCGAAGAGTTCGCGCCGAAACCTGCGGTGATCACCCTGCGCACGTCGAAAGTCAACGCGCTGCTCGGCACCGAACTCGACGCCGCCACCGTCGACGGCTACCTCAGCGGCATCGGATTTCGCGTCGACCGGACCGACGACGAAACGGCGCAGGCCACGGCGCCGTCGTGGCGGCCCGACGCCACGATCGAGGAAGCGCTGGTCGAAGAGGTCGCTCGTCACTACGGGTACGAGTCCATTCCCCGCACGCTGCGCTCGTCCCCGGGTGGCGGCGGGCTGACCCGCGCGCAGCGCGAGCGCCGCGTCATCAAAGACATCCTCTGCGGGCTGGGCATCAACGAGGCCATGGGATCGCCGCTGCTGGGCCCAGGCGATCACGCGGCGGTGGGGCTCTCGGAAGACAACCTCATCAAGGCCGACCGGCCGCTCGTGCTCGAAGAGTCGATCCTGAGGACGTCGCTGTTGCCCGGCCTGATGCGTTCGCTTTCGCACAACGTGCGTCATCGTGCCGCCGACGTCCGCTTGTTCGAGATCGGCGCCACGTGGCGGCGACCCGACGAGCCACCGGCCGAGCTCGTCGGCCATCGACCGCCGCGTCACCGGACCGTCGGGCGGACTGCCCCACGAAACACAACGGCTGGCCGTCGCGCTGTGGCCGGGCGACGCCTACACCGCCGTCGACACCTGGACGGTGCTGGCCGACGCGTTGCGGCTCGAGAAGCCCGCGGTGGCGAACGCCACCGAACCGGTGGCCGGGCTGCACCCGACGCGCACGGGCACCGTCACTGTCGACGGCAACGCCATCGGCGTCGTCGGCGAAGTCGACCCGGCGGTGCTCGAAGGCGCTCGGCGTCGAGCGTCGCGTGGCGTGGTTCGACGTTGACCTCGCGGCGCTGCAGGCCGCGCCCCGCCGTTCGCCCGTCGCCCTCGACGTCAGCCGCTTCCCGTCGAGCGACATCGACCTCGCCTTCATCGTCGCGGACGAGGTTGCCGCCGGCGACGTGTTGGCCACGCTCCGTGCGGCCGCCGGCGACCTGCTCGTCGCGTCGGAACTCTTCGACGTCTACCGCGGCAGCCGGCGTCCCCGAGGGCAACCGGAGCCTCGCCTTCAGCCTGCGTTTCTGCGCACTCGACCGCACCCTCACCGACGCCGAGGTGGGGGAGCGCCGCGCCGCCTGCATCGCCGCCGTCGAGAAAGCCCACCGAGCCACGCTGCGCGGGTAGGTAGGTTGGCGCGATGCGCCGCCTGCTGACATCCGTAGGTCTTCTTCTCGTCTTGGCATCCGGTGCGTGTGGAGGTGGCGGGGGAACGGATGCGTCGGCAGCGACGCGAGACGACCGCCCAGCCTCGAATGCAGCGAAGCAATCAGACGTATGTCAGATCGCGAGTTACCTTGGTCGCCCAGACGGCTCGAGCAAAGTGAAGGTGGTACGAACCGACGAAGAGCAACGGGACCTTCTCGACCGGCTTGACGATTACAACGCTCGCGATCGACTTCGGTTGGTCCTCGAAATTAACGCTGATGAGCCGTCTGCTGACGGGGCGCTTGATGACTCGGACTACGTCGAGTCGACGAACTACCTGGCGAACTTCGTCATGCAACGCTGCTCTGGGCTCACCGTCACAACGATTGTCAGTCGCGACTAGCCCTTTCGCGGGGCGGCCCCGAGCCGGGTCTGTTGTTTGCGAACGCGGCGACCTGTATAGTCATGCAATGGCGAAGGTGGCGGTTCTTGGCGCGTCGGGATACGCGGGCGCGGAGTTGCTCCGTTTGCTCGGCGCGCATCCGGACTTCGAGGTCACCTACGCCACCGGCGACAGCGCCGTCGGTTCGCTCGTAGCCGACAGCTATCCGAGCCTGGCCGCCGCCTATCCGGACCTCGTCTACGAGGCGGTCGACGTCGACCAGGCGGCGGCGCACGACCTGGTGTTCCTGGCGCTGCCGCATGGCGCGTCGGGCGCGGTGGTGCCGCAGCTGATCGGTCGGGTGGAAGGGATCGTCGATCTCGGCGCCGACTTCCGGCTGAAGGATGCGGCGCTGTACCCGACTTGGTACGGCGAGGAGCACCCCGCGCCCGAGTTGCTGCCGCGCTTCGCTCACGGGATCCCGGAGCTGTACCGCGACGAGATCGTGGCGAAGAAGATGGTCGCGGCCGCCGGTTGCTATCCCACCGCGGCGGCGCTCGCACTCGCGCCGCTGATCAAGACCGAGCTCATTGAGCCGACCGGCGTGATCGTCGACGCCGCGTCCGGCGTTTCGGGCGCCGGCAAGGTGCCAAAGCCCAACACCCACTTCAACACGGTCGACGAGGATTTCACGGCCTACGGACTGCTGACGCATCGCCACACGCCGGAGATGGAGCAGGCCACCGGCGCACAGATCCTGTTCACGCCGCACCTGGCACCGATGAACCGCGGCATCCTCGCCACCTGTTACGCCCGGCCCGCCCGAGCAGCCGACACGCAACAACTCCTCGACACCTTGGCCGGCTTCTACGCCGACAAGCCGTTCGTCGTCGTGAGCGAGCGCTCCCCGTCGACGAAAGCGACCTTCGGTTCGAACGCGGCGCACATCACGGCGCGCTTCGACGAACGCACCGGATGGGTCGTCGTCATCTGCGCCCTCGACAACCTCGGCAAAGGTGCGGCGGGCCAGATGGTGCAGTGCGCCAACCTCATCGCCGGGCTCCCCGAGCAAACCGGCCTCTCGACGATCGGCGTGTACCCATGAGCGTGACCGCCGCCAAGGGCTTCGTGGCTGGTGGCGGCGCGTCCGGCATCAAGCCGAACGACGCGCCCGACCTCGCCATCGTGGCCACCGCAGACGGCCAACCCGTTGTGGCCGCCGCCGTGTTCACGACCAATCTCGCGGCCGCCGCCCCGGTGCAGGTCAGCCGCGCCCACCTCGCGGCCACCGGCGGCCGCGCCGCGGCCGTGGTGCTCAACTCGGGCAACGCCAACGCCGCCACGGGAGCCGACGGGCGGGCGACGTCGCAAGGCGCGTGCGACCTCGTCGCGCAGGCGCTCGGCTGCGAAGCCGACGACGTGCTCGTGTGCTCCACCGGCCTCATCGGCATCCCCTTGCCGCTCGACACCTTCACCACCGGCGTGCCCGCCGTCGCTGCGACGTTGGCCGGCACGCCCGAAGCCGGCGAGGCGGCGGCCGAGGCGATCATGACCACCGACACGCAGCGCAAGGAGTCCGTGGTCGTGGGCAGCGGCGTGACCGTCGGCGGCATGGCAAAGGGCGCAGCGATGCTCAGCCCCAACATGGCCACGATGCTCGCGGTGGTCACCACCGACGCCGTCATCACCCCCGAGGCGTTGCAGTACCAACTGGCCCGGGCCATGGACGAGTCGTTCCATCGCATCACCGTCGACGGCTGCACGTCAACCAACGACACGGTCATCGCGCTCGCCAGCGGCAAAGCCGACAGCGGCACCGACGACGCGTCCGTCGTCGGCGAACTGCTGACGCGGGTGTGCTTCGATCTCGCCGAACAGATGGTGGAAGACGCCGAAGGCGCCACCAAGGTTGTGCGCGTCCGGGTCGTGGGTGCCGCCAGCGACGACGACGCCGCCGAAGCGTGTCGCCGCATCGCCGAAGCGCAGCTGACCAAGTGCTCCTGGTACGGGGAGGACCCGTACTGGGGCCGCGTGGTGAGCGAGGCCGCCAGCGCCGGCGCGGCGTTCGACGTCGACAAGGTGTCGGTCGCCTACGACGACATCGTGGTGGCCGACAACGGCGTAGCGGTCGCGCACGACGCCGAGGCCGTCACCAAACACATGCGCGGGCGTCGCATCGAACTCAAAGTCGACCTGAAGCTCGGACAGGGTTCGTGGTGGCTGCTCACCAACGACCTCACCCACGGCTACGTCGACGAGAACATGGGCACGTCGTGACGGCTTCCCACGTCAGCCCCGCGGAGAAGGCCCAGATTCTGGCTGACGCCCTGCCCTACATTCGGCGCTTCTTCGGCAAGACCGTCGTCGTGAAGTACGGCGGTAACGCCCTCGCTGGGGCGTCCACCGAGGCCGATGGGTTGGCGGAGTTCGCCGCCGACGTCGTGCTCATGCACTCGGTAGGCATGCGGCCCGTCGTCGTGCACGGTGGCGGCCCGCAGATCGGCGAGATGCTCAAGCGCGTCGGCAAGGAGTCGACGTTCGTCGACGGGCTGCGCGTCACCGACGCCGACACGCTCGACATCGTGCGCATGGTGCTGGTCGGCAAGGTCAACCGGGAGATCGTCGGCGCCATCAACGTGCACGGACCGCTGGCCGTTGGCCTTTCCGGCGAGGACGCCTCCCTGCTCACCGCCAAACCGGTGAACGCCGAACTGGGCTTCGTCGGCGAGGTCACCGACGTCAACACCGACATCGTCACGCGGCTCATGGATGACGAACTCATTCCGGTCATCGCCACGGTCGGCGTCGACGGCGACGGGCAGGCGTACAACATCAACGCCGACACGGCCGCCGCCGCGGTCGCCGCCGCGCTCGACGCCGAGAAGCTCGTGTACCTCACCGACATCGACGGCATCCGCCGCGACGTCAACGACGCCACGTCGCTGTTCTCGTCGGTGTCACTGGCCGACGTCGACGCGCTGATCGCCGACGGCACGATCAGCGGCGGGATGATCCCCAAGGTGCAGGCGTGCGTCACCGCCGTGCGCGGCGGAGTCGGCGTGGCTCACATCCTCGACGGCCGCGTCCCGCGGGCATTGCTGCTGGAGATCTTCACGCCCGAAGGCATCGGAACGATGGTCACCGCATGAATCCCCTTATGCCGACGTACGCCACCCCGCCAGTCACGTTCGTCCGCGGCGCCGGCACGCACCTCTACGACGACACGGGCAAGGAGTACCTCGACTTCCTGTCCGGGCTCGCCGTCACGTCGCTCGGTCACGCGCATCCGAAGGTCGCCGACGCCATCGCCGAGCAGGCGCGCACGCTGAGCCACGTGTCGAACCTGTTCGGCAATCGGATCGGCCCGGCGGTCGCAGGAACGCTTGACGGACTGATCGGCGGCGGGGGACAGGTCTTCTTTTCCAACTCCGGCGCCGAGGCCAACGAGTGCGCCATCAAGCTGGCTCGCCTCGCCGGCGGCCCGGGCAAACACGTGGTCATCAGTGCTTTCGGTTCATTTCACGGCCGCACGCTGGCCACGCTGCACGCCACCGGGCAGCCGGCCAAGCACGAGAAGTTCCAGCCGTTGCCGGAAGGCTTCCACCACGTCGCCGCCTTCGATCTCGTCGATCTCGAGCGCAGCATCGACGCGTCGACCGCCGCGGTGCTGATCGAAGTCGTGCAAGGCGAGGGCGGCGTCCACCCGGCGCCCGAGGGTTACGTGCAGGACCTGCGCGACCCTGTGCGACGAGCGGGGCGTGCTGCTGATCGTCGACGAAGTGCAGACCGGTCTCGGCCGCACGGGCGAGTGGTTCGGCTTCCAGCACGCCGGCATCCGCCCCGACATCGTCACGGTGGCCAAGGCGCTCGGCAACGGCATGCCCATTGGTGCGTGTTGGGCACGCGCCGAGGTGGCCTCGGTGTTCGAGCCCGGCGACCACGGGTCGACCTACGGCGGCCAGCCGCTGGCGGCGTCGGCCGCCCGAGCCACGCTCGACGAGCTCATCGCCATCGACGCGCCTGCAGTGCGCTCGACGCGCGGGCGCACGCCTCACCGACGGGCTGCGCGCCCTCGACGCCGTGGCCGACGTACGCGGTCTCGGCCTGCTGCTCGGCGCCGAGCTCAAGGACGGCAACGCCAAAGCCGTGAACAAGGCGCTGCTCGACGCCGGCCTGGTCGTCAACGCCGTCACCGACACGGCACTGCGGTTCGCGCCACCGCTCAACGTCTCCGACGACGAGATCGACGGTGCGCTCGCCATTCTCAAGGAGGTCCTGGCCTAATGCCGCGGCATCTATTGGAAGTTGACGACCTGACGCGTGACGAATTCGCCGACCTGCTCGCGCGCGCCGAAGAACCCGACCCGCCGCAGGTGCTCGCCGGCAAGGGCGTCGGTCTCATCTTCGAGAAGGCCAGCGGGCGCACCCGCAACGCGACCGAGATGGCGGTGGTCGCCCTCGGCGGTCACCCCGTCAGCATGCGTGGCGACGAGGTTGGCATCGACAGTCGCGAGACGGCCGAGGACGTCGTGCGCGCGCTCGCCGGCTACCACGCCATCGTCGGCGCCCGCGTGAAAAGCCACAACGTGCTCGAACGTATGGCCGCCGTGTCGCCGGTGCCGGTCGTGAACTTGCTCAGCGACCTTTCCCACCCGTGCCAGGCGATCGCCGACCTCCTCACGCTGAAGGCCCGGTTCGGCGACCTCGCCGGACTGCGCGTCGCTTTCGTGGGTGACTTCAACAACGTGGCCCGCTCGCTCGCGCTGGCATCGGCGTACACCGGCGTCGACTTCGTCGTCGCGTCGCCGCCGGCCTACGCGCCGAGCGCGCTCGACATCGATCGCGTCGCCGCGCTCGGCGGCGCTCATCACCGTCGCCGACAAGGTGGCCGACG
Organism: uncultured Actinomycetes bacterium; assembly: GCA_963722185.1. Taxonomy (GTDB): domain Bacteria; phylum Actinomycetota; class Acidimicrobiia; order Acidimicrobiales; family JACCXE01; genus JACCXE01. Next base: position 5,503 of record CAVRKD010000006.1, on the reverse strand, counting down.
CCGTCAAAGGCGCCGACGCCGTGTACACCGACGTGTTCGTCTCCATGGGCCAAGAAGCCGAGGCCGAAGCGCCGCCAGGTCGCCTTCGAAGGCTTCAGCGTCACCGTCCGCCGTGATGGAGGCCGCCGACGCGCACGCCATTTTCCTGCACTGCCTGCCGGCGATCCGCGGCAGCGAGGTCGACGCCGACGTGATCGACGGGCCGCAGAGCGCAGTGTTCGAACAAGCGGCCAAGCGGCTCGACGCCGCCCGCGGCGCCCTGTGGTGGCTCGAGGACAATCGAATGAGACTCGCCAAGCAGCAGCGGCAACACCGCATCGCCCAGCTCCTCGAGTCGGGCACCGTCACCAGTCAGTCCCAGCTCGTCGACCTGCTCGCCGAAGGCGGCGTCGTCGCCACCCAAGCGACCGTGTCGCGCGACCTCGAAGACATGGGCGCGGTCAAGATCCGCGTCCGCGGCGGTGAGACGGCCTACGCGCTGCCGGAATTGCCGACGCAGCGCGTGGCGCCCGAGGACCACCTGCGCCGCGTGCTGTCGGAGTGGCTCGTCGAAGTCGCGCACAGCGGCCCGGTGGTCGTGCTGCGCACCCCGCCGGGCTCGGCCCACGTCGTCGGTTCGGCCATCGACCGCGCCGGACTGCCCGATGTCTTGGGCACCGTCGCCGGTGACGACACGCTGATGGTGATTGCATCCGCCAAGGCCGGCGGTGAGAAGGTGGCGGACATGTTCGCCGACCTCGCCGGCCTCTAAAACCCGAAGGAATCTCGTGGCAAAACGAGTCGTACTCGCATACTCCGGCGGCCTCGACACGTCCGTCGCCGTCGCCTGGCTCCGCGAGGAGATGGGCGTCGAAGTAATCGCCGTGGCGGTCGACGTCGGCCAGGAGGGTGCGTCCACCGAAATGGAGGCGGTGCGCCAGCGAGCGCTGGCCGCCGGCGCCATCGAAGCCGAGGTGATCGACGCCAAGGACGAGTACGCGGCCGACTTCCTCGTGCCGGCGATCAAGGCCAACGCGCTGTACGAGGGTCGCTATCCGCTGGTGAGCGCGCTCAGCCGCCCCGTCATCGTGAAGCACCTCGTCGCCGCCGCCCGCCGCCACGGCGCCGACGCCGTCGGGCACGGCTGCACCGGCAAGGGCAACGACCAGGTGCGCTTCGAGGTGTCGACCCGGGCGCTGGCTCCCGATCTGGAGGTCATCGCCCCCGCCCGCAACTGGGGCCTGACCCGCGACGAATCGATCCGCTACGCCGAAACTCGGGGCATTCCCATCACGGCGACGCGGGAGAAGCTGTATTCGATCGACGACAACCTGTGGGGCCGCGCCATCGAATGCGGCGAGATGGAAGACCCGTGGCGGCAGCCTCCGCCCGGCGTGTGGTCGCTCACGCAGCAGACCGCGACCGACGAAAGCGACGTCGAGATCTCCTTCGAGCAGGGAGTTCCCGTCGCCCTCGACGGCGCCCGGCTCGGCCTGGTCGACCTGATCAACCAGCTCAACGCCACCGTCGGCGCCTACGGGTGGGGCCGCATCGACATGGTGGAGAACCGCCGCGTCGGCATCAAGAGCCGCGAGACCTACGAGTGCCCGGCCGCGCCTGGCGCTGATCCTGGCCCACAACGACCTTGAGTCGATCACCCTCGAGCGCGACCTGGCGCGGGAGAAGGCGCGCCTCGAGCCGCGCTACGCCGAGCTCATCTACGACGGGCTGTGGTTCTCGCCGCTCAAGCGGGCCTACGACGCCTTCATCGACGACAGCCAGCGTTTCGTGACGGGTGACGTGCGCCTGCACCTGTCGCCCGGCTCCTGCCGCGTCACGGGCCGCCGCTCGCCTGACGCCCTGTACGACTACGAACTGGCCACCTACGACGCCGCCGACACGTTCCGCCACGCCGACAGCGAGGGCTTCGTCCGCCTGTGGGGCCTCTCGGTCCAAACCTGGGCGGCGAGGCAGGGTCCTGGCCGAGGCCAGGACCGATGACACACTCCCGGGCCCACGGGTCATGATCGGATCATGACCACTCTCTGGCACGGGCGGTTCGGGGACGGCCCGGCCGAATCGTTGTGGCAGTTCACCGTCAGCCTGCCGTTCGACCAGCGCCTGGGCCCTGACGACGTCGTCGCATCGAAAGCTCACGTACGGGGCCTGATGCGCGGCCGCTTGGTCTCACCGGAGGAGAGCGACGTGCTCCTGGCGGCGCTGGACAAGGTCGGCGCCGAGCTCGCCGACGGCACGTTCGGCTTCCTCGACACCGACGAAGACATTCACAGCGCCATCGAACGCCGCGTCACCGAGATGTGCGGCGAGACCGGCGCCAAGCTCCACACCGGCCGCAGTCGCAACGATCAAGTAGCCACGGCCTTCCGGCTGTGGTGCAAGCGGGCGGCCACCGACATCGGTTTGGGCGTGATCGCCCTGCAAGAAGTGCTCCTCTCCCGGGCGACAGAGGTCGGCGGCGCCTACCTACCCGGTTACACGCACCTCCAGCGGGCGCAGCCGATCCTGCTCAGCCACCACCTCCTCGCCCACGGCTGGGCCCTGGCCCGCGACACCGATCGCCTCGTGGACGCCCGCCGCCGCATGGACGTGTCGCCGCTGGGCGCTGGCGCCCTCGCCGGCTCGTCGCTCCCACTCGATCCCGACGCCGTGGCCGAGGAGCTGGGTTTCTACGCCGCCTTCGACAACAGCCTCGACGCCGTGGCCGACCGCGACTTCGTGGCCGAGCTACTCCACACCATCGCCCTGCTCGGAGTTCACCTCTCCCGCATCGGCGAGGAGGTCGTGCTCTGGTCGACCGAGGAATTCGGCTTCCTGAAGCTGGCCGACGCCTACGCCACCGGCAGTTCGATGCTGCCCCAGAAGAAGAACCCCGACATCGCCGAGCTCGCCCGAGGCAAGGCCGGGCGCCTGATCGGCCACGTCGCCGGCTTCTTGGCCACTCTCAAAGGGCTGCCGCTGGCCTACAACCGGGACCTCCAGGAGGACAAGGAGCCCCTGTTCGACGCCGTCGATCAGGTGAGTCTCGCGTTGGTCGCCCTGAGTGGTCTGCTCGAGACGGCCACGTTCGATCTCGGCCGGATGGCGGACGCCGCCGATTCGCCGACGGCCGCAGCCGTCGACCTGGCGGAATGGTTGGTCGAGCAGGGGACGCCGTTCCGGGAGGCCCACGCCATCGTCGGTGCGCTGGTCCGCGACAGCCTCGAACGCCACGTTCCGATGGCCGAATTGGTCGAGACCCACCCAGCTTTGGGCGCCGACGCGGTCGTATTGCTCGGGATCGGCGTTGCCGTAACCCGCCGCCAGACCGCCGGCGGGACCGGCCCGGACCAGGTCGAGGAACAGCGCAAGCGCTTCGCTGATCGGCTCACGGTCGATAAGCAGCGTCTCACTGCCAAATAGGCCCGAAAATTGGGGCTATCTGGCTTGACGATGCGCTCGCGCGCCTTGTACAGTCGTCGTCCCGCCCCACCGTGCCCCTCGGGCACGAAGAAGCGGTAGAGGAAGTGCCCGGAAGTTTCTGGAGCAACCCTCGTGAGCAGGCGCTCTCTCAGCACCTCCACCTCTCTTGAGGTGTGTGCCAGACGCCGGTGGTGCTCCTTGACAACGGAACAGAGATGCGCCAAAAACCAGTGCGGGCGCAGACCATCGGATTCAAACCCGACGGGCTGCGTTCACAACTGTCATAACTTTGACGCAAACACGGACAACGTCCGTACTGCGCCAATAGTTTCAAACACAAATCGAGTCGTTCGAAAGAATGATGTTGGTTTCGATGGAGAGTTTGATTCTGGCTCAGGACGAACGCTGGCGGCGTGCTTAACACATGCAAGTCGAACGGGGTCCAAGGAGTAGCAATACTCCTGAAGACCTAGTGGCGAACGGGTGAGTAACACGTGAGCAACCTGCCCCAAAGACTGGGATAACACCGGGAAACCGGTGCTAATACCGGATACCCTCGCCGGGTCGCATGGCCTGGTGAGGAAATGAATTTCGCTTTGGGAGGGGCTCGCGGGATATCAGGTTGTTGGTGGGGTAACGGCCTACCAAGCCATCGACGTCTAGCTGGTCTGAGAGGACGATCAGCCACACTGGGACTGAGACACGGCCCAGACTCCTACGGGAGGCAGCAGTGGGGAATCTTGCCCAATGGGCGAAAGCCTGAGGCAGCAACGCCGCGTGTGGGATGACGGCCCTCGGGTTGTAAACCACTTTCAGCAGGGACGAAATTGACGGTACCTGCAGAAGAAGCTCCGGCCAACTACGTGCCAGCAGCCGCGGTAATACGTAGGGAGCGAGCGTTGTCCGGATTTATTGGGCGTAAAGCGCGCGTAGGCGGTTCGGTAAGTCGGGTGTGAAAACTCCAAGCTCAACTTGGAGCCTGCATTCGAAACTGCTGTGACTAGAGTCAGGTAGGGGAACACGGAATTCCAGGTGTAGCGGTGAAATGCTTAGATATCTGGAGGAACACCAGTGGCGAAGGCGGTGTTCTGGGCCTGTACTGACGCTGATGCGCGAAAGCGTGGGGAGCGAACAGGATTAGATACCCTGGTAGTCCACGCCGTAAACGTTGCACACTAGGTGTGGGACCCTATCGACGGGTTCCGTGCCGTAGCTAACGCATTAAGTGTGCCGCCTGGGGAGTACGGCCGCAAGGCTAAAACTCAAAGAAATTGACGGGGGCCCGCACAAGCGGCGGAGCATGTTGCTTAATTCGATGCAACGCGAAGAACCTTACCTAGGTTGAACTACGCAGGAAAAGCCGTAGAGATACGGTGTCCGAAAGGGTCTGCGATAGGTGGTGCATGGCTGTCGTCAGCTCGTGTCGTGAGATGTTGGGTTAAGTCCCGCAACGAGCGCAACCCTTATTCTATGTTGCCAGCGGATAATGCCGGGGACTCGTAGAAGACTGCCGGGGTCAACTCGGAGGAAGGTGGGGATGACGTCAAGTCATCATGCCCCTTATGCCTAGGGCTGCAAACATGCTACAATGGCTGGTACAAAGGGCTGCTATCCCGCGAGGGTGAGCGAATCCCATAAAGCCAGTCTCAGTTCGGATTGGAGTCTGCAACTCGACTCCATGAAGTCGGAGTCGCTAGTAATCCCGGATCAGCAACGCCGGGGTGAATACGTTCCCGGGCCTTGTACACACCGCCCGTCACACCACGAAAGTCGGCAACACCCGAAGCCAGTGGCCTAACCCGCAAGGGAAGGAGCTGTCGAAGGTGGGGTCGGTGATTGGGGTGAAGTCGTAACAAGGTAGCCGTACCGGAAGGTGCGGCTGGATCACCTCCTTTCTAAGGAGAGCTTGTCTCATTCGAGACAATCTCCGAGTCGATCACTGGTTATTAAGCATCGTCTTGGCACCCGATCGCAGATTCAGTTCTCTCGGGAGTCTGTCGAGGCGGCGCTCTAACGCATCTCTGTTCCGTTGTGAGGGAGCAACAGCTCTCTCTGGCAACGATGAAGCCGGCTTCTCACTCGAGGGGCCGGCCGCTCTCGTCTT
>CAVRKD010000005.1:0-226647 GCA_963722185.1 uncultured Actinomycetes bacterium | reverse complement strand
GCTCTGGGCGCGAGACTGTGGCCCGCGTGTCCCAGAACGCGCAGCCATATCGGCATGGGGCATGACCTCAAAGTGCCGTTGGAGGGCACAAGACGAGCCGCGCGCAAGCGCTCGCCTCTACGAGGACTGTTTGATCCCGAGGGCCGTGGCGATGGCGCGGTGGATCGCCTTGTGCGTTGCCACCGCGCTCCCCCGCTTGACGCGGTGCACGGCCACACTCACGCCGGGGACGCTCCCGGCGACGGCGTCGAGATCGAGACCGTGCGGCGTGGTGAACAAGTCGCGGAACACGGTCTTGTCCAACTCCGTGGCTTGCGGCAGGAAGTCGAAGATGGCGCCACCGTCGTTGTCGATCACCACGTAGGCGAGGTTCGCCAGACCGGCGGCGGCGCGCAATCCGCCGACGTCGTGCAGGAACGCCAAATCACCCAGCACGGCGGTGACGGGCACGTCCGGCTGCGCCCAGGCGATACCGGCGGCGGTCGACACGAGGCCGTCGATGCCGTTCGCCCCGCGATTGGAAAGCACTCGCGCGCCGACGCGCGGCGCGCCGAACCACTCCAGATCGCGGATCGGCATCGACGACGCCACGAAAAGGATCTCGTTGTCGTCGGCCGACGCCAACAGGCCGCGCACCACGGCCGACGCGCTTGATGTGTGTGCCTTCTTGGCGAGCGTCGCCTGGATGGCCTTCTGCGCGGCCGCTTCGGCGCCGGTCCAGGTTTCGACCCAGCCCGCCATGGGCTTGTCCTCGGCCACCAGGGCGACGGGCCCGCGGACCACGCGGGCGGCGAGACGCTGCGGATCGGGCCACGCGCCGAAGGGATCGACGATGACGTGTTCGGCGTTGCTGGCGGCGAACCATTCGTTCAGCACGCGCGACGCCCACGGTTCTCCGAAGTGCACCACTACGTCGGGACGCAGCCGTTCAGCCACCGCCGGGATGCGCAACAACGCGTCGGCCGCCGCGACGGTGAGTCGGTGCGGCACCCGGGCACCCGAACGCGGGTCGGCCAGCACTGGCCAGCCGAGTTGTTGCAGCGCGCCCGCGGGTGGCGCGCCGGCGCCGGCAACGACGAGTCCGCGCTCGCCGCGAAGCGACAGCGGTGTCAGCCCCGCCGGGCTGGTGTCGAAGCGGTGCCACGGCGCCCCGTCGGGGCGACCTACGCGGGGCGCGTCTGGCCGGTCGGGCAAGAGCGGCTCGCGGAAGGCGAGGTTGAGGTGGACGGGGCCCGGCCCCAAAGGATGGTGCTGGGCGTCGATCATCGACCGCGCCGCCAGCGACCGCCACGACCTCGCCGAAGTCAGATCGGGCACCCCGGGAGCGGCGGCGAAGCGCGTCAATCCGTCGAACAGCCGGGTTTGCTCGATCGTCTGCGCCGCCCGCACGTCGATGGCTTCCCACGGGCGGTCGGCGGTCGCCAAGAGCAGCGGCACCCGCCCGTAGTGCGCCTCGATCGCCGCGGGCAACAGCTCCGCCGCGGCCGTGCCGCTCGTCGTCACGACGACCGCGGGTCGCCCGGTCGCCAGTCCCACGCCGAGCGCGACAAAGCCGGCGGATCGTTCGTCGAGCACGACGCGCACGTGCAGGTCGTCGCGCTCGGCGAGCGCGACGGCGAGCGGCGTCGAACGGCTGCCGGGCGCGATCACCGCGTGCGTGAGTCCGCCGCGGATCCACTCGTCAACGATCGTGGTGCAGAACTCGGCCTGTACGGTCATAGGGAATGGCCCGGTTGATTTTGGTGCATGGGTTCACCCAAACGGCGGCGTCGTGGGATGCGATCGAGTATCGGCTGACCGCCCTCGGACACGACGTGTTGGCTCTCGACGCGCCCGGTCACGGCGCGCATCACGATACGCACCTCGGGCTGTGGAAGGGCGCCGACCTGCTCGCCGCCGAGGGCGGGCGCGGCACCTGGGTTGGCTACTCGATGGGCGGGCGCCTGGCCCTGCACGTCGCGCTGGCGCACCCCGACAACGTCGAGCGGCTGGTTCTTATCGGCGCGACCGCCGGGCTCGACACGGTGGCCGAGCGCATCGAGCGACAGGCGTCGGACGAACTGCTCGCCGAAGAGCTGGAGCGCGACGGGCTCGATGCGTTCTTGTCGCGCTGGTTGGCCCAACCACTGTTCGCCACCCTGCCGGAGGACAGCGCCGGTCTTGACGCCCGCCGGCGCAACACCGTGGGCGGCCTGGCGGCGTCCCTGCGGCTGATGGGCACGGGTTCGCAGGACCCGCTGTGGGACCGGCTCGCCGAAATCCGCGCCCCGACGATGCTGGTGACGGGGACGCTCGACGAAAAGTTCAGCGCGCTGGCGCAGCGCTTCGTCGACGCGTTGCCCGACGCCCACATCGCTTCCATGAACGGCTGCGGTCACGCCTGCCACCTCGAGGCGCCCGACGCCTTCGTCGGCGTGCTTGACGCCTTCGTCAACGAGCCAACAAGCCAAGGCTGAGCGCCAACCCGCCGACGATCTGCACGGTCGACGTCTTCATCAGCACGGCGATCAACTCGCGACCGACGGCGCCCTTGCGCACGGTCTGGATCGGCGCGCCGATGAACAGAGCGGTGGCGATGGCCACAGGCGCCACTATTGCGGCGACGGCAACACCCGCGACCAAGCACGCGATGTACAGGGCGCGCGTCCGGGCGTCGCCAATGCGCACCGCGATCGTGCGCTTACCCGACCGCTCGTCGCCGACGCGGTCGCGCAGGTTGTTCACCACCAGAAGACCCGTCGCCCACAGACCAACGGCGACCCCGGCGGCGAGGCTGCGGCCGTCGATCCGCTCGATCTGCACGTAGGTCGCGCCGGCGGTGGCGACGAGCCCGAAGAAGACGAAGACGAACGCCTCCCCCAGCCCGGCATACCCGTAGGGACGCGGGCCGCCGGTGTAGAACCAGCCGGCGAGGATGGCCGCCGCGCCGACGAAGACGAGTTGCCACCCCGCCGCCGCGCAGAGCGCAAGGCCGAAGCCGGCAGCGATGGCGAAGGCGAGGATCGCGGCGTTGCGCACCGCGCCCGGCGACGCCAGCTTCTGACCGACGAGACGCACCGGGCCGACGCGCACGTCGTCGGTGCCGCGTATGCCGTCGGCGTAGTCGTTGACGTAGTTCGTGCCGACCTGCACGCCCAGCGCGACGACGAGCGCGGCGAGGGCGCGCCACACGATGATGTCGCCACCGGCAGCGTGCGCCGCCGCGGTACCGACGGCCACCGGCACGATGGCTGCGGGCAATGTGCGCGGTCGCGCCCCTGCGACCCACTTGTTCATAAGCGGTTTACGGTAATCGTCGTGCCTCGTCTCGTAGCCATCGACGCCGACGGCCCGGCGTTCGTCGACGCGCTGCGACGCGCCTGGGACGCGGGCGATGCGGTGGCGCCCGTCGACCCGCGCCTACCGCCGGCGGCGCGCGACGCGATCCGGCGCGTGTTCGCGCTCGACCAGCCGGTGGAGCCCGGCGACGCGTTGGTAATCGCGACGAGCGGTACCAGTGGCGAACCCAAGGCCGTTGTCCTCACGCACGACGCGATTGCCGCGTCGGCGGACGCGTCCAATGCCGCGCTCGCAGTCTCTAGCGCGGACTCGTGGCTGTCGTGCCTGCCGCTTGCCCACATCGGCGGTTTGTCAGTGATCACCCGGGCGCTGCACAGCGGGACGCCGGTCGTCTTCGACGGCGCTGCGACCTTGGTCAGTTTCGTGCCGACAATGCTGGGTCGCGTCGACCCGTCGCCGTTTCGACGCATCCTGCTCGGCGGCGCGGCAGCTCCTTCGGGTTTGCCGCCGAACGTCGTGCGCACCTATGGCATGACCGAGACCGGCAGCGGGATCGCGTACGACGGCCGGCCCCTCGCCGGTGTCGAGCTGGGAATCGATGGCGGCGAGGTGCACGTGCGTGGCCCGCAGCTGTTGCGCTGCTACCGCGACGGAACCGACCCCAAGGATGCGGACGGCTGGTTCGCCACCGGCGACGCCGGGACGATCGCCGACGGTGTCCTGCACGTCGACGGCCGCATCGGCGACGTGATCAACACCGGCGGCGAAAAGGTGTGGCCGATCGCCGTGGAGCGCGCCCTCGAAGGCTGCGCCGGAATCGCCGAGGTCGCCATTGCGGGACGGCCCGACGACGAATGGGGCCAACGCGTCGTCGCCTTCGCCGTGGCAGTCGACCCCAGCAACCCACCGCGGCTCGATGCGCTGCGCGCCCAGGTGAAGGAAACCCTGCCGGCCTATTGCGCCCCGAAGGAGCTGGTCCTCACCGCGGCGCTCCCCCGCACCGCGTCAGGCAAGGTGCAACGCGACCGGCTTCAGTAGCGCCACGGATACGCCGAAAAATCGGGCGGCCGCTTCTCCAAGAAGGCGTCGCGGCCTTCGGCGGCTTCGTCGGTCATGTACGCCAGGCGGGTCGTCTCGCCGAGCAAGACCTGCTGGCCGACCAGCCCGTCGTCGATCAGGTTGAACGAGTACTTCAACATCTTTTGCGCCGTCGGGCTCTTGCCGTTGATGAGGGCTCCCCATTCGAGGGCCACCTTCTCCAGCTCGGCGTGCGGCACGACTCTGTTGACTGCGCCCATGGTGAACATCTCTTCGGCCGTGTACTCCTGACCGAGGAAGAAGATCTCGCGGGCAAACTTCTGCCCCACCTGCCGCGCCAAGTACGCCGAGCCGAAGCCGCCGTCGAACGACGCGACGTCGGCATCGGTCTGCTTGAAGCGGGCGTGCTCGCGACTGGCGATCGTCAGGTCGCACACGACGTGGAGGCTGTGGCCCCCACCCGCCGCCCACCCGGGCACCACGCAGACGACGATCTTCGGCATGAACCGGATCAGTCGCTGGACTTCGAGGATGTGGAGCCGCCCGAGCTTGCCGGGGTCGACGGTCTCCGCCGTCTCGCCCTCGGCGTACTTGTAACCATCCTTCCCCCGGATGCGCTGGTCGCCGCCCGAACAGAACGCCCACCCGCCGTCGCGGGGTGACGGACCGTTGCCCGTGAGCAGCACACAGCCGACGTCGGTGGTCTGCCGCGCGTGTTCGAGGGCGTCGTACAACTCGTCGACGGTCTTCGGGCGGAACGCGTTGCGCACCTCCGGGCGATTGAACGCCACGCGCACCGTGCCCTGCTGCTTGGCGCGGTGATACGTGATGTCCTCGAACTCGAAACCAGGAACCTCAACCCAGGCGTCTGGGTCGAAGATTTCCGAGACCATTAACCGCCGCCCATCATCAGCGAGCCGCCGTCGACCACCAGCGTCTGGCCGGTGATCCATGAAGCGGCGTCGGACGCCAGGAAGGTCGCGGCGTTGGCGATATCGACCGGCGCGCCGATGCGCTTGAGGGGCAGGCGCCGCGCCATCTGCTCGCCAGCGGCTTCGACGAGTGCCTTGGCCATGTCGGTGTCGACCAACCCCGGAGCGATGGCGTTGACCCGCGTGTTGGGCCCGAGTTCCAACGCCAGGTTGCGCGTGAGGTGAATCACCGCCGCCTTGGTCACGTTGTACCAACCGATCACGTTGTTGGCGCCCATGCCGCCGGTCGAGGCGATGTTGATGACCGACGCGCCGGGCTTCGACCCGAGCCCCCCTTCGACCGCGAGCTGCGTCCAACGCAGAACGCCCCACTGGTTGACCTGCACCGTCTTGTCGGCGCGGCTGTGGTCGATGCCGAGGATCGAGCCCATGTAGGGATTGGTGGCGGCGTTGTTCACGAGGATGTCGACGCCGCCCAAGCGTTCGACGGTGGCGGCGATGCACGCCGCCGCTTCGTCCTCGTTGCCGGCGTTGGCGGCAAACCACTCGCAGCCGTTGCCGATTTCCTTGGCGGCGACCTCGAGGTCGTCGGCCTTGCGCGACGAGATCATCACCCGCGCTCCAGAGTCGGCCATCGACTGCGCAATGGCGCGACCGATGCCGCGCGATCCCCCGGTGATCAGCGCCACCTTGTCGTCAAGTCGTAGATCCATGCGCGCAAACCTAGGCTCGCGACGAATGGAGTTCATCTTCCACATCGCCTTCGCCGACAAGTGGGACGCCGCCAAGGCCGAAGGCGAGTACACCGAGTCGACGCGGGGCCGCACGCTCGCCGAGGAAGGCTTCATCCACTGCAGCTACGAAAACCAAGTGCAGGGCGTGGCCGACTTCGCCTTCTCCGACGTCACGGCAACGCTCGTGCTGCTCACGATCGATCCCAGCCGGGTCGAGCCCGAGATCAAGGTCGAAGGCGGCTTCCCCCACATCTACGGGCCGTTGGCTGTCGACGCCGTAATGGAGGTACGCGACTTCCATGCCTAATCGTCTCGCCGACCAGGCCAGCCCGTATCTGCGCCAACACAAAGACAACCCCGTCGACTGGTGGCCGTGGGGCGACGACGCCTTTGAAGAAGCGCGCAAGCGCGACCAGCCGATCCTGCTGTCGATCGGCTACGCCGCCTGTCATTGGTGTCACGTGATGGCGCACGAGAGCTTCGAGGACGACGCCACCGCGGCGGTAATGAACGACCGCTTCGTGAACGTGAAGGTCGACCGCGAGGAGCGCCCCGACGTCGACTCGGTCTACATGGATGCCACGCAGGCGATGACCGGACGCGGCGGTTGGCCGATGACGGTGTTCATCGCGCCCGACGGGCGTCCGTTCTTCGCCGGCACCTACTTCCCACCCACGCGCCGTCACGGCATGCCGAGCTTCACCGAGATCCTCGACGCCATCCACGACGCCTGGGTCAACCGGCGCGACGAGGTGCTCGAGCAAGCCGACCAGGTGACCACCGCCGTGCGCGAGCGGTCGACCGGCGGGTTCCTGGCAAAGCCGCAGCGCGAGTTCGATCCCTTCGCCGCCACCGTCGAAATCCTCCTGGCCAACCACGACGACCGCCTGGGTGGTTTCGGCGGCGCGCCCAAGTTCCCACAGCCGTCGATGCTCGACGCGTTGCTCGTCGGCGCACTCGAAGGCAACGCCGAGGCGCGCGACGCGGCGGCGCTCACGCTCACCGCCATGGCCGCCGGCGGCATCCACGACCACCTCGGCGGCGGCTTCTCCCGCTACTCCGTCGACAACCAGTGGCTTGTGCCGCACTTCGAGAAGATGCTTTACGACCAGGCGGGGTTCGTGCGCGTGTACACACACGGCGCGCAGCTCACCGGCGACAAGTGGTTCCGCACCGTCGTGGAGCGCACGGTCGATTACGTGCTGCGCGACCTGCGCCTCCCCGGCGGCGGGTTGGCATCAGCCGAGGACGCCGACAGCGAAGGCGAGGAAGGCCTCTTCTACACCTGGACCGCTGAAGAGATCCGCGCTGCACTGCTGGACGACGCGGCCGCCGACGAGCTGATGGCCTTCTACGGCGTCGCGCCCGGCGGGAACTTCGAAGGGCGCAACATCCTGTTCCGACCTTTGGGATCCGATCCAGCGGTGCCGCCGCGGATAGCGGCAGCGGCACTACGCCTCTTCGAGGTGCGACTTGGCCGGGTGCGTCCGTTGCGCGACGACAAGGTCATCACCGAGTTCAACGCCATGTTCGTCGCGGCGCTCGCCGAAGCGGGCGCCGCCTTCAACCGCGACGACTGGATTCGAGCCGCCGGCGTCATCGGAGACTTCCTGCTGCGATACCTCCGCACCGACAGCGGCCGCTGGATGCGTGCCTGGCAGGAAGAAGCCGGCGCCCAACACCTCGCCGTGGCCGGCGATTACGCCTGGCTGGTGGACGCCTTTACCCGCCTCGGCGAAGCCACTGGCGACCCGCGCTGGACCAACGAGGCCCGCACCGCCGCGGACGCCATGCTCGACCTGTTCTGGGATCCGGAGCACGGCGGCCTGTTCACCGTCGGCCGCGACGCCCCGGCCTTGGTGGCCAACCCGAAGGAGACCTTCGACGGCGCCACTCCGTCGGCCAACGCCGTCGGCGCCCTGGCGCTGGCTCGCCTGGCCGCTCTGACCGGCGACGAGCGCTACGACGAACACGCGAGGGCCATCGTCGCCGGGCTGCCCGTTGGCGATCACCCCGCCGGTTTCAGTCACGCATCGTTCGTGGCCCACCTCCAAGCGATCGGCGCCACCGAGGTCGTCATCCCCGGTCGCGGCGACGCCGCGATCGCGCTGCGCGACGCCTATCGCGCCGCCTGGCGTCCGCTGGCGGTGCTCGCATGGGGCGACGCGTTCGACTCGCCCTTGTGGGAAGGGCGCAGCGAAGGCAACGCCTATGTGTGCCGCGACTTCGTGTGTGCGCTCCCGGCGACAGACCCCGAAGCCCTCGCGGCGCAACTCGGCTAAGTGCACTCCGTCGCGGGGTGTTATCGCGCGTTTCGTCGGTTGCGCAGAATTCCGTCGTCACGCCGTAATTCCGCGCAAGCAAGCTAGAACACAGCCAGCGACGAGCAGAATGGGCGCGTGCGTCCGAGACTGCTCGCCACCGATCTCGACGGGACGTTGCTGCGGCCAGACGCAACGATGTCGCTGCGCGTGGCCGAGGCGCTGGCCGCTGCCGAGGAGGCCGGGCTCCGCGTCGTGATCTTGACCGCCCGGAGCTGGCGGTCGCTGCGCGCGATCGTCACTGACGCCGTCCCGCGCGGCCTCGCCGTGTGCTCGAACGGCGCCGTGCTGTACGACCTCGCCAGCGACGCCATCGTGCGCTCGCATCATTTCGAGCCAGCGGTGTTGCGCGATTTCGTTGAGCGAATGCGTACGAGCCTCGACGTCGCCGTGGCTTGGGAGACAGCGACCCGCGTGTTCCGCAGCGCCCGGTTCCACGAACTTGCCACGCCGAGCCCGAACATCAGCGGCGTCTATCTCGCGGCCGTCGAGTTCGAGGAGGAGATCAGCGAGAATCACCTTGTCACCAAGCTGCTTGTTCGCCACGAAACGATGAGTCCCGAGGAACTGCTGGCGGCGCTCGAGCCGATCGCCCAGACGGTGACGCTCACCGCGTCGGGAGGTCAGTTCGTCGAGGCGATGGCACCCGGGATCACGAAGGCGTCGGCGCTCGCAGCCCTATGCGATGAGCTCGGTATAACCGCGGAGGAGGTAGTCGCCGTCGGCGACCACACCAACGACCTTCCGATGCTTCTGTGGGCAGGCCAAGGGATTGCGATGGGCAACGCGCACGGTTCGGTTCTCGACGTGATCCCGGAACGAACGGCAACCAACGCGGAAGACGGGCTCGCTCTGGTGATCGAAGCGCTGCTCAACTGACCATCCACCTGCCCACCTGTGGATAAGGCGAACATTGATGCGTGGCTGTTGTACAGAGCCCGCGTCATCCGGCGTTTCGCCGGCCAGTTGCTGCTGCCGGCGTGCGGCTGCGACTGCTGCTTCTCGCGCCTGGTGACGGGGAAGCCGCCGGCATCGATCTCGACACGGGCGGCTTGGTGTGGGCGGTGTGGGACCCCGAAGCATCCAACGTCGTGGCGATTCGGTTGCGCCCGCTCGACGTGGTCACGGCCCGCACCGTCGCCAACCCGCCGGCGCCCGACCCGGCTCGTCCCGAGACCGTCGAGCTCAAGGACCCGCCGGTCGCCATCGGCCGGCTCCAAGGCCGGCGCGCCGCTCGCCTGCTCACGCCGTTGCACCACCCCGAGAAGAACGAGCTCCTCGGCTTCGCCGGCCCAGCCGTGCCGTACTGGACCTTGGAGGGCGACCACCCGTCGATGACGATTGTGAATCCCTACGGCGACGTCGTGCTGGTAACGACGGAGGAAGGCCTCATGGTTCGCTTCCGGTTCCGCGGCCACGTGAACGAGCTGCCGTGCACCGACCAGGCCGCCATCGACGCCATCGCCAAGCGCGGCGGCCACTCGCTGCGGGCGAAGCGGCGGCTCCTGGTCACGCTCAGCGCGCCGTATCTGGGCCACTGCTACAAGATCGTCCCGGCGCTACTCCCCGCTTGAACTAGCCCCGGTAGGCGGCGATGACCGTCTGATACGTCCGCTCGCCGCTCATTCCGTATCCTGAGCGGTACCCCGCACCGAGGACGCGGCCCCGATGTGTGGCCAGTCGAATCCAGCTGTCGATCGGCAGGCTGGGCTGATCGAAGGAAGCATCGACGGCACCACTGGTCGTGAGCCGGATCAGGCTGAGCGAACTTCGATAGCCGCCGGCCAGCGCGTCGAACATCGGCCGACCTGCCTCGTCGGTCGTCAAGGCGTCGGAGAAGCTAAGCGTGTTCCCGCGCTGGTCGCGCTCGATCAGCGCCATGCCGTCGCCGCTGAAGCTCGTGTCGAATGCGCCGCGCTGCGTGAAGCGGGCGATCGTGGGCGTGAATCCCCGCACTGGTTCGGTTGGCCGCAGGAGGGCACTCGTGAGCGAGCCGACGACGCCAGGAGCTCCGAACCCGGCGACCAGGACCCGATCCCGATTGTCGACCGTCACCGCGGTCAGGTTGTTCCAATCGCCGCCGAAGGTGAACGGCCGCACGCCGCCGAGGCCGAACGTCAGGTCCGGACGGCCACGGGGCGTGAAGCGCGACAGCCGCAAGGTCTGCACGAACGGGCCGAGCGTCCAGTCGCTTGTGCCGACGACTACGCGGTCACGCGAGTCCGTAGTTACGAGCCAGGACCCGGGTACGACTGGCGAGACCTCGATCGGAGCGAAACCGTTCACGCCGAAGAGCGGGTCGACGTGACCGTTGGGACGAAACCGCACCAGACCCGTCGCCGCCGGGAAGCCGAAATAGCCCAGCGAAACGCCGGCGAGGCCGAGAACGACCACGCCGCCGTCGCTCATAAGGGTGGCGGCGAGCGGATGATCGGCGAGCGGCTTCACGACATCACGGGCGACGCTCACGAGGCCGCGCTGGCCGAACCGCGGGTCACGCGTTCCGTTGGGGCGCAGCCTCACCAATTTGAGATGTGGCTGCACGATGAGGCCGCGGACCTCTTGGCCAGCCCAGGCGACGATCAGCAATCCGCCCTCGGGCGTGGCGAACATCGCCGGTGCTCCAGCGAGCTTGCCCGGTAGCGGCCGCACGACTCCGTTCGACCCGAACGCAGTGTCCGTCGCACCCCCTGGAGTGACCTTGACCACCACGAGCTCCCGCGACGTGGTGAGCGCGAGTGCGGCGGCGCCGTTGGGGAACATTGCCATCGCAGTCGGGAACTCGTAGCCGGAGATGTCGAGCGTGACCTGACCGTCGCGGCCGTATGCGCTGTCAGGCGCGCCTGGCCCGAGTGCGGCCGCATCCCCGACGCCCTGCGCAAAGAAGAGCGTGGCGGCGGCCAGCACAACTATCAAGCGGTGTCCCATCCGGTGATGGTCCTCCTTCGCGACGAGCTTGGGCGTGCCCGCCGTCACATGGAGGCTTAGGCGGCGGCGAAGGCCTCCGCGAACCGCTCGGTCTGCAAGGCCTCGGCCGTCGCCTCGTACGCAAGTTCGGCGACGTGTTCGAGGCCGTGCGGGCGCATCAGGTTGAACCCGTGGCTGCGCACCTCGCCGGCGGACGGCCGGAACATCAGCACTTCGATGCCGCGGCGGCGGGCGAAGTCGACCTCGGTCGACAGCATGCGCGCCGGAATGCGGCGCACCAATTGACCGAGCGGTCCCGGCGGCACCCCAGTGTCGAAGGCCAGCGGCACCACGCCGATGATGCGGTCGACTTCCGCCTGCACCGCGAGGTCCAGGTTGCTGGTGGAATGAGCGCCGCCGTCGATGAGGCTGCGCCGGCCGACCTGCACCGGCTGGTAGATGCCCGGTATGGCCGCGCTGGCCAGTACGGCTCGCGGCAAGTCGACCGTGGGAGCACCGGGACGCCCGAGCACGACCCGTCGCCCGGTGCCGATATCGACCGTGGTGATCCACAACGCTTTCTCGGGCCACTCGGCGGGCAGTTCCTCGGCGAAGCGGCGCCGGCCTTCTTCGAGCATGAACAGGCCGCCCGGGAACACCGCCTTGAGCAGCCCGGGTGGTTGCAGCGGAAACGGCGAGACGGCACGGGCCAACACGTAGGCCGAACCGATGAGGTGCCGGACGATGTCGATGGGGTTGTTCCAGGTCGGCGCGAACAGATTTGGCCGGTTCTCGGCGTCGCCGCCGAAGGAGCTGTGGGTGGGGTGCTCCCCGCGGGCGAGCTGCCACATGTCCTCGGTCGTCATGCCGGTGCGCAGGTACGCGCCGATGACCGAGCCAGCCGAGGTGCCGACGATTACCTCAGCGTCGTCCGGTGAGAAACCCGCCTCGACTTCGAGCGCGCGCAGGACGCCCGCGTGATAGGCGAGGCCAACCGTGCCCCCACCGCCGAGGACTAGTGCGGTTTTGATCTGGTGTTACTTGGGGAGCTTGGCGCCGGCGAGGTCTTCAGCCATGGCCCAGCCGAAGGCGATCAGGTAGTCGCCTCGCTCACGGGTCAGCGGCGTGAAGTACGCGGCGACGTCAGCCTTGATGGTTTCAGGCTTGAGGGTTTCGTGATCCAGCACACCCGGGGTGGCGTTGTCGCCGGTGACGATGAAGGTGCGGTCGTCGATCCGGTTCTCCGCGCCGAAACGCTTGGCCAGACGACGACTCCACGCCCGCTCCTCACCAGTGGTGCGGTGCTCGGGCTGCGGGCAGATGTCGGCGAGGCCCTTGAACGCCGTGAAGGCGCCCGGGTCGATCATCTTGGTGCCGACCACGACGTCTTCGTCGGGGAAGGCCATGACCGCACGGCGGTACATGTTGGCCATGAGCGCCTTGAGGACGGTTTCCCGCTTGGACGAACGCTTCACCGAGCCGAGACCGATCAGCAGGCACGGGGTGCCGCCGATGCGCTCGAGCGTGCAGAACGCGAATCCGTGCAACTTTCCGTTGTCACGGGCCTGGGTAACCAGCACCCAGTCCTCCCGGTGCTTCGACAGGACGCCGATTTCGTATCCGGCCGGCCCCCCTGTGCACATGTCGGCCAGTTCGGCCAGCTCTGCATCGCTTAGTGCGGTGCAGTCCTTGGTTGCGACATCGATCGCCATGGACCTCGATCTTTCTTCGGCCAGAATCTCTCGCGGCGCTACTTGACCGCTCGGTCAGTTTATCGCTGGAGAGCGGCCGAGACTCACACGACGGCGGTCGGACCGAGCAGAACGCGCAGTTCGGCCAGCAATCTGGAGCTCGGATCGACCCGAAATTCCGCCGGAAGACGCACTCGTTGCTCGCCCGTTCGCAAAATCACGGTCGCAACGCCTGGATATTCGGTCAACAATCTTTTCAATTCAGAAACCATGGACTCGGTGAGCCCTGCGGGCACGTTGAGCTCGACTTGCGTCGTGGCTTCGAAGTTGATTTCGGGTCGACGGATCTCCAAACACATGAGTTTGGGCTCGTCTTCACGCTTGTCGATCTTGGCTTTCACGCACACGATGGCGTCGTCGGTCAGCAGCGAGCCCCACTCCTGCATGGTCTTGGGAAAGACCATGACTTCCATGGCGCCGTCGAGGTCTTCCAGCACGAAGGTGGCCATGAGGTCGCCCCGCTTGGTCCACTTGCGCTGCAGCGCCGTCACCACGCCGCCCACAACGCGGACGGCCCCGTCGTCGAGTTCCCGGGCTTCGGACACGCTGGCGTCGACCAGGCGGCGCAGTGTGGTCTCGGCGCCCTTCAAGGGGTGGTCGGAGACGTAGAGGCCGAGCATCTCCTTCTCGAAGGCGAGCCGGGTCATCTTGTCGAACTCGACGTCGGTGATCGGCACCCGCGTGTCGTCCCAGGTGGTCTCGCCGGTCTCGTCGAGCGTGTCGAACAGGCTCATCACGCCGACGTCGCGCTCGCGCCGTCGTTGCAAGACGAGGTCGACGATGGACTCGGCGGCGAGACACAGCCCCTGGCGGGGATGGCCGAGCGAGTCGAAAGCGCCGGACTTCACGAGCGAGTCGATCGACCGCTTGTTCAACACGACCGGGTTGACCCGCTGGCAGAAGTCGTAGAAGTCGACGTAGGGACCGTTGGCCTCGCGCTCGGCCACGATCATGCCGACAAGGCTCTCGCCGACGTTGCGCACCGCCGCCATGCCGAAGGGGATGGTGCGCCCCGCGGCGCCGAAGCCGGCGACGGACTGGTTGACGTCAGGCACCTGGACCTCGATGCCGAGGTTTCGGCACTCGGCGAGGTACTTGGCGGTGGCGTCTTTGTCGTCGCGCACGGAGGTGAGTAGCGCCGCGAAGTACTCGACCGGGTGGTGCGCCTTGAGCCACGCCGTTTGCCAGGCGATGAGGCCGTAGGCATACGTGTGGCTCTTGTTGAAGGCGTAGTCGGCGAACGGCTCGATGATGTCGAACAACTGCTTGCCGATGACGGCGCCGTAGCCGGTCTTCTCGCAGGCGGCGACGAACTTCTCCCGTTCGGCCGCCATGATGGCGCGCACTTTCTTGCCGGCGGCCTTGCGCAGGTTGTCGGCTTCTTCCAGCGAGTAGCCGGCGAAGCGCTGGGCGACGCGCATCATCGACTCCTGGTAGATCATCAACCCGTAGGTAGCGCCGAGCAGTTCGGCCTCGCCCATGTCGGGGTGGAGATACTCCACGGGCTTCCGCTGGTTCTTGCGGTCGGCGTAGTCGTTGTGCATGTTCGCCGCCATCGGCCCCGGTCGGTACAGCGCCAACAGCGCGGCGACGTCGTCGAACGAAGTCGGCGCCAGCGATCGAACCAGCGCCCGCATCGGCCCGCCTTCGAGTTGGAACACGCCGATGGTGTCGCCCGTGCGCAGGAGCGCCAGCGTCGCTTCGTCGTCGAGCGGAATGGCGTCGATGTCGGGCCGGGCTCCCGTGTTGCGCTCGATCAGGTCGAGCGCCTGCTCGATGACTGTGAGGTTGCGCAGCCCGAGAAAGTCCATCTTGAGCAGGCCGAGCTTGGCGATGCCGTCGCCGTCGTATTGGGTGACGATCGGTGCCTCTTCGGGGTCGACGCCCGACTCCGGCTTGCGCTGCACCGGGACGTACTCCATCAGCGGCGCCCGTGAGATCACCACCGCGCTGGCGTGGATGCCCGCCTGCCGGCGAAGCCCTTCGAGTCCTTTGGCGACGTCGATGACCTTGCGGGCGTCGGGATCGGTCTCGTACATGGTCCGCAGATCGCCGGCCATCTTGAAACCGTCTTCGTGCCCGGTCATCTTCTCGAGGCAGGCCGCCAGCGGCGTGTCGCGTCCCATGATGAGCGGCGGCATCGCCTTGGCGATCTTGTCGCCGACGATGTACGGATAGCCGAGCACGCGTGAGGCATCGCGCACGGCGGCCCGCGCCTTGATGGTGGAGAACGTGACGATCTGCGCCAGGTGATCGCGGCCGTAGGTATCGGCGACGTAGCGGATCATCTCGCCGCGGTAACGCTCGTCGAAGTCCATGTCGATGTCGGGCATTTCCCGACGACCGGGGTTGAGGAAGCGCTCGAACAACAAGTCGAACCGGATCGGGTCGAGGTTGGTGATCTTCAGGCAGTAGGCGACGCAGCAACCCGCGGCGCTACCGCGGCCCGGTCCGACTCGGATGCGTCGTTCGTGGGCGTGACGGATGAGGTCGGCCACGATCAGGAAGTAGGTCGAGAACCCCATGTTGGAGATGACCTGAAGCTCGTAGTCGATGCGCTCGGTCACCTCACGTGGCAGCGTCTCGCCGTACCGCTCGCGCGCGCCTTGGTAGGTGGTGTGGCGCAGGTACTCGTCGTCGCTGGTGAACCCCTCGGGCAGCGGGAAGATCGGCAACTCGGCGCGGTCGAAGTCGATCGTCACGTTGGCGCGCTCGGCGATCCACAACGAGTTGTCGCAGGCCTCGGGCAGCTCGCGGAACAGGTGGCGCATCTCCGCGGCGGACTTGAAGTAGTGCTGGTCGGACCCGAAGCGGAAGCGATTGGGATCGTCGACGGTGGCGTTGGTCTGCACGCACAGCAACGCGTCGTGCGCCGAGGCGTCGGCGTGATCGGTGTAGTGGCTGTCGTTGGTCGCCAAGAGCGGCGCTTGGATCTCGCGGGCGAGGTCGAGCAGCAGCGGGTTCGTGCGCGCCTGCTCTTCCATGCCGTGGTCTTGCAACTCGATGAAGAAGTTGTCGCGGCCGAAGATGTCTTGCAGGCGACCGGCGAGCTTGGTGGCCTGCCGCACGTCGCCGTGCAGCAGCGACTGCAGCACCACGCCACCGAGGCACCCACTGGTCGCGATGACGCCCTCGTGATGACGCTCGAGCAGTTCCCAGTCGAGCCGCGGTTGGTAGTAGTACCCCTCGAGGAACGCCAGCGAGCTGAGCTTGAGCAGGTTCTGGTAGCCGGCGTTGTTCTCGGCCAGCAGGGTCAGGTGGTAGTAGAGCTTCTGGCTGCCGTCGCCGGCGTCACCGCCCGTGTCGTCGACGCGACCGCGGCGCGGCGGCCGGTCGAACCGGCTCTCGCCCGCCATGTAGGCCTCGAACCCGATGATGGGGTTGACGCCTTCCTTGCGGCACGCCGCGTAGAAGTCGAGAACGCCGTACATGTTGCCGTGATCGGTGATGCCGATCGCCGGCTGGCCGTCGGCCACCGCGGCGCGCACCACGTCGGCCACCCGCGCCGCTCCGTCGAGCATCGAGAACTCGGTGTGCAAATGCAGGTGGGTGAACGACGAACCCACGGCCTACCCTCTGTCGGAACTACAAGCGTGTGGTTTTCTACGCACCGTATCGCGTTCAACCAGTGATCGTCAGCCGCAGCGGAGCGCTCTCGAGATAGGTCACGCGGTCGGGCCAGCAGGTGCCGTTTTGCATCGATCCGGGGGCGCACCACGGGAACATTCCGATCACCTGGTACTCCCCTTCTTCGACGCGACACGTGTTGCCCTTGTTCAGCGTCGGCGTCTCACGGGCCGGATAGAAGTCGGAGTAGCTGACAGTCTCACCCGGTTCGAGGGTCACGACGCCGGTGACCATGGGTTCGAGCTCCTTCGAACGGCAATCGACGTCACTCCACACTTTGTTGCCGTTCGCGTCGACCAGCTTGAACTGCTCCCGCGAGTTCGTGTCGTAGGACTGGGGCAAGCCCGTGCGGTTCTCGACGCCGAGGATGAGCTGCACCGTTTCGCCCAATGTGTAGCTGCGGGCCGACTCGCCGAAGGTCATGAACAGGCGGAAGCCCTGGACGTCGCGCACCGCGGTGTTTGCCGGGTACTTGCCTTCGATCCATTCGATGACCGTGGTCGGCGTCTCGTTGGCCCGCTCGATCTGCTCCGCGCCGGCACTGAGGTCGTCGCCGACCGCGGCCTCGTCCTTGATAGATGCTCGGTCGTTGGACGCGAAGCGTCCGCAGCCGCTGGCGACCACCAGCAACAGGATGGCGACGACGCCTAAGCGTCGCACTACAAGTAAGTACCTGGCCGTTGCTCGCCGTCGGGGCCTTGCCCGATGGCCGGACGACGCATTTGTTCCAGTTCGTTGCGCGCCGCCATTTGCTGAGCGAACAGCGTCGCCTGGATGCCGTGGAAGAGCCCTTCCAGCCAGCCGACCAGCTGCGCTTGGGCAACGCGCAGTTCGGCGTCGGACGGAGCGTTCGCGTCGAAGGGCAGCGCCAGGCTGGCCAGTTCGGTCTGCAAGTCCGGCGACATGCCTTCAGCCAGTTCGCGCACCGAGGTCTCGTAAATTTCGCGGAGGCGGATGCGCGCCTTCTCGTCGAGCGGCGCGGCCCGCGCTTCGTCGAGCAGCTGCTTGAGCATCGACCCGATGCGCATCAGCTTCGCCGGCTGATTGACGGTTTCGGAGGTGTCGGCGCCGTCCTCAGAGGGCGTCTCGACGACTTCGAGGCGCCGCGGGGTGGTGGGTTCGTCAGTGGTCGACATGGCCAAGCCAACGTAGTCGGCTGCTTGGGGCCCTACGATTAGGGCCGTGAAAGTCTCCACGCGGGGCGACTACGCCAGCCGGGCGCTCCTGAGCCTCGCGTTGCACGACGAGGTCGGGCCCACCTCTGTGCGTGACATTGCTGAGCGGACCGGACTCCCCCAGCCCTACCTCGAGCAGATCCTCCTCGCCCTGAAAGGCGCCGGCCTGGTCCAGTCCAAGCGCGGCGTCGGTGGTGGCTACGTGCTGGCGCGTCCACCGGCGGAGATCACCCTCGGCCAGATCGTCTCGGCGGTCGACGGACCAATCGTCGCCGGCGACTTCGGGGAGCCACACACCAACGGTGCCTGTGACCACGAAGGCCAGTGCGTGCTTCTCGGCGTGTGGGCCGACGTCGGCCGCGCCATGCGCACCCACCTCGACAGCTTCACCCTCGCCGACATGGTCGACGCCGCCCGCGGCAAAACCGTCGTCCCTCTCTAGCTGAGGGTAGCGAGTACCGCGACGAGGTCGGGCGGGAGAGGCGAGTCGAACGACAGAGGCTCGCCGGTGACGGGGTGGGTGAACGCGAGACGTTCGGCGTGCAGGAACGGGCGTGGGCACGCCAGGGCGGGACGCTCCCGGCCGTAGCGGGTGTCGCCCACGACGGGATGGCCGATCGAGGCCAGATGGACGCGGATCTGGTGCGTGCGCCCAGTCTCGAGGTGACACTCCAGCAGGGTGAACGGGACCGGCGAGGTGAACTTCTGCAGCACGCGGTAGCGCGTGCGGGCCTCGCGTCCGTCGGCGACCACGGCCATCTTCGTGCGCTCGCGCGTCGAGCGACCGAGTGGCGCGTCGATCAATCCGTCGTCGCCCTTCACCTCACCCCAGGAAAGGGCGCGGTACTGCCGGGTCACCTCGCGTTGCGACAGCGCCTCGACGAGAACGCCGCGCGCCTGTTCCGTGCGGGCGACCACCATCAGTCCTGAGGTTCCGCTGTCGAGCCGGTGCACGATGCCGGGTCGATCGACTTCACCGACACCGGCGATCTCCGGATACCGCGCCACGAGTCCGTGCACGAGGGTCGCACTGGTGCGACCGGCGCCCGGGTGCACGACGAGGCCGGCCGGCTTGTCGATCACGACGACGTCGGCGTCCTCGTAGACGACCGGGAACTCCACGGCCGGTTCGGGTGTCAGCGCATGGTCGACGACGGGCGCCAGGACGGCGTCGATCACGTCGCCGGCGGCCACGCGGGCGCTGCCCTTGTGCACGACCTTGCCGTTGACGGTCACGGCGCCGGCGGCGACGAGCTCGGTCGCCGCCTGGCGCGACACATCCGCCTCGAGCGCGACGACGCGGTCGAGGCGTTCGCCGGCGAGCGCGTCAGGTACGACGAGGTTCATCGCGCAAGCTGAGCAGGAGGAGTAGTGCGACGCCGAAGAAGAGCGAGATATCGGCGATGTTGAATACGGGCCACCAGCGCGCCACTTCGATGAAGTCGATGACGCGACCGCCGTTGTCGCGGAAGAGCCGGTCGCTGACATTCCCAGCGGCGCCGCCGAGGATGAGACCGAACGACAGCGCTTGCAACGGGCGCTGCCGAACCCACAGGGCGTAGACGAGCAACACGATGATGGTGACCGACGCCAGGACGGTGAACACACCGCTGTGCCCGCCGCCGACGCTGAAAGCCGCGCCGGAGTTGTAGGTCAGGACGAAGCGTGCGCCGAACGCCAGCTCGATCGTGTGACCATCGCGCAGTCCGTTCTCGACCACCGTCTTTACGAGCTGGTCAACGAGGACTGCGCCGAAGGCGACGCCGAGAATGATCGCCGCGGACGCGCGACGCGTCAGCGGCGCTAGCGGCGTGACAGTCCGCCGGTCTTGCACGCGATGCATTGCCGCGCGTACGGCAACGCTTCGAGGCGCGCCTTCATGATGTTCTGGCCGCAGGTTTCGCACACGCCGTAAGTGCCGCGCTCGAGCTTGCGGAGGGCGTCGTCGATCTCTTCGGTAATGCTCATCGCCTGCAAGGCGAGTGCGAGGTCGCGCTCACGATCGATGGCAAGCGTGCCACCCTCGCCGGACTCGTCGTCGAACTGCACGTCGCCAGGCTCGGCCGTGCGCATGAGCTCCTCGGCTTCGTCCTGAAGCAGCTTGGCCTGCTCGAGGTACTCGGCCTTCTCGGAGATCAGCAGGTCCTTCTGCTTCAGCTGCCACTTGTCGAGGACGACCTTCTTGGGCTTCTTCGGCGGTGCCGGAGGCTTGGGCGGGGCCGGCGCCTTCGCTACGGGCGCCTTCTTCTCAGGGGCAGCGGCCTTCTTCGCCGGAGCCTTGGCCGCGGCCGCCTTCTTCGCAGGTGCTTTCTTGGCCGGTGTTGCGGCCTTCTTCGCAGCGGGTGCCTTCTTGGCCGGAGCCTTCTTCACTGCGGTTGCCGCCGCCTTCTTTGCCGTAGCCATTGGGGCCTTTCCTTCCACCCTCCTGAATTCAGGAGCGGCGAAGGGTAACAGACGGCGCCTCTGGCCTATTCCTCACCGCTTGCCGCCGCGCTTGGCGTCGTCCATGGCCAGCTCGAGCAAACGCTCGACCTCGGCCTCGGCGATCCCCTCGATCTGCACGCGCTTGGCGCGGCTCGACTGTCCGCTCAGCAGTGTGACGGCCGCCAGTTTCACGTCGAAGCTCGCGGCCACGAGCGCCACGACGGCGTCGTTGGCCCGACCTCCTTCAGGCGGCGCGGCGACGCGCACCTTGACGGCGTCGCCGTGGCGACCGACCACCGCGGTCTTGCCGGCCCCGGGCTGTACGTGCAATCGGATCACCGCGGTGCCGGAGTCTTCGTCGTCGCCGGCGGTGTAGTCGTACAGGTCCTCAAACATAAGGACGAGAGCCTACGCACTCGTAGAATCCCAACTTCCATGTTTTCCCCTCTGCCCGACAAGCCGGACCACAACGCGCTCGAGCTCGCCATCCTCGAGCTGTGGCAACGCGACGACACGTTTGGTCGCCTGCGGGCCAAGAACGCCGACGGGCCGAAGTTCCGTTTCACCGACGGTCCCGTCACGGCCAACAAGAAGCTGGCGTTGCATACCGCGTGGGGTCGCACGCTCAAGGACGTGTTCCAGCGCTACAAGGCGATGCAGGGCTTCCACCAGCGATACCAGAACGGCTTCGACTGCCAGGGCCTGTGGATCGAAGTCGGCGTCGAGAAAGAACTCGGTCTCAACTCCAAACATGAGATCGAGGAGTACGGCCTCGAAGAGTTCGCCCGCAAATGCCGATCGGTCGTCGAGCGCTACGCCGCCGAACTCACCGACGGTTCGATCCGGCTCGGCCAGTGGATGGACTGGGGCAACGACTACTTCACGTTCTCCGACACCAACATCGAATACATCTGGCGCTTTCTGAAGATCGTCCACGAGCGCAACTGGCTCTACCGCGGCCACCGGTCGACGGAGTGGTGCCCCCGGTGCGGCACGTCGATCAGCGCCCACGAGCTCGCCGGTAGCTACATCGAGAAGGAAGACCCGTCGCTCACGGTTCGCTTTCCGCTCATCGACCGGCCGGGCGAAGCCGTCGTCATCTGGACCACCACACCGTGGACGCTGCCGGCCAACGTCGCGGCGGCCGTGCGCGCCGACGCCGACTACGGGCGCTTGCCGAATGGCGACTGGATCGCCGTCGCCCGCAAGGGCGCGAACGACGAGTTCGTCGAAACCCTCAAGGGTGCCGACCTCGTCGACTGGCCCTACACCGGGCCCTTCGACCACATGGCGGGCAGCGCCGCCGGCAAGCACCGCGTGGTGGCGTGGGACGAGGTCGCTCTCGACGAAGGCACCGGGCATCGTTCACATCGCGCCCGGCTGCGGCACCGACGACTTCGAGCTCGGCAAGGCAGAAGACCTCGTCGTCATCATGCCCGTGGACGAGTCCGGCCACTTCTACCCGGAGTTCGACTGGCTGGCCGGGCGCGCTGCCCACGAAGCGGCCGACGACATCATCAACGACCTGCGCGAGCGCGGCCTGCTCATCGCCGCCGGCACCATCACCCACCGCTATCCCGAATGCTGGCGCTGCCACACGCCGCTGATCTTCCGCATCTCCGACGATTGGTTCATCGGCGTTGACGAGATCCGCCAACCGATGCGCGACGCCAACGCCGGCGTCGAATGGACACCGGACTACATGGGCAAGCGGATGGACGACTGGCTGGTCAACATGGCCGACTGGAACATCTCGCGGCGCCGTTACTACGGCTTGCCTCTGCCCTTCTACCCGTGCACATGCGGCGAGATCACCGTCGTCGGCTCCAAGGCCGAGCTGGCCGACGCTGGCGACGGGTCCGCTCGACGGCCTCGAAGAACTCCGTCGGCCGTGGATCGATCGCGTCACCATCAACTGCCCGGCGTGCAGCAAGGAAGTGAAGCGCATCACCGAAGTCGGCGACGTGTGGCTCGACGCCGGCATCGTGCCGTTCAGCACCCTCGGGTGGGAGAACCCGGACTACATCGAAGCGGGTTACGCCACCGGCGCGGCGCGCGGCCTCACCACAGCCGATCTGCCCGACCACGCGTACTGGGAGGAGTGGTTCCCGGCCGACTGGGTGTCGGAGATGCGCGAGCAGATCCGCCTGTGGTTCTACAGCCAGCTGTGCATGTCGGTCGTGCTGACCGGCCAGGCGCCGTACCGCAAGGTGCTCGGCTACGAAAAGATGCTCGACGAGACCGGGCGCGAGATGCACGGCTCGTGGGGCAACGAGATCAACGCTCCCGACGCGTTTCAGCGGATGGGCGCCGACGTCATGCGCTGGCAGTTCAGTTCGCAGCCGTCGAACCAGAACCTGCTGTTCGGATTCGGGCCCGCGCACGAGATCCAGCGCCGGCTGTTGACCCTATGGAACAGCGTCACCTTCTTCATCCAGTACGCCACCATTGCCTCGTTCACGCCGGACTACGCGGAGCTGGCCGACGGACCGACCGGCACCACGGATCCGCTCGACTCCTGGTTGATCGCCCGCACGCGGCGTCTGATCGCCGAGGCCACCGACGGCTACGACACCTACTCGTCGCCCAGTGCGCTGCGCGCCTTCGACGACTACGTCGACGACATGTCGAACTGGTACGTGCGCCGGTCGCGCAAACGATTCTGGTCGGGCGACGAGAAGGCGCTGCGCACGCTCTGGTACTCGCTGGTCAACGCCCTGCGCGTCGTGTCACCCGTGATGCCGTTTCTCACCGAGCACCTGTGGCAGAACCTCGTCACCGGCGCGCTTCGCCGATGCTCCGGACTCGGTGTTTCTCGCCGGCTGGCCCGCACGCCGCGGCCATCGATACCGAACTGCTCGACGAAGTCGCCGCCATGCGCACCGTGGTCGAACTCGGCCGCCGCGCCCGCAAGCAGGCGGGCATCCGCAACCGCCAGCCGCTGCCGCGGCTGATCGTCGACGGCGCGCCGCTGGCCCAACGCCACGCGCAGGAGATCGCCGACGAACTGAACCTCAAGGACGTCGTGTTCGGCGAGATCGAGGCGGCCGAGCTGCGGGTCAAGCCCAACCTGCCGGTCCTCGGTCCCCGCCTCGGCGCGGAACTGGGCAAGATCCGCGCCGCGCTCAACGCCGGTGAGTTCGAACAACTCGAGGGCGGACGCTTCCGCGTCGCCGGCCATGAGCTCGAGCCGAATGAAGTCCTGGTGGAAACGGCGCAGGCCGAGGGCTGGGCCATCGCGTCCAACGAAGGCGTGTCGGTCGGACTGGATACCGCGATCGACGACGCCCTCGCACTAGAGGGACGCGTGAACGACCTCGTGCACGCGGTGAACAACCTGCGCAAGGAAACCGGTCTCGAGATCACCGACCGCATCCGGCTGTGGCTCGCGGCGAGCGACGAAGACCTGATGGGTCACGCCGAACGCATCGCCGCCGAAACGTTGGCAGTGAGCGTTGAAGTTGGCGAGGCCCAGATGCGCCTCGAAAAGGTCTAAGCCGCCGATCGTGTAGGCGGCTACGCCTTTTTCGCGGCTGCGGCTTTCTTGGCCGGAGCCTTCTTGGCAGCAGCCTTTTTCGCGGGCGCCTTCTTCGCGGGCGCTGCAGCCTTCTTCGCAGGAGCGGTCTTCTTGGCCGCCGGGGCTTTCGCCGCGGTCTTCTTCGGCGGAGCCTTCTTCGCGGGCGCGGCGGTCTTCTTCGGCGGAGCCTTCTTGGCAGCCGTGGCCTTCTTCGCCGGAGCGCTCTTCTTCGCTGCCGGCGTCGGCGCGAGGAGCTCGTCGATCTTCTCGACAATGGCGCCGCGGTTGGCGCCCGCGCGCTCGTACGCGGCGACGCGCTCGAGCTCGTCGGCGTACAGCTGCGGCAACAGCGGCATGATCTCGCCGGCGCGCAGGTCGTCGTAGTCCTCGATCGGGAACGGCTCTTCGTCGCCGGCGGGAAGACCCGTGGGGGCGACCGACGGGACGGCCATCGTCGGCTCGTCGAATTCTTCGAACGCGTCGTCGAAGTCGTCACTCACGGGCGACGGCGGGTTCTGGCGAAGCTCCATCTCCGTGTCGATACGACGCAGCACACTGGCACGCGCCTTGCCGGATTCCTCGCGGCTGCGGACCACCGCCAGCTCGCTTACGGAGAGCGCACCGAGGAGCGGCACAACCTCCGTCACGAGAAGTTCGTCGTAATCGGCGATCGGGAATCCACCCGCGTCGGGGGGAGGAAGATCGAGCGGTGACGGGCCGCTGGCTGTGGTGACGCGAGCGGCGCCGGCGCTGCGGCCCGCGATGATGAGGATGACAGCCGCGAAGACGCTGCAGCCGATGGACACGTAGATCAGCCCGACCGAGTCTTGGGCAAAGCCCAAGAGCAAGGTCACCGCGCTGACGATGACGAGTCCGATTGTTACCAAAAGCACCACGAGAGCATCCTCCGAGGTAGGGCGCAGGTCGGCGATGACTCTAGTCGCCGGTCCAATAGAAACCAGGTTTCCCAGCTACCTGGAGGTGTTGCTGTCCTCGTCGTCGCGGGGTCCGAGCGGTGAAGTGTCGAGCATGGCGGCGCGCAACTCCGCAAAGAACGGATCGTCGTCGGGCTTGGACGCGGCTGGTTTGGCGTCGGCGTGCATGCCTTCGTGCGCCCGGCTGAGCACAGCTGAATCGGCGGTCTCCGCGGGTTGCGGTGGCCGCGTGGGGCGAATGGCCGGCTGACCCCCGGGCGGCGTCGCTTGACGCCCGGGGTGTGGCGCCGGTGCGGCCACGGGCGGTACGGCGCTGGCCTTCGGACGATCGACGGGCGGAGCCGCGCGCGCCGGTTCGGACACCGGTGCCGGGACATTCGTCCCCGCCGCGCGTTCGTCGTCGAGTTTCTGGCGTGGCGGTGTGGGCACGGACACCGGCTTGGACGTCGGAGCGTCGCCAGAGTCACGCACGTTGTCCACGCGATCAGCAACGTCGATGAGCGCGCGACGGATCCGTCCGCGCTCGCCTTCGAGCCAGCTCCCGAGCGCCTGCACCTCGCTGGTGAGCTGATCGTGCGCCGCCTGCAGCCGCTCGAGGTCGCGGCGCAACTCGGCCTGCGCGTTCTCTGCGATCTGCACTGCCGAGTCTTCGGCGGTGGCAATGGCGTAGCGCGCCTTCTGCTCGGCCGCCTTCAGCAACCGCTCCGCCTCAGCCTTGGCCTCGTGGATCGCCAAGTCCGCGGTGCGCTGCGCCAGCGCCAGGGTCCTGACCGCCTCGTCGGTTTGCGGCGGCGGTTCGACGGGAGCCGCGGCGCGCGCCTTCTCGGTGGCGTCGCGCAAGCGGGCGAGCAAGACGTCGAGGCCGCGCGCCACCGACTCGAGAAACTCGTCGACGTCGTCTGGGTGGTACCCGCGGAGCTTGTCGCGGAAGGTGGCCGTGCGGAGCGTTTCCGGCGTCAGATCCATCGTGAAGCGAGACTACGCGATGAGGCTGCCCAAGAGTTGCAATCCGAAAATGACCACGATCGGCGAGAGGTCGAACCCGCCGAGCGGCGGCAGGGCTCGGCGCACGGGTCCGAGCACCGGCTCGGTCACCGAGTAAAGCGCGCTGTAGATCGACTCCATTGGGCTGCCCCGCGAGATCGGGAACCAGCTGAGAATGATCCGCCCGAAGATGAGCAGCGAATAGATGTAGATGAGAGTCGGGATCAGGTCCACGTGCGTTAGCCGTATAGACCGCGCTCGGCCAGGCGCGCCTTCTCGTCGTCGCTCATGTCGACGTCCTTGGGACGCAACAGGAAGACCTTCGCGGCCGTCTTTTCCATCTTGCCGCCCACGCCGACGGCGAGGCCCGACATGAAGTCGACCATGCGACGCGCCAGCTCGGGCTCGACGGCCTGCAGGTTGACGATGACGAAGTCTCCGCGGAGCGCGTTTTCGCCGATCTCCTCGGCGTCTTTGAATTCGGTGACGACGACGACCTGCACGTTCGGCGCCAGCTTCGGCGACGACACAGGGCGCACCACCGGTCGAGGCACGACGCCTTGCGGCAACGGCGTCACCGCCTCGTCGCGCGGGCCCATCTGCCGGACGCCGCCCACGTTGGGGTCGGGATCGGCCGTACGGCCGACGCGAACAGGTCCGCTCGGAATTGGTTCGTCGTATGGTTCGAAGTCGTCGTAATCGTCATCGGCTAGGCCGAGAAACGACATCGCCTTTTGTAAGCGGCCCATCTGTTCCTCCTCGAAACGTCAGTGTAGGTTGCGCGGTCCTGCAGATCGCGT
Organism: uncultured Actinomycetes bacterium; assembly: GCA_963722185.1. Classification (GTDB taxonomy): domain Bacteria; phylum Actinomycetota; class Acidimicrobiia; order Acidimicrobiales; family JACCXE01; genus JACCXE01. The sequence goes on along the minus strand of CAVRKD010000005.1, from coordinate 200,223 downwards.
ACGTGCGCCGAACAGCGCGGTGCCAACGCGAACCATGGTCGAGCCGCATTCGATTGCCACGTCGATGTCGTCGGACATGCCGAGTGACCGAATGGGCAAGCCCAACTCGTCGGCGGTCCGCGCCACCGCGGTGAAGCCCGGCCGCGCGGCGTCGGGTCCCCCGAGAGGACCGACGGCCATGAGGCCGCGTACGTCAAGCCCATCGCGCTGTAGGTCGCGCACCAGGGCCGGAACCGCAGCGAGGGAAGTGCCGCCGCGGTTCGGATCTTCGGTCAGATTCACTTCGACCAGCACCTGCGCACCAGGCGCCCGCTGGGCGATCGCCGGGCCGAGCTCGGGCCGGTCGACGGATTGCCACAAGGTGACGTAGGGCGCGACCTTGTTGATCTTGTTGCGCTGGATCTGACCCAGGAAGTGCCAGCGAACTTCGGCGGCAGTGTTGGACGAAGCGCGTTCGGCCAGGGCGTCGGCCCGGTTCTCGCCGATGTCGAGCAAGCCAGCCGCGAGAGCGGCGTCGAGCGCTTCGGCCGGCTGTTGTTTGATCGCCGCCACCACCGTCACTTCTGCCGGGTCGCCGCCGGCGCGTTCGATGCGGTCGCGAATGGCCGCGAGATTCGCGTCGATAGTCATGCCAACCACGCCACGGTTGCCTGGCGTCGGGCGTCGCCGCGGGCGCGGTGCGACCAGTACCCCGGCGTGCACGCCGTGCACGCGTCTTCGTCGTGCACCAGTTCGACCCCGGCACGAGCCAACGCGATGCGCACCGCCGCGGGAACGTCGAGTGCCGGCGTGCCTGACTTGGTGACGCCGCGCACCTCTGGTCCGAAGGCGTCGACGATCGGCGCGAGGTCGACTTCGGAGAACTCGTAACACTCGGCGTGGATGCACGGACCCAGCGCGGCGGTGATGCCAGTGGCGCCGCGGGCCCGCATGGCGGCGATGGCCGCGTCGACCACACCTAAGGCCAGGCCGCGCCAGCCGGCATGAATAGCAGCGACGCTGCCGCCTGCCCCGTCGACGCACACGATGGGTGCGCAGTCGGCGGTCACGACGGCAACCGGCGCTGCGGCGACGAAGGCCACCGCGGCGTCGGCCAACGCGCCGACCGAAGCACCGGGCGCCTCGACGGTCACGACGTCGGCGCCGTGCTGTTGGCGCAGCCAAGTCCACGGAGCGTCAACAACAGAACGACGCCGCGCGGTGAGCGCGGCGTCGTCTGTTTCGTCCGGCGGGGAGAAGTCGCCGTCAGACGTTGTTGTAAATCGAATCTCGGCAGCGCCGAGGCGCATGTAGGTGCTGCTACTTCAGGAAGCTGGGGACGTCGAACTCGTCGTCGCCTTCGTCGTCGAAGTCGTCGCGTGAACTCAGGCCTAGGCCACGCGAACCTTCGGTGCCCTGCGAACGACCACCCTTGTCGTCCCACCGCTCGAAGCCGGCGGCGATGACGGTGACCTGCACCTCGTCGCCCATCGAATCGTCGACCACCGTGCCAAAGATGATGTTGGCGTCGGGATGCGCGTGCTCGTGCACGATGCCGGCCGCCGACTGCACCTCGAACAGACCGAGGTCGCTGCCGCCCTTGATGTTGAGCAGGATCCCGCGAGCGCCTTCGATCGACGCTTCGAGTAGCGGGCTGGTGATCGCCGAGCGGGCGGCCACCGTGGCGCGGTCGTCGCCCGACGCGGTACCGATACCCATGATCGCCGTACCGGCGCTGCTCATGATCGCCTTGACGTCGGCGAAGTCGGTGTTGATCAGGCCCGGCGTCGTGATGAGGTCGGTGATGCCCTGCACACCTTGCAGCAGGACTTCGTCGGCCACCTTGAACGCGTTGACCATCGACGTCTTGTCGTTGGAGACGGTGAGGAGGCGGTCGTTCGGGATCGTGATGAGCGTGTCGACCTTGGCGCGCAGCGCCTGGATGCCGGCCTCGGCGCGCACGGCGCGTTGGCGGCCCTCGAAACCGAAGGGGCGGGTGACCACGCCGATCGTCAAGGCGCCGAGCGACTTGGCGATCTCGGCGACAACTGGCGCGCCACCCGTACCGGTGCCACCACCCTTCCCCGCGGTGATGAACACCATGTCGGCACCCTTGAGCATCTCTTCGATCTCGTCGCGATGCTCTTCGGCGGCCTGCTTGCCGATCTCAGGATCGGACCCGGCGCCGAGGCCACGGGTTAACTGGCGACCAATGTCGAGCTTCACATCGGCGTCGCTCATCAGAAGCGCTTGGGCATCGGTGTTGATGGCGATGAACTCCACGCCCTTCAGCCCGGCGTCGATCATGCGGTTGACGGCGTTAACGCCACCACCGCCGATGCCGACCACCTTGATGACGGCGATGTAGTTCTGGGTTGCACCGGGCATATGTCCCGTGTCCTCCTGGAGAAGTTGATTGCTCGAGAGACTGCCCCAACGCTTGGGCCCCAACCTTCTGGCTAAACACTCAACCTCAACGTGAGATTCAGTGTTATGTCAAGCTCTCGTGGCGGTCGAGACATTAGCGTTGACCCGCTCAATGGTCAAGATTTGGCCGTAGTCGAGGTAGTTGAGGCCGGAGTAACGGTATGGGTGACCGCTGGAGAACGAGGCACGCGGACGTCGATGATCGTGCCCGGAGCGTGCTCGGCTACTAAAACCGCTTCGGCCGCGGTCAGCTTGTCGGTGACGCGCTCGCCTCGCCGAGCCGGATGGTCACGCCACCGCGCACCAACAATTCGTAGGTCGGTTCCGGCCCGGCGAGGCGGCGAACGGCTTCGACCTTGCCCGCCAATCCCTGCGACAGGGCGCGCAGGATCGTGAGCGCCGGGCGGACCGCCGGCGATACCAGCCGGCCCGGCCCGGGAACCTTGTCACCGGCGGCGATGAGAACGGGAAAGGTGTTGGGCGGGGGCGACGAGGCCGTGGCGAGCACTCGGCCGCCTTCGTCGACAAGGGCGACGCCGCCGGGCACACCGATCGCCCCGAGCGGCGTGCGTTCGACGACGCGGACGCGCACGACGTTGGGCCAGCGGCGCGTGACGATCGCCGTGTCGACCCAGGGCAGTCGCTCGACGCGGCGAGCGAGCGCGAACCGGTCGACCGCGACCATGGCGTGGCCTTGTGAGTCGAGTCCCGTCGTCTGCAGGACCGCGGCGACGCTGGTGTGGCCCGCCCCGAGGACCTCGACGCGGTCGACGTCGAGCGCCGGCGAGAACAGGAGGCCGACGACGCCGAGCACAAACGTCACAACGGCGGTGGCGCCAACCAAGATGCGAAGCCGACGGCGGCCGGCGGCGCGGGCGACGTCCTGGCGCCGTTTGGCGACGCGCGGATCGACCTTCGGCATGGCTGAAGCCGATCATGCGCACTTCGGTCCGTAGCTCGATGCCGGTGGCGGCGCGGACAACGCGTTGCACTTCGGCGACCAATGCGCGCACGTCGTCGGCCGATCCCCCGGCGTCGGCCTGGATGAAGTTGGCGTGCTTGGACGACACCTCAGCGCTTCCGATGCGCAGTCCCTTGCAGCCGGCCGCTTCGATGATGCGGCCCGCACTGTCGTTGTCCGGGTTGGTGAAGACCGAGCCGGCGTTCTGGCCGCCCGGCTGGTTCTCGCGCCGCCAGCGAACGATCTCGCTGATCTTGGCGTCAGCCTCGGCCGGTTCGACCGGCCGCGCGTTGAACGTCGCTTCGGTCACGACGTGTGCGCTGGACACCGCGGTGTGCCGGTAGGTCGCGGCGAGGTCGGCAACGCTGCGCCGCCCGTCGGGACCGCCGCGCAGGTCGACGAAGGACCAGTCGCGTAGGCAGGCGGCGACGTCGGAACCGTGGCCGCCGGCGTTCATCCGAACGGCGCCCCCGACCGAGCCGGGGATGCCCACCGCCCACTCCAGGCCCCCCGCGCCCGCCGCCGCGGCTTGACGAGCCATCGCGGGGAAGGACGCGCCGCCACCGGCCCGCACCGTGCCCTCTTCGATGTCGATGGCCGCCAGTCCTGCTTCGAGAGTGACCGCCAAGCCGCCGAACCCCGCATCAGCGATCAGCATGTTCGAGCCGCGCCCGACGACGAGGACGTCGAGGTTGGTCTCCATTACGGCGGTGCGGACGCGCCGTAGGTCGCCGACGTTCTGCGCCACGACGAACAGGGCGGCGGTGCCGCCCACCCGATACGTCGTGCGAGCACCCAACGGCGCGTCGCGGGTGGCCAGCGATCCAAGCAGCCGCGCCGCCGCGTCAACTTCCACGCTCATGGAACGGCGGCGACCTCGTCGGGCACCGAGGTGAGGTCGCCGGCCGACAGCAACAGGCACAGCTCCCCCGGACGCATGGTGCCGGCGAGATGTGCGGCCAGGTCGGCTCGTCCCGGCAGCCACGTGACGCCGAGACCGGGCCGCGCACCGCGCACGGCGTCGACCACCAGGTGGCCGGTCACGCCGGGACGCGGCGCCTCTCCCGAGCCGTAGATGTCGGTGATGATGACGTGATCGGCGCCGTCGAACGCCGTGGCGAAGTCGGCGGCCAGCTGTTGGGTGCGCGAATAGCGGTGCGGCTGAAACACGACCACGACGCGCTCCCATCCGCCATCGCGGGCGGCGGCGATCGCGACCTCGACCTCGTCAGGCAGGTGGGCGTAATCCTCCACGTAGTCGACGCCGCGCTGGGCCCCGCGGAATTGGAACCGACGGGCAACGCCGGCGAATCGTTCCAGCGCTGCCTGCGTGGCATCGACGGGGACGCCAAGTTCGAGGGCCATGGCCGCGGCCACCGCGGCGTTGCGGGCGTTGTGAAGCCCCGGCGTCGGGACGCTGTAACGACCAATGCGGTGCGTCCCGCGGCGCAGACTGAAACGAACAGCGGCGCGTTCCCGGGCGATGTCGTCGATGACGTAGCGGCTCGAAGGGTCGACGCCGACGGTGACGATGTTTCGCGCGCCATCGGTGAGTTCAGCCAAGTCCGGCGCGTCGCCGATGACCACCGGTCCGTCGGTTTCGCGGGCGAACCGAGCGAAGGCGTCGCGCAGTTCGTCATAGCCGCCGTAGTGCTCGAGGTGATCGGGCGCGACGTTGGTGATGACGGCCGCCTTACGCGGCAGTTCGAGGAACGTGCCGTCACTCTCGTCGGCCTCGACCACGAACCACTCCCCAGCGCCCCACACCGCGCCGCCGCCGATCTCGTTCACCTCGCCGCCGATGATGAACGACGGTTGCCACCCGGCTTCCACCAGGATGAGCGAGAGCATCGACGACGTCGTGGTCTTGCCATGGGTTCCGGCGACGGCGATGGTAGATCGCTGCGCGCAGATCGCCGCCAGCATCTCCGCACGGCGGTACACGGCAATGCCGTGAGCTTCAGCGGCGCGCAGCGCCACGTTGTCGGGCCGGATGGCCGTGCTGATGGCGACGGCGTCCACGCCACCGATTTCGTCGGAGTCGTGGCCGATTTTGGTGGCGACTCCCGCGGCAGCCAGACGCTGAAGGATCGCGCTGTCGCGCTGGTCGGATCCGCTGACCGTATGGCCCATGGCGTGCAGCACCGCCGCGATAGCCGACATGCCGGCGCCACCGACGCCGAGCACGTGGATGCGTTGCGGAACGTCGAGCTCTATCACCGCGCCGCGGCTTTGGCCGACGTCAACGGCCGCACCGCCGCTCTGGGTTGGCGGGCGATGTTGACCACGATCCCCGCCGCGGCCATCCCGAAGATCGTTGACGTGCCACCGAGGGACACGAACGGCAACGGCACACCCGTCACCGGCAACGCGCCGACCACCGTCGCCATGTTGAGCGCCGCCTGGCCAACCAGCCAGGCAGTGATGCCGCCAGCGACCAGGGCACCGAACGCGTCCTGCGCGCGGGTGGCGGCGCGGATGCCATACACGGCGAGGGCGACGAAGAGCGCCACAACGCCCAAGGCCCCGAACAAGCCGAGCTCCTCACCGATGATGGCGAAGATGAAGTCAGTGTGGGCGTTCGGCAAGAAGCCCCATTTGGCCCGGCTGGCGCCGAGCCCGACACCGCGCAGACCGCCGGACCCGAGGCCCACGAGCGACTGGACGACTTGGTAACCGCTCCCGCTCGCCGACTTGAACGGGTCGCGGAAGGACAGCAGCCGTTCGCGACGGTACGGCTCAAAGACGGCGACCATCGTGCCGAGCACGGTCACCACCGCCAGCCCGGAGAACAAGTAGCTCCACGGGATGCCGCCCAACACGAGAACGGCAAGCACGATGCCGACGATGACGAGCGTGGTGCCCATGTCGGGCTGCACCATCACGAGCGCGACCACGAACAGGGTGGCGCCGCCGATGACGTAGAGGGGCGCCGGACCTTCCCGTTCGGGTGGGTGCCGCGCCAGCACGTCGGCCGAGAACAGGATCAGCGCGAGCTTGGCCAACTCCGCTGGCTGGAACTGCAACGGGCCGACACCGAGCCAGCGCTTCGCCCCGTAGACCGTTTGCCCGAGCCCCGGCAAGAGCACGCAGATCAAGAGGAAGAGAACCACCACCATGCCGGGCACGGCCAGCTTGCGCCACACGTGGTAGTCGATGCGCGCCGTCAGCCACAGCGCGACACCGCCGAGCACGACGGCGCCCGCCTGGCGCAGGAAGAAGTGCCACGAGTTGCCGTAGTTGCGCATGGCGTCGACCGACGACGCCGACAGCACCATCACGAGCCCGAAGATGCAGAGTGCGGCGATAACAATAAGCAGCGGGCGGCCCGAGTCGCGTTCGGTGGTCATCGTGCGACTCCGGCGAACTCGCGCACGGCGCGGGCAAAGTCGTCGCCACGCTCCGCGTAGTCGCGGTACGCGTCCCACGACGTGCAAGCGGGTGACAGCAGCACCGCGTCGCCCTCCTGCGCCGCGTCCACCGCGAGAGCGACGGCGTTGTCCATCGACGTCGCCCGGTGCACCGGACGAACGCCTTCGAACGCGTCAGCGACCTCGCCAGCGGCGGTGCCGATGGCGACCACGGCGCGTACGTGATCAGCCGCCTGGGCGAGCACGGAAAGGTCAAGGCCCTTGTTCTTGCCGCCGGCGATCAGCACGGCCGACCGGAAGGCAGCCAACGCGGTGACCACCGACGCCGGCGTCGTGGCCTTCGAGTCGTCAAAGCACGGCACCCCACCAATGTGGCCTACCAACTCGATTCGGTGAGGGAGCCCCCGGAAGTCGCGCAACACCGAAGCGCAAACGTCGGAGTCGACGCCGACGGCGAGAGCGGCACACGCCGCGGCGAGGCCGTTGGCCAACTCGTGCGGGAACGGGCGCGCCATGGCGTCGACGCGGCCGAGATCTTCGCCGTGGGGACCGAGCAGCTGCCCGTCCGCGACTCGGGCGTCGCCGGTTCCGATACCAAACGTGACGCGGCGCGCCGCGATGCCGGTCGAGGCTCGCATGACGACTGCATCTTCGGCGTTGACCACCGCCACGTCGGCGTCGGTCTGGTTCGCCCACAGTCGCGCCTTGGAAGCGATGTAGTGGTCGACGTCGGGATGCCAGTCAAGGTGATCAGGCGACAGGTTCGTCCAGACGCCGACGCGGGGGTGGAAGTCAACCGAGTCCGCGAGCTGAAAGCTCGATACCTCGACCACGTAGTACTCGGCCGGGTCCTCGACCGCGTCGAGCATCGGAAACCCGACGTTGCCCGCTTCCACAGCCTTATGACCGCCGGCTACGAGCATGTCGGTGATCAGACGCGTCACCGTGCTCTTCCCGTTGGTCCCCGTCACCGCGATGATCGGCGCATCCGTACGCCGAGCGGCTAGCTCGACGTCGCCGATGATGGGCACGCCGTGAGTGGCGGCGGCGGCCCGCAGCGGGTGCGCCAACGGGAAGCCAGGGCTGACGATGACTTCGTCGACTTGGGTGAGCGCGGCGTCGGCAAACGCGGCGGTTGAGCCGACGCGTTCGAGACCGAATTCCTCGGCGACACGCGCCGCGGTGACCTCGTCGTCGTCGTAGCCGATGACGTCGTCGCCGTCGCGCTGCGCCATGCGGACGACTGAGGTTCCCGTACGCGCGAGACCAGCAACGAGATACGCCATGTTCAGTCGATCCCGCCGGAGGTGATGAACGTGGCGTAGAAGATGCCGAGCGCGAGCGCGGTCGCCATCGCCGACATGATCCAGAACCGGATCGTGACCGCCGTCTCGGGCCAACCCATCAACTCGAAATGGAGATGGATCGGCGCCATCTTGAAAACGCGCTTGCGGGTCAACTTGAATCCCGAGACCTGGATCATCACCGAGAGGGTCTCGACCACGTACAGCGCTCCGGCGACGGCGAGGAGCAGTTGCGTGCTCGTAACGAGCGCAAGAGCGGCGAGCCCGGCACCGATAGCCAGCGCGCCGACGTCGCCCATGATGATCTTGGCGGGCGCGGCGTTCCACCACAGGAAGCCCGTGCAGGCACCCATCATCGCCGCGGCGATCAGCGCAAGGTCGAGCGCCTGGGGCACTTGGTAGAAGTCGACGTGGCGAAACTGCCAGAACCCGATGACGACGAACGCCGAGAAGCAGAACGCCGCCGACCCGGCAGCTAAGCCGTCGAGCCCGTCGGACAGGTTCACGCCGTTGGTGGTCCCGGCGATCATGAACACCGCGAGCACGACCCAGCCGACGCGGCCGAGCCCGATTCCGGGCGAGTCAAAGCTGGTGAACGACAGCGTCGTGTGCACATCGGCCAGGCGGATCGCCAACACGGCGAACGTCGTCCCCACGATAAGGAGGCCGATCATCTTCGTTCGCGCTCGTAAACCGAGGCTGCGTTGGCTGCGTACCTTGATGAAGTCGTCGAGGAAACCGACAAAGCCGGCGCCGATAACGACGCCGATCGTGAGCAGGCCGCCCCATGTGAAAATCGTGCCGGCACGTACGTGCGCCGCCAGGTAGCCAAGGGCTGCCACCGGCGACGATCATGACGCCGCCCATCGTCGGAATGCCGGCCTTGGCCTGGTGAGTGTCGCTCAGGTGCTCTTGGATGGGTTGGCCGATGCCCCGCGCCGCCAGCGCGCGGATGAACAGCGGCATGCCGAACAACGGCACCGCCACCGAGACCGCCCCAGCGATGAGGAGTGCGACCACTAGCGCCCGAGCCCCACCAGCGCGTCGCGTGCCACCTCGCGGTCGTCGAACGGGAGCACGTCGTCGCCGATCGTCTGGGTCGTCTCGTGGCCCTTGCCGGCGATGACCACGATGTCGCCGGGCGCGGCCTGTTCGATCGCGAGCCTTATGGCGGCGGCGCGATCAGGGTCGATGGTGACCCGCGAAGGGTCTCGTAGCCCCGTTTGCATCTCATTAAGGATCGCACGTGGATCCTCGTGCCTCGGGTTATCCGACGTGAGGATCACCCGGTCAGCCAACGCCTCGGCGGCGGCGGCCATCAACGGCCGCTTAGCCCGATCACGATCGCCACCGCATCCCACGACGATCGTCACCCGCGCGTCCTCGCCCACGGAGCGCCGCGCGGCGCGCAGAACGACCTCGACGCCGTCGGGCGTGTGCGCGTAGTCGACGACCACGGCGAACGGTTGCCCGTTGTCGACGTACTCGAAACGACCCGGAACCGAAGGCAACGCGCTGAGCCCCGCGAGCACGTCCACCGGCTCCAGTCCGAGCACCTCGCCCACGTTCGCGGCCACAACGGCGTTGGCGACGTTGTGTTCGCCCGCCAGATGCAGCACGCCCTGGGCGCCGTGCCAGCGGATCTCGGAGTGCGGCCCGTCGACGCGGTCGACCAGCATGTCGCGCACCGAGCAGCGCACGACTTCGAGCCCCGTGTCGCCGGCGAGACCGGCGAGGCGGGCGCCCCACTCGTCGTCGACACATACGACGGCCACGCGCGCTCGTTCGGGCGTGAAGAGACTCGCCTTCGCCGCGAAGTAGTTCTCCATCGTGCCGTGGACGTTGAGGTGGTCCTGCGCTCAGGTTGGTGAAGGCGGCGACGTCGTACGCGATCTCGTCGACCCGACGCGCCAGCAGTCCTTCGCTCGACACCTCCATCGAAACGGCGTCGTAACCGTCGTCGCGGAAGGTGGCGAGCAGCGCCTGGAGATCGGTCGAGTCTGGTGTCGTGGGCGGCGCGTCCGGCAGGTGGGCGGCCAGCGTGCCGAGCGTTGCCGTGCGTACCGCGTTGGCGTTCAGCAATGCGTCGACCATGGCCACCGTCGTTGTCTTGCCGTTGGTGCCGGTGACGCCGACCATCTTCAACGAGCGCGCCGGATGACCCCAATAGTTGGCGGCGGCGCGCGCCATCGAACGACGCGTGCTGGCGACGACGACCTGGGGCACGTCGACGGGGAGCGCACGTTCGCACAGCAACGCCGCCGCGCCGGCGTGTACGGCTGCCGCGGCGAAGTCGTGGCCGTCGACCGCCGCACCGGGCAGGCAACAAAACAGGAACGCGTCGCCGACGCGACGCGAGTCATGCGTGACTCCTCGGATGTCGGGGTCACTGGCGCCAGCGCCGGTGACCTCGATGACATCGAGGTCGCTGGCTACCTCTGAGAGCAGCACGGTCGTGCCGACGTGGTCGACGTCACACCGGCGGGCGCGTCCCCGTCGCCGCGCGTGACTAGGTCACCGACGACGGGAGTCTTGGCCGCCGCGGCGGCTGCGGTCGACGAAGGGGCGACGCGCAGCTCGCGCAAGACGGCCCGTGACAATTCGGAGAACACCGGCGCGGCGACGAGGCCGCCGAAGATCGGCGTGGGCTCGTCGAGCATCACCAGGACGGTGATCGCCGGGTGGTCCGCCGGGGCGAAGCCGGCGAAGCTCGACATGTACGCGCCGTCGATGTATCCGGTACCACCGGGGGCAGGCTTGCGCGCCGTGCCCGTCTTACCGGCGACGCGGTAACCCGGAATCTGTGCCAGCGTGCCTGTTCCGGATTTCACCACCTCTTCAAGCATGGCGGTTACCGCGGTCGCCGTAGAGACAGACACGGCGCGACGGGTGCGGGCCTCCGCAGCCGGGTGGCGTACGCCCTGGCTGTCGATGGTGGCCCGAACAAGGCGCGGCGCAACGTACTTGCCCCCATTGGCAACCGCGTTGTACGCCGCAAGCATCTGCAGGGCGGATACCGACACGCCCTGCCCGATCGGAATCGAGCCCATGTCGGTGCTGTACCAACTCGACACGGGGCGCAGCAGACCACGCGACTCGCCCGGGAAGTCGATGCCCGTCTTCTCTCCGAAGCCGAAGGCCGTGAGGTAGTTGGCCAGGCGTTCACGGCCGAGCCGCTGGGCGATCATGATCGTGCCGATATTCGACGACTCGCGCATGATGTCGCTCGGCGCCCAGGACGTCACGGCGTGCGGGTCGTGATCAGAGAAGACGTGATTGCCGACCTTGAGTTTGTCGGGCACCGAAAGGCGGTCGCTCACGCGAACGGCGCCATCTTCGAGCGCGCCAGTCAGCGTGATCAGCTTGTTGACCGAACCCGGTTCATACACGTCGGTGACCGCGTAGTTGCGCTCGGCCTGCACGACGGGCCCACCGGGTTTCGCAGCTTTGAGGTTGGCCATCGCCAACACGTCGCCCTTGCTCGTGTCCATGACCAGGGCGATGCCGCCCTTGGCGCGGGTCGCGACGATCTTGGCGCCGAGCAGCCGCTCGGCCTCGTACTGCAGGCCACGATCAATCGTGAGTTCGAGGTCGTTGCCGGCGATGCTCGGGTTGACGGTCTTCTCGCCCGACGCGATGCGGCGTAGATGCCGGTCGGCATCGACCACGATCGAACCAGGACGTCCGGCGAGCGTCGACTCGTACTTGCTCTCGAGGCCGCCGAGGCCTTCGTTGTCCAGTCCGACGGCGCCTATGAGCGGCGACGCCAGTTCGGCCGCGGGACGCAGGCGGGCCGATTCGTCGGTCGAGGCGATGCCTGCCAGGTGCAGATCGGCGACCTTCTTGGCGATCACGTCGTCGACCTTGCGGGCCAGGTACACGAAACGCCCCGGCTTGGTCAGCATCGTTTGCAACGATTTCACTGGCAGCTGCAGCACCGGCGAGAGGGCCTTGGCCGCGCCCAACGGGTCGACCACGAGCGACGGGTCGGCGTAGATGGTCGTGCGGTCGATGGAAAGCGCGAGGTCGCGCCCGTTGCGGTCGAGGATGCTGCCGCGGGTCGCGGCCAGAGGAATGGTGTGGCGAACCTGGCCGACGGCTAGGGCTTCGAAGCGCTCGTGCTGGGCCACCTGGATGTAGAAGAGCTTGCCGACCACGACGGCCAGGACGAGCAGCAGGCACAAGCCGACCGCGGCGAAGCGCCCACGCGACGGCATCGTCTCCACCGGCTGATAGCGGCGGATGGCGCGGTCACGGACCACGGGGCGCGCCGCGCGACGGGGCGCTGCCACCGTCGTCATTTCGCCGCCAGCTCGGCTTTAACGAGGCGCCAGTCCGGCGCGGTCGTGACGTCGGCCTCGGCGATGACGGTCGGATTCGCCACCACCGGGGGCACGTACTTCACTTGCGTCGGCTCGACCATGCCGAGCCGGTTGTGCGCCGTGGCGACGACGCGTTCGGGCGACTCGAGCTCGGCGAGCTGGAAGCGCAGCTTCTCGTAGCGCGTTTGCTCGGCGTCGAGGCGACGGTTCAGCTTGTCGAGACGGTCCTGGTTCTGCGCCACGATCACGTGCGCGACGGCGACGCCGAAGGCGAGGATGACGGTAAGCGTGGTGGTGGCTGTGATCAGGAGCCGCCGACCCTGCCGTCTCGACCTCACTTGTATCGATGGACGGGGGGAACGGGTCGTGACAGATGCTGGCCGCGTCCCCCCTCGTGGGGTCGGGCGTGGGGAAGAACGCCCGAGGTCAATTGCGCGCACTGCCATTACGCCACCGCCTCGCACGCGCGGAGGCGTGCGCTTTCGGCGCGGTGGTTGCGCGCCAGTTCAGCTGCGGACGGCTTGCGCGACCCGCGGAACACCAGCGTCACTTTCGGCTGTGCGCCGCATACGCACGGCAGGTTGGGCGGGCACGTGCAGCCCCCCGTCGCCGCTTCGTTGAAGCGTTCCTTCACGATGCGGTCCTCGCCCGAGTGGTACGCCAACACGACACAACGTGCACCGACAGCGAGCGATGCGATGGCGTCGTCGATCGCGCCCGGAAGAATCGCCAGTTCGTCGTTGACGGCAATACGCAGCGCCTGAAACGTGCGCGTCGCCGGATGGCCGCCTTTGCGGCGCGCCGCCGCCGGAATGGCGCTGCGCACGATCTCCGCCAGCTCGCCAGTCGTCCTCGATGGGGCGGGCGCCGACGATGGCGCGCGCGATGCGACGCGCCCACCGCGTCTCGCCGCCGTCGCGAAGCAGGTCGCTGAGCTCGTCGAGTGACGACTCGTTGACGATGTCCGCCGCGCTGCGACCCGTCGTGGGGTCCATGCGCATGTCGAGCGGTCCGTCGTGACGGAACGCGAATCCTCGCTCGCCGCGATCCAGCTGCGGCGAGCTCACACCTAGGTCGAACAACACGCCGCTAACGGGCCCGGCGTTGTCGGCCGCCACCACCTCGGCCAACGCGTCGAAACGCGCGTGGTGCAGCCGAGCGCGCGCCGCCGTAGGGGGCGAGGCGCGCGCTGGCCGCATCGATCGCATCGGGGTCGCGGTCCAGGCCAATGATCGAAAGGCCGGGGTGGGCGTCGAGGATCGCCGCCGCGTGCCCAGCGCCGCCGACGGTGGCGTCGACGACATGGCCGTCGGGTACCGGCGCGAATAATTCGACGACTTCGTCAACCATGACCGGCTCATGGCTGAAGTCGCTTAGGGCGCGGCTCATCTGCGGCCCCCCGGCCGGGGGGAAGGCTCAGGGTTGTGTGTCCCTGTTACCACCGACAGAGCGGGCGGAGTTGAGATCTCCATCGGCTCCGGCCGGGAGGCTGCAGATGTTCCACGCACGTGCATCAGTTGCGGTCTTTCGTAAAGCTCGACGCCGCCGACGCCTCGACTCGCTCGGCGAACAGCGTCGGGTTCCAGATGGCGATGTGGCTGAGGGCGCCGCTGAGAAGGACGGGCTGCCCGGTCTCGAGTTGCGCATAGGTGCGCATGTACGGCGGCACCAGCAAGCGGCCAGTCGACGTGTCGACGGCCACGTCCTCGATATTCGAGGCCCAGTACTGCGCCTGCTCTTCTGCGCCTTCGACGCCTGACTCCATCTTTTCCAGCCACGCGGCGGCCTGGCGGTCGTAGCTCTCGCGGGTCCAGAGGGCGAGCGAGCGGTTGCTGCCGATGCCGAGGTGGGCGCCATCGGCAAAGCGGGGGCGGTATTTGGCGGGCACGATCACCCGTCCTTTGGCGTCGAGCGTGTGCTCGCTATGCCCGTTGAATAGTTCCGCCACTTCCGCTCCATAGGCTGCCCGGCCCTCACCGGTCTCGCCACTTCGCGACACTTTAAGGGTCAGACGCGCCACTTGCAACCACAGAACAGGGAAAAGGGAGCTAAATCAGAAGAAAAACGGACGGGGATCGGACTGGCGGAGCTAGGTCAGAGCTGCGGCAAGGGCGGTCAACGAGCCTCGGTGGCCGTAGCCGGATCGAGCGTAGCGACGCGTCGCGATGCGGGCCGGCTCGGCGGTGGGGCCAAGTGTCGCGATCAGTGCCGACGGATCCCAGCGCAGCGGGATGGCGCACTGGAACAGCGCCCAACCCCGGGTACGGCGCTGGGAAATGCCGACCAATTTGGCGCCGTCCGCCTGCAGGACCTCGCCGGGCCCGATGCTGGCGAAGCAGACGGTGTCGGAGCCCGGAAGGCGTTGCATGGCGCCACGGTGCACTTTGAGATCAGTCACGCCGACGGCCGCGAGTGCCGTGACCCAGGCGTCGCCCATCCAGCATCCGGCCTTGCCGATGTCGTCGTTCCATCCGGTCGCGCCGCGGGCGACCACGACGTCGACCCAGAAGCACTCCCCCGGGCCGACGACCACCGCCGTACCGCCCGACACGCGCCGCGCCACGTCGAAACCGGCGGCCGCGGCGCGCTCGTCGAAGCCGTCGTCGACCTTCTGCGCGCGGCCGAGCACGATCGCCGGCGAGATGGCGTGCAGCACGGTCACGCGGTGCGACGCGTCGATCGGTCGTCCGTGGAGGGCGGCGGCGCGTCCGGCCCAGTGGGTGGCGTGCGGTGTCGTCAGGCCGACGCCATCGCCGCGTGCGTGTGCGTGCGCGGACGCAGCCACTGTTCCCAATCGGGGCGACGAGTGCCCGTCGCCGCGATGGCCCACGCGCGCTCGTGCGGAATTGTCGGCGGGCGGCGCAGCCGCATGTTGATCTCGTGCAGCAACCGATCTTCCTTCCGCGCGTTGCAGGCGCGACAAGCGGCCACGACGTTGTCCCACGTGTGCGTGCCGCCGCGGCTGCGCGGAATCACGTGGTCGATGTTCTCGGCCGCCGCGTGGCAGTACTGACAGCGGAAGTTGTCGCGGGCGAATACCGCGCGCCGGTTGAGCGCCACCCGCGTGGTGTACGGCACCTTCACGTACGCGATCAGCCGCACGACGGACGGCGCGGCGAAACTGTGCGTAGCGGAGCGGAAGCGATTCTCCGACGCCGAGATCATCTCGGCTTTCGCTTGGAGCGTGAGGTTCAGGGCCCGGCGCTGCGTGACGATGCACAACGGCTCGAACGTTGCGTTCAGCACGAGGGCACCGGACATCGCCTTACCTGCGAGGTCCGTTAGGTGTAGTTGGAGCAGGCCCCTCATCCATTGAGGGCAGAACTTACTCCCCGGACTGGAGCCGCCGGAGGATCTCGCGGAGCGCGTCGGGAGTGACCGCGCCCTCCCCCGCCAGCTTCTTGATCTGAGCGACGATGTCCGGGTCGTTGATGGTGACCGACCCGCTGTCGGGATCGACGCGCAAGGCGTCCTCGGTCCCGTCGACGACACCTTCGGCGATCAGCTTGTCGACCGCGGCCGTCGCGCCGGAAGCGTCGGGCAAGGTGACCGACGCCAGCACGTGGGCGAAGTGCGTACCGGGGGTTGCAAGCAACGCCACGAGAAGGTCGCCCGTCGTCGCGTTGCGATCGGCGCCGGCGCGCTCGAAAGCGCGACTCAATACCGACTGCAGCCCGAGTGACGATCGGCGACCCATCGGACCACGCAGCACTTGCGCTCCTCGCCACCCGCGCTTACGCGAGCTTCGCTCCTGCGGCGCTTGGAGTTTGATCACGGCGCGCGCCTTGGCGTTGGCGAGATTCGTTGTCCCCAGGACGTCCGCGAGTGAGCCGTCTGCGGTTCGCAGGATCGATAGCAGGAGGTGGAAGTCCGTGATGTAGTTGTGGCCGAGCTGCAACGCTTCGCGAAGCCCGACCTCGAGCGCCTTCTTCGCTTCGGAAGTGAACGGTGGCGTGTAGTCCTCATCGGTGTCCACCGGCGACTGCGTCGCGATGAGCGACGCGACCAGCTGGGCGCGCAGGTCCGCGCGGTCGACGCCCGCATCGTCGAGTACGGCTGCCGTGATGTCGGACGGTTCGTCGAGCAGGCCTATCAGCATGTGATGGCGACGGATCGCCGGGCTGCCGTTTTCCTTGGCGACTTCCTGCGCCAGCACGAGCACCCGCCTGCCCTCGTTGGTAAATCGTTCGAACATGAGTCACCTCGGATTTTAGACACTGTTTAAACACCGTTATATGCTTATCTGCATGACCGTACCAGAAGAGCCCGTCCGCTGGGTCACACTGCGCGAGGCCGCCGAGGAGACCAAGGCTTCGCTCCCCGCCCTGCGCCGCTGGTATCGGCAGGGCTTGATTCGGTCAATCGTCGTGGCCGGCATGCATGGCGATCAGAGGTTGGTCGACCTCGACGAGGTCATCGGCCGCGCCGCGGCCTCTCCCAACATCGGCCGACGCCGCCGCTCGACCGCTGAAGATCGCGACGCCGTCATCGAAGCGCTGATCGAACAGGTCGCCGCGCTTTCGATGGAGCTCAGCGACCTACGCGACCGCGTCGAGGACCTGGAGGGCTAGCAACCGCGACTTTCTGCGTTTCAGCCGCGGGAGCCGTCACTCAGACGCAGAAAGTCGCGATTAGCGCCGGCGCTCGTCGCGGCACCACTCGAGGTACTGCACGAGATCAGCGCCGCTCGCTTTGCCGCCGTCGCCGCCGTACTGCGTGACGAGACGGAAGTGCATGTAGTCACTGTCTGGCAAGGGAAGACGCGAGCCGCGCCTCCACCAACCCGGCGGCGCAAGACGCAGCGCCTGGCGCGCCCCGGTAAGCCACAGGTCGGGCCGTCGTAGCAATGCGAGCGCGGCGCGGACGTTCACGCCAGCGCACGGTAGGCGACCGCCGCCGCACCGATGAGCGGACCGTCGGCACCGAGACCAACAGGTGCGACGCGTGCGCCGCGAGCGAAGTCGAGTGCGCAGTGGGCGTCGACTTCGCGCTGCGCGGCGGCGAAGAACGGCTCGCCCATGCCGAGCGCAACAGACCCGCCGACGAGGGCCAACGGCAGGTCGAGCAGGTTGACGACCGACGCGATGCCGCGCCCGACCAGCGTGCCGGTGCGTTCGATCGTCTCGGCGTCGGCTTCCCACGCCGGGCGTCCCGTCCGCCGGGCGATCGCCGGTCCCGCCGCTTCGGCCTCGAGGCAGCCCCGCGCGCCGCACGGACACACCTCGCCGTCGGGCGCGACGATGACGTGGCCGATGTGGCCGGCGTTGCCTCCGTCGCCGTCGAGCAAGCGACCGTCGAGAACGATTCCGCCGCCCACGCCAGTCGACACCACCATCGCGATGAAGTTCGCCTCGCCTGTGGCGGCGCCGCACCATCCCTCGCCGAGCGCGAGCGCCTTGGCGTCGTTATCGATGAACACCGAGCGCGCGGTGTGGTCGACCAGTCGCGACCGCAACGGAAATTGGCGCCAACCGGCGATGTTGAGCGGCGACACCGTGGCGCCGCCGGGCGCCATCGGCCCACCGCAACCGACGCCGACCGCCGCCACCTCCTCGCCGGCGAGCACGCTGTCGATCAACGCGGCCAGCCGCGGCCACGGCTCCTCTGGCACCGTCGCCGCCCGTTCGCGGCGCACGATCTGTCCCGATTCGTCGACTATGCCCACGTCGAGTTTCGTCCCGCCGATGTCGATGGCGAGGACCGGACGCACGGTCGCCCACGTTAGGGTTGCCGCTCATGGCCCGACGTCGACCTGCGTCAACAGGCGCGTTTCAGGCTGTGTTCGAAGCCGTGTCGGAGAACATCGCGCACGCACTGGTCGGCAAGGGCGACGCCATAAAGCTGTCGCTGGTGTGCCTGGCGGCTGAGGGCCATCTGCTGATCGAAGACGTTCCCGGCGTTGGCAAGACGACGCTCGCCAAAGCGATGGCGGCGTCGTTCGCGTCGGAATGGAACCGCATCCAGTTCACGCCCGACCTGTTGCCGTCGGACGTGACCGGCGTGACGGTCTTCTCGCGCACCGGTAACCGCTTCGAGTTCCGGCCCGGTGGCGTGTTCGCCAACATCGTGCTGGCCGACGAGATCAACCGCGCCTCGCCCAAGACGCAGGCGGCGTTGCTCGAGGCAATGGAAGAGCGCCAGGTCACCGTCGACGCCACCACCTACTCGCTGCCTGATCCCTTCATGGTCATCGCCACCCAGAACCCAGTGGAGCACGAAGGCACCTATCCCCTGCCCGACAGCCAGCTCGACCGCTTCCTCATGCGTATTCCGATGGGGTATCCGACCAAGCGCGCCGAAGTCGCCATGCTCGACGAGCACGCCGCCGACAGCCCCGTGCACCACCTCACCGCTGTGGCGTCGGTCGACGACGTGCACACGCTGATCGCCGCGAGCCAAGCGGTGCACGTGGCAACGCAGCTGCGCGCCTACATCGTCGACATCGCCGACGCCACGCGGCGTCATCCGAGCCTGGCGCTGGGAGCGTCGCCGCGCGCCGCGCTGGCGTTGCAGAAAACGGCGCGGGCATGGGCCGCCGCCAGTGGCCGCGACTTCGCCAACGCCGACGACGTGAAGGCGATCGCCGCGCCGGTGCTCGGCCACCGGCTCGTGCCCACACCGGAGTCGGAGTTCGAAGGCATCGACGCCGAAGCCATCCTCGAGGACGTGCTGGCGCGCATCACCGTCCCGTCGTCGAACTCCCTGCGGGCGTAACCGCTGCAGTGATTACCCGCCGCGGTCTGGCCGTGACTGCCGCCAGCCTGGCGCTGGCGGTCGTCGGCAAGATCCTCGGCCTCGGTGAGATGTATGGGCTCGCCGGCGGCGGGCTCGGCTTGGTCCTCGCCGGATTCGTCGTCACGTTTCAACCCAACAACGTGCAGGTCACGCGGGTGATCACACCCACAAGGGTGCACGTCGACATGGCGTGGCGGGTCGAACTCCGCGCCACCAACCGCGGGCGCCGCCGCTCCACGTTGCTGGCGATCAGCACCACGTTCTCTTCGGGCCAGCGCTACGCCCGCTTCGCACTGGCGCCGCTGGCGGCCGGAGAGTCAGCCGTCGCCGCGTTCCGCCTGCCAACGGATCGACGGGGCGTGTTCATGCTCGGGGCGCTGCTGGTGGAACGCGCCGACATCTTCGGGCTGGTTTCGCGACGCACCGAAGCCGCGCCCGCCACCAAGCTCACGGTGTATCCCCGGGTCGACGACGTGACGGCGCCGGAAGGCGTGGGCGTGACCGACCCGCTGGCAGAACTGCACGGTCCGCGCCGCGTCGGCGCGACCGGCGGCGACTTCTTCGCCCTCGTGGAGTACGAGCAGGGCGACGACCTGCGGCGCGTCCACTGGCCGTCGGTCGCCCGCACTGGGCGGTTGATGATCCGCCAAGAGGAAGCGCCGTGGCGCGGCCGCACCACCGTGGTGGTGGATCTCCGGGCGAGCGTCCACACCGCCGAGTCATTCGAAGACGTGCTGTCGGCGGCAGCGAGTGTGCTGCTCGCCGGCGGAGTGCGCAACGGTCTCGTTCGCCTGGTCACGACCGGTCCGTTCGACTCCGGCTTCGGAGCCGGCCGCGTGTTCCTCGATCACCTCCTCGACGTGCTGGCGCTGGCCGAACCGCAGGAGGACACGGCCAAGGGAGCGTTCGCCGCGTTGGGAAGCGTGTCGCGCCGCTCGTCGGCGGCAGGCGCCGCTCGTGAGGGTCCGTGCGTGATCACGACGTCACGCGGCGCCAAAGAACTCGGTCCTTTCATGTCGCGGGACTCGCACGCCATCGGGGTGGTCTTCACCATCCCTGGCGACCGCGTCGCCGCCGCCGCGCGACGCCGCGGCGGCGTGGTCAGCGTCCCGGTCAACACGCGGGGCTTCGGCGCCGCGTGGTGGGCCATGAGCGCGCCCGCGCGGCGCAGGGCGACGGTGTCCCGGTGACAGACGAACAGCGGGCGGATCTCCCGGCGCTGGCGGCGTTGGTGTTGCTCGACCTCGTCGCCGCCATCTGCCTCGGTCGCCTGTTCAACTCCGCCGAGGCGCTGCGCCCGATTCTGGTGGCGGTCCTCATCGGCCACGCCGTCGCCTACGGGTGCCGGTACCGCAACCTGCCCGGCGGACCGACTATCGCCAGCGCGGCGGCCGCGGCGGTGCTGTCCGCGATCTGGCTCGTCGTGCCCCAGGAAACGTTCTACGGCGTCCCCACCATGGAGTCGCTACACGCTCTCGGCGATGGGCTGGCGCAAGCACGCAACCAATTCGGCGTCGCCATCGCTCCCACCACGCCCATCGCGGGCTTCACGATCGCCTGCGTACTCGCCGTCGTCATGCTGGCGACGCTGTCGGACTGGGCGGCCTTCCGCATTCGCGCCACCATCGAAGGCGCGGTGCCGGCTTTCACACTGTTCGTGTTTGCCGCCGTGCTCGGCACGGCGCACCATCGCGCCAACGCCACCATCGCGTTCTTCGGCGCGTTGTTGTTGTGGTTCGTCACGCACAACGCGACGGTCATCGCCCGCACGCGCCCGTGGTTCCACGGTACGGCCGAGGCGGGGCGGAAGGCCATGTCCCGCGCCGGCGTCGGCATCGGCACTCTGGGGTTGGTCGGTGCACTGGTCGGCGTGGCCCTGCCGTTCAACCAGGACCCACCTGCGGTGGCGTGGCGGAACCGCACGCGCACGCACGCCCGCACGACCATCAGTCCACTCGTCGACATCCGCACGCGGCTCGTGGCGCGCAGCGACGTCGTCGCCTTCACGGTCGAGACGCCGCTGCGGGCGTACTGGCGGCTGACTTCGCTCAACGCCTTCGACGGTGACATTTGGTCGTCGCACGGCAGCTACAAAGACGTCGACGCCGCCGACACGCTCAAGAACCGTCAAGGCGTCGTATCCACGCAGCGATACTCGATCGCCAGCCTCAGCTCGATCTGGCTGCCCGCCGCCTACCGCCCGTCCACCACGCCCTCTATCGACGGCATCAGCTTCGACGACAACGCCGATGCGTTCATCACCGAGGAGCCGACCAGCGATGGACTCGTCTACGAAGTGAAGTCGGCGGTGCGCGAGTTCACGCCCGAGAGTCTCCGTCGTGCGCGACCCGCCACCGTGGCCGACGACGAGATCGCGTTGCCCAACACGATCGACCCGCGGGTCGCCGCACTCGCGGCCCAGATCACACAGGGGCTCGCGACTCCGTACGACAAGGCGTTGGCCATCCAGCAATACCTGCGGTCGAGCCCCTTCCGCTATGACCTGTCGGTGCCAGCGGGGCACAGCGGCGACTCCGTCGCGCGCTTCTTGTTCGTCACCAAGCGCGGCTACTGCGAACAGTTCGCCGGCACCTTCGCGGTCCTGGCGCGGTTGGCCGGCCTGCCGACGCGGGTCGCCGTCGGCTTCACGCAAGGCGAGCGCGACGACGCCACCGGCGTCTCCACCGTGCGGGAATTGAACGCCCACGCGTGGCCCGAAGTGTTCCTGGGATCCGCCGGATGGGTTGCCTTCGAGCCGACCCCCGGCCGTGGCATTCCTGGAGCCCAGTCCTACACCGGCGCCGTCGAGTCGCAGGCCGACTCCCGGCGGCCGACGGTGGCGAGCACGATGGTGCCCACCACGGTGCAGGCCGAGCCGACGTCGTCGGACTCCTCGGGGTCGGCGACCACCACAACCGCCGTGACACCCACGACGCTCCCGGAACAGACGTCGCCAGGAAGCTCACCGCTGTTGCGCGTGTTGGCGATGATCCTGATCGGCCTGGCGGTGATCGGTGCGATCGTGGCGATTGTTCCGCTGACGGTGGCGGCGCGGCGCCGCAGGCGGTGGGCGGCGGCCACCACACCAACCGACAAGGTCCTCGTTGCCTGGGCCGACACCGACGAGGCGCTGCGGTTTGCCGGCGCTCCCGTCCGCCGATCGCATACGCCGACCGAACGCGTGGCCACCGTGGCACCCGCGATTGGCGAAGGCGGCGTAGCAACGCTGACGCGTCTGGCGGAGATGGTGGACGTCGCCGCCTACGCGCCCCAAGACGCAGTATCGACGATCGATGCCGACGAAGCCTGGCGCGACGCCGGCAACGTGAGGCGCCAAGCATTCGCGACCAAGTCGCGCTGGAAACTCCTACTGTTCGCGATCGACCCTCGAAGACTCAAGTCCCGCTAGACGCAGGGCCGAAGGAGCCGGCTTTGCCGGTCCGAAGGCTCACCAACGTGAGCCGCGCGCAGTTCGAACTCGCCGAGCAAGCTCTGCTTGCGAGGCGACTACTCGGAGTCGTCGTCGCCGGGGCGGAAGCGGCGGGTGCGGAGGCGGCGGCTGGGGTCGGAGACCATCGAGCCGAGCCGGGCGGTGGAGTTGCGAAGACGCTCGCCACCGATGCGCCGGATTCCGTCGACCAGGATCGCACCCGTGCCGACCATCGCGAGGAAGGCCACCGCGCCGACCAGGAAGCTGGACGCAAAGCCGATGAGCAGCAGCACGAGCGATGCGACGAAGCCGACGGCGGCGAGGCGCATGCGGCGAACGTCGTTGAACCGCGAGGCCGCCGAGCTTCCCGGGGCTTGATCGCCCGCGTAAAAGCTCCGCTCGATCTCGTGAAGGATGCGTTGTTCTTCTTCGGAAAGAGGCACCGTGTCCAGTTTCGCACTTTCCAACGGGGCAAACAACGCGTCTCTACGGAGAACCAGGTTTGCGGGGCGCGTCTGGGCCCCATTGCTGCTGGCCGAACCGGCGCCGTCGGATGCCGTCGCGACCGACCAGCGTCGCCGGCGCTACGGCATTGTCGCCGAACTTGTCCCGAATGGCCGCTACAGCGTCGCCGGCCGCGGTCCGTTTGCGAGCTTCGATCGAGGAACCGTCGTCTTCTTGCGTGTCGACGCCGAGTAAATCGAGTTGGCGCGGCGGTGGGTCCACCAGGTTGCTCACGCCGACACCCAGGAGACGGATCCCGTCGCGCAGGTCAACGGCGTCGAGGAGGCCGTTCGCCACCTGCGCGAGCGTCACGCCGTCTTCGATCGTGTCGCCCGGCGTCTTGGAGCGCGTGATCGAACTGAAGTCGCCGTAGCGGACCTTGAGCACCACGGTCCGCGCCGCCATCCCCGCGTGTTCCATCCGCGCGGCGACGGCGTCGGCCTGGCGCACCACTTCGCGGCGGAGGCGGCTGCGCTCGCTGATGTCTTCGGCGAAGGTCTCTTCGTGGCTGATGGACTTCGCCGCGACCTCGGCGACCACCGGGCGATCGTCGAGCCCGTTGGCGAGCTCGTGCAGGTGCGTGCCCATGTGCGGACCGAACGACCGCTCGAGAGCGTTCGCGGGCAAATGCGGCCAAGTCGCCGACGGTCTTGACCCCGAGCGCCGCCAGCTTCGTGGCGGTGGCCGGACCGACGCCCCACAACGCCCGTATCGGTAGCGGGTGCAGGAACGCCAACTCGGTACCCGGCTCGATGATCTTCACGCCGGCTCCGGGCTCGATCACGCCGCTGGGCAGAGCCCGCGGTTTCGCGGCCACCGACGCCAGTTTGGCGATCAGCTTGGAAGTCGCCACGCCGACTGAACAACGCAGGTGGAGTTCATCGCGGACGCGGGCCCGCAACGCGACGGCGATCGCCTCGGGGGTCGTGGTGCGGCGGGTGGCGCCGGTGACGTCGAGGAAGGCCTCGTCGAGCGAGATTGGTTCGACCAGCGGCGTGAGGTCGCGCATCAATTCGCGCAGCTGCCCGCTAATTTCCTCGTACCGGTCGAAGCGGCCCGGCAACACCACGGCGTGGGGACACAGGCGCCGCGCTTGGCCCATCGGAGTGGCCGAGCGCACGCCGTAGACGCGGGCTTCGTAACTCGCCGCCGCCACCACGCCCCGCCGGCCGGTACCGCCGACGAGAACGGGCTTGCCTCGCAGGCTGGGGTCGTCGAGCACTTCGACCGCCGCGTAGAAGCAGTCCATATCAAGGTGGAGGACGACCCGCGGCCACGGGGTCGGGGAAGCGGTCACGTCTTCAGGGACAACAACTCCACAACCAGGCCGCTGGCCCGATCGCCCTCAACCGAATAGTCGAACGTGCGCGGGCTACTCCACCGCTCCTGGAGCCAGCCCACAAACGGTTGCCGCGTCGGAACCCAGGTGGACTCGAGCGCGACGATGGCGTCGTCGAGCGCAAACCAGCGGGCGTCGGTGACGATGCCGTCGGGGTCCGCGATGTTGATCGATCCGTCGGTGGCGTGCGCGATGAACGTCTCGGCCACCATGGTGAAGCCCATCGACTGGCTGCGGGCGAAGGTGGTCCACAAGAGCGGGCCCCACAGAGAAACGCTGAGCCCCGTTTCCTCCGTGACCTCGCGGTGCAGCCCGAGCATGGCGTCTTCGCCTTCTTCGATGACGCCGCCGGGCATCGACCAGTCGACGCGCCCATCGGCGCGGCGGTTCTCGACGAGCAAGATCTGCCCGTCGTTCTCAATGACCGCGCTTGCTACCCGCCAGGCTCGCACCCGACCAGTTTGGCCGCTGGAAAGGATGGGCGAGGCGCGCTCGCGCCCGCGCAACGTGCTCGCCCACACCCCAGCGCGTCACCAGGCGCAGTGCCTCGACCACGATGGCCTTGGACATCTTCGACTCCCCCGCGGCGCGCTCCTCGAATCTGATCGGCACTTCGGTGACCTGGGCGCCAGTGCGGACGGCCCGCCAGGCACCCTCGATCTGGAATGCGTAGCCGGAGGCCGCCCGCCCGCCGGCGGAGGCAAGAGATGGTTCGGCGAACCCGATCCGGCGCACCAGGGTCGAGCGATAGGCGCGGAAGCCGGCGGTGGCGTCGTGCACGCCGATGCCGAGCATCGTCGAGGCGTACAAGTTGCCTCCGCGCGACAGCATGCGGCGCGCCAGGCTCCACTTGGGGATGACACCGCCGCGCACGTAGCGCGACCCGATGGCCAGATCCGCACCGAGGACGACGGCGGCGATCAGCGCGGGCAGATCCTCCGGACGGTGGCTGCCGTCGGCGTCCATCTCGACCAGCACGTCGTAGTGATGCTCCATGCCCCAGGCGAACCCGGCGCGATACGCCGCGCCCAGGCCGTCTTTCGAGGTGCGCTCCAGCAGGTGCAGGCCCGGCATGCGGCGGGCGATCCAGCGGACGCGTTCGGCGGTCCCGTCGGGGCTGCCGTCGTCGACCACGAGCATGTCGACCTCGGGCGCGGCCTCGCGCAGGCGGTCGAGAATGCCGGTGATGTTGTCGACTTCGTTATAGGTCGGAAGCACGACCAAAACGCGCGCGTCATTACGCTCGTCGTGTGTCCATGCGTCGGCCATCTGCGCTCCCTTCGACCCGGGCACGCGTCGTGGCGTTCGCCGCGATCGTTTTCGCCGGAATCTCTGGGGCTCTTATCGGCTGGTCACTGGTCCGACTTCAGTGTCACGGGGCATGCGCGCTTCCTGAGTCGATCGGGCTGTTCGTCGGCGGGGTCGGTTTCGCCCTCGGCGTGGCCGTCGTCGCCGTCCTCGGCCTCCGAGCCATGGCCGAGTGGCGGGCCCAGCTAGAACTGGACGACTAGGGCGACCGATCAGTGACGGGTGTGGCGCCGAGCCTTACGGTCGAGCTGTATCGCACCATCGCCGCCAAGACGGCGTTGCGGATGGCGGTGTCCAACCTTGTGGGTGCGGCGGTCGTCTTCTCCTACGTCACCTTCGTCGTCCCCGTCGGCGACCTGAGTCGCGGCGCCACCACTCTCGAAGGCCTGTGGGTGTTGCTCGGCTATGTAGCCGTCGTCGTGCCGGTCATCACCGTCGCCGCGTTCCGCTCGGCGCGGCCGGTGCTGGAGTGGGTCGAGGCCGACCGCGCGCCGACCCCGGCCGAGAAGATCGCCGTGCTCGCTCAGCCGTACGTCCAGACCCGCTACACGTTCCAGGCCTGGATCGGCGCCGCCGTGGTGTTCCTCATCTTCAACATCTCCCGCAACGTTTCGGCCGCCGACTGCGTCCGCATCGCACTGAGCACGGTGCTCGGCGGGCTCACCACCAGCGCGTTCACCTTCCTCGTCGTCGAACGGCTGCACCGGCCCGGCTTCGCCGATCGCGCTCTCCGACGGCGTGCTGCCCGAACGGCACGGCATCCAGGTGCGGTCGCGCTTGTTGCTGATGTGGGTGCTCGGGTCGGGCGTGCCCTTCGCCGGCATCATCCTCGGGCCCACGGCGCGGCGCGACGCCTTCGACAGCGCGCTGGTCGTCCCGGTGATCGTGCTCGCCGTCATCGGTCTCATCGTCGGCTTCGTCGTGACCCTGATCAGCGCTCGGTCGGTGACCGATCCCATCGACGAACTCCGCGAAGGCATCGAACGCGTGGCCACCGGCGATCTCGACGTGCACGTTCCCGTCGACGACGGCGGCGAACTCGGTGCACTGGAAGCCGGCTACAACCGCATGCTCGAGGGTTTGCGCGAACGCGACCGGCTCGCCGACCTGTTCGGGCGCTACGTAAGTGTCGAGGTGGCCAAGCGCGCCATCGAGAACGGTGTCGCCCTTGGTGGATCCCTGCGCGAGATGAGCATCCTCTTCGTCGACATGATCGGCTCCACCCGGCTCGCGGTGGACCGGCCGCCGGACGAAGTGGTGGAGCTACTCAACGCCTTCTTCGGCGTGATCGTCACGGTGGTCGAGAACAACCACGGGTCGTTGAACCGCTTCGATGGCGACGGCGCGCTGTGCACGTTCGGTGCGCTGGAGGAGGATCCCCAGCACGCCACCAACGCCTTGGCGGGCGCCCGCGAACTGGCGACGGCGCTGGCAGTGCTCGGCGCGCGCTACCCGGAGATCCAAGCGGGCATCGGCGTGTCCAGCGGCTTAGCCGTAGCCGGCAATATCGGGGCGCGTAACCGCGTCGAGTACACCGTTATCGGCGACCCGGTCAACGAGGCATCGCGGTTGACCGATCTCGCCAAGGGCTACGTCAGCCGCGTGCTGGCGTCGTCGAAGTCGGTCTTCAGTGCCATCGCCCCCGAGCAGGAACGGTGGGACTACGTGGGCTCGGTGTCCTTGCGCGGTCGCGACGAGCTAACCGAGACCTACGAACCCGTGCCTACGGGGCGGTCCGAATAGCGGCCACTGCTACCGCGACATCGTCACTGTCGACGTCGCAATGGGTGACGAAGCGAACGACGCCCGGGGCGATGGTGCCCGCGCGCACGCCCTGCGATTCCAGATGCGTCAGCAGCTCGTCGGGATGGTCGTGGCTGAAGTTGACGATGTTGGTGGTGACCGACGCCGGATCGCACGCGCCCGGCCATCGTTCGGCCACGGCGTCGGCCAGCAGCCGGGCGCGCGTATGGTCGTCGGCGAGGCGCTCCACCATGTCGCGCAAGCCGACGAGCCCCGCAGCGGCGATCACACCGGCTTGGCGCATGCCGCCGCCTAGGCGTTGCCGCTCGATGCGGGCCTGGGCGATGACGTCGGCCGGACCAGCGAGGAGCGATCCGACAGGCGCCGCCAAACCTTTCGATAGGCACGACATCACTGTGGTCACCTGCGCGGCGTAGTCCGCCGCCTTGGTGCCGGTCGCGACCTCGGCGTTAAACAATCGGGCACCGTCCATGTGGATGGGCAACGGCCCGGCCGCATCGCTAACCGCCTTGAGTTGTTCGAGCGTCCATGGACGCCCGCCAGCGGGTAGATGCGTGTTCTCCACGCACACCAGGGTCGGCTCGACGTAGTGATGCGCGACCGCGGCTCGATGATGTTGCACGGCGGCGGGGTCCAACGCCCCGTGGGTGTCGTCGACGGTTAGGAACTGTGCGCCGGAGTTCATGCCGGCCGCACCACCTTCGTAGATGACCATGTGCTGGCGCGCGCCCGCGATCACCGCGGTGCCCGGGCGAGCCAGCAGTCGCAGCGCGAGCTGGTTGGCCATAGTCCCCGTAGGAACGAACAGCGCGGCGGGCTTGCCGACGCGTTCGGCGTACGCGTCTTGCAGCGCGTTGACTGTCGGATCCTCGCCGTAGACGTCGTCGCCCACGACCGCATCCGCCATCGCCTGCCGCATCGCCGGCGTCGGCTGCGTGACGGTGTCGGAGCGAAGGTCGACGGGGCGGTCAGACATGGCCGCCTACGGTAGCGGCCGTGTCCGACCCGGCCGCCCTGCGACAGATCGCCATCGAGATCGCGCTCGACGCGGCGGCGTTCGTGGCCGAAGCGCGCAACGTCGACAGCGGCAGCGGACCGATCGGCGACATCTTGCAGGCCGGGACGACCACCAAGTCCACGCCCACCGACATGGTCACTGCCGTCGACAAGGCCAGCGAAGCCCGCATCGTCGCCGCGTTGGCCGAACGGTGTCCCCGCGACGGCGTCATGGCGGAGGAAGGCACCGGTGTCGCCAGCGAGTCGGGCGTCACCTGGGTGGTCGATCCAAT
Organism: uncultured Actinomycetes bacterium; assembly: GCA_963722185.1. Classification (GTDB taxonomy): domain Bacteria; phylum Actinomycetota; class Acidimicrobiia; order Acidimicrobiales; family JACCXE01; genus JACCXE01. The sequence goes on along the minus strand of CAVRKD010000005.1, from coordinate 171,490 downwards.
CGACGGGACCACCAACTTCGTCTACGGCTACCCGGCGACGGCGGTATCGATCGGCGCGGTGGACGAATCGGGTGCGTCATTAGCGGGTGCGGTCGTCGACATCGGCCGGCGCGAGGTATTTAGCGCGGCGCGTGGGTTAGGTGCGTTCCTGAACGACGACCAGCTCGTGCTGAACGAGGGACCGCCAGACATCGCGCGCACGCTCGTCAGTACCGGCTTCGCGTATTCGCCGGCAGTGCGGGCGAAGCAGGCCGAGGTGGTCCTGCGGATCTTGCCGGTGGTCCGCGATATTCGCCGAGCCGGCTCAGCGGCGCTCGATCTGTGTTGGGCTGCCGCTGGCCGCGTGGATGCGTACTTCGAACGCGGGACAGCGCCGTGGGACCGCGCCGCCGGCCTGCTCATCGCCACCGAGGCAGGGCTGCGCGGTGACGTCGACGGCGACTTGCTCTGGGTTGCCCACCCTCGCATCGCCGACGAGCTGTTGGCGCTGATCTCCTAGGCCGAGAACAAGTCGGCGATCTCGAGGAGCGACGGGTCGACGGTCTTGAGCTCCGCAACGGCTTCGGCCAGCGGCACGCGCACGATGTCGGCGGCGCGCAGCGCCACCATGACGCCGAACTGACCGTCGTGCACCGCCTCCACGGCGGCGACGCCGAAGCGCGTTGCCAGAACGCGGTCGAAGGCGTTCGGGGTGCCGCCGCGTTGGATGTGACCGAGCACCGTGTTCCGCGTCTCGAAGCCGGTGCGCTTTTCGATCTCACTCGCCAGTAACGCGCCGATGCCTCCGAGCCGCACGTGGCCGAACGCGTCCTTCTCGCCGCCCGCCAGTACGAGCGAACCGGCGACTGGCTCGGCGCCTTCGGCCACCACGACCACCGACGCCCATTTCCCGAGTTCGTGACGCGCGATCAGTGACTTCGAGAGTCGCTCGACGTCGAAGGGTCGCTCGGGGACGAGCACCGCCGCGGCGCCTCCGGCGATGCCGGCGTACGCGGCGATCCACCCGGCGTGGCGTCCCATGACCTCGCACACGAGCACGCGGTGGTGGCTTTCCGCCGTGGTGTGTAGGCGGTCGATGGCATCGGTGACGATTTGCACAGCGGTCTGGAAGCCGAAAGTGAACTCGGTGGCTGACAGGTCGTTGTCGATCGTCTTCGGTACGCCGACCACGGGCGAACCAACCTCAGTGAGGCGCTGCGCCATGCCGAGCGTGTCCTCCCCGCCGATGGCGACTAACGCGTCGATGCCGTGACGGGCGAGCGTGGCTTGGCAGGCGTCGACCCCACCGTCGATGGCGCTCGGGTTGGTGCGGCTGGAGCCGAGGATGGTCCCGCCCTTCGGCAGCAGGCCGCGGCACACCTCGACGTTGAGCGGCATCGACGCGTCGTCGACCAGCCCCCGCCAGCCGTCGAGGAAGCCGACCACTTCGTCGTCGAAATGGCGCTCGGCTTTGCGCACCACCGCGCGGATAACCGCGTTCAGCCCCGGACAGTCGCCTCCACCAGTTAGCACTCCCAATTTCATCTGGACGTTCTACCCCGGCTACTCCCCTACGCGTCGCGGGGCTTTGGGTTCGCTCTCCTTAGTGAGCGCGCTGACTTCGGCGAGGAAGTCGCCGGCGTCGTCGAAACCCTTGTAGACGCTGGCGAAGCGCACGTAGGCCACGTCGTCGAGTAGGCGCAGCCCCTCGAGCACCGCGAGACCAATCGACTCGGTCGTGAGTTCACCGGTGACCAGCCGCGCCTGCTCTTCGACCTCGAAGGCCAACGCTTCCATCTGATCCTCGGAGACCGGGCGGTTCTTGGCCGCGGCCTTGATGCCGTCGACGATGCGGCTGCGGTCGAAGGGCACGACCGCACCCGACCGCTTCACCACGACGAGCGGCACTTCTTCCACGCGTTCGAACGTCGTGAACCGGCGGCCGCAGGTCAGGCACTCGCGGCGGCGCCGGATGGCGCTGCCGTCGTCGGCGCCGCGCGAATCGATGACCTTGTCGTCATCTGCGGCACAGTGGGGACAGCGCACTTCACCACTGTAGAACTGCGCTTCTAGCGGGGGATCTCGATTGTTTCGCCAACCTGGAGCGGACGCCCGTGCCGCGCCGCTTCCAGGCTGGCGACAACGGGCCGGATATCGCCGTCGGGCTGGGCCCGCCGGGCGATGCTCCAAAGCGTGTCGCCGGGCTGCACGATCGTGCGGCTCGCAGCGACCAATCGTGTGTTGAGCGTGCTCACCGGCCGCCCGGAGACGGTGAGGGGACCGTCGCCGGACGTGCCGGTCAGCTGATGCAGCCCTAACCACCCAAGGGCGATCAGGGCTGCGACGCAAAGGAGCGCGGCGAGACGACGGCGCCGGTATACCGCCTGTGACGGACGCGGCCGCGCGGTCAGCGGGCGATACGGAAGAGGGACGACTGCCTGCATCTCGGACTCCTTTCGTGCGTGCATGGGGACGTTCTACAGAAGGGGTGTAACACCCAACCCGGAGAAACCCGAACGACTGTTCGATCTCAACAATACCGAACACCCGTTCGTTGTCAAGGCTCGAATCGAACGGGTGTTTGTAATGGGCTGCGCCCGTCGTTACGGTGGGAGAACACACGTTCGTTGCTCGGTTTCAAGAAAGAGGCTGGAATGTCGTCGGATCAAGTTCTGACAGGAAAACGGCGGGAAATTCTCGAGGTCATCGAGGCGTCGTTGCGCGACCGCGGCTACCCGCCGTCGGTGCGCGAGATCGGTGAAGCGGTCGGCCTCACGTCGTCCTCCTCGGTCCACGCCCATCTCGCCACGCTGCAGAAGCAGGGCTATCTGCGCCGCGACCCCACCAAGCCGCGCGCCATCGAGGTGCGGTTCGACAGCAACTCCGACCAGCAGGTCGATAAGGCCCGCGTCCGCCACCTGCCGCTGGTCGGCGACGTCGCCGCCGGCACCGGTGTACTCGCCGACGAGCGCGTCGAGGAACTGCTGCCGCTGCCCGAAGACTTCACGGGAACCGACGCCGCCTTCGTGCTGCGCGTGCGCGGTGACTCGATGATCGACGCCGCCATCCTCGACGGCGACTACGTCGTGGTGCGCAGCCAGCCCGAGGCGCGCAACGGCGACATCGTGGTAGCCGGCATCCCCGGGGGCGAGGCCACGGTGAAAACCTTTCGCAAGAAGGGTTCGACGATCGTGCTCGAGCCCGCCAACTCCCGCCTCGAGCCGATGGTGTTCGGCCCAGGCGAAGTGGCGATCTACGGCAAGGTCGTCAGCGTCTTGCGCAGGTTGTAACTCATCGCCAACGCCGCGAAGGCGAGCGACACGATCCCGGTTAGGCCGACGCCCACCGGCACGCCATTGTCGTCCTGCGGCTTGGTGTTGAGCACGATGGCGCGACGGTTCGGGCGATAGAGGGTCGTCGACGGATCGGTCTGACGTTCGGCGTTAAAGGTGAACGGCGACGTTGTGGGCGTGGTCGTAGTGGCGGACTTTGTCGGGGTGGTACCCGTCGACTTCTTACGCGTCGTGGTCGTGTTGCCAGTCCCGCCACCGTTCCCGCCGTTGTTGCCGTCATTCGCCACCGTGCCGACGGCGCGGGCGACGTTGAGCCGTCCCGCACAGTTGGCGCCGCAGTCGAGCGTGTCGGCGGTCGCCAACAACGTGTCGACTACTTCCTGGCGCGTGAGGCCCTTGGCGAAGAGCAACGCCGCCGCGCCGCTGACGTGCGGCGTCGCCATCGACGTGCCCGACATCCACCGGTAGCAACTCGGCCCTGACGGCGGACTGCACTCGTCACCGGCGAAGCTCGAGAAGATCATCGGGCAGTCGGTGCGCGCCGAGTCCGTACAGCGCGGATCCTCCGGCGACACCATGTCGCCGCCCGGGGCCACGATCCCCCACTTGGCGCTGCCGATCGCTGCCGAATAGGACGCCACCGTGTCGTCCTTACCGGTGGCACCGACGACGATGGCGTCGAGGTTGGCGTAGCCCGGCCCGAGGACCTCTTGGTTGCCCGAGGCGATCACCGGCAGTGCGCCCGAATTCCAGGCCGCCTCGACCGCGGGGCCGAGCGGGTTCTCGCACCCGCCGAAGAGGGGGCAGGTCACGCTCTGGCTGTCGATGCCCACGCTGAGATTTACGACTTGCGCCCCCTGGGCCACGACCCAGTCGATTCCGGCCTTGAAGTCTTCGAGCTCAGCCGTCGGTTCGCCGCCGTTCGCGCCTGGGGCGAACACGCGGGCGACGATCAACTTGGCGCCGGGTGCGACGCTGGCGATCCCCACTCCATTGCCGGTATTCCCGGCGGCCACCCCCGACACGTGGGTGCCGTGCCCGTGGATGTCGTCACCGGAACCTGAGCAGTTGCTCATGTTGCCGCCGGTACCGACGCAGGTCGTAGCGGCGATCACCTTGCCGGCGAGATCTTCGTGGTTGCGGTTGACGCCCGAGTCGACGATGCCGATCTTCACGTCTTTACCCGTCGACACGGCCCACGCTGAGGGGGCGTGAATCTGCGTCAATCCCCACTGCCGGTTGGTGAGCGGGTCGTCAGCCGCCGTAGCGGGATGGAAACCGAGCAAGGCCAGCGCCACCAGGAGCGCGCCAAATAGCCGAGGGGAAGAACGCATGACCGGAACATGGTGCCACGGCGCTGCGCTTCTGCCACATCACGCCGTTACGACACCGACAATCGTGCGCCAAGCGTCTCCCAACTGGGAGCGGGTGACGAATTCGCCTTGCGTGTGGGCGAGCAGCGGATCGCCGGGACCGAAGTTGGCCGCCGGGATCGACTGCTCGGCGAAGAAGGCGACATCGGTCCATCCGAGCTTCGCCCGCGGTGCGCGACCAGAGCGCTCGACCAGCGCTGCGAGCAGCGGATGATTGAGCGACGGCGGCGCGGCCGCCGACGCGTCGACTTCGTCCCACGTGTCGCCATTGCCCTCGTCGAAGGCATCGCCCACCACGGCGCGCACGGTCGCCCGGGCGTCCTCCAGGCTGTGGTCGGGGGCAAAGCGGTGGTTGATCGTGATGGTGCAGCGATCGGGCACAACGTTGCGAGCCACGCCGCCGGTGACGAGGACGACCTGCATCGCCTCGCGGTACTCGCAGTCGTCGATCACTGGCTGGCGACCCGGCCAGTCCCGCACGCGGTCGATGGCGGCGCCGGCGCGGTGAATGGCGTTCAGGCCGGTCCACGGCCGTGCGCTGTGCGCCCGCTGACCGACGAAGGTGAGCTCGACGGAAAAGGCGCCCTGGCAGCCGGCCTCGATCCACGCATCGGTGGGCTCGCCGAGAATGGCGGCGTCGCACGCCGTCAGATCGGGACGCGACGCAAACAGCTCGAGCAAGCCGTTGTCTTCGCGGGCGACCTCTTCGCACGCGTAGAACACGAAGGTCAGGTCACACGTCGGAGTGATGTCACCGCGGCCCACCGCTTCGGCCAGCGCGATGAACACCGCGAGGCCGCTCTTCATGTCGGAGGAGCCAAGGCCGAACAACGTGTCACCGTCGATACGCGCCGTGGCGTTGTCGTTCACCGGGACGGTGTCGGTATGGCCGGCGAGGACCAGGCGCTGCGCGTGACCCAGGTTGGTGCGCGCCACGAGGTTGGCGCCGACGCGGTCGACCGTAAAGCCTTCGAGCCGCTCGAAGATCGCCGCGATGTGATCGGTGATCGCCGCCTCGTCATGACTCACCGACGGGATGTCCACGAGCTCGGCCGTCAGCCGCAGGAGATCGGGGATCACACGCTCACATTCTGCTCGCGCAGAATGTCGTTGAGACGAGAGCCGCCGTGCCGCACGCCCTCTTCGAGTCGCTGGATCACGAGGATGCAGGGGGCGCCGAAAGTGCCGCCGGGATACTCGCGCTGGCGCCACGACTGCACGGCCACGCACCATGGCGGCACGATCCCGCGTTCGAGTTCTTCACCAGTCTCGGCGTCGAACACCGGAATACTCGGCGTCAGGATTGAACCGGCGCCGAGCACGGCGCCCTGGCGCACCCGGGCTCCGTTCACCACCATGCAGCGGCTCCCGATCATGCAGTCGTCCTCGATGATGACCGGCGCCGCCTGCGGCGGTTCGAGCACGCCGCCGATACCGACACCACCTGAGAGGTGCACGTTCTTGCCGATCTGCGCACACGAGCCAACAGTCGCCCACGTGTCGACCATGGTGCCGCTGCCGACGCGCGCCCCGATGTTCACGTAGCTCGGCATCAAAATGACGCCCGGCTCGAGATAACTCCCCCACCGCGCCGACCCGCCCGGCACGACGCGCACGCCCGCCGCCTCGTAGTCGCGCTTGAGCGGCAGCTTGTCGGCGAACTCGAACGGCCCGGCTTCGAAGGTCTGCATGCCCGACACCCGGAACAGAAGCAGGATCGCCTGCTTCAGCCACTGGTGGACTTCGACCTTTCCGTCGACCACCTCAGCCACGCGCGCCTCGCCACGGTCGAGCAGGTTGATCGCGTCGGTGATCGCCGCCTTGGCGTCGCCGCTCGCGGGCGACAGCTCGTCGCGCCGTTCCCACAGTTCCTCGATCGTCGCCCGCAGCTCAGCCATCGACAGAACCTAAACGCCGAGCCGCTGCGCGACTAACTCGATGCGGTCGTCGGGCTGCACGACCGCGCAACGCACGTAGCGAGCACCGGCAGGACCGAAGGTGTCGCCCGGCGTTACCAGGCACCCGCCCTCGCGGGCGAGGCGACCGGTGAGCGCCCAGGCGTCGCCGTCGGGCGCTTCCGCCCACAGGTAGAAGGCGCCTTGCGGCATCGGCGCGTCGAGGTCGACGGCCTTGAGGATCTGAGCCGTGCGTTCGAGCCGAGCGCGGTACCGCGCCGCCTGTTCGTCGACATGTGCGTCGTCGCCGAGCGCGGCCACCGCCGCCGCCTGCGCCGGACCGGGCACCATCATCCCGACGTGCTTGCGCACCTCCGACAGGTAGCGCACGAGGTCGCCGTCGCCGGCATAGAAGCCGACGCGCACACCGGCCAGGTTCGACCGCTTGGATAGCGAGTGCAGCGCGATAACGCCATCGGTGCCGTGCTGCAGGATCGTCCGCTTGGGTCCGTCCCACGTGAACTCGACGTAGCACTCGTCGCTGAAGACGGGAACGCCGTGGGCGCGGCCCCACGCCGCCGCGGCGCCTAGATCATCGAGTTGGCCCGCGGGGTTGCCCGGCGTGTTGACCCACAGGCACAGGGCGCGCGCGGCGTCGGCTTCGTCGATGGCGTCGATGCGGAGGGTGAAGTCGGCATTGACCGGGACGGCCACGGCGCGGCACCCGGCGAGGATTGCCCCCATCTCGTAGGTGGGATAGGCCAGCTCGGGATACAGCACGGTGTCGCGGTCGGGCGTGCGCAACGCCAGCCACTGAGGCAGCGTGCCTACGAACTCTTTGGTGCCGACGCAGGCGGCGATGTTGGAGGCATCGACCGACACGTCGAGCCGGCGTTGCATCCACGCGGCGGCCGCCTCTCGCAACGCCGGCGATCCCACGGATTGCGGGTAGCCGCGCTCGGTGTTGCTGGTCGCCAGCGCTTCGAGCACCGCCGGCGCCGGTGGATCACACGGCGTGCCGATCGACAAGTCGACCGCGCCCCCGGGCAGCGCCTCGGCCGCCGCCTTCGCCTCGCTGAGCCGGTCGTAGGGATAGACCGGCGGAACAAACGGCTTACGCACTCACAACCCAGTTCTCGAACATCGCGGCACCGGCGGCGTCGAGGCGCACCGATGCACGCGCGTGCCGTGTTCGCCGTGGGTTTCGTAGAGCACTTCCCCTTCGCGATGCACCGCCGCCAGCACGTCGCCGCGGGCGAACGGGATGTCGAGGTCGAGCACGTGGCTGTTGACCCGCAGTCGCTCACTCATGGCGTCGAGTAGCTGCTCGATGCCCGCGCCGGTCTTCGCACTCACGGCCACGGAGCCCGGATACGCACGAACGAGTCGCTCTGCTTCCTCTGGCGCCAAGTCGGCCTTGTTGAACACGAGCAGCTCGACGATGTCGCCGCCGCCGATTTCGCGCAGCACCTCGCGCACGGTTCCCATCTGCGCTTCGGGGTTGGGCGCGGAGGCGTCGACGACGTGAACGATCAACTCGGATTCCAACACGACTTCGAGCGTCGAGCGGAAAGCTTCGACCAGTTGGTGCGGGAGCTTGCGGATGAACCCGACGGTGTCGGACACCAGGATGGTCTCGCCGCCGGAGAGGTCGAGGCGGCGCGTGCGGGCGTCGAGCGTGGCGAAGAGGCGGTTCTCGGCGTGCACACCGGCATCGGTGAGGGCGTTGAGCAGCGTCGACTTGCCGGCGTTCGTGTAGCCGGCAATCGACGCGTTGTGCATCCGCGACCGCAGCCGCTGCGCGCTCTGCACGCCGCGCTTCTTGGCCAGCGACTTGAGCTCGCCTTCGAGCGCCGTGATGCGCCGTTGCAGGCGCCGGCGGTCGACCTCGAGCTGGGTTTCACCGGGGCCACGGGTGCCGATGAAGCCGCTGTTGCCGCCCTGCTGCGACAGCGACTTGCCGCGCCCCTTCAGCCGCGGCAGGCGGTGCCGCAGCAGCGCCAACTCGACCTGCGCCTTGCCTTCGAGCGTGCGGGCGTTCTGGGCGAAGATGTCGAGGATCACGTCGGTCCGATCGATCGCGGTCCGCCCGAGGATCTTTTCGAGGTTGCGCTGTTGCGCGGGCGACAGCTCGTCGTCGAACACCACGGTGTCGGCGTCGACGGTCTCGGACAGCTCGTGCAACTCCTCGGCCTTGCCCTTGCCGATGTAGGTCGCCGGGTCGGGCGCGTCGCGCCGTTGCAGGACGCGGGCTTCCACGTCGGCGCCGGCGGTATCGACCAGGAGTGCCAACTCGTCGAGGTGCCCCTCGACTTCCTCGAGATCAGCTCGACCGAAGGCGACGCCCACGAGGACGATTTTTTCGCGGAAACTTCGGTCGATAAGGGTCATGGAATCTCGATGCTGCCGATGTAGGTGACTGGACCTGCGAGTTGGACGTGATCGGTATCGGTGATGTCGACCGACGCGTCGCCGCCCGGCTGGCGAACCGTCACGACTGTTCCTGTGACGAGGCCCCAACGCGAAGCGGCGACAGCAACGGCGCAGGCGCCGGTGCCGCACGCCAGTGTCTCGCCTGCGCCCCGCTCGTGCACGCGCATTTTGACGGTGTTCACACCAGCCGCAGCAACGACTTCGAAGTTCACGTCGAGGTGTGAGGCGGCTGCCGCCTTCAGGTCGTACGAGTCGGGATCTGGGACACGCCGGACGCGGTGCGGGTTGCCCACGCTCAGGAGCATGTCGTCCGCGTCCGTGCCGCTGATGAGCACCGGGCCCATGTCGACGCGGATGAAGTCGGTGTCGACGCCGGGCTCGACGGACGCAACCCGCAGGCCGGCGGCGGTCGAAACGGTGATAGTTGACTCCGTTACCCACCCGGCGCGTAGCGCCGCCTGCACCAGGCAACGCAGCCCGTTGCCGCTCATCTCGGCCGGCGACCCGTCGGCGTTGAGAAGCTGCATCGCGAGTTCGGCGCCGACGTCCCCCTTCGAAAGGTGAAGGAGGCCGTCGGCGCCGATGCCGAACCGACGGTCGCACACACGGCGTGCCAGCTCGGGCGTGAACTCGCTCGGAGCATCTACCAGCACGAGGAAGTCGTTGCCCCATCCCTCATGCTTGGTCATTGTCAGCGGCACAGCCGCCAGTCTTGTCGAACTGCGGCCATCCCCTCGATCAGATGGTGATCGGCCAGGGGTTGCTTACGACGGCGGCCCCTTGCTTGATCACGACTTCCCAGTTGCCGGCGGCGACCGACGTGGGAATCGTTAGTGGGACGTCGCTGCAACGCCAGGTGGGCGTGCTGATGGCGACTTCCTGGGTGCCACGGCGTAGCACGACGCTGCGACTGCCCTTGATCCCGAGGTCGCCGCGGATCACTCTGTTGCGCCCAGTGCCCGAGACGGCGTCGATGCGAGCCTGCGGGTTCTGGTCGTTGCTGGCGTGGCGAAGCCTCGCGCTCATCGTCGCCTGAGCGCCCGTTCCCTGTGCGCCCGGCCGGATGCGCAGGCCGCTGTCGTCGTTGAACTCGCGGATCGCGATCTCGTTGGTGGGTCCCAGCTGGGTTGGATCGTCGCGCCACAGGGTCGACTGCCCGCGGAAACCCGGGTTGCCGACATCAGGAGGTGATCCGACGTGCCACATGGTGGCGTCGAGGCCCTGCCCGTTCGCGCCTCGCCTCAGCTTCGGGACAAAGAACTCATCGGTTTGGACATGCCACACCGCAAGGCCACCAGCGGAATCGGCCAGGTCCTTGTCGTGGCCCTGCCGCCGGCGGTACTCGATCAGCAGGTAGTCGAGCGGCCCGTTGAGGGGGTCATAGACCAGCGCCGCATGAGGTGCTGTGCCAGCGGCATTGAGCAGTTCGTGGCAGGCGGCGGTCGTCTGACCGATGACGTACGTGATCGGTTCGAGCCAACCGAGGCGCATCTTGTGCCACGGGTCGAGATGCACGCTCCAGTCTAAAGGATTGACGCTTTGCCGACCCATCATCGTGAGGCCCTCCGACATCGAGCCATCCGAGCCGTAGAAGTCAGTTGCCCCAAGCAGGTGAGTGACCTCGTGCATGTGCAGTGACAGCGGCGACGTGTCGTACGCGCCGGCGACCTTTGTCTGAATGCGAAGTCCGTTCGCAGCGAGCACGTCGTAAGCGCCCCCGCTGGTCTGGCCGGCGAGGGGGCTGGAGCTGGGATGAGCACCGTAGAACACGACGCCAAGTTCCTGCTCTTCGACGATGTTGTCGTTGTCGGCGTCCCACTGCTTCCAGTTGTAGCCCTGCGTGACGGCCTTCTTGAGGGCGACCTCGCGGGCGTCGACGCCGGCCGTTGTAGAGAAGTTGCCCGGATACCCGATGTGGATCACGCCGCCGTTGGTCCAGTTGAACCGGTTGTGCGAGTTCTCCTTGAAGAACTTCTGCACCGTTATCGCGCCGGTACCGAAGTACTGCGCCTCGATCTCCACAAAGGTCTTCTCCAACGGCGTGTCGTCGTAGGTCACCGCCATCACCAGCAGCGGGCGGTTGCCCGACGCGGGGAAACCGTTTCGACGCATCGTGCCCCAACCAAATTGCGCCAGCGGCACGCTCTGCGCCGGCGCCACTACGTAGCCCTGCGGCGTCGTGCTGGGCTGCGTGTATCCGCCCTCGGGATCCCTCGGTACGCCGTCGGCCAACGGATCGGTGGTGACCCAATTGTCCTGCAGCGAGCCCGAGTACCAGAGCCGCAACGGCAGCGTGCCGAGCCGCGGCATGTCATGGAGGTAGCCCTCAAGCCGAACGAACTGGTAGCCGCCGGGGCGTGTCGTGTCGCTCGCGCTGGTCGGCTTCCATGCTGCGTCAGCCGAAGCGATCTGATCGGCCCGTTCCGCGCTGTACCAGCTGTACAAACCCTTCGTGCCCGGCGGCTGGGTCCCGGTCGGCGAGAAAATCCGACCCTCGAGCCGCATGTACGTGTACCCACCGGCTGGCGGCGCCACCGTCGACGTCGCCCGATCCCCAGTGGCGTTGTTGATGTAGGTGTTCAACGGCACCACCGGCGGCGGCGCCGCGTGCGCCGGTTGCATCGGCACGACGTTCAGCAGCGTCGCCGTGAGCACCATGAACAGCGCTCCTGCGATCACCGACCGCTTTCTCGACGTGATCTTCCAATTCCTGGACATTCCTCGCCCCTCTCGTTGAAACCAGCCAACTTCGAGGGTAAGGACGACGGTTCCGGTACCGATATGGCCGCGGCGTTCGGATCTCGCACTGCCCGGACACCTTTTGCTCCCTCTCGGGACAGCGGCTACGCGTGCGCGGGAACGAAGGGGCGTGGCGGGTATTGCGCCATCGGAGAACCTGACGGCAAGGGTCCGTCGACGATCGGCAACACGACGTGGCTATCGCCGGCGATCGTGATCCGCGGGGTGAACGGCCGCCCATAGTGGCCGTGCGGCGTCACGACCTCACCGCGGCTGACGACTATTGCAATTCGGTTGCCGGCCTTCACTCGGTACGCGTCGTCACGGAGATCGACGCGCAGCCACGTTGGCTTGCCGACGGGAAAATCGAGCGCACGAAAGTTGCCGCGCGCGAACTGCAGGTCGGCCGCGCCGTGGGAAATGACGTGCGCGTCGAGTGTCGGATTCGGCTTCGTGCAATCAAAGCTCTTGTCGATCTCGAGGACGTGGACCGCGATTTGCCCGCCGCGCTGGCTGCTCGTGAGATGTAGGTATGCGAACGGATTGCCGGCGACGGTGACTGCGCCCGCGAGCGGGCGGGTGAAGTAGGTGGCGCCAAGCAGCGCCGTCGCCGCGCCCGGGCACAGCAGCGGCCACATGTCGACAGGCAGTTCGCGACCAGCGGTGGCGTTGACGGCCCCGAGATTGTCCGCCTCCATGACGGCCGGCACCGACACGAAGGACTGGGCGCTGCCGGCAAGAAAGACCGCGCGATCCGTTGCGTGCGCTGGGGGCCATTGCTTGCTCGACCGCCAAACTCGCGCCGTGTCTTGGTACGACGACTCGCCGAGGTGCTCGGGCGAGGGGCCGCTCCCCTTCACGAAGTGGTCGAGCCACTCGTAGACGATCGAACGCCAGTCGGATTTGGACCATCGTCGGTCGAGCTGCACTCCCGGAACCGACTCGGTCGTCGGCCACGCGTGGCCCCACCGGCCCTCGATCTGCCGCTTGGGAAGATCACGCGGCAGGGCGCGCCAGACCGCGCTCTCCTGGAAGCCGTGAAGGATCCGGTCGTCGAAGCCCTGCGCGACCAGTACCGCCGCCTTCACCTTGTCGAAACGGTCGATCAGGCGACGGTCGTTCCAAAACGCCGGGTCGCGTGTTCCGCTGACCTGACTCGCGACCATGTCCATAAGTGCTCGCGACGTCTCCGGGCACACGCGTTCGCCAGCGACCGGTGCATAGCGAGTCGTGCCGTTCGGGACGCCGCCGCCCGCCGGCGGAATCACCCCGACCGAGAGCATGTAGTTCCCCACCAGCCCGTGGGACGCGTAGCCCTCGGCCGCGCCCTGAGGCGAATGGAGCTGCGTGTAGAGGTCGGTCACCAGACCGGATGTCACGATCGTTTTGAGAGCTGGCGGCGCTTCAACCGCGGCCTGCCACGCCGTGTAGGCGCCGTACGACAGTCCGCCCATTCCGACTTGCCCCGCCGACCACGGCTGCCGAGCCAGCCATTCGACGACCGCGGCTTGATCACGCTGTTCGTTTCTCCCACCCCATTCGAAGCAACCCCCGGACGTCCCCGTTCCGCGCACGCTGAACAGCGCGTAGGCGAAGCCGCGCCGCACGAGTTCGATCGGTGGCACGCCGAACCCCTCGCGCGGGTAGCCCGCACCGCCGCCAAGCACCGGTGCGTTGCCGTCGTCGGACCAGAAGTTGGGGTCGTCCGGTGTCGTGACGCACGGCGACGGGCCGGCGAGTGACTCCACTCTGATCGAGCAGTACCCGACGTACGGGCTCGACGTGAGCAGCACCGGTACCCGCGTGCCCGCTGGAACCCGAGGCAATCCGATCCAGCCGTCTAACTGGACTCCACCAAACCCGCGAACCTTGACGTGGAGCACGCGCGCGAGCCCGCGCGCCGGCTCGGCGGCAACCGTCTTCGTCGCCGGCGCCAGTACGGACAACGCGACCGCGACAACCAAGACAATCGACTTGTGCACCCGCGCTGTCTCCATGGCCCGCCCCTCGTCTGCCCCCGCCAAGTATGGACGCAGGCTCGGCGGGCGATATGGCCCCGTCGGTCGAATCTCGCCCGCTAGGGACACCCTTTGGTCCCTATCGGGACAGTGCCTACAACTGCGCGCCGAGGGCCAACACGTCGGACGCCGTCATCTCCTCGCCCTGCGCGACGACGTCATCGAAGTCTGCTCCGAGCGCGGCGCGTACCAAGGCTTGCACTTCGAGGTACGACTCGGTGTCGGCCCCCGTTGACTGTCCCGTGCGACGGAGTTCCGCGTTGGCCGCGCCGAGCGCCAAGCCCGCGACTCGCGGCGCGCCGATGTGCCAGACGACGACGAGATTGGCGAGGAGGAGACCGACGATGCCGCGCGCGTCATTGACCACTGCGAGTTCGAGCGCGCGACGCATGAATGGTTCGGCGCGGGCGAATTCACCGCGGGTGCTTTCGATCTCGCCGAGCGAGGCGAGGCCGTTCATGAGACCAGGGACGTCGCCGCGGTCCTCGGACATGGCGACGTCCTCTTCCAGCGTGGCGACCGCGTCGTCGAGGCGACCGAGTCGGGATGCCGCGATCGCAACGTTGCGGCGAAGAAACCCTTGCATCGCCGGTTCGAGTCCCTCGACCTGCGCCCCCCGCTCGAAGTAGTCGAGCGCCGCGAGGTAGTCGCCGCGACGACCAGCGACCGCGCCGAGGCTGTTGAAGACTGCGGCCGCGCCCCGAGCCGATGTTGACGCGTCTATCTCCGAGGCCGCTCGCAGCAGCCACGTCTCGCCTTCATCCAGGTCACCCATCTCACTGCACAGATCTCCCAGCTTTTGTAACGCCGCGACACGGTCGTCGAGCGGCGAGTCGCCCACCGTCTGCAGGCTGGCTTCAATCAAGCGGCGCGCCTCCCGATGGCGGCCCTGCTCTCGCCACGTTGCCCACATGCCCTGGGCGATGGTCACCGCCGTGGGGCCACCTGCTTCAGCCGCGCCCACAAGGTTGTCGTTCTCGCGCTCGGCCCGCGCCATCACGGTGGCGCGACGAACGCGGTCGGTCCGGCCGGCTTCGACGTCGCGCACGACTCCGAGGCACCACTGCTGGTGCTGGTCGACGATCTCTATCGCCTCGCCGGCGTCGCGCAAGGCCGACCACGCGAACTCGCGCACCACATCCGGCAACCGGTAGCGCTCCCCCGCGTTCCAGACCATCGAGCGGGCCACCAGTTCTTCGAGCGCGGAGGCCTGCTCACCAACGACGGCGGGCGCGGCCTCGGCCTCGAAGCCACCGGCGAACACCGACAACCGCCGAAGACACGCTTGTGCCGCGGGTGAAAGGAGTTGCCAACTCCAGTCAATCGCCGCTCGCATGGTCTCGTGCCGGGGCCGCGTTCGGGCGCCTTCCGCCAGCAAGTCGAGGCGACGCTCGAGCCCCTCCTTGACGCCGTCTATGCCGAGCTGCGGCACACGCAGCGCTGCGAGCTCGAGCGCCAAGGGAAGCCCGTCCAGAGCGACGACGATGGCCAGCACACCGGCGTCGCCGGGGTCGGTCGCGGCGGCGCCGGCCTGCTCCGCCCGTTCGACGAGGAGACGAGCGCCATCGCGATCGGCCAACGATTCGACGGACAAGACACGCTCGCCCGGCACTCGCAGCGACTCGCGGCTGGTAGCCACGACTAGCGCGTTCGGACACCCAGCGAGCAGCGCGTCCACAAGGCCGGCAGCCCCGGAAACTCCGGTTTCACAGGTGTCGAGGATCAGCAGCACGTTGTTCCTCGCCACCCCCGCGATCACGTCAGCTGTCGGGTCAAGGCTGGCCGGCTCGATTCGCATTCCTGCTCGCACCGCCGTGGCCACGCCGTCATCTCGTATCGATGCGAGATCGACGAACCACACGCCGTCGGGATGTCGGCTCAGCCGACGACGCGCAAATTCCAACGCCAGCGCGGTCTTTCCGGAGCCACCGACGCCGACGAAGGTGATGATCCGGGAAGCAACCGCGGCGTGTTCGGCTGCCGCCAGGTCGTCTTCTCGCCCGACGAAGGATGTGACGGACGCGGGAAGGTTCGACGCGACCTCTGGCGGCCGCAGCGAGTCGACGAACGCCGTGCACGACGCGGGGCGCCGCGCTGGATCGACGCTCAATCCGACACCCAAGGCAACGACCATCCGATCCGCGTCCGCGTCCGACACGCCGTCGAACCTCGGCGTTCGGCCAGCCTCGGGATAGTCCCCAGTCAGCATCACGTGCGCTGTCACTGCCAAGGCATAGAGATCGCTTGCTGCGCTGGCCGCCTCGCCGGCGATGACCTCGGGGGCGAGAAACGCTGCCGACCCTCCACCCGGCTTCGCTGCACCGGCGAGACCGAAGTCGACCAACACGGCGCCTTGTTGGCCGACGACGACGTTGTCCGGCTTGACGTCGCGGTGCAGCACTGCGGGCGAGTGCGAGTGAAGGTGGTCCAGCGCGCTGGCGACGCGACTCAAGTGTTCGATCGTCACGTCGGCGGCGGGGGTGGTGCCTCTGAGCGAGGTTCCGTCAACCCACTCCATGACGATCCAGTACCGGTCGAGTTCGAAGAAGTCGTCGCGCACCGTAGGAAGTGCGGAGTGGGGCGTGAGATCCAAAAGCACACGCGCCTCTTCGAGCAACTCGCTTGCGTCGGTCTCCAGGGCAAGCCGGCTCTTCAGCGCGACGGCACGATCGTGCTGGCGATCCCGCGCCTTCCATACCTCACCTTGCATCCCGGCTCCGACGCGCTCGCCGAGTTCGTAGCGGCCTCGCAGGACGAGTCCTGCCGACACGCTCATCCCTAGTGGACCTGCAGGTCGCCTCGGGTGACGGCGCCGGTTTGCAGTGCTACCGCCACGAGCCGGCCGCGCCGGCGTTCGGCATCATGCAGGTCGAATCGGTCGTACAGCTTTCCGAGAAGCTTCTTGATCGCGGATTCGCTGACCGAGAGTTCGTTCGCCATCTCGCGCACCGATGCCGGCTCGGCGAGCACGTTCGTGGAGAGAACCGGCCGGCAGAGAGAAACCAACAACTCCGTCTCGCGCGGGGTCAGCCTTGGGGCGGCGCCGACAGGCGCGGTGACGCTCGCATCCGCGCCCACGCCGCGAAGCCGAAACACGAGACGGGTGGCCCCGACACGCATCTCGTCGCCGGCGCGGAGGACCCGCGTGCTCAGAACTCGCTCACCGTTCAACTGCGTGCCGTTGCGGCTGCTCACGTCGCTGACCGTCCAACTCGCGCCGACAGATTCGAGAACCATGTGGACGCGGGACACCGCCGAATCGTTTTGGATGACGATGTCGTTGCCGGGCGCCTTGCCTACGGCGACGCGCTCTCCCGTCAGTTCCACGACCTCAGCGCCGTTCTTTCCCCACACTTCGAGAAACGCCGCCATCGTCGCAGCGTACGTGACGGAGATTTGGAGATGCAGCTAGAGACACGTCGCGAGGTCAACGTCAGCGGTAACCCAGGCGATGCGCGGGTCGCGGCGGAACCAGGCGCGCTGGCGGCGGGCGAAGCGGACGGTCGCCGCGACTGCTTCTTCGATGCACTCGTCGAGCGGCCGTCCGTTCTCCACATGCTCGAACAGCTGGCGGTAGCCGAGGGCTTGACGCGCCGTCCGCGACACTTCGCGTGAGGTGAGGCCACGTACCTCCTCGACGAATCCGGCGTCGATCATTTTGGTGAACCGGAGCCGAATGCGGTCAGCCAGCGTCGTTCGCGCAGGCCACAGCCCGATCTGTCGATAGGGCGTCGGGCGATACGCGTCGAGGCCCGGTCCGTAGCTGGAAAACGGCCGCCCGGAACCGACGCACACCTCGAGCGCGCGAACGATGCGGCGACGGTTGGTGGGCTCCATCTTCGTGGCCGCCTGCGGGTCGAGTTCCTTGAGCCGGGCATAGAGCGCGGCGGTGTCCGGATCAGCTTCCAGCGTGGCTTTGACATCCGGAAAGCGTGAGGGCACGGACAGCCCGTCGACCGCGGCGCGCACGTACAACCCGGTACCGCCGACGAGCAACGCCCGCCGGCCGCGCGACTCGATGTCGCGCACCGCGTTGGCGCAGTCGGTCTGGAACCGCGTGACGGTGTAGTCGTCGGCCGGGTCCGCTATGTCGAGCAGATGGTGCGGCACCTCGGCTTGCTCGGCCGGCGATGGCTTGGCCGTGCCGATGTCCATCCCCCGGTACACACACATGGCGTCTACGGAGACGATCTCGAACTCCGGACACGCCCGCGCCATGGTCAATGCGAGTTGCGACTTGCCCGATCCCGTCGGTCCGAGCAAGACGACGTTGCGCCCGAACCGGGTCGGCTCGCCCACCGCGCTAGATCGCGGCGACTGGGATGCGCGCCTTGTGCTTCGGCTGGGCCGTGACTGCAACGACGTCGCCGACGAGGTGGTGTCGCCCGCCGTGCGTGACGCGAACGTCGACATACCCACCGGTGGCGACGCCGTCGGTGCGCTCGAAGTGGATCAACTTGTTCTGCGTGGTGCGGCCAGACCAGCGGTCTTCGTCGCGCTTAGAGGGACCTTCGACCAGCACGGACTCGACGCGTCCGACGCGGGCCTCGTGGCGCGCCAGTGCGGATCGTTCCAGAACGACTCGCAGTCGTTCGAAGCGGTCGGCGATGACGTCTTCGGGCACGAAGCGGTCGGCCATGGTGGCCGCCTCCGTCCCGGTGCGCGGCGAGAAGATAAACGGGTAGACGGAGTCGTAGCCAACCTCGGCGGCCACCTCGAGCGTGCGCTCGAAGTCGTCGTCGGTCTCGCCCGGGAACCCGACGATGATGTCGCTCGTCACCGCGAGGTCGGCGATGGTTTCGCGCGCTAGGCGCACCTTCTCGAGATAACGCTCGGCCGTGTAGCCGCGATGCATCGCCGCCAGGATGCGGTCGCTCCCCGACTGCAACGGGAAGTGCAGGTGATTGCACACCGCCGGGGTCTCCGCCATAGCGGCGAAGGTTTCGGGCCGCATGTCCTTCGGATGGGGTGACGTGAAGCGCACGCGCTCGATGCCGTCGATCGCTCCGACGTCGCGCAGCAGCTGGCCGAACAGCGGGCCCCGCTTGGTGATGTCGCGTCCGTAGGAGTTGACGTTCTGGCCGAGCAGCGTGACTTCGGTGACGCCTTGGGCCGCCAGGTCGACGACCTCGGCCACCAACTCGGCGGTCGGCCGGCTGATCTCCTTGCCGCGCACCGACGGCACGATGCAGAACGCGCACGAGTTGTCGCAGCCGATCTGAATGGTGACCCAGGCGGCGTAGGAAACTTCGCGCCGCACGGGCAGCGCTGAAGGGAACGCCTCGGACTCTTCGAGGATCTCGGTGATCGGGCCGCGCGCCGCGGCTTCGTGCAACAACTCGGCGGCGCGCCCCACGTTGTGGGTGCCGAAGACGGCGTCGACGAACGGCGCCCGCTGTTGAATGAGGTCGCGGTCTTTCTGCGCCAGGCAGCCGGCGACAGCGATCTGCATGCCCGGCCGCGCCGCCTTGGTCGACTTGAGATGGCCGAGGGTGCCGTACAAGCGGTTGTCGGCGTTCTCACGGATGCAGCAGGTGTTGAGCACCACGACGTCGGCGTCATCGGCCGATTTCGCGGCCACCATGCCGTCGGCCTCGAGCAGGCCGGCGATGCGCTCGCTGTCGTGCTCGTTCATCTGACACCCGAAGGTGCGCACGAAGTAGCGCTTCGCCTCGCCTGCCTGGTCGCTCATGGAGCCAACCAGGCTACCGGCCGGCGTTCTGAGTGGGTCTACTGGTGTCTCGCACCAGTACACCCACCCAGAAAGGCTCAGTTACTCGGCGTCGGCCAACTCGATCGGCTCGTCGTCGCCTTCGCCTTCACCGAGTGCGATCTCGGCCGCCGCCACCACACCGTCGTCGACGCCGATACCCGACGCCTTGCAGATGCGGTCGTACAGCGTGACCATCAGCTCGGGGTTCTCGAGCAGGAACGTCTTGGCGTTCTCACGACCCTGGCCGAGCTGCTCGCCTTCGTACGTGTACCAGGCGCCCGCCTTCTTGACGATGCCCAGCTCCACGCCTATGTCGATGACCGATCCTTCGCGGCTGATGCCCTTGCCGTAGACGATGTCGAACTCGGCCTGCCGGAAGGGCGGCGCCACCTTGTTCTTCACGACCTTGACGCGGGTCTTGTTGCCGACGACTTCGGCGCCGTCTTTGATCTGCTCGATGCGGCGAATGTCGAGGCGCACCGACGAATAGAACTTGAGCGCCCGACCGCCGGGGGTCGTTTCCGGCGAGTTGTGCACCATGACTCCGTCAACGAAGTAGTTGTGCGTGCCCTCGACCTCGATGTCGAATCTGTGCATCGACCGCGTCTCGGGCTTGACGCTGATCGAGGTGATCGGAAGCGGCACAAGTTCGTTGCGCATCGGCGCGAACACCGGCTCGACTGCGAAACGTCCGCGGTACTTCGGCAGCAGCTTGTAGTCCATCGACGGATGCACGAAGGGCGCGATGAGTGCGTGCAGCTTGGCCGTGGCGTCCTTGGCGAATACCAGCACTGCCTTGCCAGCGGCGCCCGAACTACGCAGGCGCGTTTCGATCCCCCAATTGTCCGACAGGTACTCGACCAGCCTTTCACGCGTGCCGGGCGACATCGCCTCCACGCAGATCTCCACGCGGCCGCTGCCATCCTTCGTGCGCTCCTGTAAGCCCTTCGAGCGGTTCGAGAACGACGCGTCGTCCATGTACCAGAGTGCCAGGGACAGCGGCGTGAGCGCCTTCAGGTAGTCGTCGCTGAGAACCTTCTTGCCACCGACGTAAACCGCGGAACGCAATTCAGCCAGTTCGGGCAGCGGTTGCACGTCGTAGAACACCGCCCCCTTCGCATTGGTCGAGTGCGACACCCCGATGTTGGCGAAGAGTGACGCCTTCCAAGCCGCGTACTCAGCCTGCTTGGCGCCATGGCCGAATCGGAACCGCGCGCCGTGTCCGCTACGGGTTGGCGAGAGCGCCCCGTCGCCCATAAGACCACCGAGCACGACTTCCCATTGAAAGTTCGACAGGTAGTGCGGCACCGATTGCAGCACTCGATCGCCGGCGATCAGATGACCGGCCTCGCGCCAGCCTCCCGGCGTGCGCACGAGATGATTCGCCGTCAGTGCGAATTGGGAGCGGCCGTTTCCACCAGGCTTGGCGACACTGAACTGGAGGAACTCATCGGTTACACCGTTGTCGAACCAGTTGACGACCTTGCGAGCAACAACCTTGTCTGCCTCGGCGTCGTAGGTGAGTACCTCGACGGGCATCTTTTGGTTGACGATCTTCCCGATCTTCTCCTGAGTGCCATCTGACAAGGTGACGCGCGTGTTGTATGACGCGCACCCGAACATCACGCCGATTTTTTCCCGCAACTGGTTGATGAAGATGCAGATGGTGTTGCTGCGGTTGAGGTTGGCGGTGAGCTTGCGCAGCGCCTGGCTCATGAGGCGGGCTTGCAGGCCGACGTGGGTGTCGCCCATCTCGCCTTCGATCTCGGCTCGTGGCGTGAGCGCAGCCACCGAGTCGATCACCAGCACGTCGAGCGCACCGGAGCGGATCAGCATGTCGGCGATTTCCAACGCCTGCTCACCGGTGTCGGGCTGCGAGATCAGCAACTCGTCGGTATTCACGCCGATGGCCGCCGCGTAGATCGGGTCCATCGCGTGCTCGGCGTCGATGTAGGCGCACGTGCCGCCGTTGCGCTGCGCCTCGGCCACGACGTGCATAGCCAGCGTGGACTTACCCGACGACTCCGGGCCGAAGATCTCGACGACGCGGCCGCGCGGCAGGCCGCCTACCCCCAGCGCCAAGTCGAGCGCCAGCGCGCCCGTGGGGATCGTTTCGATGGTCATGTTGGGCTTGTCGCCCATGCGCATAACTGCGCCCTTACCGAACTGCTTTTCGATCTGACCGAGTGTCGTGTCGAGTGCCTTTTCCCGCTCCATCGGAGCCCCTCTTTTCTCTGGTGTTTTGTCTGAACGGAGGACACCCTACGGAGGGGGTGTAACAACGAACACGAGTGTAATTCCGAACGGCTGTTCGATTCAAGGATCCCCACCAAGATTCCCCTGTGCGCGCCTTCGACGAACTCGTTGACGAGGCCGCGGCCGTGCCCATTACAGGTTGGGACTTCTCGTGGCTCGACGGGCGGGCTACCGAAGCCCGTCCGTCGTGGCGCTACCGCGACCGCGTCGCCGAACGCGCGGCGACCGCGCACGCGATGCTCGAAATCGAATGCGGCGACGGACGGCTGCTGCATTCGTTGCCGACGCCGCCCGCTCTCCGCGTCGCCACCGAGGCATACCAACCGGGGCCAGGGATGCTCGCGGCGAACGCCGACGCGCTCCCCCTGCGTGCCAACGCGTTCGATCTCGTTATCTCGCGGCACCCGGTTCGCGCACACTGGGACGAGATCGCGCGCGTCCTCGCACCGGGCGGCACGTACTTCGCACAACACGTAGGGACGCGCAGCGCGGCCGCGGTCGGCGAGTGGTTCGTGGGGCCGTGGCCGCCTTCCGACGCGTCGCTCTCCCGAGAAGGCGAGCGCGGATGCCGAGTCGGTAGGCCTCGACGTCGTCGACCTGCGCTACGAGGAACTACCGATGACCTTCGACGACATCGGCGCCGTCGTCTATTTCCTTCGCCTCGTGATCTGGATCGTGCCCGGCTTCACCGTCGAACAATTCCGCGATCGCCTCCGCGACCTTCACGAACACATCGAAGCCAACGGCCCGTTTCGCGCCACCTCGACACGGTTCCTGATCGAGGCGAGAAAGACTTGAGTCGGACCGGTTTTGAACACGTCCGCACGTCGTGAAACTGCGCCTCCGGACGGCCGGAGCGACGCGCCGGCGCATTCAAACCTGCGCGAGCGAGGCGGACTAGGGCTTCGGCACCGTCGCGAGCTGCGAGGCGATGACGGCGCG
The DNA here is from genome assembly GCA_963722185.1 of uncultured Actinomycetes bacterium. GTDB lineage: Bacteria > Actinomycetota > Acidimicrobiia > Acidimicrobiales > JACCXE01 > JACCXE01. The sequence goes on along the minus strand of CAVRKD010000005.1, from coordinate 148,849 downwards.
CTCCTCGTCTTCGGCGATCGCGGCGACGGCTTCGGCGGCGAGTGCGTAGTACTGAGCATGCTGCTCCGTGTCGCCGGCGGCCGCCGCAGCCCGCGCCATTCCTTCGAGCATCGATGCCCGTTGCCAGTCGCCCCACCCTTCGCGCTCACACGTATCGAAGGCGCGCCGAGCGTAGAACTGCGCCATCCAGCCGTATCCCAGCAACGACGCCACGTGGGCGATCTGCCAGTCGCCTGTCGCTAGCTGTTCCGGCCCGCCGACGAAACCCCAGTGCCACCGCGACGCGAAGGCGCGCTCGAGCATGGTCGCGTTGTCGTCATCGCTGCGGTCGGGCTTCTCGATCAACTCCCACGCACCGTTGAACGTCTCGATCGCGAAGTACTGATGCGCCTCACGTTCGTCCATTACGCCTCCACAAGCCGGCGGCGCAGCAGGTCCATCAAAGAGATGGCGGCGAATTGACGCACCCGGTCGCGGTCGCCCGGCAACCGCATCGGCACCGCTTCGGTCTTGCCGTCGAGTGCCACGCCCATGAACACGGTGCCGACCGGTTGACCCTCCTGCTCGTCGGGCCCGGCTACGCCGGTGACGCTGAGGCCGACGTCGGCACCGAGCACCTTCGTGGCACCGACCGCCATGGCCATAGCCGCCTCTTCGGTGACCACGGGCCCCTCGGGCACGCCGAGCACGGAGAACTTCACCTCGCTCGCGTACGAAACGATGGCGCCCCGATACCAGTTGCTGGCGCCGGGCACCGCCGCGCAGCGCGAGCCGACCAGTCCCCCGGTCAACGACTCGGCGAGACCGAGCGTTTGCCCGCGGGCGACGAGGAGCTTGCCGACAGCGGCTTCCATCGTCTCGGCGTCGACGCCGAACACAATCTCGCCGAGGATCTCGCGCACTGCCGTCTCCTCGTCGGTGAGCGCGGCGAGCGCGTCGTTCTCCGTCGGCGCCTTGGCGGTGATGCGGACCTTGATGCCCTCGATGCCCGACGCCAGGAAGGCAATGGTCACCGGCGAGCCGGACGCCTCCAGCATTTCGAACCGCGGCGCCAGCTTCTCGGCCAGCGTCGACTCGGCGAGCCCCCACGTACGCAAAACGCGGCTGCGGATCGTCGCCGCTTCGCCGGAGCGCTCCAACAAGTCGGGCAGCACGGCGCGGGTGACCATGTCGGTCATCTCGTAGGGCACGCCTGGCACGGCGTACATGACCTTGTGACCGACGGGACAGATGAGTCCGGGCGCGGTGCCCATCGTCTGCGCGATGACCGTCGCGCCGACTGGCACGTCGGCTTGGCGCAGGTTGTTGGCCGCCATCTCGCGGCCCCGCGCCTGGAACATGGCGGCGATGCGCTCGGCCACAGCGTCGTCGCGCACCAATTCGACGGTCATTACTTCGGCCAGCGCTTCGCGGGTGATGTCGTCCTGCGTCGGGCCGAGTCCGCCGCACACGATCACCGCGTCGGAGCGCGCGAGCGCGCAGCGCAACGCGTGCACGATGCGACCGAGGTTGTCGCCTACCGCCGTCGTGTAGTGACGATCGATGCCGGCGGCTGCCAGCGTCTCACCCAACCAGGCGGCGTTGGTGTCGACGATCTGGCCGAGCAACAGTTCGGTGCCGACGGCGACGACCTCAACTCGCACGGACTTTGCGGCCTCCTTCGAAGAGGTACTGCGCGCCGGTAACGAGCGTGAGGACGACGGCCACCCAGATGAGCCCGCGGTACAGCCAGTGCTCGTCGGTAGTGAGCGGCAGGAGCGCGAAGCCGATCGCCACCTCGGTAACAACGGTCTTCACTTTCGCCCACCACCGCGCCGGCACGCTGATGCCCCGCTGCGCCAGCCACGAGCGGTACAGCGACACCGCGAGCTCGCGCACACCGATGAGAACGACGGGCAAGACCGACAAATCGTCGCGGGAGACCAGCGCGGCGAGCGCTCCCAGCACCAGCACCTTGTCGGCCAGCGGGTCGAGGAACGCGCCCGAGCTCGTCGCACCGTGGCGACGCGCGAGGTAGCCGTCGATGCCGTCGGTAAACGCGAGGAGAATCCAAAAGCCGACGGCGGGCCAGGACGCCCCTCCCGACGCGATCATCACGAGCAGGAACGGACTGATCAGGAGCCGCAGGACGGTGACGAAGTTCGCGGGCGTCGCCAGCGCCGACGAGCCGAACGACGACTCGGTCTTCATACTTTCACCGCCTCGAGATCGACCCCCTGCACGCCGACGACGCTAACGGTCTGCACCGTGCCGACGGGGAGTTCTTCCGGAACGCGCACCACACCGTCGATCTCCGGCGCTTCGCGATGGCTGCGCGCCACTCCCGCTTCGTCGACCAGCACCACCTGGCGCGTGCCGACGAGCGCGGCGCGCCGTGCCCGCGTGATGCCGTCTTGTAGTTCGTCGGCTTCGGCGAGGCGCTCTTTGATCAACGACCCGTCGATGTGACCCTCTTGCGTATCGGCGTAGGTGCCCTCCTCGCGCGAGTAGGCGAACAACCCCACCCAGTCGAACTGCGCTTCCTGCATGAACGCCAGCAGGTTGTCGTGGTCGGCTTCGGTCTCGCCGGGATAGCCGACGATGAAGTTCGAACGAATCGTGGCGTCTGGATAGCGGGCGCGGATGTCGTGGATGCGCGCCAGGAACTTGTCGCCGTTGCCCCACCGGCGCATGCGCTTCAGCAACGGCGCCGACGAATGCTGCAGGGACAGGTCGAAGTACGGAACGCCGGTGGCGCCGATCACCTCGATCAGACCATCCGTGAGGTCAGAGGGATACAGATAGAGCAACCGCACGCGCGGCACTCGCTGCGAGACTTCCTTGACCAACGGGATGATCGCCCGGCGCTGATCGATGTCGTTGCCGTAACTCGCGAGGTCCTGCGCCACCAACACGATCTCGTGGGCGTCGAGCGCGTCGACTTCGTCGAGGATCGATTCCATCGAGCGCGATCGTTGCTTGCCCCGGAAGCTGGGGATGGCGCAGAAGCCGCAGTTGCGATCGCAGCCCTCGGCCACCTTCACGTAGGCCCACGGTCGCGGCGACTTCGGCCGCGGCAGGTTGAGGAGATCGAACGCGGGGACGCTGGGCTTGGTCCCGAGCGTGATCGGGATGCCGAAGCCGGCAACCTGGTCGACTTCTGGCATGGCGTCGGCGAGCTCGGCGCCGTAGCGCTCGGCCATGCAGCCGGTGACGACGAGCCGGGCGTCGGCGCGCTTGGCTTCACCGAGCGCGATCACGGTGTCGACCGACTCCTGCCGCGCCGCTTCGATGAACGCGCAGGTGTTGACGACGACCACGTCGGCGTCGGAGGCCGAAGACGCGGGCGCGTAGCCGTCAGCTTCCAGCTGGCCGATCAACTTGGCCGAGTCGACCTCGTTCTTCGGACAGCCGAGCGTCTCGACCCAATAGGACTGCGTTGCCACCCCGTAAGGGTACGGGGCCTCGGCTAGTAGTTCAGCTTCAGGCCGGGTCGTGACCAAGGAGCCTTGATCAGTTTGCCCCCTGCGGAAAGCGTCACGTAGGCCGTGCGCATGTCGTCGCCGCCGAAGCAGATGTTGGTCGTGAGGGGGTCCGGAAACTCGACGGTCTCGACGATCTTGCCGTCGGGACTGAAGACCGTGATGCCGGCCTCGTGGATGAGCGTGGCGACGCAGATGTTGCCGTTCTCCTCAATGGCCAACGAGTCGAACGCCTGCTGTGGCTGGCCGGCGCCGAGGTAGATGCCGCCTCCTGTCAAGGGGTTTCCACCCGCGAGTTGCCCCGCGCCGGCGACGTCCCACGCGTAGAGATGCGCCGTGGACGTTTCGACCGAGTACAGCCGGGACCCGTCGGGCGACAGCCCGATGCCGTTGTAGCCGTGATTACCGGCCGCCACCTGTTTGATCTCGGAACCGTCGGGCTTAGCCCAGTAGATGAAGCCGCGGTCGACATCGCGTTCGCGCGTCTTGCCGAGGTCCGTGAACCACAGGCCGCCGTCCTTGTCGACGGCGATGTCGTTCGGACCATTGAGCCGATTGCCGTCGCACTCGGTGTACAGGGTGGTCACCTCGCCGGTGTCGATGTCGACCCGCTGAATCGAACCGCTGGTGTAGTCGGGAGGTTGCGACGCGCCGCCCGGTCCGACCGGGATGTTCATGTCACCGATCTCGGTCCAGATGAAGCCGCCGTTGTTGCACACGTACAGCGCACCGTCGGCGCCAACCGCCAAACCGTTCGGACCCTTGCCGACATCGGCCACTTCGGTCTTGGTGCCATCCGGAGCCACGCGGGTCAGCTTGCCGGTCTTGATCTCGGTGACGATCACCGAACCGTCAGGCATGGCGACGGGGCCCTCAGGGAACTTCAGGCCTTCGGTAATGACTTCGATGTCACTCATTCGGATGACTCACTTTCACAGTGGTGTGGATACCGCCGCGCACCAACCAATCGGTAGTGACGGTCATGGAGACGGGCGACAGCGCGGCGACCAGATCGTTGAGGATCTGATTGGTGACGTCTTCGTGGAACGCACCTTCGTTGCGGTACGACCACAGGTACAGCTTCAAGCTCTTGAGTTCGACGATGCTCGGACCGGGCACGTAACTGATGGTGACCGTGGCGAAGTCGGGCTGCCCGGTGCGCGGACAGACGCAGGTGAACTCCGGCGTGTCGCACGTGACCTCGTACAGGCGTCCGGGATGTGGATTCGGGATCGCCTCGAGTTCGCGCGACGGCAGTGACGGCACAGCCGACGAAACTAGTCAGTGGAACCCAACGTTGGCTTCGTCGGTGTCCAACACGACGAAGACTGAGCCCATGGACTTGGACGCGGTATTGGGGCGCCTCCTTCAAGAACACGATGTGCCGGGCGGAGTGGTCGGCATTCTCGACGCGAATGCCGAGGCGCAGGTCGAGTGCATTGGACGCGAGGCCAGAGCCGTGGACCTGTCGATGAAAACACGATCTTCGCCGCCGCCTCGCTCACGAAGCCGGTCTTCGCCACCGGTGTGATGTCGCTTGTCGACGACGGCGTGGTCGATCTCGACCGGCCCTACCGGCGCGGGAGCACGTGGCGTCGAGAGTCGGGACCGTCAGACCAGTTGGGCGACTGTCCGGCGGAGCCACAAGCCTGTTAGGGGATATCACTCGCTCGGCGGATGCCCGTCTGCGGATCTCTAATCAGCACGCAGACTGAGAACGGCGCGTCGGAGCGTTCAGTCTCCTCTCGTTCGGCGACGCCTCGGCTGCGGATCTCGCCGACGTAGGTCATGCCGATGCGCTCCATCACAGCGCGCGAGCGCTCGTTGTGACGCGCCGTGCATGACACGACGGCGCTCGCGTCGAGCACCTCGAACGCGTACTGAAGGCCGGCTCTGCCAATCTCCGACGCGTATCCCTTGCCCCAGTACTGGGTGCGGAGCGCCCAACCGATCTCAAACCACTTCGCGTGCGCCGTGAACGGCCTCGTGCTCGCATGCCGCTCTCGCACCCATGCCTCGTGAGGCAGGAACGCGTACAGCTGGCCCCAATCGTCGTCAATCGGCGTCCGCGACAGGCCACCGCGGCCAACGACTTCGCCGCTGACGCGGTCGTAGGCGATCCACTTGTGCACATCGTGGAGCCACCACGACTCGGCGATCTCCCTGGCGCGGTCTTCCGCCTCCGCTCGGGAGGGGCGCCAGCCGTCGTACCACTGAACCACAGCGTGGTCGTTGTGGATGAGCCAAAGGTCTTCGGCGTTATTGGGCCCGATCGGGACGAGGCGCAACCGCGGTGTCAGAAGCGATTGGTCGCTCTCCATCCGTAGATGATGGCGAGCCCGGACCATCGAGCGCCGCACTTTTGCGTGGCAGATGACTGCGGGTGGTGTTGAGCGCCTTGGCGCGCCACGGACCCGGCGTTATGTGACGGTTCGTGTGAGCGCCGCGCTCTCACACTTTCAAGCACGGTTTGGCGTGTGATCCGGACCCGATCCGGTCCTAACCATGCGTCAAACCGTGCTTGAAAGTTTGGACCGGCTCGCAGCGCTGTGCCGCCGAAGTGCCTGCTTGGAGGACGGTTCGAACGTTGTCTAGGACGAGGCTCTAGTCAGTAACCGTGAGACCAGTCCGATCCGGCTCCAAGACCACGGCGCGGCCGTTGACGTTCGCGTCCGCCAGCAAGGACCCCCCCGCCGCTCGCACAGTTTCGGCGTTGTCGCGCAGCGCGACGGCCAGCATGGTCGAACCCGCACCCGACCAACACGAGCCGAGGGCGCCGGCGTCGACGAGCCCGCGCATGATCGGCTCGGACTCGGGAAACAGCGGGATGCGGTAAGGCTGGTGCAACGAGTCCTGCATGGCGTGCGGTGAGAAACGGTCGGCGTTGGCGAAACCGGCGATGAGCAAGCCAAGCCGGCCCAGGTTGGTGGCGGCGTCGTGTAGCGGCACTTCCTGACGCAGCGCCGCTCGCGCGTCGCGGGTCGACAGCATCCGCTCGGGGATCAGCACGACGAACGCCAGTCGCTCGTCGATGGCCAGTTGTTCGGCGACAGGCACGCCGTCGACCACCGTGCCGACGACCAGTCCACCCAACACCGACGCCGCCGCATTCTCCGCATGCCCGTCGATGCGCGTCGCGATTGCGAGCGGATCAGACGCGCCGGCTGCGGCCGCGGTCGCCGCCGCCAGCGCGGCGCTGCTGCCAAGCCCGCGGGCGACGGGTATCTCGGAACGGATCGTGATGGCGACGTTGTCGTGACCGATGACGTCGCGCACGATGGCCGCCGACATGTGATCGCCGCCTTGCGGGAAGTCGGAGCCCTCGCCGATCGTCGTGATCGACAGCGCATCGGACGGTTCGACAGAGACGTCGATGTACAGGTTGAGCGCTAACGCGAGCGCGTCAAAACCCGGCCCTAAGTTTGCCGCACTACAGGGGCACTTCGCGCGCATGGTCGCTCACCCTAGGAAACTTCTTGTCACCTTCCGCGCGATGCAATGGTCGAAAGAGTGACGGGAAACAACTTCCCCTCCCGTCAGGAGGCAACACCAATGCATGACTTTCTCACCATCGCCTTCGTAGGCCTCGGTGTTTTCGCGGTAGCCAACTTCCTCGAGGACCTCGTCCCCGTGCTGCGGCGCTATCACGGCTTCGTGATGCTCGCGCTCGGTGTCGGCGCTGCCTACTGGATGGACTACAGCTTCTTCCGCAACTGGGACATCGCGATCCGCAACGACGACATGGGCGTGCTGATCACTGGTCTGGCGCTCGCCGGAACAACCAGCGTGTGGCGCGGCATCTTGCACTGGATGGGTACGTCCGAAGGTGACGAGCCTGAAGTTCGCCAGTCGCACATGCGTCTCGCGGCGTAGTACTTCACAAACCAACTGAGAGACAGGGTCCGTGCAACGAAGCACGGACCCTGTTTCGCGTCTGGAGTTAGGGCCGGTGGAAGGCCAGCATGGACTGGCCGCGCAGCGAACCCCACTGGCCGATGTAGTCGAGCTTGAGCGGCATTGACTTCACCAGGTCCTCGAAGAAACTGATGTGGTAGCGGAATGGATCGGCGTCGGAGTACGTCGCAATGTCGGGGCCGTCGGGCTGCGGGAACATCACCGGCGCCAGGTCGTCGCGATCGCCGTGGTTCTCGAGGAACGTGGCGTAGAACACACCGCCGGGCTTCAGGACTTCGCCCATGCGCACCAGGCAACGATGGATGTCGTTGATCGGCAGATGGCTGAACACCGACTGCGCGAACGCTACGTCGAACTGCTGGTTGAACAAGCCGAACTCGAACGCGCCGTTGCACAACAGGTTCGGGCGACGGTCGACGAGCCCGGCGTCTTCGAGTTCGATCTTGGCGAACTCGAGAATCTTGGCGGACCGGTCGATGCCGTAGTAGTTGCCCGGGTCGAGGTACTTGATGAAGTGGATGCCGCCGCGCAGCGCGCCGCAGCCCACATCGAGCATGGCATCGGTCGGCTTCATGCCCTGCTTGGTCAGAAACTCGATTTGGGCTTGGCCCATCTCGTCCCACAAGCCGCCGATCAGCTGCCGGGCCGTGGCCCGCCGCTCCTCGGCCGACGGCGCGTCGAGTCGCCGCGCGATCTTTTCCTGAGTACGAGCCGCCCGGCGCAGCACGCGTGCCACGGGGCGCGATGCGTTACGCCATTCCATCTATCGGTAACGACCCGACGGCGAAAATCTGGCGGAATATCCCATGCCGATCAGGAGGCCTGGTCGAGGGCTTCGAGCTCGGCGACGGTCATGAGCACGGCCCGCGCTTTGGAACCCTCGGACGGCCCGACGACGCCGCTCTCCTCGAGCAGGTCCATCAGGCGACCGGCGCGAGCGAACCCCACCTTGAGCTTGCGCTGGAGCATCGACGTGGAGCCGAGCTGGCTGCGCACGACGAGGTCGCGAGCGGCGCGCATCAGTTCGTCGTCGTCCGAGTCGTTTCCGCTGGCGCCCCCGCGATACGCGCCGCCCGGTCCGGAGTCGTCGCCTTCGACGCCTTCCACGTATTCGGGGCGGGCCTGACGCTTCCAGTGCGCCGCCACTTTGCGGACTTCTTCCTCGCTCACCCACGCGCCCTGCACGCGGCGGCCGCTCGACGAGTTGGCCGTCAGCAGCAGCATGTCGCCCTTGCCGACGAGCCTCTCCGCACCGGGCTGATCGAGGATCACCCGCGAGTCCGTGAGGCTCGACACCGCGAACGCCAGCCGCGACGGCACGTTCGCCTTGATCACGCCGGTGATGACGTCGACCGAAGGTCGCTGCGTGGCGATCACGAGGTGGATGCCGACGGCGCGAGCCATCTGGGCGATGCGGCAGATCGAGTCTTCGACGTCGCGGGCGGCGATCATCATGAGGTCGGCGAGCTCGTCCACGACCACCAGGATGAACGGCAGGCGGCGGTACTCCTTGTCCTCACCGGGTTCGGGTTTCAGATCGCCCCGATCGAACGCCGCGTTGTAGCCGGTGACGTCACGCACGCCGACCTCGTAGAGCAACTCGTACCGCCGCTCCATCTCCTTGACGGCCCACGCCAGCGCGTTGGCGGCGCGCTTGGGGTTCACGACGACTTGGGTCAGCAGATGCGGCAATCCGTTGTACTGGCCGAGCTCGACGCGCTTGGGGTCGATCAGGATCATGCGGACCTGGTCGGGCGTCGAACGCACGAGCACCGACGTGATGAGGCTGTTGATGCAGCTCGACTTGCCCGCGCCCGTGGCGCCGGCGATGAGGATGTGGGGCATGTCGGCCAGGTTGGCCATGACGGCGCGGCCGGCGATGTCTTTGCCCAACGCGACTTCGAGTGGGTGCGTCGCCTTGCGCGCTTCCTCGGTCGAGAGGATGTCGGCCAGCGCGACGAGCTGACGATCGCGGTTGGGCACCTCGACGCCGATCGCCGACTTGCCGGGGATCGGCGCCAGGATGCGCACGTCGGGCGACGCCATGGCGTAGGCGATGTCCTTGTGCAGGCTGGTCACCTTGGCCACCTTCACGCCGGGACCGAGTTCGAGTTCGTAGCGCGTGACAGTGGGGCCGACGGTCATGCCGACGAGTCGGGTCTCGACGCCGTGGGCGGCGAGCGCGTGTTCCAGCGTGCGGCCACCGGCCTCGATCATGCGGCGGTCGATCTCGACGGCTGTCGAGCGCTTGAGTAGTGCCAGGGCCGGCAGGCGCCACGGGCCTTCGCGGTGCGCTGGGCCGAGGTCGATGGCGAGCTGACTCGCTTCGATCGGCGTCGGGTCCGGTGAGACGGCGACGGTGATGACGGGCTCGGGCTCGTCCTCTTCCGCCAGCGGCGGGACGTCGCCGTCGGTGAGCTCTTCGCCGTTGGTCATGATCGGCGGCTGCGTCGCCGGGTGACGGCGCGTGGCGTCGATACGATCCTCGACTTCGGTGGTCGTGGCGGCGGCGATGTGGCGGGCTGACCCGCTCAATACGTCGATCGACTTCTTCACGCCGCGGCCCAGGTAGCCCCACGCGTCGCGCACCGAGAGCCGGAATACGACGAGCAGGCCGACGAGCGCTAGCGCGGCGAGAATCAGCGTGGCGCCGGGGATGGCGAGCAGCGTCCGCAACGGTTCGGCGGTGGTGGCGCCGACGAGGCCGCCGGCGTCGCGCAGGTCGTCGGCCGGATCCGTCCACGTCGGCGTGCCGTTGAAGAGGTGAATGAGCCCCGACGCGGCGACGACGAGGAAACTCGTGCCGATGACGACGCGGGCGGGCTCTTGACGCGGTCGGCCCTCGAGCAACGCCAGTCCGACACCGGCGACGGCGACGGGCAGGGCGAGGCGTCCCCAACCGAAGAACAGGCCGGCGACGTCGCGCAAAAAGCGACCGACAGGACCGGTGAAGTCGGCGTAGATGCCGAGCGCCGCCACGAGGCCGACGGCGATCAGGAGAACGCCCCACACGTCATCGGACTGGCGACCAAGGTGGGTGGCTAAGGATGTGCGGGCGCGCGCGACCGTGCTCGGGCGCTTCCGCGGAGCCGCGCGCCGAGTCGGCGCCGGCTTTCGAGTGCGAGCGGGGCCTCGCTTCGTAGTGGCCATTGGCGAATCAACCGTACCTATGTTCGGCCGCCCAACGGTGGAGGGTAGCGCCTCCGTCCGAGGAGGTCCTGCGCACCCAACCCGTTATCGCCAGCGCCATTCATGACGACTTGTGGCTGCGAAACGGCCTCAGATGACTGACTTCACAACCGCAACCGGTCGTAGGTTGATCGAATCCAGGGCGTCGGTCATCCCCGGCGCCGAGATACTCACGTCACACCATCGTCTGGCCGCCGCTGGTGTTCAGCGCCTCGCCGGTGATGTAGTTGCCGTCGTCGCTCATGAGGAAGGCGATGGCGTTGGCGACGTCGTCGCCGGTCTGCATGCGACCCAGCGGAATCTGGCTGTCGATCCACGACTGGAACCCGCCTTCGCCACCGCCGACCATGTTCTCGAGCTGGCCGTCTTTGTTGAGCAGGTCGGTGTCGACGGTGCCAGGACACACGGCGTTGACGGTGATGCCCGACGGGCCGAGCTCGGCGGCCCACGTTTGCGTGAGCAGGATGATCCCGGACTTGGCGGCGCAGTACGCGCCCAGCATCGGCATGCCGCGCTTGCCCGCTTGCGAAGACACGCTCACGATGGCGCCCTTGGTGCCCGTCGCGACCATGCGCGCCGCGGTCGCTTTGGTAACCAGGAACATGCTGCGCAGGTTGAGCGACACCATCTTGTCGAACTGATCGGCTGGCAGGTAGGTGAGCGGGCCCATGCCCATGCCGAAGCTGCCGCCGCCAACGACGTTGGCGACCAGCGACACGTTGCCGAGCTTCTCGGTCGCTTCCGCCACCGCGGCTTCGACCTGTGCCTCGTCGGTGCAGTCGGCGCGAATGCCGACGGCGCGCCGCCCCATCGACTCGATCTCCTTCACGATCGTTTCGAGGTCGGTCGGCTCGGCCATGCCGTGACTCGGGAAGTCCGTCATCGGGGCGCCTAAGTCGACGCACGCGACATCCGCACCCTCGCGCGCGAGACGCAGCGCCGTCGCCCGGCCAATCCCCCGCGGCCGCGCCGCTCCGGTGACGAGCGCGACTCTTCCTTCGATCCCTTCGAGCATGGGGTAACGCTATTCGCGCCGACCGGCGGCTAGTCGCGTGCCGGGATCTCGCGCCAGCGCGACTGCGCCAAGGCATTCAGAGCCCAGGCGACCATGCCCGCGGCGACAAGGAGGCACACGGGTCGTCCGCGAGGCTGGCGTGCCAACGTCGACAACGACTCGTCCAAGGAGCGGGGTCCGAACGGCTGCCGGGCGAGCGTGTGCAACGCGGCCTCCTTATCCGGTTGGGCGCGCGGTTCTGGATTGCCCTCGAAGGCCAAACGCTTCGGTGACGCACCAGATCGCGGCTCGCGACACCAAACCGGCGCGGCCGGCGACTTCAACAAAGCGGTCCTTCTTCGGCACGCAGTGTCCCCTACCGCACGCTCGCCGCGCTCAACCCCGACAGCGCGTGGCGCTACCGAGGGTCTCTAACTCGGGAGACGTCGCAACGCGTCGCGGAACCCTGCACGAGCCGTGTCGTTGAGCGGCGCGTAGATGGGCTCGGTGCGCGCGTCGGTATCCGCCTCGATCACCTCCCGGGCCTTCCGTCCAAGCTCGGTGATGACCTCGTTCTCGGCGTACCCGCGCTCGGTCAAACCCGCAACGCCGCGTCGGCCGGGGCGCGGCTCGCCTTGACCGACGCGCTCGACGCCGCGGTCGAGATCCCACAGCCGATTCAACGTGTGGGCCTCGAGCACCGACAACCCGGCCGCGCTCCACGCGGCGCGATGAGCGTCGGCGCGCCAGTAGCGCAGGGCCGTAAGCGCGTGGAACAACCGTGCGGCTGAGCTCGGCCCGCTGGCCGCCCCTTGGATCGCGAAAGCCGAAGGCTCAACGAGCGGCCCCAATGACCGGGCATGCGCCAAAGCCACGAGCGCGCTCGACTCGAGGTCGCTCACGGCGTGGCCCTCCCAGAGCGAACCGGAAATCTCGTCGAACCGCTCCCGCAGCCGGGTGGCGGTTTCGCGACCGCGATCGGTGAGTGCGACCACGCCAGCGTGAAGGCTGATCGCCCCCTCGTCCGCGTTGTTCTGCACGAGCTTTTCGAATAACTCCGACGGCAGATACGGATACATCGCCGCCAAGTCCTCGACGGCGATGGGGCCTTGGAGGAGCGGATAGCCGACGCCGAGCAGGAAACCGGGATGGGCGTTGGGAAACTCGAACTCTTCGCTCAACTCGCGGCCCACCTGCTCGAACACCGCCACGACGACCCGATCGATTTCCGCGGCCGTTTCGTTCACCCAGCCCACGGATCTAGACCTCCATGACGATGGGAACGATCATCGGGCGCCGGCGCGTCCGCTCGTTCACGAACTTGCCCAGCGCCGAGCGCGCCGTCTTACGAAGTGTGTCGGCGTCGGTCGAGGCGACGTTGCTGACCGCAACCCGCACCGCCTCGCGCGCCTCGTCGAGCAAGTCCTCGGCTTCGGGCGCGTACACCCACCCACGGGTGATCACTTCGGGGCCGCTCACCACGTCGCCGGTCTTGCTGTCGATCGTGACGACCACGATGACGACGCCTTCCTCAGCCAGCACCTTGCGGTCGCGCAGCACGAACTGGCCGACGTCGCCGACGATGCCGTCGACGTACAGGTAACCCGCGGGCACGGTGCCGGCGAAGTCGATGCCCTTGTCGTGCAGCTCGATCACGTCGCCGTCCTCGCACAACAGCACGTGGTTGTCCGACATGCCGAGTTTCTTGGCGAGGCGGGCGTGGTGGGTGAGGTGACGGAACTCGCCATGCACCGGGATAAAGAACTCAGGGCGCGCCAGCGTGAGCAGTGTCTTGAGTTCCTCGCCCTTGGCGTGGCCCGACACGTGCACCTGGGCGATGCCCGAGTGCACGACCTCACACCCGAGACGGTGCAGTCCGTCGATGACTTTGCCGACGGGGCCCTCGTTCCCGGGGATGGCGTGGGACGACATGATCACCAGGTCGCCTTCGCCAATCTTGATGCGCTTGTTCTCGCCGGCAGCCATCAGCGCCAGCGCGCTCATGGGCTCGCCTTGCGAGCCCGTCGAGATGACGCACACCTTTTCCGGGGCCAGGTCGCCGACGTCGTCGATGTCGATCACCGACGCGTCGGGCACGTTGAGCAGGCCCATGCCGCGCGCCAGCGCCACGTTCTTACCCATCGAGCGGCCGAGGGTGGCCACGATGCGACCGTGCCCGATCGCCGCGTCCATCACCTGCTGGATGCGGTGGAGGTGCGAAGCGAAGCAGGTGACGACGACGCGCTTCTCGGGATGATCGCGGAACTGGTCGCGCAGAGTCTCGCCGATCGTCGACTCGGAGATCGTGTGGCCCGCCTCCTCGGCGTTGGTGGAGTCGCCGAGCATCAGGCGAATGCCGTCGGTGGACGCGATCGCACCGATCCGCGCGATGTCGGTGGTGCGGCCGTCGACCGGCGTGAGGTCCAGCTTCCAGTCGCCCGTATGGAAGATGACGCCCTGGGGCGTGTGAATGGCGATGGCAAAGGCGTGGGGCACGGAGTGGGTGACAGGGATGAACTCGACGTCGAACGGACCGATCATGCGGCGTTCGCCATCGGCCACCGGATTGAACGAGGTGCGCTTGACGAGGCCGGCCTCGTCGATGCGGTTGCGCGCCATGCCGAGCGTGAGCGCCGAGCCGTAAAGCGGGAACTCGAGGTCGCGCAGCAGGAAGCTGAGCGCGCCGACGTGGTCTTCGTGGCCGTGGGTCAGCACGCAGGCTTCGACGCGGTCGGCGTTGTCGCGCAGGAATGTGAAGTCCGGCAACACGAGGTCGACGCCGGGCATGTCCATGTCGGGGAACATCAACCCGCAGTCGATGATCAGCAGGCGGTTTTCGACTTCGATGACCGCGCAGTTGCGGCCGATCTCTCCCAGTCCCCCGAGGAAGATGACGCGTACTGGCTTGGGCACTAGCTAGCGCTGTAATTCGGTGAGGCGAGGTCGCCGAGCGACGCCAAGTGGTCGCGGGCGGCAGCGTCGAGTTCGTCGGTGGCGGTTCCCATGGGGAGACGAGCTTGGCCGACAGGGAGGCCGAGCGCGCGCATGACCGCCTTGGTGGGCAGCGGGTTCGGGTAGGCGTCGCTGCCTTCGAACTCGTAGGCGTCGGCCAGCGACGCGTTGAGCTCGCGGGCGCCGTCGACGTCGCCCTTGGCGAACGCTTCGATCATGTCCTTCTGCGCGGCCGCGGTCCAGTGACTGGCCACGCCGACGATGCCGCACGCTCCGACGGCGAGAAACGGCATGGTCATCGAAGAGTCACCTGAATACGACTCGAAGTAGTCGGGCGCGTCGCGCAGCAGCCGCGTCGTCGCCACGGGATCCTTGGCCGCGTCCTTGTTGGCCACGATGTTCGGCGCGTCGGCGATCAGCTTCAGGAACGTCTCATGGGCGATCTTGCGTCCGCTGCGAATCGGGATGTCGTAGAGCATTACCGGAAGATCAGTGCATTCGGCGATCGCCATGAAGTGGCCGTATAGGCCCGCCTGCGAGGGCCGGTTGTAATACGGCGTGACCGCGAGCACCGCCGGCGGCGCCCACGTCCTTGGCCGCCTTGGTCATCTCGACCGAGTGCGCCGTGTCGTTCGTGCCCGACCCGGCGATGATCGGGATGCTCACCGCTTCCGCCGCCGCCCGCCACACGTTCACCCGCTCTTCGTCGGTGAGCACCGGCGATTCGCCCGTCGTGCCGGTGACAACCAGGCCGTCGTTGCCGTTCGCCTCGAGGTAGCGCGCCAGCGCGGCCACACCGTCGTAGTTGACGGACCCGTCGTCGTGCATCGGCGTCACCATCGCCGTCAACACGGAGCCCCAACGCCCGCTATTTCTCACGATGCAGTTTCCATTTCTTCGGGCTCGATTTCTTCGCTGCCGCGCTCGATGCCGAGCGTGGCCAGCAGGTCTTCGTGCAGTTCAAACCACACGGAGTGATAGCTGTCGATCATGGGCTTGGTCATCCAGTCGTGCTCGCCGGCTTCGACGCGGACGCGCGCGGCCGCAAGCCGGGGTCCGTAAGTGCCGAAGCGCGCGAGGGCATCGCCCAGTCCATCGCAGATCGGCTGCGCCGCGCCATCGACTTTGGCGAGACGGGCCAGCACCTCGGCGTCGTAGTCCGGATCCTCGTGGCGGTTGAGCTCGGGTGGGGTCTTGTTGTCGACCGTCGGGAGCAGCTGCCAGTCGGTGCAGAGCCGCAGCAGCGTCGGGTTGAGTTCGAGGAAGCGGCGGTAGAGGTCTTCGACCGTCGCCGCGGGCGCCGGCGGCGTCGAGTTCCTGGGCGGCGCGCTGGGCGTCTTCGTCGCGACCGAACCGGGTCAACGCCCAACCGGGCAAGCTGCCGGCCCGCAGGATGACGAGGTCGTCGGCTTGGTGCGCCTCCATGGCGGCGGTCACCGTCGCCTCGTCGAGACCGGTGGCGGCCGCGATTTCAGCGCTGGGCGTCACGCCCCGCACCCGCAGCAAATGCAGCGCCACGAACGCGGGATCCGACTCATACGCCACTCATTGACTCTACGAGACATCGCTCGCATGAAAGTGCAAGAGTCGAAACATGCGCGCTGCCGTTCTCAAGACCATCCCCGGCCAACTCGACATCGAGGAGGTCGTCGTCGGCGAACCCGGTCCGGGCGAGGTGCTGATTCGCACCTCGGCCGCCGGCTTGTGCCACAGCGACCTCCACTTCATGACCGGCGCGTATCCGTACCCCACACCCACCGTGCTCGGCCATGAGTCCGCCGGCGTGGTCGAGGCGGTCGGCGCCGGGGTCACCCACGTGGAGGAAGGCGATCACGTCATCACCTGCCTCTCGGTGTTCTGCGGCAAGTGCGAGCACTGCCTCAGCGGCTTCCCGAACCGGTGCGCGAAGCAGGGCCTGTCGCGCGACTTCACCGGGCCGCAGCGACTGTCGATGGCCGACGGCGGCATGTGCCATCAGTTCCTGCACCTGTCGAGTTTCGCCGAGAAGATGCTCGTGCACGAGAACGCCGTGGTGAAGATCCGCAAGGACATGCCGTTGGACCGCGCCGCGCTCATCGGCTGCTCGGTCACGACCGGACTCGGCGCCGTGTTCCGCACCGCGCAGATCCCGGCGACGTCAACCGTCGCCGTGATCGGCTGCGGCGGCGTCGGGCTCAACGTGGTGCAGGGCGCGGCGATCGCCGGCGCGTCACGCGTCATCGCCGTTGACATGAACGAGACCAAGCTCGAGTTCGCCAAGCAGTTCGGCGCCACCGACGTCATCAACGCGTCGCAGACCGACGCCGTCAGCGCCGTGCAACAGTTGACCGGCGGCGGCGTCGAGTACTCGTTCGAAGCCATCGGACTGAAGGCCACCGCCGAGCAGGCGTGGCAGATGCTCGGTGCCGGCGGCACGGCGACCGTCGTCGGGATGATTCCGGTCGGTCAGTCGGTCGAACTCAACGGCTTCGACTTCCTGGCCGAGAAGAAGATCCAAGGCTCGAACATGGGCTCGAACCGATTCCGCTTCGACATGCCGCGCTACGTCGACCTCTACATGGACGGCAAGCTCAAGCTCGACGAACTCGTCAGCGCCCGCATCGGTCTCGACGACGTCAACGACGGCTTCGAAGCCATGAAGACGGGCGAGATCGCCCGCAGCGTCATCGTCTTCGACTAGCTCTCCCTTTTGGTGATGCCTAGAAGCAAAGACCCCTTCCAGACATCACCAAAAGGAGCGGTTTAAGCCGTCTTCGAGGAGTCCTGGGTCTCGCCGTTGGCCAGGGCGAACATCTCGTATTCCTCGCCGGTGTCGGCCCAGTCCTCGAACTGGATGACACCGAGTTCGGTGAACTTGGTGCGCAGCCAACCGGGTTGGCCCTTCTGGGCGCCGGCGTCGAGCAGACCGAGCTTCTTCAGGTTCGGCACGATCTTCGAGAACAGCATCGACTGGAACACTTGCCGCTCCGGTGCGGCCATCACGATCTGCACCGCGTCCTTGACCGGAACGCCCATGCGATCCCACACCTCCTGCTGCAAGAAGCGGTCGCGCATGCGGACGGCGGCCTCGAACGCGAACTCCTGGCGCTCGCGCAGCTCCGCCACAGTCAGCTCCTGGTAGTAGTCCTGCAGCGACAGCACGCCGAAGGCGACGTGGCGCGCCTCGTCGCTCATGACGTAACGCAGCAGCTGCTTGAGCAGCGGCTCGGTCGTGAGCTGGTGCATGAATCCGAAGGCCGCCAGCGCGAGGCCCTCGACCATGATCTGCATGCCCAGGTAGGTCATGTCCCAGCGTTCGTCCTGGATGATGTCGTCGAGCAGCATCTTCAGGTGTGCGTTGATCGGGTAGTGGCCCGACAGCTTGGTGTCGAGATACTTGGCGAACACTTCGACGTGGCGGGCCTCGTCCATCACCTGCGTCGACGCGTAGTACTTGGCGTCGATCCACGGCACCGACTCCACGATGCGCGCCGTGCAGATGAGCGCGCCCTGTTCGCCATGCATGAACTGGCTGAGCATCCAGTTCTGTGATTGGACACCGAAGTCGAGGAACTCCTTGTCACCCCACTTTTCGAACGGCGTGCCGGTGAGGTCCATGTCCTGGGACAGGCCGCCGGCGTTCGCGGCCATGTTCGCCGCCACAACCGCTTCCTGGTCAACCTCGATCTCCCACGGCAGGTCGGTCTCGCCGTTCCACATCGAGGTCTTCGCCTTCTCGTAGAGACGGTTCAGCTTGGGGCGGTGACCCTTCTCGTAGTCCCACGTGAAGATGGTGTCGTAGTTCGCCCGGACGTGGCTGATGACGGCGTCGACCTCGGTGTTGCTGACCGACAAGATGGCTTCGAGGTCGTTGATGTCGTCGCGACCGATGATGGATTCGTTTTCAGTGACTGACATACGAGGCGGTTTCCTTTGGTGTGCGGGAGGTGTTGAGGCTTGGCATGACGAAGGTGCGAACGAGACGGCGCGCCGAGTTCTCGTCGGCGAGGTTGAACTCGGGCGACGGCGTGCACGCGTAGGACAAGACGATGCGGGCGACCCACTCGGCGCAGCGGCCGGCTTCGTCGCCGAGCCACGGCTCGAGATACGGGGCGGCGAAGGCGCGCACGTTGGCGAGGATGCGGTCGAGATTGGTGAAGGCGAATCGCGGCAGGATCTGCTCGGGCTCGTGCTCGATCATGAACTTGAGCGCGCCGTGATGTTCGAGGTGCTTCGCAGCTGTGGTTACTCCGGTCACGAGCGTGTCTTCGAGCGTGTCGACACCCTGCACCGCTTCGTGCAACGACAGGAAGAAGCGGTTGAGCTCGTGGGTCGAAACGAGAACCAACAGGTTCTCCTTGCCGCCGGGCACGATCCGGTAGACGGTGGCGCGGCTCAGGCCAGCCTCGCGGGCCACGTCGTCCAAGGTGGTCTTGGCGAGGCCCCAGCGGGCGATGCAACGAAGCGTGGCGGTAACAACGCGGGCCTGCGGATCGTCTTCGGCGCGCAATTCGATGACCGGCATCAAGTGAGACGGTATAGACGAATCTGTCTCACTGTCAATGCTGTCTCAGCTGCTCCCGGAACACACCGGCCAGCAATTGGGTCCTGACCAGGCGCTTTACCTCTTCAGGATCGCTGAGGTCCCATCCCCCTTCGGCGTTGAAGAACGACAGCAGCAGCCGGGAGACGTGATCGGCCACCTGGGCGACGGTCAACCCAGCGGCCAACCGATCGGCCTCGGGCTCGAGGTGGGTGGTGAGGAACGCCGCCACCATCGACCGGATTCGGCTGTCGTCGACGCTGAGTTGCGGCAGCAAGAGGTCGGGCTCGGTCTCGAGGACCTTCTGGAACACCGCGTGCTGGGCGAGAGCGCCGCGGGCGAACACGATGGCGTCTTCCAGTGTGGTCTCGAAGTCCGGCGAGTCATCGATGGCGACGGCCAGTTCGGCGAAGAACCGCGTCGCCTCCCACCGGATGGTGTCGGCGATCAGCTGATCCTTGCCGCCGGGGAACTGGCGGTAGACCGTCGCCCTGCTCATCCCGGCCTCGCGGGCGACGTCTTCGACCGTCGTCTTGGCGATGCCGTAGCGCGCCACGCACGCGAAGGTCGCCTGGAGCAGGCTTTCGGTCGACGACGTAGCGTTGCGCCCCCGCATGCGGAGCACTGTAGGGGCGTATCGTGCTGCGATGGCTGAGGAGCAAGAGCAGGCAGAGGCGCCCGAACGCACCGAAGCCGAGAAGCGTCAACGGCGTCGCCGGTTAACCATCCTGCTCGCGCCGATCGCGGCGTTCTCCATCGCGGGGATAGTCGTCGGCATTCTCGCCCCCACGCTGATCAACGAGCACCCGCTCGTCGTCATCTTCTTTCAGCCGATCAACCGGTGGCTGATCCTGGCGTCCAACCGCGTCGAGACGTGGGAATTCTTCGCCGTCGCGTTCTTCCGCCTCGTGCTGACCGATCCGCTGTACTTCATGCTCGGCCATTGGTTCGGCGACGGCGCGCTCGACTGGATCGAGAACAAGACCGGCAACAGCGGGATGATCCCGCTGCTCAAGAAATGGTTCGCCAAGGCCGGGGGCGTCATCGTCTGCCTCGCACCGAACGCCTACGTGTGCGTGCTGGCGGGTTCGGCCGGGATGAAGGTGCGGCTGTTCGTCGCTCTGAACGTCCTTGGCACCATTGGTCGCCTGATTCTGATCAAGGCGTTCGGCGACGTGACCGAGCCGGTGCTCGAACCGATCCTCGACTTCATCAAGCGGTACCAGTGGCAGCTGGTCGCCGTGTCGCTAACGATCTTCGCCGTTCAGTCGGCCGCCAACCGCAGGAGGGGCAAGAAGGGCGACCTGCAAGGCGTCGCCTCGATGGAAGCCGAACTCGAAGCCTCCATCGACGCTGCCGAGAAGGACTAGCCGAACAGCGGTGCCACCAGTGCGTTCTCGCGCGTGTACAAGTCGTCGAGACCGGCTGCGCTGACACCGGTGTGGACGAAAGGCTCCAGTCCGGGCGGCAGCAGGGCCGTGTCGATGTAGGCGGCAGGATGCGCCGCCAAAAGCGCCGCCGAATATTCAGCGTTTTGTTCGCGCGGGTTCACCTTGTCGTTCTCTCCACTCGCGAGCAGCACTCGGGCAGTCACGTTCTGCGCGTAGGTCGCAGGGCTGTACATGTCGAGTGACGTCTCGGAGTCCCCGAAGGTCGCTCGCGCGAGATTGAGAACCGCAGTCGGCCCAGTCTGGCCGAATGTCTGCGTCAGCGGGTCGAATGCCACTTGGTCGGCGAGCGAGTTCAGGTTGCTGGGCGCGGCAAGGGCAATTACGCAAGCCAGATCCTTGCGAAACGAGGCCAGCATGAGAGCCATGTGGCCGCCAGCGGACATGCCGGTTGCACACACCAAGGCGTTCGGCCGCATGACGCGGATCCGTTGCATGAACCAGAACACGTCCTTTAGACCCTGCGCGCACGCCCGATAGTCGACGCTGACGGTTTGCCAGCCCCTGGCTCGCCAGCGATCGACATACCCTCGGATCGGAACAAGGGTTTCTTTGCCGACCACGCGCCACCCACCACCATGAAGCACGAGCATGATCCCCTTCGGAGCCACGCCGGCGAACGCCCCGGTCGGTGCCCCAATCTCGTAATACGCGGGAGCGCCAGCACCGAGTCCGGTCGTCTTCACTCCCGGGCCGGGCGCAACGAACGGGGTACCCAATGCGCCGGGTGTGCAGGTGGGAACGCCCGTATCTGCCCCCGCTGCAGGGGCTGCCCGCACCGCGCCAACGGTCAAGAACAGAACAATCAGGATCCCAGCGACTCTCCGCACACATTCTCTATCGGACAATTCAGTCCGATCCTTAGGGCAATCACAACAAGTTGTGAATTGGGCGGTGCCGCTACATCGTGGCGGCGTCGATGACGAAGCGGTAGCGCACGTCGCTGGCCACCACGCGGTCCCACGCCTCGTCGATTTCGGCCGCCGTAATCGTTTCCACCTCGGCGCCAATCCCGTGGGTGGCGCAGAAATCGAGCATCTCCTGGGTCTCGGCCAGTCCGCCGATGCACGAACCAGCGAAGCTGCGCCGGTTCGTGAGCAGCGAGTTCGCCCGCAGCGATAACGGCTCAGGCGGAAGGCCCACCATGACGAAGGTTCCGTCGCGCCGCAGCAACGCGAGGTAGTCGTCCATCGGCAGCGGCACCGAGACGGTGTTGACGATCAGGTCGAACCGCTCGGCGAGTTGCTCGAACGTGGAGGGATCACTGGTGGCGTAATAGTGATCTGCGCCCAGCCGTTGCCCGTCGGCTTGCTTCGCCAGGGACTGCGACAGCACCGTTACCTCGGCGCCCAGTGCGTGGGCGATCTGCACACCGAGGTGGCCAAGCCCACCCATGCCGACGATGGCGACGTTCTTGCCCGGCGCCGCGCCCCAGTGCCGCAAGGGTGAGTACAACGTGATGCCGGCGCACAGCAGCGGCGCGGCTACATCGAGCGCCAGGCCGTCGGGAATTGCGAACACGTAGTTTTCGTCGACGACGATGACCCGCGCGTAACCGCCCTGGGTGACGCGGCCGTCCCGGCCGATCACGCCGTACGTCTCGACAAAACCGTTCTCGCAGTACTGCTCGTAGCCGCGCTGGCAGGAGTCGCACTCCCGGCAGGAGTCGACCATGACACCGACGCCGACGCGGTCGCCGACGCCGAACTTCGTGACGGCGGATCCGACTTCGGAAACCGTCCCCGCGATCTCGTGGCCCGGCACGAGTGGATAGATCGTGTCGCCCCACTCGCCGCGTGCCGTGTGGATGTCCGAGTGACAGATCCCGGCAACAGCGATGTCGACGACGACGTCGTTGGGCCCGGGGTCCCGTCGCTCAATAGTCGTCTTCTCGAACGGGACGCCGGCGCCAGAGGTGGCGTAGGCGGTGACGGAACGCACTAGTCGGCGAGAATTGGCGCGGCCGCGACTACTCGCTCACGCAATCGTGGCTGGGTCGCTGCGAGGGCGCACAGCCCGGCGACCAGTGCGTACAACGCCCACCGCGCCAGGCCAAGGTCGAAGTACCCGGCCAGTTCGCGCACGTTGGTGAGTAACAACAGCGCGCTTACCGCTATGCCGAGCGCGCGGGGCGGGATGTGCTGAATCGTCCAGGCGGCCAACGGCGCCGCCGCGACACCGCCCAGCAACATCGCAATCACGACTCCGAAGTCAACTCCCTCGCTGCCCAGCGACGCCAGCAGCGATCCTGAAGCCACGACGGCGACGGCGACCTCGGCGGTATTCGTCGAACCAATGGCGAAGCGCGCCGGCAGGCCCTTGTGCAACAGCATCGGCGTGACCACCGGGCCCCAGGCGCCGATGAGTCCGTTGGTGATGCCGCCAGCTGCGGCGCCGAGCTCGATGCCGCGCTCGTTGTAGGGAGGCAGACCGACCGTTTCCGGTTCGCCCTCGGCGGTCGCGGGTGTCACCGGCAGCGGGGCGCTGAAGCGCCACAGGATGCGGATGCCGACGATCATCAGAAGTCCGGCCAGGATGGGGCGCAGCGACTTGCCGTCGACGTTGTTGAGCACGGTGACGCCGACGAGCGCACCCAGCGCGCCGGGGATGGCCAGCTTGCGGACGAGACGGTGGTCGATGTTCTTGAACCGCCAATGCGAGATCGCCGCTGCCAGCCCGGTCGCCACCTTGGCCAGATTCACCACGGTGGACGCCGCCGCCGGCGACAGGCCGGTTCCGAGAAGGATCGTGGACGAGGTCGGCCCGAAACCCATGCCGAGAGCGCCGTCGACCATGGAGGCGCAGAACCCGGCGAGCGCGACGAAGAAGAGCTGCGACGTCATATTCCTGTAATTCTACAGGGTTGGTGGAGTTTCCTGCTAGCTGAGGCCGAGTAAGCCGTCCAGTCCTACCGTTAGGCCTGGAGTCGTGCTCACAGCCTTGGTTGCCATGAGCACCCCGGGCATGAACGACGTGCGGTCAAAGGTGTCGTGCCGGATCGTCAGCGTCTGGCCGGTCGTGCCGAACACCGTTTCCTGGGTGGCGATCATCCCCCGCATCCGCATGGAGTGGATGGGAATGCCTCCGGCCCCCTTCGCCCCGCGGGCCCCGGGGAGGCTCTCGATCTCGGTCGGATCCGCCGCCCATTTGTCATTGGCAGCGGCGATGCGCCTCGCGGTGTCCACCGCCGTACTCGAGGGCGCGTCCTTCTTGGTGTCGTGGTGGCTCTCGATGATCTCGACGGTGTCGAAGAAGCGCGCCACCTTCGCAGCGAGGTAACCCTCCAGAACCGCGCCGATGGCGAAATTCGCGGCCCACACGCAGTTGGGCGCGCCGTCACCGGTGAAGAGGTGACGGAGGTCGTCGAGGTCCTCGTCGCTGAACCCGCTGGTGCCGATGACGGCGTGTGTGGCGTGCGTGGCGCACCACGTGGCATTGACGCGCGCCGCGTCGATCACCGTGAAGTCGATCGCCACCTGCACGCCCGCATCGGCGAAGGCGTGCGCCTCGCCGGCGATCGTCAGACCCTCGACGGTCTCCCCTACCGCGAACGGGTCGACACCACACACCAGGTCGAGATCGGCGTCAGCAGCGACGGCCGCGCAAATCGTGCGCCCCATTCGCCCGGCCGCACCGAAAACGCCCACTCGCACCCGGTCAGTCATGGCGACAGTCTGCTACTCGCTCACCCGGCGGACACACATTTGGGTAAACCGGGTGGGTGAAGTCCGGCCACCGGCGGCAACCTGTTGGTCCTTCCTCTGACGATTGCCGTGGTGGCGGGACTCATCGCCGTCAGCTCTACGGCACCGTTGCGAGTCAGCGGGTGCTCGGCAGCTTCGGGTCCGCTTCCGAACAACCTGCGGGCGCGGGCGGTACGAAGGTGCTCGGGCAATCCCTACTACGAGGACCTGACAGCGGGCGAGCACGTGTTCCGAGTGCGCGCCACCGCCGGCGGCCGCACCGGGCCAGTCGCATCCTGGCCCTGGACCATCACGAACGGCTGACGCGGTCGGCGATCTCGGCGTCGCTGACGGGACCGACCACGGCAGCGATCCGCGGGGCGGTCGTGAGATCGCGCACAACGCGCTCGACGTCGGTGGTCTCGACCGAACGGATACGTTCCGCGGCGAGGTCGACCACCTCGACCCGGCCGAGCGCCAGCTGCGACGACGCGATGCTCGCCATGCGCGCACCTGTGTCTTCGAGCCCGAGATGGAACGCGCCCACGAGGTGCCGCTTGGCGATGTCGAGTTCCTTGGCCGTCACGCCGTCGTTGGCGATGCGCGACAGTTCGTCGCCGATGACGTCGAGCGTGTCGCCGACCTTGGACGGTGCGGTGCCGGCGCAGATCACGAGCACGCCGGCGTCGCTGAACAGCGACCGGTACGTGTAGATCGTGTAGGCGAGGCCGCGCTTCTCGCGCACCTCCTGGAACAACCGCGACGACAGTCCCCCGCCGAGCAGCTGATCGATAACGGCCAGCGGGTAGCGGTCGTCGTGGCTCTGCGACACGGTGGGCATGGCGATGCAGATGTGCACCTGCTCGGTGTCCTGGTTGTCGACCGCCACCGTCGACTCGGCAATTCCCGGCGGTCGACGCGCCAACGTGGGCGCGCCGGTCTGACGCGCCGCAGCGATCGCCTCCCCGGCGGCGACGACCACGTCGTGATCGATGGCTCCCGCGGCGGCCAGCACGATGTTCGTCGGCGTGTAGTTCGACGCGAAGAACTCGGCGATCTCGTCGCGCGGCATGGCGTCGATCGTTGTTTGCGAGCCGAGCACGTCGCGGCCGAGCGGATGCTCGGCGAAAGTCGCCGCCAGGACGAAGTCGTGCACCCAGTCGGCGGGCTCGTCGTCGCGTTCGAGGATCTCCTCGACGATGACGCCGCGCTCGACTTCGACGTCGTCGGGCGCGATCAACGGCGCGCTCATGATGTCGGTGAGGATGGCGAGCGCCTCGGGACCATCCTCGTCGAGGCACTTGACGTGAAACCCGGTGTGCTCACGGGCGGTGAAGGCGTTCATGTCGCCACCCATGGCGTCGATCGACTCGGCGATGTCGGCGGTGGAGCGACTCGTGGTGCCCTTGAACAGCAGGTGCTCGAGGAAGTGTGACGCCCCGGCGAGCGCGGGCTGCTCGTCGCGGCTGCCGACGCCGACCCAGGCGCCGTACGCAACCGAGCGCGCCCCAGGGACGCGCTCGGTCACAACGGTTAAGCCCGAATCGAGCCGGGTCGTTTGCAGCAACTACGCGTTAGCGACGACGCGGGTTGCGACGGGGGCCGCGGTCCTCGCGCTCGGCCGGACGCTCGGAAGCGGGGCCGAGATCACCCAAGCGTGTCGCCCAACTCGTTCTCGAGGAACTCGTCGAAGCTCGCCGTTGCCACGGCGCCACCCTCGGACGACTCTTCGCCGCCCGAATCGCCACGCGGCGCACGGGGCGCACGCTCACGGTCGCGTCCACCGCCACCTCCACCGCCACCACCGGACTCGTCACCGGCGATGGAGAGGCTGACCTTGCCCTGCTGGTCGATGTCGTCGACGCGCACTTCGACCTCGTCGCCGAGATCGACCACGTCTTCGACCTTCTCGACCCGCTTGCCTTGGCCGAGCTTGCTGATGTGCAGCAGCCCGTCACGGCCCGGGAGGATGTTGACGAAGGCACCGAACTTGGTGACGTTGACGACGCGGCCCTTGTAGATCGCACCGATCTCGGCCCGGGGCGGGTCGAGGATCAGTTCGATGCGACGCTTGGCCTCGGCCACGGCTTCACCGCTGGTGGAGCCGATCGTGACCGTACCGACCATGCCGTCGTCGTCGACGTTGATGTCGGCGCCGGTCTCCTGCTGCAGGGCGTTGATGACCTTGCCCTTGGGACCGATGACCTCGCCGATCTTGTCGATCGGGATCTCGATGCTGACGATCTTCGGCGCGCTGGCGGCAACCTCGTCGCGCGGCTCGGCGATGGCCTCGGCCATGATGCCGAGGATCGTGAGCCGGGCGTCGCGGGCCTGCAGCAGCGCATCCTTCAGAACGTCGGCCGGGAGGCCTTCGATCTTGGTGTCGAGCTGCAGCGCGGTGACGAAGTCGGCGGTGCCGGCGACCTTGAAGTCCATGTCGCCGAATGCGTCTTCGGCGCCGAGGATGTCGGTCAGCGTCGTGTACTTGCCTTCGGCGTAGATGAGGCCCATGGCGATGCCGGCGACGGGTGCCTT
This sequence comes from uncultured Actinomycetes bacterium, assembly GCA_963722185.1. Classification (GTDB taxonomy): domain Bacteria; phylum Actinomycetota; class Acidimicrobiia; order Acidimicrobiales; family JACCXE01; genus JACCXE01. Next base: position 122,150 of record CAVRKD010000005.1, on the reverse strand, counting down.
GAGCGGGCACGCCCCCGTCCATCAGCGACAGGGTCGATGCGCACACCGAACCCATCGAGGTGGAACCGTTGGAGGCGAGCACTTCGGACACGAGACGCAGCGCGTACGGGAACTCGTCGACGTGCGGGACCACCGGCAGCAGCGCCCGCTCGGCGAGCAGGCCGTGGCCGATCTCGCGGCGCTTGGGCGAACCCATGCGGCCGGTTTCGCCATTGGCGAACGGCGGCATGTTGTAGTGATGCATGTAGCGCTTCTTGTCGCCGTTGGCGTCGATGGTGTCGAGCATCTGGTCCATGCGCGGCATGCCGAGCGTCAGAACGTTGAGCACCTGGGTCTCACCACGCTGGAACAGGCCGGTGCCGTGCGCCGTGTCGATGAGACCAACCTGCGCCGAAACCGGACGGAGGTCGGCCGCGGCGCGACCGTCCATGCGCACACCGTCGTTGACGACGCGCGTGCGCACTGCCTTCTTGGTCAGCGAACGAACCGCCGCCTTGATCTCCTTGCCGCGGCCTTCGAACTCCTCGGCGAGGGTCGACTGCGCGGTGGCGACGATGGCGTCGAGGGCTTCGTTGCGCTCGGCCTTCTGGATGATGGTGCACGCCTTGGCGATGTCGTCTGACGTCACGGCAGCGACGCGGTCATACACGTCTTGCTCGTAGTCGACGCCCACGCTGAACACGAGCTGCTCGACTTCGCCGACCTGCTTGACCAGTTCGGTCTGCAGATCGATCGACTCGCGGATCCACACCTTGCACTGCTTCGAGGCCGTCGGGCGATCGCTTCTTCGGTGACCTTGGGGGCGCCGGCTTGGTAGTAGTCCCACGCCTTCTCGGTGCCGCCGGCTTCGACCATCATGATGGCGACGTCGCCGTCGATGAGGCGGCCGGCCACGACGATCTCGAACGTGCAGTCGTCGCCGTCTTCGTAGGTCACGTGAGGAATCCACGTGCCTTCCTGGGTGAAGCCCAGGCGGACGGCGCCGATGGCGGCTTCGAACGGAATGCCAGAGATCATCAGCGCAGCAGACGCGGCGTTGATGGAGAGCACGTCGTGCGGGTTCTCCTGGTCGTTACCGAGGATGGTGGCCACGACGTCGACGTCGTTGCGGAACCCCTCGGGGAAGTTCGGGCGCAGCGGACGGTCGATGAGACGACACGTCAGGATCGCCGCGTCCGACGGGCGGCCTTCACGACGGAAGAACGATCCGGGGATCTTGCCGGCGGCATACGCCCGCTCTTCGACGTTGACCGTCAGGGGGAAGAAGTCGGTACCTTCACGCACCGACTTGGAGGCGTTGGCCGTGCACAGCACGACGGTGTCGCCGATGGTTGCAACAACTGCACCCTGAGACTGCTGGGCGAGTTTTCCTGTCTCAAATGACAGGGTCTTGTCGGTGCCTGAAATAGGCGCCGACACTGAAACGAATTTGGAACCCACCTTTGGGTTTCCTCCTCTATGTAGGAGGCGACGCTCGGCGGCCAGTTCCCAGATGGCATCCTCCGAATCGGTTGTTCGGGGAACAGCATCTGGCAGCTGACCGCATCCGGTCGCCCATGAAACGAGCGGCCACTCGGCCGCTCGTTGATTTGCTCGGTTAGCTGCGGTGGCCGAGCTTGGCCACGATCGCTCGATACCGCTCGATGTCGGTGTTCCGCAGGTATGCCTTGATGCGCTTCTGCTTACCGAGAAGCTGCATCAGACCACGGCGGGTGTGATGGTCCGCCTTGTGGTCGCGCAGGTGCTCGGTGAGATGCTTGATGTGCTCGTCGAGGAGCGCGATCTGGACCTCCGACTTACCGGAGTCCTTCTCGTGGTCGCCGTACTCGGCGATGACCTCAGCTTTGGGGCGCATGTGCAGCAAGATGTCCTTGGAATCTCGAATCGAATGGTCGCGCGATGAAACCGCGATAACCGGGAATCAAGGGTAGCAGGTGCCTACGGTTTGGAACATGTTGCGGGTGTCCTCTTCGTGCGCCATCCCTGATGAGGAGCTGGTTTGGCGCTTCACGGCCTCCGGAGGCCCGGGCGGTCAGCACGCCAACACGTCCAACACCCGGGTCGAGCTGGTCTTCGACATCGCCAACTCGCCCTCGCTGGGCCCACGGCAACGGGCCCGGTTGCTGGAGAAGCTCGGCCCGTCGGTGCGGGTCGTGGCGAGTCACGAGCGCTCGCAACTGCGCAACCGGGAGGAAGCTCGGCGCCGTCTCGCCGAACGGCTCGAGGCTGCGTTGAGCGTGGAGCGACCACGGGTGAAGACCCGCGCGACGAAGGGGTCGGTCGAACGGCGCCTCCAGTCCAAGCGCCGGACCTCCGAGATCAAGGCCCGCCGCCAGGGCCGCGTCGACGACTGAGCACCGGTGTTAAAAGCCGAGGGCGGTGCGGGTGGCGGCGACGTCGGCGTGCATTTGTTTGATGAGGTCGTCGACGTGTTCGAAGCGCTGCTCGCCGCGGAGGCGCTCGACGAAGCTGACCGCCGCCGGTTGGTCGTAGAGGTCGCCGTCGAAGTCGAGCACGTACGCCTCGAGCAGCGACGCTTTGGCGTCGACGTAGAACGTCGGCCGACGGCCGAGCGACGCCGCCGCCGGCCGCGTCACCCCGTCGGCCGTCGTGTAGAGCGCGGCGTAGATGCCGTCGGCGGGCATGCACACGCCGTCGGGCACCGCCACGTTGGCGGTCGGGAAGCCCAGCTCGCGACCGCGGGCGTCGCCGCGCATCACCGTGCCGCGCACTTCGTGGGGCCGACCGAGCAGACCCGCGGCGGTTCCCACTTCTCCGTCGTGCAGCAGCTGACGTATCCGCGTGGAGGACACCGCCGAGTTACCGGTGGCCACTAGGCGCATGCCGAGCACGTCGAAGCCGTGCAGCGCGCCCTCGCGTTGCAGCATCTCGACGTTGCCGCCGCGGTCCTTGCCGAAGTGGAAGTCGTGGCCGACGACGACCGCCTTGGCCGCCAGTCCCTCGACCAACACCTCGGTGACGAAATCCTCGGCGGTTTCGCGCGATCGCGCTTCGTCGAAGCGGAGCACGACTAACAGGTCGAGCCCGGTCGACTGGAGCAGTTCGATCCTCTGGTCGAGCGACGTGAGGCGGCACGGCGCCGAGTCGGGTCGCACGACCTCGGCCGGATGGCGGTCGAAGGTGACGACTGCGCTGAGCGCACCGCGGGTGTCGGCGAGGTGACGGACCTCGTCGATAACCGCCCGGTGGCCAAGGTGCACCCCGTCGTACGCGCCAATCGTGACCACCGAGCCGCGGACGGCGGTGAGTGCGCGAGCGGCGACCGGATCGCTAACGACCTGCATAGCCCTCAAGAAAGTACTGCTTACGGCCCCAGAAGCACGACGTCGGCGACGAGGCTTTGGTCCTTCGGCTCGTACACCGCCACCAATTCTCCGGCGTCGTTGAGTACCGCCACCCGGTCGCTCACTAGACCTATAAACGTTTCATCGAACAGTGGGCGACCGTGGGCGACGGCGTCGAGGCCGTCGCCGTCGACGGTGATCGAGGGCAGGTGGACGACGAGGTCGGCCATCGGTTTAGCGGCCTCGACGGTGAGCTCCTCGAGCGGCGTGGCCTCGGCAACGGCGAACGGCCCAATGGCGCGGCGCCGCAGGTTGCGCAGGTGGGCACCACCGCCGAGCGCCGCACCCAGGTCGGCGGCCAGCGTGCGGATGTAGGTACCGGTCGAGCACACGACGTCGACGGCGAACACGCCGGGCTCGGGCTCGCCGGTGACCTTGAAGCTGTGCACGGTGACCGGCCGCGGAGCGCGTTCGACTTCGATGCCCTTGCGGGCGAGCGCGTGCAAGCGCTGGCCTCCGACCTGTACGGCCGACACCATCGGCGGGATCTGCTCGATTTCGCCGACGAAGGCGGTGGCGGCGCCACGTACGTCGTCGAGGGAAAGGGCGGCCATGTCCCACGTCCCGGTCACTTCGCCGGAGGCGTCGAGCGTGTTGGTGGCGGTGCCGAGCACGACTTCGCCGACGTAGGCCTTCTCCAGATCGGCGACGAACTTCAGCAGGCGCGTCGCCCGGCCGAGCCCGACCAGCAAGACGCCGGTGGCGTCGGGGTCGAGGGTGCCGGCGTGACCCACGCGCTTCTGGCCGAAGATCTTGCGGCAGCGCGCCACCGCGTCGTGGCTCGTCCAGCCGGCGGGTTTGTCGACGACGACGAAGCCGTCGGTCATGTGTGGTCGGCGGCCGTCAACATGGCCCCCGCCATGGCGACGGCGACGGCGTCGCGCAACGCGGACTTGACCGACTCGAGCGACGCGTCGGACGTGAACCCGGCGGCGTAACGGTGCCCGCCACCGCCGAAGCTGGCGGCAACCGCCGACACGTCGACTTCGGTGACTGAGCGCAACGAGACGCGAATGCCTTCCGGCGTTTCCTTCAGAACGGCGCTTACTTCGGCTTCTTTGGTGCGCCGCACCAGATCGATGAGGCCTTCGGTCTCTTCGATGGTCACGCCCGACTGCTCGAAGTCCTCCGCCGTTATGCACGCCATGACGAAACCGGTGCCCTCGTCGAGTTCGGCCCGCGCCAGGCACCTGCCGGCGAGCTTGAGATAGGCCAAGCGGTGCTCTTCGAACAGCTGACGCGACAGCGCCGGGATCGGCAGGTCGAAGCGAGCCAACTCCTCGGCCAGCACGAACACTTCTGGCGTGGTGCTTTGGTACTGGAACCGTCCGGTGTCGGTGACCAACCCGGTGTAGAGACACATAGCGGCGTCGCGGGTCAACGCCCACCCGAGACGGCGCGCGAGCTCGCGCACCACGACCGCCGTCGCGGCGGCGTCGACCTCGATCACGTTGATGCTGCCGTAGCGATCGTTCGAGAGGTGATGGTCCAACACGATCAGTTCGCGGGCGTTGCGCGCCGAGGCGCTCAACTCACCGAGCCGCGCCATCGATCCGCAGTCGAAGGTGATCATCACGTCGGGCGCGGTAGGAAAGTCTTCGGGCGCGGTGGCCGTCTCGAGACCCGGCAAGTACGTGTAGTGCGGCGCCACCACGAACGGCGAAGGCCACGAGGCCACCGACGGCTTACCGGCCGCGACGCAGAGGTGGTGCAGCCCGAGCATCGACCCGAGCGCGTCGCCGTCAGGCGCTACGTGACACGCCAACGCCACCGCGTCCGCGGCCTCGATCGCCGCCGCCGCTCGGTCGAGGTCGCTAGTCACTGTCGCGCTCCCGCGCCGCCTTGAGAATCTCTTCGATGCGCCAGCCGGCGTCCATCGCCGGGTCGCGCTCGAAGCGCAGCAGAGGTGTCCGCTTCATGCGGACTTGACGGCCGATGTCGCTTTGGACCGAGACGCGGGCTTCTTCGAGTGCCTCCGCGACTTCGTCGTCGTTGGTGCCCCGCGTGGCGTAGAAGACCACACCGTGGCGCAGGTCAGGATCGATGTGGACACCCGTGACCGTGACCAGAGCGAGGCGGTCGTCGAAGTTGCGCTCGAGTGAGTCAGCGACGATGGCCTGCATGACCTTGTCGACCCGCGCGGCGCGTGGGTAGCGCCGCTTCCGCCCCGACTCCTTCGACATTGGCCCATTGTGAACGATCGGCGGGCGATGTCACGTCATCGAACGGCGCCGGTTGATGGCGATGGCCACGCCGACGACCAAAACGCCTGCACCGACGGCCACCGCCAGCGCGACCCAGATGCTGGTGCCGTCGTCCTCGGAGGGCACGGCGGCGGTCGGGATCGGGATGCCGGCATAGACCAACTGGGCGCCGAGCAGGGAGCCCGGCCGGGTGTCGTTGTAATCCGTCTTCGTGCCGTCGGCGTCGGTAGTGACAATGCGGACGACCAACCGTCCCTTCCGCGTGGCCTGACCCTCGAACGCGAAGTAGTGGCACGAGTAGGGCGCGATCTCGCCACCCTCGAAGTGCACCCATTTGCCGTCGATCGTCGGCTGATAGCCCGTGTAGCCGACGGGCTCCTTCAAGACGAACCCGTCAGGCACGGCGATGTCGACGGCCTGTACCGGTTTGGCTTCGGCGCCGACTCCGATGTTCAGCAACACGTCTTCACCGACGTTGATCTCGGCAGGAATCGAGCAGAAGTGGGCGGCCGCGGGCGGAGCCGTCGCCACGGAAAGGGTGACCGCGGCCGCGGTGGCGGCGAGTGCGAGGATGGACCGCATGCGCCGCATCATTGTGACCGTAGTGATCGCCGCTGCGATCGTGATGGCAGAGGCGACGCCCGCGTTCGCACACACCGTCGCCGGCACCGGCGCGACCAACTACAAGACGACGCTGCAGCGCATCTCCCCGACGATCCCCGGTGTCCGCCTCAAGGTGATCGAAGCCGGCAGCCGCCTCGAACTGTCGTACTCCGGCCACAAGACGATCTACGTCGTCGGTTACGTCGAAGAGCAGTATCTGCGCATCGACGACCGCGGCGTGTTCGAGAATCTCAACTCTCCCGCGACCTACATCAACAAGTCGCGAAAAGGGATCGCGACTCCAGGAGACGTGGATCCGCGCGAGGCGCCGCGCTGGCGAAAGGTCAGCGGCGGGACGGTCGCCCGCTGGCACGACCATCGCGTCCACTTCATGGGCGACATCAATCCCCGGCCGGTGCGCGACGCGCCCGGCGAGCGCCACGTCGTCCAAGCGGACTGGCAGGTCCCGATAACCGACGGAACCACGACCGCCATCGCCCGGGGCGACCTCGTATGGGTGCCCGGCCCCTCGCCCGCGCCGTACTTCCTGCTCGCTCTCGGCCTCGCCTTGGTCATTGTGTTCATCGGGGCGCGCGCCAAGTCACCGTTCGTGCCGATCGGCATCGCCATCGCCGCCCTGGTCGTGATCGACATCGTTCACTCGGCGGCGATCGGTTTCGCGAACGGTGGCACCACCGCCACACGGCTCGCTCAGACCTTCGCCTCCTCGGTCGTCTCCATACCGGCCTGGCTCGTGGGCGGCCTCGCCGTGTGGCTGCTCTTGCGCAAGCGCGTCGACGGGTTCTTCGCCGCCGTATTCACCGGGCTGATCGTCGCCGTGGTCGGTGGCATCGCCGACATCACGAACCTGTCGCGGTCACAAGTTCCCTTTGCCATCCTCCCGATGGACTGGTCGCGCCCGATCGTTGCCGCGTCGCTCGGCCTTGGGTTCGGCCTCGCCATCGGCTGCGGTCTCGCTATCAGGCGACTGGACCCGCGGCCCGCGCAATCAACAGGTCCCGCGTGATCGACTGATCGACGCGGTGCTCGAAGCGGCCGTACGGCCCGCCGTCGAGCACGCCGAAGCCGGCGGCCTCGAACGTCGCCACCATCGCGGCGCGCTTGGTGGTGCGCGTATTCCAAGCCACCCCGATGGCGCCGCCGGGTCGCAGCACGTGGCGCCACGCCGGCAGGCTCCCGGCAACCAGTGCTTCCACCGCCGCCTCACGATGACGGACGTTGTACGGCAGGTCGACGACAATCGCGTCGACGGAGTTCTTCTGCAAATGCTCGTCGGCGTCGCGGCTGTCGCCGTTGATCATCGTGACCTTCTGACCGCCGCCGCTGTCGAAGGTCTTGCGGTCGCGCGCGAACTCGACGCTGAAGCGCGCCTTGTCTGGCCTCGCCTTGTGCGGCAGCCGTTTATTCTTGAGCCAGGTCGTAAAGAAAGTGCGGTAGGCCTCGCAGTCCTTCTTGTCGATCTCGATCCCCACGGCGTCGAGCCCGTAGATCACCGCTTGGTTGAGGGTGGTGCCGCGCCCCGCCATCGGATCCAAGAGAGTCGTTGCTCCCGGAGGCAGCGTGAGGTTTACCAGCAGCTTGGTGAAGGACTCGTTGGTCTTGCCGGTGTAGCGCTGGATAGTCAGCAGGTCGTCGTCGTACCGGTTGACCGCCGGCAGTTGCACCGGCCGCAGCACGTCGTCGCCGCGGACGAACAGCGCGTACGCGACCGATAGCCGCGCCACCGCGTGGAGGTCGAGGTCGTCAGCCGCGAACTCGATGTACCGGACGCCGAGGTTGGTTTGCAGCGCCGCGTCGACGTGCAACATCGCTTCGAGTTCTGCGACACCGAGACTGGCCGACGCGTCGTCGTAGACGCGGTTCGCGGCTGGGAGTACCAGTAATGCGTACTGAGTCAGATCAGACCCGATCAGACCCGCGGGATCTCGCGCTCTTCGTAGGTCTCGATGACGTCGCCTTCTTTGAGGTCGGAATAGCCCGTCAGGATCATGGCGCACTCGAAGCCTGAAGCGACCTCGCGCACGTCGTCCTTGAAGCGGCGGAGCGACGAAATCGTCCCGTGCCAGATAACGACGCCTTCGCGGAGGTAGCGCACCTTCGAGTTGCGGGTGATGACGCCCGACTGCACGTAGCAGCCCGCGATCTTGCCCGCGGGCGACGAGAACAGCTGACGGACTTCGGCTTCGCCGGTGACGACTTCCTCGTACTCCGGCTTCAGCATGCCGACCATGGCGGCTTCCAGGTCCTCGAGCAGCTTGTAGATGATCTCGTAGAGACGCATCTCGACGCCGAGGTTGTCCGCCAGTTCGCGGGCCTTGCGGTCGGGCCGCACATTGAAGCCGATGATCGTGGCGCCCGAGGTGGCCGCCAACTGGATGTCGCTCTCGGTGATGCCGCCGACGGCGCGGCGCACGAAACCGAGCTTCACTTCGTCGCGCTCGAGCTTCTGCAAACTGGCGCTGACAGCTTCGAGCGAACCGTGCACGTCGGCCTTGAGGATGACGTTGAGCGTGGCGGTTTCGCCACGCTGGATCTGCTCGAAGATGTCTTCCAGCTTGGCTCCGCCGCCGGTGGCTGCGGCGGTGGATGCCAGACCGGCGAAACGGTGACGCTGTTCGCGGTGCTCGGCGAGCGCCTTGGCTGCCTTGTCGTCAGCCACGCGGAACTCGTCGCCGGCCGCGGGTACGTCGTTGAGCCCGAGCACCTGCACAGGCATGGAAGGCAACGCCTCTTTGACGTTGTCGCCCTTGTCGTCGATCAGCGCTCGCACACGCCCCCACGCCGCGCCCGCCACCAGCGTGTCACCGACGCGCAGGGTGCCGTTCTCGACGATGACCGTGGCGACAGGGCCACGTCCGGTGTCGAGGTTGGCTTCGAGGACGATGCCACGGCAGCGACCCTCGGGGTTTGCCACTAGCTCGTCGCCTATCTGCACGTCGGCGACGAGGAGGAGCTGCTCGAGCAGTTCGTCGATGCCCAGGTTCTGAAGCGCCGAGATCTGGCACACGATCGTGTCGCCACCCCACGCCTCAGGCACGAGGCCCTTCTCGGACAGTTGCTGCATGACGCGATCGGGGTTGGCGTTGTCGCGGTCGATCTTGTTGAGCGCGACCACGATCGGCACTTCGGCCGCCTTGGCGTGGTCGATCGCCTCTTCGGTCTGGGGCATGACGCCGTCGTCGGCGGCCACCATGAGAATCACGATGTCGGTGACCTCCGCGCCGCGGGCGCGCATGGCGGTGAAGGCTTCGTGGCCCGGCGTGTCGATGAAGGTGATCAGTCGCCCGTCTTTGTCGACCTGGTAGGCGCCGATGTGCTGCGTGATGCCGCCAGCCTCGCCGGACACGACATTGGCCTCGCGAATGCGGTCGAGCAGCAGCGTCTTGCCGTGGTCGACGTGACCCATCACGGTGATGATCGGCGGGCGCGGGCGCAGGTCTTCCTCGGCCTCGTCTTCCTCGTCGCCGAAGTACTTGGCCGACAACTCGGCCTCGCGTTCGAGACCGGGATCGACGAGTCGGATCGTGGCGCCGACCTCGACAGCGAAAAGCTCGATGGCATCGTCGGACAGCGACTGGGTGGCCATGACCATCTCGCCTTGACCGAACAGGAACCGCACGACGTCGCCGGCGGTGCGGTTGAGCTTGGGGCCGACGTCTTGCGCCGAACTGCCGCGCTCGATGATGACTTCGCCTTCGGGAATGGGCGCGTTGCTCGGCATGTACGCCGTGATCGCGCTGGGGCCCAACTCCTCCATGTCGCGACGACGCCGCCGGCGGCGACCAGGCGTGCGACCGCGATTGGGTCCACCACCGCCGCGGTTGCCAGGACCACCAGCCGCGGGACCGCCGCGGGTGCCGAAGCCGGCACCGAAACCTTGTCCACCGCCGGGACCGCCACCGCCGCCGCGGTAACCACCACCCCCGCCGCCACCACCAGGCCCACCGGTGCCGCCGCCAGGACGGGCGCCCATCGGGCGACCGGGAGACATCGGGCTGCGGCCGGGGGCGCCGCCGGGGCCACCGGGGCGCGCCCCACCAGGACCACCGGGTCCACCCTGCACAGGGCGACGGGCGCCGGGGGGCGGCGGGATCGGCTTGCCACTGGCCGAGCGCGGCGGACCAGGAGGCGGAGGAATCGGCTTGCCACTCGCGGACGTGGGCGGAGCCGCCGGGGCGGTCGGCGCGTCGCTCGGAGCGGACGCAGCGGGCGCGATCGGCGGTGCGTCGACTGGCGGCGCGACGGGTGGCGGCGCCGTCGGCGGCGCGGCGGGGCGTGGACGCGGCGGGCCGTCGAGGCCACCGGGGCCGGCGGGACGCGGGGCCGGGGCCGGGCGCGGCGCGGCTTGCGGCGGCGGCGAGTCGTATTGGCGCGGCGCGATGACTTCGCTCGCCGGACGTGAGGTGACGATGCGGCCGGTGGTCACACGGGGTTCGGACACCGGTGCCGGTGGGACCTCCGGCTCAGGCTCTGGCTTTGGTTCAGCGGGAGCCGACGCCGCGGGCGCGATTGGCTCGGGTTCGGGCGCGATCTCAGGCTTGGCAGGCTCGACGGTCGCTGCCGGCTCGGCCACGGGCTCGGCGGCCTCGGCCGGAGCCGCGGCTTTCTTCGCCGCGGCCGCCTTCTTGGCCGGCGCCTTCTTTACGGGAGCGGGCTCTTCGGGTTGGACCTCCCGGCGGAGCCCCTCAGCGTCGGCCTTGCGGCGGACGCGGTCGGCCTGCGGGTCTTCGATGCTCGAGGAATGGGTCTTCACGCCAATTCCGAGCGCGATGCACAAATCGAGTGTCTCTTGGTTCGTCATACCAAGCTCTTTGGCGAGCTCGTGCACCCGAATCTTCTTTTGCGGCAATTCGTTCCTTACTTGCTTGTAAAAGCGGCCTTCTAGCTTCTCACACCGTCAAGACCTCTTCTGAGTTGTTCCTGCGGATCACCCACGATTTCTGTCCGCAGGACCCGGCTAAACGCCTTCCGGCGCACGGCCATCGCGATGCAGGCCACCGAATCGGCGCACAACCATGCGCCGCGGCCGGCCGATGCCCGGCTCCACGCCACTTCCTTGGTAGGAGTGGCCACGATTCGGGCTAACGCTCCGGGTGCATCGACTTTTCCGCAGCCGATGCAGGTCCGTTGCGGCGTTATGCGTCGGCCTCCGAGGTTTCGGGAGTCTTGACAGCTTCTGCGACCGGCTCGGCTTCTGCGACCGGCTCGGCTTCTGCGACCGGCTCGGCCTCCACAGCGGACTTCGCCTCTTCCGCGGGCGCAGCGTCGACCGCGGGCTCCGCTTCGGCAGCGGTGGCGTACTCGGCCGCCGAGACCGTCGCCCCTTCGGCGTCCTTCCACACGAGCTCGCCCGACTCGGCATCGGTGACCCACTCGCCTTCGGCCCACTCTTCGCCTTCGTAGCCGGCTTCTTCTTCGGCGATCTGGGTTTCGCTCTTGATGTCGATGCGCCAGCCGGTGAGGCGGGCGGCGAGGCGGGCGTTCTGGCCTTCCTTGCCGATCGCCAGGCTGAGCTGGAAGTCGTGGACGATGACCGTGGCGGTACCGGTCTCCTCGTCGAGGCGGACTTCCTTCACCTTGGCCGGCTGGAGTGCGCGCATGACGAACTCCTGCTGGTCCTCGCTGAAGGGAACGATGTCGACCTTCTCACCGCGCAGCTCGTTGGTGACCATGCGCACGCGGGCGCCGCGGGCGCCGACGCACGCACCGACAGGGTCAACGTTGGAGTCGTTCGACCAGACGGCGATCTTCGTGCGGTGCCCCGGCTCGCGGGCCGCCGCCTTCAACTCGACCACGCCACCGGCGATCTCGGGGACCTCGAGTTCGAACAGCCGCTTGATGAGGCCCGGGTGCGTGCGGGACACGACGATCTGCGGACCCTTGGTGGTCTTGCGCACTTCGACGATGTACGCCTTGAGACGCGAGCCGTGCTCGTAGCGCTCGTACGGCACCTGCTCGGCCTGAGGCATCAGCGCCTCGACCTTGCCGAGGTCGAGCAGCGTGTAGCGGTTGTCGCTCTGCTGGATGATGCCGGTGACGATGTCGCCCTCGCGTCCGGCGTACTCCTCGTACTTCATGTCGCGCTCGGCCTCGCGAATGCGCTGGAGCACCACCTGCTTTGCCGTTTGCGCGGCGATACGCCCGAAGTCTTCGGGCGTGTCGTCCCATTCCTTGATGACGTTGCCGTCTTCGTCGAGCTCCTGGCCGTACACCTTGATCTCGCCGGTGTCAGGGTCGATGGTTACGACGGCTTCCTCCGCCGCGGTGTCGAGCCGCTTGTACGCGGCGACCAGCGCGTTGGCGAGCGCGTCGAGCAACGTGTCGATCGAGATGCCCTTCTCGCGGGCGAGGACCTGGAGTGCGTCGAGGAAATCTGCGTTCATGAGGAGACTTTCTTCTTCTTTGGTCGTGGGCTTTGGCGTGGGACCCCACACGAAAACGGTGCGAGCCTTTTCGATATCGGCGTAGCTGAAGCGCCGTCCCCCAACCGACACGCCGTTGTCGTCGGCGGCTTCCAAGAGGCCCTCGTGACGACGCTCCCCTTCGACGTGCGGTTTCACTTTGATGTTGACGGTCTCGCCGAGCGCGCCGGCGAAGTGCTCCGGCAGGCGTAGCGAGCGTTCGAGGCCCGGACTCGAAACCTCCAGGAGGTAGTGGTCGTCGGGGATCGGGTCGTGCTCGTCGAGCAGGTCGGACACGATGTGGTTGGCCTCGGTGAGCGCCTCCAAATCGATGCCACCGGGGCGGGTCACGGACACCACCAGGCGACCCCCGCCGAACTCGACGTCGAACACGTCAATTTCCTTGGCGGCGAGGGCCGGTTCGATCAATTTGCGAACAACGGTGGTCTGATCCATCCCTCCTCCTTTCCAAAGAGCACATGCAAACAAAGAGCGTGGGCCCTTTGGGGGCCCACGCTCAACGGTTGTCGAACGTATTGAACTGCGGCGTTCGATTATAGCGACCTAATAGGACCTGGCTACTACTGCGACGAGTTCGGTCAGGGTGTCGCTCGCCTCAGGCAGAGAGCCGTCTGACCTGCGGAAACAGCGGATCGACAGGCTTTTGGCGTTGAGTTCGTTCTCGCCGATCTCATCCGCGAGCTGGCCCGGCAGCACCGCGAAACCGTCCTGCGCGGCTTCAACGGCGGCGTCGAGGCTGCTCACTTCGGTGGTGCTGGCCGCGAGACGGGCCTTGGCGCCGTCGAACAGCGCGACCTGAGCGGCGTCGAGCGCGTCGGCCACGGCGTGAGCGGCACCGGCCACGGCGACGTTGGTCTTGTCGCCGGTATCGCGGCGGACCACCGTGACGTTTCCCTCGGCGAGGTCCCGCGGACCCACTTCGACTCGCACGGGCACACCCTTGAGCTCGTGATCGACGGAGCGGCGGCCGAAGGTGACGTCGACGCGATCGTCGAGCTTGACCCGCACGCCTTGCGCCGCGAGCTCCTTCACGAGAGCAGCCGCCGCTTCACCGGCTCCGCCTTCGTCGCGCACGACGACCACGACGCATTGCGTGGGCGCCAGCTTGGGAGGCAGCCGCAGCCCGCGGTCGTCGCCGTGGGCCATGATCACCGCGCCGATCAGTCGCGTCGACGAACCCCAACTCGTCTGCCACACGTACTCGGTGCCGCCGTCGTCGGTGGCGAATGTCGTGTCGAACGCCTTGCCGAAGTTCTGGCCGAGCTCGTGGCTGGTGCCCATCTGCAGCGCCTTGCCGTCGCCCATCATCCCTTCGAGCGTCCACGTGGTCGTCGCGCCGGCGAAGCGCTCGCGCTCGCTCTTGCGCCCGAGCATCACGGGGATGGCGAGCACGTCACGAATCGTCTCCTCGTAGACGTCGTGCAGGATGCGGAGCGCGAACTCGCGCGCGTCGGCTTCGCTCGCGTGGCACGTGTGGCCTTCTTGCCATTGGAACTCGGTGCTGCGGAGGAACAACCGCGGCCGCAGTTCCCAGCGCACGACGTTGCACCACTGATTGAGCAGCAGCGGCAGATCGCGGTAGCTCTGGACCCACTTCGAGAAGTAATGGTTGAACACCGTCTCCGATGTGGGGCGCACGACCACCGGCTCGTCGAGTTCCTTGCCGCCGCCGATGGTGACGATGGCCAACTCGGGGCTGAAGCCCTCGACGTGCTCGGCTTCTTTGGTCAGGAAGTCCTGCGGGATGAACAGCGGGAAGTTGACGTTGTCGACGCCGCACGCCTTGATGCGGGCATCGATCTCCGCCTGGATGCGCTCCCAGATCGCCCACGCCGTCGGTCGGATGACTTGGGTTCCGCGTACCGGACCGTTCTCGGCGAGCTCCGCCTTGGCGATGACGTCTTGGTACCAGCGAGGAAAATCCTCGGCTTGGGGCGTGAGTACGGGGGCTGCCATCGGCCGAAGCTACTGGTCGCGCTTGTGGATCAACTCAATCTTTTGTTCGGCGTTGTTGGCGTCGTCGCCCTTGTCGTCGAGCAGCGCGGCGCGATCGCGTTCGGCTTCGCGCGTGCGCCACCGCCACATCGGCCTTGGCGATCGCGGCGTCGGCGCCGTGCTCGACGATGAACTCGGCCCACTCGACCAGGGCGTCGACCATCTCCGCCTCGGGCACCACGGCCACGTTGACGCCCTTCACGAACAGATGGCCTTTGTTGCGACCGGCGGCGATACCGATGTCGGCGTCGCGGGCTTCGCCCGGTCCGTTCACGACGCAACCCATCACCGCGACCTGCAGCGGGATCTCCCGGTCGCCGAACGCGGCGAACGCATCGTTGGCCACCTTGTAGACGTCGATCTCGGCGCGCCCACAACTCGGGCAGGCGATGAGGTCGACGTTCTTGCGCTCGCGCAGACCCATGGCTTCGAGCAACTGACGACCGGCGCGCGCCTCTTCGACGGGGTCGGCGGTGAGCGAGTAGCGAATCGTGTCGCCGATGCCCTCGGCGAGCAACGTGGCGATGCCGGCGGTGCCCTTGATCAATCCGGCGGGAGGCGGCCCGGCCTCGGTAACGCCGAGGTGCAACGGCGCGTCGGTGACCACCGAGAGCTGTCGATACGCCTCGATCATCAGCGGCACGTTGCTCGCCTTGACCGAGATCTTCACGTCGTGGAAGTCGACCTCTTCGAAGTAGCGCATCTCGATCTGCGCCGACTCCACCAGCGCTTCGGGCGTCGCTCCCCCGTGCTTCTCGTACAGGTCCTTGTCGAGCGAGCCGGCGTTCACGCCGATGCGGATGGGCACACCGCGGTCCTTGGACTCGCGGGCGACCAGCTTGATCTGCTCGGGGTTGCGGATGTTGCCGGGGTTCAACCGCAGACAGGCGACGCCGGCGTCGAGCGCGGCCAACGCCATCTTGTACTGGTGGTGAATGTCGGCCACCAACGGCACCGGCGACCGCGGCACGATCTGGGCGAGGCCCTCGGCCGCTTCGATCTCGTTGCACGTGCAGCGCACGATGTCGGCACCGGCGGCGGCCAGGGCGTAGATCTGCTGGAGAGTGCCTTCGACGTCGGCCGTCTTGGTGATCGTCATGGACTGCACGGTGATCGGCGCGTCGCCGCCTACCGGCACTCCGCCAACGTTGACCTGGCGCGTCTTGCGACGCGGTGCGGCCTTACCATCAAAGTGCACGCAGAAGGTCTACCCGAGATCGAACGGGTGCACGATGTCGAGCCACAGCGCGCTGACGCTGAGCAAGAACAACGCTGTGACGACCACGTACGCGACCGGCAACAGCTTGTTCATGTCGGCGCGGTAACGCCGCTTGGAAATCCGCGACCGAATCGCCTCATAGGTGGCCACCGCCACGTGACCGCCGTCGAACGGTGGAAGCGGCATCATGTTGAAGATCCCGACGAACACATTGATGGCGACGAGAAGGAACAGCACCGCCGCGACGCCGCTATCCGCGGAAGCGCCGGCGATCCGGAAAATGCCGACGGGGCTCAGCAACCGGTTGCCTTCCTCGATCGGATCCGCCGGACCCGTCTTGGTCAGTTGCTTGCCGTAGCTCTTCGCCGACTCGGGCGTGAAGAGACCAAACAGTGCCTTGGTCGACTCGACGGTGATTGTCTTGACTTCGAACGGGGCCTTCCAGATCGCGGCGGGGAGCGAGTCCTTCACCACCGCGGCGTGCGCTTCGATACCGATGACGCCGCGGGCAGGATCGCCCGCCGCCACCTCCGCAGGCGTCCGCCCGTCGAGCGGGGTCAACTGCAACGCGAGCTCCCTGTCGCCGCGCTCCACGGTGACGGCGAGTTCCCGACCGGCGGACGCGCTGACCAGCTCGCGCACCTGCTCCCAGTCCGAGATGCGGGTGTTGCCGATGGCCACGATCTTGTCGCCGCCGCGAATGCCGGCGGCCGCAGCCGGACGGCCGGCCGCGACACTCGCGAGAGTCGTCGTGGTCTTGTCGACGCCGAAGCCGGCCAACAGCACAACCATCAGCACCAAGGCGATGAGAAAGTGCATGAACGTGCCGGCCGAGGCGAAGCGCAGCCGCTGCCAATAGCTCTTGGACCGGTAGGTGTACTGCTCGTCCTCGGGCGCAACCTCTTCAAGGTTGTTCATGCCGATGACGCGGACGAAGCCGCCGAGCGGGAAGCCTTTGACGCCGTAGCGCGTGTCGCCGCGCTTGACCGACCACAACGTCGGGCCAAAGCCGACGAAGAAGTCCGTCACGCGCATGCCGGCCCAGCGAGCCGTGACGAAGTGGCCGAACTCGTGCAGCATGATCATGACCATGATCGCCGTGAGCACGAGGACGTTCCGGCCGACGCCGAAGGCGACGCTCACCCCGGCGATCAGCAACACGATCACCGCTAGGCGCAGCAGGCCCATCCTCCCCGCGGCGCGCTCGTCTTCGGCCGCGCCCGAGTCGTGCTGGGGGGTGCGCGGAGTACGGGTAGCGGTGGCGGTCACTGGGTCACCATCCTTCGGATGGTGACGGTGCCCGCTGGGCGACAGTTCACTTTGGAGCTGCGCTCCTCCGCTTTGCTCCGGTGCTCGCTCATGTGGTTTCCCTTGCCCTGATCAGGCGCTGGGCCAACTCACGAGCCTCGTGGTCGGCGTCCAACACCTCTGAAACGGTAGTTGGGATCAGGTTCGGTGCGGACGCGAGGGCTTCCTGTATCACTGCGCAGATCGCCACCCATGGGATGCGTCCGTGCAAAAAGGCGTCAACGGCCACCTCGTTGGCGGCGCTCAGCCACGTCGGCGTCACGCCGCCCCGCCGTCCGGCGTCATAGGCGAGGCCCAGAGCGGGGAAGGCGTCGCCATCGGGCGCCTCGAAATTGAGCTGTCGAGCTGTGCTCCAATCGAGCGCGCCGAACGGGGTGGGTAAGCGGTCCGGGGCGCCCATGGCGTAGCCAATCGGCAGGCGCATGTCGGGATCGGAGAGTTGCGCGATGGTCGAGCCGTCGCGGAAGGTGACCATCGAGTGCACGATCGACTCGGGGTGAACCACGACGTCGATCTGGTCGTAGGCGATGCCGAACAGCTCGTGGGCTTCGATCACCTCGAGCCCCTTGTTCATCAGCGTCGAGGAGTCCACCGTGATCTTCGGACCCATTTGCCAGGTTGGATGGGCCAGGGCGTCGTCGATCGTGACGTTCGTGAGGTCGTCGCGGGAACGCCCGCGGAACGGCCCGCCGCTGGCGGTCAGCACGATGCGCGCCACCTCGGTGGCGTTCCCGGCCCGCAGGCACTGATGGATCGCGCCGTGCTCCGAGTCGACCGGGATCAGCTCGGCGCCGGGAGTTTGGCGCGCCTTGTGCACCACGGGACCGGCGGCGATGAGCGATTCCTTGTTGGCCAAGGCCAGCCGCTTGCCCGCTTCGAGCGCCGCGAGGGTGACCGGCAAGCCCGGCGAAGCCGACGACGGCATTGAGCGACGGACGTCGGCTTCCGTCGCCGCCTCGGCCAGGCCTTCGGTGCCGACCACGACGCGGGTGCCACGGGGCACGCCGTCGCGCACGGCCTCGGCCGCCGTCGAGTCGCCGATCGCGACCAGTGCCGGCGAGTACCGGCGCGCCTGTTCGACGAGCAGGTCGACGGAGCGGTGGGCGCCCAGCGCGACGACGCGGAACAACTCTGGGTTGCGATCGACGACGTCGAGGGTCTGGGTCCCGATCGACCCGGTCGACCCGAGGACCGCTACGTCAATCAAGTACTTCGAGGACGCGGAACAAGTAGTACGCCGCGGGTAGGCAGAAAAGCAGCGCGTCGAAGCGGTCGAGCACCCCGCCGTGGCCGGGCAGCAGGTTGCCCATGTCCTTGATGCCGAGGTCGCGCTTGATCATCGACTCGAACAGATCGCCCAGTGGCGCGGCCACGGAAACCACGAGCGCCAACCAGAACGCCTTCGCCGCCGTCCCACGGATGCACTCCTGGGATGAATTTGAGAATCAGCACGGTGAAGAAGATGGCGGCCACCGCGCCGCCGATGACGCCTTCGACGGTCTTGTTCGGACTGATCTCGGCGGCGAGAGGCTTGCTGCCCATACGACTGCCGACGAAATACGCACCCGTGTCGTTGGCCACCACCGCGATGACGACGCCGAGCAGCGAGCGCGACGCCGGTGTGGTCGTGTCCCTTGCCGACGCCGAGGATGAGCGCGGCGAAACTGCCGAGCACGCCCGTCCACAAGAACGCCATGAGCGTGGCCGCCACGTTGACCGTGGGCCGCGCGTGCACGACGCGCGACCAGGTACCACATGAAGGTCGTGGCGACGACGAGGAAGATCACCAGCGGTATCGCCGTCTCGTCCTTTTGATAGGCGCCGATCATGATGCCGAGCGTGCCGCCGAGGCCGATCAGCGTGGCCGGCTGGTAGCCGGCGCGGCGCAGGACGTCGTACAGCTCCGCCGACGCCATCAACACGACTGCCGTCGCCAAGATCATCGCCCACGCGGGACCGAGCTTGAACAGGAACAGAGCGATCGCGCCCAGGCCGACCGCGAGGCCGACGGCGGCCTGCAGATCCCGCGGTGATCTCGCAACGCCCGCAATGGCGCGGCGAGGCGGAGAGGCCTGGGGTCGGGACGGCCGCGGCGCACGCGGTCGCGGCGGACGGGCGCCGGCGCCGCCAGCACCCGACGGGCGCAGCCGGATCGGAGCGATCTCGTCGGCGACGCCCAGGTCGCCGAACGAATCAGCGTCGTCGTCTTCGTCGAACTCGAAGACCGAACCCAAGCCCGGCCGCCGTTCGTCCAACGCACCCATCGGCGGGTCGCTGCCCGCGAGGACCGAGGCGTCGTCGAAACCGGCGTCGTCCCATGCGTCGTGCTGGTCGCGCCAGCGCGGCGCGCCACCGGACAGTGCTGACCACGCGGCGAGGTCGTCGTCGGTCTCCTCGTCGTCGGCGAGGTCGACGTCGGTTTCACCGAAGCGGCCGCTCAGAACGGCCGGCACTTCCCCGGTCGGCGGTTCGGTCCAGTGCGGCAGGTTCGGGGGCGCCGCCGGAGTGCTAGCGCCGAGCGTCACCAGGGTCGGATCGTTTTCGTCGCGCGGGAACAATTCGGGCTCCCGCGGCGGGGGCGCCGGCCGCTCGAACTTGAGCGGTTCGGGACCGGGATCGTCGTCGCCCCGCTGGGCGTTGACGGCGGCCGCGGCCTCTTCGGCGCCGAGGATGCGCACGCCCTCGGCCCGCGGCCGGGTCGGCTCCACCTCTTCTTCGAAATCCTTATCCCACTCGTCCATCGGTTCCCCCTAGGGCGGGCTAGACCTCGAGCAGCTCGTGCTCCTTGGCGGCGAGCAAGCGGTCGATTTCGGCGATCGCCTGCTGCGTGATCTTCTCGAGGTCCTTCTCGGCTCGGTCGAGTTCGTCGGTGGTGATGTCGCCGTCTTTTTCAAGGCTTTCCAGCGTCTTGCGGGCGGCCCGGCGCTCGTTGCGCACGGCAATGCGCGCCTCTTCGGCCTTGCCGTGTACGAGCTTGACCATCTCCTTGCGCCGGTCCTGGGTCAGCTCCGGGAACGCAATGCGGATGACGGTGCCGTCACTGTTGGGCTGCAGGTTGAGGTCGGAACTGAGGATCGCCTTCTCGATGCCCTTGAGCGCGGCTTTGTCGAACGGCGATATGACCAGGAGGCGCGCCTCCGGGACCGAGAACGACGCCAGCTGCTGGAGCGGCGTTTCCGTGCCGTAGTACTCGGCCCGCAGATTCTCGACCAGCGTGGACGAGGCTCGCCCGGTGCGCACCGTCGCGAAGTCGTGACTGCGCGTGCGCGATCGTTTGCGCCATCTTCTCCTTGCACTCCGCAAGGGTCATCCCAATGAGCGAATCGTCCTCCATTAGGTAATGAGCGTACCTATCGAGTCACCTATAAGGGCGCGACGGACGTTTCCGGGGGTCATCACGTCGAAAACGAGGATGGGCAGGCCGTTGTCCTTGCAGAAGGTGATGGCGGTCATGTCCATGGCGCGAAGGTCCTGGTTGACGACGTCCATGAACGACACTTCGGTCAGTTTCGTGGCGGTCGGGTCTTGCCGCGGATCGGCGGTGTAGACCCCGTCGACCCCACCATGGGTGCCCTTCAACAGCACCCCGGCCTCGATTTCGACCGCCCGCAGCGCGGCGGGGGTGTCGGTCGTGAAGAAAGGGTTCCCCATGCCGGCGGCGAAGATGACGATGCGGCCTTTCTCCAAGTGGCGGATGGCCCGGCGGCGGATGTAGGGCTCGGCGATCTGCGACATCTGGATCGCCGTTTGTACGCGGCATTCCTGGCCGGTGCGCTCGAGCGCGTCCTGTAGAGCCAACGCGTTGATGACCGTCGCCAGCATCCCCATGTAGTCGGCCTGGGCGCGGTCCATGCCCTCAGCCGCGCCGGCGGCGCCACGCCAGATGTTGCCGCCACCGACGACGACGGCGATCTCCACGCCGAGTTCGGCGCGGGCGTCGGCAAGTTCGCCGGCGATGCGATCGACGATCTCAGTGTCGATCGCGTCGATCGACGACGACGAGGCGAAGGCCTCACCCGAAAGTTTTAGGACGACTCGTTCCCACCGCGGCTTTGAACCCACGGTGACTGTCTAACCCTCGATGAGCAGTTGGGCGAACCGCGCGATCTTGACGTCGCCCAGCGTCTGGCCGACAGACTGCTTCGGCTCCTTGGCGAAGGGCTGATCGAGCAGCACACCGCCGGGCATGCGCTTGAACCAGCCGGTCATCTTGCCTTCGAGAATCTTCGGGATCGCCGCCTCGGGCTTGCCCTCGGCCAGCGTCTCCTTTTCGAGCTGCTCGCGCTCGGCGGCCACCAGCGTCGGGGTCGACCTCGTCGCGGGTCAGCGCCGACGGGACGGCTGAACGCCGCGGTCAGCGCGATGTCGTGCGCCAACTCGACGGTGCCCCCGTCGAGCTCGATCAGAATGCCGTTGACGCCGCGCCCGTTCTGGACATGGAGATAGGTGTCGAGCACGTGCCCTTCTGGGGCTTCGAAGCGGGCGACCTCGCCCAGGGCAATGTTCTCCTTGAGCGTCAGCTTCAGATCGTCGATCGCACTCGTGAAGTCGTTAACGGCCTCTTCGCCCTTATCGACCACGCCTTGCGCGATGTCGTTGACGAGGTTGACGAAGTCGGGCGACTTGGCAACGAAGTCGGTCTCGCACTTGAGGTGCACGAGCGCGGCCACATTGCCTTCGCGTGCCAGGGCAACCGCGCCCTGGGTGTTCTCGCGGTCGGACCGCTCAGCTGCCTTGCCGAGTCCGTGCTCCCGCAACCACAGCGCCGCCGCTTCGGCGTCGCCGTTGCTTTCTTCGAGGGCGCGCTTGGCGTCCATCATTCCGGCGCCGGTGGACTGGCGAAGGGCCTGTACGTCTTTCGCGGAAATAGCCATCGTGTTCGGTGTTCCTTGGAGGTAGTGGTCGGTCTACGCGGAGGGTGCAGCGGGGTCCGCGGTGTCGGTCGCGGCTTCAGGTGCCGGCTCGGCGGCGGGCGGCTCGGCCGGAGCCTCGGCTGCCGCCGGCTGGGAAGCCAAACGGGCCTCGCGTTCTTGGGCCTGCAACGCCGCTTGGCGACGGGCTTCGGCCTGCTGCGCGGCGCGCTTGGCCTCTTCTTCTTCGCTGCGCTCGGCTTCGATCGCTGCGGGGCCGGCGGCCTCGGCGGCGATGCGCGCCTTGCGGCTGGCGATGAAGCGGCCCTCTTCGACAGCTTCGGCGATCACGCGGCACAGCAGGTTGCCGGCGCGGATGGCGTCGTCGTTGCCCGGGATCACGTACGTGATGAGGTCGGGGTCGCAGTTGGTGTCGACGACAGCCACGACCGGCATCTTGAGCTTGTTGGCCTCGGTCACCGCCAGGTGCTCCTTCTTCGTGTCGATCACGAAGATGGCGTCGGGCAGGCGCGAGAGGCCACGGATGCCGCCGAGGTTGCGCTGCAGCTTCACGAGTTCACGGCGCAGGATCAGCGCTTCCTTCTTCGGCATGTTCTCGAAGTCGCCGGCCTCGAGCATGCGCTCGTAGTCCTGCATCTTCTTGACGCGGCCGAGGATGGTCTGGAAGTTGGTGAGCATGCCGCCGAGCCAGCGCTCGTTGATATAAGGCATGCCGCACTGGGCGGCGTAGCGCGCGACGGGATCCTGGGTCTGCTTCTTGGTGCCGACGAAGAGGATCGTGCCGTTTTCGGCCACGAGGTCGCGCACGAACTCGTACGCCACCGCGGTGCGGTCAAGCGTCTGGTTCAGGTCGATGAGGTAAATGCCGTTGCGCTCGCCGAGGATGAATCGCTTCATCTTCGGGTTCCAGCGCCGGGTCTGGTGACCGAAGTGAACCCCGGCCTCCAGCAGTTGCTTCATGGTGACTACAGCCACGTTTGTAGAACTCCTTCTTCGGTTGAAGATCCGTACCCGACGCGCCAGTCAATGACTGACGACCGAAAAGTGCGAGTACGGCGGGTGATATCGCCCGACGGGGTGTCGAGCGGACGTAAATAGTAGCTGTTACCGGGTTATGGCTTCGATTCGACCTGGTAGAGCAGCACGAAGTTGGTGGCCGAGCCCCAGGTGGTCACGACCAGGCCGCGGTTCGGTAAGTCGGCTACGCCATGGCCGTCGGCCGGCGGCTTGAGCGCCACCGAGCCTGTTGGCGAGCCCAGGCGCGGCCCGTGAGCGTCGAGCGGCAATGCCACCAGCCGGTCGGCGATCAGCACCGGCTCGCCGAACTCGGCCACGGAATCGGGGCCGACCACTTTCCAGAGCCGCCGACCGTCGTGGGGGTCGAACGACGCCAACCGACCCCAATGGTCGGGCACTAAGAGCTCGCTCCCGTTGGAAGCCAGCACCGGCACCTGGAACAGCTCGCTCTGCTCCGCCGCGGCCTGCCACTTAGGGCGACCATTCCGGGCGTCGACGGCGATGATCCGTTCGTTCGACGCCACGGCCGCCACCGACTGGCCGCCACTGGCGTAGACCACCGGCGACGACGTTCCGAACAGCCCGAGATCGCCGCTCCACAACGTCGCCCCGGTGCGCGGGTCGAGGGCGCGCCACTCGCCGATCCCCACGACCACGACGACCGGCTCGACGGCCGCCCCACCACCTGCTGCGGGTTCGGCGGTGCTGGCCGTCGGCAAGCTGACCTTCCACCGCAGCCCTCCGGTGGCCCGGTCGATGCCCATGGCGAGGCCGTCGGCGGCGGTGACGACGACCATGTCAGCGGCGACGGCTGGCCGGTTGGCCCGATTGTCGGCACCGTCGGGCGCGGTGGGCACGGACCAGACCACCACGCCGTCGGCGCGCCGCAGCGCCGCCACGACGCGCGCTCCGGCGACGTACACGAGTTCGCGGTCGAGCCGCGGCGCGCTGGCCAGCGCTCCATCGAGTGCAGTTGTCCATTGGACGTCGCCGGTTGGTGAGATAGCGACGACCTGCGACTGCCCGGCGGTCACGACCACGCCCGCCTCGTCGGCTGCGGGGAGCCCGACGAGGTCGAACGGCAACGCGACGCGCCACCGCTCGTGGACCCGCGGCCCTTCGACTCCGCCATGCGTTCGGCTGGCGGCGACCGGCGGGTGCGCCCGTTCCAGCGCGACGGCGGCACCAACCAACGCGAGAACAAGGACGAGAAGAACAAGCACGATGCGGCGAAGTAGATGCATGGAGGCTCCTTTACGGACTGGCGGCTTTCGCGGCGGCGGCTTTGCCGACCGTGTCTTCCGTGGTCGCGATGCCGAAACCGGTAAAGGCTCGGGCAGCGGTGGTGGTGATGCTCTGACAGGTAGCGGGCGCGTCGGCGAGCGCCAACGCCAGCTCCCGCCGCGCCGACTCCGAGTCGTGCAACCCGCTGTGGCTCGTAAGCGGGTTCCCGGAGTCGACGAGCACGTTGTTGGCGCCGGCGACCCGCGACCGCACCGCCGGGACCACGATGTCTTCAGCCGCGGCGATCGAGGTGAACGCAACGCCGTCGCGCAGCGGACGGTCGTTGAGTTCGCGTATGAAGTCCGACGTCTCCGCCAACTGGCGCACGCTCGTGCCGTTCAAGTCGAACGCCGTGTGGGCGTTCCTCGCGAGACGCCGGATGGCGCGACCACCCCGCGACCAGCGCAACCACGCCGCGGCTGTGGCCGCGTCGGTTCCGTGGTGTGGCGTGCCGAGCGTGACGAGATGGGCCATCGGCGGAAGCCGGTGGTCCTCGCCGTCGTAGTCGGTCGCCAACGCCTCCCGGGCGATCAGGCCGCCTTGGCTGTGGGCGACGAGGTCGACAACTGCACCGGGATGGTCGCGGGCGATCTGGTCGAGCAGGGCGCGCAGGTCGCGGGCGTCGTCTCTCAGATCACGCGTGGTGTCGCGAGCCGAGTACGGCTGCGGATCCCGTCCACCGCGATAGGAGAAGTCGTAGACGTTCTCCGCCCCGTAGCCGAGCCCGCTGGCGTTGAACGCGCTGGAGAGGTTCTCGGGTGCGTGGCGACCCGACGAATGCGAACCGATGCCGGCGACGAACACGACCACGCGGTTCTCGGGCTGTTCCATCGGAGGCGGGGTGCGCTCGGGCGGCGTGCATGGCTCCAACCAGGCTTGAAGGATGTCGGCAAACGCGGCCGCCAAAGCGGCGAAAGGCCCTGCGAACTCTCCCATGTTGACCACCTGATCGAGCACGGTGATCAGATGCTCGGCCCAGGCGCGCATCTCGGCGCTGGCGGTGCCAGCGGCCAGTTGCGCCAGGTCGACAGCACCGACGGCGACCGCCTCGAACGCCTCGGCCACCTCGCCGCCGCGATCGCGCGCCCATGACACCGCCGATGCACTCACCGAACCGAAGTGGTCGGCGGCTTGCGCGAGCAGCGACCGACGATCGTCGGACGCGCCCTCTTCGGTGAACTCGCCGTCGGGGACCAGGTGCACGCGTGCGGGACCGCTCGCCAGCAGGATCGCCGGGTCGATGTAGGCGTCGCCGATGCGGGCGCCGAAGTGGAATGAGCTGTCGGTGGTGCCGACCTGTTCGCCTTGGTTGACGACGCGCCCGGCGCGCACGCTGATGGAGCGCAGGAACGAATAGCTGGTGCGTACGCCGTCGTCGTGTTGCACGACGACATGCAACGCACCGCCAACCTGGCCGGCGAAGGTGACCTTGCCGGGCGCCGACGCCTTCGCGGCAGAACCCGGTGTGGTCTTGTACGTCAGCCCGCGATTGCCGGGGCCATATTCCTGTTTCGGTGGACGGAACGGATCGGTTACCTCGCCCGAGACCGGCGCCACGTAGGTGACCGGCTTTTCTGACGAGGCCAGGGCCGGGGGCGCGAACCCGGCGAGTACGGCGGTGACAAGCAGCACCGCCAGCGCCGCAAGGCTGCGGCGCACGGCAACTCCCTAATGCTCGGCACCGAACGGTGCACGACTGGCCGAAGGGGAAGCGGCGGGTGGATCGAACGTAGCGGCGTGGTCTCGCGGGCGAAAGACCCAATTTGTGGTCAGGGCATTCGACTCCACCACCCTCCCCCGCCGGTCGCTCGCCCCGTCGCCGCCAGCTCCTGCAACGCCACGAGCACCTGGCCGCGCGTCAGTCCGGCGTCGGCGATGAGCCGGTCGGTGGGCGTGGCGACGAAGTCCAACGCGTCGAGCACGCTCTTGGCCGCAGGGGACAAGCGCGGTCGGCGTTGCTTGGGTACGTCGAAGAGCCGCGGCGCCGTTTCGAGGCCGAGCGCCATCACCACGTCTTCCGCGCTGACGACCGGCGGCATGCCGTCGACCAGCAGTCGATTGGTGCCTTCCGAGGTCGGGCTGCCGACCGGGCCGGGCACCGCCATCACGTCGATGCCGCGGGCGAGTGCCGCGTCGACCGTGTGCATCGATCCGCCCTTCGGTGACGACTCGACGACGATCACTATCTCCGCCAAGGCGGCGATGATGCGATTGCGCTTTGGGAAGCCCCACTGGGTGGGCGTGGTGCCCGGCTTCTCTTCGGTGAGCAGGAGCCCGTTGCAGGCGACACGGTCCCACAACCCCGCGTGTCGTCGCGGGTAGACGACGTCGAGGCCCGTCGCCACGACGCCGATCGGCTTCCCGCCGGCGTCGAGCACGCCCTCGTGAGCGGCGCCGTCGATACCGATGGCAAGACCGGACACCACGGCCACGCCGGCTTCGGCGAGCTCCGCACCGAGGCGACGCGCGAAGTTCCGGCCGTAGGCGGTGCACCGCCGCGTGCCGACGATCGCCACGCGCCGGGCCTCCAGGACGGCGGCGTCTCCGCGGACGTAGAGCTGCGCCGGCGGATCGGGATCGACGTCGAGTGCCGCGGGATACGGCGGGTGACCGCGACGCCATACCATGTCGAGCGCCGTCACCGTGCCACCCCACGCAACGCCTCGAAGTCGCCGCGCAACTCGAGTGCAGTAGCCACCTCTTCTTCGCCTATCGACTCGCGGCCAGCGAGGTCGGCGAGCGTGCGCGCCACCCGGCGGATACGCGACAAGCCGCGGGCGCTCAGTGTGCCGTTCCGTAACCGCAGCTCGAGTAGCCGCGCCGCGCCTGTGTTGAGAGGTGCAAAACGCGTCAGCTGGTGGTCGGACAGTTGCGCGTTCGTTCCGCCGCTTCGCTCCAGTGACAAGGAACGAACGGCGGCGACGCGCGCCGCCACCGACTCGGTTGACTCGCCGCAGCAGTCGCTGACCAGTTCCTTTGGATCAGGACGGTGCACGGCGAGGCGTAGGTCGAACCGGTCGAGCAGCGGACCTGACAGCCGCCGCTGGTACCGCGCCCGGGCGAGTTCGTTGCAGCGGCACGCGCCGGGTGTGCCGCCGGCTCCGCACGGACATGGGTTCATGGCGGCGATAAGCAGGAATCGTGCCGGGAACGTGACCGACCCCGCCGCCCGCGTCACGCGAATTACGCCTTCCTCCAAGGGCTGCCGCAACGCCTCGAGAACCGGCGTGGTGAACTCGGCCAGTTCGTCGAGGAACAAGACGCCGCCGGTGGCGCAGCTGATCTCGCCAGGACGAAGTCGCGCGCCCCCGCCTCCGACGACACCCACCACCGACGCGCTGTGGTGCGGCGCCCGGAACGGCGGCCGCGTGACCAGGCCGCCGGGAGGCAACTCGAGGCCGGCAGCAGAGTGCGCCCGCGTCGTCTCGATCGCCTGGTCGAGCGACAGTTCGGGCAACAGACCGATGATTCGCCGCGCCAGCATCGTTTTGCCGGCTCCCGGCGGCCCCAGCAACAGCGCATGGTGACCCCCGGCGGCGGCGATCTCGATCGCCTGGCGACCGAGGTCCTGCCCGCGGACGTCGGCCAAATCCGGCACGCAAACGACGTGTTCCGTCTCGCCCGGGTCGGGCGCGTCGGGCCAGGGCGCATCGCTGCGCAACGCGTCGATCAACTCGCGAAGGTGACCGACCGAGCGAATATGACGACCGGGCACGACGGACGCCTCGGCGTAGGAGTCGGCGGCCACGACCAGCACCGGCGCGTCGACCGACGGCGCCATGCACACCACGCCTGGCACGCGGCGGACGCGCCCGTCGAGTCCAAGTTCGCCGACCAGACCGAGCCCGTCGACGGCCTCGAGCGGGATCTCACCGGCGGCAGCGAGCACACCGACGGCGATCGCGAGGTCCAGCCCGGCGCCGGTCTTCTTCAAACCTGACGGCGCAAGGTTGACCGTGATGCGCTTCTGAGGCCAGCCGACGCCGCACGACATGACCGCGGCGCGCACGCGGTCGCGCGACTCACGGCAGGCCGTATCGGGCAGCCCGACGATCGTGAAACCGGGCAGACCATGGGCGACATGGACTTCAACGCGGACGGGCAATCCGTCGACCCCAAGCAGGGTCGCGGACGGAATAGCAGCAAGCACTACCGGCTCCTGACGGAGGCGATCTACATAGGCAGCTGCTGAAGCTGCGAAGCACCCCGCAGATTACGCAGGGGGTGTGACAGTCAACGACCCGTGAACTTGGGGGTGTCCTTTTGCAGGAAGGCGCGCACGGCTTCTTTGAAGTCGGCGGTCTTCATGTTGACGGTCTGGGCCCATCCCTCGTCCTCGAGCGCCTTGTCCATCGTGATGAGCATGGAGTTGTTCAGCTGCGCTTTGATGGCCGACAGCTGGATGGGTGGAAGGTTCGACAAGCGCGTCGCCCACTCGTCGACAAACTTGTCCAGCTGGTCGTCGGGCACGACGTGGTTGACGATACCGATGCGCTCGGCCTCGGCAGCGTTGATGACCTCGCCGAAGAAGGCCAGTTCCTTCGCCTTGTGCAGACCGATGAGCCGAGGCAGCAACCACGACCCGCCGCCGTCGATGGCAAGGCCGCGCCGCACGAAGATCTCGGAGAACCGCGCCGTCTCACCGGCCACGATCAGGTCACAGCCGAGCGCCAGGTTGCAGCCGATGCCGACAGCGACGCCATGGACCTTGGCGATAGTCGGCTTGGTCAGACGATGCAGCGCCAGGCAGGTGTCGGCGGCGAGACGCATGCCTTCGAGCCCGGTCGATTCTTCGGCACCGCCAGCGCCCGGTGACAGGTCGGCGCCGGAGCAGAAGTCGCCGGCGGCGCCGGTCAACACAACCACGCGGTCGTCGCGGTTGTGATTGATCTCGCGAAACGTATCGGTCAGCTCATACCAACTCGTGTTGATGATGGCGTTCTTGCGCTCGGGACGGTTCAGCGTGATCGTGACGATGCCCCCGGACCGGCTGACTTCGATGGTCTCCATCGGGCGGACGATACTCAGACAACGACGAAACCGCGAGGCGACGACTCCCCACCGTTGTCGGACGCGCCTTCCCGCAGTGCGCGCCCGGAGCCGGCGCCAAGGGACGGCCCGTGATTGGCTTGAGCTGTGCTGAACGCTGTTCTCGACGATCTCGTCGCGACGTATGTGCACGGTTCCGTCGCGCTCGGTGGCTTCGTCGCAGATCGAAGCGACATCGACGTTCTCGTCGTCGCACGCGCAGACCGTCTATGGCGAAGGACACGCCGGCGACCCTGACTTGTTGATGCACTACGTCGTCTGCCAAACGGCTGCCTTTGTCGTTCGCGGTCCCGATCCCCGATCTCTGATTGGCTCGGTCGACCGCTCGTACGTTCTTGACTACCTCGCAGCCGAACTGCGTTGGGCGCTTGAACACGCCCCGGAGGCATATGCCCTCGACCGAGGCGGCCCCGCCGACCTCATCAACGAATCACTCAGCATGCAACTAGCGACCGCGGCCGATCGCCGACCGTCTCTTGAAGCTCGACAGTTCATCATCAGCGTGGAACAGCGGCTGCTAGTTCGGAACCGTTGAGGCGCGGGCACCGACCCGGTGTGCTGGGACTTTGTTCAGGAGGTCAGCCGGTCGCCGGAGTGGGAACGCCTGAGCGAGCGATACCGCCCGTCGCGTCTCGATATCACAACGCCCTGGAGACCTTGGTCCGCGCACACACGCAAGCGGACGTGACCGGTCCGCAGCGTTGGGTCATCGAGAAGCCGCGCGCTGCGATTGAGCCGTTCGCGCGTCGCGATGAGATACGAGTAGCTCTCGTCCTCATGGCCGAGGACGGCGGTTTTGGCGTCGCGATGTTCCTTCGAACGAGCGAGGCGGACGTTGAAGCGGCACCAGTCCTCGGTGTCCGCGAGCGGACAGCCCCGGTCGTGCGGACACGGGGCAGCGATAGTGGCGCCGTGTTCGATGAGGAGGGACCGCGCCGTCATGAGCCGGCGGTAGCCCGACGGGGTGCCGGGTTCGAGGATCACCAAGCAAGCGCCGGTGCTCTGCCACCACACGTCGATGGCGGTTGGGCGGCGGCTCGCGGTTACCTCCGCCAGCACGTAGGACGCGATCACAAGGTCGTGCAATCCGAGAGGGGATGTGGCGTCGGCGGCGTGCCATCGGGCGCTGGCGAGTGCGGGAATAGGCGACGACGCCGACAGCGATCGACCTGCGGCGAGCATCTCTGGGGCGCGTTCGACAAAGTCAAGCACGCCGACCGATGGGAAGCGCTCCGCGGCTGCCCAGCCAGCGGGGCCGAGGCCGGCGCCGAGATCGAGCACGGTCGCGGGTCGAAAGTCCGGGAGGCACTCGTGGAGTTCTTGGAGCACGCGCGTGATCGCCGCGGAAGTGGCGGGCAGGCGCGCAGCGGCGTACGCCACGACTTCGTCGCGCGTGATGTTCGGTGGGGTAGGAAGTTCTTTTCGGTAACGGTCGGAGAGCGCTCGATAGTCGTCGGCAAGATCGGATGCCGACGCGTTTCTGAGCAGCTCACGAGCGGCGTTGAGCAGCAAGGTTGTAGTTCCTTCGCAGGTGTCCGAATGCGAACGTGGCGCGGCCGACGCAACAGGCGCGCGTGATCCAGGCCCGGGTTTCCGGGTCGAGGCGTCAGGAAAGCCGCGCGCGGCGCGCGGAGGTACTACAAGCGTTGGCGGGCCGATACGACCCGTGCGAGCTCTAGACGGCAGGCTCCGCGAGCGGCCGGGCTTTCCATGCTTTCGTTTGGACCATGAAAGCCATGGCAGGACCCCCTCGCTCGACGCCTCGCGGCGACAGAAGCGTACCGGCGCGCGGCCGCTCGTGCCTAGGGTCTCGGCGTTCGTCAGAGCAGAGGAGTTCAGGTGGCAGAACTAGCCCACACGCGCTTTCGAGGTCCCGTGATCGACGCCCGCGACGCCGTCGAGTTGGCCCGCTTCTACGCGGCGCTGTTGGGCTGGACCGTCAAGGATGAGGCCGCGGGCGAGGGCGGATCATGGGCGCTAATCGAGTCACCGTCGGGTGAGCTGAAGATGGAATTTCAGGGAGCGGCCGATTACACGCCGCCCGTGTGGCCAAACGCCGCTGGCGAGCAGCAGATGATGATGCACATCGACATTGCGGTCGAAGTAATCGGAGGCGACGAAGACCCGCATTCGAGGTTTTTCGCGCTGGTCGATCACGCGGTGTCCTTGGGCGCACGGGTCGCCGCACATCAGCCCCGACCGGACCAGTTCACGGTCCTGCTCGATCCCGCGGGCCATCCCCTCTGCCTCGTTCCCGCGTCGATCAGCTAACACCAAGCGCCGTGCTGGTATCACGCACGGGTGCTCTGCTTCCACGCTGTGGCTACAGCTTGATTGTCTCCAAGTCGGAAGCGACGGTGCAGCGCTCAAGAGACGCGGTATCGGCGCCGGAACCGACGTGCGTGATCACCCATCGCACATCCGGGAAGCGGCGCTGCATGTCGATGATGTCGCTGGTATCCAAATGGACGGGCGGCGGCGCGCCCGTGTGTGGTCCAGTGCATTCGACGACGAGCACGTCGACCTGCGCCGCCACCTTGTCGAGCCCGGCGCATGGTCCGGTGTCGCCGGAGTACCCGAGCGTGAGCCCGTCGAGCTCAAGGACATAAGCAAAGGTGCGTAGGTTCGGGAGGTGCTCGACCTCGATCGCGCGCAGGCGGAGCCCGCCAGCAACCTGCAGTGAGCCGTCACCGGCTGCCTCGACGTAGTGGATGTCGCCGCGGTCGTGTGCGACTTGGTGAACGTCATGCATGCCACCGACACGCATCAGCGCTTCTAACGAGTCCTTCACGCCCGGCGGCCCGACGACGAAGACCGGGTCGTTACCGCCCGAGATCATTCGCTCAAGCAGCAGGAAGGGCCAACCGAAGGTGTGGTCGGGGTGGAAGTGCGAGATGAGGACGGCTTCTATCGTCCGGATGTCAAGGCCGGCCTTGCGCAGGTGGGGAACCACGATCGGTGAGGGTTCCACGAGGATCCGGGCGTCGACAACAAACGAGTTCCAGTAGCGCTCTGCGGCAAAGAAGTCGCCGGTCCCCAAGAACGTCAGCGAGTGCACCTCTCAACTGTCACCGATCCGAGCGGAAACCGCCAGGGTCGTTAGGGATGCCCCCGAGACGCAACGCCGCGCACTCCCCCCGTTTGGGGGACGTTGCGCTTCGGGGACTAGGACTTTGACCGCTTCGGTAGCTGCCGGACAAATGTGATCGCCCGTTCAGCGATCGAACCCTACGGTTCTCGCTGTGGGAGACGGAACGGTCGGAGGCCGCCTCCGCATACCCGGTGACCACGAGCGTCTTCTTGAGCGAATCGCGACCGGACTGCTGGGCTGGTCGGCCTGGACTCACGAGTGGATCCCCTCGGATGAGGCCGACGTGTTCGAGTTGTCGAGCCCGGATCACGCGGCCCGAATCGTGAAGGTCGAGCGGGAAGGCATGTGGTGCGTACGCCGCGAAGAACTCGCGTTTCCGGCACTGCGTTTGCGTGGCTTCGACGAGTTCCCGGAGATCGAGTTCGCCACCGCTTCACTGGAGTCGGCGCCGTCACCCTTCACCGTCATGCCCAAGACCGAAGGCCGTCCATGGTCCGAGCTCTGGGATGAGGACCGGCGTCTCGCGATCTGGGTGTCCGAGAAGATCGGCGACTTCTTGCGCCGCCTCGCCGACGTCGACTGGCGCCACATCCCCGGTGTGGTGACCCCGCACGAACGGGTACGCGGCTTCGGCGAGTGGTTCGTCCGCTTCTTCGCTCCGCTCACCGAGGACCCCACCCTGACGCAGGCGGACCGAGCCAGGATCGAAGAACTGATCGAGGCCATGCACGAGCCACCTGACGCCTTCGGTGGCTGGCAGTTCGCGCAGGCCCTCACCGATGGCCGCTCGACGTTCGTCGCCATCGACTGGGGGAACCTCGGCGCGTATTGGCGTCTGCATGACCTAGCCGCGGCGATCTGCTCCCTGGACGATTTCGGTGCGGCCGCAGCTCCGTTCCTGCGGCCCCATCTCCTCGACGCTTTCACGAGTGGCAAGGGATTCGACGCCGCGGAAGAAGCGCTGCTCACTATGTGGCTCGATCTGTGGGGATTCTTCGATCGAGCCGCGACTCTCCACCTGAGCGCCACATAGCGAGCCAGCGCACCTCGCCCGCGAGAAGCGCGTCGCAGAGCTGCCGTTGAGGTAGGTGTTCGAACGGCTGAAATTGCCTCTTGCGAACGTGTGTTCGACCTAGTGGAATTGGGTGGTGGACGAGTTCTTGGTGTCGGGGTTGCGGCGGCTGGTGGAGAAGACGGCGCAGGATTTTGATCCGGCGTTGTTGTCGGGGTTGACGGCGACGCGGGCGATTGAGGAGTGGGCGCGGATCGAGAAGTTGGCGTGTGCGCAGAAGTTGCGGGCCGCGGCGCGGGCCGAGGAGTGCGGGTTTGACGCGGATGGTGTGGTGGCGGATGCGTCGGGTGTGCCGACGGGGGCGGCGCGGCGTCAGACGCGGGTGGCGCGCCAGGCCAAGGGCAAGACCAAGGCGGCGTTCGAGCGCGGCGCGTTGTCGCCCACGCAGGCGGGGGCGATCGCCGAGGCGGCCGAAGCGAATCCGGAGGCGGAGGAGTCGTTGTTGGATCTGGCGGCGAACGGGTCGACCACCGACTCTGTTGGCCGAGTGTGAACGGGTCAAGCGTGCGGCGACCGACGACGCCACGTTGGCGGCCCAGCAGCACGAGGCGCGGTTCGTGCGCACGTGGAAAGACGCGCTGGGCATGCTGCGCTTGGCTGGCGCGCTCGAGCCGCTGCCGGGCGCGAAGTTGGTGGCGGAGTTGGAGCGCCGCGCCGACCGGCTGTTCCGTGAGCAGTCCCGGGCGAAGGGCCCGATCGACACGCTCGAGCAGCGCCTGGCCGACGCCTTAGCCGAGCTGCTCGGCGAGCTGGGTGGCGCGGGCACGGCGAAGCGGAAGGGGCCACGCACCGTGGTGCGCCTCATCGTCACGAAGGCCGCGGCCGAACGCGGGTCGGTGGCGACCGGTGAGAAGTGTCAGACGGCGGATGGCACGCAGGTGCCGCTGGCGGCGGTGTATGACGCCTTGTTGGACGACGACACCCTGATACAAGAAGTCGAAGTCGACGCCGTCGATGTGCGCAGCATCCGCACAATGAAGAAATACATCCCCCGGCCGCTGCGCGACGCCCTGGAAGCCCAAGGCATGGTGTGCGTCGTGCCGGGCTGCGGCTGCACCAAAGGCCTACAGATCGACCACACCCAAGAACGAAGACGCGACGGCCCAACCGAACTGGCAAGAATCTCGGATGGCTCTGCCGCCCCCACCACGAACTCAAAACCCGCGGCCGCTACGACCTCTGGCGCGACGACCAAGGCAACTGGCACTGGGAACCAACACAAGTACGCGCCTAGTCGCGGGTGCTGCCGGACCAGTACCCACGAAGTAGAAAGACCGGCGTGGGATTCAATCCGTTCCGGCAGCAGACGCGGCGCGCGTCGGACTACGTGTTCGTGATCGCCGCGGTTGTCGTCGTCGTTCTCCTTTTGCTGTGGGCGGCGTTCGGCTGAGCGACGACGCCGACGACAACCTCGAGGTTGCGCTCGTCCATCCGTTCCAGGCGCGCAAGGCCTATCTGTGCCCCGGGTGCGCGCAAGAGATCGCCGTCGGCCTCGCCCACTTCGTGGTGGTGCCGACCGAGGTGCCGGAGGACCGACGTCACTGGCACAAGTCGTGCTGGCAGATGAGAACTAAAAGGCGGCCTCGATCACCTCGACGTGGTTCCCGATGATCGACACCACGTCGAAGCGCACTTCGTCGTAGCGCGTCGCTGAGGCAATCAGCCACGCCGCGGCCAGCCGGCGCAGCTTGCGCTGCTTGGCGTAACCGACGGCTTCGGCCGGAACGCCGAAGCGGTCACTGACCCGGGTCTTCACTTCGGCAATCACTACGACGCGGCCGCGACGCGCGATGAGGTCGATTTCTCCAATGTCGCAGCGCCAGTTGCGGTGGACCACCTCGTAGCCGTTCCCGGCGTACCAGCGCGCCGCCAGCCCTTCTCCCCGCGCTCCGAGCGCGATGCCACCGTGAGACACGGCGAGCTCCTTCGCTAGAGCTCCTTTTCGGGAAGCTCCTCGACGTTGACGTCTTTGAAGGTGACTACGTGCACCGACGAAACGAAGCGGGCGGGACGGTACATGTCCCACACCCACGCATCGTGAAGCTCGACTTCTATCCAGCTGCGATCGCCGTCGCCCTTAGGCGTGAGCTTGTACTCGTTGGCGAGATAGAACCGCCGTTCGGTTTCCACGACAAACTTGAACATCGGGAGCACTGCTCGGTACTCCTGGAACAGCTGCAGCTCGATCTCGGTTTCGTACCGCTCGAGATCTTCGGGGCTGCTGGACATAAGCCGAGTGTACGACCGGGCTGTTACAGGAACGAGATGTGGTCGAACGGCCACACCTTGACCATGGCGCGCCCGACGATCGTGTCGATCTTCACCTGACCGAACACGCGACTGTCAGCCGAGCCCGACCGGTTGTCGCCCATGACCCACAGACGGCCAGGATTGACCTTGACCGCCGGGAAATCGGTCGTGACGACGTCCTTAGGCAGGTACGGCTCGATCAGCAGGCGCCCGTTGATGTAGACGTGGCCGTCGTGACCCGACACGGTCTCGCCGGGGAGCCCGATGACCCGTTTGATGAACTCGTCGGTCGACGGCTGGACGATGCCGATGCCCTCGCCGATCTTGCGCAGGACGCCCGCGTCGGCTTTGGCCTCAGCGACGCCGTTGCGCGGGTCGTCGAAGACGATGATGTCGCCGCGGCGCGGGTCGTGCGCCTTGTAGGCGAGCTTGGAGACAACCACCCGATCGTCGACCTGAAGCTGCGGCAGCATCGAGCCCGACGGGATGTAATAGGCCTGCGCCAGAAACGTCTTGACGAGGAACGCGATCAGCGCGGCCACGATAAGAAGGATCGGGATCTCGGCGAGCGTGCGTACGACCGAGGTCGAGTGCTTCTCCTCAGGGATCGTTTGGCGGAGTTCTTCCAGCGTCGGCACCGGCGCCGGCGGCGGCTCAGCGGCGGCGGGGACGCCGTCTTCGACCAGGAAATACGGCAGCGACGGGTCGAGGTTGCGACTCCAGGCGTCGGCGGCGTCGCTGCGCGTTGCCGGTCCGCTGGCCGTCTCGCTGGCGGCGGCGAACACGACCTGGTCCGCTTCGTCTTCTTCGAGTTCGGCGAGCCGGGTACCGACCTCGGCGCGTTCGAAGTGCGGAAGGTCGGCTTCGTCGTAGTCGTAGTCATCGGACGCGCCCACCGCCGCCGCCGTGGCGGCGAGAACGCGAGCGTCGGCCCGAGACGGATCGACCGCCGGCGGTTCGTCCATTGTTGGCGGTGGGAGAGATTCCGGCTCGACGGCTGACAGCCGCTCCACGGCTTCGAGCGCGCCGGCGATGTCGAGCACAGACGAACGCTCCTCAGCGGCATCCGGCGGGTCGTAGGCGTCGGGTTCGGGCGCGTGCGGCGGTTCGAACTCGGGTTCTGGTGCGGGCTCGGGTTCGGCGTCGCGTTGCTGATCACTGAATCCCGCGAGGGCGCGCTCCAACCGGGACAGCGCGGAGGGGGCTTCGTCTTCAGGTGTATCGGACACGACCGCTAAACCGTAGTTGGCTGCGTTCTGACGATGGTGATCAGCCGGGCCAATTGACCGGGCACCGCCGTAGGACAACACTCGCGAGATGACGTTCCGCGCCCGACCCCACGTCCTGCTTACGACCGTCGCGTTGCTCAGCGCGACGTTGATGGTCCTAACGCCCAGCCCCGGCGAGGCAGTCGACCCCACACAGATCACGATCACGAGTTCGAGCGGGGATCCCAACCGAACTGGCGACTTCGAAACGTCCTACGCCCACGACGGCAACGTAGGAACCAATACGTACACAACGCCGTCGAGCAACACACAGAACCCGTCGTACTTGCAGTTCTTTTTCGCCAGCTCGACGGTCAACCGGCTCCGCATACTCAAGGACGTCGAATACGGCCCGCACAACCTCACCATTGAGACGATCAACAGCGCCGATGCGGTGCCCGCGTGGACGAACGTATCCGGCTTGACGAACGGCTTCGAGGGTGGCGAACTCCTCAACGCCACGGCCGTCAACACGAACGGAACGGTGACGGGTGATGCGCAGACCTACGCAGAGGGCTTCGCGTCGCTGACCTTCAACCCGGTGACGGCGACGGGACTCCGTATCGGTTTCAACAACCCGGTCAGCTGCTGCCAGCACTACAAGGTCTACGAATTCGAGCTCTTCAACACAGCCGAAGCCGATCCGCCGGTAGTGGGTGTTGTGCGACCCAACGGTGGCGAGGTCTGGGCGCGGGGCGTGCCGCATCAAATCAAATGGTTCAACGCGAACCCAGGGGACACGACCGTCCGCATCGTGCTTCTCAAGGCCGGCAAGTACCTCACGAGGATCGCCAATCCGCGGCCGACGAGCGACGGCGTGTTCTCGTGGACACCCAGCAACTCGCTGACGCCCGCGACGAACTACAAGATCAGAATCGTGGTGAACGGTACGACGATCAACGACGTCAGCAACGCCAACTTCAGGCTGACGTAGCCAGCGCTGCTTACTTCTGGTGCGCGCCGGTGGGCGTGCGCTTTTCCTTGATCTTCGCTGACTTACCGATGCGGTCGCGCAGGTAGTACAGCTTCGCCCGGCGGACGTCGCCGCGGGTGACGACTTCGATCTGAGCGAGGATCGGCGAGTGGACGGGGAACGTTCGCTCGACGCCGACACCGAAGCTGACCTTGCGGACGGTGAAGGTCTCGCGCACGCCGGAGCCCTGGCGCCGGATGACCGCGCCCTGGAATACCTGCACACGCTCGCGGGTGCCTTCGACGACGCGAACATGCACCTTCAGGGTGTCGCCGGGCCCGAACGCAGGAATGTCGTCCCGCAGATTGGCGCGGTCGACGAGGTCAGTCGGATTCATGGCGGGTACGGACTCCTGAGCGGGCGAATCGGTGGACCGTCAATCGTACTCGCCCGGCGCCCAGCGCTCCAAGAGCGCCCGATCGGCGTCGGTGAGCCCGCCCCTTGCCTCGATCAGGTCAGGTCGGCGCTCGAGCGTCCGGACCAGGGCCTTCGCCTTGCGCCACGCCGCCACGGCGGCGTGATCGCCCGATCGCAGCACCTCCGGAACCGCCCAATCACGGAACGTCGGTGGCCGCGTGTACTGCGGATACTCGAGCAGGCCGTCGTCGCCGAAGGACTCCTCGTCGGTCGACGCGTGGTTGCCGAGCACGCCGGGCACGAGCCGGACGACCGCTTCGACCACCACGAACGCCGCCGCCTCGCCGCCCGCCAGGACGTAATCACCGATCGAGAGTTCGTCGTCGACGAGGTTGTCGGTGATGCGGGCGTCGAACCCTTCGTAGCGACCACACAACAGGGAGAACCCATCGGTGCTGGCGAGGTCACGGGCCACGGACTGGTCGAACGGGCGGCCCGACGGCGTGAGCGCCAGCAGCGGCCGCGGCGGCTTCACGGCCTCGACTGCCGCGAAGGTCGGCTCCGGCATCAGCACCATGCCGGCGCCGCCGCCGTAGGGCGCATCGTCAACAGAACGATGCACGCCCGTCGCGTGTGATCGCAGATCGTGGACGCGCAGATCCAGCAGTCCTTCGCCGCGTGCCCTGCCGATCAGGCTCGCGTCGAGGTAGGCGTCGACGGCGTCGGGAAACAGCGTGAAGATGTCGACGCGCATGTCAGGCCGCGCGCGGGCGCGTGCGCACGAGGCGGCACGCGAGAACCAGGCTGAGCAACACTGCGGCCGCATCGAGCGGGACCGTCGCGGGAGCGCCGGTCTCGGGCAGCACAGTGATGCCGAGTATCGCGGTGTTCGACGGCCCCGGCGTACCCGCTGACAGCAGGTTCACCAGTACCTGCCAACCCGTCCAACTCAACGCGAAGCCTTCGAGGCCGAACTGGTGCGTGTAGTTCTCGGTGGGCGTCGGCAAGAGACCGCCGGCGATGCGGATGCGACCGCGACCGAGCGGCACCTCGCCGTACGAAACGCCGATTGGTTCGTTGTCCGTGTTCGTGCCAACTCTGACCGCGGCGCGCCCGTCGATCGAGCCGCCAGCCTTCTTCCACGCATCGAGGTTCACGATGACCTGCGGCGCGTGGCACGCGTTGCTGAACAGGCAGTTGGCGCCGGGGTTGGCGCTGATCGGATAGCCGACTGCGCCCGGGTCGTAGGTCTGGCGGCGCACGTCTAGCCCCGAGCCACTGCCGCTCGCCGCGCCCTTACGGTCGAGCCCCTTGGTCAGCGGCGACTTGCCAAGCGTGACGTTGTCGCCCGAGCTGGTGAAGCTGATCCACCCGCCGTATTCGACGCCGTCGATCAACGCCGGCTTGGCCAGGATCCCGAGGTCGACCAGGGCGTGCAGCGCGTGATCGGTGAGGACGAGCGTGCCGCCCTTGTTGACGTAGTTCTTCAGCGCGGCGAACCATGCGGCGCGGTCCTTCTCGGCGACGCCGGGCGCCGAATCGTCGGCCAGCACATAGGAAGCGAGTCCGTCGAGGGCGCGCGGGTTGGCGATCACGGCGGCCGGCGTGACGGGGCGGATGTTCGGACCCAGACCGTCGAACACGTCGGTATTGGCGACGTTGTAGGGCAGGTTCGGCTGCGGAACGGCCTTGTCGGGCGTGAAGCGGACGTTCATGCGCGTGATCCCCTGGCGCAACACCGGCGCAGGAGCGAGCCGGTAGGTGCCGGGCAGCGGGTTGTTGATGTCGATGCGGGCGCCGGCCGGGAAGTACGTCAACTCCTGGCGGTACCAACTGCCGACCTCGTGCCAGCCTTCCTCGTCACCGATGTGCTCTCGACCCAGGCGCTCGAGGCGCACGTCCGACATCGCACCCGGGCCAATTCCGCCGGCGTTGAGGAAAGTGAACTCGGCGACCAGTCCACCGTTACGCACGCCCTCGGCGGGACCCTCGACCTCGAAGGTGATGCCCTGGCCGAGCAACTCCTGTGCGCTGAACGGCGTTTGGGTCTTGAACGCCCCCGTTGGCTCTGCCGCGGTGGCGGTGCGCACTTTGCGGTGCACCGATGGCGCGTAGCCCGCGGCGACGGTGACCGGCGGCGGCGGCGTGGCGTTCGTAAGCGCGGTGATCTGCGCGTAGATGATTCCCTTGTTGCCGTCGACGTGCAGCTGCTCGACGAACGGATTGAAGACGGTGTTCGACGAGATGTGACTGAAGGCCATCTCGTTGTCAATGCCGTTGGCGCCGAGACCGATCTCGCTGCCCATCCAGTCACCGATGGAACCCGTGGTTTGGTAGTCGATCGTGTCCCACACGGTGCCCCACTGGTCGGGACACATTGGAGCGGACCCGGACGAGACGACGACGAACACGGGGACGCGCCCAGGGCAGTCCGATGGATCGGCGATGAGTGGCGAATACGTCAGCCGCTTGGCGGCATCGCGATAGATCGCTTCAGCGACCCCGATCGTCTCGTGGTTCTCCCGCCACGACTCGGCCGTCCCGGATAACAGCGTGTAGCTGAACGAGTCCGCTGCGTTCATGCCGTGCAGGTCGCCGGCGCCGCGGAACGGCTTGTTCTGCGCCAGTTTCCTTTCGCGCAAGAGGTACGCGCTGAACGCCAGCGTCTCTGGCTCGGCGTGGGGGGTGTAGACGGGATTGGCGTAGCCGACGGCCGGGAAGTCGCGATTCAGGTCCATGCCGTTGCCGTTGTACCGCTGGAAGTAGACGCCGCCCTTGGTGACTTCGCCGCGTCCCCATCCGTCGGGGTTCGGCAACAAGAAGTACAAGACGTTGTCGCGCAGCACCTCGCCGGCGGTCGGTCCGGAGTTGGTCGGCTCGAGAATGCGCGTGTTGGGCGCCGTGGCCGCCCACGTGACGAGGTCTTCGGCGGCGCGCACGCCGCCTTCGAGCCCGGCGCGCTCGATCCCGTGGATCGACAGCGAGAACGCGTAGCGGTGCCGGTCGACGAGCGGTACCGGCGAGCTGTCGTCTGTGAGAACGAGCACGTACAGATCGCGGCGGTCACGCGTCAGATCGGCCTTCGGCAGGCCGGCTGACTGCATGTCGAGTTCGGCGAACTCCGGAACCGTTGCTTTCAGGTCGTGCAGGTTGACGAGCTTGGCGAAGCGCGGGAACTTGCCCTGGAGGTAACGAAGGCCGGCGAGCGTCTCGTCTCGCTGCAGGAACTGAGTGGCGCAGACCTTGCCTTTGGCCCACGGACTGTTCCCGGGCGTGCCCTTCGTGCAGCCCTGCGGATCCGGGAACACACGGCCGTACGCGTTGTACGAGGCGTCGTTCGTCGCCGCCGGAATGGCGAGCGCCGGTCTCGCGCCGCGACCTACGGGAGCGAGAAACGCCACTAGCGCCGCGAGCGCAACCAGCCCCAACATGCCCCGGCGAACCATCGAGGCGAGCTTACGGGTAAGGGGCGGTCAGTCGTACGGCGTGGCGGAGTGCAGACCGAACGAGAGGCCCTTAAGGAACAAATCGGCGTCGCGCTGGCGGGGAAAGCGGTTGGCAAGGTCGTAGAACTCAGGACTGTGGTCGCTGTGCACGAGGTGAGCGAGTTCGTGGACGAGTACGGCGTCGATCACGTACTGCGGCGCGCCTTGCAATCGCGCGCTGATGCGAATGGTGCCCTCGGCGGCGGTGCAGCTCCCCCACCGCGCCTGCTGGCGCGTCGACCACACGACCGACGTCGGTTTCGCCTCGTTCTTCAGGTACGTGCGCGAGAGGTGGGCGGCGCGCTTGTGCAACTCGGCGTCGGTCGGCCGGCTTTTGGCGCGTCCGGCGATGAGCTTGGCCGCGAGTTCGTCAACGTAGGCCTGCCGGTCGCGCTTCGGCACGCTCTTCGGGAACACGATGACGATGCGGTCGCCTTCCCAGTACGCGGCAACGGTCTTTCGTCGGCGTTGCGACACCCGTAGTTCGATCTCGGGCGCGTCCGGAAGCATGCTCGGCGCGAGAACCGCGACGGGAACGACAGGCGCCGGCTCGTCGACGAGGGTGTCGAACAGCTGCGCCTGTGCGGCTTCCACAGATTCCGAAGGTATCGCCGCGCTGTCACAACTTCGCGGATCGTTACGCCGGTGGGCAGGTGTCCCTTACGAAGTCGCGGTAGGCGGTGATCAGCTCCGCGTTGTGCGGATTGCCTTCGCCGCTCGTTAGCGTCGCCATCTTCGCGTCAACGTCGATGGGTTCGACCAGGTGCCTACGAAGATCGTCGAGGAACTCGTGGAAGCCAGCGAGGAAGCCGGGCTTCCACGGCGTCCCTGGTCCGGCCGGCAAGTCGCCGCCGGGCCATTCGTCTTCCTTCTCGTCGCCGCTCGGCTTGAAGTGCAGTGTGAAGAGCAACCGCGTCTGCTCGTCGCCATCAGCGACCAGGTCGAAGCGGATGTAGCTCGCGCCGTCGTCGTACGCGTACTCGATCGCCGCTGGAGGATCGAAGACACTCACGACGCCTCTGCTCGCGTCCGGGTGATCGGCCGGACTCCCCCAGCCGAAGGCGAACTTGCCGCCCTCGAAGCGCTCGACCCGCGATTCGGGCAACAGCCAGGCGTCGAGATGCTCGCCAGTGGACACGGCTTCGAACACGAGGTCGATCGCATGGGGATACGTGCGTTCGTAGACCATCGTGTGGCGGTCGGTGAACGTGGCGAGTGCTTGGTCAACGGGCACGGTGCTGTTCCTTTCGGGCTTTCATCACGTCGAGATGGGCGCCGAGGGCATCGAAACGTGCCTCCCAACGCTTGGTGCATTCGTCGGCCCATCCGCTCACGTCGCGCAACGCCGACGGGTTAAGGCGGTAGATGCGCTGCCTGCCGGTCGCCGTCGACGTCACGACTCCCGCCTCGCGCAGCAAGCGCAGGTGGCGTGAGATTGCGGGCTGACTGATTGGAAACATCTCGACCAGCTCGGTGACGCTGCGATCGTCGCCGGCGAGCGCTTCGACGATGCCGAGACGGGTGTCGTCGGCAAGGGCGAGCAGTGCGGCAGCGGGCACACCCACAATATATAACAGATTCGTTATCTATTGCAAGAGGCAGACTGCGGCGTGACTTCGACCGTGCCTGTCCTTCTGATCACCGGCACCGTCTACCAAGCACACGGCGCCACGCATTTGGTGCTCGCTCACGTGGTAGAGAGACGCGCCGAACTCGAGCGCTACCGCGACGCGGTGCCCGGCGAGAGCTCGACGCGCTGATGGACAAGGCCGCAGTGCACGACCTCCTGGTCGACAACGGGGAGCGGCGGGTCCGCGAAGTGGCGATGGAGATTCTCCAGCGAGCGGGCTGGATGTAGTCGATGGATCGCTACGCCGGTGTTGATCAGACGAGGTTGCGCCACGACCAGTACGCGGACGCGGCCAACCTTGACGCCCGGGCGGCGATCTACGCGTATGCCGAGCCGCGGCCGTCGATCCCGGAGGTGGCGGCGGGCCTCGTTCCCGGCGGGCTCACCGGGAAGACGGTGCTCGATGTCGGGTGCGGACCGGGCTCGTACGCGCCGCTATTCAGCGCGGCGAGCGCGTACGTGGGTCTCGATCTGTCGGCCGGCATGGTCGAGCAATCACGC
Organism: uncultured Actinomycetes bacterium; assembly: GCA_963722185.1. Classification (GTDB taxonomy): domain Bacteria; phylum Actinomycetota; class Acidimicrobiia; order Acidimicrobiales; family JACCXE01; genus JACCXE01. Next base: position 78,165 of record CAVRKD010000005.1, on the reverse strand, counting down.
GCGCGTTACGGCGTGCGCGATGTTGCTGTCGCGGATGCACAGCGCCTTCCCGTCCGCGACGACGCCTTCGACGTCGTGCTGGCGATGCACATGCTGTACCACGTGCCTGATCGCGCGCTCGCCATCGATGAACTAGTGCGGGCGGCGCGCGACGACGGCGTCGTGCTGGTGGTGACGAACGCGCCAGAGCACCAGATTGAAACGCGGGCGGTGCAGATCGCCGCGTACGAAGAGGTGACCGGCCGTGCGTTTCCGAACAAGCCGGTCGACGTGAACTTCGATCTTTCGAACGCGCCGGATGAGCTGGCTCGACGCTTCGATGTGAAGGTCGTGCCGTACGGCGGCCTGCTGGCTGTGCCCGAGAGCGCGCCGGTGGTTGCGTACATCGCCAGCGCGCGAACGTTCGTCGGCATCGACGACGACGATCTGTGGGCGCAGTTCCTGGACGCCGCCGCAGCGCGGATCGACGCGCTCATCGAAGCCGAAGGTGCGTTTCGCATCACCACGAGCGCGGCCGTGCTCGTGTGTCATCCATTCTGAGTTGCCGCCAGGTGCAGCCGTCAGAAGGGCAGGAAGATGTGGAAGGCGGCGTTGCTGGTGTCCGCGACCGGTGGGCGCGTGCCGTTGATGACGATGCGGATCTTGTAGTTCGACGATGGATACCCGTCGACTGTCGTTGGGATCGTCCAGGCGTAGCTGCCTGTGCCGTCGCGGCCGATCGGTTCCCGCTTCGCCGCCGTTGGGCGACGTCACGCGGATTGTTTGGTGGCAGCAGCATGCACGGGTTCGGCTTGCACTCCGACGAACGCCGCGAGGACGGCGACGAACACGATGGCGAGGGTCGGCTTGCGCACTACGAGCAGCCGCCGCCACCAACGCCCGGCGGGTTCTTGATCGACGGGTCGACGACTTCGAGATGTACGTGCGGCCACACCGGTGCGGCGCTGAATTCCTCGACGTCCGATACGAACGGCAGACGCGTCGGATGCGCGGCGATGGGCGTGACCCCCGCCTCGACGCGCTGGCCGACGCTTACGACCAAGCCGCTGATGTGCAACACCTTGACCTCCCACCCGGGGTGGACGTCGGGTTCGATGACGAGGAAGGAATCGGTGTACTTGCAATACAGGGTGTAGGTGCCGCCGCGGATGATGCGGCCGGTCACCGGAGCGCGGACTTCGCCGTTGGGATCCGAGAGGATGTCAGCGGCGCCGCGGCCGGGGGTGTTGCGCGCCCGGCCGGGCATGTCGATCACCGAGCCGGCGCCTTGCAAGATCTCGAGCTGCCGGGCGCCGAGCTTGTTCGACTGATGCAGACCGACGCGTTCGACCCACGGAGTCGGGTAGTTCAGAACGACGCCCTCCGCGGACGCGAACGGGCGGAAGCCGGTTTCGAGGACGTTGCGAACTACGGGCGGTGGTACCGGCGCCGTGGTCGTCGTGGTCGTGGGCGGCAGTGTGGTGGTGGTCGTGGCAACGGTGGTGATGACCGGCCGTGTCACCGCCGTCAGGGCGCCGCTCGGGGTGCCGGTTTGCTCGGCGGCCACGATCCCCGAAGCGAGCAGGACCGCGACGAGACACGAGAGAACGAGCAGTGGCGCGCGCCCAGGCGACCTCCAGCGGGGCATGCGGGACGAGGGTACAGAATCCTCAGTCGAATAGGCCGTCGGGTACGTCGACGGCGATGGTGCGGGCGTCGGCGTCGGTCGAGACCACGAAGCGCATCGGGACGAGCGCGCCCGACTCGAGTACGAGGAGGTCACTGGCGGGGTTGGCTTCGACTGCGGTGACTTCGCCTCGGTCGACTCCTGCCTGGTCGAAGACCGTGCGCCCGACCAGCTCGTGCACCCACAGCGCGTCGGGATCGTCGAGCGGTTCGGCGTAGAGGTCGCGGTGCGAGATCTCGTCGGCCGAGTTGCGGTCGTACACGCCGTCGAACTGCACGATCCAACGGTGCATGAACGGCGTCGACGTGAGCACGCTGAGGACACGTCCTCCCTCGCCGTCGAGCGCAAGTTCCGTGCCGGGCGCGACGCGTTCGTCGCGGTTGGTGATGAGGGACACGACGACTTCGCCGCGCAAGCCGTGCGCTTTGTCGACGCGGCCGACGAGTAGCACTTAGTCGACGATGTCGACGGTGGCTTCGAGCCCGGCGCGAGCGCCGGCGGCGCGCACCACCGTGCGGATCGCCTGGGCGTTGCGCCCGCGGCGACCGATCACGCGTCCCATGTCGTCGGCGCCGACGCTGAGCCGGAGGTCGACGGATCCGTCGCCGTAGTCGGCATCGATGGACACCGCGTCCTTGTCGTCGACGAGCTGGCTCGCCACGAACGCCAGGACGTCCTCAGGGATGGAGGATTCGTCGTCAGCCATCGGACTTGGGCGCCGGAGTCGTGCCCTTGAACTGATCCCAGGCGCCGGAGATCTTGAGGAGCTTGCCGACGCGTTCGGTGGGCTGGGCGCCCTTCTTCAACCACTCGACGGCCTTGTCGTTGTCGAGGTTGAGGACCGACGGCTCGGCGCGCGGGTCGTAGTTGCCGAGGATCTCGATGAAGCGGCCGTCACGCGGCGAGCGCGCGTCGGCGACCACCACGCGGTACGTCGGCTGCTTGGTCTTTCCCATCCGCATCAGGCGGAGCTTTACGGCCATTTGGTTACTACTTCCTCTTCCTCTTGTTCTTCTTGTTCATCTTCCGGCGCATGCCGGGCATGTTGCCCATCTGCTTCATCATCTTCTGCATCTCTTCGAACTGCTTCAGCAAAAGGTTGACGTCGGGGATGCTGGTGCCGCTCCCGATGGCGATCCGCTGACGACGCGAACCGTTCACGAGCGACGGCTTGGAGCGCTCCTCCCGGGTCATGCTGCGAATGATCGCCTCGACCTTTCCGACCTCGCGGTCGCCGATCTCGACGTTCTTCATCTCCTTGGGGAGCCCGGGCATCATACCGAGAACGCTGGTTAAAGGCCCCATCTTCTTGAGCTGCTGCATTTGATCCAGGAAGTCATCGAGGGTGAATTGCCCCTCCATGAGCTTCTGAGCAGCAATTTCCGCCTCTTCCTCCTCGTAGACCGCCTCGGCCTTTTCGATGAGGGTGAGCACGTCGCCCATGCCCAAAATCCGCCCGGCCATGCGGTCGGGATGGAAGATGTCGAAGTCCTCGAGCTTCTCGCCATTTGACGCGAATGCGATGGGGCGGCCGACGACCTGCTTGACGGACAGCGCGGCGCCACCGCGGGCGTCGCCGTCGAGCTTGGTGAGGATGACGCCGTCGAGTTCGAGCGTGTTGTGGAACGCCTCGGCGGTCTCCACGGCGGACTGGCCGGTCATGGCGTCGATGACGAGGAACGTGTATTTCGGTTCGACCGCCGCGGAGATCTGTCGGACTTCCTCCATCAACTCGGCGTCGATGGCGAGACGACCGGCCGTGTCGACGATCAACACGTCGCGCCCCAGGCGTTGTGCCTCGGCCAGGCCCGCCTTGGCGACCGACACCGGGTCGCTGGCTTCGGAGAAAACGGTGACGCCGACTTGGTTGCCCAGAACTCGCAGCTGTTCGACCGCTGCGGGACGCTGCAAGTCGGCGCCGACGAGCAGCGGGTTGCGGCCCTGCGCCTTGAACCAACGCGCGAGCTTCGCCGCGTTGGTGGTCTTACCGGAACCCTGGAGGCCGGCGAGCAGGATGACCGTCGGCGGCCGCGAGGCGTAAGTGATCTTGAGCGTCTCGCCGCCGAGCGTGGCGATGAGCTCTTCGTGGACGAGCTTGATGACCTGCTGCGCGGGGTTCAGGCTCTCGCTGAGATCGGCGCCGGTGCAGGCGGTCTTGACTCGAGCGACAAAGTCGCGCACGACGGTGAAGTTGACGTCGGCCTCGAGGAGCGCGACGCGGATCTCACGGCAGACCTCGTCGACATCGGCCTCGCTGAGCCGCCCACGTCCGCGCAGGCGCGTGAAGATCCCGTCGAAGCGATCGCTTAGAGACTCAAACACAGCCGCCTGAGATTACTGGGCTACGGAACGTGCACTTTCAACGTCAGCGTCACCGCTGAGTCGCGAGGGTCGGACTGACCGCAGTCGGCACCCGATTTGATCGTGAATTTGGCTTCATAGGTTCCCGATTTGGCGTACGAGTGCGTGCGGCTGCGCGACATCTTGCCGGCCCCCTCCGCGACGCCCGACGAGCACGCCAGGCAACGCGCCTCGCCCGGGTCGCCGTCGCCGTACTCAACCTCCACGCCGTCATAACAAGGGCCGTCGCTGAAGACGCGGTCCTCGTCGGACGCGGTGATCGAAAAGACCACCGGCTCGCCCGCCTTGTACGCGGTCTTGTCGGTGCAGACCTGAGCGGCGATCGGTTCGCTCGCGCTCGCGCAGTTTTCGGGCTGGCCCGGCTCGGTCGATCCACCGCTGCCTGTCGATCCGCTGCCGCCGTCACTCGCGGGTGGCACGTCGACTTGGTTGGGGTCGTCGCCGTCGTTCGGAGGAGTCGTGGTCGGAGGCGGCAGGTACTTGTCGTGCGCCGCCGGGGCGGTGATGCTGCCGCCGCCTTCCTGGTCGGTGGTGAAGACGTATGCGGGCGTCAGCCACAGGGACTGATCGGCGTCGTCGGTCGTCATCATCAGGCCGACGCGCACGCCGGTGAGCTTCACGATCGTGGGCTCGCTCTGATCGGGGGTGCCCGGATCCTCGACGGGCGCGATGTCGGGGGCGGGTTCTGTGGCATCAGCGGCTAGCGAGCGCGGGTCGCCTTCCATTGTCGAATGCCCGCTCGTGTCGTTCAGGCGGTCGACGGCGCGCTGCAGCGTCGCGAGGTCGTAGCTGCCGACGGACTTGGCGTCGCCGACGAAACCCGACGCGTAGGCGATCACATCGTCGGGTCCGACGGTCACCGAGTGCTCGACGCCGTCGACCAATCCACCCTCGAAGCTCGGCTGGAACCGCACACTGACAACTTGGTCGAGCTGCTCGGCGGTCACCTTCGTGCCGGCGACGTCGACACCGGCCGCCTTCAACTTGTCGGAAGCGATCTGCTTGGCCTCGGATTCCGACGGCAGGTTCGGGTTGGTCGTCGTGGTCGTGGTTTCGCACGGCACCGAATCCACGGCGGTGTCGCGCATGTCGGGCTCGGCGCACGCCACGCCGGAGGACACCGGGAACGAACCGTTCACCGAGAACATGCCGTTCTTGCCCATGTACATCGAGGTGCTCGCCGACTCGTCGGACACGTTCTCGCCGGTCGAGCCGCTCGTCCAGCCGTACTCGTCGGAATGTAGCGACGCCGTAATCCCGAACGCCTTGGCGACACGCTTGGCGTCGTCGAGATCGGCCGACGCGAACTTGTACGCGTCCTGCTGGTCTTTGTCCGCCTTCACGCCGTCGGCCAGCTCGTAGCGGAAGTTGGCGATCCGCATCGACATGTCCGCCGCCGCGGTCTCGTTCCGGCTGGCGCCCGCGGCGTTGAGCGGGAGCTGCGGCGGACCGCTGCCACATCCCGCCAGGACCAAGAACAACGCGGCGATGGTTACGAGAGAGCGACGCATGGTGCTTGGACGGTCGCTATAACGCTGCTGGTTCCCGCGGATGCTCAATCCTCGGCGAACAATGCATCGACGAATTCGTCCGGGTCGAAGTCGATGAGGTCATCCGCGCCTTCGCCCACGCCGACCAGCTTGATCGGAATCCCGAGTTCGGCCTGAATCGCCAGCGCGATGCCGCCCTTGGCGGTGCCGTCGAGCTTGGTGAGAACCACGCCGGTGACGCCGGCGGCGTCCGCGAACTCCCGCGCTTGCGCGAGCCCGTTGTTGCCGGTAGTCGCGTCGATCACGAGCAGCGTCTCGGTGAGCGTGCCGGGTCCGCGCTCGGCGATGCGGTGGACCTTCCGGAGTTCCTCCATCAGGTTGACCTTGTTGTGCAGGCGGCCAGCGGTGTCGGCCATGACCACGTTGGCGCCGCGCGCCGCGCCGGCTTCGATGGCGTCGAACACGACCGAACCGGGGTCGGCGCCTTCGGCGCCGCGGATGATGTCGGACCCGGTGCGCTCGGCCCACAGGGCCAGCTGGTCTCCAGCCGCGGCGCGGAACGTGTCGCCCGCCGCCAGCATGACCTTGTTGCCCTCGGCGACCTCGCGACGCGCGAGCTTGCCGATCGTCGTGGTCTTGCCGACGCCGTTGACCCCGACCATCAGCCACACCGTCGGACCGGACTCGGCCTTCTTCAACACGCGATCGCCTTCGAGGCGGCGCTTCAGATCGTCTTTGAGACTCGTGAGCAAATCGTCGGCCGTCTTGATCTTGTCGGCCTTGGCTTGGGCGCGCAGGTCGTCGAGCACGGCCATGGTGGTGGCCACGCCGAGGTCGGAACGGATCAGTGCTTCTTCGAGCTCGTCCCACGTGTCGTTGTCGATCGAACGCGAGCGAATGCCGCCGACCAGACCCGACATAGCGGCCCGGGCGCGGCCAAGGCGGTCGCGCAGGCGCGGCTTGGTGATCTCCTCGACGGCCGGCTCGACAGCCTCTTCGACAGGCTCTTCGAGAACTGGCGGCTCGGCGAGGACAGCTTCAGCCTCGGCGACGAGCTCGTCAACAACGTCGGGCTCGATGAAGACTTCGGCTTCGACCGTCGGCGGCGGCTCAGCAACGACCACTGGTTCCGCTTCGACAACGGGTGCGCCTTCCTCCGCGGGTTCTTGGAGCACCGCCGGCGGTCCGATGTCCGGCGCGTTTTCCCGTCGACGGACGACGCTGAGGCGCGCCAAGGACACGACGAGAAGAACGACGGTGGCGAGAATGAGAACGGCGAGGACGGCTTGCATGGCCCCGCCAGCCTACGAGGCGGAACTATCCGACCTGTACGTCGACCGCCATGTTCTGCATCCTCTCGGACACGACCTTCGACGACCCGCCGGGTTGCATGGTCACGCCGTAGAGGCAGTCGGCGGCTTCCATCGTGCGCTTCTGGTGGCTCACGATCACCAGCTGCGCCTCTTGGCGGAACTCGGCGATGAGATCAAGGAAGCGGTGCAGGTTCACGTCGTCGAGCGCCGCCTCGACCTCGTCCATCAAATAGAAGGGCGAGGGTCGGCTGCGGAAGACGGCGAATAGGAACGCCAGCGCGGTGAGCGAGCGCTCGCCACCGGAGAGCAACGACAACCGGCGGACGTTCTTGCCGGACGGACGCGCCTCGACCTCGATACCAGTCTCCAGGGGGTGGTCGGGGTCGGTCAGGCGTAGGCGGCCCGTGCCACCCGGGAACAGCGTGGTGAACAACTTCTCGAAGTTGTCGGCCACGTCGACGTAGGCGGCGGCGAAGAGGTCGATGATTTCGGCGTCGATCGCCTTGATGACCTTCGACAGTTCACGACGCGAGTTCTTCACGTCGTCGAGTTGCGCTTCGAGGAACGTGTGGCGCTCCGAGAGGGCGGCGTGCTCCTCGAGAGCGAGCGGGTTGATCGGACCCATGAGGCGCAGCTCGCGCTCGAGATCGCGGGCCCGCGCTGCCGGATTCACACCCGGCGCCAGATCGGGCAGCGTCGCCTCGACCACTTGTTCCGGCTCGAGGTTGTGCTCGGTGCGGATGGTCTCGACAACGGTCTCGAGCCGGACGCGAACTTCGGCGGCTTCGAGCTCGACGCGCTGGGCGCGCTCCCGATTCTCGTTGAGTTGCCGCTCGGCGTCGGTGCGCTCGCGGCGCAGGCGCTCCAGGCGTTCGATGGTTTCGCGTCGGCCGGCGGCGTGCTTGTCGCGCTCGGCGCGCAAGCGATCCCGGTAGGCGGCGAGCCATGTGGCGCGCTCCCCCATCGCCATGGCAATGCGCCCGGTGGCAGCGATGCGGGCTTCGATGGCTTCGCGACGGCTAGCCACCGCCGCGCGATCGCCGGCGAGTCGCGTCAGGCGGGTTTCCACGTCGGCTTGGCGGGACAGCAGCGCGTTGCGACGAGACATCAAAGTGCTGGTTTGGACCTCGACCTCGCTGCGTTGCTGCTGGGTCTGCTCGATGCGCTGCGCCGTTGCAACGAGTGGCTCGAGCATGGTGCGCAGCGCGTCGAGGCGAGTTGTGTCTCGGAGAACGGCGGCGGCCGCCTCGGCGTGCGCCGCGGTGGCGGCGGCCAGCTCCGCTTCGCGAGCGGCGGCCTGGGCGCGCAGCGCATCCCGCCCCCGCTCGGCGTCGCCGACCTCGCGGGTGGCGTCGTGCAGCGTCTTGCGGGCACCGTTTAATGCGAGCTTGCTCGCCGACGCGTCCGCATCGGCGGCGGCAAACGCTTCAGAAGCGTCACGCTCGGCGACCGTCGCGGCGTCGGCCTCAGCCGCGGCCGCCTCGAGCGCCGCGCCCGTGGCGCCAACACCGCCGGCGCCAACGCGCCATCCAGCCGCGGAGAACCGATCGCCGTGACGGGTTACCGCGACGACGTCGGGATGGGCGAGGACCAGATCGAGGGCGACGGTCCAGTCGCCCTCAACCGCGACTGCCGTTGCGAGGAGCACGTCGAGCAATCGCTCGACCTGTTCGTGCGACGAGCGGACGTGCGCCCGCACGGGTTCGGCGCCGAGCGCTCCGGCCGCGAGGCCGAGGCTGCCGGGGACACTCGCCGCCGACAAGGCGAGGACGGCACCACCGAGCGCGCCGGCGAGGTCGTCGCCCTCGCTGCGCGCCAGCTTGTTCAGAGCGATGCGTCCGGCGGCTTCACCGTCGACCACCACCGCAGTGATGGCTTCGCCGGCCGCCGCTTCGAAGGCCGCCTGCCACCCGTCTTCGACGTCGACGAGGTCGAGCAGGGTGCCGAGCACGCCGCTCGACACCCTCGAGGCGGGCGGCACCGGCCTTGGCGCGTGCGGTGTCGAGCGCGGCCGCCAGAGCATCGCGGCGCCCGTCGGCCCGGGCCTTGCGTTCCTGCGCGGCGCGGAGCGTCGCCAGTGCGGCCTCACGGCTGGCCTCGGACGAATCGCCGCCCACTTGGGCGCGGCCGAGGGCGATCTCGGCATCGGTGACGGCCGCGGCCGCCGCGGTCGCACGTTCGGTCGCGGTGGCGAGGCGATCGGTGAGGTCGGTGTTCGCCGAGTTGGCGTGCTCGAGCTTGGTCGCCGCTGCCGCAGCCGCCGCCGACGCCGCCTCAACGGCGCTGGCCAGCGCGCCGGCCTCGCCGCGCATCTCGGCGACTCGTCGCGGAGCGTCCAGCTCGTCGCCGGTCGGGGGCGCGTCGGTTCCGTCGACCTTCGGCAACGCCACGTAGGCGGCTTCGACCTCGGCGAGCTCGGTGGCGATGCGCGCGCTGTCGGCTTCGAGCGTGGCCACGACTGTCTGGTCGATAGCCGCTGCCAGTTCGGCCGTTGCTGTACGTCCGCGTTCGGTGGCGGTGGTTCGCAGCGCGCTGGCGCGTGACAACGCTGCTTCGACCCGCACTGCGAGGTCGGCGAGTTCGTCGCCGCGGGCGGCGTCGAGTTCGGTTTCGGACGCGGTGACGAGCGCGTCGAGACGGAACAGCTCGTCGCGCAAGTCGCGATCGGTCTGGGCCTGGGTGCCCTTGGCTTCGTCGGCGGCCTTCAGGCGCGCCGTGAGCGTGGCCACCTCTCGCCCGGCAAGGAAGATGCGGAGTGCTTCGAGTTCGGCGGCCACGTCGCCGTGGCGCCGGGCAGCGTCGGCCTGACGTTCGAGTGGCTTCAATTGGCGCCGGACTTCGCGCAGCAGGTCGTTCAGGCGGACGAGATTGCCCTCGGTCGACTCCAAACGGCGCTGGGCCTTCTCGCGGCGGCGACGGAACTTCAAGACGCCGGCGGCTTCTTCGATGATGGCGCGGCGGTCCTCGGGACGTGCGTTGAGCACGGCGTCGAGCTGACCCTGGCTCACGATCACGTGCTGCTGGCGACCGACACCGGAGTCCGACAGCAACTCCTGGATGTCGAGCAGCCGGCATGGCACTTCGTTGATGGCGTATTCGCTCTCGCCCGATGCCCGGAAGAGGGTGCGGGAGATCGTGACTTCGGCGAAGTCGATCGGGAGGATGCCCGACGAGTTGTCGATGGTCAGGCTGACCTCGGCCCGACCCAACGCGGCGCGCTTGCCCGACCCGGCGAAGATGACGTCTTCCATCTTCGTGGACCGGACCGTGCGCGGGCCCTGAGCGCCGAGGACCCACGCCACGGCGTCGACGACGTTGGACTTGCCGCTGCCGTTTGGCCCGACGACGACCGTGATACCTGGCTCGAATACGAGCGTGGTCGACGTCGGCGAAGGACTTGAACCCCTTCAGGGTCAGCGATTTCAGGAACATCCTGGAGCCACGCTACCTAGGCCGATGCGCGCGTTCGCGCACCCTCGCCACTTCCGCTTTCGGTGATGAATCGATCGAAATAGTCGATCGATTCATCACCGATTGACTCTTGACGCCGCCGCGGCTGGCAGCGAAGGTGAGCGCCTCTTCCTCTCGATAGTTCGATGAGGAGGAATCTCAATGGTCGATCTCGACCGCGCGCTGGCGGCTGTCGCCGTTCGGCAACACAGCGTTATCACCTTGGACGACGTGTACGCCGCCGGCGGGGGTAAACACGACGTCCACCTGCGGCTTGATTCGGGCAGATGGGAGTACGTCTATGACCGGGTCTACCGACTCGCCGGGGTGCCTTGGACGCACGAAGCCCGCGTGTTCGGCGCAGTGTGCGCCGCCGGCAAGGGCGCTGTCGTGTCGCACTTCTGTGCGGCCCGGCTTCACGGCTTCGGCTTCCCGACAGCGGGCCTTGAACTGTCCGTCCAGCGCGGCCGCTTCCATCGACCCGAAGGTGTCAAGGTGCACACGAGCAGCGACCTTGACCGTTGTGGCATCGTCATCCGTGAGTGCATCCCGGTGACGGATCCAGCGCGGACACTGCTCGACGTCGCCCGCCGCTTGGGCGAAACGTCGTTCGCCAAAGCGGTCAGTGATGCCCGCAAAATGGAGCTCGTCGTGTGGCGTGACCTGTCCAGCTGTCTCGCCCAGCACGCCCGGAAGGGCCGACCCGGGATCCGGAAGCTTCGAGAGGCGATCGCCGCGGGCTCCGTCAACGACGGAATCAGCGACACCGACAGCGAGTTGGTCGCGCTCGCGTTGCTCCGTGAGAACGGGTTCCCTGAGCCGACGCTGCAGCATTGCGTTCGGGCCCACGACGGCCGCGTGGTGGCGAAGATGGACATCGCGTACGTGGACCGCAAGATCAACTTCGAGATTGACGGTTCCGTGCACCTCGACCCGGTTGTCAGGGCCAAGGATGACGAGCGCGACCACGAGCTTCGTGCCCGTTTCGGCTGGATCGTTCGGCGCATCCCGTGGCGCGTCCCGCTCGACGAACCCCGCCGCTTCATCGGCATCGCCCGGGAGACGCTGGCGCTGCGGCCCTGACACTTTCGGTGATGAATCGATCGACATAGTCGATCGATTCATCACCGATTTGGTTGGAGGGGTTGACAGGAGGGGCAAAAATGGGTGCCGCGCTGGGCGACAACGGTCTTTTCGATCGGGCGGTGGCACCGGGGGCAGGGCAAGCCCTCCCGGCCGTAGACCTGGGGGGTGAACCCACCGCGGCGCCCGAAGGCATCGACGTAGGCAAAGTCGTCGAAGGTCGTCCCGCGTGCCTTTATGGCCGCCCGCAAGATCCGGCTGACCTCGCGCCGCAGGGCGGCCGAATCCTCCAGAGTGACCGTGGGCGCCAAGCGTGTGGGCGCCAGCCCGGCGGCGAACAACGCCTCGTCCGCGTAGATGTTCCCTACGCCGGCAACCGTCGTCTGGTCGAGCAGCGCCGCCTTGACCGTCGACGTGCGCCGCCCACCGACCAGCCGTTCGTGAAAGACGCGGTCGGTCAGCCGGGTCAGAGCGTCTGGCCCGAGGGAACGCAGGGCGTGCGGGCGGCCGTCGTCATCGACCTCGTCGACGAACAGTTCACCGAACGTGCGGGGGTCGACGAACCGAAGCTGCGAGCCATCGTCGAGGTCGACTACCACGTGTGTGTGCTTCGCCATCTCGTCGGCCGGCCGAGCGACGCGCAGTTGTCCACTCATGCGCAGGTGACCGACGAGCACGTCTTCGTCGAGATCGACGATCAGGAACTTGCCGTGCCGGCGAACCGCGGTCGATGGTGCGGCCGCGGAGGCGCGCCACAAACTCGTCGTGTGGCTGCCGCCGTACGGCGCGGTCACGCGTCACCGCGACCTTGCGCACCCTGCGGCCGCGTAGCGCCGGCTCCAAGCCGCGCCGAACGGTTTCGACTTCCGGCAATTCAGGCAAGCCGGCGAAGACTCTCCCAAGCGTGGCGGGCGGCGGCCTGCTCGGCCTGCTTCTTCGACCGACCTCGGCCTTCGCCCTGCTCGTCGGGACCGATGTAGACGCGGGCGTGGAACGTCTTGGCGTGGTCGGGTCCGTCGTCTTCGACGATGTAGCGCGGCAGTTCCGGATAGTGCTGCGCCGCCAACTCTTGGAGTCGCGTCTTGTAGTCCTGGCCACCCGGTCCGGCGGCCGCCTCCTCGATCAGCCCGCCGAGCATGCGCAGCACGAACTCGGAGGCGGCGTCCCAACCGCCGTCGAGGTAGATGGCACCGATCACGGCCTCAAAGGCGTCGGAGAGGATCGACGGCTTCTCGCGGCCACCCGACGCGTCCTCGCCCTTGCCGAGCCGTACCGCCTCGCCGAGCTGCAGGTTCAACGCCGCTTCGGCCAGCGCTTGGGCATTGACCACCGACGACCGCACCTTGGCCAACTCGCCTTCGGGCAAGTCGGGATACGTCAGATAGATGTGGTCGGTGACCACCAGGCCGAGCACCGAGTCGCCCAGGAACTCGAGTCGCTCGTTCGAAGCCACGCCGTCGGTCTCGGCGCACCACGAGCGATGCGCTAGCGCAGCTTCGAGATTGTCGCGGGTGCTGAAGGTGTAACCGAGGCGCGCGGCGAAGGCGTCGACCGGGTCGGGAGCGGTCTCTCCGCCGTGCGAACTAGGCACCGAGTTTGGCGACGATGTAATCGACGGCGTCGGCCACGGTTTGTAAGTCCTCGAGGTCTTCGTCCTCGATGCGGAAACCGACGGAACGCTCGCCGAGTTCTCCTTCGAGTGCTTCGACGAGCTCGATGATCGCCAGGGAATCGGCGCCGAAGTCGTCGACGAACGCGGAGGTGAGCTCGACGTTGTCCGGATCGATTTCGAGGATCTCGCTGAGCTGATCGCGAATCAGGGCGACCACCTCATCTCGCGAGACGGGGTTCTTCTCCACATGAGTTTCAGCCGGCATAGGCAACACTCCTTTCCAGTGCCTCGATCATGTTGGCACTCGAAAGCTCGTGGGCGATACGCACGGCGTTCAGGACCGCCTTGGCCGACGACGAGCCGTGGCCGATGAGCGCCAGGCCCTTCAGGCCGAGCAGCGCGGCACCGCCGGTGTTGTCGGGGTCGAGTTGGTCGGCAGTAGGCGCCAGCGCCGGCAACAACACGTTGCCCGCCGCCTTGGCTTCGTCGCTCGACATGATCGCCTCGAAGATCTTGCCCATGAGGAACTTCATGGCACCTTCGAGGGTCTTGAGCGCGACGTTGCCGGTGAAGCCGTCGGTGACCACTACGTCGACGTCGTCGGTGAGGATGTCGCGACCCTCGACGTTGCCGATGAAGTTGATGCCCGCCGTCGCTTTGAGCAACTTGTGCGTTTCCTTCACCAAGGGCGTGCCCTTGGTTTCCTCTTCGCCTATCGACAGCAGGCCGACGCGCGGATTCTCGATGCCGTAGCGCACAGTTGCGAAGGCGGCGCCCATCTGGCCGAACTGCACGAGCCACGCGGCTTGGCACTCGGCGTTGGCGCCGGCGTCGACGAGCACGGTCGGCGTCGCTCCCGGCACCGGAATCGGCGTGGCGATCGCCGGGCGGGAAACACCGTCGAGGCGGCCATAACGAAGCAGTGCGGCGGCCATCCCCGCGCCCGTGTTGCCGGCGGAGAACATGGCGCACGCCTTGCCGTCGCGCACCAGCTCGGCGGCGCGCACGAGCGAGCTGTCTTTCTTGGTGCGGACGGCGTTGCCCGGCTCGTCGTCCATAGCGATGACTTCGGACGCGGCGACGACCGGGATGTCGCCGACGTCGCCGATGGCGTCGGGTTGGCCCACCAGAACGACAGAAAGCCCCTCCGACATCGCTTCGCGTGCGCCAGCAACGATCTCGGACGGGGCTTTGTCGCCACCCATCGCGTCGATCGCGACGGGGAGAGTCACGGTTGTCTCGGAATCAGAACTAGACGTCGATGACCTGGCGGCCGCCATACCAGCCGCAGTTATTGCACACCACGTGCGGGACCTTGGCCCGGCCGCATTGCGGGCACAGGCTGCGCGCCGGCGCTTCGAGCTTCCACGCGGACGCTCGACGGCTCCGGGTCTTGGCCTTGGATGTCTTCTTCTTGGGGACTGCCATGTCGTTCGCTAACTCTCAGTTCTTACTGTCTAGTTTTCTGGCCCGAGCTCGCGGAGGGCGGCCCATCGAGGATCCAGTTCGTCGACCGCGTGACCGCAATCGACTGTATTTCTGTCGGCCCCACACTCGGGACACAAACCCTGACAATCCTCTTTGCAGAGCGGTGCCTGGGGTAATTCGAGGTAAATAGCGTCGCGCACCAACGGTTCGAGGTCCAACCGATCGCCCGCGAGAGGATAGATCTCCTCGGACTCAGGTACGCGCTCGAACAGTTCGTGCACGTCAACTTCGACGGTTCCGACCGCCGGCCCCAGGCAGCGGCGGCACTCTCCGACCCATTGCGACGACACGTGGCCGTGGAACCGAACCGACTGACCATCAAGGCCTTCAGCGGTCCCCGAAACCGACGAGACGGTCGCTGGAGGCACGCGACTGGCGCTGACGGCGATGTCTTGGAGTTCGCCCGACGCCTCCACACCGCGCTTGGTCCCTGGGTGACGGAGCAGCTCGGCGATGGGGACGGACCATTGGCTGGTCACGTCGGGCTCCTACCCGTCGAGATCTTGGTCGAACACGTCGACGTCGCCTTCGGGCGCGAAGTCGATGTCGCCTTCGATGGCCTCGGGCAACGGCGCGACCTGGAGCTTCTCGCGCCCGCTGTGCACCGTCTTGAGCGTGCGCTGCAGGACGATCTCGAACTGGGCCAGCTTCTGGTCGCAGTAGTCCTCGGCCTCGTTGCGCAACCGGCTGGCGTCTTCGGTGGCCTTGTCGACGGTGCGCTGGGCGAACATCTGCGCCTCGCGGACGATCTCGGTTTTCTGCACCATGCGCGAGGCCTGGGTACGGGCGACTTCGACGATCTCGTCGGCTTCGCGCTGGGTGCGCGCCAAGAACTCCTCGCGCTCCTTGAGCAACCACCGCGCCTGGCGCAGTTCGTCGGGCAGGCGGGACAAGGCGTCGTCGAGGAGTTCGATGACTTCGTCTTTGTTGTTGAGCAGGTGCGAGCTCGACAGCGGCATCGGCCGCGCGTTGTTGATCACGTCCATGACGCGGCGCAGCAACACCTCCGTGCCCGGACCATCAGGCGTGACCGGCGGCGTGGTGAACCGATCTTCCGCTTCCAGATCGTCCCACTCACTCATTGAAATTTTTCCTTCAGGCCGGCCATCACCGGCGCGGGCACGAACTCGGCGACGCGGTCGACTCCACCGAGCTTGGCGATCTCACGGACGAGCGTCGACGCGATGAACGAGTTCGTGGAACCGCACGGGATGAACAGCGTCTGGATACCGGAGATCGCTTTGTTCATCTGCGCCATCTGCAACTCGTATTCGAAGTCGGCGGCGACGCGCAGACCCTTGACGATCACGTCGGCGCCCACCTCCTTCGCCACGGTCACCGTCAACGTCTTCATGGCGACGACTTCGACGTTGTCGAGGCCGAGGCCGGCGCACGTCTCGAGGATCATCGCCTTGCGCTCCTCGATCGTGAAGAGCTGCGTGCTCTTGCCGGGGTTGCGGATCGCGGCAATCACGACGCGGTCGAACAAGCGCGCCGCGATATCGATGATGTCGACGTGTCCGTTGTGCAGCGGGTCGAATGACCCGGGGAAGAGCGCAGTTCTCACGGAGATCCCCTATGTGGTGCCCGAAGGAGCGTGATAACCGTAGTGCCGTAACGGTCGGAACGAACTAACTCCCACGGATCAGGCGCTTCGACGGCGCGTCTGGCTTCGCAAACGGCGAGCGTGGCGCCGAGTCCGGGCAGAAGCTCCGCCCACCCGTCCCACGTGTAAGGCGGATCCACGAAGGCGATATCGACCGGCGTCGAAGCCCGGAAGGAGGTGGCGTCGGCCCGGACGATCGTGGCTTGCGCGCCGAAGCCGAGAGCCTCGACGTTCTGCTCGATCGCGGCGAGTGCGGCCGGTGCGTTCTCGACAAACGTCGCATGGGCTGCGCCCCGGCTCAACGCTTCGATGCCCAGCGCCCCGGTTCCGGCGAACAGATCGATCACCCGGGCGTCACGCAGCGCACCCATGCTCGTGAGGCGGTTGCCGACCGCTTCGCGCACGCGATCGGTGGTGGGGCGAACGTCGAGGCCACGCGGCGCGACAAGCTTGCGCCCCCTCGCAGTTCCGGCCACCACTCGCATCAGCGGCATGCTTACAGCAATGCCGTTCGACATTGACATGGACTGGTCGCTCGAGCCGCCCGGGCTCGTGGCGCGGTTCACGCCCGGTCCGCAGCACCACGGGCCCCCCGACACACTCCACGGCGGAGTCGCGGCGCTGCTCCTCGATGAATGCATGGCCGCGCTCGGCCACGCCCTCGACCGTATCCACACGATCACCGGCACCCTCAACATCAAATACCGCCAGCCGGTTCCGCTCGACGGTCGGGTCGTTCGCGTCGAAGCCTGGCGCGACGGCGACGGCCGGCGCGCCACGCGCGTGCATGGCCGCATCGTCACCGCTGACGACGTGGTAGCGGTCGAAGCCACGGGGCTCTTCATTCGTTCCTCCGGCGGCGACGCGTGAGCGTCGACCCGCTCATCGACTGCATCGATTGCGGCGGCCGGTGCCACCTCATGGTCACGTGGGCGCCCGACGACCCGCCGCAGCCGGGCGACGTCGTGACCTACCGCTGCGTCGACTGCCGGGACGCCTGGTACATCGTGGTGCCCGAAGACGAGGGCGACCACTACGAGCCCGACTGGCCCTAGCTCGACTCGGCGTCGACGGCTTCGAGCGGCAGCGGCTTCCACGCCGACACCGTCGCCTGGTGGCCGATGATCTGTGTCGCCACTTCCTCGTAGCGCTCGTCGAGCGCCTTGTCCTTGAGTTGCACCACCTCGAGCAGGTCGAGGCCGAACCAGAGGAACGTCGCCTTGTCGTTGACGATGGTGGAGTACACCTCGACGTCGTTGATCCGAAGGCGTTCGACGTCGCCGCTGACAACCTGCTGCACGATGGCGTCGCGCTCGCGGCGGTCGGTCAGATCGACGCGTGGCACGACCGTCGAGATCTGCAGCGTGCCGATCAGACGATCGGCGCGTCGGATCTCCCAGATCTTGCCGTCGGCCACGAGTGTGTTCTCGCCGGCGTTGGCGAACGCTCGAACCGTTCGCTTGTCGGTGTTCTCGTAGAGGTCCAGGTCATCGAGCAACTTTGCCGGGGCCAACGCCTTCTCCACCGCCGGTGGAGCGACGAACGCGTCCCTGTCACCGCACGCGCCAAGGCCGAGCACGGCGATGGCGGCGACCGCTGCCAGACGGGCGATCCGGTTCATAGCGGCGTGGGAGTGATGGCGTCGAGGGTGCTCTCGTAGTCGAACTCGAGCACGACGGGTGTGCCTTCGGCGGTGCGCGTCGTTGCGGTGTAGTGAACGTCTTCGCGCACGACGATGCCGCCGTACTGCGTTGCGAAGTTGTAGATGTTCGGGTCGCCCTGCAGCGTGCCGCTGGTCTCGCCGGTGTCGAGGTTGACGACCTGCTCGTCGAGGCTGACGCGCCACGTGTCGATGACCTCGCCGCACACGTCGACGAACTCGCGCTTTTCCACCTTGCCGTTGACCACCATGGCGGTGTTCGTCTCCGTGTCCATGCCCGCCGACGCGATCACGGACCCCTCGTCGCCGAACGTATAGATGCGCACGGGCGGCGTCGGCGTGAAGGTCGATTCCGCGCCCTGGTTGATGGTGCGGCGCTTCACCAACTCGATGCGATCCTCGAGCAGCCGCATGGAGTCGATGACTTCGAAGCCCGGAACCAGGATCTTGCGAATATCCCACTCGAAGGTGATGTCCGGGTCCGTGTTGGGCAGCGGTGACGGCGTCACGATCCTGGTGGTCTTCGGGATCTCCCAGCGACTTGCCGGCGGGAACGGAAGCGTCAAGGACAGCGGACCAACCAGCTTGAGCGTGCCCTTGTTGTGGCGTCCGTAGGCGCCGACAGCCGGCGGCCGCACCGCGGAGAACGTGACCGGCTTCTCGGGACCTTGCCCCGGCTGGGCGACGGCGCAGGGCGGGAACAGGCTGGGCGGCCTGAGCGGACCGCGGAACTGATTGAGGTCGCCGCCGCTCAGCTCGGGCAAGGGCGGAAGGATCCGCAGGATCACTTCGGGCGTAAGCGGCTTGGCCAACTCCTCCTTGGCGAAGACGAGGTTCAGCGCCACGCGCTTGACTCCGATCGGCAACGCGCGGTCGCTGTTGCCGCGACCGCACGCGGTGGCGAGCACGCTGAGCGCGACCAGCATCACGACGAGACGACGCGGCATGGATGACTTCACCTTCTGACCAGGGCGCGCCGGGGCACGCGCAGTACGGGGACGCGCAGCCGCAACCGCAATCGAAGGCGCGGCGCCTGCACGAGTCGAATGTTGGGGACTTCGGTCGTATACGGCTGCTTGATGCTGGCGCGGCTGATGAGCGCGCCGATCTGTATGGGTAAGGGCTGGCCTCGCAACAGACGCCGTCGCATAGAGGTGCCGAGCCGCTCGGCCGCCAGCACGTCGTCGCCCGTAGCGGCGCGCATGTCGCCATAAAGCGAGCGCGCCGTCAACCACGCGAATTCCGCGTGCTCGGGATCGGGCACCACTTCCAAGAGGTATTCGAGCGGTGTCGAGTAGATGTCGGCGACGTTGAGATCCGTGGCCAAGTCTCGGAACTCGGCGTACTCCACGGCAATCTGGGCTCGGGGACCGAGAGCGTTAGCCCATCGCCGTCGCTTGCCGCGCCGGTACGACTTGCTAAAGAACGGCCACACAAAGAAACCCGCGATCGCCGTCGCCAGGATCGGGAGGTAGTTGATCAGCAGGTCACGCAACTGCTGATACAGCTGCTTGGCCTCTTTGATCTCGAACGGCAGGAAGACCTCCACGGCGACGTCGTCGGACGCGGCGATCGTCGGGTTGAAGCGGGCGTTCGGATCGGTCTCCAGGTCCTGCGCCGCCTTTTGCGGCGTGCCGACCAGCGGCAACCAGCCGTAGCCGCCGAAGTACACCTCCAGCCACTGCGCCGAGTTCTTCGGCCGAACCGTCATCAGCTTTTCCTCGGCGTTGAGCCCGTCGAACCCGAAGCCGATGCGAGCGGGCACCCCGGCCCACCGCGCCACCAGAGCCTCGGCGGCGACGATCTCATACGGCGACGCCGTCGCGCCTTCCTTGAACATCTCCTCGACGCGGGCAGCGGTGATCGCCACCGGCGAGCCCGTGCCCTTGGCCGTGATGTTGCCCAGCAACTTTTGGCGCAGGACGTCGAGCCGCCCCCATGGAGTCGGCGGCGCGGTGCGAAGCAGGTCTCGAACAATCGCCGGCGGCTTCGGAACGTCCAGCTGCTCGGAGAACAACTTGGTGTCCGTCGCGGTCGCGGCGGCGAGCTGCTCGCTGGTGGCATACGGCGGCAGCGACAGCGTGTACACGAGACCGGCCGGCACGCGGCCCGTCTCCATGCGCATCAGGTGCGTCCGCGGGTCGAACCGCGTCTTGGACGGTGCGCCACCGGCGAAGGCCACCGACGTGGCTCCACCCACCGTCGGCAGCACCGGGGAGTCGCCGAGGTCGCGAACCGTGATCTGCACCGATAGCTGCGTGTCGCCGGCGCGGATGGCGTTGAGCCGTCCGCCGCTCGGCAGTGACTTGAGTTGGCGCGGCGAGGACTTCCAGAATCCGTCGTCGTCGTACACGTCGAGCACGCCCGAGCGCCAGGGACCGGTCAAGCCCGACTCAGACTCCACCTCGAACAGCACGCGATCGCGCGCGGCTGACAGCGGGATCGGCTTGGGCTTCTGCGGCTGGTCGGTCGGGTCGTAGACAGGCTCGGGGAAGAGGAACGACGCCCGGCTCAGCAGCACGAGCAGCAGGAGCAGCGGTACCGCGGCGGCGGCGGCGCGAGCGGCGCGCTTGAGCTCGAAGGCACCGCCGAGTCCGCGCGCCCGATCGGCGTTGCCGCCGAAGAGCACCGCCAACGCCGCCAGGATCGGGAAGAACGCCAGCATGCCGGCGAGGACCTGCTGGTTGTCGGGCTGGGTGATCGCCGTCAGCCCGGCGATCGGGATCGGAATGGCGACGGCGATCTTGGCGCGGTCCAGCGCCGTGCCGATCCAGGCGCAGGCGAAGCCGATGACCGCCATGAGCACGATCAGGATCGGCGTCCATCCGGCGTCGTACGGGACGGGCGGCCGGAACAGCCGACCGGCATCGATGGCATCGCCGACCAGCCGCGGAAGATCGCTTGGCGACTCGCCGCGCAAGACGAGCGCGAACGCGCCGGCGGCGATCGCCACGAGGGGGAAGAGGGAGACGAGCAGGTTGGTCCGCCGGGAGCGCAGCGCCAAGAGCACCCAGAACGCGCCGCCGACGCCGCCGACGAGCCCGCTGATCCGAGCGCTCCACGAGCCGAAGATGCCGCCGGCCACGAGCGCCGCCGCCGCAGTGGCCAAGGCGGCGGCCAGTACGGGACGAATGAGGTCGGCCACCGGTGGCCGCGGGTCATCGGTGGCCGGCGCGTCGGCGGGTACCGACGGCGGCGGTGTCGAAGGGGCCTGCGGCGCGCCGTTGGTCGGTACCTCGACCGGCGCGTCCTCGACCACCGCGCGCGGGGTCTCGGTGACCGTCATCGCGTTGCCGCTGCCACTTCGCGCCGGAACGCGAGGGTCATGTTCGAGTTCGGACCGATCTCGACGACGCGCACGCCGAGCGACGCCGCCGACGCCAGCGTGTCGACCGCTTCGTCGAGCCACATCAGTGCGACCACCACCGCGGAGATGCCCCGGTCGACCAGCATGCGCAGCCGGGCCGCGGCGTCGGCGTCGAGCAGCGGCGTAACGACCAACACGTGAGCGTCTCGGGGCATGGTCAGCATGACGCGATCGAACGCCGAGGCCAGCGACCCGCGGCACGGTTCGGCCCGCGCCAGCGAGTCGAGCAGCTGGATGGATTTGGAAGGACCGCGCAACGGGCCGACGAGCGTGTCCGTCGAGCCTTCGAGCGTCACGGAGTAGCCCTCGCGCAAGTGCTGCACACCCAGCGAAGCCGCCACTCTGCAGGCCGCTTCGAAGGAGTCCGACACCAGCCCCTTCGAGTGAAAGTTCTCGTCCTGGTCGAAGATGATCACGACCTTGTCGGTGATGCCCTGCTCGGCTTCGCGCACGAGCAACTCGCCGGTGCGGGCGTAGGCGCGCCACACGATGCGACGGAGGTCGTCGCCGAATTGGTACGCGCGCATGCCGTAGAACTCCATGCCGTGTGACCACGGCCGCGAGATCGGCGGCCGGAACGGCGGGTCTTCCCACAAGCGGGTGAGCGGGTGATCGAAGACCGGCTCCACCGAGGGATGTACGAGCAACTCGAACTCGTCGGCCAGCTTCTGCTCGCGTTCGGTCAATCCGAACGGGTCGCCCCAGCGCGCCACCAGCGGGCCGATCGTGTACGAACCGCGGCGCCAAGCGGTGACCGAGTACTGGTGACCGACGCTTTCGCCTGCCTCGAGCTCCGGGATCGGAAGGCGGGCGTGGTCGCCGATCATCGGCGGCACCTGCTCCTCCAACAGGAGCGTGGCCAGGCGGCGCCCAGCCGTCAGCTGCACGTCGATGGTCACCTCATCGCCTTCGCGCACGCGGGGCCGCGGGTCGGTGCGCGTACCGGTCAGCGGAAGCGGCCGGCGCCCGATCGTCCACGACACGGCGAGGACCACAAGACCGCCGTACGCCACGATGAACAACGGGCGGCCGCCGATCCAGTACGCACCGATCCACGCCGCCACCGACACGATCACCAGGATGAAGCCCGACGACGTGATGCCCGTCTTGCGCGTCATCGCGTCGAAGACGCGGCCGAGCACCGCGTGGCGGGCGCGGGCTTCGCGCTCGAGACGCTGGCGCTGGGCGACGGTGATGCGTTGTGTCATGCGACCGTTTGAAGACCCATCGGTGCTTTGATCCGGCTGATGGCGCGCTCGAGAACGTCGTCGACGGTTTCACCACGAAGCAGCGCGTCGGGCGTCAGCAGGATGCGGTGGTTGAGCACGGGGTTGAGCAGCGCCCGGATGTCTTCGGGGTATACCTGCTCCCGGCCGTCCGCCGCCGCCATCGCCCGCCCAGCGCGCACGAGAGAGATCGAGGCACGCGGGCTGGCGGCCATCAGCAGCGCCGGATCCTGTCGCGTCGCCTGGACGACTTCGAGGATGTAGGTCTCGACCGGCTCGGTGACCTCGACTTCTGCGGCGAGGTCGACGAGTTGGCGCACGGCGGCGGCGTCGCACACCGGCTTCAAGGTCTTGACCTCGAGGTTGCGGCTGTTGCCCCGTACGACCAGGCGCTCGGCTTCCAGACCCGGATAGCCCATCGTCAACCGGAACAGGAACCGGTCGAGCTGCGCTTCGGGCAGGGGGAACGTACCGGCTTGCTCGACGGGGTTCTGCGTCGCCAAGACGAGGAATGGGTCGGGCAGGTTGTGGGTGACGCCTTCGACCGTGACTTGTGCCTCCGCCATGGCTTCGAGCAGGGCTGACTGCGTCTTCGGTGTTGCCCGGTTGATCTCGTCGACCAGCAACACGTTGGTGAAGATTGGGCCCTCGCGGAAGACGAAGTCCATCTTTCCCTTCCGCTGGTCGATGATCGACGAACCGGTGATGTCGCCCGGCAGCATGTCGGGCGTGCACTGGACCCGCGACGTCTCGGCGTCCATCGAGGCGCCGATGGCGCGGGCGAGCATCGACTTGCCCACCCCGGGCACGTCCTCGAAGACGACGTGACCTTGCGCGCAGATGGCGATCAGCGCCAGCCGCACTACGTCTTCCTTGCCGTGGATGACGGAGTTGATGTTGTCCGCCAGCTTGTTGAAGGTGGACTGGAACTGCTTGATGTTCATTGGACTCTCCCTGAACGTTGGATGGCTTCGCGACTGGTACCGAGATAGGCGTCGATAACGCGTTGATCCGCCAGCACCTGGGCTGGCTTGCCGCGCACGACGGGGGTGCCGAGATCCATGGCGATTAGCTCGTCGGCCACGGCAGAGATCAGCGGCATGTCGTGCTCGATGATGAGGATGCTGCACGCCGCCTCGGTCTTGATCCGCTGGATGAGTGGGCCCAGCTCCTCGGTCTCACGCTGGGCGATGCCCGACGACGGCTCGTCGAGCAACAGCACGTGCGGATCGGTGCCGAGCACACACGCCAGGTCGACCATGCGACGGCCACCGGTCGACAGTTCCCGCACGAACTTGTCGCGGTAGGCCTCGAGGTTGAGCAGTCCGATCAGTCGCTCGGCGCGCTTGTTCAACCGCCACTCGGCCCGGTTGACATTCGGCAGGCGGATGCCCGCCATCGCCGCGTTCTTGACCTGCAGGTGACGGTCGAGCGCGACGAGCAGGTTCTCGGTCACGGTGAGAGCCGGGAAGAGCGCCGCGTCCTGGAACGAACGCTGCAGCCCGAGCAGGGCGCGCTGATCGGGCGACGCGTCGGTGATGTCGTCGCCGAGCAGCGTGACCCGGCCCTGATCGGGTTGGACGAAGCCGGAGATGACGTCGAACAGCGTCGTCTTCCCAGCCCCGTTCGGTCCGATGAGACCCACGACTTCGCCTTCGCGCAACACCACGCCGGCGTCGTTCAACGCGTTCACGCCGCCGAAGGACTTCGTGATGCCCTGGACGTCGAGCACGACCGATGCCTCGTCGCGCTCGAGTTCATACTTCTCTTGACCGCGGCGCGGCCGGCGCACCCCCGAACCGGCCAGGAACACAGAACGGAGGATGTCGCCGCGCTCGAGCAGCTCGGCGGCCGGTCCCGTGAAACGGATCTCGCCCTTCTCCATGAATACGGCGCGATGGGCGACGGTGAGCGCAACGTTGACGGACTGCTCGACGAGGATGATCGTCGTTCCGTTGTCGTTGATCTCGCGCACGATCTGCAGGAGCTGCTGCACGATCGTCGGCGCCAACCCGAGCGAGAGTTC
This sequence comes from uncultured Actinomycetes bacterium, assembly GCA_963722185.1. Taxonomy (GTDB): domain Bacteria; phylum Actinomycetota; class Acidimicrobiia; order Acidimicrobiales; family JACCXE01; genus JACCXE01. The sequence continues at coordinate 53,817 of CAVRKD010000005.1, read as the reverse complement.
GTCGATCATCAACAGCTTCGGCTGGGCGATGAGGGCTTGGCCGAGCGTCAGCATCTGCGCTTCACCGCCCGACAGCGCGGCCGCCGGCGTCTCGATGCGTCCCTTGAGTTGCGGGAACAACTCGAGCACGCGACGCGTCGCCTCTTGCACTCGAGTCCGATCGTCGCGGAAAGGCCAGCCAGCGAGGTCGAGGTTCTCTCGTACGGTAAGTGACGGGAACACGCCGCGGCCGCCAGGTACCAGCACGATCCCGCGCTCGACGTGGTCGGAGGGCGGGAGGAAGCTGATGTCGTTGCCGCCAAAGAAGATGGCGCCGTTCGACGGCACCGTGGTGCCAGCGATGGCTTTGAGCAACGTTGACTTCCCGGCACCGTTGGTGCCGAGCAAAGCCAATATCTCGCCCTCGTACACGTCGAGGTCGAGGTTGAACAGCACCTGGACCTGGCCGTAGTGCACGTCGACGTCGCGGCACACCAGCGCCACCTGGCCGTCGCTGGCATCGCGAGATGCGCTTCCTGCCACCGCGGCGGCCCACGCCGCGCGCATGTCGGCTTCCACACTCGACGCCGCGGTGCCGAAGATGGCAGCACCGATCAGGAACACCGGTACCAGCACCAGAATGCCGGCGCGCACGCCGTAGTTGTCGCTCAGGTACCCCGACAGCGGACCGACGAACAGTCCGGGCGCGATGAACAGCCCGCCGGTGGCAAGCGCGAAACCGCGCACGCGGGGCGGGATCGTCAGGCTCATCAGCGCGCCGAGCGTGGGGCCGAGGATGGGCAGCACAAATGAAGAGACCGCACTGGCGGCGACGGCGACGGGCAACCACGGCGTGGAAGCGATGACGAGAAACGCCGCCGCCGGCACAACAGCGATCGCCGCGGCGTACGTGATCGCCCTTCCCGGTCGGCGCACTAGCAGCCGGTTCCCGAGCACGCCGCCGACGATCAACCCGGCGATGCCGAAGGCGCGGTCGAACGACGCCAAGATTCCTCGGGTCGCACCGGACAAGTGGAAGACCTCTTCGTAATAGACCGACAGCAGAGCGAGGATTCCGAGACTGGATCCGACGAGGAACGGCAGCGACATGTACACCCGCCGCAGCGTGCGCACACCGCGCGTGATGCGCCACGATTCGGTCCACCCCGGCGGCGGCTCCGGCACATAGTCCGCTCCGTCTTCGGCACCGAGCGAGCGTCGCTCTTGCGCGCCCCGCACCGGTTCGCGCAACAGCACGAAGGCGAGCACCGACAGGATCAGTGAGGGGACGCCGAAGATCAGAAACGGCATCTGCCAGAAGAAGAGCGAGGCGAGGACGCCCGCGACCACAGGCGCGACCATCAAGCCGATCTCGTTGCCGAAGCGGTGCACGGCGAACACACCGGCGCGCCGTTCCGGCGGGTAGTAGTCCGACAGCAGCGCCTGATGCGCCGGGTCCATCGTCTTGCCGAGCCCCGAACCAAACCGGAAGATGCCGAGGAAGGTGAGGCTGCCGGCGAAGGCCGTGAGGATGGAGAACACGCCCCACAACGCCGCGCCGATTCCGGTCATCTTCGTGCGGGGCAGCCGGTCGGCGAAATAGCCGACCGGAACCGCCAGCAAGATCGGCATGACCGCTGCCAGCGAGGTCACGGTCAGGATGGTCCCGAGCGAGACGCCGAAGTAGTCGCGAATTTCCGGAATGAGCAGACCGAACGCGCTGCGGTCCAGTTCGTCAGCCGCGTTGAGTCCGGCGAGGATCAACAGGGGCGCCACGGTCTCGCCGCCGGTAACCACCGACGGCCGGTACTGGTGCAAGAACGACCGCAGACGACGCATCAGTACCGCCACAGCTTCGTGAGCTGGCTCGAGCCGCTCTCGCCGATCGTGGACTCGAGCTTGTACTGCTCCTCCAGGGCCACCAGGTCTTCGGATCGCTCGGCCAGATTCACCAACGCCTCGGCGCCCTGCTTGAACCGATCGCCCATCAGGCTGGGCGCAAAGATCCGGTTCCGCATGGCGATGCGGCGCAGCCACGCGTCGCGTGCCCGGAACACGAAACCGCCGAGTCCCGTCGGGAAGAACAGCAGGATGATGAGCACGCCGACGCTCCCTGTGAGCAGCAGCAGCGGCCCGTCGTTGATGAGGATGCCGGTGGTGCCGAGATAGATGGCGCCGACGAGCACGGCGTAGGCCGAGCCCAAGCCGCCGATGACCGCCATCAAGAAGACTTGGATGCTCAGCTCGGGTCCGTAGCTCTCCGCGACGACACCGGTTTGGTGGAAGGCGAACAACGATCCGGCGAAACCGGACAGCAAACCCGAAATGGCGAAGGCCGTCAGACGGCTGCGCACGAGGTTGATGCCGAAGGCTTGCGCGCCCCGAGGGTTGTCGCGCATGGCGATGAGCAGGCGACCGGTCCGCGTGCGGCGCAAGCCCTGCGCGACGAACACCGCCAGCGCCAGGCCGACGACGCACACGTAGTAGTAGGTGCGCTCGTCGGTGTTGGCGTCGAACCAGATGAAGACCGGCCGCGAGACCTGCTGGGGTACCCAGCTGAGCTTCATGAACCACGTGGCCACGGCGAGCGAGAACGCCAGCGTCGTCACGGCAAGGAACAGTCCCTGGATGCGCAGCGCCGGTAGGCCGACGGCGACGGCGACGACGCCCGCGGCGAGCGTGCCGCCGATGACGGCGACCGGGAACGGCAAGCCGACATTGGCCGCGAGGTTCCCGGCTACAGCCGCGCCAACGGCGACGAAGCCGAAGTGGCCGAGGCTGATCTGGCCGGCCCACCCCGTGAGGATGACCAGCGACACGCCGATGATCCCGTAGATGGCGTAGATACCGCCGAGGTTGGTCTGCGACGGCGACGTCACCCAGGGCCATAGCGCGACGAGGCCAGTGAGGATCCACAAGCTGCGGCGCACGCCGGCGCGTACCTGCGGTAGGTGTGCCAGCTCGAAGGGAATGTTGCGGATTTCTTCAGTCGCTTCCCAGCTGCTGACCTCGCTGTCGGCGCGTCCGCCGGCCGTCCTCTGACTCACGAGCGAGGCGATGATGACGAGGACGAGGAACACGTTTACGTAATCGGAGCGCCGAGTTGCCCAGAACAAACCCTGCTCGACCATGCCCAGTCCGAGCGCCGCGGCAACGGCGACCGGGACGCTCTCCATGCGGGCGATGACACCGGCGGCCAGCGCGCGGATAAGCGTGGTGAGCCCGATCGCTCCGGCGACCCCGCCGAGCGCACCGAGGCCGGCGGTGGTCGAGACCGTCGACCTCGACACCATGCCGTTCAGGATCCCGGCGATCGCCGCCAGCACACCGGCGACGATCCACACGATCGAGGAGAGGTTGGCCACGTTGATCCCGAGTAGCTCGGCGCGGTCGACGTTCTCCGCGGCGCCGCGCACGGCCGCGCCGGCGCGGGTGTAACGCAGGAACACCGTGAGCCCGACCATGGCCACGATGGCCACAACGAGCGCGGCCACGTAGTTGCCGTTCATGACGACCGGGTCCCACTGAATCGTCCAGCGGTCGAACGGCGTCGGCGGCGGTGACGCCGGCAATGCCGCCAGGCCGGCGCTCGGGTCTTCGGGGTCGGGGACGAAACCCCACAGTCGCGGCATGAACAGCGTCATCGCTCCGAGCGTTTGCGCGAGCGCGATCGTCACCACAGTCAGCACCAACCGCGGCGCGCGCGCGAAGCGACGCACCAGCAACGCTTCGATGGCGAAGCTCAACGCCCCGGCGACGACGAGTGCCGCGACCAGGGCGAGCCAAAAGTTCCAGTGCCACACGGAAGCCAGCATCAAATAGAACATCGTCGCCGTGAGTCCGAAGCCCGCTTGGGCGAAGTTGAGGATGCGCGTCGAGCGGTAAATCAAGATGAGTCCGACGGTCACCAACGCGTTAAGCGCGCCGAAGACGACCCCGAAGCCCACCACCGGCGCCACCGCTTCCGACAGCGCGCCGTCACCCAAGAGGGCGACGGCCAGAAACGACACGGCCGCCGAACCGAGCAACACCGCCAGCGGCGTGAGCGCGATCTTCAGCCGGCCGGTCATTTGGCCACCATCTCCGGCACGACGGCGCGCAGGAACGCGACCATCGATGCCGCCTCGAGCACTTCGGAGTCGCCGGGCACGCGCACGTCGGCCGCCTTGCCGAAGTTGTTGATGACGAGCGCGAGGTTGACGCCGAACACGAAGTCGCGCTGGCGCGACACCTTGAGCTGAAGTGAAAACCCGCGCAGCCGACCCGCGTCGTCGAGCCACACCGAGCCCTTGTTGACGTCGCCCTTGAGCGTGAGCAACTCGAACGCCGCCTCGATCGCCTTGCGCTCCTGTTCGGGGTACGCCTTGCGGCGGGTCTTCTCGAGGGTCTTGGCGACGTCGAAGTTGGCGTCGAAGCGCGTCACCGTCACGCCGTTGTTCGTCTCGGTGACGCCCCGCTTGATGCTGCCGGCCAGCGCTCCGGCCGCGAGATCCACGAGCACGATCGGATTGATCGCGTTGAGCACCGCCGTCGGCGCGTCGTCAGGCACGCGAATCTCGCCCGTTCCTTCCTCGAGATTCTCGAGTCGGAGGCGGAGCCACGGTCGGGCGTCGCGGTCGGTGGCGGCGAGGCGCCGCCCGTAGAAGTTGAGGTCGTCGAATACTTCGGCGGTCTTGCCGTCGCGGCTCAGGACGGCGCGACGCCTTCCGAAGTCGAGCGCGGCGTCATAGGCGATCGGCGGGGCGAGCAACGTCCCCGGCGGTGGCGGGCCGCCCGCGGCGTCCTGTGACTCAGCGGCCCGTCCGACGTCGGGCAGCTGGAGGATCGTGGCGCCGACCGTCAGCACGCCGCTGGCGCCTCCGGCGGCGATGGCGGCGTCGACGGCGTCGACGATGGCGTCGGCGCGGTGCTGCTTGTCGCCCAACCCGCAACTGGTGGACACGAGGACCACTGCGAGCGCGGTGACCGAAAGGGTGATCCGGGGCCGCCTCACAGTTCCTCAGGCGGCGCGCCGGCGATGGAGTCGGGGCGGTCGGCGAACCACGGGAGCGGCTGGGTAGGGATCTGACCGATGGCGTAGCGCTGTCCACCGTTGAGATGGCGGTACGCGCCTGGCTGGTTCTTCTCGTCGGGCGCGGGCTCGAGCGGGTCGTACCAGACGAGCGACACGTAGTCGGAGTAGGTGTAGTCGCCCGGCCCGTAACCGCCGCCGATCGACCACTTGGGATCGGGTGGCCGCCTGGGCATAGACATCAAGCCCTTCATGAAACTGTCGGGCGTCAGCTTGGGCCCGGCGCGCTGCAAGCCGTTCATGTACTGCAGCAACTGCAAGTAGGCGTACTTGCCGGCACTCTCGTTCGGGTCGTTGTTCGGGTCGATCGACTTATAGGCCCGCCACCAGTCGGTGTACTCCTGCGGCCGCGCGATCTCTGCACCGGTGATGCCGAAAGCGTGGGCCCACTGCGTCGGATCGAAGAACAACTCCACCAACTCGTTGCGGTCGATCTCGCCGCAGCCGCACACGAACCACTCAGGCCGGTACCGCTGCTGGGTTGCCTGGTGCGTCATGATCCCGGCGGTCAGGAAGTCGAGGCCGAGCGACACGGTGGTGACGCCGGACGACTTCATGGTGGCGATGGCGCTCGCCAGAGTCTGGTTGCGCTGATTGTCGTACGTGTTGAGGATCACGACCTCGTCGTACTTGGCGCCGCACTGGTTCATGAAGTCGCCGTTGATGTAGTCGGGTCCGGTCGTGTGCGCTTCGCCCATGAACAGAATCAGGCCGAACTTGCGCTTCTTGGTGTGCATCGTGGCGTCGCCCGCGTAGATGGCGTTCTTGCCGACGAACTGCTTGCACAACAACTCGCTGCCGAAGCTGACGAGCTTGCCGGCGTCCATCACCCACGAGTGTTCGTAGGGATAGTTCTTGGAATAGAAGTCCGGATGGGCGCCGTAGATGCCGCCCATCATCAGCTTCCGCGAGATCCCCTCGAGGTGCGCCGCCGGATGCTCGCTGAGCGCGCCGAAAACGTGGTACTCCTCGGCGAGCGTCTTCATGCCGGCCTTGTAGCTCGTGTAGGCGCATGCGGGACCAGACGCCGGATCGTTGACCGGATCGACGCTGTAGAGCTGGATACGCCGTCCGTATAGCTCGTAGTTCTGATTGAAGAACTGCTGCATGACGCGCCACGTGCGGTCGCGTGAGTCCTCGGCACCGCCGGCCGGCGCGCTCTGCGCCACCGGACCCTGCGAACGCGGCGGGACGGTGTCGCTGCAGATGATCACCCCGAGATTGATCTGCTCCTTGGTGACGCCCGTATAAGTCGCGCCGCCGTTGTCGCCCTTGAATGCGGGCTCGCAGGGAGCGGCGTAGAGGGAGTCGATCTGCCGCGGCGGCTTGCCGTAACAACCGCCCTTCGAGGGCAGGAGTTTCGGCGGCGGCGGCGGGTCCTCGGGGATGGTGCCGACGGCACCCGCCGTGCGGCTGCCCGCCTGCCGGAGGCTTTGAATGATGGCGTCGGGCGTTTCTTCGGGCGGCGCGTCGGGCGAGAACTCGGCCGACGCGTTCGCCTGGTCCGGTGGCGGCCGCAGGACGCTCGGCAAGACGACGACCGTCACGGCGAGCGCTATCGCGAGCGCGATAAGCGGCTGGATCCGTGTGACGGTAGATATCCGCTGACGCTCCACGCCGATCCCCCCAGATCGAGTCCCCAACACTGAATCAATCGCGCAGCCCCCAGCTGCTCGAACATGACACTAGCGTCAACTCTGTGCAGCGGGTGCTGGTGCTGGGCCCAGGAGGCGCCGGGAAGAGCGTGCTCGCGCGCGAGCTGGCGGGCATCACGGGGCTGCCTCTGGTTCACCTCGACCGCGAGTTCTTTGCCCCCGGATGGGTGCCGCCCGAGCGCGACGAGTGGCTGGCCAAGATTGACCAGCTGCTGGCCGGCGCCGCCTGGATCGCCGACGGGACCCACGCCGACACGCTTGATCACCGGCTGCGCCACGCCGACGGTGTGATACTCCTCGACTACTCGCGCTGGGTCGCCGTGCGCGGCGTGGCCTCACGTCTGCTCGGCCGGCGAGGACGCAATCGAGCCGACCTCGCACCGGGTTGCAGGAATCGCCTCGACCTCGGCTACGCAACCTGGGTCTGGCGGTACCACCGCGTCACTCGGCCTGTCGTCGCTGCCTCGTTGCGCGACCATGCCGACCACATCACCGTCGTCACCCTCCGCAGCCGGCGCCACGCCGCACGCTGGCTCGGCTCGTTGCGAGCCACCCCCACCCGAGGAGCCATCAATGCCTGAAGTCGCGTACCACCCGCAAGCACAAACCATCATCGACATGATCAATGCCGGGGCGGCCTCGGGCACAGATCTCACCGAGCAGACGCCGGCGGCCGCGCGCGCTGGCTACACCGGCTGGTGGTCGCTCAACGGCCCGGGCCCAGAGATCAGCGAAGTGCGCGACGTCACCGTTCCCCGCGTCGGCGGCACCATCGCCGCCCGCGTGTACCGGCCGACCGACGACGCCGACGCTCCGATCGTGGTGTTCTTCCACGGCGGCGGGATGGTGATCGGTTCGATGGACGACTACGACGGCGTGTGCCGGCTCATCGCGGACGCCACCGGCGCAGTGGTCGTCAATGTCGACTACCGCCTCTCACCCGAAAACGCGTACCCGGCGGCGAGCGACGACGCGTGGACGGCGACGTGTTGGGCAGCCGACAACGCCGCCGAACTCGGCGGTAGCGCCAGCAAGCTCGTCGTCGCCGGCGACTCGGCCGGCGGGAACCTCGCGGCACTCGTCGCCCTGCGGGCCCGCGACAGCGGAGGACCGGCGCTGGCGCTGCAGATGCTGCTGTACCCCGTCGTCGACTGGGCGGGCACGTTCCCGTCGATCGAAGAAAACGGCGAGGGCAACTTCCTCACCAAGGCAACGATGCACTGGTTCCGTGAGAACTACCTCGGCGAGAACGAGAAGCTGTGGGTCGACCCCGCGGTATCGCCGTGGTACGCGACGACGTCTCCGGCGTGTGTCCGGCGTGGGTCATGACGACCAGCCACGATCCGCTGCGCGACGAGGGCGAGGCGTACGCCAAGCGGTTGTCCGACGCCGGTGTACCAACGACCGCGATCCGGGTCGACGGCATCTTCCATGCCTTCTTCGGTCAGACGAACCTGCTCGAACTCGCCGTGTCGGCGCTCGCCGACTTCGCCAAGGCGGTCAAGGCGCTCTAGTCAGTCCTCGGGCGCGGGACCGAACTGCGCCTCGTCGCACACGCGGTTGAGTGCGGCCGCAACGTCTCGTTCGAGGTGGTCCAGGTCGGGATCGGAGTTGGCGAGGCGGGCGGCACGTAAGCCGAAACGGGCACTGATGCCGACCCAGATGAGATCGAGGATGTCCAGCTGGTTGTTGAGTCCTCCCCTGATGGCGAAGTAGCCGAACACGGTGGCGACGATCCCGCTGCGCACGACGTGGCGGCGGCGGGTGTCCGCGCTCTTCTGTCTCGCGCCGGCGAGGTCCGCGACGAACTCGATGTCATGTCCCGCGGGGTCGGCGGTGATGATGACCTGGAGGGAGTCGCCGCGCTTCAGCAGCGGTTTGACGTTTGGCGTGGAGTGCTTCTTGCGCCGGAATAGCAAGCCGTCGCCGTCGTGCCGATGGTCAATCTCCAGGTCCTGCCGTAGGGCGAACGCCGTGACCGCATCAAGCAGGTCGTCCTCGTCGACGTCGAGGCTGCGATGCACCCGCACCGTATGGTCGCTCGATCGAGCAGGTAACAAATCGTTCCCTTCCCCCTGAGTGACGGAAAGGCTACCGAAGGTCGTCGGCGATTCCGGCGAGGGCAGCGGCGACTCTGCGTTCAAAGTCGTCCCGGGAGTCGAACTCTCCACGGGCCTTGCGCACCGAGCCACGCCCGACCAATACCGCGGCCCCAATGGGAATGAGGTCCCCGATGCTGAAACCCTGCAAGATGCCGGCGATCCCGGCCGTTGTGAGGCCGATCGTGATCAAGCCGCCGACGACGTACTCGCGGCGTTGCCACGCGCTACCACGGGCGTGCAAGCCCGCCATGGTGGCGACGAGCACGATGCCGGTGTAACCGTCGTCCTGCGGCACCAACTCGATGTCGATGCGATCGTGACGACGGAAAAGTGCATTCTCTGAATCACCACGTGAGACCAAACGGATCTCGTCGCCGCTGTGCCGGTAGTCGACTTCGAGAAGGTACTTCTCGGCGAAGGCGTCGATCGCGTCCAGGATCTCGTCGGGCGACGCGTCGACGCGCGTGTGGACCACGACGGGATCCGGTGATGGCGAAGCGGGAATCACTGCGCCCTCTCTTAGCTCTTGAAGAGGAACTCAGCCTCGTCGTCGTCTATCAACAGCCGGACCTCATCGCGCAGCAACGGATGATCCTCGAGGCCGCGATCGCGGTCGACCATCTCGAACGCCACCTCGCGAGCGGCGACGACGAGGTTCAGGTCGCGCCGCAGCGACGCCAGCTTCAAGTCGTTGCGCCCCTTCTGCCGCGTGCCCATCACGGTGCCCTCGCCGCGGATTTCCAGATCGACTTCGGCGAGCGCGAACCCGTCGGTGGTCTGCACCATGGCGCCGAGGCGTTCCTCGCCGTCAGGTGTCGTGGCCTCGCCGAGCAGGAAACACCGCGACGCGTCCGCGCCGCGCCCGACGCGGCCGCGCAGCTGATGCAGCTGCGCCAGACCAAAGCGGTCGGCGTTGACGATCACCATGACCGTCGCGTTGGGCACGTCGACGCCCACTTCGATGACAGTCGTGGCGACCAGCACGTCGATCTCGCCGGCGCGGAACGCCGCCATCGTGGCCTCACGTTCTTTGGCTGCGACCTGACCGTGCATGAGCGCGAGCCGCAGCCCGTGCAAGTGGCCCGCCGCCAGTTCCTCATAGGTTTCGATGGCCGACGCCGCTTGGATCTTCTCCGAACCTTCGATCAGAGGACACACCACGTAGGCCTGCCGCCCGGCCGCGACTTCTTCTCGAACCGCCGCCCAGGCGCCGGCCTCTTCCATCTCCCCGCGCGCCCACGTGGTCACGATCGGCGTACGGCCCGGCGGCAACTCGTCGAGAACGGCGACGTCAAGGTCGCCGTAGACAGTCATGGCGGCCGTGCGCGGAATCGGCGTGGCCGTCATCACGAGCACATCCGGGTCGTCGCCCTTGCCGCGGAGTGCGGCCCGCTGCTCGACGCCGAAGCGATGTTGCTCGTCGATCACCGCAACGCCAAGCCGGTTGAACTCGACCGCCTCGGTGATCAACGCGTGCGTGCCGATCACGATGTCGACCGCTCCCGACGCGAGACCGGCGCTGATCTCGCGCCGCTCCTTGGCCGTCGCCCGCCCCGTCAGCAGTTCGACGCGCAGCTCGCGTTCGGCGAACAGCGTTCCCTCTTCGCTCGGAACCGTCGTGCCGGCTAGAAGCGCTCTAACGCCAAGCGCGTGTTGCTCGGCCAGCACTTCGGTGGGCGCCATCAGCGCGCCCTGGTAGCCGCCGGCGACCGCAGTCAGCAGCGCGGTGACCGCGACCACGGTCTTGCCCGAACCGACGTCGCCCTGTAACAGCAGGTGCATCGGATGCGGACCGGCCAGGAACTCGTCTATCTCGACGGATGACTTTCTGCTGCGCGCCGGTGAGCTCGAACGGCAACGACGCGTGGAAGCTGCGCACCAACTCCGAATCGGTCAGGTGACGGATTCCGGTGGCTTCGGCTTCGTACCGCCGCTTACGGGCGACCAACACCGTCTGCAGTCGCAGCAGTTCGTCGAAGGCCAGCCGTTTGCGCGCCGCCATGGCCGCGGCCATCGTCTCCGGCGCGTGGATGGCGGCCATCGCCCACGTGCGGTCGACCAGATCGAGCCGGTCGCGGATCTCCTCGGGCAGCGGGTCCGCCAAGTCTCCGGCGCGCCGCAAGGCCTCGCTCGACGAACTTCCCGAGCTCCCACGTCGTCAGCGCCACCTTCTCCGACTGCGGGTAGACCGGGATCACCTTGCCTGTCTTGTCGCCGATGAGGTCGACCACCGGGCTCGTCATCTGCCGCTTGCCGCGGTACGAGGTCGAGCTTGCCGAAGAACACCGCCTCGGTTCCGACGGCGCAGCTGCTTGGCACGCCACCCCTGGTTGAAGAACGAGCATCGCGAGGTAGCTCGACCCGTCGAACACGTCGATCTCTACCAACGACTTACCGTTGCGGGTCCGCCGCGCGTTGCACGCGCTTGACCGTCGCCAGGACCATGGCCTCTTCGTCGATGCGCAGGTCCTTGATCGACTTCTGCTCGGTGCGATCGATGTAGCGGCGCGGGTAGTGCGTGAGCAGGTCGAGGATGCTCTCGATTTCGAAGGCGGTGAGTGCCTCGAGCTTCTTCGGGCCGACGCCGTTCAGCTTGTCGACCGGTAGTTCGGCGAGCTCGGGAAGCGACTTCGGGCTCACTCGATTGACAGCAGGTACGGGTACAGCGGCTGACCGCCATGGTGGACTTCGACCGTGGCCTTCGGGCGGTGCTCGCCGATCCACTGCGTGAGCCGGCGCGTGCTGGCCGCCGTCGCCCCCTCGCCCTCGATGAGCGTGACGATCTCGTGGTCGTCGGTCGCCAGCTTCTCGACGAGCTCGCACACCGCGCCGTCGAGCGTGTCGGCGATGACAACGATCCCGTCGCGCGAGATGCCGAGGTAATCGCCTTCGGTGATCGGGCCGGCGTCGCTTTCGCTGTCGCGCACGGCGCGGGTGATCTCGCCGGAGATCACGCGGTCGGCGCACGACGTCATGCTTTGCGCGTTGTCGTCGGCGCTCGCCTCGGGGTCGTACTCCATCAACGCAGCGAAGCCTTCGGCCACGCCGACGGTCTTCACCACGCGCACGGTCTTGTCGGTGAGGTCCTGCACCTGCTCGGCGACCGCGATGATGTTCTTGTTGTTCGGCAGCACGATGACGGCGTCGGCGGGCGCCGCCTCGACCGCTTCGAGGATCTGCGCCGTCGAGGGGTTCATCGACTGCCCGCCCGCCACGATCTGCTGCACACCGAGGCTGCGGAAAATCCGGCGGATGCCGTCACCGGTGGCGACCGCTACGACCGCCGTCGGAACGACGTCGTCGTTTACTTCCTCATCGGGTTCGGCCTCGCGCACCCACCGCTCTTCTTCGACCTGCTCGAGCAGGTCGGTCACGCGGATGTTCTTCGGACGTCCGCAGTCGAGCGCCGCTTCGATCGAAGCACCGATGTCGTCGGTGTGGATGTGGCAGTTCCAGATACCGCTCGCCGCCGACCACCACGATCGAGTCGCCGATGCCGGCCCACACCCGTTTGAAGGCGGGGATGGTGTCGTCGGGCGCTTCCAGGAAGTACATGACCTCGTAGCGAAGATCGCCGACGTTGTGTTCATCGCCGTGGAGCTCGGCCAGCGCAGCTGAGTCGAACGCCGGTGCTTCGTCGCTCAGCTCAGGCGCTTCGGGAAGCGGGCGGCCGTCGACGACGCTGAGCGCGGCGTCGAGCATCAGCAGCAGGCCGGCGCCGCCGGCGTCGACCACGCCCGCCTGCTTCAGCACCGGCAGCAACTCCGGCGTACGCGCCAGCGACATCGTCGCCACCCTCTTTGGCGGCCTCGATCGTCGCCAGCAGGTCGCCGCCGGTCCCGGCGCACGTCATCGCCGCTTCGGCGGCTTCCCGTGTGACCGTGAGGATCGTGCCTTCGACCGGCCGCATCACCGCGCTGTACGCCGCCTCGGCGGCTTCGGTCATCGCCTTGGCGAACTCAAGGGCGCCGGCGCCGTCGGGCGGGGCCGCCTTGCAGCCGTCGGCCAGGGCGCGCAGCACCTGCGACAGGATCACCCCCGAGTTGCCGCGGGCGCCCATGAGGGCCCCGTGGCTGACCGCCTGGCACACCGCCGCCATGTCGTCGGCCGCCACGGCGCTGACGTCGTTGCACACCGACTCCAGCGTGAGGGCCATGTTCGTGCCGGTGTCGCCGTCGGGCACCGGGTACACGTTGAGGCGATTGACCCGCTCCTTGTGAGCCCGGAGCGCATCCCGGAATCCCTCCATGACCGCAACGAGGTCCGTCGCCGTCAGTCGCGTGAGGGTCGGCATTGGCCCGCAATGTAGTTGCCCTGGTAGCGTTGCCCCCCCTATGGCAGCTGTATGTGAAGTATGCGGAAAGCACCCGAACTTCGGTAAGTCGGTGTCGCACTCCCACCGTCGGACCAACCGCCGGTGGAATCCAAACATTCAGCGCATCCGCGCGCTCGTAAACGGCTCGCCCACGCGTCTGAACGTGTGCACGGGTTGCATCAAGTCGGGGAAGGTCACCAAGCCCCCGATGAAGATCCGCAACGCCGCCAGCTAACGCCCGAGCGGGTCGACCGCGCCTACGCCCTTCCCGAGCTTGACTCGCCGCGCGATCGCGGCCGTAACCGCCGCTTTCCCGCGGCGGCATGCACTGACGATGTCATCACCGTGGGCCAGACCGGCGGCGACCGAGGCGCTGAGCACGCAACCGGTGCCGTGGGTGTCTTCGGTGGCGACGCGCTCGGCCTCCAGCCAGATCGGCCCGGCCTGGCCGGCGACCAATACGCAGTCACGCGCTGCGCCCTGTCCGATATGGCCGCCCTTGACGAAGGCCGCGTGGCAGCCGTGTTCGAGCAGCGCTCGGGCCGCTTGCACCATCGAGTCGTCGTCGCCGACTTCGATGCCAGTGAGGGCGCGCGTCTCGAAGGCGTTCGGGGTGACGACGGTGGCGCGGGCCAAAAGGGGTTCGTACTGGAGATCGCCTTCGTACAGCGCAGCGCCCGTCGTGGCGATGGTCACGGGGTCGACGACGAGCGGAATGCCGAAGGGCAACGCCGCCGCAACGGTCGCCACCATCTCGGGCGAACCCAGCATGCCGGTCTTGATGGCGCCGACGTGCAGGTCGTCGCACACCGCGTTGATCTGGGCGACGACGATGTCGGCCGACAGCATTTCGATGGCGTCGACACCGAGGCTGTTCTGCGCGGTGACCGCAGTGACCACGCACGTTCCCCAGACGCCGCTGAGCCGCGAACGCTCCCAGGTCCGCCGCGATGCCGGCGCCGCCCGACGAATCGACGCCGGCGATCGTGAGCGCCACCGGTGGTTTCGCGCTCACAGCGCATGCTCCCAGCCGCGTGGCTCGATCGGCTCGCCCTTGTACGTGACGCCTTCGCCTTCGACGCAGGTTCCGATGCGCGTCCAGCCCGGCACCCGCTGGCGACTGCACGCCACCAGCACGTAGTCGTCGCCGCCGTGCAACGCATCGTCGATGGTGGCGACGTTGGCGACGGGCACGTCGTCAAGCTCGATGCACACCCCCGACGCCTCGGCCAGATGGGCGCAGTCCGCGATCAGGCCGTCGGACACGTCGATCATGGCGCTCGCACCGTCCGGGCGGCGGCCGACGTAGGCCGTCGGCCGGCGATGCGCCGGTCCACCACCGGCGCGCAAGTCCCGCGCGGCCGCGCCGAGCGGCCCACTCACCCACACCCAGTCGCCCACCTGGGCTCCACTGCGCATGATCGGCTGCTCCGCGTATCCGAGCACCGCGACCGACACGACGGTGGCCGGCCCCGCCGACAGGTCGCCGCCGACCACGTCGCCTCCGACCACCGCGACCGCCTCTGCGACCCCGTCGTAGAAGGCGTCGACGTCGAAGCCGGCCCCGACGACCAGGGCGATCAGGAACGCCGTCGGCCGGCCACCCATTGCCGCGATGTCCGAGGCGTTGACCATGATCGCCTTCCAGCCGACGTCGGCCGCGCTCGACCACGCCGGGCTCCAGTCGATGCCCTCTACCAGGACATCCGTCGACGCGACGAGGCCGTTTTCGAGGACGGCGGCGTCGTCGCCGATCGCCGGGAAGCGAGACGCGAGGCGCTCTATGACGTCAAATTCGCGTGCCGTCGGTTCGTCGGTCAGCGCAGGCCTCCGGTAGTTTGGACAGGTTCACAGCCGAGCGTAGGCATCATGCCGAGGGAGGCCATCCGAGTTGCAAGGCGTTATCAAGTCGTACGACCCCGATACCCGGGAAGGTGCGGTCATCACTGATACCGACCGCGCCAACTACGACCTCGCCGAAGACGCGCTCGTCGGGTCGATTTTCCGCATGCTGCGCCCCGGCCAGCGGGTGGTTTTCGATCTCGACGCCGACGGACGGGCCAGCAAGATCCGCCTCGGTTCGGAGGTGGACATGGGGGCCCCGGCGCCACCGCCGGGTATCAACGCTGACGCAGACACAACCGACGAAGTCGAGGCTTGACGATGGGCGCCACTCCCCTTTCCACCAACACCTCCTTGCTCAACTGGGTCAACGACATCGCGGCCCTGACCACGCCCGACCGCATCGAGTGGTGCGACGGATCCGCCGAGGAGTACGAGCGCCTGTGCCAGGAGCTCGTCGACGCCGGCACCTTCACCAAGCTGTCGGAGGCCAAGCGCCCGAACAGCTACCTCGCGCTCTCTGATCCGGGCGACGTCGCCCGCGTCGAAGACCGCACCTTCATCTGCTCCGCCACCCAAGAGGAGGCCGGTCCCACGAACAACTGGGCCGACCCGGCGGAGATGCGCACCAAGCTCAACGGCCTGTTCGCCGGGTGCATGAAGGGTCGCACGATGTACGTCGTGCCGTTCTCGATGGGCCCGCTGGGCTCACCCATCGCGTACATCGGTGTGCAGCTCACCGACTCGCCGTATGTCGCGGTGTCGATGCGCATCATGACCCGCATGGGCAAGGCCGCCCTCGACGTGTTGGGCGACGGTCCGTTCGTTCCGTGCATTCACTCGATCGGTGCGCCGCTCGATCCCGGCGAAGCCGACGTGCCGTGGCCGTGCAACGCCGATAACAAGTACATCGTGCATTTCCCCGAGTCGCGCCAGATCTGGTCGTTCGGTTCCGGCTACGGCGGCAACGCGTTGCTCGGCAAGAAGTGCTTCGCTTTGCGCATCGCGTCGGTGATGGCGCGCGACGAGGGCTGGCTCGCCGAGCACATGCTCATCCTCAAGCTCACCAATCCCGACGGCGTCGTGAAGTACATCTCCGCGGCGTTCCCGTCAGCGTGCGGCAAGACCAACCTCGCCATGCTCGTGCCTTCCCTGCCGGGCTGGAGGGTGGAAACAGTCGGCGACGACATCTGCTGGATGAAGTTCCGCGACGGCCAGCTCTACGCCATCAACCCCGAGGCCGGCTTCTTCGGCGTCGCGCCAGGAACAGGACCCGACACCAACCCGAACGCCCTGGCCACGCTGAACGAGAACTGCATCTTCACCAACACCGCCTCCACCGCCGACGGCGACATCTGGTGGGAAGGCCTCACCGACGAGCCGCCCGCAGGCGTCACCGACTGGCTCGGCAACCCGTGGACGCCCGAGTCCGGCACCAAGGCGGCGCATCCGAATTCGCGCTTCACCGCTCCCGCTGCGCAGTGCCCGGCCATCGCCGACGAATGGCAGGACCCGAAGGGCGTGCCGATCTCGGCCATCCTCTTCGGCGGACGCCGCGCTTCGGTGGTGCCGCTCGTGCACGAAGCATTCTCGTGGAACCACGGCGTGTTCCTCGGCTCGATCATGGCCAGCGAGACCACCGCCGCCCAGGCGGGCGCCGTCGGCAACCTGCGCCGCGACCCCTTTGCCATGCTGCCGTTCTGCGGTTACAACATGGCCGACTACTTCGCCCACTGGCTGAAGATCGGCGCGTCCGCCGACCAGGCGAAGCTGCCCAAGATCTTCTACGTCAACTGGTTCCGCCGGGGCGACGAGGGTCAGTTCCTGTGGCCCGGCTTCGGCGACAACAGCCGCGTGCTGGCGTGGGTCTTCGACCGCGTCAACGGCGGCGGCGACGCCGTCGAGAGCCCAATCGGATACCTGCCGGCCAGGGGCGCCATCGACGTGTCGGGTCTCGACATCTCCGACGCCGATATGGAACAGCTACTCGCCGTCGACCCCGAGGAGTGGCGCGTCGAAGTGCCGTCGATCGAGGAGCACTTCGCCACGTTCGGTGACCGCGTCCCGGAAGCGCTCAAGGACGAACTCGCCGAACTTGAGAAGCGTCTCTCCGAGTAGGTTCTGCGGATGGCCGTTAGCGCATTCGTTCTGATCCAAACCGAAGTCGGCAAGGCAGCATCTGTGGCCGAACTCGTCGGCGCCATCGAAGGCGTTGTGTCCGCCGAAGACGTCACGGGGCCCTACGACGTCATCGTGCGCGCCGAAGCCGCGTCGATGGACGACCTCGGCAAGATGGTGGTGAGCAAGGTGCAGCTGATCGACGGGATCACGCGCACCCTCACGTGCCCGGTCGTCAACCTCTAACCGACGTCCCGCCCGCTTTTGGTGGCTCGACCTTCGACCTGACCGAGTTCAGGCGCTGCGCAGGATCGGGTTCGTAAGGTCCGTGTAGACGACGTTCTCGTTGAGCGACATGAACTCCTCGAAGCTCACGCCGTCGACCTCATCGGGCATGTTCTGCTCGCCTTTGCGGGCGTCGGCTTCGCTCGTGAAGTAGATGACGTCGACGAAGTCGTCGCCGAACCACGCGGTGACACCGCCGAGGACGTCGGGCCTGGCCTTCTGCAGTTCGGACTGGAACTGCTGATTGAGTTCCGTCAGGCGGGCCCGGTCCTTGCAATGCCCCTGCATGATCTGCACGAAGCCGGCTTTGTCGTCGCCGCCGCCGAGCATCTCTTCGGTATCGGTGGTGTCGCGGAACGTAACGTCGGTGAGGTACTTCTCCATCTCGTTCCACCATGCCGTTTGTTCCGGCAGGTTGCTGTTGGCCTGCGCCGACGCCTCGTCGTTGAAGCGAACGACGAAGATGACGGTCCCGTCATCGGCGACGCCGCCCGTCGATCCGAGGTAACCCTTGGCGGACGGACGAACATCGGTGTCCCACCGCTCGCCTTGACGCATGACCCCTTCGGGGTCGGTGGTCTTTGCCTGTACGACTTGGATGAACATGCGCTCTCTCCTCTGGTCGCTTAGGCAGTCCAACCTACGCCTGTTGGCGTTACACGGATAGAGCCTCGATCTCGAACTCGGTCAGGCCGACCTCGCGCAGCACGTCGGTGGTGTGCTCGCCCAACGCCGGCACAGGCCCGGTCTTGGTCAGCGGCGCCGAACTGAAGCGCGCCGGCGGCGCAACGGATCGTGCGCCCATACCCTCAATCTCGATGAGCGCGCGCTGTGCTTGTGGATCCTCGGTGACTTCAGCCAGGGTCTGCACCGCCGAGAACCACACGTCGTGCTTATCGAAGATGGCCGACCATTCCTCGAGGGTGCGCGTGGCGAATACGTCGTCGAACTCGGCGATCAGCTGGCGGCGGTTGACCACACGGTCGGGGCCGCGGGCGAATCGCTCGTCGGTCACCAAGTCGGCCCGCCCGATCGCTTCGCAGAGACCGGGAAAGTGGCGCTCGGCCTCGAGACCGATGAGAAAAAACCACCGATCGTCAGCGGTCCGGTACGAGTTGATCAACGGCGTCGGATTGGCGCTGCGGGGATAGGTCTTCTGCACCCTCCCGTTGGCGAGCTGCATGCCGAGGTCCCACCCGACGGCGTACATGCCGGCGTGCAGCAACGAACACTCGACCACTTGGCCCTCACCGCTGCGTTCGCGGGCGTAGAGCGCACCGAGGATGCCCGACAGCGCCGAGAGACCCGTGACGTGGTCGCCGAAGCCGCCGCGAAGATTGAGCGGCGGCGCGTCGTTAGGCACCATGAGATCGGCGATGCCGGCGCGGGCCACGAACGCGCCCACGTCATACGCCGGACGATCGCGGTCGGGACCATCGAGGCCGTATCCGGTGACGCTGGCGTACACCAAGCGCGGATACCGCTTGGTCAGTGCGGGCGCATCCAGGCCGAGACGCTCCAGCGCGTCGACGCGCAGATTGGTGAGGAACACGTCAGCCGTGGCAACGATGCGGTCGAGCGCTTCGCGCGCGGTGTCATCGCGCAGGTCGAGCACGACCGATCGCTTGCCGCGGTTGTCGAGCGCGAAGGGCGGATTCGGGAAGTCACCGTCGTAACCGAGGTGAGCGAACACCGACCGGAACGGATCACCGGTTGGCGCTTCGACCTTGATGACATCCGCGCCCCAGTCCGCCATCAGACCACCGGCTGACGGTCCAGCAACCCACACACCAACCTCGACGACGCGGATCCCGTCGAGCACCCCCATCAGCGCGCCGTCCCCACCAATACGGCGCGAATACCGAGACCCATGATGAACAGACCGAAGGCGCCGTACCACAGGTAGACCTTTTGCAATTGCTGGCGGTAGCTGTAGGCCAGGCCGACGGTGATGATGCCGATGAAGCCGTAGAACATGTGGAATTTCGGCGGGTCGATGCGCTGGCCGCTCATCAAGCCGACCCCGAGCGCCACCTGCACGAAGACTGCGACCTCGGCGAAGGCGGTGAACCACCACAGCGCCCGCGTGCGCAGGTTCGGCCAGCGGTGCGCGGCGAAGGCCCACAATCCGGCGAGGCCGTTGGCGGTGATCGTGACCCACGCCCACGCAACGTGGACGTCGCGCAGCGACGTGGCTAGCACTACCAGTGAAGAGTTGTTAGCTGGCGGCGTCGTGGATGGTGGCGCGGTTCATGTCTGCCATCGCTTTGGCTTCGGCGGCGGCCTCGGCGGAGACGTCGACGAGTTCGTGAATCTCTTCTTCGGTGAACCCGGCGAGGTTGCGGAAGTGCCGCGCCAGATGGATCGGGCTGTCCTCTTCTTCGCTGCGGAGTCCGCCGAAGCTGAACAGCTTGTCGACGGTGCGCTGGAAGTCGAGGGCCTGCCTTCTGCCGCTCGGGGTCGTTGGCGGTGATGCGGCGGAGCCAGTCGGAGCCCATCTTCACGTGGGTGACTTCGTCGGCCAGCATCCAGTCTTCGCAGAAGTACAGGACGGGGTCGTCGGTGCCGCTGCCGTAATCGCGCATCGAGTTGAACACGTCGATGGCGAGGCCCTCGAGCGCGCGGTTCACGCCGGTGAGACGCAGGACGGGGTCGGCGTTGCACGCCGCTTCGAAGAGCAGCACCTGCTCGGCGAACTCACCGATGTAGGTGCCCATGTGCTCGCCGAGCTTGATCGAGATCTCGCAATGACGCGCCTCGTCCCAGCACTGGCGGGCCATGTCGAGCTTGAGTTCGAACGGGACTTCGGCCGTGCCGCTGCCGATGTCGAAGTCGTAACAGGTGCGACCGGCGCCCTCCAGCGCTTGGATCTCGCCCACGAAGATGCTGTGCATGAGCTGACGGGCGCCGTCGGGGGCGTCAGGGTCCTTCGGCTGGAAGGAGCCGCCCTGGCCGCGCTCGCTCGAGCGCGGGTCGAAGAGCAGGTCTTCGATGCGGATACGTTCGAACCTCTGGTCGCGGGCCAGATCGTCGACAGTCAGCATCTTCTTCATGGCCGAAGTGTAGGCCTACGGCCTCGTATCCGGCGCGAACGCGGCCGCCACGAGTTCGCCGAACAGGGCGTCCGGATCGGGCGTTTCCACGCCCTTCTTCTGGAACCAACCGAGGAGGTTGCGGCAATCGCGCTGCAGGAAGTCGAGCGCGTTCGAGTTGTACTGCGCGGCGCGGGTCACATCGGTGAGCTCCGTCGCCTGTGGTAGGTCGATGACGTAGAGCGTCTCGCCCCATACCAACGTGTTGTACGCGGAAAGGTCGCCGTGCACGACGCCGGCGCCCGCCAGGCCCCACAGGATGGCGACCGCCTGATCCCGTAGATGCGGCAACAGATCCTTGCCGGGCCGGGACTCGGCGAGACGCGGCGCCGCGCCGTCGTCGTCGCCCAGATACTCGAGCATGATCTCGGTGCCGGAGAGCTGGACCGGATACGGCACCGGGATGCCGGCGTCCCATAGCCGCGACAGCATCTCGAACTCGGCGATCGCCCACACTCCGGAGCGCGCCTGCGAACCGAAGTGAGTCTGCTTCTTGATGGCACGCGCCGTGCGTCCATCGCGGGGTTCCTTGCCCATGCGATACGCGGCGTCGTTGCGGAAGCTGCGGTGATTGGTGTCGCGGTAACGCTTGGCGGCGAGGAGGTTGCGTTGGTCGCCGAAGGTGCGTTCGACGATCGAGACGTCGGCCTCTTTGCCTGACTTCAGGTCGCCGAGGTCTTCGTCGCGGGCGTCGCCGCTGGTGATAACCCAGTCGGGCACCGGTTCGGGGCCGTGGGTTGTGTCTACGGAGTTGTAAGTGGAAGCGCCCGGGTCTGGAACGTCGTCGTCCCAGCGCGGTTTCGGACGGCGCACCATGTAGACGTGTTCGTCGTCGTGTGCGGTCTTGCGGAAAGCGACAACATCAGGTGCCGCTTCATGATGCATGCGAGCCAAGGGAGGATTCCTTCTGAGCTAGAGCTGGTGGGGTCGGACTGCGTCCGGCGCCGTTCGCTCAGTCAGACAGCAAGACGAGCGAAGGCGCGGGGTTCAACGGTTGCTTCGGTGGTGATGGCAATCCGGGACATCTGCGCCTCCTTTCGCTCGTGGCGTGGGTGAAGTGTGGCGGACGCGGGGCCGCGCCGCAACGACTTACATCTCGGGGTCGGCGTACTCGACTTCGAGACTGGGCATCGCCGGCGTCAGATCCGCCATTTCCATGAGGTCGACGACCTCGTAGGGATCGGGCGCGACCTGCGGCGCCTTCTGTCGTTCCGGTTCCGGTTCCGGTTCGGGCTCCGGTTGGGGTTCAGGCTCACGTTGCGCCACTGGCTCTGGTTCGGGCTGCGGTTCAGGCACGTCGTCCCAGGTGAGTGCGGGCAGCGGCGTCAGGGCAGGTTCGACAACCGGCGGGGCGACCTCCGCCACCGGAGACAGCACGACGTCGGGCACCGCGAGCTCAGGACTCTCCACTTTGGGCTTGCGGCGGTAGTGAGGCCGTTGCTGGGGTTGCTTCTTGGCCTTGACGGGCTTGGGTTCGGGCTCCGGTTCGGGCGGGGGCGGCGGCGGCGGCGGCGGCGGCGGCGGCGCGAGGACGGATCGTCGCTGGCAACTCCGTGTAGCCCGCACCGTCGTCGGACCATGCCGGCGATGCTTGCCGCCGCCGCCTCCGCAAACGCGCCAAGAGGTACACCGCGTCACCGGCGGCGAACGCTCCGAGAATGCCGACCAACCAGGCGACGCGGTTGCCGTCGCGACGCGCCGGCGCGGGCGGAATCACTCGCTGCGCGATCGTCGTCGGCGGTTCGGTAACCGTGGTCGTGACCTCGAGCGTCGTATCCGTGAGCACCGGCGCCGCGGCGATGGTGGTCGACGTCGTGGTGGAGATGATCACCTGTCCCTTGCGGGTCGTGGTCGTGCGAATTCGCGCCACGGTGGTGTCCGGACCAGGCGGATCCGTCGGATCCGGATCCGTCGGGGGCGGGGCCGTTGCTTCGGTGGTCGTGGGAAGTTTGCGTGTCGACGACGTCGGTTCTTCCGTCGTCGGCGGCTCTTCCTGCGCGTGCGCGACCGAAACGCGGTCGACTGAACCACCGAGTAGCAACGCCGCGACCGCAAAGGCGACTCCGATAAACGCGCCGAGCCGGCAAGGACGAGCGGTCACGTCTCTACCGCGCCGAAGCCAACAACGCCTGAATCTCCTCGGGCGACGCGCGGCGGACATTGGCTTGGATAAGGAAATTCTGCGGTGCCAGCTCGGCTACTGCGTGGATGTCGTCGTCGGAGACCCCCGCGGCGGCTAGGCCATCGGGCAGGCCCAGGCGGGCGCGCAGTCGATCGACCGCGCCGGCGGCGTCGTCCGGATCGCCCAGAGCCTCACCGATCCGGCGAATTGCAACGGGTGCCGCCAGCTCGTTGAACGCCACCACCTTGCTCAAGAGCACGGCGTTGGCCCGCCCGTGCGGAATGCCGCTGCGCCCACCGATCATCTGCGCCAACGCATGGTGAATACCCATGGACGAGTTCTGCAGGCAGCGACCCGCGAGCGCGGCGCCGGCGAACATCTCCGTGCGGGCCTCGAGGTCATCTGGATCGTCGACCACTTGCGGAATGGCGGCGGCGATCCGCCGGATGGACTCCAGCGCGATCGCCTCGGCCTCGGGGGTACAGCGCGGTGAGTAGACCGCCTCCACGCCGTGGGCGAGCGCGTTCATGGCGGTCTCGGCCGATATATCGGGCGGCAAGTCGAGGGTCGCCTTCGGGTCGTACACGGCCACGACTGGTGCCGTCGTCGGGCCGCCGGCGCCGGTCTTCTGTTTGGTCGCGGGATCGGTCATGCCGAAGAACGGCGTGAGCTCGGCGCCGGAATACGTCGTGGGGATCGACACGTGCGGGAGCACAGGGCGGTCGACGTGGCTGGTTCCGGGCACGCCCTCCGCCTGCTCGGCGAAGAACGCCACCGCTTTGCCGGTGTCGGCGCAGGAGCCGCCGCCGAAGCTGACGATGCCGTCGACGCGTTCACTGCGTGCCAGATCGAGCGCGGCGTGGACGGTGTCGGCGGGAACATGACTCCTCACGTCGTCGTAGATGACCGCGGCAGCGCGTCCCAGTACGCGGTGCAACCGGATGCCGGTGTCGCTCATCATCCGGCCCTGCGTGGTGACAACCAGGACGCGCCGCAGCCCGGTGGTCTTGAGCACATCGGCGACGTGATCCACCGAGTCGGCACCGAAGATGATCTGCTGGGCGTAGCCCGTGTGGGTCCAGGATTGCGACGTAGCCACGGAGTTTGTCCTAGTTCACGAACGTGGTGGCGGCGGCACCAAGCTCGACGACGCGCCAAGCGTCGGTTGACGGGTCGATATCAATCGTCGTGCGCGAACAGTTGTCGACTGCTTGGCACACGACGCGGGCGTCGTCCCACGCCTTGCCGATGGCGACGTTGATGGCCACGAAGTGCGACACGATGACAGCGCCGTCGGGCATGGTGCGCAGTACGTCGAGCACCGAGTCGCGCCACGACTCGTAGTCGGCGCCGGCGTCGGCGTAAGTGCCGCCGAGAAAACCGCGCAGCCACGACGTGCGCGTCGACGCGTCGTACTCGTCGGGCGCGACGACTTCGCCCACGTTCGGTTCGATCAACGACTCGACGCCCCACCGCACTTCGAGCGCCGCCGCCGTCTCGCGGGCCCGGCGCAGGGGGCTTGAGAACAACGCCCTCGCACCACCGCCGATCGCCGCGGCCATCGCCTCGGCCTGCGCACGTCCGGTGTCGTCGAGCCCGGGATCCGGATCGTCCCAACCCGCGGCGGCTTTGCCGTGACGAACCAGCGTGATGCGGGGCACCGGCTACAGCCCCGTGAACAAGTCGTATTCGTGGATGCCCGCCGGCGCGCCGCGCAGGATGAACCACTCCGTGCCGAACGCTTCTGCGAACACGTCTTCGGGCATCTTCAAGAAGAACGACTCGTCGTTGATCTGGCTGGCGTGGGCGCGCATGGCCTCGCGTTTGGTGTCGACGAACTCGCGCACGTCCACCGCCGTCGTGAGCAGCGCTTCCTCAACTCCGAGCGGGAACTCGATTGTCGGCGCCTGGCCGGCTTCGACCTCGACCATCGTGTCCACGCCGTCGACCGTCTCCACCGTGCGCGCGGGTTCGGTACCCGCCGCCATGCGACGCTGCCACGCGGTTCGGTTGATGGTGGTCTCATACACCTTCTTGACACCGGCCAAATCAGCGGCGCGCACGCCGACCTGCCAGACCTTGATGTGATCGGGATGGCCGTAGATACCGTTCTCGTCGTACATCGTGAGGATGTCGGCGTGTTCCTCCTCGAGAATCGCCGCGAGACGCTGCGCCGCCTCCTCGACATCGGCTTGCCAGAATGACGTCGGATCGTCGTTTTCTGGCGTTCCCATCATCCCGGAATCGTTGTAGCCGAGGAACTCATGGCGGGCGATTCCCAGCACTTTGGCGGCCGCCGCCATTTCCTTTTCGCGGCGTTCGCCCAGGGTTTCCCCCGCAGTCGAGAAAGCCCTCTGGATACTCGCCGTGCTCGCCCCGCGTGGCGGTCACGAGTACGACGCGATGGCCGTCGCGCACGGCCTTCACGATGGTGCCTCCAGTACCGATCGCCTCATCATCGGGGTGGGCGTGGAAGCACACAAGGGTCGCCATGGCGATCGCAGCATAGGAGCCGTGCGTTCTAGACTCTGCTCGATGTTTCGCAGGGCTGGGGTTCACCGGGTGTTCGTCGTGCTCATCGCATCGGTCGCGCTCGTCGCCACGTCATGCGCGCGTGACGGCGACACGCAACGGCTCGCGACGGTGAAGAAGACGAGTCCCACCGTGACCAGCGCCGAAACAACGTCGACCACAGCAGCAGCGTCGACGGCCCCGGCCCGCCGGATCCAACGCGTATCAGTGCTGCCGGGCGATCGCCCCGCCAGGCCGGCCAAAGCCGCGCCGAGCTACCGCGGCCCCACGCCGATCGGGCGCATCATGATCCCGCGCATCGGCCTCAATCACTTGATCTACGAAGGCATCGAGTTGTCGATCATCGACTACGGACCCGGTCACTGGCCGGGCACCGCGATGCCGGGCGACGTCGGGAACACCGTGTTCCCCGGCCATCGCACGACGCACAGCCGGCCCTTCTTCAACATCGACCTGGTGCAAATCGGCGACCACGTCACGTTCACAACGGGTAAAGGCAAGTTCACCTATCAAGTCACCGAGACGTTCGTGGTCGACGACGAAGAGACCTGGATCGCGAACCCGACGGAAGGGCCGACGATGACCATCTTCGGCTGCCATCCGAAAGGTTCGGCGAAGCAGCGCTACGTCCTCAAAGGAAACCTCGTCGGCAGCGAGCGGGCGACCACTTCCAACGAAGCCAGCGCAGACGGCAAGACCGCACCCGGCGACGAAGCGACGTACGGCCCGCCACCGTCCGAAACCACGACGACGACCGAGAAGCCGAAGTCGTTGATTCCCAAGATCGGCTAACGCCGAGCGTTACTTGACGGCGCCGGTTTCGCGCAGCTTGGCAATCTCGTCGGCCGCGAACCCGTAGTCAGCCAGTACTTCGTCGGTGTGCTGACCGGCGTGCGCCGGCGGACCCTGCACCGCGGAGGGGGTGCGACTGAAGCGCGGCGCGGCGTTGGCTTGTTCGATCCCGCCGACTGTGACAAAAACCTCGCGGGCGATATTGGCCGGGTGCTGCGGCGCTTCCCACAATGACAGCACCGGCGCGAAGCACACGTCGGTGTGTTCCATGATCTCGCACCACTCGGCACGCGTCTTCGACTTGAAGCAGCCCGCGACCTTTTCCTTGTACTTCGGCCACTCGGGACGGTTCATTTGCGCCGCCAGTTCCGGATCGGCATCGAGGCCGCTGAGCCGCAGCAGCTCGGCGTAGAACTGCGGTTCGATCGAACCGATCGAGATGTACTCGCCGTCGGCGCACTCGTAGGTGTCGTAGAAATGCGCGCCGGTATCGAGCAGGTTCGTGCCGCGCTCAGGCGTGTGCATGCCGATCGACTTCATGCCGTGGAACATGTTGGTCAGCAGCGCGGCGCCGTCGACCATGGCGGCGTCGACGACCTGGCCCTGTCCCGACGACTTGGCTTCCAGCAACGCGCACACCACGCCGAAGGCAAGGAACATCGCGCCGCCCCCGAAGTCGCCCACGAAGTTGAGCGGCGGGATGGGCGGGCCGCCGGCCTTGCCGATGGGGTGCAGCGCGCCGGCCAGTGCGATGTAGTTGATGTCGTGGCCCGCCGCCTGGGCGTACGGGCCGTCTTGGCCCCAGCCCGTCATGCGTCCGTAGACGAGCTTCGGGTTGCGGGCGAGGCAATCGTCAGGCCCGATGCCGAGGCGTTCGGTGACGCCAGGCCGGAAACCTTCGATCAGCGCGTCGGCCGTTTCGACGAGGCGCAGGATGGCTTCGACGCCGTCGGGGTTCTTCAGGTCGACGCCGATCGAGCGCCTCCCCCGGGCCAGCGGATCGAAGGGTGGTCGCCCGGGGTCGCCGCCGCTGACCTGGCCGGCGCGGTCGACGCGAATGACCTCGGCGCCCATGTCCGACAGCAGCATCGCGGCGAACGGGCCCGGGCCGATCCCGGCCAGTTCGATGATGCGGACTCCTGCAAGCGGTCCTGTGGCCATGACTTAGATCTCCCTGGTTGCGTTTGAATGAATGAGGTCGACGAACTCGTCCCACAGCGGCGGCGGGATGTCGTGGCCCATGCCTTCGACGATGTGGAGTTCGCTGTTCGGAATCGCTTTGGCCGTGGCGTAGCCGCCGCTGACGGTGACGAGCGGATCAGCGCTTCCGTGGACGACCAAGACGGGCGCCTTGATCTGGGCGAGTCGCGGCGTGCGATCGCCCGACGCCCGGATCGCCGCCATGTGGCGGATCACGCCGATGCCGCCGTGCTCACGCTCGTACGCGCGTCGGCCGACGGCGCGGGTGCGCTCGACGTCGCACGGGTAGTTCGGGCCGGCGAGAGCGGTCCACGTGGAGACGTAGCGATCGGCCGCTTCGTCGGCGTCGGCTGGCGGGGCGTTGCCCTGCATGAGTCCGGCAAGCCCGGCAGCGTCGGGCTGGCCGACTGCGGTGTCGCCGGTCGTCGAGCCGATCGAACACACCGACAGGACGCGTTCGGGATGCTCGAGGGCGATGGTCTGCACGGTCATGCCGCCCATCGACTGGCCGACGATGTGCGCCTTGTCGATGTCGAGGTGGTCGAGCAATGCCACCGCGTCGTTGGCGACGTCGGACAGCGTGTACGGCGCTTCTCCGTCGGCGAACGCCGCGTTCATCGACGCCGCGAGATCGAAGTGGTCGAACTGCGTGCTCATGCCGGCATCGCGATTGTCAAAACGCACCACGCGGTAGCCGCGGTCGACGAGCTTTTGCACGAACTCGTCCCACCACCAGATGAGCTGCACGCTGATACCGGTGCACAGAAGCATCGGCACGCCGTTGTCGGGACCGTCGACCTCGTATTCGATCTCGATCCCGTTCACTGCCGCTTTCATCGCCCGCACACTAACTTCCGGGCGTGAGCGAACTTGTGAGCGAACCAGAAGAAACCGCGACGGGTCACCCTGCGCCCGAAGGGCGCTGAAAGGATGACCATTTACGGAGTCCACACTGGCCTACAACACACGACGATGGACGAACTGCGCGACCTGTGGCACCGCATCGAGGCCGCCGGTTATCAGTGGATTTCGGTATGGGATCACTTCTACGCCGCAGATCTCACCGGCGATCCCACGTGTCTCGAAGCGGTGGCGGCGCACGCCGCGCTGGCGTCGGAAACCAGTCGGGCGACGGTCGGCTGTCTCGTGTACTGCGCCGGCTACCGACACCCCGCGGCACTGGCCAAGGCGATCACCACCATCGACCACATCTCCAACGGACGCGCCGCCATGGGACTAGGCGCCGGGTGGAGTCAAGTGGAGTACGACGCCTACGGCATCCCCTTCCCCTCGGCTGGGACGCGTTTGGCCATCCTCGACGAAGCGGCGGCGTGCATCCGCGGCTTGCTGCGCGACGACAAGACGACCTTCGCCGGGAAGCATTTCAATCTGACCGACGCGCAGAACGTGCCGCGCCCCGTCAACCCGAAGCTGCCGTTGTGGATCGGCGGCGGCGGCGAGCGCAAGACGCTGCGAACCGTGGCCAAGTACGCCGACGGGTGGAACGTGCCGTTCATCTCCCCCGAGCAGTTCACCACCAAGCGCGCCGTGCTGGCCGAGCATTGCGAGCAGGTCGGCCGCGACATGCAAGAGATCAGGTGCGCCATCAACGTTGGCTACTCGCAGAGCGAAGAGGACTTCGAGAAGCAGTTCGGCCTCCTGCGCATGGGCGTGCGGCCTGGCGTGCTGATGGGAAGTGATCAAGAGATCGTCGACAAGATCGGCGCCTATGTCGACGCCGGCGCCGATCAGGTCAACATTGCTGTGCGCGCGCCGTGGGATCCCGAGGCGCTGGAACGGTTTGCGAGCCTCGTCGGTATTGCATGACCGCAATCGCGGTCGCGCCCGGCCGCGTCAACCTCATCGGTGATCACACCGACTACGTCGGCGGCCTTGCTCTGCCTTGCGCCATTGACCTCGCCATTACCGCGTCATTCGAACGCGGCGGTGACCGGATCGAGCTCAGTTCCGACGCAACGGCCGAAGCCGCGTCGTTCGCCCTCGACGACGACGCGCAGGGCACGACACCGTGGGAGCGGCTCGTACGCGCCGTCGCCGCGATCGTGCAGCCGGCCACCGGTGTCCGCGGCCGGCTGACCACGACGCTGCCGATCGGAGGAGGACTTTCTTCGTCGGCCGCCTGCGCGATCGCGGTGGCGCTCGCGATGGGCTTCGACGGGGACGCGACAGAGCTTGCCCTGGCCGCGCATGCGGCCGAGCAAAGGGCGACGGGCGTTCCGTGTGGCGTGCTCGACCAATTGGCGATCGTCTTCGGCCGAGCGGGACAAGCCTGTCTCGTCGACGCCGCCGCCGTGTCGGCAACGCCGGTGGCGATCCCCACCGGCGTGGGCATCGTGATCGTCCCGAGCGGCCATTCCCGCGCGCTCGCCGACACGCCGTACGCCGAGCGGCGCACCGAGGCCGAACAGGCGATGGTCGAGCTTGGCGGTCTGGCCAACGCCAGCGAGGCCGACGCCCGAGCGCTGCGCGATCCAACTCTGCGCCGCCGGGCGCGTCACGTCGTCACCGAAAACGCACGCGTGCGAGCGACCGTCGAGGCGTTCGGAGTCTCCGATGCGCGCGCCGCGGGCGATTTGATGAACGCCAGTCACGTCAGCCTGCGCGTCGATGCCCAAGTATCGACGCACGACCTCGACAGCCTGGTTGACGCCCTCTCGTCGCGTCCGGGCGTCTACGGCGCTCGGCTCACGGGAGCAGGCTTCGGTGGCAGCGCGGTCGCGCTCGTCGAGCAGGCGCGCGCCGCGTCGATCGCCGATGTCTTCGGCGGGCGCGTCGTAGTTCCCTCCGACGGCGCCCGGCTCGTTAGCTAGTCGAAAGCGGTCTGGCGAGCTTGACGGTGACGGCGCTGCCATGGTCCGGCGCCACGACGAGGTCCTGATCACCGTCTCCGTCGACGTCGGCGGCTGCCAGGTTCGTACCAAAGCTCAGCGCCGCACCAAGGGGCTGCGGGTCCGGGTTGACCATTGACACGGCCTGCTGCGGCGGATCCACGAGCTGCACGACGTGTACGAACGACGCCGAGTTCCGGGCGATCGCCAGGTCGTCGACGGTGTCGAAGTCGAAGTCACCCGCGGTGACCCGGTAGCCGAGAGGATCAGAGACGCTGCCGAAGGCGAGGAACTCCCGCTTGAGCGTCCCGGCGCCGCCGAACACCTTCACGTGCGAGCCGCCGCTATACGACGGAACGGTGGCGATCTCGTCGAACGGGTCTCCGTCCTCGGCCACGAGGTTGCCGGCGGCAACGGCGACACCGCCGGCGAACGCCGGGTCGTAGGCCATCCAACTACCCACTTCGTTGAAGGACTGGCCGCCCGCCGCGAGCTTGAAGACCTTGATGTGTGGCCCTCCGCCCGGCCCGGCGCCTGTGATGACCTCGTCCTTGCCGTCGCCGTCAACGTCGCCGGCCGCCACCCACACCCCGCCGGCGAAGGCCGGTGCGTAAGCGAAGAAACCGCCGCCGAACAGTTCGTTGGTGGTCAGGTCGTTGTTCACATGGAAGACGCGCACGTGCGGACCACCGCCGGGCCCGGCGCCAGTGATGATCTCCTCACCATTGGCGAGGTTGCCGTCGAGGTTGCCCATCGCCACGTGCACACCGCCGGCGAAGTTCGGGCCGTAGGCAAAAAATCCGTTGCCGAGCTCGGAGATGATCCCGTTGGCCGGGTTGATGCGGTACGGGCGAACGTGCGGGCCACCGCCGGCGTTGGGTGCGGTCACGAACTCGGTGCCATTGGTGGTCACGCCGTCGAGGTTGCCCGCGGCCACGAACGCGCCGCCGTTGAAGTTCTCGTACGCGGTCACGCCCTGGCCGAAGTTCTTGGCCTGCGGTCCCTGCACCACGACGAAGCACGACGCGCACGTGCCCTTCTGACCGTCCGTGTTGGTGACGGTGACGTCACGGGACCCGAGCTTCGCGACATCAGACGCCGTGACCTTCACGTCCGCCGCGGTGTTGCTCTGCCGCGTGGTCTCGACGATGGTGACGCCGTTGGCGTTCGGTAGGGAGACGGTCATGCCCGGGGCGAACGCCGTGCCGGTCAGGTGCAACACCGTGGTGGCTGCCTGGTTGACGGTTTCGGGAGCGGCCGCGGTCACGGTCGGTCCGCCCAACGACACGTCGAACGCGTTCGGCAAGTCGTCAGTGCCACCGTCGACGTTGGTAACCCGGACCGCCCACTTGCCGGGCGCGGCGTTTGTAAGGTCGAACGTGCCTGAGATCTTCGTCGGGCTTTCGACGACAGCTTCGATCAAGCTGATGCTCGGCTGCCCGGACTGTTCCAAGGTGGCGGTAGCGCCGGGGGCGAAGTTGGTGCCGGTGATCGCGCTGATCGACGCCTGACCACCGCCGGTGGCCGCGTTCGGTGTTATCCCGGTCACGGTCGGGACCAGGCCGACGGTGAAGCAGCCGACGCACGTCTTCTGGACGCCTCCGACAGTCACGAGCACGTCGCGCGGTGCGGTGCCCGCGGTGGGCGTGACGGTCACGGGGACCGTGAGCTTCGCCGGTGAGTCGACGGTGGCCGCGCCGGTCGTGATACCGGTGCCTGGCGAAATGGTGACGGAGGCAGGAGTCGTAAAGCCCGACCCATTGACGGCGAACGTGCCGGTGTAGCCCTGCGGTCGCCCGGGCGGCGTCAAGTTGGTCACGTTGAAGTCGGTGCTGATCGTGAACGCGTCGGGCTTGGTCACCGCGCCGCCGCCGGGGTTGGCAACGGTCAGGCTCCGCTGTCCTACCGGCGTGTTCGGCGCGACCGAAACGGTGAGGGTCAAATGGGTCGACGAATCGCGGGTGACGGCAACGTCGATCTTCTCGTCGGCGACCCCGTTCGGCGTGACGGTCACGAGTGGCACCGGACCGCCGAAGTTGGTGCCGGTGACAATCATCTGGACCTGGCTGGCGCCGCGCCCGAGCAGGGCCGGCGATACCGAACTGATCGTCGGGTCGCCACCGGGTGCCTGAAGGTCGCAGTTCACGCAGACGGCGTCGAAGTTGGTGGACGACTGACCGTCGGCGTTCTTGAGGACGAGGGTTTGCGGCCCGCTCGACGGGTTCGCGATCGACGACAGCGTCAAGGTGGCCTTCGTGGTGTCGAGCTTGCCGGTCGACGTATTGACCGGGATTTCGATCTTCTTGCTCTGGGTCACGCCGTTGCCCGACACCGTCGCCGTCATCCCGCGGGCGAAGCCGGCACCCGTGAGTTGGAACGCAATGTCGGTCTGGTTGGAGTTAATACGCGATGGAGCGATGGACTTGAGCGTCGGCTTGCTGCCGGTGATCTGCAAGCCGGTGGTGATGCCGTCGCCGAAGGACGCTCTGCCGCCGTTCTCCTGCGAGATCGACACCTTCCAGCGGCCCGGGGCGCGGGCGAAGGGATTGACCGTTGCGGTGATCGTGGTCGTGCCGGTGACGGTGACGTTGGTCGCGAGGATCTGATCTGTTTCGGCGGCGCCGAATCCGTAGCCGGACCGCGTGATGTTCAGCGAGACCGGCGCCTTGAACGCGCGACCGGTGATGGTGAAGGTGGCGGAGTCGGCGCTGTTGGAAATAGGACCGGTGACGCTGGTGATGTCCGGGCCGACGGTGATGCACTTCGTGCACGTGGAAGAACTACGGAGGATGCCGCCTGTGACCGTGACGTCGCGCGCGGTGTTCGGCGCGTCGCTCGCCACGTTGACGGTCACCGTGACCGTCGTCATGTCCTGGCTGGTGACCGGCGTGCCGACGATGTCGATGCCGGTGTTCGGTGTGAAGGCGACTTCCGAATTCGACGTGAAGTCGCCGTGCAGCACCACGGTCTGGTTGTTCACGCCGGGAACGATCTGCGGTGGCGTCACCGAGTTGAGCGTGGGCGACAGCAACGCCGCTTCCGTCGGTGGGGCAACCGAAACGCCAAGGGCAACGAGGAAGAGCGCGCTGATCAACGCGACACGACGACTTCTCATGGCGCGAGAGGGTATCGGGGCTACGCGGTGATGTCGGGCCAGCCGGGCCCGCTTGGGGTGGCGCGGCGACGAGTCGATCCCGCCGCCGAAGTACGTTGAAACGCAGTGACGCTGTTCGAAAACGTGGTCGACCAGTACGACCGTGGGCGCCCGTCGTATCCAGAAGCCGTCTACGCGGCACTCGGACAACTTGCTGGGCGCCGCGTTCTCGACATCGGCGCGGGAACCGGAATCGCGACCCGCGAACTACTCCGCCGCGGAGCCGACGTGGTCGCCGTCGACGCCGGCCGAGCAATGATCAGTCACGCGAAGGTCCGCTCGCCCGAACTCAACGCCGTGGTCGCCGACGGCGCGCAACTCCCAATCCGGGATCACAGCATCGACGTCGTGTGCTTCGCACAATCGTGGCACTGGCTGGATCCCTCAACACGCGTCGCCGAAATGCACCGAGTCCTAACGCCGGCCGGACGGTGGGCAGCATGGTGGTCGCACGCCGAGATCGTCGGAACTGAGTGGCTCGAGGCGTACTGGACGGAAATCGAGAGTGTGTGCGCCGGTGCCGAGCGAGCTCAGGCATACACGGACTGGGGTCCCACCGTCGCTGATCCGGCCCTCTTCGAACCGGCCGTGCGTTTCGAAGTGCCGTGGGTGCGTCACGTATCGGCCGACGACTGGATCACAGATCAGGCGAGCCACAGCTATGTGGCCACCCTGGACGACGAACCGCGCGGCAGGCTTCTGGACCGCCTCCGCGCAATCGTGCGAGACGCCTTTCCGACGGGCGGAATGCAGGTTCCGTTCATTACACGGCTTTGGATCGCAGCGACCAAGTAGGCCGACGCGTGCGATCATGCGCGGATGCCGCGGTCGATACGCAGCCCGAACCGCATCACCGACGACTCGCTTGTCGATGACACCGGCTACCAGTGGCATCGCGTCCATCGGGACCTTCGACGCGACGCGATCGCTCGGCTGCTAGCCGATCCGAATGTTCGGGTCGGGATACACGCAGGTCGAGCGAATGTGCGCTGGATAGACGACACTGAGCGCGAGCGCGTGTGGACCGAGGAGGTCGAACCGAACTTCCATGACCACGCGGACGCGATCGCAACCGCCACTCCCGGGCAGCTGCCTTTTCATGCGACCTTGTGGCGTCGGCGGGGCAAGGAACTGCTCTTGTTCGACGACTTCGACTGATTCGGACTCAGGAGACGGTCCGTGGGCTGGGCGATGCCTCGGACAACTAGCGCGCGACCCTACGCGGTGATGTCGGGCCAGTTGGGCTGCAAAACGTGCCACTGCTCAGGAGCGAGACGGATGAAGTTCTCGAACTCGTTGGCGAGGTCCTGGGTGATGCGTTGGATGTCATCGCGGAGGTTGCCGGTGCGTGATGCGTCGAGAGGCGGCCTGATGACACCGCGATGCATGCCGTCGGCCTCGAAGTAGACGGCGCACGGAATGATCGCCGCGCCCGTCCGCAGCGCCAGCGTGGCCGGGCCGGCGGGAATCGTCGTGGGGTGCCCGAAGAACTCGACCTCCGCGCCCGTGCCGGCGATGTCCCGATCGCACACCAGTCCGACCACGCCGTTGGACCGTAAGCGGCGAATGATCGCCGTCCCGGCGGACTCACCCAGTTCGACGACTTCGAGGCCGAAGCCTTCGCGCAGCGTCTTGAAGAAGTCGAATAGCTCCGGCGGTTGCAGTGACTCGGCCACCACCGTCGCCGGATACCCCGACGCCGCGAACCACGCACCGCCCCAGTCGAACCCGCCGATGTGCGGCATGGCGAGCATCGCGCCCTTGCCAGCCTGCAAGGCGCGCTCGACGTTGACGAGACCCTCCCACTCCATGCCGGCGTCGAGCTCGGCGGCGGTCAGTGTGGAGATGCGAAACGCCTCCGCCCAATAACGCCCGTATACGGCGAAGCACTGGCGTGCCGCGTGTTCGACCGTCTCGTCGCTCGCGCCGGGACCGAGGACGCGGCGCATGTGCGTGCGCACCACCGCGCTGCGCGATCCCATGCGCGTCGACAGTGCGCGCATCACCGTCGTGCCGAGCCACGCGGCGACGGGCGCCGGGATCGAGCGGGCGATGCGCGTCGACCGTGCGGTAGGTGTAGAGGGGCGCGAGTCGTCGCCACTCCGACGCGCGGGACATGGCTGCCGGTTACGGGCGGGAGGAAGGGCGGCGTCGCGTGACGCGCTCGCGGCGCGCCGTCGGACGCGGACGGCCTTCGCGGGCCATTTGTTCGCGCCAGGCGCGCCAGCGTTCGGCGCGCACTGTCCACGTGACGCGGTCGGTACGCGCACTGCGAGGGCGCCGAACCGGGCGCGTCGACGGTGGCTTCGGCGCCTGCCGCCACACCATGGCGAAGCGATGCACCGCCGTGAGGCCGGTGAGGGACGCAAGCATCCACAAGATCGGGATGAGCAGGACCGGGAACGCCAGCGCGCCGATCAAGGCGATCGTGCGTTCGGCGCGCTCCATGAGGCCGCCCTTGGCGGTGTAGCCGAGCGACTCGGCCCGGGCGCGCTCGTAGGAGACCAGCGCGGCGGCCGCCATCGCGCCCATCGGCAGTAGCGCCGCCCGTCCGCCGTCGCGACCGGCAAGGAAATAGGCGATGCCGCCGAGGATCGCCATGTCGGTGACGCGGTCGGCGACGGAGTCGAAGAACGCACCGCGTGGCGATGCGGTGCCGTTGGCCTTGGCGACCGCTCCGTCGAGGAGGTCAGGCAGGGCGGCGGCGGTGAAGAGCACGGCGCCGACGCCGAGGTGGCCCGAGCCGACCGCCACGGTTGCGCTCGCGGCGAAGACGAGCCCGGTCGCGGTGAGGTGGTCAGCGCTGATTCCTGAGCGGCCGACCGCTCGCCCGACGGGCATTGTGATCCGCTCAAGCTCGGTTCTGAAGCGGCCGTCGAACATCCAGGAACAATTTACCACTGGAAGTTCTATTCTCCGGTTCCCATCGCTGATAGGGAGGGAACGGCTTGAAAACGTTCACATCGGCCCAGATCCGGAATGTCGCGCTGGTAGGTCACGGTGGCGTCGGCAAGACCACCATTGCAGAAGCCCTGCTTGCCGACGCCGGAGTCATTGGGCGAATTGGCCGGGTCGAGGACGGCACGACCGTCACCGACACCGAGCCCGAGGAAATCAAGCGCCGCCTCTCGGTTTCGACCTCGCTGGCGGCCTTTGAGAGCCACGGCTGCAAGCTCAACCTGTTGGACTGTCCCGGCTACGCCGACTTCTTCGCCGAAATGCAGGCCGGGCTGGCGATGGCAGATCTCGCCGTCATCGTGGTGAGCGCCGTCGAGGGTGTCGAGGTGCAGACCGAGATTGCCTGGGAAGCCGCAGCTGCGCTGGGCCTGCCCCGCATGATCTTCATCAACAAACTCGATCGTGAGCGCGCCAGCTTCGACCGCACGCTGGACCAACTGCGCGACGTGTTCGGCGCCGGCGTTGCCCCCCTCGAGTTGCCTCTCGGTGAGGAAGCCGGGTTCCGCGGCGTGATCGACCTCTTGAGCGACACGGCGTACGTCTACGGCGACGACGGCGTGGGCCGTCCCGAGCCCGTGCCCGAGGAGCTGGCCAACACCGAGCACGTGGTGCACGACGCGCTGGTCGAAGGCATCGTCGTGGCCGACGACAACTTGATGGAGCGCTACCTCGAAGGCGACACCCCGTCTTTCGACGAGCTGGAGAAGACGCTCGCGCACGGCGTCGCCGACGCCACCGTGTTCCCGGTCGTGTGTGGCTCGGCCACGAAGCGAATCGGCATCGACCGGCTGGCGCAGTTCCTCGCCGAAATCGCCCCGTCGCCCCTGGGTCGTCCCGCGCTGCACGTGATCGCCGGCGACGGAGAGGCCGAGATCCCCTGTGATCCCAACGGCCAGCCGCTCGCCGTCATCGGCAAAACCATCGCCGACCCGTTCGTCGGACGGGTGTCGCTCATGAAAGTGGTCAGCGGAACGCTGAAGCCCGACACCGTGCTCACCAACACACGCACCCGCGCCGACGAGCGCTTGCACGGACTGTTCACGCTGCGGGGCAAGGAGCACGAGCCGGTGAGCGACGTTCCCGCGGGCGACCTCGTCGCGGTGGCCAAACTCGCCGACAGCGCGACGGGCGACACGCTGGCACCGAAGGGCACGCCGGTGCGCGCCCCGATGCCGACCCCGCCGCAGCCTGCCTTGTGGGTCGCGATCAAGCCCAAGTCCCAAGGCGACGACGACAAGCTGATGACGTCGCTGCACCGGCTCCAAGAAGAAGATCCCACGCTCTTCGTCGAACGCAACGAAGAAACCCACCAGTCGCTCCTCGGTGGCGCCGGCGAGACCCACCTGGCAGTGATCAGCGAACGCCTCACGCGCAAGTTCGGCGTCGAAGTCGTCACCGAGGAAGTCGCGGTTCCCTACCGCGAGACCATCACGCAACCGGCGACGGCCGAAGGCAAGCACAAGAAGCAGAGTGGCGGCCACGGTCAGTTCGGCGTGTGCACGATCACGATCGCGCCGCTCGAACGTGGCGAGGGCTTCCGTTTCGTAGACAAGATCGTCGGCGGCGCCATTCCCCGCCAGTTCATCCCCGCGGTGGAGAAGGGCATTCTCGAGGCGATGGCGCAGGGCGGACCGTCCGGCCACCCGGTCGTGGACCTCGAAGTCACGCTGACCGACGGGAAGTACCACAGCGTCGACAGCTCCGAGATGAGCTTCAAGATGGCAGGCGCCCTCGCGCTGCGCGAGGCCATGGCGAAGGCCGGCGTCGTG
Source organism: uncultured Actinomycetes bacterium (assembly GCA_963722185.1). Lineage (GTDB taxonomy): Bacteria > Actinomycetota > Acidimicrobiia > Acidimicrobiales > JACCXE01 > JACCXE01. The sequence goes on along the minus strand of CAVRKD010000005.1, from coordinate 15,982 downwards.
CTGCTCGAACCGCTGTCGTGCTTGAAGGTCACTACCCCCAACGTCGTCGCAAGGTGACGTGATGGGCGACCTCAACGCACGCCGCGGCCGCGTGCAAACGACCGACTCCTCCGCTGACGGCTCGAAGGTCACGATCACGGCGATGGTCCCCACCTCGGAACTGCGTCGCTACGCCATTGACCTGCGGTCGTTGACCGGAGGACGCGGTTCGTTCGAGGCCGCGCACGACCACTACGACATCGCGCCGCCAAACGTGGCCGCCGCCGCAGCGAAGAACGGAGCGCACTAGGCGCCGCCAGTGTCCTAATTACGTCCTTCGGCCTGCCGATAGAGGGGGCCGTGGATTCTTACGCGAATGGTGCCGCGCCCCGGAGTCGGTGGCTGCACTGCGGACACTCTGTCGAAAGCGGCGTGCTCGGTGACGCCGGGATCAATCGCGAGATCGATCGCATCGCGACCTTCGCCGACGGTGCTCCGGTCAGCGGCTTCTACACCTACGGCGAGATCGCCCGTACGACGGGCTGGCAGGGCTTCCATAACCAAACTCTCGTCGTGCTCGCGCTGGGCTGACGTGCACGCGCCCGAAGGCCGGTCAGTGCAGCAACTCGCCGAGGTGCTCGCCTCTCTCGGCGCGTCCTTGACCGAACAAGCGGCGCGTCAAGCCGGCGTCGAACAGATCGCTGAGGGCTTCGAGTCCGAGGTCGGCGTACTGGTGCACGACGGCGTCGCCGTGGCGTCGGTCGGCTTTCGCTCCGACACGCCCGTGCCGATCGAGATCATCGAGATCGCCGCCAAGGAGAGCGGCACCGTCGACATCCCCGTCGCGGGGCTTTGCAATGCCGTCGTCGTCGACGTGCCCGTGGCGGGTGACTGCCAACTCGTGCTCGCCCGCTCGGGTGACGAAGGCTTCAGCCTCGAGGAGGTGAGCCTGCTGCGCAGCCTGGGACGCATCCTCGCAACCGCGCTCGACATGTTGCGGTTGCGCGACATCGTGGCCCGCAACGAGCAGCAACTCGCCGACGCCCAGCGCATCGCCCGCGCCGGCAGCTTTGAGTGGGATCTCTCGAACTTGACGGCGAGTTGGTCGGAGGGTCTCTACCGGATCCTGGGACTCGAGGATGACCGGCCGCATCCCGAGATCGGCCTCTTCCTCTCGTTCATTCATCCCGATGACGTCAGCTCCGTACGGCAGCGCGTCCAGCTCTCGCTCGCCGGCGAGGCCGTCGAGGAGATCGAGTACCGCGTCGTGCGCCGCGACGGTGACGTGGTGTGGGTGCGCGCCCGCTCCGAAGTGGAGCGCAACGCCTCAGGTCAGCCGGTTCTGTTCCGCGGAACCCTGCTCGACGTCAACGAGGCCAAGGCGTTCGAGGCCGAGCTCGCGGCGGCGCGAGACGCCGCCATGGAGTCGTCGCGCATGAAGTCGGAGTTCCTGGCCACCATGAGCCACGAGATCCGCACGCCAATGAACGGCATCATCGGCCTCACCGGCCTCTTGCTCAGCACCGACCTCGACGAACGCCAATTGCAGTACGCCGAGGGAGTCGAATCCGCTGGTGAATCACTCCTGGCGATCATCAACGACATCCTCGACTTCTCCAAGATCGAGGCGGGCAAGCTCGAAGTCGACGAGTGCGACTTCGATCTCGTGCAGGTCATCGAAGAGGCGGTCGGCCTCGTGGCGATGAGCGCCCATCGCAAAGGCCTGGAGCTCATCTGCCTCCCCGCGCTCGACCTCCCGTCCGACGTGCGGGGTGACCCGGCGCACCTGCGCCAGATCCTGCTGAACCTCACGGCGAACGCCGCCAAGTTCACCGCTCACGGCGAGGTCATCGTCCGCGCCTCGCTCGAGGCCGAGCTCGATTCGTCGGTCATCGTGCGCTTCGACGTCATCGACACCGGTATCGGTATCGCCGAAGCCGCACGTTCGCGACTCTTCGAACCGTTCTCGCAAGCCGATCCCTCGACCACCCGCAAATACGGCGGCACCGGCCTCGGCCTCGCCATCTGCCGTCGCTTGGTCGACGCCATGGGCGGCGAGCTCGGCCTCGAGAGCACAATGGGCGCAGGCTCCAACTTCTGGTTCACCGTCCCCTTGCGTCGCCAGGCGCGCCGCAGCGCCAGCGCGCTCACGCTGGCCCATCCCGGCATCAGAGTGCTGGTCGCCGACCTGAACGCAACCATGCGCACCGCGCTATGCGAGCGCCTGGCCGCGTGGGGCGTGGACTGCGATATGGCCGAGGACGGCGCGGCCGCGTTGGATGCGCTGCGTGGCGCCACCACGCGTCGCCAGCCCTTCGACCTGCTCCTCATGGACGAGCTTCTCCGCACTCAGGACGGAGTGCCGTTGATCGACGCCATCGTCGCCGATCCGGCGCTGAGTCGGCTGCGCGTCATCGCGATGACCCGCGACGCAATGGGACCGCGCGTCGCGTCCGCGCACGGCCGAATCGTAACGACGCTTACGAAACCGGTGCGGCTGGTGCAGCTAGGCGAGGTGTTGGCATCGCCAGGACTGACGCGCGCAGCGCGGGTTCGTCAGCCGACGCCACTGACGAGTCGCACAGAGTCGCGCGGTCATGTGTTGGTTGTGGAGGACAACGCCACCAACCAGCTCGTGGCCGTCGGCATCCTGCGTTTCCTCGGCTACCGCGCCGACGTCGCGGCCAACGGCTACGAGGCGCTGGAAGCGGTCGCCCGCACCGTGTACGACGCGGTGTTAATGGACTGCCAGATGCCGGAGATGGACGGGTACACGGCGACCGGAGTGATCCGGAAGAACGAGGGCGTCGGGCGCCACACTCCGATCATCGCCATGACCGCCGGCGCGAGCGAGTTGGATCGCGAGCGCTGTCTCGCCGCAGGCATGGACGACTACCTGGCCAAGCCGGTCAAGACCGAACACATCGACGCCGCGCTCAGGAAGTGGGCCACAACGCGCGAGTCGGCAGCCGTGACGCGTTAAGCCGTTTTCCAGATAGCGGGGTCTTCGGGGTTGTCTTCGACGTAGTCACCCAGCACGTTGCCGGTGCGCCCGTCGATCAGAACCATGCCCCGCTTCCGCGGCGGATTTTCTGCCGAGTACAGCAGGATGCGCCACGTCGGGCGCGACAGCAATCCTTGGAAGTCGAGCTGCGCCGAGGCGTGCCCTATCGGGAATCCGACTTGCTTGCTAGCGATCACCAGCGCGTCGGTTTCCCGCAGCTTCAGCGGGTGCCCAGCGACCAAGTGGTAGAGCCCGATGAGCGCCGTGCCAATGGCGAAGGGCACGAGGCCCCGGTTGACGAGCACCCCGTCGGTCGAGTTGGTCGCCAAGACCACGCCGGCAATGGCGGCGACGACGAGCCACAGTGCACCGACGAGCCGGCGACGCGCCGGGTCCGGGAACGTCGTGACTCCGACGTACTCGTCGAGGTCGAGTTCGGCCGGCAGCGTGTCGCGGTGTTCTTCGGTCATTGGGCTGTTCTCATTGAGGCCAGGCGGCGGCGATCTTGTCGTAGGTAGTGGCGAGCTCCTCGGGGATGACACGCACTTCCGCGATCGACGTCATGAAGTTGGTGTCGCCGGACCAGCGTGGCAACGCGTGCAGGTGCAGGTGCCCCGGGATGCCGGCGCCGGCGGCGCGTCCGAGGTTGGCACCGATGTTCATACCGTCAGGACCGTACGCCGCCTGCAACGCCGTCGTGGCATCGGTGACCACGTCGAACATCTCCGCCCGCTCTTCGGCGGTCAAGTCGGTCAGTGCCGGCACGTGGCGGATCGGCATGACGAGCATGTGGCCCGAGCCATAGGGATACAGGTTGAGCATGGCGACGGTCACCTGCCCCCGATGCACGACGAGCCGCTCGCGATCTGTGGCTTCGGGCTCGTTGAGAACGGCGCAGAAGACGCACTCCCCGGGAACCGGAATGACGTTGGCCACGCCGCTCACGTAGTCGTTGCGCCACCCGGCCCAAATCCTCTCCAGAGTCACGAGTGGGTGTCGACCTCGGTGCGGAGACGCGCCACGAAGTCGTCCAACGCCACGTCGCGTTCGGGCCGATCCGACCCGCGGGCGTTGACCCCCACGGTTCCGGCGGCGGCGTCGTCGCCACCCACCACCAGGACATACGGCAGCTTCTGGAGTTTCGCCTTGCGAATGCGGGCCCCCAGTGGCTCGTCGGCGGCGTGCAGTTCGACGCGGAAGCCTTCGGCGCGCAAGCGCTCGTGCACCGCGTGCGCGTAGTCGACGTGATCCGCGCCCACGGGCAGCACCGCCGCTTGCACCGGCGCCAGCCAGGCGGGGAACGCCCCGGCGTAGTGCTCGACCAGCACGCCGAAGAACCGTTCGACCGATCCGAACAGAGCGCGGTGGATCATGACGGGCTGCTGGCGGGTTCCGTCGTCGGCGTCGTAGCTGAGTTCGAAGCGCGCGGGGGTGTTGAAGTCGAGCTGGATGGTCGACATCTGCCAAGTGCGTCCAATGGCGTCGCGCGCCTGGACCGAGATCTTCGGACCGTAGAAGGCCCCGCCGCCGGGATCCATCACGAGGTCGAGACCTTCACCGATCGCGACGTCGCGCAGGATGTTGGTCGCTACCTCCCATTGCTCGTCGGTGCCCGCCGCCTTGCCCTCGGGCTTGGTCGACAGTTCGAGGTAGAAGTCGTCGAGGCCGTAGTCGCGCAGCAGGTCGAGCACGAACTGCAACAGGCTGGACAGCTCGCCGGCCATCTGCTCGCGGGTGACGAAGATGTGCGAGTCGTCCATGGTCAACCCGCGGACGCGAGTGAGTCCGTGGATCACGCCCGACTTCTCGTAGCGGTACACGGTGCCGAATTCGAAGAATCGCAGCGGGAGTTCGCGGTACGACCGTCCGCGTGCCCGGAAGATCAAGCAGTGCATCGGGCAGTTCATCGGCTTGGCGTAGTAGGTCGCGCCCTCGAGTTCCATCGGCGGGAACATGTTCTCGGCGAACCATTCGAGGTGTCCGGAGGTTTCGAACAAGCCCGACTTGGTGATGTGCGGTGAGTAGACGAACTCGTAGCCGGCCTGCTCGTGCTTTTGACGCGAGTACTCCTCCATGATGCGGCGCACGGTGCCGCCCTTGGGATGGAAGACCGCGAGGCCGCTGCCGATCTCGGTAGGGAAGCTAAAGAGGTCGAGTTCGGCGCCGAGCTTGCGGTGATCGCGCTTCTCGGCTTCTTCGAGACGCACGAGGTGTTCTTCGAGCGCCTTCTTCGATTCCCACGCGGTCCCGTAAATGCGCTGCAACTGCTGCTTGTGTTCGTCGCCGCGCCAGTAGGCACCGGCGACGCGCATCAGCTTGAAGTGTCCGAGCTTGCCGGTCGACGGCACGTGCGGACCCCGGCAGAGATCCACGAAGTCGTCGGTGTTGCGGTAGCTGGTGACCACGCCGTCACCAGCGCCCTCAGCGGCGTCAACACCCTGGATGATTTCGGCCTTGTACGGCTGATCGGCGAACAGCGCCAGGCCTTCCTCAACGGTGTGCACTTGGCGGATGAACGGCTGATCGGCCTTGACGATTTCGCGCATGCGTTCTTCGATGCGCGCCAAGTCGTCTTCGGTGAAGTGCGCCCCGCCCGGCAGGTCGAAGTCGTAATAGAAGCCGTTCTCGATCGGCGGGCCGATGGCGAACTTGGCGCCCGGCCACAGCTGGGTCACGGCTTGGGCGAGCACGTGCGCGGTGGAGTGACGCAGCACGTGGCGGCCCTCTTCGGTTCCCGCCGTGACGATCGCAACGCTCGCCCCATCGGTGAGCGCCACGTTGAGGTCGACTTCGGAGCCGTCGACGACCGCCGCCACCGCGTCAGCCGCGAGGCGTGGTCCGATCGACTCGGCCAGGCCCAACGTCGTCGTGCCCTTCTCCAGGACGCGGCTAGAGCCATCCGGGAGCGAGACAGTGATCTGGTCGGGCATCACTAGAGATTACGGGTGCGGCCCGAATACCAAGAACCGATTACTTGCCGGCGGCCCACTCGCGTTCGAGCGTGGCCAAATCAGCCACGCCGACTGTGCGTACCGCCTCGTCGACGACGTAGGCCCGGGATCCCGCACGAACGTTGTCGGCGCCGAGCGCCTTGAAAAAGGCGTAGGGCGCGCTCGGGCCGGCGATGCGGGAGAGCGCGGCAATGAGCGAGCGGGAGTCGCGGTAGGCGCGCACGATCTGGGCCTGCGAACCCGCGCCGAACTCGTCGTCCCGGGGCGCGCGCTCTCCGGCGCCCGAACCGCGCGCGTAGCGGTTCGTCGTGCCCCCAGCGATCCAGTCGGCCAGACCCTCGTGCACCCACGCGGGGATAAAGGTGCCCGCGTAATCGGAACCGGCGGCGTGGACGAGTTCGTGGACCAGGGTCTCGGTCTGGGAAGCGGGTGAGTACTCCGACAGGTTCGCGTCCTGCACGTACAGGCGCGGCGTCGTCGCCTTGAGCGTCTTCTCGTCGAAGCCGTAGGCGACGAAGGCCACGAACTTCGTCACGTCGACCGTCGCCTGGATGAGGTCGCCGATCTCCGCCGGTGACCCCGGAACGAAGCCCACGAGCTTCCCCGACCAGGGCAGGGTCCACCGCGGGGCCAGCGTCGCCAGCGCCTGCTCGGCCAGCTGCAACAGGTCCTCCGCGCGCGCCCGCTGCGCCGGATGGGCGATGAGCTGGAAATGCTCGCTTTGCACGGCGACGACCGGGCCGCGATCCCACATCGCGACGGTGGTCTCGAGCCCGATGTCGGCCACGTCGTCGTCACCACCGACGAACCACTGGCCGCCGCGCTTGACGAAGGTCCAGAACATTCCGTCGATCGACGGCCGGGCGTCGTAGGTGAAGCGCAGTTCCTGGGTCGTCGGCACCAGGGCGACCGTCGCGTTGGCGTACTCGGAGCGCTTGACGGCGCGCGTGAGGTCGGTCGAGTCGCTACGGATCACGTACTTCACCTCAGCGACCGGCAAGGAGACCAGGCCGTCGAACGCGCGCAGCTGCGCGTCGCGAAACACCGCGGGCGCGTTCGGATCAATGGTGTTGGCGAACGCGTCCCGGTTCTTGGCGTTCAGCGCGTCGGTGCGGACCTTGAGCACGGCGCGCAAGGCCGTGAGCGTTGGAACTTCCTTGGCGTGCGCGACCGGCGTCGCCAAGCACGCGACGAGACCGGCGATCGCGACCAGCGCCGCACGTTTCACTACAGCGTGATGCCGAGAAGCTTGGCCGCTTCGGAAACGCCGTGGCCGGACCGCGCCGCCGTGTCGATGGCGGCGATCGCGCCTGGCGTGTCGAGGTCGTCGTCAAGACAGGCGCGCACGTCGTCGAGCGCAGCACCACCTGTGCCCGCCTCTCGCCACGCCGCGAGGCGCGCCGCCGCCTCGGGCATCAGTTCGTCGTGCCAGTCCCATCCGGGCCGGTAATGGTGGCTGAGAACCGCCAGCCGGATGGCGCCGGGCTCCCACTCCTTGCACAGGTGTTCGGCGAACACGAGGTTGCCGAGCGACTTGCTCATCTTCTCGCCGTCGAGCCGGACCATGCCCTGGTGCATCCAGTGACGCACGAACTGCGAGCCGGTGGCGGCTTCGGATTGTGCGGCCTCACACTCGTGGTGCGGGAAAATCAGGTCACCGCCGCCGCCGTGCAGGTCGATCGTCTCCCCCAGCTCGCGCAAAGCCAGCGCCGAGCATTCGATGTGCCAGCCCGGCCGGCCGCGTCCCCACAGCGACTCCCACCACGGCTCGCCCTCGGCGGACGGCTGCCACAGCACGAAGTCGAGCGGGTCTTGCTTGTTCGGGTCGTCGACATTGCCGCCGCGCTCGCGTGCGTACTCCAGCATCTGTTCGCGTGAGTAGTGGCTGATCTGACCGAACTTGGGCGAGCTCGCCACGGAGAAATAGACCGCGCCGCCGGCCTGGTACGCGTGCCCGGCGTCGAGCACCATGCCGATGAAACCGAGGATGTCGGGTATCGCCGAGGTGGCGCGCGGTTCGGAAAAGCACGGCAGCACGTCGAGCGCGTTCATCACGGCGTCGAACTTGGCCATCTCCTCGGCGGCCAAGTCGAGGTAGTACACGCCAACTTCACGCGCCTTGCGCAGCATGTCGTCGTCGACGTCGGTGACGTTGCGGACGCATTGCGTGTCGTGACCGAGATCACGCAAGCGGCGCTGTAACACGTCGTAGGTCAGGTAGACCGCGACGTGGCCGATGTGCGCCGAGTCGTACGGCGTGATGCCGCAGGTGTACATCGTGACCGTCGGCCCGGGCGAGAAGTCGACGATCGCCTCGCGGGCGGTGTCGTAGAGCTTCACGCTTCGATGCCGGTGAGACGCACGGCCGCGCGCGTCTTGTAGCGGACGTTCAGCTGCAAGATCACCGCCGCGAATGCCTCGATCGCCAACGCATTCGACAGGCGGCCCGAGTCGAGGGCGCGGCACCCGGGAATCAAACGCACGATCTCCGAGGTGGTTTCGATCGCCGACTTGTGGTCGGAGCAGATCAACACGTCGCTTTCGACGGGATGATCGATCGCCGCCAGTTCACGCGCCGGCAGATGGTGAAACGCCGCGACGACCTGGGACTGCGGCAGGACCGCCTGGACGCTCGCGGCCACGGAACCGCGCGGCGGTACCAGCGGCTGGAACTCGTCGCCGACCTTGGCCAGGGCGTTGGCCATCGAGATGACGACCTTGCCGGCGAGCTGATTGGCCACGCCCTGCACCGTGGTGGCCGCGGCGTCCCACGGCGTGGCGACGACCACGACGTCGGCGGACGCGGCGCGCTTGTTGTCGCCGCCGTCGAGCAGGAGCTTCTTGTCGGGATGCAACGCAAGCAGCTCCGCGACTTTCTCGTCGGCGCGTTCCTTCGTGCGCGAACCAATCGTGACCTCGTAGCCGATCGACGCCAGTCGAACGGCCAACCCCGATCCGGCCGGGCCCGTCCCACCAAGAACCCCTACATGCATCGGCTTAGCCTAAAGCGTTGCCGAGGTACTTCGGGTTGGCGACGGCCAACTTGTCGGCCACGGTGGCGCGTACGACGGCTACGACCTCGTCGAGGCGGTCGTCGAGTGCCCCGGACGCGATGGCATCGGACAGCTCGCGCTCGGACGAAACGCCCAACGTCGCCAGACGCGTCGCGTGCGCGTCGGCCTGCTCGACTCCCATGGCGAGTTCACGCTCGACCATCTTCAGCACGTTGACGGCGACACGGGCGTGGAACTGCACGCGACCCTCCGTGGAGGTCATCACGTCGCGTTCGAGGTACTCGCGCACCGCCTCAACCAACTCCCCGGCCGTGGGCACGCCATGTGCGGTCTCCCCCGTCACGATGGCCAGCCCGCGGCGGCAAAGTTGCCAAGGAGATCCCACTCGGTCTCGCACACGCGCCGGCCGATGGCCGCCAGCTCGACGGAGCGCACGGCACCGCTGCGGTGCGTCGCCGCCTGCGCGATGCAGATCACGCCCCACGACAGGTTGGCCGCCGCCTCCCACCAGTTGAGCGCGGCGCGGTCGACCTTCACGCCAGAAGCGGATTCGTAGCCCGCCACCAAGTCGTCGTACGTACCGAAGCCGCCGACGGGGAGGTCGCCGCCAAAACGCCAGGCGTTGGCGCACAACCAGCCGAGGTCTTCGATCGGATCTCCGATGTGCGCCAATTCCCAGTCGAGCACCGAACGCACACCTTCGGGTCCGACGATGAGGTTGCCGTTGCGGAAGTCGCCGTGCACAACGGTCCGCCGCGTCGTTTCCGGCCGCCGCTCGCGCAGCCATTTGAGCGCGAGGTCGAAGGTCGGATGCGGCTGCCCGAACGCTTTGTAAACGCCGGCGTACTTTTCGAGTGGATCGTCGTCGGAGCAGGCCCGGCGCGGCGTCGAGCGGGATGGTGTGGATCGCCGCCAAGATCTCGCCGCACTGACGCGCCATGAGCGGTCGCGCCGCGGCGAACTCGTCTTCACGCAGGATTCGGCGGGCGATGGTCTCGCCGTCGACGTGGTTCATGACGATGTACGGAGCCCCGATGCCGGGGTGGTTCCCAGTGGCAGCGCCGTCGCCGTGCGCGATGACATCGGGCACGGGTACGCCGACCGCGGCCGCACCACGCAACAGGTCGGCCTCGTGCGCGAGACCCCCGACTCCGGAGGCGGGAGGGTCCTTACGCAGGATGAGGGCGCGGCCGTCGGCACTGAACGACCAGGTCTCGCGGCTGGCGCCGCCCGACAGCCGGCGTAGCCCGTCGATCGATGACGCGCCGAGGACCGCGGCGAGCGATTCGGTTAACTCGGCGGTACTCAGCAGTACGCCCGCAACGTGCCGTACGGGTTCACCGCGGCGCCACCGCCCGGGTGAATCTCAAAGTGCAAATGCGGCGACCCGCCGCGGGCGTTTCCGCTTGAGCCGACGTAACCGACGATCTGGCCTTGGCTCACGCTCCCTGCCAGACCGAAGCGGCTGAGGTGGGCCCCGTAGTAGGTATTGCCGTCGCTGCCGCGCAGCCAGAAACCCTTACCACCGAGCCCGCTGTTGTGCTGAGCGACCGAGCCGCTCACCGGAGCGACCACCGGCGTGCCTGTCGGCGCAAACATGTCGGTCCCCTTGTGCCGCCGCCCGCCCGAGCGAGGGTTGCCCCAGTCATTCGAGAACGCCCGCGGGCCCTGGACCGGGCACACCCACGCCCCGCGCGCCAGAACACGCTGGCCACTCTTCTGCACCTTCAGCGCCTTGCCGTAGCTGGCCAGCTGCGCCATCATCGCCGCCCGCTGGCCCTTCTGCTTCGCCAGCGCGGCGATCCGATCGCGTAGGCGTGCCGCGAGCGCCGCCTGCGTTTGGGACTCGTCGGCCTTGAGGACCTTGTAACGCTCGAGTTCGTCGAGCGATCCCAGCGCCACGCTGCGGGCGAGGTAGCGCGAGCGCGCCAAGTCGCCCGGGCTCTCCAGCGCGAGATACCTCGCGACGCGCTGGCCCGTTTGCGTACTCGCGGATGGCGTAGTTCTTCAACCGGCCCTGCAAGTCGTTCAGCTTCTGCTGATTGGCATTCGACTGGATGCGGAACTTCGCCACGTCATCTTGCGCCTTGGTCAGTTCACTCGACGCCTTGTTGTAACGCTCGGCCGCAGCGTTGGCCTCTTTCTGCAGCGCAGCAATCTTGGTTTCCAACGAGGTCTTCTTGGCCGCGGACGCGGCAGGCGCCGTGGCGACGCTAAGACTGAGCGCCACCACGGCGACTATCAAGACGCGGGCGCGGCGAAGCCGCGGCCGAATACGCAAGGCCTAGAGCTGGAGGCTCTTGACTTCGAGGAACTCCTCGAGACCGAAGGTGCCGGCCTCGCGACCGAGGCCGGACTGCTTGTAGCCACCGAAGGGAGCGGCGAGGTTGAAACTGCCGCCGTTCACCTCGACCTGACCGGTGCGCAGCTGACGAGCGACGCGGGTCGCACGCTCCTTGTCGCCGGACCACACGCCGCCGGCGAGGCCGTAGATCGTGTCGTTGGCGATCTCGATCGCCTCTTCCTCGGTGTCGTAGGCGATGATCGACAGCACGGGGCCGAAGATCTCTTCCTGCGCGATCGTCATGTCGTTGGTGACGTTGGAGAACACGGTCGGCTTGACGTAGTAGCCCTTGTCGAGGCCCTCCGGCTGCTCGGCACCGCCGGTGAGCAGCGTCGCGCCACCGTCGATGCCCTTCTGGATGTAGTCGCGGACACGCGCCTGCTGCGCGGCCGAGACGAGCGGGCCGAGCTTGGCCTCGCCGCCGAACGGGTCGCCGACGGTGAACGTCTCGGCGGTCGCAACGGCGATCTGCTCGGCTTCGGCGAGCTTGTCGCGCGGCACCAGCATGCGGGTGAGCGCCGAACAGGTCTGGCCCGAGTTGAGGAACGCTTTACCAACGCCGTCGGCTACGGCCGTTGCGAGGTCGGCGTCGTCGAGGATGACGTTGGCCGACTTGCCACCGAGTTCGAGAGCGACACGGGCGACGCGCTGCGCCGCCAGTTCGGCGACGCGCTTGCCGGCGCGGGTCGAACCGGTGAAGGAGACCATGTCGACGTCGGGGTGCGACGCGATCGCTTCACCGACGACCGGACCGACACCGGTGACGAGGTTGAACACGCCCGCCGGCAGGCCGACGTCGTGGATGATCTCGGCGAGGATGAACGCGTTGAGCGGCGCGACTTCCGACGGCTTGAGCACGACGGTGCAACCGGCGGCGAGCGCCGGCGCGACCTTCAACGTGATCTGGTGCAGCGGGTAGTTCCACGGCGTGATGGCGCCGACGACGCCAACCGGTTCGCGCACGACGAGCGAGTTGCCCACCTGCGTCTCGAACTCGTAGGTGTCGAGGATGGCGCCGATCGAGCCCCAGTTGGCCGCCGGCAGACCGGCCTGGATCAGCATCGCCATGTTGAGCGGCATGCCGAGCTCGCCGGCGACGACCTGGGCGATCTCGCCCATGCTTGGCGCCGAGGCCCTCGGCGATTCGCTGGATGTACTTGCCCCGCTCTTCGCGTGGCGTGGCGGCCCAGGCCGGGAACGCAGCCTTCGCGGCGGCAACTGCCTTCTCTACGTCTTCGGGCGTCCCTTCGGGGATCGTGCCCATGACCTCTTCGGTCGACGAGTTGATGACTTCGAGGTGCTGAGCACCAGTCGACGGCACCCACGCACCGTCGATATAGATCTTGTCCCGAACCTGCATTAACCGACTCCTTGAACTTGGCGGTAGAGCAACGTTATCCCGCGGCAAAGACGGCCCGGCGTGGGGCGTGCGCAGCGAGGGGCCCCACGCCAAGGGAGGAGGACGGGGATGGGCCCCGTCCGGGCGAAAAGGCACTGTGTAGCCTGGGTGGGTGCTTCCTGCCGAACGCTCTGAGCGGTCTGAGCAGCTACAACGCGTGGCCCGAACAGCTTTCATCGTGCACGCCCGCGCCTATGTCGTGGTCAACGCGTTTCTGATCGCCGTCTGGGCGATGACCGGCGCCGGCACGTTCTGGCCGGCCTGGGTCATCTTGGGCTGGGGCTTGGCCGTCGTGCTGCAGGCCATGGCGACCTTTGCCCGCTCCTCCAACGACTGAGTTGGAACTGCCCGAGGGTGTCGTCACCTTCCTGTTCACCGACATCGAAGGCTCGACCCACCTCATCCAACGCCACGGTGAGGCGTGGCCGGATCTACTCACCCGGCACTACGAACTGCTCGACGAATCGCTGAGCCGCCACGGCGGCAGCCAGGTCGGCACGCGCGGCGACGCCGTGTTCGTCGCCTTCGACGTCCGCCGCCGATGCGCTCGCGGGTGCGATCGAGGCGCAGGCCGCGGTGTCGAACTTTCCGTGGCCCGAGCCGCCGTTGCGCGTCCGCATGGGCCTGCACACCGGTGAGGCGGTGGTGCGCAACGGCGACTACGTCGGACTGGCGGTGCACGAAGCGGCGCGCATCTGTAGCGCCGGTCACGGCGGCCAGGTCCTGTGCTCGGCGGCCACGCTCAACCACGCCGGGAGCGCGCCGCCAGCAACCACCCTCGTCGACCTCGGGCGCCACCGCCTCAAAGACCTGCCGGGGCCGACACATCTGTGGCAGGTCGGCCGCGAGGATCTGCGAGCGCAGTTTCCCGGCGTCCGCGCCGACGCGGTGCCAGGCAACCTGCCGAAGCCGATCACGTCGTTCATCGGACGGATGGACGAGCGCATCGACGCCGCCGAGCGGATTCGCAGCGGCGCGACGCTCGTCACCATCACCGGCACCGGCGGCTCCGGAAAGACCCGCTTGGCCTTGCAGGTCGCGTCGGAAGTGGTCGACGCCTTTCCGCAAGGCGCGTGGCTCGTCGAACTTGCGGGGATCAACGACCCTGATCAAGTCGCCGACGCCGTGGCCGATTCGCTCGACGTGCGCGAGCACAACCGGCCGACCCACGAAGCGCTGGCGGCGGCACTCGCCGACCGCAGCCTCCTGCTGGTACTCGACAACTGCGAGCACGTGCTCGAGCCCGTGGCGGCGCTCGTGTCAGAGCTGCTGACGCGCTGCCCGCAAGTCGTCGTGCTGGCCACCAGTCAGGAGGCGCTCGGCATCCCGGGCGAGACCATCCTGCCGGTGGGCGCGATGGTCGACGCCGAAGCGCTGCAGCTGTTCGTCGACCGCGCGGCGGAGCGTCGCGCCGGCTTCGCCCTGACCGACGCGAACCTACTCACGGTCACCGCGATCTGTCGCCGCCTCGACGGCATCCCGCTGGCGATCGAGCTGGCGGCCGGGCGCGTCGCCGCGTTGAGCGTCGAAGAGATCGCCGATCTTCTGCATGACCAGTTCCGGTTGTTGACGGGTGGCTCGCGGGCGGCCATGGCACGCCAGCAGACGCTTCGGGCCACAGTCGACTGGAGCTACAACCTCCTCGAGCCCGACGAGCAGACGCTGTTCGCCCGGCTCTCCGCCTTCTCCGGTGGATGGAACCTCGAAGCTGCCGTGTCGGTCGCGGCTTACGGAACCCTGTCACGACTCGACGTCATCGACGGGTTGAGCCGGCTCGTCGCCCGCAGTCTTGTGGTCGTGGAGGAGCAGGACTTCGCGTCGCGTTACCGGATGCTGTCGACGATCAAGGAGTACGCGCTGGAGCGGCTCAACGACAACGACGGAGTGTCGCTAACCCGCGACCGCCACGCCACGTTCTTCCGCGCGCTCGCCCTGGCAGCGGAGCCCGAACTCACCGGGCCGAACCAGTCCGAGTGGTTGGCGCGGCTCGCCGCCGACGAAGCGAACCTGCGCGCCAGCCTCGATTGGCTCGGTGAAGCCGCGTTGGAGCCGGCGGTGGCGCTGTGGCGATACTGGCTCGTGCGCGGCGACTGGGGCGGCGGGCGCCGCTGGATCGAACAAGGCCTCGACAACCTCGACGGCGTCGACGCTCGCCTGGTCGCCCGCGCCCTCGACGCCGCCGGTGCCCTGGCGACCGAGCAGGAAGACAACGACAAAGCCGAGCAGCTACTCAACGCCGCCCTCGTCCGCTGGCGCAGCCTCGACGATCCGGGCGGCACGGCGCGCACGCTCAACCATCTCGGCGTGCTGGCGCGCAACCGCTTCGCCTACGACGAGGCGCGCGCCCGGCTCAACGAAGCGCTGAACACCGCGACCGACGCCAACGACGACCGCCACCGCGCCATCGCGCTGCGCAACCTGGGCACGCTGGCAACGCAACAGAGCGACGCTGAGACCGCCGGCCCGCTGTACGAGGCCGCACTCGAACTCGCGCGCGTACAGGGCGACAAGCGCGTGATCGCGTCGCTCACCCACATGCTTTCGCGCGTCGCCTTCGATGACGGCAATCGCGCCGTCGCCCACGCGCTCGCCGACGAAGGGCACGCGCTGGCCCGCGAGATCGGCGACGGCCGCATGCTGGCGGAACACCTCACGGTGCTCGCCGGTCTTGCCACCGCCGCCGGCGACGACGCGGCCGCTAACGCCCGGCTGGAGGAAGCGCTCAACCTGTGGCACCGCCTCGGCTCGCCAAACGCCGTCGCGTGGTTACACACGACACTCGGCGAGATGGCGCTGACCGACGGCGACCCGGCGTCTGCACGCCGCCACTTTGATCAGGCGGCCGACGCGTGGCGCGACACGGGCGACACGCCGGCGCTGGCGCGGGCGCTGAACCTGGCCGGCTGGTCGGCGCTCGAAGCCAAGGACTACGACGTCGCCGAGATCACGCTGGACGACGCGGTGGCGCGCGCCCGCGAGGTCGGTAACGAAGCGATGTTGTCGGCGACGCTGCACAGCCGCGGTGAGTTGGCGCGTCGCACCGGCGACCGCACCGGCGCGCGCCACTTTCTCGACGAGAGCTTGGCGCTCGCCCGCTCGTCCGGGTTTCGCAGCCTGCTGTGGTGGCCGACCTGGAGCCTGGCCGCGCTCGCCCGCGAGGACGGCCGGCTCTACGACGCCGAGGAGCTCCTCGAACAGGCCGAGCTGCTGGCGCCGAAGATCGGACGGGCGCCTCGCGTCGCCGACTGCCGCGAAGAGGCTGCTCTCATCGCCGAGGCCCGCGGCGACCTG
>CAVRKD010000004.1:0-708419 GCA_963722185.1 uncultured Actinomycetes bacterium | reverse complement strand
GAAGCAGCCAAACTCCTCAACGAAGAAGCCGAAGCTCTACGCAATGGAACCGATTAGCCCAGGAGGCTCTGATGGAAAGAAAGAACGTGAACCCGTGGGAATGGTCGACCGCGTTCGGATTCTCGCAAGCGGTGCTCGTGTCAGATCCCGCGCGGGTGTTGCTGTGCTCGGGCCAAACCGCCATGGGTGCCGACGGAGGCACGGCGACCACATCTGACATGGCAGAGCAGATCACGATCGCGTTCGACAACCTCACCACGGTTCTGGCGGGCGCGGACATGACGCTGGCGAACATCGTGAAGTTGACCGTGTACACGACCGATGTCGACGAGTTGCTCGCGGCGTACGGCTCGGCCGTCGGCCCGCTGGGCAACACGCTGCCGGCGATGACGCTGCTCGGCGTGAGCCGGCTCGCCTACCCCGAGCTAAAAGTCGAAATCGAAGCCACGGCCGTCGCCTAGTACATTCGCTGCCTTCAGGGCGTATGGCACAGCTGGTTAGCGCGCAGCCTTCACACGGCTGAGGTCACAGGTTCGAGTCCTGTTACGCCCACCAAATTCCGGCGATCAGTGCCGGCGTCTGTGGCGTTGCGGTAGGTCGCTGATCTGAATGGCGATCAAGAGCACGATCGCCGACACCGCGGCGATCATGAACAACACGATGGCGAGTGCGGGATAGCCGAACAACTTCGTGGTCGTCGGGATCCGCATGATCAACGCCGCTCCGATGACGAGCGAGGCCACGACCAGCCCGGTGGTGACGCGGTTCGCCAGCTTCTGGACGCCGCGCATGATGTCCTTCTCGTCGATGCCCTGAACGTTGAGCGTGATCTGGCCTTCCGCGAGCGCGTCCATAACCTTGTTCACGCGCTGCGGGAACCGCTCGGCGAACTCCTTGGCTTCGACGGCGGCGGACATGATGTTGCTCGGCGTCACGGTCTGGGCCAGCTTGCGACGCATCAAGTCAGCGCCCTCGTGCTGAATGGCGGCGTTCGGGTCGAACGTCGGATCGAGCATGCGGGCGATCTCATCGAGGTTGAGCAGGGCCTTGCCGAGCATCGTCAGTTCCGGCGGCAGGCGCAGCCCGCATTTTCCGGCGACGCGGTTGAGCTCGCCGACAATGGCTCCCGCCTGCAGGTCGCCCATCGTCACGCCTTGGTTGCGACCGACGAGGTCGGCAGCGGCGCGTCGGAAGGCATCGGGGTCGTAGCCCTCAATTGGTTGACCGATGGTGATCGCGACGTCGGCGGCGCGCCGTCCGTCGCCTTCGCTCACCGCCAGCAACAACTTGATGAGGCTGTCGCGCATGTCGGGCGCAATGCGCGCCACCATGCCGAGATCGAGCAGGGCCAGCTGGCCGTCGGGCGTCACCAACACGTTGCCGGGATGCGGATCGGCGTGGAAGAACCCGTCGATCAAGATCTGCTGCAGGTAGGCGGAGAACAGGGCGGAGGCCAGCGGCGGGCCGTCGACGTCCATCAGCCCGAGCGGTCCCATCGACGACAGGTTGCGGCCGTCGACGAAGTCCATCGTCAGGACGACATCTGTCGTGTAGTCGTGCACCGGCAGCGGCACGACAATGCGGTCGCAGTCGCGCAGGTTGTGGTGCAGCGCTTCGAGGTTCGCCGCCTCGGCCCGGTAGTCGAGCTCGGTCATGAGCGACTGGCGAAACTCGGTGACCATGTCGTTGAAGCCGTAACGACGCCCGGCCTCAGTGTGGCCATCGGCGAACTTCGCCATCGACTCGATGATCTCCATGTCGTCGACGATCTGCTCGCGGATGTCGGGGCGTTGCACCTTCACGGCCACGGGGCGCCCGTCGCGCAACTCGGCGCGATGCACCTGACCCAGCGACGCCGACGCGAGCGGCTGGTCGTCGAACCTCGCGAAACCTTTGGAGAGCCGCACGCCCAATTCGGACTCGACGATCCTCTCGACGTCGGCGAACCCGAACGGCACGACGTTGTCCTGGAGACGACTCAACGCCGCGAGGTACACCGGCGGGAGAAGGTCGGCGCGGGTCGACAGGAGTTGTCCGAGCTTCACGAACGTCGGGCCCATGGCCTCGAGATCGCAGGCGAAGCGTTCCGCGTCCTCCGCCGCGGAGTCGTCGACTAGATCGGGTGACTCACCGTTGACCGCGAGCCGCCCGACTCCCGCGTGCTTGACCAACAGGAGTCCCAAATCTTTGTAGCGCGACAGGCGCGCAGGCGTAAGCACACCGTCCGGTTACCCAGAAACGCTGCTTTACCCCTCAGACGCGCATGGAAATTCGTCCATGCGCAGCGGCAGCAGTGTGGCGAGGTAGCCGATCACCATCGGAACAAGCGCGAGTTGCGCGTTGACGAAACTGATCGCGAAGGCGGCGCCGAACCCGACGAGCGCCGCGACCATCAGGCGGCCGAGCCAGTCGAAATGCTCTTGCGTGTAACCCTCGATGAACAGGCCGGCGCGCCAGCTGTGGAACGTGGCCACGACCAGGGTGAGCGTCGAGAAGAAGCCAACGCCGGTGACGAGGGCGACCGCCGTGCGCAAATTCTCGGGATCGTGCACCGACGCCGCGAGCGCCGCGGTGGAGAACGGAATGAGCGACACGAACGCCAGACCGATGCCGAGGCTGAGGATCGTCCACTGGTCGATCCCGCGCAGCCGCGAAGACAGGCGGTGGCTGACCGGCCGAGCTTGCCCGGCTCGATCTCCTCGGGCAGGTGGAGTTCGAGCACCAGGAGCGTGGTGGCGATCGCGAACACGCCGTCGACGAGCGCAAAGAACCGCGCCGGCGCCGGGCGGGCGTGCCGAGCGGAGCGAAACGAGAACATGGCTCGCATGCTGGCATCATTCATCCCTCATGCGCATCGCTGTGATCTCTCCGCCCTGGGCGCCCGTGCCACCGAAGTTGTACGGAGGCATCGAGTTGGTCGTCGACCGACTCAGCGTCGGCTTCCAAGACGCCGGCCACGAGGTGCTGCTGTACGCCACCGGCGACTCCACCTGCCCGGTGCCGACTCAGTGGGTGCTCGAACACTCCGAAGGCCAACGCATCGGCATGGCCGTACCGGAGCAACGCCACGTCTTGCACGCCTACGAGGCGGTCACCGAGTGGGGCGCCGACGTGGTGCACGACCACTCGATTATCGGACCCTTCCACGCGGCAGACCGCTACGCCGATCTGCCCGTGGCCACGACGATCCACGGCCCATTCAACGAAGAGCTCACCGACCTTTACGAGCGACTCAACAAGTCCGGCAAGCCGATCATCGCTATCTCGCATGCACAGGCTGATTCGGCCCCGAGTGTGCAGGTCGAACGCGTCATCCACCACGGCGTCGACGCCGCGGACTTTCCCAAGGGCGCGGGCGAGGGCGGCTACTGCTTGTTCCTCGGTCGAATGTCGCCGGACAAGGGCCCGCACCGCGCCATCGCCGCCGCCGAACAGGCGGGGGTACCGCTGCTTATGGCCGCCAAGATGCGCGAGGCGTGGGAAGTTGCCTACTTCGACGAGTACGTGAAGCCACACCTGAACGAGTCCATTCGCTACCTCGGCGAAGTACCGCACGAACAGAAGCTCGAACTCCTCGCCGGAGCGACGGCGCTGCTGAATCCGATCAGGTGGAATGAGCCGTTCGGGCTGGTGATGATCGAGGCGTTGGCGTGTGGCACACCGGTGTTGGCCTTCGCCGAGGGCGCGGCGCCCGAAATTGTCGAAGACGGCGTGACCGGATTCTTGTGCGCGGATGAGAACGCCATGGCCGACGACATCGGGCGCGCGGGCTCGCTCGACCGCGGCGCGTGCCGCGCCGCGGTTGAGAACTACTTCTCGACCAAGCGAATGGTCGACGAACACATCGAGTTGTTCGAGTCCATGCTCCAAGGATGACCGCCGGTATCGAAGCGAAGCTCGACCACCTCGCGGTGGCGGCGGAAACGTGGGAGGAGTTATGGCCGCGGTACGCCGGCGATCTCGGTGGCGAGTGGCTCGCCGGCGGACCGGAGGTCGGCTTCAAGTCAGCGCAGCTGCGTTACGCCAACGGCATGAAGGTCGAGGCGCTCGCGCCGGAAGGCTGGGAACGCAACGACTTCCTCCGCCGCTTCCTCGACCGGCGCGGGCCCGGGCCGCATCACATGACCTTCAAGGTCCCGGATATTCACGCCGCGCTGCAAGCCACCGAAGCCGCCGGCTACCGGCCGATCGGTGTGAACCTTGCGGACCCGCACTGGAAGGAAGCCTTCCTGCATCCAAAGGACGCACCCGGTGTGGTCATCCAGCTGGCGCAGTCGGCCGGCGAGTGGGCCTCACCCGCGCCCGCTGGCTTCCCGGTGGCGCGCTGCGAGCCCGCCACCCTGAACTACGTCGGCCACGCTGTTGCCCGCTTCGACGACGGCGCGCGGCTCTTCGGCGGGTTACTCAACGGCGGCGAAGTCCGTCGCGGGCGCGACGAGCTCTTGGACGCCAACTGGGTGGAGTACGCGTGGTCAGGCGGTGGCGTGGTGCGGCTCTTCGAGATGCCGGCATGGCTCAACGGCGAGACGGGTCGGCTTCATCACGTGGCCTTCACCACCATCGACGCGCAGGATGTCGCTGACGCCAAGCCGACCGGCGACGGGCGCTACGAGGTCCCGGCCGAAGTCAACCTGGGCGTGCGCCTACTGCTAAATGCAGTCCAGAACGGCGTCCATCAATAGCTGGTTGCGCGGTCGGTTCGGGATCTCGGTGAGCATGCGGTTCATCGCGTAGCCGAACCCGATGCCGTGCTCCGGGGCCGCCAGGCCCATCGACCCGCCGGCGCCGCCGTGGCCGAACGAACTCCGCCCGAGGAGGTCGGCCATCGGTGTGTGGAGCTGGAACCCCAGGCCCATCGTGATACCGAAGTCTTCGAGACCGGGCGGCATCCCCCACGACGTTGACGTGTCGGTCTGGACCGTGGTGGCGGCTTTCACCGTTTCGTCGGAGAGCAGGCGAATGCCGTCGACCTCGCCGATCGTCGCGGCGTAGACACGCGCCAGTGACCGCGCGTCGCTCACGAGGTTGCCGGCGGGAATCTCCGCCGCGCGGATCTGGCGACTCCCGAACCAGCCGTCGTCGTCGGTTACGAGACCAGAAGGCGCGCCGAGAATCGACTGGTGAAACAGCGACCCCTCACCGAACACCGTATCGAGCAGCTGCTGCAGTGCCTCGGGCTCGACGAGTGGCGCGGGAGTCAGGCGGGCGACCCGCGGCTCCATGGCCTCGGGCAGGCCGATCCATGACGAGAGCCCGAGCAAACCGGCGACTTCGTCTTGGAAGAGGGCGCCGACTGACTTGCCGGTGATTCGTCGCAGCACCTCGCCCACGAGGTGTCCGTAGGTGAGCGCGTGGTAGGCGTGGTGTTTTCCGGGCTCCCACATCGGCGCGGCGGCAGCGAGTTCGCCGACCACGGTCTCCCACGAGCAGAACTCGTCGATGGTGAAACGCCGATCGACGGCTACGAGCCCCGCCTGGTGCGACAGCAACCAGCGCACGGGAATCGACTCCTTGCCGTTGGCGGCGAACTCCGGCCAGTAGGACGCGACCGGCGCGTCGATGTCGAGGTCACCGCGCTGCGCGAGGAGCGACGCCAGGATCGCGGTCATGCCCTTCGTAGCGGAGAAGACGAGCACGATCGAGTCCTGCTCCCAAGGTCGGCCCGTGGTGGTGTCGGCCACGCCACCCCACAAGTCCACGACTGGGCGGCCGTCGGCGTACACCGCCACCGCCGCCCCGTGTTCTTTGCCCTCGTCGAAGTTGGTCCGGAACGCGTCCGCAACCTTCTCCCATCCAGCCTCGACAGATCCCTCGATAGAAACCACGATCTGACCCTACGCGGGGCTCGGCTTCGGCGGATTGATCGACTTGTTGCCAACCCGGCGGATCTCGCCGTTCGGCACGAACCACACCGTTCCGTCGTCGCCCTTGATGCGGGTGACGCGCAGGTTGACCTCTTCCACGACGCCCGCTACCTCGGCACTGAGATCGACGCGATCGCCGATGCCGTACTGGTCCTCCAGCAAGATGAGCAGGCCGGACAGGAAGTCGCGTACGAGGGTCTGCGCGCCGAAACCGATGGCGACGCCGACGATGCCAGCACCGGCGATCAACGGTGCGAGGTTGAGCCCGAGCTGACCGAGCGCCATCAAGACGGCGACGGCGAGGATGGCCGAGCGCACGAGGTTGCTCACCACGTCGGAGACGGTGTTGGCGCGCTGTTCGGCTCGCGGCGAGGCCGCGCGCAGCGGCGAGCGGCGTTGCGCTGCGCCGATGACGCGATGCAACGCCCGCGCCGCGATCCTGCCGAGGATCAGCGCCAGCACGAGGATCAGCCCGATCTTCAGCGGGCGTACGAGCAGGAACTCACCGGTCGACGCCTGAAACGTCGACAGGCCGATCTTTTGCAGCAGTTCGTAGATATACCCGTGGTCGGCGTTGGACATGGCGCCGGGAATGTTAGGGACACTTACTCCGCGGAAGGTTCGATCAGCAGATCGATGCAACCATCGAGACCGACGAGCTCGATGTCGTCGCGCCGGCGCTCTTCCCACTCGTCCCGCGTCAGCAGCAAACGGATCTGACGGTCACGCTCGCCGCGGCGAAGGGCGATCTCCTCGCCGTTCTCGACGTAGCCCAACGACCGCGACACGCCGAGCGACGACGCGTTGTCGTGCCACGCCCCACTGAGGCACCGCTCGGCGTCGAGGCCGGCGAAAGCAAAGTGCAGCACCGCGGCCCGCATCTCCTTGCCAATGCCTTGGCCCTGGAACGCCTGACCGAGCCACGAACCTGTGCTGGCGACTCGGGTCTTGGCGAATTCCTCGGCGTTGATCCCCTGCACGCCGACGGGGTCGCCGTCCAGCATGACCACGAAGTTGAGGCCCCACTTCTTCGGTGCGTGCTCCGCCCGGTTCTTCCAGTAGTGCTGGATGCTGTTGCGCTCGAAAATCGGCGACGGCTTGTCGGTCCAGGCGAAACCGAAGGGCATGAAGCCCGGATCGTGAATCCCCTGGGTGGACATTTCGATGGTCCGGCAGACCAGTTCGTCGTCGGGATACCGAAGCTCAATGCGTGGCGTTCGAATCGAAAGGTCGAATAGCGGCCAGTAGGGGTGCGCCATGACCCATGGTGCCGCGTCCCAGCAATTGAGGTCACGTGATTTAGAGTTACCCGGTGCGCCGTGCCTTCCCCGTGCTCTTGGGCGCGCTCGCCTTCCTGGCCTTGGCCGCGGGCGAGGTGATCGCCCAGGAGTCCACCACAACAACAACGCCCCCCACCACGACCACCACGGCCGCGCCCGTTCCGCCCTCGTCGACCTCGACTACGCAGAAGCCGACTACCACGACCACTGCGCGCTCCGGGGGCGCAACAACGACGACGACCGCCGCCAGCTCGAGCGGCGGCCGACCGGTTCCCCCGCCCCCTTCCGGGGCGTCACAACCGCTGGTCGCCGACCTGCTCGGCACGCCCGTTTCGATTGCGACGACCACCACGCTGCAGGGATTCGTACCCCGCCTTCCTACGGCGACCATCCCGGATGAGGCCGAGACCGAATCGGCAACAATCGTCGCGACGAACAAGACATCGCCGTCGGCCGCAACGCTCGCTCTGGCAACCGTTGCGTGGTTGGCCTCGCTCGGCGGCCTGTTGGTCTACGCCGAGGACCGCCGCTCCAGCCGATGGAGGCATCTCGCACGATGAGTGACGACGAACGGACCGACGTCGAGACCGACGTCGAGACCATGGCCGAGAGCGACGTCCAAACCGTCGCCGAGAGCGACGTCGAAAGCGACGTCGCCGCCGAATACATGAAACCGGCGCCCGCGCCGGTCGTGCGCACCGCGGCCGACGGTTACGCCTTCGCGGCCGTCGTCTGCGCGGCCGCTGGATTGCTGCTGCCGATCGGGATCAGCTTGATCGGAGGCAAGCGCGGCTTCATCTCCTTCGCCATCGTGTTGCTGTCAGCGCCGGCGAGCCTCATGCTGGCGCGCGCCACCGAGGAACCGATCGTGTCCGAACCGGTCAGCCCGGGCGTCGCCCGCGCCGCCAGCCTGGCCCAGACGCTCGCCTACGCGAGCCTCGCGCTGGTCGCGGCGTTCTGCGGCGCGCTGCTCCTCGGCATCCTCGGCAAGGTGCTCACGAGCTAGAGCTAATCGACGAGTCGCAGGCCGGACGGCGCAATGGATGCGTCGTACACCTCGACATTCGGTAGCTCGACCACGAACTCGCTGCGGTGCGCCGGGAACACGTGCTCACTCACCAATACCGGAACGCGCGCGGTGTCGTGCGTGACGCGTTCGCATCGCAACACCGGTGAGCCGACGGGGATTTCCAACAACGCGGCGTCGTCCTCGCTCGCCGCGGCGGCGCCGATGGTTTGTGTAGCGCCGCCGAGTTCGACCGGCAGCAGCTCGTAGAAGGACTGCGCGCTCACCGCGTCACGCGAGAGCGCGCGACCAAAACGTTCGGGTACCCACACCGTCACGCGGGCGAAGGGCGCGTCGTCGGCGAGGTTGACGCGTCGCACGCGCAGCACCTGCCCTGCACCTAAGTGGGCGCGCACGCGTGGCGGCGCCTGCACAAACCCGAAGTCGAGGATGCGGCGCTCGGCGACAACACCGATCGCTTCGAGTTGACCTTCAATCGTCGCGAGCCGACCGAGTGTCTGGCGCACCGGGTCGGCGGCGACGAACCAGCCGAATCCCTGCCGTGAGTCGACGAGGCCGTCGTGCCGCAGCGCCTCGAGTGCTTTGCGAATGGTGACGCGGCTGGCGTCATAGCCTCGTGACAACTCAGCCTCGCTCGGCAGCAATCGTCCGGCGGCGAATTCGCCGGCCTCGACCCGTTGCCGGACGTCGGCCGCAATTTCCAGGTAGCGATGCGTCACGCACTTGTATTATACTTGTATCACCGAACAGAAGCACCCTTTCAAAGGAGCAGCTCAGATGGCCGTTGCCGCAGGAACCCCGATCGAACTGGTGAACGAGGTCTACGGCCGCCTCGAGGAACGCATCGCCATCGCCCGTCGCCGCCTCGGCCGCCCGCTGAGCCTCTCCGAGAAGATCCTCGTCAACCACCTGGCCGACCCCGAGGGTCAAGCCCTCACCAAGGGCGTCGCCTACGCCGAGCTGTACCCCGACCGTGTGGCCATGCAAGACGCCACCGCGCAGATGGCGCTGCTCCAGTTCATGACCGCCGGCCTGCCCCAAGTGGCGGTGCCATCAACCGTCCACTGCGACCACCTGATCCAGGCGCATTTCGGTGCGGCCAACGATCTCGCCGTCGCCGAAGACGTGAATTCGGAGGTCTACGCCTTCCTTCGCACGGTGTCGGAGAAATACGGCATCGGCTTCTGGAAGCCGGGCTCGGGCATCATCCATCAGGTCGTGCTCGAGCAGTACGCCTTCCCCGGCGGGATGATGATCGGCACTGACAGCCACACCCCGAACGCCGGCGGCCTGGGCATGATCGCCGTTGGTGTCGGTGGCGCCGATGCCGTCGACGTGATGGTCGGCTCCACGTTCGGAGTCCGCTGGCCCAAGGTCATCGGCGTGCACCTCACCGGCGCGTTGTCCGGGTGGTCGTCGCCCAAAGACGTCATTCTCAAGGTCGCCGAGATCCTCACCGTGAAGGGCGGCACCGGCGCGATCGTCGAGTACTTCGGGCCGGGCGCCGAAACCATCTCGGCGACGGGGCGGGCGACGATCTGCAACATGGGCGCGGAGATCGGCGCCACCACTTCGATCTTCGGGTACGACGAGCACGCCGCCGGCTACCTCAAGGCCACGGGACGCGAAGCCATCGCCGACGCCGCCGCGAAAGTCCTGCCGCACCTACGCACCGACGACGACGCCTTCGCCCACGCGACCGAAGTGTTCGACCAACTCATCGAGATCGACCTGTCAACGCTCGAACCGATGATCAACGGTCCCCACTCCCCCGACCTCGCCCACGGCGTGTCCGAACTGGGCGACCACGCCCGCACCGCCGGTTGGCCGTTGCAGATCAGCAGCGCGCTGATTGGCAGCTGCACCAACTCGTCGTATGAAGACATCACCCGCACGGCGTCGATCGCCCGGCAGGCGGCAGCCGCGGGACTGCGCGTCAAGACGCCGCTGCTCGTCACCCCCGGCTCCGAGCGCGTGCGCGCCACCATCGAGCGCGACGGTTTGCTCGCCGACCTCGAGGCGATCGGTGCCACCGTGCTCGCCAACGCGTGCGGTCCGTGCATCGGTCAATGGCAGCGCGACGACGTCGGCCCCGACGACGTCAACGTGATCGTCACCAGTTACAACCGCAACTTCCCCAAGCGCAACGACGGCTCGGCCAACACGCTGTGCTTCGTCACGTCGCCCGAAACGGTGATGGCGTTTGCGCTCAACGGCACGCTCGACGTCGATCCCCGCAACGACGCGATTCAAGGCATCAAGCTCGACGAGCCCGTAGGTCAAGAACTCCCGTCGGCGGGCTTCGAGGCCGGTGACGATGGCTTCATCGCGCCGCCCGCTGATCCCAGCGGCGTCACCGTGGTAGTCGACCCGGCCAGCGACCGGCTGCAGTTGCTCGAGCCGTTCCCGGCGTGGGACGGACACGACTTCGTCGCCCTGCCGATCCTGCTCAAGGCCAAAGGCAAGTGCACGACGGATCACATCAGCGCCGCCGGTCCGTGGCTCAAGTATCGCGGCCACCTCGAGAACATCAGCGGCAACCTGTTCCTCGGCGCAATCAACGCGTACACCGACGCCGCCGGCGAAGGCCTCAGCTTCCTCGACGGCGAAACGCATCCTTTCCCCGACATCGCCAAGGCAGCGTCCGTCGCGGGTATCCCCTGGATCGCGGTGGGCGACGAGAACTGGGGCGAGGGTTCCTCACGCGAACACGCCGCCATGGAACCCCGCTACCGCGGCGCCAAGGCCATCCTCGTGCGCAGCTTCGCCCGCATCCACGAGACGAACCTGAAGAAGCAGGGCGTGCTGCCACTGACCTTCGCCGACCCGTCGGTGTACGACCGCGTGCGCGAAGACGACACCATCTCCGTGCTCGGACTCGGCGACCTGGCGCCCGACGTCCCCGTGAACTGCATCCTTCACCACACCGACGGCACGTCCGAAGACTTCCTGGCCAACCACACGATGAGCGAAGAGCACATCGCCTGGTTCCGCGCCGGCGGCGCCCTCAACGTCATCCGCGCCAAGTACAGCTAAAGGGAAACCCCTTTTAGGTCGGCGGTTTCGTCAGCTTCAGTTCTTCTTCGGTGGGCGTGTGGTGCTCGCGGGCCTCGGGTGGGAGTAGGTCGACGATCGCTTGCATGATCGTTTCGATGTCAACGTTCTCGTCCGCGTAGGAGAGTGTGACCGGCTGGCCGACGCGCACGCACACCTTGGGCGGGCGCAGCACGTTCCACACGCGCGGGAGGCGCTCGGATCGCGGCCAGACCTTCTCCGTACCCCACATGCCAACGGGGATGACGGGCGCGCGCGTCATGGCCGCCAGACGCGCCGCTCCGTACCGGCCTTTCAAGACCGGATCGAAGAAGGCTTCGCCGCGCGGGATCGTGCCTTGCGGCATCAACGCGACGCACTCGCCTGCTTCGAGCGCTTCGGCGGCCCTGCGCAGCGGTTCGTCCGAGCCGCTGCCGCGCTCGACGCGGATGCCACCGAGCGCGCTCGCCACCGGACCCACCACGGGTGCGTCGAACACTTCCTTCTTGCCCAAGAACCGCGGAGAACGCCCGGCGCGCATCACGGTCATGCCGAGGGCGACGGTGTCGAAATACGAACGGTGGTTGGCGACGATGATCGCGGGGCCGGTCTTCGGGATGTTCTCGCCGCCGGCGATGTCGAAGCGGGCGAAGCGGATCAGTTCGGGACGCGCCGTCGAGCCGCAGCAGATCGGCGGGCTCGAACCCCGCGACCTTCGGTATGCCCGCGGGCACGTCGAGTTGCAGCACTGGCCAGCGCCGCACGGTGGCGAAGAGATGCAGCCGCGGGTCGGGGTTGACGGCGTGCGGGTGCCCAACCGCTGACAGCAGCGGCGCGTCGTAGATCGAGTCGGAGTACGCGTAGCTCTGCTCCAAGTCGACGTTGTGCTCGGCGGCCCACGTCCGCACCGCCTCAAGCTTGCCCCGGGACCAGACGAAGCCGCCTTCGAGTGCGCCAGTCAGGATGCCGTCGGCGTGGGCGTAACGCGTCGCCACGACGTCGTCGAAGCCGAGCAGATCGGCGAGCGGGCGGATGAGCTCGTAGGGCGTGGTGGTGGCGAGCACGAGCGGGCGGCCGGCGGCCTTGTGTTCGGCGATGATTGGTCGGGCGTACGGAGCCACGACGGCGTCGAGTTTCTCCGCCGCCGCCTTGCCGGCGCCGCGCATGGCCTCCAACGGCCATCCCTTCGCCGCCAAAGCAGCCGCACGAGCCAGCCCGATCGACGGAAGCGTTTCGCCGACGAGATCGAAGACGCGGTAGATGGCCTGCTGCGCGGCGAGGGTGCGCTCGTTCACGAGCCCCGCTTGTATCAACGCCTCGGTGATCAGCGGGCCGCTGGCCCCGCGGAGCAGTGTGCGATCAAGATCGAAAAACGCTGCTCCCTTGGGCATCGCATGCAAACCTAAACCCGAACGCGAAAGAAGGGCCGGTGGGGGGGATACCGGCCCTTCCTTTCGACTTGCTGGGGACCATTTTCGCGATCCGAGACCTATCTGTCCAGCAGTTTATGTCGATACTTGCTATCTTCACGAGCGATGGATCTGCGGCAGCTCTCCGCGTTGGTGGCGGTAGCCGACGAGGGCAGCTTCTCGGCGGCCGCAGCGGCGCTACACACCGTGCAGTCCAACGTGTCGACCCACATCGCCCGCCTCGAGCGCGAGCTCAACGCGGTACTGGTCGACCGCAGCGCCGGACGCCTCACCGAAGAGGGCGAGGCCGTCGCCAACCGGGCGCGTCGCATCAAGGCTGAGCTCGACGGATTGGTCGCCGACGTCGCCGCACTCCACGACGTCGTGTCCGGCGCGGTGCGCGTCGGAGTCATCGGCACCACGGCGCGCTGGCTGGTGCCGCAACTGCTCGACGCCATGCGCGAGCGCTACCCGCACGTGCAGCTCTCGATCGTCGACGCCACCACCACCAGCCTCGAGCCGCAACTGGCGAGCGGCGTGCTCGACCTGGCGGTCGTGAACCTGCCGGTGCCCGCGCCCGACCTGATCGCCGAGCCGCTGTTCGACGAAGACCTCGTCCTCATCGTGCCGTCGGATCACGCGTTGGCCAGTCGCGACCACGTCCGGCTGAAGGACCTCGACCAGCTCGAGCTGTTGATGGCCGCACCCAACACGTCGTACCGGCGCGAGGTCGATGCCGCGAGTGCCGCCGCCGGAGTGACGCTGATCCCGAAGGCCGAGATCGACGGCGTGCGACTGATGGCGTCGATCACCTTCGAAGGTCACGGTCCCGCCATCGTGCCCGCCACCGCGATCCCGCAGTGGCTTCCGCAAGGCGTGTGGAAACCGGTGACGGTGCAGGGACTCCCCCGCCGACGGGTCGGCCTCGCTCAGCGCCGCCGTGGCCTCCCAGCGGCGCCGGCGCGCGCGCTCATCGACATCCTGCGCGAAGTCATCGACGAGGCGACGAAGTCACAGCCGGGCGTGCACCCGCCCGCGTAGCGCTTAGCGCGAGCGGTAGTAGGCGACGGGGAGGTCCATTCCCTTGAGCAAGAGGTCGGGCATCTCCTGCGCGCCCGGCACCGGCTCACTGTCGTCGATGGCCACTTCGCCCCAGGCGACCGCCCCGCTAAGGCGCGATGCGAGATTCACGACCGGGCCGAAGTAGTCCGCGGTCCGCGTGAACACGGGGCCGCTCGCGACCCCCGCGCGGCACGCCGGCATGTCGCGATGGCGCACGAGGGCGCGCGCCGCCTCGATGCCATCGGCGCGGTGGGCGAACACCAGCATGGCGCCGTCGCCCATCGTCTTCACGACCCGGCCGCCCCAGCGGACGGCCTCGTCGACCACCGCGTTCTCGAAGGCAAACAGAAGCCGCGACAGTTCGGCCGTCGGCGTACTCCGCGCGAGCGCGGAGAAGTCCACGAGGTCGACGAACACGATGGTGCGATGCGACTGCACCGCGGTGCCGTCGTTGTCGGTGATCTCCGAATAGACGGCGGTCACGACGCCGCGGAGGAACACCGTCTCGATGGCGCGCATGAGATCAGGCATGACGACGTCGGGAAACGCGCCGTACGCCTGCTGAATGGCCAGCTCGCTGCCGTCCCCACCGCGCTGCGGCCGTTCGAAGCCGCGCCGTAGGGCCGTCACGCTGGTCTCTGCCATCTGGGCGATGGTCGTACCGAAGGAGCGCGCGATGTCGAGCACGTTGTCCTCGCCGACGAGCCCGCGCGCCATGACCATGAAGTTCACGAGGTCGATGTCGCGGTCGGTGAGGCGCTTGCCGGCGTCGCGGGGATCGGTCAGTCCGAGGCTCCGCCACATGTCGACGATCTCCTCGACCGACACCCCGGTGACCTCGGCCACACCTTCGACGTCGAGATCGCCGGGCGGAAAGAACGCGTACTCACTGGCAAGCGCGCTGAGGAAATGCTGCCCGTTGGCGGCCGCCGCCTGGATCTCCTCTACCGCGGCGCCGCGGTCCAGCAGCATGCGAATGAATGCCGGCCGACTGGTGTCGAGCTTGTCGGCATCGCACAGGCCGAGTTCGACCATCTCGTCGTCGGTCATCGGCCAATCCTGTCAGTCAAAATCCGCCCCCGGATTCCATAGCTACCCGATTAACGCGCCTTGTCGCGCGAGTACCTGCTCGGCTTCGGCGACCATCCCCCGCACGATGTCACCAGCAGGGATCAGTTCGGTGATGGCACCCGCACCTTGGCCAGCCGGGAAGAACTCACGCGAAGGATCCACGCCCTCGGTCTTGAGATCGCCGCCCATGTGGAACACGCCGTCGCGGAAGGCGCGACCGATCTGCGCGGGGAACGGCTGCAGCTCTTCTTTGTGCTCTTCGAAGTACTCGGTGTAGGAGTTGCGCACGACGCGGCAGGTCTTGCCGGTGTACGCGCGGCTGATGGTCGTACCGTCGTCTGCCAGCTTGAGCAGTGTCTCCTTGTAGCCCGTCACGCTCATGGCTTCCGGCGTGGCGATGAAGCGCGTGCCGATCCACACACCGTCGGCGCCGAGACACAGCGCGGCGGCCAGACCTCGGCCGTCGACGATGCCACCCGCCGCGACCACGAGGCAACGACCGTCGACGGCGTCGACGATCTGGGGTACCAGCGGCATCGTGGCGATCTGGCCGGTGTGGCCACCGGCCTCGGTGCCCTGCGCCACGACGATGTCGCAACCTGCTTCCACCGCGGCGAGCGCGTGATGGACCTTGCCGCACATGTTGACCACCAGCACCCCGTGCTTGTGGCAAAGGTCCACGACGTCGCGCGGCACGCCGAGCCCGGCGACGAAGACCCGTCCGCCCTCGGCGATGATCTGCTCGACCTGGGGTGTGAGATCACCGGCGGCGGTGAGCAAGTCCACACCGAAGGGCTTGTCGGTGAGCGCCTTGGTGGCGCGGATCTCGTCGACCATGGCGTTGCCCATCGCCGAGGCGCCAAGGCACCCGAAACCACCGGCGTTCGACACCGCGGCCACCAGTTCGGAGTACGAGACCCCGCCCATGCCGGCAAGCATCACGGGGTGCTCGATATCGAGCAGGTCAGTCAAACGCGTGCGCATCGCCCGAAACTACTCAGCGATGTTCCCAGTGGGCGGTGTTCTAGTGCGGTTGATGCTGGATCTTTTGATGTCGGGTGATGCTTGACAGGTCCTAGGCGGATTGGTTTCGGAAGCGAGTGTGCGCTTCGTATTGGACGATGGGTTTGCTATTCCTCCTTGGTAGGGACTTGATGAGGGCGCCGTCGAAGAAGACTCGCAGGACGGTGCGCCCCACGTCGACGGTGACGGTGCGGCCGGCGTAGCGGCGTCCGATGTTGAAGGTTTGGCCGGTGACCGAGATGTTGCCGGACACGGTGACGTGGCGGGTGACTTCGGTGGGCGCGGGTCCGGGGGCCGGGATCGTGGCTGGCTCGTCGGCGGGTTCGGGCCGGGTGTTGAAGCGTTCGGCCGGGGTGGCCATGCCGATGCCTTGGTGAGGGCGGTTGGTGTTGTAGTCGGCGACCCAGTTATCGAACGCGGCTTGCGCCTCGTCGATGTCGGCGAAGGTGACACCGGCGAGCAACTCGAGTCGCAGTGACTTGTGGAAGCGTTCGATTTTGCCGGTGGTGGTTGGTGAGCGCACCGCGGTGAGCCGGTGGGTGATGCCATTGTCGCGGCAGATCCGGTCGAAGAGCACCTCGACGGGTGGTTTGGAGAACCGGCCGGTGAAGACCTTGCCGTTGTCGGTCAGGATCTCGTCGGGCACACCCCATCGGCGCAACGCGTCGGCGAACACGCGGGCCACTGCCCGGGCGTTGGCGGAGCGCATGAGGCCTGCGGCGACGCAGAACCGGGAGTGATCGTCCACGCCGGTGAGCACTTTGGCTTCGCTGCCATCGGCGAGACGAACGCCGCCCATTACATCCATCTGCCACAGCTCCATCGGCCGGGCCCGTTCCCAACGTTGATAGTCGGACTTCTTGCGCCGCCGCGCCCCCGGGATCAGCAGGCCGTTCGCCGCAAAACGCTGTTCGATCACGCTGAGCTCCACGAGCACGATCCCGGCCACCTCCACCTCGACGGTCAGTCGAAGCAGGCAGCAGCCGGGCGACGCTGTCAAGCATCAGCCGAAGTCATGTCCAGCATCAGCCGAAGCACGAGTCAAGCCTCAGCTGGAGTCACTTCGTCAAGCGACTACCGAACTAAGACAGTTCCCAGTGGGCGGTACAAGATTCGAACTTGTGACCTCTTGCGTGTCGAGCAAGCGCTCTAACCAACTGAGCTAACCGCCCTGAGAGCGTCGCAGTGTAGACGCCGGATTCGCCGTTTTCGCTAGTCGAAACGGCCGCGCGATTGCCCCAAAAAGACCACACGCCCAGGATCGACGTGAGTCGATGCCTGGGCGCATGGGGTTTCCCGGGGGCGGGATGCCTTATTTCTAGCAAACCGCGACTCAACTTTGAAAGGACCGTTTGGCCCTTACCATGAAGAAATCGAAAAGACCCTGATCCCGTGTGAAGGCGGCCCTTGTGGCGGCCTCGGCCTGCTCGTCGAGCTGCCCGTCCCCCTCGAAGTCCAGCGCGACGGGGGCGGCACCTACGTCCTCGACGAGCGCGGAGATCCCGACGAAGCCGAGCTGGTCTACGTCTGGACCGAGGGTTGACAAGAGCGGGAACAACTTTCGTCACATAGCCGTTGTAGGGGCCATGACGACTCCTTCCGCGTCCAACCTCTCGCAACTCACACTTCCGGTCCTCCCCCTCGGCACGGGGGTCCTCCTCCCCGAGATGTTCGTGACCATCGCCCTCGAGACCGCCGAGGCCCGAGCGGCGGTCGACGCCGCGGGCGACGACGGTCAAGTCCTGGTGGTTCCAAGGGTCCGCAACGCCTACGCGCCCATCGGGACGGTGGCCCACATCGAAGACTCGGGCGACCTGCCGAACGGCAAGCAGGCGATCATCGTGCGCGGCCTGTACCGCGCCGAGATCGGCATCGGTGTCCCCGGTAGCGGCACCGCGCTCTGGGTGCAGGCAGACCCAGCGAACGAGATCAATACCGACACAGACCGTTCGCGCGAACTAGCGCGCGAGTACAAGGCGGCGGTGTCGAACATCCTCGAGTCCCGCGGCATGGGTGGCCTCATCGCCGCGGTGCGCGACACCACCGAACCGGGTGCGGTCGCCGACCTCGCCGGTTACTCCCCCGACCTGTCGGTGGAACAAAAGATCCAAGTTCTAGAAGCGCTCGATGTCGAAGCGCGGCTGGAGCTGGTGGTCGCGTGGGCCAAGGACATCCTCGCTGAGCAGTCCGTGCGCGAGTCCATCCGGCGCGACGTGAACGAAGGCATGGAGAAGAGCCAGCGCGAATACCTGCTGCGCCAACAGCTGGCAGCGATCCGGAAGGAGCTAGGTGAAGACGCATCGGGAGACGGGTCGGACCTAGAGCGATTCGAAGCCCTCGTCGATGACGAACTCGTGCCGGAGCAGGTGCGCAAGGCCATCGAACGCGAACTCGGACGACTCGAACGCACTTCGGAGCAGAGCCCGGAGCACGGTTGGATCCGCACGTGGCTCGACACCATCGCCGACATCCCGTGGACCGAGCGCGCCGAAGACCAGCTCGACGTCGCTGAGGCGCGCCGCATCCTCGACGCCGATCACAAAGGCCTCGACGACGTGAAGGACCGCATCGTCGAGCACCTCGCCATCCGGAAGCGTCGGACCGATCGGGGCCTCGCACTGGTGGGCGAACGAGGCGCCGGCGCCATCATCACGCTCGTCGGCCCGCCAGGTGTCGGCAAGACCTCGCTCGGCGAGTCGGTGGCCCGCGCCATGGGCCGGCCCTTCGTGCGCGTCGCTCTCGGCGGCGTGCGCGACGAGGCAGAGATTCGTGGACACCGTCGCACCTACGTCGGTGCCATGCCCGGCCGCATCGCTCGCGCCGTCAAGGAAGCCGGCGTCATGAACCCCGTCGTCATGCTCGACGAGGTCGACAAGTTGGGCGCCGACTGGCGCGGCGATCCTTCGTCGGCACTGCTCGAAGTCCTCGACCCGGCGCAGAACCACACGTTCCGCGACCACTACCTCGAGGTCGACCTCGACCTGTCCGACGTGATGTTCATCGTCACCGCCAATGTCGTGGAGACGATCCCTGGCCCTCTGCTCGACCGCATGGAGGTCGTGCGCCTCGACGGTTACACCGAAGACGAGAAGGTTGCCATCGCACGCGACCACCTCCTGGGGCGCCAACTGACCCGCAATGCGCTCGACGCGGATGAGGTTCGCCTAACCGATGACGCGTTGCGCGTGATCGTCGGTGACTACACCCGCGAGGCGGGCGTGCGGAACCTCGAACGCGAGATCGGCAAGCTGCTGCGCAAGGTGGCGACGGCGATCTCGTCGGGCGACGCCGAAGGCACCGTGACCGTCGGCGACGCCGCGTCCGTGCGCAAGTGGCTCGGTCGTCCGAAGTTCTTCTTCGAAGCGCCGGAACGCACGTCGGTTCCCGGCGTGGCGACGGGGCTCGCCGTAACCGGTGTCGGTGGCGACGTGCTGTTCGTCGAAGCCACCGTCATGGAAGGTGACGGCGGTCTCACGCTGACGGGCCAGCTCGGCGACGTCATGAAGGAGTCAGCGTCGATCGCGCTCTCCTATGTGCGCTCGCACGCGGCTGAACTCGGCATCGACCCGAAGTCATTCGACGGCAAGCGCTTCCACGTGCACGTGCCCGCCGGCGCAGTGCCCAAAGACGGTCCGTCTGCGGGCGTCACCATGACCACCGCGCTGGTGTCGCTGCTCACCGGCCGCTCGGTTCGCGGCGTCGTCGGCATGACGGGCGAAGTCACGCTGCAGGGCAAGGTGCTGCCGATCGGCGGGGTGAAGCAGAAGGTGCTCGCCGCCCATCGCGCCGGCTTGACCGAAGTGGTATTGCCGGAACGGAACGGCCTCGACCTCGAAGACGTGCCCGAGGCCGTCCGCGAGGAGATGACGTTCCACTTGGCGTCGTCGATCGGTGACGTGCTGCGCGTGGCCTTGGAGTCGGTAGCCGCACCCGCAACCGCCGCCGCCTAAGTTCCACGTCCTATGGGCGTTGATCTCGTAAAGCAGTCGATCGATCTCGGCATCGTCACGAACAACCAGGACGCGATGGTGGCGTTCTACCGCGACGTCATCGGACTCGTTGAGCAGGGTCCGATGAAGATCCCGGGCATGCTCATCCAGAAGATGGGCTGCGGGGACAGCGTGGTCAAACTCGTGCACATGAAGCGCGAGCCGGAACTCGCCGCCGCGCCCGGTGGCCTGGCCGGTGCGACGGGCATGCGGTATTTCACGATGTGGATCTCCAATCTCGACGAGGTTCTCGCGAGCTGCGAAGCCGCCGGAGCCACGATCGCCATGGGGCCAACCGACGCCGGCGCCGGCGCGCGGATCCTCATCGTCGAAGACCCCGACGGCAACTGGGTGGAACTGGTCCAGCAGGGTTGATCGCGGTGGACGACGAGCTGGTCAACAAAGTCACCTGGCGGATCCCCAACGCGCTGGCGCTCGTCGGCTCGATCGGCAACGACGGCACTCGGAACGCGATGACGACGAGCTGGGTGACGCAGCTGTCAATGGAGCCGGTGTTGGTCGGCATCGGCGTGGACAACAGCGCCGTGACGCACCGGCTCATCACCGAGAAGCAGGCCTTCAGCGTGAACTTGTGGTCGTCTGAGGACACGAAGGTGTTCGTGAAGTTCTCGAAACCTGCGACCGAGGATGGCGACACACTCAACGGTCGAGCGGTGCACACGGCCACGACCGGCGCGCCGATCTTCGACGAAGCGTTGGCCTGGTTGGACTGCAGCGTGAAGGTGACGCTCGACCTGGGCACGCACACACTGTTCGTCGGCGAGGTGGTCGCCGCGGGGCTCACCAACGAGGAAGGCCGCGCCGCCGCAATCAGCGACACCCGCATGAAATACGGCGGGGTGAAACGGCATTGACCGAGGTCGACTTCTCGTCCGGGCGGCTCACGGCGCGGCCCGAACCACCCCCCGACGAGCCGCTCGAACCCGGGCTGCACCCGCTCGGCATCGGCGACGGCGTGAAAGACGGACTGTTGTACGTGCCCGACGCCGACGGCCCGCGCCCGCTGATGCTCGTGCTACACGGCGCGACGATGGTTGCGAAGTGGATGGCTAGACCGTTGGTTGCCGCCGCCGACGACGCCGGCCTGATCATGGTGATCCCCGACTCGCGCGATGTCAGCTGGGACGTGCTTCAAGGTCGCTATGGGCCCGACGTTGAGTTCTGTAACGCCGCACTGGAAAAGGCGTTCGCCGTGTGCAACGTCGACCCGTCGAAAGTTTCCGTCGGCGGGATATCGGACGGCGCGTCGTACGCCCTCTGTCTCGGCGTGATGAACGGCGACCTCTTCGAGTCGATCGTCGCCTGGTCGCCTGGCTTCATCGCCCCGCGGGTACAAGTCGGCATGCCCCGGGTGTTCCTTTCGCACGGGACCAACGACCGCGTGCTGCCGATCGACAAGTGCGGCCGGCCTATTGCCATGGGCCTTCACAGCAACGGCTACGCGGTCGAGTACATCGAGTTCGACGGAGGCCACGAAATGCCCGACCCCATCATCCGCGCCTCGTTCGGTTGGTTGGTGCAGTGAAGTACGCCATCCGCGGTCTGGCCGTCGTCATCGCGCTGCTACTCGTCGGCGACGTCGTGGCGCTCAGGACCATCGAGGACGACGAGTCGTACCCGTCTCGTTGGGACCCCCGCATCGCGTCTCTGGCGTCGTTCGTCGAGGACGCGCGGCACCTGCGCTTCGACCACCCGGTCGCCATCGAGTTCCTCGCCGAAGACGCGTACGCAGCACGAATCACTGACCAAGGCGGCGATCTTTCCGACGAGGAGAAGGAAGAGGTCGAGATATTCACCGGCCAAGCGCGAGCGCTCGGCTTGATCAGCAAGACGACCAACCTGCTCGACGACCTCAATCAGATCGTGAGCGGCGGCACGCTGGCTTTCTACGACGACGAAGCCGAGAACATGGTCATCCGGGGCACGGAATTAACACCCGGCCTGAGAGTCACGATCGTCCACGAGCTGACGCACGCGCTGCAAGACCAGAACTTCGATCTCTCACGCGAGTTCGACAACGAGGGCACCGATTCGTTCTTCCACGCGTTGGCCGAGGGCGACGCCGAGCGGATCGAGGACGAATACATCGAGTCGCTCAATGACAGCGAGGAAGAGGCCTATCTCAACGAGGAAGACGACAACGTCGCCGACGCCGACGACGACCTGAGCGAGGTTGCTCCGGCGCTGGTGCAGCTCTTCGGCGCTCCGTACGCGCTCGGGGGTCCACTAACGACGCTGATCGTCGAAGAACTCGGCGTGAGCGGGCTCGACAAGCTCTTCCGCACACCGCCGGACAGCGACGAGGGCTTGTTCAACGCCAACGCCACCCTCAACGCGCAAAAGGCCAAGAAGGTCTCGGCCCCGGTCCTGTCGCCCGACGAAGAAGAGAACGACTCGGGCGAGTTCGGCTCGATCTCCTGGTATCTGGTCCTCGCGTCCTTCATCGACCAGCGCGTGGCCCTAGCCGCGGTGGACGGATGGGGCGGCGATTCTTACGTCGGGTACCGCAAGAACAACCGGACCTGCATCAGCCTCGCGTTCCAAGGAGACACCCGCACCGACACGGCGGAGATGGCTGCCGCGCTCCAGCAGTGGAAGACGGCGTTCACCGAGAACACCGTCGAGGTAACCGCCGGCGCCGACCGCGTGGAGCTCGATGCGTGCGAGCCCAACGTCGTACCCAAGCCGCGCGCCGACGCCGCCAACGCGTTGGTGCTGCCCGCTACGCGCATGCAGCTCATGGCGATCGTCCTCACCCAAGGCCTGCCCCGGGCGACCGCCGATTGCTCAGTGCGTCACTTCATTGCGCAGGTACCGCTCGAAAAGCTCACTTCCGAGACCGAGGCCGACCAGGAGGCCTTGTTCCAACTCGGATCGAACATCGGTCGCGGCTGCGCCTCCGGCCAGCTCAAGTAGTAGTTCCTCACCCAGGAGAGATGCTCCTTGTTCGATGCTCATGACCTGACGCGCGTGCCCAAGGGCGTCGAATCGCGCGCCGTCACGTTCGAGAACCCGACGGGCGCGCGCGGCGCGGGCGGCACCGTCGCCAACGGGCGCAAGGGTGCGCCGTTCCAACTCATCGACGCCGGCCAGCGCGTCGTCATCGCCGACATCGAAGGCCCCGGCACCATCCGCCACATCTGGATGACCTTCCCGCTGGCGCCACCAGAGGTCATGCGCGCCAAGATCATCGAGGTCTTCTACGACGGCGCCAGCGAACCGAGCATCAGCGTGCCCGCGGTCGACTTCTTCGGCGTGCCGTGGGGCCGCCCGGTGGCGCTCGACAGCGCGCTGGCGGCGATCGGTGAGGGCCGCGGCTACAACTCGTTCATCCCGATGCCGTTCAAGAAGTCGGTGCGCATCGAATATCTCAACGCGTCGGAACAGCGATCACCGCTGTACTACCAGGTCGACTACACGCTCGAACCGTCGTTGGCCGCGTCCTTGGAATCCGGCGACGTCACCTACCTCCACGCCACCTACCGCCGCCAGAACCCGACCGTGCGCAAGCAGGACTTCGTCATCAGCGATGGCCTGCGCGGGCCGGGCCGTTTCCTCGGCTGTGTGGTGGGCGTGCGGGTGCTCGACGGTGGCGTCTGGTACGGCGAGGGCGAGGTCAAGGTCTTCCTCGACGGCGATACCACGCACCCCACGATTTGTGGGACGGGGCTTGAGGACTACGTCGGCACAGCGTGGGGCATGGGCCCGCACCAGTCGCTCTACATGGGCGCCCCGCTCGACGTGCGCGGCCCCGGTGTCGCGCCCGGCGCCAATCCCGATTTCGTCGGCTTCTACCGCTGGCATGTTGCCGACCCAATCTTCTTCACCGACTCGTTGAAAGTCACGATCCAGCAGATCGGCGCTGACCTCTTCCTGCTCGGCATGGAGGACCGGATGGCCGAGGCTGAGGTCGCCGGCACCGGATGGATGAAGTTCCGTAACGCTCCCGGCATCCTCGGCTTCGGGATCGTGGAACGCAGCGACGACTATTGCGCGACGGCATTCGTCATGTGCGAACGTCCGCAGGCGGTGCCGCGCGTTGTGCTGTCCGAGGTAATCGACGAGATCGAACGCCGCGACTACGAAGGCCCGCTGCCGATGGAGAACGCGTTGCTGTCCGAGCTCGACCCCGAGTCCCTCACCAGCGAATGACCTGGATCCGCGAGCGACGGCTCGGGCTCGTCTACCAAGACAAGGCGCAGATGGCCGGCGGATACACGCTGTTCAGCCCAGTGCGGGGGCATCACGCCGACTTGCTGGATGCTGACGGACGCGTCGTGCATCAGTGGCATCACCCTGAGGGCATGCAACACCTGCGCTGGTTGCCCACCGGCAACCTCCTTGTCCACACGCTGCCACCCGAGTTCGCCTTCGGCGCGCAGGACATCGGAGGTTGCGCCGGCGCGCTCGTGGAGATGGACCATGCCAGCAACGTGGTGTGGGAGTACCGCGACGAGTACATGCATCACGACTACCAGCGTCTACCCAACGGCAACACGCTGATCGTGCGCTGGGAGAAGCTGCCGGCCGACGTGCAGGCGCGGGTGCAGGGCGGCTACCTCGCGAAGAACGACCCGGAGTGGATGTGGGGCGACGTCATCCGCGAGATCGATACGAGCGGCGACACCGTGCGTGAGTGGAACTCGTGGGAGCACATTTCGACTGACCATCACGTGAAGTGTCCGCTCGAGAGTCGCAAGGAATGGACGCACCTCAACTCGCTCGAGCTCACGCCCGATGGCCATTGGCTACTGAGCTTCCGCCTCTCGAGCCGGCTGGTGATTGTCGACGCCATCACCGGCGACGTGCGCTGGCGTTGGGGTGAGGACGTGCTGTCGCACCAGCACCACGCCACGATGCTCGACAACGGGCACATCCTCTGCTTCGACAACGGGTGCCATCGCCCGGACGCGCCGTCGTTCTCGCAAATCTTGGAAATCGACCCCGCCACCAAGAAGATCGAGTGGACGTACAAGGCCCAGCCGATCCTGGCGTTCTACAGCTTCATGGTCAGCGGGGCCGAACGCCTCCCGAACGGCAACACGCTGATCACCGAGGGCGCAACCGGTCGATTGTTCGAGGTCACGCTGGAGGGCGAAACGGTCTGGGAATACGTCAGCCCGTGGATCTTGCCGAGCAAGTTCGGCCCCACGTCGGCCGTCTTCCGCTCGCACCGCATCGCCGAGAACGATCCGCGGCTCAGCAGACTCGATCTGTCCGCCGCGCCCTACGAGGCGCTGAACGAGCGGATCGCCCGTGGCGAGATGCTCGGCGCTGACGACGAGCCGAGCTAAGGCGCCAACGCTTCCAGCACGTCCCAGTCGACGACGCCGAGGCGGTTTTCGGAGTCCAGCGGCTGCACGCAGACTTGGTCGGCGCCGGCGTCGATGTGTTCCTGTACGCGCGCTTTGATCTGCTCAGTTGTGCCCCACGCGACGACGCCGTCGAGGAACCGGGGATCGTTGGCGTCGATCTCCTCATCGGTGAAGCCGAGGCGCAACCAGTTGTTCCGGTAGTTCGGCAGCGTCCGGTACGAGTTGACCGCGTTTATTGCGGCGGCGCGCGCCACGCTCGCTTCGGTCGTCCCAACCACCTTCTGTTCGACCAGCAGCAACTTGTCTGGGCCGAGGATCTTGCGGGCGAGCGCAGTGTGGTCCGGGGTCGTCCAGTACGGGTGGGCGCCGTCGGCCTTGTCGCGGGCGAGCTCCAACATCTTCGGGCCGAGCGCCGCCAGTACTCGCTTGGGTGGCTCCGCCGGCGGGAACGCCATGAACGGCGACGCGTCGTAACCGTCGAGATAGGACGACATTGATGCCAGCGGCTTGGAGTAATCGAGGCCGCGCAGGCCGGCGACCAGCGGACCGTGCG
Source organism: uncultured Actinomycetes bacterium (assembly GCA_963722185.1). GTDB lineage: Bacteria > Actinomycetota > Acidimicrobiia > Acidimicrobiales > JACCXE01 > JACCXE01. The sequence goes on along the minus strand of CAVRKD010000004.1, from coordinate 682,772 downwards.
ACACGCCGATACCGAGAATGAAGCGTCCGCCGCTCTGCTCGGCCAGCGTCATCGCCGCCTGCTTCATGACCCCGGGATGGCGGTGGAAGATGTTGGCGATTCCCGTCGCGAAGCGCAGTTCGGTGGTGTTGGCGGCCAGCATGCCGATGAGCGCGAACGGATCCTTTCCCGCCGTCTCGGGCAACCACAAAGTCGAGTAGCCGAGCGACTCGATGCGTTGCGCCAGAGCGACCGCATCGGCGCCCGGCATCGTCTCCGTGTGGGTCCAAACACCAGCAGTAGTGATCTCACGCATGCGAGGAACCTAATTGCGGGTACGGCTCCAGCATGGAAATCGTCAGAAACGAAGATGGCTCGCTCGTGGTCCCGGTAGCTCCCGCGAGGCAGCGCGATGGCGACGACCTGGTTGAGGACGCGCCGACGCAGCGCGTCCTGCGTCCCGGCGAGGGCGGATACGACGAAGCGCTCGCCGAATGGGACCAGCAGCAAAACCCCGATCGCGGACCAGCCGTCTCGACCGCCAGCGGCCGAGAGGAAGCGATGCATGTGATTCACGAAGTCGCCGAGTCGCCCAAACACGACGTGACGCCAGCCATCGAGAATCTCGCCGACCCGGAGGCCAGCGCCGAGGCGTTGCGCCACGTGCTCGTCGGCGGCGTGCACGCTGTTGAAGACTTCGCCAAGGAAGTGGCCGAAGCCGAAGGCGGCGAGGTTTTACCGGCGCACGAGGCCACCAAGATCATCGGCGAGGTCCTGGCCGAACTCGACTGACATCTCACACGTTCAGGCCGGCGGAGCGGCGACGTGTTTTCAAGCACGGAAAGCCGTGTGATCGCCGCCGATCGCGCCCTTGATCGCACGACTTTCCGTGCTTGGAAGTTCGCTGCCGGCTACAGCTTTGAAGCGCTCGGAGGTCATCGCGAGTGGTTTGCGGACCGCTACTTCGTAGAGATGGTTACCCCGGATGCGGCGAGCGCCGGGAACGCGTGCCCGCCGTAATTCACCGACTCTGAGCCGATGGCGCGGATCGTGGTGAGCAGGTCGGCAAAGTTGCCGGCGATCATCGTTTCGTTGATCGGGAACTGGACCTTGCCGTTCTCGACGTAGAACGAGTTCTTGGCCACGCCGCTGAAGTCGAGCTGCTGGTTCGGCGTGCCGCCGGAGAACCGGCCGAGGACGATGCCGCGCTCGGTGTTGGCGACGATCTCGTCGAAGGCCTGATCGCCCGGCGCGACGTCGAGGGCGAAGACGCCGGCCGTCATCGGGCGATCGAGCTTCCGCGACGTGTACCAGTCGATGAGATGGTTCTCGAGCACGCCGCTGGTGATGATCGGCAGGTCCTTCGACGGCACGCCATCGCTATCGAACGTCGATGCCAGCGGGAACTGCGGCGAGCGCGGCCGGTTGGTGACGGTGAGGCGACTGTCGGCGATGACGTGGCCGAGGGACTCCTGGAACGGGCTGGTCCCGCGCATGAGCGTGTAGCCCTGCAAGCTCTGCAGCACCGTGTTCAGCAGGGTGCTGAGGCTGTCGGGCGTGAAGATCACGTCGCCGACGAATGTGGCCGGCACCGAGTTGGGGTCGAAGGACGCCACGGTGTCGTTAAGGAGTTGGCGCACGGTGGCCATCTCGATGAGCTCGGCGAAGGGGTCGACGCTCGACGCCGAGGTGTAGTTGAACGACGTGCCGCGCTCGCCGTCTTTGGCGCTGAAGATCGTCGTCGCCGTGTACCGGCCGCGGCGCTCCTGGTGCTGGAGGCCGGCGCTGTTGGCGAAGGAACGCCACCGATTGGTGAACTCGTAGGTCGAGTCGCGCATCAGGATCTGCGGATAGGTCTCGGCGACGTAGCGCTGGTAGCGCACGATGGCGTCGAGCATCGCTTCCTGTTCGGGTTCCTGTGCCCCCAGATCGGCCAGCGGCGTGGGGTCGCCGTCGACGATGCCGTTGGCCGGGTCGCTCACACCGGCTCGCGCGGCGGCGACCGCTTCGGCGGCTGCCTGGTCGATGAGATCGTTCGATCGCCCGGTCAGCGACGACTGTCCCTTGGCGCCGTCGACGAACACCGTGAGCGATACCTGGTCGTCCACGGTCGTGCGAACCATGCCGATGTCGGTGTTGTCGTAGGTGATCTCGAACAGTTCGTCGTAGACGTGGACGACCTGCGCCTCGTCGGCACCCGCGGCCTTTGCCGCCCGCACGGCGCGGTCGGCAACGTCGACACCCGCCGTCGCATCGAGCACCGCGGTCACGAGCGACCGCCGATCGTGATGCGGCACTTGATCGCCGGACCGCCCATGCCCACGGGGATCAGCTGCTTCTTGCCGCACATGCCGCCCTTGCCCCACGTGAGGTCGTCGCTCACATGCGAGATGGTCTTGAGCATGTCGAAGGCCACGCCGGAGATGGTGGTGTCGCGGATGGCGCGGGTGATCTTGCCGCCCTCGATCTCGTAACCCATGCCGACGCCGAACATGAACTCACTGGTGGAGTCAGCCTGCCCGTTCGTGGGCCGCATCAGGTAGTAGCCGTGGTCGACGGCGCCGATCATTTCTTCGAGCGTGTCGTTGCCTGGAGCGATGGCGGTGTTGCGCATGCGCACGAGCGGCTCGTCGTCGAAGGCGTACGCCCGGGCGTTGCCGGTCGGTTCGACGCCCATCTCGCGCGCCGTCTCTTTGTTGTGCAGGAACGTCTTCAAGCGACCGTCTTCGATGATGGTGACGTCGCGGCACTGCACGCCCTCGTCGTCGACATGAATGGCGATGCCGCCGTTGCCATCAGGTCCGCGTTCGGCGTAGTCGATCAGGCTGACTTTTTCCGACGCCACCATGTCTCCCACGTGGTCGCCGGCAATCGAACCGCCGAGTACGAGGTCGGCTTCGCAGGTGTGGCCGATCGCCTCGTGGGCGAGGATGCCGGCGAGGCGCGAGTCCATGATCACGTCGTGCTCGCCCGGCTTGCAGTACACACCGGCGGCCTTGTCGCGCAGCTTCTGGTAGAGGTCGTCGATGTCGGCGTAGAACTCGCTGACATCGCTCAAGTGCTCCTGCGGATCGCCGAAGCCGCCGAACGAGTCGTACACCTCGACGGCGCCGTCGTCGGCCTTGTACGCGATGCGCACGTTCAGGATCGTGCGCGGGATGTAGCTGTAGGTGAGTGCGCCGGCGGATGTGGCAAGACCCTTCTCCATCGCGAGGAAGCCGAGGTTGATGTCGATGTTGGCGAGGTCGGGGTAGGTCGTTCGGATGTAGTGGTCGACGGCGCGCACCGCGTCGAGTTGCTCGGTATCGGTGAGCGGCGTCTTCTTCGAGCGGTAGTCGAAGCTGCCTTTGCCTACGACGCCGGTAGGCAGGTCGCCCTTGCCCATCGGCACTCGCCGCTGCAGCAACGCCGCGTTGCCGGCGGCTGCTTTCAGCGCGCCGGGAATGGCGTCGTCGCTCATGCTCGGGAAGGACGCGAATCCGAAGGCGCCGTCGTCGTACGTGCGCGCCGACGCGCCGCCGCGCGACGTCGCGCTGTTCGTCACGACGTTGCCGCCGATCATCTGCACCGTCTTGGTGTGGTTCGTGTGCAGCCGCAGCTCCGTGTAGTGATCCAGGTGCTGCGCGAAGCGTTCGAGTTGATCGAGCAAGAGACGGCCTTTCCGCAGTGGAGCGCCAATCCTTGCATCTCGGTCTTACCTGATGAATTGCTTGCAAAGGTCAAGTAGTTGTGGTCCGATGGCGCCATGAGCGCAACCGAACTCCTCATCTCGGCCGATGGCCACGCCCAGGTCAGCCACGACGCAGTGAAGGCGAATCTCGCCACCAAGTTCCATGCGGCCTACGACGATGCGCTGGGCGCGTTCGGCAAGCGGATGATGGAGCGGATGACCGCCGCCAACAACCAGGCGTGGTCGTCGGACCGGCGCATCAAGGAGTCGTCGAACTCGTTCCGGCTCCGCAACATGCAGCGCGAGGGTCACAAGGAACCGGCGGCGCGCGTCGCTGACATGACCGAAGACGGCGTGGCCGCCGAGGTCATCTACTGCGAGGTCAGCGGCTTTCGCTACCTGTACGAACTGAAGGAGGGCGCCGTCGAAGCGACCCGAGCGTTCAACGACGCCATGCACCAGTTCGGTGAGTACGACCCGGCGCGGCTGATCATGAACTACCAGATCCCGATCTACGACATCGACGCCGCGATCACAGAGGTGCAACGCGTCGCCGCGATGGGCGGCAAGTCATTGCAGCTTCCGGTCTTCCCGCCCGAGGTGGGCCAACCCGACTACTACCACGAGCGCTACGACCCACTGCTGGCGGCGATTCAAGAGACCGGGCTACCGATCGCCTGTCACATCGGGCTCAACACGATGATGGAAGACGTTGCTCGCCGTGACCCGACGCCCGGTGGCGTCGGCCACATGCCGTTGATCGCCATGAGCACGGCCGAGGCGCTCGGCATGTGGATCATGGCCGGCGTGCTCGAGCGGTTCCCCGATCTCAAGCTGGTATTCGTCGAGCCGGGCCTCGGTTGGATCGCGTGGTGGATCTACATCGCCGACGACTTCGTCGTGCGGCAGGGCTACGAGACGCCGCACATCAAGGAGAAGCCGAGCCACTACTGGCACCGCAACGTGCACGCCACCTTCATCGACGAGCCGGACGCGATTCAGGCCGAAGAGATCCGTTACCGCTTGGGCGTCGAGAACATCATGTGGTCAAGCGACTATCCGCACCCGGTGACGTCGTGGCCGAACTCGCGCAAGATCGTTGAAGAGGTCTTCCACGGAGTCCCCGCGGCCGAGCGTGAGTTGATGGTGTCCGGCAACGCCAAGCGCGTCTGGAACTTGGCTTAGCCGAAGGCGCCCTTCGTGCGGAACGACCACATGCTGTGGGCGTCGGGCACCTGGTCGATCGGGGTGAGCGCGGTGCGCAGCGTCGGGGCGTTGATGCCCTGCGCCACCTTGTGCAGGTGGTCGTAGTCGAGACCCCACAAGCGAACGCCGTTGCCGCCGAGCATCGCTTGAACCTTCTCGGGGTCGAGACCGCTGTACGTGTAGCGCAGTGACAGATGGCTCTCGAGTTCGCCGGTCTGTTCGCCCGGGTTCCACGTGCCTTCCACATGCGGGTAGTCGTTGCCCCACACGATGTTCTGCCAGTAGTCGTTGGCCACGGCGTCTTCGGCTTCGAAGCGCGACTGGAAGCTGGCGCCGATGAACACGCTCTGCTTCATGTACTCCGACGGCAGCTTGGGCAGGCCGGCCATCGGGCCGATCGAGTCCATGTCGTTGACCAGCGGAGTCCACCAGCTACCCATGTGCTCGGTGTAGACGACCTTGAGGTTCGGGAAGCGCTCGAACACGCCGCTCAGGACCATGCGCGGCAGGGCCTTGCGGCCGTACGGCAGCGTCTCGTACACCCACAGGATGAACGAGGCCGGCAGTGTCTGATCGAGCATTGGGCCGAAGCCGCCGTGGCTGGCCATCGGCATGTCGAGGTCCTGCATGGCGGCCCAGAACGGATCCCACTTCGGGTCGTGGTGGTAGTAGATGCCACCCCAACGGCTGCGCGCCTGCGGCTCGGGTCCGCTCTCGGCGGGGAAGTTGACGCCCCGCAGTCCGTTCTCGCGACACCAGGTGGCTTCCTTGATCGCCTCGTCGAGATCCCAGATCGGCAGCTGCGCCAGTCCGACGTGGCGCTCGGGCTCGACCGAGCAGAAGTCGGCGAGCCAGCGGTTGTACATCTTGCGGCCCTGGCCGGCGAGCTCGGCGTCGACGTCGTAGGTGCGGATGATGCTGGTCGGGCCGAGCGACGGGTCCGACACGTTCCACGGGATGGGCTGGCCGTTCTGGCTGCCGTGGAAAATGACCTCGGCGGCCATGCCGTCTTCGTCGAGGTCGCGCAGGCGGGCGTGCGGCTCCCAGTGACCCTTGGTCGAGTCGAGGGCGTCGATACCGCCCACGCCCGATTCCTTGGAGTCGAGCCACTTACAGAAGTCGTCGAAGTCGTCCTTGTACTTGCTCTCGCAGTACTGACCCAGGTCCTCTTTGACCCGCGGCCCGATGTGCGTGTCGCACGAGACGATGACGACCTTCTCGTCGAGATCGATGTGGTCAGTCATGGTGGCCCTCCCAGAAACAGTTGACTTTGTCAAGCTTTGTATAGCACGCGCGATGCTCAGATGCGAGTGACCGCGACGGTCTTTGTGGCGAACACCTTGCCGTTGGCGGACGCCCACACGACCCGCAGGGTGTGACTCCCCCGCGGCACCGCGGCGCGCATCGAGAAGGTGTCGCGGCCGTTGATCGTGTCAACGTCCTCCACAGCGACGGGTGCCGGCGCGTCGTCGACGTAGATCAGCACCCGTTCGGTGGCGGCGATCGGGCAGCCGTCGGCGCCCGAGCCGGCGCGGTCGGCGCACGCGTCGAGCGCGTCGGGCGTCTCGTCGCCGTCGCGGTCCGGCTTCGGAACCAGCGCTTGGACCACGGCGGTCAACGTGTAAGTAATGCCGTCCGCCGGATCGGTGATGAGGTACGGATCCACGGCGAGGTTGAAATGACCACGCACGTTGTGGAACGACACCTTCTCCGGGTGCCCACCCGTCGCGGCCTCGGCGCCACTGTCGGCCGCACCGGTGACGTGCAGGTCGAGGTCGGTCAGCTCGAGCGCGTCGCTCCAGTCGAGCCTGAAGGTGACGTCGGCTGGCTGGACCAGATCGAGACCGAACAGGTGCTCGTCCTCCGCGCTGCCGCCGAGCGTGGTGTCTTGCGGGTAGAAGGTGTTGCCCGTCTCGTGCTTGAAGGTGACGGTCTGCGGCGTCGCCGTTGGGCTGACCGTCGCCCGCACCGTGGCGCCGTTGTCGGGCTCTGGCTTCGGCACGGTTGTCGGTGTCGACTCCGGCGGCGGAGCCGCGCGGTTCGTGACGTTCTCGACCGTGCCCGTGACCGTGAACGACGAGTCGCTCGAGCGGGCACCGCCGTCGGGGCTGGTGATGGTAAGCACGCGGCGGACAGTGCTGACCGGATCGGGCGTCCAGTCGGTGCGCGGACCAGGCACCAGGCCGAGCGAGGGCTGCGGGCAATCGGTCGGCTGTCCCGTCTTGGAGGCGTACAGGTGATCGCGCGGGTGTTGCGTCTGGAACGGGTTCAGGTTGTCGCCCACGCGATCGTTGGCGTACCGGCGATCGCCTTCGTTGACCAGACCGTCGCCGTTGACGTCGACGTACTTGCTCATGCGCGTCGCCAGGCCTTCGAGGTCCAACGTCGACACGCACTTGTTCAGGTCCGCCGGCGCGCTGTCGTACGCCATGATGTCGTTCGGCGGCAGCGTCCCCCACGATCCTTCGGCGCCGTCACCGACGTGCCCGATGCTCATGCAGTGCCCGAACTCGTGGGCCACCAGATCGAACAGCGAGTAAACCTCGGCGGTCGCGGGCGCCGGGTCGATGGCGCCGTTGACGGCGAAGCACACGTTGCCGCCCGCACCACCGCAGTCCTCCGTGTAGGTGCCGGAGCGACCGTGGTGGTTGTCGAAACCCGGCACAGCGGCCCAGAAGTTGAAGTCGAACAGCAGCTTCGTATACGGGTTGCACGGCTCGTTGCCGGTCACGCCCGGGTCGACGCCGGTGATGTCGTGCACCGCTTGGCTGGCGACGGGTCCGAACTCTGCGACCGGGTCGATGCCGATACCGATCCCGCCGACCGGGTTGCTCGCGATGACGACAATCTCCGGATCGAGCACCGGGAAGAGGGTGAACCGTTCGCTGGTCGGATCGACGGTGTCGACGGTGATGCGGAACTCGGTCCCGGCGCTGAGCCAATCGAGACCCATCTGCGGCGCGAGGTAGTCGACGCCGCCTTCCCACATCTCCACCGCCTGGCGCATGATGCGCGCGTCGCGCTCGGCGGCCGGCGACGCCGGCACCATGATCAACACGTCGATGATCGGCGAGTCGAGCCCGTTCATGTCGGTGCGTATGTGGTGACACACGTTGCTCATCACGTCGGTGAGCATCGAGTCCTTCTTGCAACCCGGCGGGATGTCGTTGCCGAAATGCGGACGCGAGTACTCCTCCGAGGGACTCGCGTAGGCCGGCGGCGACGCCGCTACCAGACCAAGCGCGATAAGGACCGCAGCGATCAGCGTCGCAACAACTCGCGCCCCCATCCGTTGCCGCCGCACCAGACCAAGGGTACGCCCGCGTCGCCGTGCTCGTTATTCGCCCCGCAGGAACAAGCACAGCGGATGGCCGGCCGGGTCGAGCATGATCCGGATCCGGTCGCGGTGGCGGTCCGGTGGCTGCCAGGGTGCCTCGGTGCCGCCGGCTTCGAGGGCGAGTGCGACCGCCGCCTCGAGGTCGTCGACCTCGACTTCGAAGTGCATCATCTTCGCCTGCTCTTCTGGCTTCTCGGGCCAAGTCGGCGGCACGTACCACTCCTCGCCGTGGATGTTGAGGTGCACGCCGCCGACGGGATCCCACATCTGCGCCCAGCGCGGTTCGACCTCGCCGCGCGCCTCGAAGCCGAGCAACTTCTCGTAGAAGCGCGCCATCGGAGGCGCCTCGGCGCAGTCGATCGCCAGCCCGACCCAGCGCGCTGACCCCTGTCCGGAATGTCCGGTCATGACGGAGAGTTTTAGCGCGCGACAAAATATGTGCCATGGGGAAGTCACGACTGTTTGCCATCGTCTTCAGCGCGGCCGTCTTAGCGACCGGACTCGGGGCGATCGGCGCCGCTCCGTCGAGCGCCGCGGAGTGCACGCTTTCGGGCTCTGGCGCCAGCGTGACGCGCACGCTGGCGGGCCGCACCTATCTGCTGCATGTGCCGGCGAACCTCACCGGCGCGGCGGTTCCGCTGCTGCTCAACCTGCACGGCTACGGCGAGCCGACCTCGCTCGAGGAGACGAACTCAGGCTGGAGCGACTACGCCGACACCCACAACTTCATCGTGGCCTACCCGGCTGGCATCGCCCGCTTCCCGTACGTGCCGAGTTGGGACTGGGCACAGGGCTCGGTCGACGTCGCCTTCCTTCGCAGCGTGGTGGCCGACATCGCGGCGACGTACTGCATCAATCCGGCGCGCGTGCACGCGTCAGGCATCTCCAACGGCGGGCTCATGGCCCTGCGGTTGGCGTGCGACGCGCCCGACTTGTTCGCGTCGATTCACGCGCACGCCGGCGGCGATCCGATCATCCCGTCGCCGACCGCGTGGACTGGCTCGGGCTGCACGCCGTCGCGACCCATCGGCCTCGCCATCACGCAGGGCGTCGCCGATCCGGCGTCGCCGTATGCCGCCGCGCTCGTGACGCGTGACAACTGGCTGGCACGCAACGGCTGTCCCACAGCTGGCACGAGCGAGCCGGGCGTTCTCGTCGAGGCGATCACGTACAAGCCGTGCGGCGGCGGCGTCGAAATGCTGTGGCGCGTCTACCCGCAGTCGCACCACTGGCCGGTCAACCACCCCTTCTCCAAGGACGCCGACGACATCCACGACCGCGTGTGGGGTCTGTTCACGCGCAACGCGCTGCCTACCTAGACGGCATCGTCGCGGGCGTTTCCGCGCATTCCGGGATCGCCTGCGACAAGGCGAACGCGCCGTTAGGGCGTTACGCGCACAAAGCGCACACGCGGATGGGAAGCGCTCACTCCGGGTACCACTGGGTTCCTTCGCATAGCGCCCCGGTTCCCGGCTCTCTTCAGCGACTTAGAGCCAGGAGCTCCCTTGATGTTCCGCCGTATCTCGTCGCGCCGTCGCGGTACTTCTCTTGTGCTCGTTGCCGCGACCACCCTCTTGCTCTTGACGTCCCTGGGCGCGGCGCAGGCGCAAAGCAACTACCCGCTCGAAGACACCATCATCATCACCGACCAGAACGGCAACGTGGTTTCGGACTCCACCGAGGTGGCCCCGGGACAGCAGCTCACCGTTACCGCGACTGGATGGCTCGCGAATAGCGACGTCACCTTGAGTTACTTCTGTGGCTCCGACGACCCGATCGTAATAGGCACGTACAAGGCCGACGCCGCCGGCGTTCTGCGTGAGGACTTTTTCGTCCCCGACGTCGGCTCGGGCCGATGCACGCTGCGCCTCACCGGTGTTGGCAGCAACGGCAACGCGCGGACAATCGAGGCTTCGATGCTGGTCAAGGCAAGGATGCTGGCGGTGGCTGGCGCCGCGGTGGCCGGTGCCACCACCACCAGAGGAGCGCCCCTGGCTCGCACAGGGCTTGACGTGTGGGCGTTCGCGCAGGTCGGCTTCGCCTTGCTTGCTATCGGTGCCGCTCTCTTCCTGGCGGTGCGACGCCCACGCGTGGGGCAGGCTAAATAGAGGGGTCGAAGCCGGCTGCCGACACTGGAGGTTCCGCCATGGGACGAGTGAAACTGATCCTCGTAGCGGTTGCAACGACGGCTGCGGTCGGGATGGGCACGGCGAGTGCGGCGGACGCGCTGACATGTTTCGGCCAGCCGGCGACGATCGTCGTGACCGGTGCGGAGCCGGTCGCCGGGACGGCGGGCGCCGACGTCATCGTCGGCGACGACGCCCACAACACGATCAACGGCGCCGGTGGTAACGATCTCATCTGCGGCGGGCGCGGGAACGACGTCCTTAGCGGCGGGCTGGGCGACGACAAGGTCAACGGCGGCAACGGCAACGACAAGGTGGTGGGCGATGTGTTCGCCACGAGCGGCGATGTCACGGGCGGCGGGAACGACCGGCTGCTCGGTGGGAATGGCGATGACGTCGTCACTGGCGACTCGTGGACAGACAATGGCAATGCCACGGGCGGCGGAAATGACGTGATCCTCGGCGGCCTCGGCGACGACGAACACTTGGACGGCGACAGCGTCAGCCTGGGCGGCGGCAACGCCACCGGCGGCGGCGACGACTACATCGACGGCGGACCCGGCTACGAAGGAATCGTCGGCGACTCGGCTGCTCCATTCGAGGGCACCGCGACCGGCGCCGGCGACGACAAGATCCACGGTGGCCCGGGCTTCGAGTTCCTGCTCGGCGACAGCGAAGCGGTTCCGCTGGCAGAGGGAAGCGGCGGCGATGACCTCCTCGATCTGGGCGACGACTCCGACGGCGGCGTCGTCATCGGCGACCACAACATCAACGACGCCGCCGGCGGACGCGCCACCGGCGCCGGCAACGACGTAATCATCGGCTCACATGGTGACGACTTTCTCTACGGCGACAGCTCGGTGGGAGACCCGACGTTCACCGCCGCCGGTGATGACTCCATCGACGGCCGCGGCGGCAACGACGAACTGTTCGGCGACAACGCCAACTTCTGGGGCACGAAGAGCGTCGGATCTGCGGGCGGCGATGACAACCTCGAGGGCGGCGACGGCGCCGACTTGCTCAGGGCGGGTCGCGCCAACGACTCACTCGATGGAGGGGCCGGCCCTGATGACTGCGACGGCCAGGACGGAATCGACACAGCTTCGGGATGCGAGGTCCTCGCCGGAGTGCCGTAAGCCGCGGACCGTTGACGCGTACGTATTGACCCTTTCGGGTGTCACACCCCCAGGGTAAAATTACGTCGATGTCATTAGCCCTCGATGTGCCGGCCGGAGCAGTTGCGCTCGCGACCGCGGTGCGGGCGCAGGACCGGGGCGACGCGTTATTGGTGGCCGGTCTCGGCGAGTTCGACGAGTCGGGCGAGTGCGACATCGCCGGCTACGCGTCGGTAGCGGCCTGGCTGCGCGAGCAGGGCACCAACCGCCGCGATGCGTGGTTGACGATGAAGTTGGCGCGCAAGCTCCGCCGGCTCCCCGCCGTATTGGCGGCGTGGTTGGACGGTCGCCTCACCGGCGGCAAGGTGCGGATCATCGCCGAGCTGGTGATCGAACGGCACGAGCAACTGTTCTGCGACTGCGCCGATGAACTCATCCCCGCGCTCATGCCGCTGTCATTCGAGGAGACGGAAGTTGCGATGCGGCTGTGGCGCGCCCACGCCGACGCGCTCGACGACGGCGACGAGCCAAGCGACAACGCGGGTCAGGCGCATCTTTCGCAGACCCTCGGTGGACGCGGCGTACTGAGCGCCACGCTCGACGCCGAGGGCTATGTGCTCGCCGACGCCGCCCTCCGCGTGGCCGACTCCGACGACCTCACCGTGCCGGCGCCGTTGCGCCGCGGCGAGGCGCTCGTACGCATCTTCCAGCAGTACCTCGCGACGCAGACGTCGAAGGAACCACGGCGACACAAGCCGCAGATCCTGGTGATGGTGCAAGCCGAGACGATCGGTACCGACTACCTCACTGGCTTTGTGCCCGCGACAGGATCGACGCTGTCGAAGGAAACGGTCGACCGGCTGCTGTGTGACTGCGACATGCATCGCGTCGTGATGGCCGGCGGCGTCGTGCTCGACTACGGCCGGCTGGTGAAGACGCCACCCCCGGACCTGTTCGCCGCGGTTGTTGCCCGCGACCACCACTGCCGGTGGAAGAACTGCACTGCGCCGGCGAACCGTTGCGATGCCCACCACAACCGCTGGTGGCGGCGTGATCGCGGCAAGACCAGCCTGTGCAACCTCGTGCTGTTATGCGACCGTCACCACAACACGCTGCATCGAAACGGCTGGAAGTCCGTCCTGCATCCCAACGGCGACTTCGAGGTCACCGCGCCCGATGGCCAAACCTGGACCACCGAACCACCTGGGCGGATCCAGGAACGAATACCCGTCCCCGGGGCCGACGAAGCCGCCGGGGAGTCGCCGCTGGAAGAGCACCGCATGAAGTTCGAAGCCGCCTTCGGCCTGATCCAACGCGTGCGACGACTCGAAGACGAACGCGCGGCGCGGCCCTACGCAGAAGCCATTGCCAATCTCGTCGCCCTGCCGAAGCGCCGCGACTGGTGGAACACCGAACGAGTCGACAGGGAGCCGATACACCCCTGACGGCTCCGAGCTCGGCAAATCTTGCGTCGCAGTAGCGTCGCGGCATGGCCGGGAGCCTGTGGGGACGAATCCGTCGAGCGTTGAAGCGGGAGAAGCGCGACATCGAACACGCGCTCGCCGACGTCACCCGACGAGGCAACGAAGTACTGGCGGAGAAGGAGCGAGAGCTCAACGCCACCCCGTCGGAACTGCTCCGAATCGAGCAGGCGCGGGCTGACGAGGCGGCGGACTCGTTCGAAGAACTCAAGCGCAAGATCGAGCGCGACGCGAACTGATGCCTGGCCGCGGCTATTGGACGGATGACGGAGGCGGCGAGCGGAATCGAACCGCTGTACGGGGCTTTGCAGGCCCCTGCCTAAACCACTCGGCCACGCCGCCAGCGAAGCCGAAGCAGATTAGTCGGGCGGTCGTGACCCTTAGCTGTCGTGGAGGACGCGATCAGCTTTGCGGTTGATCCGATCGAACTCGTCCCTGGTCAGATTGCCGCGGCGGCGTTGGAGGCGGGACAGCCGCTTGGCACTGATGGCGTGACCACGATCCGGCATCGGATAGTTCCCGGTTTCCTTCTTCTGTGCGTCGGTGCGCGCCTTCTCGGGCAGACCGAACTTCCGCGACGGAAGCTTGGCGCGCATCCTGGCGGTCAGTTTGCTCATGCAAGAGGCGTACCCCGTTAGAACGTCCAGCGAGTCGCGCTGTTGGGGAAGCCGTTGTCGTCCATCGTGTCGATGAAGCCGAACACCGTCGTCGGCCGGATGAAGAACACCGGCTCGCCCATCGCCGTGGGGTCCATCCCCCACTCGTTCTCGTAGGCCGCCACGAACTCGGCCGTGCGCTCGGCCGCCAAGGTCTCGACAACGCCTTCGACGATCACGGACTCCTCGCCGCGTTCGGGCACGATCGACACGCGCGGGTTCGCCGCGATGTTCTTGGCCTTGCGTGAGTCACCACCGGTCGAGAAACCGACGCCGTCGCCCAACCACACGGCCCAGACCGGCATCACGTGCGGTCGACCGTCAGGGCGAGTGGTCGCCAACCACCAGATGTGACGGCCGCGCAGGCGTTCGTCGGCCCACGACCAGTCGAGCAATCCCACGCCTTCGTTAGCGGGCTTGATCCCGTAGCCAGCGGGGACATCGGGGCGCGCAGAGGTAGGTGTCAACATCGATCCGACGGTACGCGAACGGTGTAATGCCGAGGTTCCGCCACAACGCATGTACTCTGGGGGTCTCACGCAGCGAGTTGCGAGTGCTGCCTCTGCAGGTCGATCCCGGTTTAACAACGCGGTGTTGGCCATTTTCTTCGCCAAACCGAAAGTTGTTTCACTGTGTCCAGCTTCACTGACCTGGGCGTCCGTCAGGACGTCGTTACCCGTCTCACCGCGCGCGGGATCGTCGAACCGTTCCCGATCCAAGCCGCCACCATCGCCGACGGACTGGCCGGCCGCGACGTCTGCGGACGCGCCCCCACCGGCTCCGGCAAGACCATCGCCTTCGGCATTCCCCTGGTCTGCCAAGTCGGCGGCAAGGCGTCGCCGCGTCAGCCGCGCGGCCTCGTGCTTGTGCCGACGCGTGAGCTCGCCAACCAAGTCGCGGAAGAACTGCGGCGAGCTCGCCGGCCCACGTGCCCGCGTCGCCACCGTCTACGGCGGCGTCGGTTACGGCGACCAATTGCGCTCGCTGCGCCGCGGCGTCGACATCCTCGTCGCCTGCCCCGGCCGGCTGAAGGACCTCGTGCAGCGCAACGAGTGCCGACTCGACGACGTGAGCTTCGTCGTGATCGACGAGGCCGACCGTATGGCGGACATGGGCTTCCTCCCCGAAGTCCGTCGCCTGCTCGACCTCGTGCGCGACGACCGCCAGACATTGCTGTTCTCGGCCACGCTCGACGGCGACATCAAGACTCTCATCGAGCGTTACCAGAACGACCCGGTGCGTCATGAGGTCGAGTCCGAGAAGGATGCGCCGCAGAACACGCATTTGTTCTGGAAGACGGAGCGCAACACCCGCGTCAACCTGGTGGCCGACCTCGTCAAGGCGCAGTGGCCGGCGATCGTGTTCTGCCGCACCAAGCACGGCGCCGACCGCTTGACCGAACAGCTCAACAAGACGGGCGTGTCCGCGGCGGCCATTCACGGCGACAAGTCGCAGGCACAACGCGAGCGCGCGTTGAACGCGTTCACGCGCAGCAAGGTGCAGTGCCTCGTGGCTACCGACGTGGCGGCCCGTGGCATTCACGTCGACGCAGTGGCGTGCGTGGTGCACTTCGATCCGCCGGCTGACGAGAAGGACTACATCCACCGCAGCGGACGGACCGGTCGCGCCGGCGCCGCCGGCACGGTCGTGTCGATCCTCATGCCCGATCAGGTGAAGCTGTCGCTCAACATGCAGCGTCGCATGGGCCTCGCGCCCGCCGTGGACCGCGCCGACGTCGCCGGCATCAACGACGCGCCGAAGACCTTCGTCGCCGCACCCGAAGCACCGCGCAGCGAACAGATCGATCGGCCGGAGCGCCCGCAGCGCAACGGTCGCCCGCCCAAGCGCGACTGGTCGGCGAACAAGCCGGCGACGCGCGGCAAGCCGCGCGTTCAGGTGCAATGGGGTGCCGACCGCCCGAAGGGCACCGGCCACCCGCGCAAGAGCGGCTCCGTCGTGGCAACGCCCAAGCACAACCGCAAGGGTGGCGGCGGCGCACCCGGCCGCGTCGGCGGAGTACGCCGGGCGACCGGCGACGCTCGGCGCGGCGGCCGCTAAGCCGGCTCGACTACGGCGACAGACGGCCAACACGCCGTAGAGCAGGTTTCCCGGGCCGAAGGCAGTACCGTGCGCCATGGTTCTGGCGCTCCCCGCTTGTCCTTTGCGATCACGCCAGGTCAAACCCGAGCCGGAGCTTCCCGCCGGACACTTGCGCTGGTCGCGTACCATCGTGCAGGGCCGACCGGTCGTCTACGGCGAAGCCGGTGAAGGACCGCCGGTGGTGTTTCTTCACGGATGGGGTCTGGGCCATCACGCTTATAAGCGCCCGCTGGCCCGCTTGGCGTTGCGCGGCTGCCGCGTGCTCGCTCCGGCACTACCCGGATTCGGCGGCACGTCGGACCTTCCGTCAGGCAGCGGCATTCACGCCCACGGCGTGTGGGTCGACGCCTTCATGGAGGCCGTAGGGGTCGACGAGCCGGCCATCGTCATCGGCCACTCCTTCGGCGGCGGTGTCGCCATCACGCTCGCCCACGACTTCCGGTCCCGAGTCGCCAAGTTGGTTTTGATCAACTCGGTCGGCGGCGCCGCGTGGGGCGACCAGGATCGCCACCTGAAGGAACGTCCGTTGTTGGACTGGGCCATCGAGTTCGCCAAAGAGCTATGGCCGCCGCTCAAGGGGATACGGCTTGCGCTGAGCGTGCGCGAAGACCTCATCCCGAACCTGCTGTTCAACCCGACCGCGATGTTCACCGCCGGCCTGTTGGCCAGCCAAGCCGACCTACGCCAAGAGCTCGAAGAGCTCCGCGCCCGTCAGCTGCCCGTCGTGGTGCTGTCGGGCGCCGACGACGCCATCATCCCCATGTCCGCGTTCGACGCGTTGTGCAGCGCACTCGGCATCGAGGGCCACGTAATGCCTGGCGACCACTCGTGGCTTCTCGCCGATCCGGACGCGTTCGACGAGGTCATGGCCAACGTCGTACGCAGGGTGGCAATCTGATGGCCACCATCGCCCAATTACGCAAAGGCCTGGCGGGCACGACGGTTCCTGACGACATCGCCAAGGCGCTATTGAAGGGCGCTTCCGTCGTTGTGGCTGTCGAGTGACAACGCCGCGCAACTCGCCGGCGACCTCGCGCTGTGCCACCCACCGTTGAAGCGCAACGAGGTGCGCGCCCGTGCCGTCGGTGGCGACGACGAATGGCGGCTCACCGTCGTGGCGCACGACCGCAAGGGTCTGCTCGCCGACACAGCGGCGATCCTGTCGCACGACGACTTTTGTATTCAAGCGGCGTCGGCGACCACGTGGAAGGCGCTCGACATCGCGCTGCACGCCATCACCATGGCGGGGCCGGCGCCGTCAGACGAGAAGCTCGACGAGATCGGCGCCGCCCTGCGCGCTGCCAGCAAGGGCGCGCGACCGACCGTGCCGTTCACGCCGACGGGGCGCGCCTTCGTGCGTCACACGGGCAGCGCCAACGGTGACGCCATGATCAGCGTGGTCGCTCCCGACCAGAAGGGTCTGCTCGCGGCGATCTGTCGTTGGTTCAGCGACGCCGGCGTGAGCATTCGCGCGGCGTGGATCTCCGGCGAAGGCGAGGCGAGCGACGTGTTCGTCGTCGACGGCGATGTGGACGTCGCCGCGCTCGAACGCGAACTCACACTCGAGGACCACAGCATTCAGGCGGTCGTCGGCTCGATGGTGACGGACGCCCGCAAGGCCGGCGAGGCCATCGTCAGAGGTGCGGCCGAAGCTCTGGGACGCCTGCTGCGACGCGAGTAGGCACGAGCGACCTGATCGCGTCGATGACCGGATAGACGAGAAGTCCGACGGGGTTGCTGTGGATGCGTTCGACGCGGTCGTCGTTGATCCCGACGCGCTCCGGCGCCGGGCGGCCCGCAGGCTCCCGCAACGTGCCGAACAACCGGTCCCAGATCAAGAAGAAGCCCGAGTAGTTGGCGTTGAAGTCCGCCGGGTCCGCCGAGTGGTGGATCTGATGATGCGCCGGTGAGTGGATCACCCTGCCTAACGCGCCGGGGAACATCACCCAGACACGCGAGTGACGGTAGATCGCACCGAACAGGAAAAGCAGGGCGATGGCGGCGTTGTTGCCGAGGAATCGCATCGACGTGACCTCCGGCCCACCCAATTCCAGCATCGCTCCCTCGGCGAAGGTCGGCGCGATGCCGCCGAGCACGCCGAACAACGCGATCTGACCGGGATGCGCGCGGTAAGCGGTAAGTGGGAACAACTCCGTTGCCGAGTGGTGCACCTTGTGAAACGCCCACAGGAACGGCACGCGGTGCATCAGTCGGTGCACGGCGTAAAACACGAAGTCAGCCAGCACCAGTATCAACACCGTCAGGACCACCCCCGCGACAACCGGGCCGAGGATGGGCCGGTCCGTCCAGAACACGACCGCCGACGCCGCGCTACGTCCGGCACTCGTAGCGCCGGGAGCGACGGGCGCCACCGCCGCTAGCGCGGCGCCGAACAGCCCAAAGTTGAGCACGAACATGAGCACGTCGACCCGTGCCGACCGCGTGCGGAGGATGCGGACGAGGTCAAGCGCTCGCCACACCTGCACCAGGCCGCGGCCGATGTGCCCTTCGCCGACCAGCGCCGCGATGACGAGCGAACTGGTCGCGACGAACCGCAGGTCGACCTCGTCCCGCCCCGCCCAAAGAGCGCGGAGCGGGAGCAGGACGAAGTCACCCAGCAGTTCCACCTAGCGGCGGACGCAGGGGTTGCCGACCGTGGGACAGTCAGTCGTCGTGCTCCCCGACCCTCCTGGCGGGCAGGGGTACTCGATGGACGTGCCGTTGCCGCCGGGCGTGCAGTCGCTGCCCGTGCCGCCATTCACGACGGTGTCGCCGCCACCGGGTACCAGGTGGTCGTTGCCGCTGCCACCGTACATCCTGTCGGCGCCGCCCTGGCCCTCGAGCCGGTCGTTGCCCTCGTTGCCGTTGAGCGTGTCGTTACCGCCGCCGCCGCACAGCAGGTCGTTGCCGCCGAGGCCGTTGAGCGTCTCAGCAGCCGGTGTGCCGATGATGACGTCGCTGCCCGGCGTACCGGTGTTGCCTTCGACGGTTTGGGTCGCGCCGTTGCAGCCGTAGGGCGCTGGAACGGTGGTGGCACTCACGTTGTCGGCTACGACGAGGTAGGCGAACACCGACAGAATCGCCGCTCCGATTGCAAAGAACGAGCGCATGCTTCCACGGTCAGTTGTCATAGGTTCTCCCAGGGTTTCTCGACCCGCCGGAGCGCCACTACCCGTTTCTCCGAAGCGCGAGACAGCCCCGGACGTTTACGCGTCCGGGGCTGTCTCGTTTGTTGCTTTCTGGAGCGGTAGACCGGGCTCGAACCGGCGACCTCGACCTTGGCAAGGTCGCGCTCTACCAACTGAGCTACTACCGCAGGGACCTGCGAGCTTACTTGGAATTGGCGAGTTTCAGAAGTTCGTCGAGGGCGTCGTCCAGGTGCCGGGCGATGTCGGCCACGTTGGGAATGGTGTCGGCGCAGGCGACCAGGCCGAAGTTCATCGTGTCCATGTAGCTCATCACGGTCATGTTGAGGGCGCCGCCGTCCATGATCGGCCCCATCGGGTACATGGCGACCATCCGCGCGCCGGCCGAGTAGAGCGGGAACGGCGGGCCGGGCACGTTCGAGATGGTCACGTTGAACAGCGGACGGTGCCGGTCGGCGATCTTCATGTTCGAGTAGAGCCGGGCAGCGCGGGCGGCGATCGCCGGCGCGGCGAACTCCGCCCAGTTGGTCAGCGTGTCGGCGCCGATCGCCTTGTCCTGCTCCTTGGCGTTCTTGGTCGCGTCGCGGATCGTCGCCAAGCGTTCGATCGGGTCGTCGACATCACTGGCCAGCGAGACGAGCATCGACGACACGCGGTTGCCCATGGCACCGGCCTCGTCGTCGGTACGAACCGAAATCGGAACCATGCCGACGAGCGAACCCTCGGGATACTCGCCCTTGTCCTCGAGGAACCGGCGCAGCGCGCCGGAACACAGCGCCAGCACGATGTCGTTCACGGTGCCGCCGAGCGCGTTCTTGACGTGCTTCACGTCGTCGAGGCTCATCTGCGTAAACGCGAACTTGCGACGCGGGCCGATCGACGCGTTGATCGACGTGTTGGGCGCGCTGAACGGCGCCGGCGGCGGCGACACGTTGGGCTCGCGGTTGCGGCGCCGAACGTTGAGCGCGACTTCCGTTGTGCGTCGCACGGCTTTGACCGCGGCCAGCGGCTGACGGGCGAGGCTTTGCAACGCGTGGCCGACGAGTTCGGTGTCAGACGGGATGCGGTCGGGCTTCCAGGTGTCGTCCGCGGGATCGAGTTCCATGATCTCGGGCGACAGGTCGAGCAGGTTGGCCGTGAGTTCGGCCCCCGACACACCGTCGATGGCCGCGTGATGGGTCTTGGTCACGGTGCCGATGTAGCCGTCCTCGAGTCCTTCGATGACGTACATCTCCCACAGCGGGCGGTTGCGATCGAGCGGGCGACTCATGATGTCGCCGGCGAGCTCAGCCAGCTCCGCCTGTCCACCCGGCGAAGGCAGCGCGGCGCGACGCACGTGGTAGTCGATATCGAAGTCAGGATCCTCGATCCACAACGGATGGTGCAGCGCGAAGGGAACGGTCACGAGGCGGCGCCGGAACGGCGGGAGCAGCGGCAGACGATTCGCCACCATCTCCTTGACGCGCTCGAACGTGTAGCCCTCGGGCACATCCCGCGGATCGAACACCGCCGTGCTCGCGACGTGCATGTGCGTGCTCGGGGTTTCTAGATAGAGGAAGGTCGCATCGAGACCGGTGAGTCGCTGCATGGGCCTATTCTCTCATTTCAGCAGACGGGACATCCTCCGGTCGGCAAGCGGCTTCCCGTCGGTCTGGCAGGTGGCGCAGTACTGCAGCGATTTGGTGGCGAAACTCACTTCGCGCACGACGTCGCCGCACACGGGGCACGGCTCCCCGGTGCGGGCGTGCACCCGCATGCCGGAGCGCTTCTCCGCCTTGAGTCCGGCGGCCGGGAGATCCTTACTGCGTTCGACCGCGTCGCCGAGTACGTGGGCGATCGCTTCATGCAGGCGGGTCAATTCTGCGGGGCTGAGCTTGTTCGCCTTTTTGAAAGGCGACAACCGCGCCGCGTGAAGGATGTCGTCGGAGTAGGCGTTGCCGATGCCGGCGATCAGCCGCTGGTCGACCAGCGCGCCTTTCAACTGCACGTTCCCGGCCTGTTGCAGAACCTCGGAGAGGGCGGCGTCGTCGAGATCGAAGACCTCGGGGCCGAGCGACGCGACGAACTCGATGTCGTTGGGGTCGCGCACGATCCACACCGACAGGCGCCGGTCGGTTCCCATCTCGGTCATGTCGAAGCCCGCGTTGTTGTCCAGGACCACGCGAAACGCCAACGGCGACTTCGTCGGCTTGATCGGCGTCGTGGGCGCAACGTCGTGCCACTTCACCCAACCACCGCGCGCCAAATGTGTCACCAGCCAGACGCCGTCGGTGTCGACCTGCAGGTACTTGCCGCGCCGGGTGACCCGCTTGACCGCGCGTCCTGTGAGCGCTTCGATCGGCGGGTCGTAGGTCTTGAGCGCGGCGATGTGAGCGACGCGCGCTTGGCTGATCGTGCGACCGACGATGCGTTCGTCGAGGAAGCGCGCCAGCGCTTCGACCTCCGGAAGTTCAGGCACGGCCCGTGCTTCCGAAGCCGCCCTCGCCCCGCTGATGGTCGTCGAGTTCGTCGACGGCGACGAACTCCGCCTGCGCCACAGCTTGGATGACGAGTTGGGCGATGCGGTCACCGACGGCGACGTCGAAGTCGTGGTTCGGGTCCGTGTTGACGAGCAGCACCTTCAACTCACCGCGGTACCCGCTGTCGATGAGACCCGGCGTGTTGAGGCACGTGACGCCGTGCTTGAGTGCGAGGCCACTGCGCGGCAACACCAACCCCGCGTGCCCGTCAGGAATGGCGACGCGCAGCCCGGTAGCCACCAACGCCCGCCCGCCGCCGGCCTTGAGCGTGACGGCCTCGGCCGCGGTCAGATCGGCGCCGGCGTCGCCGGGGTGGGCATAACTCGGCAGGGGTTGGCCGACAACCGGAACCGTCGGTGTTATCGCTGCCACAGGCTCAATCTACGGTAGAGACAAATGGACGGCGCCCTTGTTTGGATGGACTTGGAGATGACTGGACTCGATCCAGCCCGCGACGTCATCGTCGAGATCGCCACGCTGGTCACCGACGCCGAGTTGAACATCGTGGCCGAGGGCCCGGATTTGGTTATTCATGTAGACGACGCCGCGCTCGACGGCATGAGCGAGATCGTCAAGAACATGCACGCCAAGAGCGGCCTGACTGACGCCATCCGCGCCTCGACGATCACGCTGGAACAGGCCGGCGCCGAGACGCTGGCGTTCATCAAAGAACACGTGCCGTCGGCGCGCAGCGCTCCCTTGTGCGGCAACTCGATCGGCACCGACCGCCGCTTCCTCTACCTGCACCTGCCTGAAATCGAGGAATACCTGCACTACCGCTCCGTCGACGTCTCCACGATCAAAGAGCTCGTCGACCGCTGGTACCCCGAGGCGTACGCCAAGCGCCCGAACAAGACCGGCAACCACCGCGCGTTGGGCGACATCGTCGACTCCGTCAACGAACTCCGCTACTACCGCGACGCGGTGTTTCTTCCGAGAGAAGGAACCGAACCACCCGCCTAGCGCCGGACGGCATGGCGGACCCACACATTCGGTTCGACGTAAATCGCCAAACCCCGATCGCACAGAGTCGTACGTCCATGAGACTGAGCTTGGAACACACGCGCTCGTACGGCTCGTGACTTGTCGGCTGGTCTTCTTGGTGGATCTGTAGCCCTCTCGGGCAGAAGGATCCGCCAAGAACCCGGCAACGGCGTTCGCGCAGCGCCGCACTACCTTTGAACCCCTCATGGCGCACGAGTTCATCTACACAATGCAGCGGGTTTCCCGCGTGCACCCGCCGGATCGGCAGGTCCTCACCGACATCTCGTTGTCGTTTTACCCGGGCGCCAAGATCGGCGTGCTGGGCAGCAACGGCGCCGGCAAGTCGTCGTTGTTGCGGATCATGGCCGGCGAGGATGACGGGTACTCCGGCGAAGCCCGGCTGACGAAGGGCTTCACCGTCGGCTTCCTCAAGCAGGAGCCCGAACTCGATCCCGACAAGGACGTCGCCGGCAACGTGGCCGACGGTGTCGGCGAGACGATGGCGCTGCTCGCGGAGTTCAACGCCGTGTGCGAGGCGATGGGCGACACCGACGCCGACTTCGACGCGCTGCTCGAGAAGCAGGGCAAGCTCCAGGACAAGATCGACGCGTGCAACGGCTGGGACATCGAGCGCACCCTCGACATCGCCATGGACGCGCTGCGGTTGCCGCCCGGCGACTCCCCCGTCACCCACCTCTCCGGCGGTGAACGGCGCCGCGTCGCCCTGTGCCGCCTCCTCCTCCAGCGCCCCGATCTACTGCTGCTCGACGAGCCGACGAACCACCTCGACGCCGAGTCGGTCGCCTGGCTCGAACGCTTCCTGGCCGATTACGAGGGGACGGTGATGGCGGTCACCCACGATCGCTACTTCCTCGACAACGTGGCCGGATGGATCCTCGAGCTCGACCGCGGCCGCGGCATCCCGTGGCAAGGCAACTATTCGAGTTGGCTGGAGCAGAAGCACACGCGCCTGGCCGCCGAGGAGAAGGCCGACAAGGTGCGGGAGCGCACGCTCGCCCGCGAACTCGAGTGGATCCGCATGGCACCGCGGGCCCGCCAGGCCAAGGGCAAGGCGCGCATCACCGCGTACGAACAGTTGGTGGCCGAAGCCGAGGCCGGGCCCGAGAAGCGCGACAAGGTCGAGATCGCGATTCCCGCCGGGCCACGGCTCGGCGACGTCGTCGTCGAGGTCAAGAATCTGTCGAAGGCGTTCGGCGACAAGCTCCTGATCGACGACCTCACGTTCTCATTGCCGCCGGGTGGCATCGTCGGCGTGGTCGGACCCAACGGTGCCGGCAAGACGACGTTGTTCCGCATGATCACCGGCGACGAGAAGCCCGACGAAGGTGAACTCACGATCGGTTCGACCGTGCAGATCGCCCACGTCGACCAGAGCCGCGAGACCCTCGACCCCAAGAAGTCGGTCTTCGAGGAGATCACCGACGGCCTCGATCAGATTGTCGTGGGTGGGCGCGAGTTCCTCAGCCGCGCCTGGGTGGCGTCGTTCGGCTTCACCGGCTCGGCGCAGCAAAAGCTCGTCGGCGAGCTATCCGGCGGCGAACGCAACCGGGTGCAGCTCGCCAAAGTGCTGCGCGCCGGCGGCAACCTGATCCTGCTCGACGAACCGACGAACGACCTCGACGTCGACACGTTGCGCGCGCTCGAAGAGGGCCTGCTCAGCTTCCCTGGCTGCGTCGTGGTCATCAGCCACGACCGCTGGTTCCTCGACCGCATCGCCACGCACATGCTCGCCTTCGAAGGCGACTCCCGCGTCGTGTGGTTCGAGGGCAGCTACACCGACTACGAAGCCGACCGCAAGCAACGTCTCGGTGGCGATGCCGCGCAGCCCCACCGCATCAAGTACAAGCCGCTCGTGCGCAACTGAGCCGATGGTCGCCGTCACCCGTCTGCGCTGGGTCGTGATCGCCGTATGCATCGCCGCCATCCCGACGATGATCGTCGGCTCGATCATCGATCGGAACGGCATCGCTCTGACCGGCGGACTATGCGCGGCCGTGGCCATCGGCTGCTTGCTGGTCGCGACCACCGTCGCCCCCGTCGCCCGGCCGGTAACCGCCGAAGACGAGGCATCCCGCGTCGAGGCGCTCATCCAGGATCTCGCACGCGGAGGCGCCGACGAACCGTCACTACGCGGCCTCGCGCAAGCCGCAATACGACTCGGCCGCGCGCAGGCCGGCGAACCGCAGGAATGAGCGTCGGGGCCCGGAGCGCGGCGGACGCTCAACGAACCCCAACGCCACTATGTGACGGTGGGCCTGATTGGTCCGTCTGTCAAGCGCGCGCGACCTAGGGTTTTATCCGATGAGCGAGAGCCGCGCGGTAGAGCGCAGTATTGAGCCGGGGAACAGTGCGGTCTGCCCCGTCTGTGGCGAGACCGTGAAGTTCAAGGCCCGCACCCAAGGCCGCCAGGTGATCGCCAACATCTACGTGAACGGCAACTGGGATCGTGTCGAGCACTACCACGTCGACTGCTACGAGACGGCGGGCAAGCCGTACGGCGAACCGCAATAACTCGAAAGCTCCTAACGTTGACCGCGTGAACACCCGAGTCTCGCGTTCCTTTAGCTTCGAGGCCGCACACCAACTGGAGTGGCATAGCGGCGCGTGCAAGAACCTGCACGGCCACTCCTACCGTCTCGAGGTCACAGTGGCGGGCCCGCTCGACGACAACGGCATCGTCGTCGACTTCGCCGATCTGTCCGAGGTCGTGCAGCACACGGTCATCGACGCCTACGACCACACCTACCTGAACGACCTGTTGCCCAACCCGACGGCCGAACTCATCGCCGCCGATATCTGGGACCGGCTCACCAGCGCCGGCATGGTGCCGGACCGCATCGTGTTGTGGGAGACGACCAATAGTTCGGTCGAGATAACCGCGTGAACGTTGTGGTCGTGCTGTCGGGCGGCCTCGACTCGACGGTCTGCCTGGCCGAAGCGATCCACGCCGGCGAATCGGTCATCGCCCTGTCAATCGACTACGGGCAGCGTCACTCCGTGGAGCTGGAGCGCGCCCGCGCCGTCGCTGCGCATTACGGCGTGGAGCACATCGAGCAGCGGCTCGACCTCTCTGCCTGGGGCGGCTCGGCCCTGACCGACGCGACGATCGACGTGCCCACGGCCACCGACGCCGCCGGCGGCCCCGCCATCCCCATCACCTACGTGCCCGGCCGCAACCTGATCTTCCTGTCGCTGGCGGTGGCGCTGGCCGAGGCGCGCGACTGCCGCTCCGTGAGCATCGGCGTCAACGCCCTCGACTACTCCGGCTATCCCGATTGCCGGCCGGAGTTCATCGACAGTTTCCGCACCACCGCGGGCTTGGCGCTGCGCGCCGGCGTCGAGGGCTCGCCCGTCGACGTCGTCACGCCGCTCATCGCCATGTCGAAGGCCGACATCGTGCGCCGCGGCGTCGAACTCGACGCGCCGCTGCATCTCACATGGTCGTGCTACCGCGGCGCAACCGAACCGTGCGGCGACTGCGACTCCTGCGTGCTGAGGGCCAAGGGCTTCGCCGAAGCTGACCTCGTCGACCCTGCACTCGCGTGATCGTCGTCAGCGAGATCTTCGGGCCGACGGTCCAAGGCGAAGGCCCGGCGCTCGGGACGCGGTGCGGCTTCGTGCGACTCGGCCGCTGCAATCTTGCGTGCTCGTTTTGTGATTCGAAGTATTCGTGGGACTGGTCGCAGTACGACCCAAGGCAGGAACTCACCGAGCTGAGCGTCGAGGACATCGTGGGGCGACTCGAAGCCATGGGTGTCGACACGATCGTTCTCACCGGCGGCGAACCGCTGTTGCAAGCCAGCAAACTCGAACCGTTGGCGCGCGCCTTCCGCGAACGTGGCTGGAAGACCCACGTCGAGACTGCCGGCACGCTCGCCTGGGATACGGATCTGATCGATCAGTGGGTGGTGTCACCCAAGTTGGCCAACAGCGGCATGGACCCGGAGCGTCGCCTCAAGTTCGACGTGCTCGAGAAGTTTGCCGCCATGGGCGCCGCGTTCAAATTCGTCGTCATCGACGCGAGTGACCTCGACGAGGTGTCAGCCATCGTCGATCGCATCCGAACGACGAACGTGTGGATCATGCCGGAGGGCACGGATGCCGCAGCGATCACGCAGCGCACCGCCGCGCTCGCAGACGCGGTCGTAGCCCGCGGATGGAACCTCACGACGCGCCTGCACGTGCTGGCGTGGGGTGACGAGCGTGGGCGCTAACTGAACGCCGACTTGATCTTGCTGAAGAAGCCGCTCGGCGCGTCGTTGACTGCCTCGCCGCGTTCCTGCGCGAACTTGCGCAGCAGGGCATCCGTCTCGGCGTTCAAATCCGTGGGCGTGTCCACCACGATGTGAATGTGGAAGTCGCCCCGACCGCGGCCGTTGGTGTGAGGCACGCCCCGGCCGCGCAAGCGAATCACTGACCCGGTCTGCGTACCCGCGGGGAGCGCGATCTCGTCAGTGCCGTCGAGGGTGACCACTTCGCACTGAGCACCGAGTGCCGCCTGCGTGACGGGCACGTGCAGCTCGGTGTGCACGTCGATGCCGTCGCGTTCGAAGCGTTCGTGCGGCCGTACGCGGGCGTGCAGGTACAGGTCGCCTGCCTGGCCGCCGCGCGGCGCCGCGGCACCACGACCGGAGCTGCGCAGCGTCTGCCCGTGGTCGATGCCCGCGGGCACGGTGACGACCTCGAGGCGTTCCTCGTTCCGGCGCCCCTCCCCGCGACAATCAGGACACGGCGTGGCGATGACGGTGCCGAGCCCAGAGCACACGTTGCACGGTCCGCTCGTGACCATCTGCCCGAGGATGCTTTGGCGCACGCGGCGCACTTCACCGGTACCGCCGCACTGCCCGCACGTCGTCGGCTTCGTCCCATCAGCGGCGCCCGAGCCCGCACACGTCGTACAGGTGACCGGCAGGCGAAGGCGAACTTCCTTCTCCGCCCCGAACACCGCCTCCTCGAAGGAGAGGTCGAGCACCGCCTCGGCATCCGCACCACGCATCGGGCCGCTGCGCCCTCCGCCGCCACCGAATCCGGAACCGAAGAACGTTTCGAAGATGTCGCCGAGGCCGCCTCCGAAGAAGTCACCGGTATTGGCCCCACCTCCGCCAACCCCTGCGGCGCCGAACATGTCGTAGCGCTGCCGCTTCTCGGGATCCGACAACGTCTCGTAGGCGAGGCTCACTTCCTTGAAGCGGTCGTGCGCTTCGGCGTCATCCGGGTTGGCGTCGGGGTGCAGTTCGCGGGCGAGGCGCCGGTAAGCGCTCTTGATCTGGTCGGCCGTGGCGTTCCGTTCTACGCCTAGCAGCGCGTAGTAGTCCGTGGCCATCGCTACGACTCGCCCAGGTTTTCGCCGAGCCGCCGGCTGACGGCGGTGACCGCGGCGAGGGCGTGCGGATAGTTCATGCGCGTCGGACCAAGAACGCCGACGGTACCCGCGGGTTGTCCGCCGATAGTTATCGGTGCCACGACCACGGCGCACTCGGCGAGCGGCGCAACGCCGTGCTCGGTGCCGATGGCGACGGAACGTCCGGTGTTGAGCACGTCGCGCAACAGGCTGACCACGACGTACTGGTGCTCCAGAACGCCGAGGACCTGGCGCACGGTGTCCACCGCTTCGAAGGCGTCGGCTACGCGCGCCGTGCCGCCGACGAACACGTGGTCGAGCGCCGTGCCCGCGTCGCGGCGCTTGAATGCCGCCTTGACGGCCTCGATGACGGCGTCGACGGTGCGAGTGCCGGTGGCGACGCGACCAGCGGAATTGAACGGACGGCCGACGAGGTGCGCGGCCAACGCGTTACCCGCGGCGGTGAGGTCCTCGGGCGTGGCACCGCTCGGCAGATCGAATGACGCCTTCTCCACGATCTGGTTCGACAGCACCACGATGGCCAGGCCTTCGTGCGCGCTCATGTCGACCAGGTGAATCGAGCGCACGTGCGCCGCCTCGGGCCCGGGCGACACCACGACCGCCGCGTAGTTGGTGAGCGTGGCCAGCAGCTGGCTCGTCTCGGCCAGCATCTGCTCGAGGGCGACGTGGGTGCGGTCGAAGAACTGCGAAACCGTCTGCTGCTCGGGCCGGTTGAGGTCGCTCGGCCCGGTGAGGGCGTCGACGAAGAAGCGGTATCCCTTGTCGGTAGGCACCCGCCCGGCACTGGTGTGCGGATGGCTGAGATAGCCGTCGCGCTCCAGGGCCGCCATGTCGTTGCGGATCGTGGCGCTCGACACCGTCACGCCCGCCCGCTCGCGCAGGTGGGCAGACCCCACGGGTTGCGCGGTGTCGATGTATTCCTCGACGACTGCGCGGAGGACGGCGGCCTTGCGTTCATCCAGCATCTGGCACTCGATGATACCGAGTGCTAGCGGCACCTCGGGGGTAGGGTCGCCTCCAAGGTGGGCGACTGGATGGATCAGCGGCGGTTAATCGCAGCCCTCACCCTCGGGTCGGTGGCGGTTGTCATCGCCGTCGTCGTGCTGTCGGGCGGCTCCCCCTCGCGGCCGCTCGAGAACCTCGACCCGCCGACGACGACGACGTCCACGACGGCGACCACGACGACCATCGTGCGCGTCCCGGTCACTCCCCCGCCGTCGACGACCTCGACCACCCGAAAGGCCACGACGACGACGGCGAAGAAGTCCGGGCCGACGACGACGAAACCGATCACGACCAGCTCCTCGAGCGTTCCGGCGACCACCACGACGACCCCGCCGACGACCACCACGACCGCCGCGCTGTAGGCCAACCCCCGCACTAGCCTCGCCGCAACCGTGGAAACATTTTCTCCCGAATCCAGCGCGCTCGACTATCTGCGGATCCTGTGGCGGCGTCGCTGGCTGATCCTCGCGGCCACCGTCACCGCGGCGGCGATTTCGTTGTTCATCAGCGCGCGGGCGACACCGATCTACTCGTCGACGAGCCGGGTCTTGTTCGCGTCGCAGGACACATCCGCGTTTCAGAGCGGTGGCTACGTCGCGCCCGACCCGGCGCAGATCGCCACGCAGGAACAGGTGATCACCTCGCCACAAGTGGCGGCGGCTGTCGCCGGCAAGCTCGGACGCGACGCCGCCGAGGTCACGAAGGTCGAGGCCCACGGCGTGGGCACGACCCGGGTGTTGGAGTTGACGGTCCACGCGACGTCGCCGGAAATCGCCGCCAAGACCGCCACCCTGTACGCGCAGACCTATCAGGACCAGCGGCGCGACGAGGCCATCGCCGAGGCCGTGCGGCTCAGTACCACTCTGGCGCAGCGCACGGCCGAGCTCCGGCAGAAGGTCCAGGATCTCGAAAACGAGATCGCCAGCGCCACCGCCAACCGGGCGTCGGCGTCCGAAATCCAAGGGCTCCGGCTCCAGCGCGACTCAGCGCAAACGGCGTACATCGTCTACCAGCAGCGCGCCGATGAGGCAGCCGTCGACGCATCGGTCCTCACCGGCGGTGTGCAGGTATTGGTGAAGGGCGCGGTGCCACTGGCGCAGATCAGCCCGAAGCCGCGGCAGAGCGCGGCACTCGCCATCGCCCTCGGTCTGCTGCTCGGCATCGTCGCCGCGATCGCGCTCGACTTCCTCGACGACTCGGTCAAGCACGTGGAGGAGGTGGAGCGCATCGTGCGGCCGCTGACGATTCTCGGCGCCATTCCCGCGATCGTTGACTGGCGAAATCGCAACCAAGCGCGGCTTGTGACGATTGAGGACAGCGGGTCGACCGCTTCCGAGGCCTACCGATCGCTCCGCACGAATGTGCAGTTCGCCGGCCTGCGGCGCGACGCGCACTGCCTGCAGGTTTCGAGCCCGGTCGCCGCCGAAGGTAAGACCACGACGCTGGCCAACCTCGCGGTCACGCTGTCGTTGGCCGGCCAACGCGTGACGGTCGTGGACTGCGACCTGCGACGCCCGCGTGTGCACGAGTTCTTCGGGCTGTCGAACGAAGTCGGGTTCACATCGGTGTTGCTTGGCGACCATCCGCTCTCGCACGCCGTGCAGCACGTTGCTCTCCCGAACGGCGCCCGGATCCAGTTGCTTGCTTCCGGACCGCTCCCGCCCAACCCGGCGGAGTTGCTGGGCACCACCCGGGTCGCCGAACTGCTCACCGCGCTGAAGAACGAGAACGACTACGTGCTCCTCGACGCCCCGCCGGTGCTGCCCGTCACCGACGCCATCGTGCTGTCGTCGCGGGTGGACGGGGTGATCCTGGTGGCGACCGCGAAGGTCACGGGGCGCCGCGCTCTCTCGCAAGCGGTGGCCGCCTTCGCCGCCGCCGACGCGCGGCTGCTCGGCGTGGTGGTAAACGGCGCCGAGGTGGCTGCCGGATACAACTACGAGTACAGCTACCGCGCCAACCGCGGCGACGGGACGAGCGGCACGCGCCGCGAGAGGCAGCGCTCCCGGGTTCGAAGCTGAGCCGTGGCCGTCGCCATCATCACCGGCGCGGGTGGCCTGATCGGCTCGGCGGCTGCGACGCGTTTCGCTGGCCTGGGCCTCGATATCGTCGGCGTCGACAACGACATGCGCGCCGTGTTCTTCGGTGCGGATGCGTCGACGGCGCCGAACCTGCGCCGACTCGCCGCCGACCTCGGCCCCCAGTTCCGTCACGTCGACCTCGACATTCGGAACGACGTAGCCATCGCTGACTTGTTCGCCGGCTACGGGCGCGACATCGCGGTGGTGGTACACACCGCCGCCCAACCGTCGCACGACTGGGCCGCACGCGAGCCGCTGACCGACTTCGGCGTCAACGCCGTGGGCACCCTCGCCGTGCTCGAAGCGACGCGTCGCCATTGCCCGGAGGCGCCGTTCATTTTCTGCTCGACCAACAAGGTGTACGGCGACACGCCGAACCGGCTGCCACTCATTGAACTCGAGACGCGCTACGAGTTGCCGTCCGATCACACCTACACCGGCGGGATCCGCGAGGACATGTCGATCGACCACACGCTGCACAGCATCTTCGGCGTGTCGAAGACGGCGGCCGACCTGATGGTGCAGGAATACGGGCGCTACTTCGACATACCAACGGTGTGCTTCCGCGGAGGGACGTTGACCGGCCCGGCGCACGCCGCCACGGAGTTGCACGGCTTCCTCGGCTACGTGATGCGGTGCGCGATGACGGCTACGCCATACACCGTGTTCGGATACGAGGGCAAGCAAGTCCGCGATGCCATTCACTCCGAAGACGTCGCCGCGGCGTTCGAGGCGTTCTTCCGCGCCCCAAGAATCGCCGAGGTCTACAACCTCGGCGGTGGCCGCCACGCCAACTGCTCAGTGCGCGAAGCCATCGCCATGAGCGAGCAGATCGCCGCGCGCGACCTGGCGTGGACCTACGACGACACCAACCGCGTCGGCGATCACATCTGGTGGATCGGCGACAACGGTCGCTTCGCGGACCACTACCCGTCGTGGTCGCTGTCCTACGACATCCCGACGATCCTGCGCGAGATCCACGACGCGAACCAGGACCGATGGACTCCGCCGTAGCCGTCGTCCGCCCGACTTGGCGCGGGCTGCTACATCGCGGCGCCGTGCCGGTGTTCGCCGTGGGCTTCGCGTGGTTGGCGTCGCAGACGACGACCGACGACGGCAACCGGCTCGCCGTCATCGTGTACGGCCTCGGCGTGCTGGCCATGTTTGGCGTCAGCGCCGCGTACCACGCCAGCGCGGCGACGCCGTCACGCCTCGCCGATGTTCTCCAGCGCCTCGACCACGGGACGATCCTGCTGGCTATCGCCGGGACGTACACGGCGGTGACGGCGCTGTCGGTCGAGGTGCCGCGCCGCGGGCAGCTCCTGCTGGCGATGTGGGTGCTGGCGACGATCGGCATCGTCGTGCAGGTCCTGATCGTCAATGCGCCGCGCTGGGTCGGTGCCGTCGGATATCTCGTCGTCGGCTGGTTCGCCGTCTTCGACCTGCCGTCGTATCTCCGGGGCACGACCTCGGCCGAGTTCGCGTGGATCGTGGGCGGCGGCCTGCTCTACACGGCGGGTGCGCTGGTCTACGCCCGCAAGCGACCGGACCCGAACCCGTCGGTCTTCGGATACCACGAGGTGTTCCACGCCTTCACCGTCTTGGCGGCGGCCGCCCATTTCGTCGCCGTGGCGTTGCTCGCAGGCGCGCTCTAGCCCGCCAGGAAGTCGAGCAGCAGTGCATTGAGCTGATCGGGGGCCGCCGTCGGGATCCAGTGCGAGATCCCGTCGATGCGCTCGTAGCGGAAGTCGCCGGCGACGTACGCCGCCGAGTTCTTCATTTGCGCCTCGGTGAGTGCTTCGTCGCCGTCGCTCCACACACCCATGGTGCGGACCGTCACCGGCGGCAACTCCAGGCGGGTCGTGGCCAAGAACGACTCGGGGGGCACGTTGGCGCGGTAGACGTTGAGCGCGGAGGTCATCCGGCCGGGACGGCTGAGGTCTTCGGCCCACTGCTTTTCGGATCCGCCTTCGCCCCAATTCTGGAAGAAGGCGAAGTTGTCGTGCATCACCATCTCCTCGGCGATGCCGACGTGTTGAAAGGCGAGCATGTACCACGACTTCTGTTTTTGCTCGACGCCCGCCGACGCGAACGCCGAGGGATGCCCGACGGAGACCACCGTGAGAGACAGCACGCGGTCGGCGGCGACGGTCGCGGTGATCCACGCCAGGGCGGCGCCCCAGTCGTGACCGACCACATGGGCCTTGTCGACGCCGAGCGCGTCGAGGATGCCGGTGATGTCGCCCATCAGCGCGAACATGCCGTAATGGTCGGCGCCTTCGGGCGCGTCGGAGTCGCCGAAGCCCCGCAGGTCGGGCGCGATGACGCGATAGCCCGCTTCGCTTAACGCGTCGATCTGGTTGTGCCACATCGAGCCGCGATCGGGGAAGCCGTGCAGCAGGAGGACGGGCGTGCCGTCGCGCGGACCTTCGTCGATAACGTTGATGTTCACCCCGTTGGCGGCGACGTTCATTTCGGCGCCAGCGCCCGCACCGCGGTCATCGTGTCGATACCGAACGGCATCACGGCGAGGACAGGAGTCGTCACGCCGTTCTCGACGTAGCGGGCGATCTTCTCGCGGCACTCGTCGGGCGAGCCGTGAACGATGAGGTCGTCGACCACGTGATCCGGAATCGCCGCGGTCGCCGCCTTGCGGTCGCCTTCCTTCCAGTGCTTCCACATCGCCGCCAGGTCGTCGCCGCGGCCGAGCCACTCGTGGAACTTGGCGTACACCTCGACGTTCAGATACGCCGCCACCGCGAATTTGCCCGCCGCATGCACGGTGTCCTTGTCTTCGGACGGGCACACGAAGATGCGAGCGACGATCTCCTTGCCGGGACCGACTTCCGGCGCCACCTTCTTCACGTCGTCGGGTGACAGCCAGTTGATGATCGCCCCGTCGGCCTCGCGTCCGGCCATGCGCAACATGCCGGGACGCAGCGCGGCCACGAGTATCGGGGGCGGCTCGGGTAGGCGCATGGCGAGCTTGAACCCGCGAATGGTGAACGTGTCGAACTCCTCGTCGACCTTCTCCCCCGCCAGTGCCTTCTTGAGGAAGCGCACCATGTCGCGGGTCTTCTTGTAGGGCTCGTCGAAGGGGACGCCGTTCCAGCGCTCGACGATCACGTCGCTCGACGTCCCGATGCCGAAGGCGCACCGACCCGGCGCCGCCTGCGCCAGCGACGCGGCACACTGCGCCATCAGACCTGGGGAACGGGTGTAGGCCGGCAAGATTGCCGGCCCCACCCGCAGTCGCGGCTCCCAAGCTGCGGCGAGGATCAGAGGAGTGAGCCCGTCCGCGCTGTTGGCTTCACCCGTCCACACGTCGGTGTAACCGAGGTCGGCGACTTCCTTGTACAGGTCTTTGTGTTCGCTCAGTGGTGCGTCGAACGGGACCGTTATTCCGTAGGGCATGCGCCCTTTCTAGCGGGCCGAGCGATCGGCCACGAGCGGGCGCTTGGCGCGGGCGGGGACGGCCTGCACTTCGTCGCTGTACTGGTAGTCCGTGATGAGACTCACGCCGACCACGGCGATTCCGAGCACGGCGTAAAGAGCACTGAGACCGCCGTCGGTGTCGCGGAAGCCGAGCGCCATGGGCGCGATGAGGAGAAGCGCAGCGGCGGCATAGTCGCCGGCAGAGTGCAGCGTGAAGGGCAGGACCTTTTTCACGCCGAGTGGGTACTTGGTCAGCATGCTGACGGCCAGAACGACGGCGCCAACGACGACACCGCTAGTTCTCCGGTGCCGTCCCAACCTGCGGATTGAGGTTTCTCGTCGCCCCTAGCGCCACATCCTGACCTTGACGGACTGACTGGCCGTCGCCAGCAGCGTTCCGTCTTCGGCCCACAGGTGCACCAGGCCGTGGGCGAAGCCGTGCGCGATGGCGTGGATACGAATGTCGAGCAGCACCCACTCCGTGGGCACGAGAGTGGCGACCCGGAGCGTGTTGTCGAGACTGTTGCCCCCCGCCATGCGTCCCGTGGACTGGGACACACCGAAGGGCACGAAATCGCCGAGCACGGCGAGCGCGGCGGGCGACATCTCGAGGAGCTCGGGCATGCGGGCCCACAGCGCGGCGCGCCCGTCGCCCGGCGTGCCGTTCATCTCCCGCGGGGAGCGGCCCATGGCGACGCGTTCTTCGATCCGCGACGAAATGGTGGCGCTGGGGTCGTTGCGGAACTCGCGGTCGCGGCAGTCACTCGGGGCGGGCACGACGGGCATCTCCGCCCACTGGCCGCCGATATCGAGCGGTCGCTCGCCGAGGGCGCCCTGCATCGTGATGATCTCCTGGCCGTCGTCCGACATCACCACGCGTCCCTGCGTGATCTGGTTGCCGACGACCGCCAGCGTCACGTCCACGTCGAGTACCGACGGCGGGCGGGCGAAGCTGAGGTACTGGGCCGTGGCCCAGACCAGCGGGCGACCGCTCGCCCTCTCTAGGGCAACCACGCCGGCGGCCAGACCGGCGCCACCGAAGAGGAACCGTCCACCGGTACAGATCCCGTTGACGACTGGAAGCCGGAACCGCAACGGGTCTTCGGTGGGTTGAAGTCCCAAAAACGCGGCCGCATCCATGCGGTGAATCTATTGCGAGGGTTCGTTGTTACACCCCTTGGGCACACTTATTGCATGGCTACGCAGCAGCAGGAACTCACCATCAACACGAGGCCGGTGAAGGGCCGGCCGTCGTCGTACTGGCGCCTCGATGCACGCACTATCGAGCGCGGCAAGCAAGGCGTGCGCGCCGCCCGCGAGGCCCTGCGCGAGGCCGAAGCACGGCGAGCGGCTGCCCATGGCGACAGGCACGCTGCCTAACGACATAGCTTTCGGCCCGTGAGCATCATCGGGTGGGCCGTCGTTGGGTTGATAGCTGGCGTCATCGCCGGTCGGCTTACGGGTCGCCGCGGCGGCGGTTGCATCACCAACATCGCCGTCGGCGTAATCGGCGGGCTCATCGGGGGAGCGCTTGACCGCGCCAACGGTGGCGAGGGCATCAACGAGTTCGAGCCACGGTCAATCCTCATCGCCGCCATCGGCGCCACGATCTTCCTCGCAGTCCTGAACGCTCTGTCAACGGGCAAACTCCGCCGCTAGCGGTAGGCGCGGGCTTGGAGTTCGAACAGCTCGGCGTACAGGCCGTTCGCCGCGAGGAGGTCGGTGTGGGTGCCGATTTCGCCGATGGTGGCGCCGTCGACCACCACGATCAGGTCGGCCATGCGCACCGTCGAGAAGCGGTGTGACACCAGCACGGTGATGGCGCCGGTTGACGCCGCCGAGCTGCGAGCCGCCCCGGCGTAGCGCTCGAACAATGCGTGCTCGGTCTGGGCGTCGAGGGCGGCTGTGGGCTCGTCAAGCAAAAGCAGCAGCGGATCCCGGCGCATCATCGCCCGGCCCAGCGCCAGCTTCTGCCACTGGCCGCCCGACAACTCGGCACCGTCGCCGAAACTCTTGCCGAGCTGCGTGTCGAAGCCCGACGGCAACGACTCGACCACGCCCTCGGCTGACGCGCGACCCAACGCCTCGCGCACCGCGCCTTCGTCGTCGAGTTCGGCCAACAAGCCGACACCGACGGTCTCGCGCGCGATCAACTCGAACTTGGCGAAGTCCTGGTATCCCGCCGACAGGCGCTCCCGCCATTTGACAGGGTCGATCCGCCGCAGGTCGACGCCGTCGACGCGGATGGTCCCTTCCGTGGCGTCGTAGAAGCGGCACAGCAGCTTCACGAGCGTCGACTTGCCGGCGCCGTTGTCACCGACGATCGCCACCGTCGAACCCGCCGGGATCCGGAACGACACATCCCGCAAGACGTCGACCTGGGTACCGGGATACTGAAAGCTGACGTGGTCGAACTCGATGCCGTCGGCCAGCCGGTCCGGCGGCGGCGCCTCGCCCTCGATGGGACGTGTCGCCGCGGCGGCGTAGTCGACCAGCCAGAGGTAACGGCCGACGGTCCTGAGGCCCGAGAACAACCACGTCACCATCTGGGCCACGCCGCCGACGAGCTGGTTGACGTAGGAGGCCAACGTCAGCGCCAGGAAGACGTCACCGACCGTCGCTTCGCCGTTGACCGCACGATGGGCAACCAGCGCGATCGCTCCAGCGAAACCGATACCGAACACGCTCCAACCGAGCGCCGACAGGCCACCGGCGAGACGCGCGGTGCGGTCCTGGATCTGATCGGTCTCGGCCCACAGCGCACGGTGCCGCCGCATCAACGTCGGACCGAGGCCGAAGATGCGGATCTCCTTGGCGGGCCCGGCGGTCGTGGCGGTCTCGAGTAGATGACGCGTGACGCGCAGCGGTTCGGCGCACGCTTCGAGCACCTTCTGACGCCGTTGCTCGGCCGTGGCGGCGGTGATGAGCGACGGGATGCCGAACAGCGGCAGCAACACCAGCGCCGGGTGCAGCGTGGCCAGAAGGCCCACGACGCCGACCACTTGGCAGAACACGCCGACATTCATGACCAGCGCCTGCACCGAAGAGCTGAGTTGGTCGCGCTGCGTGCGCAGGATCTCGATCTCGTCGAGGTAGTCGGCGCGCTCATGATGTTCCAGCGTGGGGATGGCGAGGGTCAACGTCATGACGCGGCGGTCCATCAGCTCGCCGACCTTCTCCCGCAGCACCATGTTGAGGTTGAACGAACCCAACCCGGCCACGATCCCGCCGAGCGCGCACAGCGCGCTCGAGCAGCGCGGCGCGCACCACGCCGTCGCCGTCCTGGGCGACCGCGGCGTTGACGAGGTTCCGGATCGCCAAGGACGCGAGCACCGTGGCGATCGGATCGACGACTGACAACGCGAAGTTGACCGACGCGCGCCACGGGTCGGCCTGGAAGGCGGCGGCGAACAACACACCGGCGGCGCGTATGTAACCGCGCAGGCCTTGCTTGGGGACCGGTCCGGTCGGCGCCTTCTTAGGCATCGACGGACTCCTCTTCGGTGAACCGCGCCGCCTGGAGCCGGAACATGTGCGCGTAGCGGCCCTCGGCGGCGAGCAGCTCGTCGTGGCTGCCGTCTTCCACGACGAGGCCGTGCTCGATGACCACGATGCGATCGGCGCGGCGCACCGTCGAGAACCGGTGCGAGATGACGATGGTGGTGAGCCCGTGCGTCAGCTCGAGGAAGCGGTCGTACACCTCGGCTTCGGCGCGCACGTCGAGGCTCGCCGTGGGCTCGTCGAGGATGAGCAGGCCGGCGCCGGCGTCGACGGCGTACAGCGTGCGCGCCAGTGCGAGGCGCTGCCACTGCCCGCCCGAGAGGTCGGTGCCGTCTTTGAACTGGCGCGACAGCACGGTGTCCCAACCGTTTGGCAGGCCGGCGACGAGCTTGGTGGCGCCGGCGCGGGCGGCGGCGGCGTCGAGGCGCGCGACGTCGACGGGCACGTCGGGATTGCCGAACGACACGTTGTCGGCAGCCGTGAGTTGGTAATGCGTGAAGTCCTGGAAGATGGCCGACAGCCGGCGCTGCCAGGCGCCGGGTTCGATGTCGGTGAGCGGCACGCCATCGACGGTGATGCGACCGCTGGTCGGGTCG
Source organism: uncultured Actinomycetes bacterium (assembly GCA_963722185.1). GTDB lineage: Bacteria > Actinomycetota > Acidimicrobiia > Acidimicrobiales > JACCXE01 > JACCXE01. The sequence continues at coordinate 644,452 of CAVRKD010000004.1, read as the reverse complement.
TACAGGCGCGCCAGCAGTTTGATCAGCGTCGTCTTCCCGGCACCGTTGTCGCCCACGATGGCGAGCGACTTGCCGGCGGGGATCGTCAAGTCGAGACCCGAGAACACCTCTTGGCGGCCCGGATAGGCGAATGACACGTTCTCGAAGCGGACCTCGTGCACCGGCAACCCTTCGGCGCCGACACTGCCGCGCAGCGCCACGTCGGGCCTTTGCACGAGCTCGCCGAGCTCGGTCGTGGCGACGATCGCCGGCGCACCCCACGTGAGGTTGAGGTCGTGGTCGCCCAGGTTGGCGAACGCACCCAGACCGCCGACCGCTGAGACGAACACGGTCAGGCGTGCGATCGAGATCTCGCCATTGACGGCGGCGTGGCCGAGCATCGCCATGGCACCGAACTCCACCGCGAAGAACCCGACGCCGCCGATGACCAGGGACTTCCAGTTGTCTCGGCGTTCTTTCCACATGTCGGTCATGGCGCCCGCCCAGCTGGCGCGGAAACGCTCGACGACCCAGTCGCCCATGCCGAACACCCGGGTCTCCTTGGAGGCGACCGGCGTGAGGGCAACGTCGCGGAAGTACGCCGACCGCCGCAGGCTTTCGGCTTGGCCGGTGATCGCCTGGACGTTGCGGAAGAAGTCGCGGCGGAACCGCCGGATCACGCCCAAGTACACGGTGACGATGACAAACGGGAGCCACCAGCGGTAACCCAGCAGCAAGATCGCTGACGCCGTGCCGGCCATGTAGGTGCCGGCGATGGCGAACAGTCCCGTCACCACGCCCCGCGGCGTGATCTGCGCGGTACCGACTCCTTGGGCGAGCATGACCTTGTCGAGCGTGGCCGGATCTTCGAGGTGGGCGATGCCTGGTGGCGACGTCGCCGAGCCGATGACGCTGGACCGCAAGTAGCCGGTGATCCGACGCGCCAGCGCGTCGGCAACGAGATTGGCGATCGGTCCGATCATCTGCTGCGCCACGAAGGCGACGGCTAGTACCACCAACGCCACGTCGACGCGGTCGGCGTCCGCCTCCGACAAGGCGCTGACCAACATGCCGGTCGCCAGCTTGAAGATGGTCGGGAGGATGCCGACCAACAGGAGGCACACCACCGACGCGATGGTGAAGCCCCGGCTGACTTTCGGCATCAGCCGCACGACCGTGCGGATCGCCGGCCAGACCGACTTGGAGTTGGTGTCGTCGCTCCCCAGCGAAGTGGTCACCGGATGCGGCGAGGTTTCGCTGCTTGATCGACGGGTGCGTACAGCGCGTACAGCAGCGTGTAACGGTCGGCCTCGACATCGTCGCGGTGGTGTTCGCCCGCGCCGTACTTCTCGAGCAGCTCGCCGAGCTGGTGCTCGAAGCCGGCACGCTCCTCTTCGGTCAGCCACAGCTGCATGCGGCCGACGACGTTGGCCGGGCCGCCGCGCGCTTCGGCGTCGACGGCGTCGCCCAGCTCGGCGCTCACGACGCGGAACAGAGTGTCGGTGACTTCGCGCTTCACGTCGGTCGGCAACGAAAGGGCTTCCGACACCGCGAAGTGGCGCGCCACCAACGCGTACGTGCGCTCGACGATGCCCGACACGATGCGGGTCTGCGTGACGCGCACGAGGCCGTGCTCCTCGAGCAAGTTGACGTGGTAGTAGAGCCGATTCGGCTTCATGTCCATGGCGCGCGCCAGCGCCTTGACGGTGGTCGGCTGCACGCCGAGTTCCTCGATCAACCGCAGCCGCAGCGGGTCGGACAACAACCGCAACGTCGCTAGATCGTCGATGACCTTGACGTCGAGCATCGTCGCCTCGACGTCAACCGGCTCTACCTCATCCAACAGTTGCGCCATGCTCATGGAATCTACACCGTCCAAATATGTTTGACAATGAGGCTGGAGTTGACAGATTGCTAAGTACCTTTTACAAATTCATACATGAGCGACCACGCCCGCCGCAAGATCCTTGAAGAAGTTGCTGCTGGACGGCTGGATCCGGGCGAAGCCGCCGATCTGCTCGCCGACCTCGACGCACCCGCCACTTCCTCAGAGCCGGATCCCCCCTCCGGCGAGCAAGTCGTGCCTACCGATGAATCGCCCCGGCGCGCGCAGACGATCCGCGTCGACGCCAACTTCCGCGCAGTGGAGATCGTCGGGGACGCCGATGTCCGCGAGGCAGTCGCCGACGGTTCGCACCGACTCCGATGGGAGGGCGACACCCTGGTGATCGACGGCGCCCTCGAGTTCTCCGACGACGACTTCGACGACGACGACGACGAGCGGTCCGACTTCGGCGAATGGTTCCGCACCCGCGGACCGCGTGTGCGTCGTACCCATCTCGTCGGGCGCGGCCTCGCGTACCAGCCGCGGCCGCTGCGCATCCGTATGAACCCCGATGTCCGACTCGAAGCCCGGGTGGAAGCCGGACCGCTGAAGATCCTGCGCGTCCATGGTCCGATCAAGGCACGCGTTGCCGCCGGTCCGCTCGTGATCGAAGATTTCGCCTCGCCGATCGACCTGCGCGTCGCCGCCGGCAAGGTGGACGCGAAGGGGCGCATCGACCGAGGCGAGTCAACCATCGACTGCGACGCCGGCGCGGTGCGGTTGCACCTCACGCGTGGGTCCCATGCGCGGATCAATGCCTCGGCCACCCTCGGCAAAGTCGATTTCGAGGGCCGCAGCGGCAAGACCAGTCGGGGGCGCGACTTTCTCGAAGATCTGAATCTTGGCGGCCTCAGGGGTGGCGACTTCAGTGACCTCTCGCACCTCGGCGAGCGCATCTCTTCGCTGTTCAACGACGCCTTCTCCGATGAACACGAAGTCGTCGTCGGCCAAGGCACCGGCAGCGTCGACGTGCGCGTGTCGATGGGAGCGGCGCACATCACCTTCGAGGACTCGGAGAAGTCGTGACGCCCCGTCACCATCACGCACCGCGTGACTGTCCGGTCTGTGGCGAACGCCTGGCCTTGACGCGACTGTCGTGCGAGGACTGCGGTACCGAGTTGTCGGGCGCCTTCGGTGCCTGCGACTTCTGTGCACTCGGCGAAGAGGACCGCGACATCCTGCGGGTCTTCCTGTCGTCGCGCGGAAACATGAAGGACGTCGAGCGGCACCTCGGGGTCTCCTACCCCACCGCCCGCAGCCGTTTCGATGCTTTGCTCGGACGGCTCGGGCTCGCCCCGGCGGCGGCGCCCGAAGATGACTCGTCGCGCTCTGACCGCCTGTCTGTGCTCGAAAAACTGGCGCGCGGCGAGGTCGACGTCGACGCGGCCTCAGACCTGATCTCCTAATTTCGGTCTCATCGACCGTCGCCAGGGGTAGAACGCCGCGGAGACAAACGCAGCCTCCGTGAGCCCCAGACCCTGGCGAAGCGAAACAACTATTGGGAGGCCGGGAGGCCATGTTGGGTGACTCGATCTGGGCAGGTGAGCGACGTCAATTCGCCGCTGCATATCGAGAACACGCGGCTGCAGTCTTCTCTGTCGCGGCCGGCATGGGTGGCACCGCCGGGGCGTCGGATGTAACGCAAGCAGTGTTCGCGCGATTCTGGGACCAGCGCAACCGGTTCGATCCAGAAACCGGATCGCTACGCGCCTTGCTTGTAACGAACGCTCGGAACGTGACGATCGAATCGATTCGGCCTGTCAGCGCTCGCCGGGAGCCCGATGATCTCGTTGCGCCGGTGCTGCGCGCACTCGCCCAGCTCACGGTCGAAAACAGGGAAGCAGTCGTGATGGCGTTTTATGGCGGGCTGCCCTGTCGCGATGTCGCCGCCGCGCTGCGGGTATCCGAGGGAACCGTCAAGGCACGCATCCGGAGCGGGCTCCTCGAGCTGCGCTCCCGGCTACGCGAATGCCAGGACGCGCCCGCGCCACGCGCGGGCACCCGCGCTACGCGCGTCGACCTGACCGATCCGCTACCAGTGGGCGCTTCGAGCGATCGCGCGGAACAGTCTCCGTCCGGAGAGCCGCCGGACTCGGAGCCACGCTCTCGACCACGCCTGCGTACTGGTAGTTCGTGATGAGGCTTACCGCCAGGACTGCGATACCGCTGCCGACGTAGAGGACGGTCAAGCCCGAGTCGGTGTTGCTGAACCTCAGGGCGAACGGGGCGCCGACAAGCAACGCCGCGGCGAGGTAATCACCCGCTGAGTGCAGGGTGAACGACATCACCTTCACAAGACCGAGCGGGTACTTGGTCAGCATGCTCACCATCAGCACAACGGCGCCGACGATCACGCCGGTGGCAACGGCAAAGCCAGTACCACCAACTGCGACGGCGGCAACAACGAGGACCGCGCCGACGGCGTAGTCGGCGATGGCGTGGAGCCAGGCGGGGAGGAAACGAACGAGCGACATGAACAGGTTTTCGGCGCCACATCGCCGCCGGATGCAAATTTCCCGCCGCCCATCCGCGCCAACCACTCGCGCCGGACCCTCTCTTATGAGAGTCCCCCCGGTCATCGGAGTCGTCCTGGTTGTGTCGGCAGTCGCCGTGCTGGCGGGCGGCGGCGTTCATCTTCACGACTGGCTCGTGACGTATCGCCACCTTCCTTCGTCGTTTCCCGGGTCCGCCGTCGTGCGAGTTGGGTTCCCGCTCAACGTCGCCGCCTCGCTCGCGGTTGCTGGAGCTGTCGCTTTCTGCGCCTTTCGTCCCTTCCGCTTCACTCCGCTCGTGATCGCGGGCGCGTTCGTGTTCCAACTCAGCTCCTTGGCCTCGTTGGTCCTCAGTCGGACGGGCAGCGTGTTCGGTTGGAGCGAACCGGCGTGGACTTCCAGCGCGAACCGAACGCGGATCGCCGAAATTGTGGCTCTCCTCGCCTTGGCGGCAGCGGGCTCCGCGCTCGTGGCGCAGCGTTCGCTGTCGGCTCGGGTTGTGTCACACCCCTAGGTCAGACTCTCGGCGTGCGCCGGGCCGTCCTATGCATCGCTGCGATCCTGAGCCTCACTGCGTGCGTGCGGTCCGCAAGCAGCCAGGCCGGCAACCTGCCGCCTGGCGTGGGCTCCGTGACGAAACACACCGACGGTGACACGCTCCGTGTTCGTATCGGTGGGGTCGACGAGCGCGTTCGTTTCATCGGCATCGACACCCCGGAGACCCACGGGCGCAACGGGCTCGTCGAGTGCTTCGGAAAGCAGGCCGCAGATCACCTCGCCGACTTGCTGCCGATCGGCACAACGGTGCGACTCGTTCGGGACGCCGAAGCCCGTGACCGATACGGCCGGCTGCTGGCCTACGTGTACCGCACGAAGGACGGCGCGTTCGTCAACCTCCTTATGGCACGAGACGGCTACGCAGACGTCCTCACGTATCCCCCGAACGTCGCCCACGCCTCGGAATTCGTCGCGGCCGTCGCCGAGGCGCGCGAGGCGAATCGCGGCTTGTGGCGGGCTTGTGGGTCAGCCGACGTGCCAGTGGAGTAGCCGTCACTAACGTTCCTCGCGTGACGAGCGCGGCCGAGTTCATGGGTTTCGCCCCGACGACGCCGTTGGTCATCGTCACCGCCGACGAGCTTGGATTCAGCTACGCCAGCAACCAAGGCGTACGGCGCGCCCTCGACCACGGGGCGGCCACGTCCGCCGGGCTCATGGTGCCCGCCCCGTGGGCTCGCGCCGCCTCAGCGGCGCATCGCGGCCAGGACGTCGGCGTGTCGCTCACGCTCAACTCGGAGCACGACTTGTATCGCTGGGGTCCGATCACGCACGCACCGTCGCTGCTCGACGGCGACGGCGGGTTCCCGCGTACACCAGCAGACCTCTGGGATCACGCCGATGTCGACGAAGTGCGCCGCGAGTGCCGCGCGCAACTCGAACGCGCCGTGCTCTGGGGCTTCGACGTCAGCCATTTGTCGAGTCACCTCGATGCGGCGATACTGCGGCCGGAGTTCTTCGACGTGGTGCTCGATCTGGCGCTCGACTACTCGTTGGCACTGCGACTTCCGAATCTCGACGTGCAAGCCGACGCCGGGTTCCCGTTCCGGGACCTCGCCGCCAAGGAAGGCGTCCAGATCGCGGACCGCGTGGTCAACCTGCGCGGACCCATGACCGCATCGATCGAAGCCCTGGTGGCGTCGCTTGAGCCTGGAGTCACCGAAATCGTCGTGCGACCGGCGATCGACACGCCCGAACTGCGCGCCCAGACCGATGATGCGGTCGAGCGGATCGACCACCTCGACGCTGTTTGCGGCGCCGCGTTCGCCGACGCGTTGGCCGCCCGCGGCGCCCAACGAATCGCCTGGCGCGATCTACGAGGAGTGCAGCGCGCCGCGTAGTAGCGGAGCCGTTGAGGGCGCCGACGCCCCCGCCGCCTTTTCGATGGTTATGGCCAGTTCTTCGACCGGCAGCTTGGCGGTGAACGACGCGATCCTCACGTGCCCGCCCAGCACGCCGAGCGAAACCGGACGAGCGACGCCCGCGAGGGCCCACAGCTGGTAGGTGTGTTCGCTATCAAGGTCACCGAGCTCGGAGTGCAGCAGGTAACCGCGGCCGTCCTTGCTGATGACAGCTTCAGCGGCCACCAAACCGTCGGCGCGCCGCAGCGTTGCGATGCGCGACGTCGGGTCATCAAAAGCCTTGTCGGCCAGGGCGCGCAGGCTCGCCGCGGCTGACGGCCGGAGCTCTTGGATCTCGCCGCGTTGCTGAACGAGCACCGCAGAGTTAACGGCGATGATTCCAGCCGCGACCGCAGCGGCCGCGACCGCGAACCGGCGCACCACATGCGACCTGCTTGAGCGACGGCTCTTGGCACCGCCGAACGTGAGCAGCGCGCCCGTCTCCGCCGGCGCGTCACCCAGTTCAGCGGTGATGCGGTCCCAGACGCCCTCGGGCGCAGTGGCACCGGCGTGGGCGAGCAGGGCTGCGGTCTCGCGATGGTCTCGAAGTTCGGCCCGGCACTTCGGGCACTCTGCCAAATGGGCCTCAAAAGAGTCGACTTCTTTGGCCTCGAGTGCGTCTAGTGCGTAGGCACCAACCAATTCATGCATGTTCATGCCTCCACTCCGACGATACCGGTGGCCTGTAGTTCCTGGCGGAGCCGTCGGAGCCCCACCCGGATGCGACTCTTTATTGTGCCCTCAGGCTGGTCAAGCATCACCGCGACCTCGCGGTACGAGTGACCGCCGAAATACGCTAACTCGATCGCTCGGCGCTCGTCCTCGGGCAGCACGGCCATCGCGTCCTTGACATGGTCGGCCATGGCGAGGTCCCAGACCTCACGCTCGACGTCGTAGCCCGCCTCCGCCATGCGGACGGTGTCCGTGTCTTCGCGGCGGCGCCGAGCCGAGTCGGAGCGGACGAAGTCGACGGCGCGACTGTGCGCCTGAGTGAGAAGGAACGAGCGCAACGATCCACGCTCGGAATCGAAGCGGTCAGGGTGCGTCCAGAGCTTGAGGAGCACCTCCTGGACGACGTCTTCGGCGACACTCGCCCGGTTGGTCACGCGGCGAGCGAGCGCGAACACGGCGCCGCCATGGCGGCGGTACACCTCGGCCAACGCCTCCTGGCGATAGCGGGCGATGGCGACTACCAGTGACGCATCGCTGTGTTCTCGTAAGTCAATAGCCACGCTTGCTCCTCCTACCGATATACGGAGCGAGTGGCGCGGTGGATGACAACAACGTTAACGACCGAGCCGGCCCGCCCCTGGGAAAAGGGCGGGCCGGCTCGGTTCGCGTTCGACGAGTGGGGGCTACTCGGCGAACTTGTCGGCGAACTTCTTCACGGTCGCTTCGGCGAGGACGTCAGCGGTACCCGACATGTGATGGACGGCCTCACGCAATGTCGAGGCTGTCTTCACGGCGTCACCGGACTTCTGCGCGTCGACCACTGCTTTGAGCGTGGTGGCGTGCATGGTGATCGCTTCTGTCACCGCGTCAACGGGAAGGTTCGAGTTGACCGAGTTCATCGTGGTCCCGAACGTCTTGGCGTAGGCGATGATGTCGGCGATCGCCTTGTCGGCCTTCGCTTGGTCACCCGCGGCGACCGCCTGGGTGTAGGCGACGAAGGCCGGGATGTGACCGTTGCTGCGCCACAGACCGTCGAACGCCTTGCCGACATCGTCGCCGTAGGCGCTTTGGATGGCGCCGACGATGTCGGTGGTGTTGCTAGCGGTCGGACCGTTGAGCGCGGCGGCGGCAGCTTCGAACTGCGGCATCCGTCCACCGAGAGCTGCCCCGGTCGCACTGGCGGCGAGCAGGACGTGCTCACGTAGCAGCGACGTCATTCCGGCGCGCAGGTCGGCCGCGGGGGAAGACGCATCGCCGTCGAACTTGTCCGGGAACTTGGTAGCGGTGGCAACGGCGAGCGTTTCACCGAGGTCGTTCATGTGGGCGTAGGCCTCACGCAACGAGGTGTACACCTTGGGCTGGTCGCCGGCTTTTTGCGCATCGACAACAGCCTTGAGGGTGGTGACGTGATGCTTCACGCCTTCTTCGACGGCCGCGGCGGGCAGGTTCTCGTTGACCTGATTCATCGTGGTACCGAACGTCTTGGCATACGCCAACAGATCGGCGACGGCCTTGTCGGCCTTGGCTTGGTCACCGGCGGCGACCGCCTGGGTGTAGGCGACGAAGGCCGGGATGTGGCCGTTGCTGCGCCACAGACCGTCGAACGCCTTGCCGGTGTCGGCGCCGTACGCGGAGGTGACGGCATCGACGAGCTCGGAGGTGTTGCTGTTCGTCGGGCCGTTCAATGCGGCGGCGTACGCCTCGAAGCCTTTGGTGTCGCCACGAAGGGCGGAACCGGTGGCCAGCGCGGCGAGGTACACGTGCTCGGTCAGCAGTCCGGTGAGCCCAGCGCGCAGCGTGGACGCGCCCGTGGTGGACGTGACGGCCGCGGTGTCGGCGTTCGTCGGTGCGGCCGAATTGTCGTCACCGTCGCTGCCGCACGCCGCGCTCATGAGTGCGAGGGCGAGAACGGGCACGCCGAGTTTCAGCAGAGTCTTGCGTTTCATGTTGTTGGATCTCCTGGTTTGGGGGGTCGGGCTCTTGGGTGCTGTGGTCAACTGACCGTCACCTCGCCGCGCATGGTGGCGGGGTGGATCTCGCAGAAGTACGGGTAGGTGCCCGCTTCGTCGAACTTGAACTTGTAGGTGCCACCGGTCGCGATGTCGCCGGAGTCGAACTTGCCGTCCGGCTTCTCGGTCACGCCAGCGCCACCCTGCACGATGGTCCCGGAGGTGACGGTGTGTTCACCGGCGTCCTTCTGCGACCAGGTCACGGTCGTGCCGGGCGTCACCGTGAGGTTCGCGGGGCGATACGCGATCAGCCGCATAGTCACGCTGTTGCCAGCCGCAACCGTCGTGCCCGTGGATGCCGTATTGGCATCACCCGGCGAGTCACCGCCGCACGCAGCGGTGACGACAGCAATAAGAACGAAAAGGCCTGCAAGCGGTTTCACGGGAGTTGTTCGGAGCCGCGCCCGCGAATGGATGGCAAAAACATCCAAGGGAGCTAGTTGCTCCGAAGACATCTACATGCAGAAGCTGATTACCGCGACCGCTTTCGCCGTGGCGTTCCTACAGATTGTTGCGGCGATCCTGGTGTGCTTGACGGTCGATACCGCGAGCGCGCCGCCCGTGCCCGCTCGGCACGTCAATCACGTCGACATCGCCCAGCACCACTAGTCAGCGGCGCGGCGCAACAACGCGAACAGTGCGCGCATGTCGCCGGCAGCCTTCACCCGGCCCTGCATGAAGGCGACGCTCAGGTCAAGATCACCGGACTGCACCGCTTCGGCGTCGGCAGGCGATGCCGTGAAAACGACTGTGGCGTCGCCTTCTTCGATGACCCACTGCGCGTCCTTCGGCATCCGCTAGACGCGGGCCTCTTCGAGCCCGGCGAACAGATCGGATTCGACGTCGCCATCACCACGCGGCCCACGGGCGAGCACGTAGTCGTCGAACGGGTGGATCGTCCGCATGACTTCCTTCGGCAGGCCGAACCAGAACGGCGACGTGGGATCGATCTGGGTGGCGTGCGCCAGCAACGCGTCCTGGCGCACGTCTTCGAAGCCCGCGAGGTCGATCGAGGTGGTCGGTCCGTTGGCGTCCGGTTCGGGCTGGCGGTTCTTGAACCAATCAGCGCTGAACGGCGACTCGATACCCAACTCGAGGAACTTCTCGTGCATCTGAACCATGCGCTTGTACGACCACGCGGTGTAGTAGATCTTCGCCACTTCCCAGGGCTCTCCGGCCTCCGGGTACTGCGACGCATCGGCGGCGGCCTCAACCGCCGGCAGCGTGATCTCGTGGACGCGCAGATGATCGGGGTGCGGATAGCGGGTCTGCTCGTCGCCGTAAGTGACGATGACCTGCGGTCGCGTGCGGCGAATGATGGCCACGAGCCGACCTACGGCCTCATCCAGAGGCGCCTGCGCGAAGCACTCGGGGTTCTTGTTGGCTTCGCTCTCCGCCATACCCGAGTCGCGGTAGCCGAGCAGCACGACTTCGTCGTAGCCGATGACCTTGGCCGCGGCGTCGAGTTCCTTCATGCGGACGGCGCCGATGTTCGCCTTCACCTCTTCGGTGTCCATCGCCGGGTTCAGGATGTCGCCCTCTTCGCCTCCGGTGCAGCACACCAACACGGTGTGGACCCCTTGGGCGTGGTACTTGGCGATGGTGCCGGCACCTTTCGACGCCTCGTCGTCAGGGTGGGCGTGGACGGTGAGAATGCAACGACGATCCATGGGTTTCACGGTAGTAGCGCCAGCAGGTTCGACCGGACGCGGCGCATTGAGGAGTGCTTGGGCGAGGAGTTCGTTGGCCGTTTCCTCGTCGCCCTTCACCCGCGTCATGCCCGTGCGCGCGCGGGCGGTGTTGATGATGTTGCGGGCTTCGCGGGCGGCGTAGCCGATGTGCAACATGGCGGTGAGGGCGGCGACGTTGCCGACGGAGTCGACTTCTTGCGGGCTCGGCGGGTTAGCGGCGTAGGCCTTGAGCCGGGCAATCCGTTCGTGGATCTCTTCGACGCCGTCCGCGACCTGCTCGAGGAGCGGGTCGACGTCGGCCGGGTCGTAGCCCCGCATGCGTTCGCGGAACCCGACCTCGCGGATGACCCGCGGCGTCAGTTCGTCGAACTCGTATTTCATGGGGCGACGAGCACAAGTCGCTGATCGTTGATCAGCAAACTGTCGAGTTCTCCGGCGACCGGCGCGTCGGCCGCTGCGGTGCACGCGAAGTAGGCCCGCACCATGACTGGGCGATGCCGTTCCAGGAGGTGATCGACCAGGCGGCTGAGGTCGTCGGCCGATGGCAGTTCGAAGGCTTCCTCACCGAGGAACTCCGACGATTCGTGGTCGAGCCCGGCCGTCAGCTCGGAGGCCATCTCGACCTGCTTGCTCGGCGACAGGCTGCGCATGCGGGTGCGCACGAGGCGGCCGACGCCGCCTTTGACGAACTTCGGATCGAGTCGGACCGACAGTCGTTGCGTGAGCGCATCACGCACCTGCGGCGGCGCCGCGCGCAGGTGGGCGTTGAGGTCTTCGACCGTGATCGCTTCGAGCGTGGCGCTCAAGCGGTCACGACGCTCGGCGAGTAGCTCCGGACTCGTGTCCGAGACGTACTCCTCGTGCTCATGTTCGTCGCCGTGATCACAGTCGTCGCCGTGAACATGGTCGTGATCGTCTTCGTGTTCGGTCACTGGGAAAGGATACGTATCAACCGTTGCGGGGAATGTCGGTCCACGGGATGTCGCGGTCAGTCGCCGGCTCCTTGGGCAGCCCGAGGACGCGCTCGCCGAGGATGTTGCGCATGATCTCGCTGGTGCCGCCCTCGATCGTGTTGGCGCGGCTCCGCAGGAACCCGCGCACGGCCGAACCGTTGGCCTGGTCGCTCGGCGACCACGCCGTGGCCGACGCGCCGAGAATCTCCATGGCTACGCACTGGAGGCGCTTGTTGTACTCCGCCTGGAACAGCTTGGTGATCGAGCCTTCCGGCCCCGGGCCGCTTTCCACCGACCCGAGCCGCGGCGGCGCGCAGGTTGGTGATCTTGTTGATGCGACCTTCGATGACGAGCTGCACCAGCTTGTTGCGCAACACCGCGTTGTCCCACTGACCGCTCGCCTTCGCGCGCGGATCAGTTCGTCGATGGCGCCGCCGCCCACGTTGCCGCCGCCGACCGAGCCGGCGCCCGACAGCGCGACGCGCTCGTTCATCAGCGTTTCCGTCGCCACCGCCCAGCCGTTGCCGACGTCGCCGCAACGCATCGAGTCAGGAATGCGCACGTCGGTGAAGAACACCTCGTTGAACTCGGCGTCACCAGTCATCTGCTTGAGCGGGCGTACCTCGACACCCGGCGCGTGCATGTCGACGATGAAGTACGTGAGGCCCTTGTGCTTGGGCGCGTCGGGGTCGGTGCGGGCGACGAGCATGCCCCACTTCGCCATATGCGCCATGGTGGTCCATACCTTCTGGCCGTTGACGATCCACTCGTCGCCGTCGCGGACCGCCCGCGTGGCGAGGGTCGCCACGTCGGAACCGGCCGACGGCTCGCTGAAGAGCTGGCACCAGATCTCGCGGTGCTGCGCCATCGTCGGCAGCAGCGTCGTCTTCATGTCCTCTGAACCCCACTGCATGACAGTGGGTCCGCCCATGCCGATACCGATGACATTGAAACTGCGCGGCACCTTGTAGCGATCGAGCTCCTCCATCACGACGCGCACGCCTTCGGGGTCGAGGCCGGCGCCTCCGTAGGGCTTGGGCCAACTCGGAGTGGCGTAGCCCGCCTCGCCGAGGCGGGCACACCAGTCGTTGTAGTCGACCTTCTTGCGGGCCTCGGCCAGCTTGGCGGGGTCGTCGTTCTCGATGGCCTCGACCCAGTCCGCGGGAAGATTGGCGCGCAACCAGCTCACGACCTCGTCGCGAACCGTTGTTTCGGTACTCGTAGACATGTCCGGACGTTACTTGACCGACCGGTCAAGTCGGCGTGCGAAACTGCCGGGCATGGTGACCGAGTTCGACACCGACACCGCCTTGGCCGCCGCGGGCGACGGCGTGTTCCGCGGCGAGGTTTCGGACCGCTGGATGATCGGCGGCGGACCGAACGGCGGCTACATCGCGGCGTTCCTCATCCGGGCGATGTCGCAGGTCTCACCGCAGCCGGATCCGCTGACCATGACGTCGCACTACGTCGGCCGGCCCGAGTTGGGCCCATGCGAGGTCGCAGCGACGATCACGAGCGCTGGCCGCAGCCACGCCTTCCTCACGGCGACCCTCACCCAGGCCGGATCGGTGCGCGCGGCCGCCGTCGCCATCTTCGGCCGCCGGCGCGCCGACCAACTCGAGGACGTCCTGCGCACGACCCCGGCGCAGGGCACGCCGGGCGAGGGTTCGCCCCGCGAGGTACCGCCACACCTGGATCTGCCGATGGCGAGCTTCCTCGAACGCTTCGAGTACCGCGACCCGAGCGGCGTCGACATGTTCGCGGCAGCTCCGACCGAAGCGGCACACGTCGGCGGATGGACGCGATTGATCGACCGCGACCTCGACAGTCTGGCCGTCCCGCTCTTCTGCGACTGCTGGCCCCCGCCGATGTTCCGGCGGCACGGCTCTGCTCTTGCGCCGACGATCGAACTCACCGTTCATTTCCGTCACTCGCCCGAACCGGGTTGGAACTGGTGCGCGTTCGAAAGCCGAACGTTGAGCGGCGGCTACGTCGAGGAGGACGGCGAGGTGTGGAGCGAGTCCGGCACGCTCATCGCGCAGAGCCGCCAACTCGCACGGTTCACCCTCATGCCCTCACCGGAGTCGTAGCGTTGCCCGGCGATGCCGGTATCCGATGTTCTCCGCGAGTCGAACGCACGCTGGATCGACGTCGTAGATCCGACCGCCGAAGAACTGCAAGCGCTCACCGACGAGTTCGGGCTCGACGCCCTGGCCGTCGAAGATGCGACCGAGAGCGGACAGCGACCAAAGCTCGAGCTCTACGCCAACCACGCGTTCATGGTCGCGTACACGGCGAACCTGGCCGAGGTCGACTTGTTCATCGGGCCTGACTGGATCATCACGGTGCGCGAGCGCAACGAGGAGGGTTCAACCTGGGAGCCAGTGGTGGCACTCGCGCGCTGCGAGAGGGTGGTCGGCGACGAATGCAGCGTTGGCATCGTGGTCCACGCGATCCTCGACGAGATCGTCGACGGCTACTTCACCGCGCTGGAAGCTTCCGAAGACAAGATCGAGCTGCTCGAGGACGACGTGTTTGCCCCGCCAAAGGGCCAAACCGAGACGTCCATCCAGCAGCGGCTGTTCGAGATCCGCCGCGACTTGGTGGCGTTCCGGCGCAAGGTTGTCCCGCTGCGCGAAGCGTTGGCCGGGATCCTGCGAGGTGAGGTGATTTCGGTCAACGGGACGGCGCTCGTGCTCATGCAAGACGTCTACGACCATCTACTGCGCGCCGTCGACACGATCGACAGTCACCGCGAGCTCATGGGCAACGCAGTAGACGCCCACCTCGCGATCATCTCGAACCGTATGAACGAAGTGATGAAGTTGATGACGAGTGGCGGCGCAATCCTTCTCGGATCCACATTGATCGCCGGCATCTACGGCATGAACTTCCAACACATGCCAGAGCTCGGCTGGGAGTATGGCTATCCGTTCGCGCTCGGGTTGATGCTGCTTGTCACCGTCGGCGGCTTCTGGTACTTCCGCCGACGCGACTGGCTGTGACGCGGGCGATCCGATCGGCCAACGCGGAGTACCAAATCCTCGACGCGCTGCGGACCAACCGCCAGACGCGCAACCGCGAGAACGCGTTCGTCGTCGAGGGCGTCCGCAACATCGACGCCGCCCTTGCCAACAACTGGACCGTCCGGACCGCGCTCGTACCTGAAGGCGGCCGTCGCTCGACCTGGGCTGACTCCGTGCTCGCTCGCGTCGACGATCACGTCTCGCTGCCTCCCGAGTTGTTCGACGGGTTGACCGAGCGCGAGGAACGGCCGGAGTTGTTGCTCGTAGCCGTGAAGCGCACGGTTGGCTTGGACGATCTCGTCGTCGACGCCGCTTTTGTCGCCACCGTGTTGGATCGCCCGGCGAGCCCCGGCAACATCGGCACGATCATCCGAACTTGCGACGCGCTCGGCGGCGGGGCGCTTCTTGTCACCGGCCACGGCGCTGACCCTTACGACCCGCGTTCGGTGCGGGCGAGTACGGGATCGTTTTTCGCCGTGCCGATCGTCGAGATCAGTGGCGCCCACGCGCTGCGAAAGTGGGCAGACGCGAAGGGCGTTGCCGTCGTAGCGACCGACGAGAGCGGTGACGCGTCGCTCGAGGACCTTCCGCCCGGCCGCGTGGCGTTGCTCTTCGGGAACGAGACGTCGGGGCTGAGCCGAGGCCTGCGCGAGGTCGCCGACCGCACCGTCGCCATTCCGATGACCGGGGGTGCGAGTTCGCTGAACGTCGCCGCGGCGCACGCCGTGGTGCTGTTCAGCGTTAATGCGCGACCGGGATGAGTTCGTCGGCGCCGGTCTCGTCGTCTTCGATGAGCCGGTAGCCGCATAGGTGCGCGAGCAAGGGATGGCCTTCGTCGGGGCCGGTGGCTATCAACTCGTCGCCTTCCTGGAGCACGACTTCCTTGCGCGGCCGGTAGAGGTAACGGCCACCGCGACGAACGGCGAGGAGATAGAAGCCCGTTTCGGTCTCGAGCCGCAGCGAACCCAAAGACGTGCCTTCCGCCGGTGAGCCCGCCGCCACCGGCACACGCACGACCACTTCGTCCGAGTCACCAAAGGCCACGGCGAGGATCGGGTGGAGTTCTTCGCCCTCGGTGACGAGGCGCACCATCTGTTGCGCAGCGTCGGTGATCTCCTCCGAGGCCTGCGCGAGGTGCAGTAAGCCGCGCAGCGGCGACGGGTCAATCTGCCCGTCGGCCGAGCGAAGCACCCACAATTCGAGCCGCTCCTTCATGTCGTCGACGCGGTCCTCGAGGTGCTCGACCTCGGCGGCGAGGCCGCGGTCGCGCAGCACCAGCGCCGAGTAGGCCAAGCCGACGGCGACTTCGGACAGGTTCTTCATCTCGACGAGCACATCGATGGCGCGGTCGAGGTCCGACGGCACTTCGTCTTCTGTGGCCAAAGGAGGCTCGTAGCTCGGCGCCCCCGCCATCGCCCGCAGCCGCGGGATGCCGGCCGACGCGCCTTGCGTGAACAGCACGTCGCCCGGCACGAGCACCATGTCGCCGTGCACGTCGGTGATCCAGTCGCGCACGCGACGAATGGCAACGACCCGCATGCCGCACACCGTGGGCAACTCCAGGTCGCACAGCGGTCGGTGCGCCATATGCGACGTTTCGCGCACGCGCACCCGGTGCGACACCTCCTCCGCCGCGGAGAGATCGGCGACCAGCGCGCGAGGAATGCCGAGCCGGCGAGTGACGATGGCACCGATGTCGACGGCTGCGCTGGCGACCTTTTCGATGGCGCCAATGACAGACAAGACCGACGCCATCGCCTCGGCGTCGCGCGGCGAGCGTGCGGCGAGCACCGCCGTCTCGCGCAGGCTCTGCGCGAGCTCAGCGAGCCGGTGCTCGAGTTCGTCGACCTCGTCAGCCATGCCCGGATCGCTGAAGTACAACGCGGCATAGGCCAAGTCGACCATCAGCTCCGAGGTGTCTTTCGCCTCGGATAGCAAGGTCCGCAGGTTGCGGGGTTTATCAGCGTCCATATTTAGCCTGACGGCGTTTCGCGAATGTACGTCATTTAGGACGCGATTCCGAGCGCGACGATCGCCGAGACGAGCATCAGGGCGCCGATGAAGTCGACCGACGAGGTGATCGTCGGAACGCCGTAGGTGTCAGGGTCGAGGCGCAGCCGGTACGCCGTCACGCTGCCGTAGTACGCGATCACGATGACGAAGGCCACCGCGCCGATCGCCCCGAGCATCGCCACGGCCACCATCGAGCCCGCGCCGGGGCTGGCTTCGCCGAGGACCCGCGCCACCCAGTGCGCGCCGAGGCCGTCGAACAGATAGATCGGCACGGCCAACATTGCGAGCAAGCCGGCGTCTCGTCGGGCGGACCGCGACGGCACGCCGGCGGGGTTCACCATGCCGAGGTTGAGGCCGCTGCTGAGCCGGTTCGAGAAGATGCCGCCGAGCGCGCCGGCGGAGCTGACGAACGCGGGCACCAGAATCAGTAGCGCCGGGAACGTGCGAAGAGTGTCGAACCGCTTCTCGATCACGACGCCCGCGAACGTGCTCAGCACGAGGGCGCCGAACAGGATGGGCCAGGACTGGCGCACGATCTCGCGCAGCAGGCGCTGCCGCGTCCGCCAGCCGTACACGACGCCGATGCTCGTGACGATGACGATCAGCCATCCGAGAAGCGTCGAGCCCCAACCACGCGCCACCAGATGCGCGGCCAGCCACAGGGCTGGCAGCGTCAGTACGTCGCCCAGCGTCGACACGATCGGCGCGACAAGGTTGTCGAGGTCCCATCCGAAGCGGACCGCGCCGAACGCCAACATCACCGTTGCCGCCAGTACCACCGCCGATGCGAGCAGGCCGCCGAGGACCGAAATCGTCGCCAGGTCCAAGACGGAAATAGAACCGTGGACACCAACGGTGACGGCGACGAGTTTGGCCACCACCGCGAGCGCCAGCGCCAGCCCGGAAGTGAGAAGCAGCGACGCCACGACGTTGTCGCCGAGCACGGTGCCGCGGCGCAGTGTCGGGTGGAACTGGCCGCTGTGAATCGCGGTGCTTAGGCGGCTGCCCAACGCCGAGAAGACATTGCCGCGTAAGCCGATGGCCGGCGGAACGAGGATAAGCAAGCCGGGCAGACGCTCGAAGGTTCCGGTGATGGCGCCGAGCATTGCTCCGGCGACAAGGCTGGTTGAGCTATTGAGCGCGAGCGCGACGAGGCTCTGGCCCACGCCGGATACGTCGGGGCCGAGGAACGCGAGCAGTCGCCGCCAATCGAAGGCGCGTCGCATAACTCGGAGGCTCCCCGTGGATCCGCATGCCGGCCAGAGTACTCGCCACTACCTTGCGACTATGGCTGACTTCGAAGCTCTCGTCGACGAATGGATCAACGCCGAGTTGGAAGAGTCGCCCGTGCGCGCGACCCAACTCGGTATCGACGGTCACGACGAACTGCTGGGCGACTACTCCGCCGACGCGCTACGAACGTCGCGAACGCGCCGACGCCGACTGGCTGACGCGCTTCAACGAACTCGACGCCTCGGAGTTGTCGTTCGACCAACGCATCGATCTCGGGCTGCTGCAGTCGACGCTCACCGGACGCGCCATCAACCGCGATTGGTATGGCTGGAAACGTGATCCCGGCGTGTACCCCGGCGTCGGATTGCAGGGCGTGTTCGCACTTTTCCTGCACCGCGTGCATGCCGAAGCCGACCTCGCTCGCTTCGCCATCGCCCGCATGCGCGCGTTGCCCGAGGTGCTCGACGCCGGTCGCGCCAACATCGATCCCGATCTCGTGGCGCCCTTGTTCGTCGAACGCGCCGCCGGTCCGTGCCGCGCCGGTATCGGCTACTTCCGTCACCTCGTGCCCGCGGAGATCGGCGACGACAAGCTGCGCGCCGAAGTCGCCGACGCCGGCGAGGCCGCCGCCCAGGCGCTCGAGTCCTACTTGGCATGGCTCGACGAACTGGCTCCGAACGCCAAGGGCGACTGGGTCTTCGGCGAGGCGCGCTACTCGGCGCTGCTGAAGGACAAGGAACGGCTGCGCTTCGACACCGCCGGTCTGCATCAGTACGGACTCGATGCCTTCGCCACGGTTGAAGCCGAGCTGGTCGACCTCGCCAAGCAGATGGACCCGTCGTCGGACTGGCGCACCATCAACAAGGCACTCACCGAGAAGCACCCGTCGTCACCTGAAGACATGCGCGCCGCCTACGAAGCGTGCACGGCCAAGTGCCGCCAGTTCCTCATCGACCACGCGCTCGTCACCTTGGCCGACGGCGAGGAGTGCCTCGTCGACCCGTCGCCCCCGTTCCAACGCCCCGTGCTGGCGGTGGCGTCGTACGCCACTCCCCCGGCGTTCAAGCCGACGCTGACCGGACACTTCTTCGTGCCCTTCCCGCCCGACGGCACGAGCGACGCCGAAGTGCAGCAGCGTTTGGCCACCAACAGCTTCCACATGATCCCGACCATCACGGCGCACGAGGCCTACCCCGGTCACCACTGGCATCTCACATGGATGCAAGGCAACCCGCGCTCCTTGCGCAAGATGCTGTCGACGCCCTACTTCTCCGAGGGCTGGGGCCTCTACGCCGAGCGCGTCATGCACGAACACGGATTCTTCGAGACCAACGAGGAGATCCTCGGTCACCTCGACGCCCGCATCTTCCGAGCAGCGCGCATCGTGGTCGACACGGCGCTGCACGTCGGCGACATGACCGCCGAAGAAGCCGTCACCTACATGACATCGAACACCGCGCTGTCGGAAGCGACCGCTGTGGCGGAAGTCAACCGCTACTGCGCCTGGCCGACTCAAGCGGCGTCGTACCTCACCGGCTGTCTCGAGATCGAGCGCATCCGCGGCCAGTTCCTCGACGCCGGCCGCGGCACGCTGCGCGAATTCCACGACCGTCTAGCCGGAGCCGGCGCGCTCCCCATCGGCCTCGCCGAACAGGCCGTGATGGAAGACGCCTAGCGGCGCCGCTTCAGCACCGCGATCGCTGCGAGGTACGTGAATCCGCCGACGGAGCAGACGATGGTGAAGGCGCCAGGACCGTCGCCGCGCGTTAGTTCCCAAACAAAGCCGGCTACCGCCACGAACACGACGGCCTGATAGGAGAATCGCACGGCCTCGGTGTCGATCTGACGTTGTCGCTCGTCAGCATCGGCACTACCGATCACAGCGATCTCCGATCGTGAGAATGCGAGAAACGCTCCGAATGCCGTGAGCAACAGAAATCCGAATATCGCCAACGGCACGTCACCGCCAATAAGGGCCGCTCCCCCGGTAACGGCGCCAAGAGCGACCGCACCTAAAAACAGTCCGCGACTATTTCGCGACCGCATCTGAATCCTCTGCATCGAAAATCTCCTCTACGGACATGCGGAAGAACCGCCCCATGGTGAGCGCAAGTGGAAGCGACGGCGTGTAGCGGTCGGTTTCGATCGAGTTGATCGTCTGCCGCGACACGCCGAGCTCCTCACCCAGCTGGCCCTGCGAAAGACCGGCCGCTTCACGTAGCTCCCGCACCCGGTTCCGCATGGTGACAAGTTAGCTTTACACGCCTCGCCTGTCAAGCAGGCTTGTCACCTTCTGGGTCTGTCAGGCGCTGGCGGCGTCGAGGATCTCGGCGAACTTGCGTTGGGCGGCGGCGCGGCGGGTAGGCACGTGTTCGGTTGGCACCTCGACCGGCTTGTAGTCCTTGAGGATCCTGCGGGCGACGGTGACCTTGTGCACCTCGTCGGGGCCGTCGTAGATGCGGGCGGCCCGCGCCGCGCGGTACATGTGCTCCAGCGGCAGGTCGGTAGAGAACCCGAGCGATCCGTGAATCTGCACGGCGCGGTCGATGACGTTGTAGAGCACGGTCGCGCCGTAGTACTTGATCATGGCGATCTCGACGCGCGCTTCGGACGCGCCGACCTGATCCATCTTCCATGCAGCGTGCAGTGTCATGAGGCGGGCGGCGGTCATCTCCGCCATGGAGTCGGCCACCCAGTTCTGGATGGTCTGCTTCTCGGCCAGCACGGAGCCGTGCGTGTAGCGCGACACGGCGCGCTCGCACAGCATGTCGAAAGCCCGCTTGGACTGGCCGAGCCAGCGCATGCAGTGATGGATTCGGCCGGGCCCGAGACGCTTCTGCGCCAGGACGAAGCCTTCGCCTTCGTTCCCGATCAAGTTCTCGTACGGGACGCGCACGTCGGTGTAGATGACCTCGCTGTGGCCGCCGACGCGGCCGAAGGTCTCGGCCGGGTGTTCCATCGTCGGGATGTCGCGCACGATGTTGACCCCGGGAGCGTCCGCCGGGACCACGATCATCGAGATCCCCTGATACGGATGCACGTCGGGATTCGTGACCGCCATCACCAGCAGGATGTCGGCGATCGAGCCGTTCGACGTGAACCACTTGTGGCCGTTGATGATCCACTCGTCGCCGTCGCGCGTCGCCGTCGTCTTGAGCAGCGTCGGGTCGGCGCCCGCACCCGGTTCGGTCATCGAGAACGCCGAGCGGATGCGCCCGTCGAGCAACGGCTCGAGCCACTTCTCGCGGTGCTCGTGACGGCCGCTGGACTCGATACCCACGGCAAGTAGTTCGGCGTTGCCCGAGTCAGGCGCGTTGTTGCCGAACACGAACGGGGCGATGGCGCACTGGCCGAGGATCTCGTGCATGAGCCCGAGCTTCACCTGGCCGAAACCGCCACCGCCGAGTTCGGGTGGGAGGTGCGACGCCCATAGGCCGCGCGCCTTCACCTCGTCTTGCAGCGGCCGCATCACTTTGAGGAACTGTTCGTCGCCCAGCTCGAGCGTCTCGAGCGGGATGATCTCCTCGCGGACGAACCCGCGCATCCACGCCAGCTTCTCCTCGAACTCCGGCTCAGTCGAAAAGTCCCACGCCATGTGCCGCAGCGTAGTGAGAGCGGTAGGTTTTCCTTCTCGTCATCACGGAGGTTCGACCATGCCCGATTTTCCAGCACTTGGCCACGTGGCAGTGACGGTCAACGATCTCAACGTCAGCCGTTCCTGGTACCAGACCCTGTTCGGCGCCGATCCGGTGCTCGACGAAGACACCGGTCCGTGGCACCACGTCGTTTGGTTACTCGGGGGAACGTTGTTCGGCATCCACCAGCACTCTTCGCCCAGCAGTTCCGATGCGTTCGACGAGCTTCGGCCCGGCCTCGATCATGTCGGCTTCCACTGCGCCAACCGCGGCGAACTCGAGGCGTGGGAGAAGCGGCTCAACGAGCTCGGCATCACTAATGGTGGCGTCGTCGACGCGCCCTACGGCTCCGGTCTTTCGTTCCGGGACCCCGACAACATCGCGCTGGAGTTCTTCGCCCCTCCCGGCTAGTCGAGGTCGATCTCGACGGCCACCGGTTGGAAGTCGACCATCGTCGTAATCGTCTTCGGCACGCGCAGCCGGTCGTCGGCCGCGTAACGTGCCCGAATGGCATCGACGTCGTCAGCGGCGACGAGCGCGCAGAGTTCGTCGATCTCCACCGCGGTCGCGTCGGGGATGTGCCGCTTCGGGCCGCCCACCGTCAACGGACTCCAATGATCCCACGGCAATAGCTCGACCTTGTTGACACAGGCGAAGTCGCTCACCACATTGCCAGCGATGAACGGAAAACCCCACATGTCGAAGATGCCGCACAGCATCGGGTCGAGGTCGCCGGCGCGCGTGGCCTGCCACACCTCGTTCGCGCTCATGAACTGCGCTGGCGGCTGGTCGTTCACGTCGAAGTCCAGCTGGATGATCTTGGCCTGCATATCGTCGACCTGCGGGTCGTCGCGCACCCAACGCTCTCCGTTCCATCGTTCGGTGATCCAGTGGTCGTACCACTTGGACCGGTCGAAGTAGTTGGCGAAGCCGCAGCGCATGCGCGCCGGGATCCCGTGGGCTCGTAGGAAGGCAACGTGCAACAGCGCGAAGTGCCGACAGATGCCTTGCACGCGCTCGACCGGCGGCCGCGCGACATCGATTGGCTCGGACGACAACTCAAGTGCCCGCCGCAACACGTCCGCCGTGGACCGGATGTTCTGCTCGTCGAGGCGAATGGCGTCGCCGCTCAGTCCATACGCCGCGACCCAATCGCGATGGACCAACAAGCCCTGGACGGCACGGCGCATCTCCGCGAGTGGCCTCGGGATGTCACCGGCCCTGACCGCGCCGGGCAGCCGCGTCATCGGCCCTGGCGTCGCGTAGAACGACAGCGCGGCGGCGTTCATTTACCCGCGAGCTCCAACGCCTTCTCCACCGCGCTCAAGTCCTTGCGGATGAAACTGGACGCCAACCTTGATTCCCATGCGTGCCACGCTATGCGCCGTGCTGCTGGTTGCTTCCGCCAACGGTGATGTCGGAATGGAGACGGGTTGGCGCGTCCTGGCCGAGGGGGGCTCGGCGCTCGACGCGGTCGAGGCCGCCACGCGCGAGGTCGAGGCGAATCCCGACGACCACACCGTGGGCCTCGGCGGATACCCGAACGCGCGCGGCGAAGTGGAACTCGATGCCTCGATCATGGACGGGACCACGCGGCGCGCCGGCGGCGTGGGCGCGTTGCGGGGTTACGTGCACGCCATCTCGGTCGCTCGGGCCGTCATGGAGCGGACACAGCACGTTCTCGTTGTGGGCGACGGCGCGGCAGCGCTCGCCGAAGAGATCGGCCTGCCACCCACGGATCTGCTGACTGACGCGGCCCGAGCCGTGTGGGAGCGCGGTTCGCCGAAGGCGGCCGACCCTGAGCAGGCCGCCGGCACCGTCAACTTCATCGCGATCGACGCCCACGGTGCCATGGCCTCGGCGGTCAGTACGTCGGGCTGGGCCTGGAAACACCCGGGTCGGCTCGGTGACTCCCCCGTCATCGGGGCCGGTAACTACTGCGACGTCCGCTTCGGCGCGGCGACCTGCACCGGCTTCGGCGAGCTGGCGATCCGCTCGGGAACGGCCCGACGAGTCGTGGCCGATCTGGCGCGCGGCGTCGACCTCGTGGCCGCCTGTCACGACGCCATCGTTGACCTCTTCGACCTGGGCGCGCCGGCCAAGGAGCTGATCATGCACGCCATCGCTGTCGACCCGTCCGGGAACCATCACGCAGTGACGACGTCCATCGAGGGCGCCGAATACCTCTTCCGCGACGACACGACGTCGGGCTCCGAACGCGTTGCCCGCACCGTGGTCCGCGGGTAACACTGCTCGCATGAGCGTGATCCTCAATCCGTACATCAACTTCAACGGCAACGCCGGTGAGGCCATGGAGTTCTACAAGTCGGTTTTCGGCGGTGAACTCAACGTCATGTCTTTCGCCGATCTGCCGGAGATGCCAACGGAGCCGGATGAGAAGGACAAGGTGATGCACGCCATGCTCACCGGCGACAACGGACTGTTCCTCATGGCGGCTGACACTCCCAACGGTCAGGAGTACACGCCGTTCAACGGCTCGATCTCACTCAGCGGCGACGACGAGACGACATTGACCGGCTACTTCGAGAAGCTGTCCGCCGGCGGCGAGATCGGCGAGCCGCTGACCAAAGCGCCGTGGGGCGACACGTTCGGAATGTGCACGGACAAGTTCGGCGTGCACTGGCTGGTCAACATCGCCGGCACCGCCGCCGGCTAGGCCGCGCCGAGGTACACCCGCAGCGCATCGGCGTGCAGGGTCATGTCGCCGTGCGTGCGAATCCCTTCGGCATCCTCGTCGTTGAGCGCGCCGGACGCCGTGAGTTGTTGTTCCATCGTGGTCGTGCCGTCACCGTTGTCGCGAAACCCGAACCACTGCTCGAGATTCACGCCGTTGGCGAGGAACCCGCGTAGGCACACCCGCGCCGGCGGGTCGTAGTGCCACACCAGGCTGTAGAGCTGCCCGGCCTTGTCACCCCAGTCTTCGAAGCAGCGGCCACCGACGAACGGTTCGAGCACGATTCGTTGCATGCGCTCGCCGCCATAGTTGTACGGGTACCACTTGTGCTGCTCGTGCAGGAACGCCTCGAACACGCGCTCACGCGCCGCAGCGATATCGATCTGGTTCTTGAACTCGACCATACGGAAGTCGCGCCCGGACACGGTTTCTCCTTCGAGATAGCGGCGTAACGCGGTCGCTGAGGCCGCGGCGTTTTGTGACAGGTGCGGAACCCAGCGGTCATACGCCTCTTGGATGGGGACAGCGTTCAGGAAGTGATGTCGGTGGCGGCCGTCCTTGCGCGTCAGCACGAGGCCGGCGTCGACGAGCACACCCATGTGTTGCATGACGGCGAAGCGGCTCAGCTCCGGCAGCACCTCGGCGAGTTCGCCGGTCGTGCGCGGACCGTCACGCATGGCATCGAGCAGCGCTCGGCGATGCGGGTTGGCCAGGGCCTTCCACACCAGCTCATCCGACATGTGATGTTTTTATCACATGTTGAGCGGACTAGCCAAACGCGTTGCGGATGACGGTGCGAGCGGCCGCGACGCGCTCGGAGAAGCTGAAGCTGCCCTCGCCGCGCAGTTCGTTGGCGGCATCGATCAGCGCGCCGTAGGCGGTGTAGGCGAGCGCGCCACCAACCGAGATGCGGGCCACACCGACGGCAGCCAACTCGGTGACGTTGGGCGTCGCCGCGCTGCCGAGCACGTTGACCGGCCGGT
The DNA here is from genome assembly GCA_963722185.1 of uncultured Actinomycetes bacterium. GTDB lineage: Bacteria > Actinomycetota > Acidimicrobiia > Acidimicrobiales > JACCXE01 > JACCXE01. The sequence continues at coordinate 619,231 of CAVRKD010000004.1, read as the reverse complement.
CCACCGATGACACGACGGCGTGGATGTCGTCGAGGGCGCGCAGGCCCGGCGCGAACAGCACGTCGGCGCCCGCCTCCTGGTACCGCTGCAGTCGGTCGATGGTGTCAGCCAGATCGACGCGCTCGCGGATGAGGTTCTCCGCCCGGGCCGTGAGCACGAGTTGCGTCGATCCGCGGTGTGCCGCCTCGGCGGCGGCGACGATGCGCTCGACCGCGAGACTCGTGTCGTAAATCTCGTGCCCCGACCAGTCCTCAACCGAACAACCGGCCAGCCCGGTGCCGCACGCCAAGCGGACCGTTTCGGCCACGCCGGCGGGATCGTCAGCGAACCCGTTCTCGGCGTCGGCCGCCACGGGAATTTCGACCGCCGCCGCTAGTTCGCCGCCGTGGGCCAACGCCTCGTCGCGAGACACTCCTCCATCGAGGCGGCCGAAAGTGGCGGCGTGTCCGCTGCTAGTCGTGGCGATGGCGTCGAAGCCGAGCGCTTCGAGCAGTCGCGCCGAGCCCATGTCCCATGCGTTCGGCTGGAGCAGCGGTGCGCCCTTCACGTGCAGCGCCAGGAACTGTCCGGCCTTACCGGTCAACGTCGTCGTCATAGGCGCGTAGCCTCGCAGGCGTGAGTTGGGCCCACGGCGACGTGATCATGTGGTGCTATCGCCGCTCGGTGATGCCCATGCGCGTCATCGAGGACACCCCCGACGCGCTCGTCGTCTGGCAGGCACCCGGCACGCGTTATCTCGCCTCCGTGCCCGCCGATGGCAAGCCGTTCCGGGCGCGTCCACCGCTCGAGCGATTCAAATGCGACAAGGTCTACGAAGTTGTGCCGTGGCTCGGTGACGGAACCGTGCGCATCCACAACACCGGCACCGCTCACTCGAGCTGGTTGTTCCGCGCGCCGGATCTCTCCGGTGAGTACCTCGGCTGGTACGGCAACTTGGAAGCACCGCTACGCCGCAGCGACATCGGCGTGCACACCGTCGACCACGTGCTGGACATCTTCATGGACGCGCAAGGGAACGTCGCCTTGAAGGACGAAGACGAACTTGAAGCTGCGGAGGCGGTGGGCCGGTTTACCGCCGGTGAAGTGGCCGAGATCAGGAGCGAGGGCCAACGCGTGCATGACGCCATGACGCGCCGCGAGCCGCCCTACGACGGCAGCTGGCTCGACTGGAAGCCCGACGCCGCATGGACCGTGCCGGAGTTGCGGGATGAGTTCGCCCGTCTTGCGGGTACGCGCGCCAACACGGATCTGTTCCCCGAGCGCACGAGGTGAGGACATGGCTGCTGCGCTGACCGAGATTGTCATTGACTGCAACGACCCTCAGAAGGTCGCCGACTTCTGGTGCGCCGTCTTGGGGTGGCCGTTGCAGAAGACCGAAGACGGTGACTTGTGGACGTCAGCAACCGGTGGCTATGACGCCCGTCCGTTTCTCGTGTTCGTGCCGGTCGGCGAACCCAAGACGGTGAAGGACCGCATCCACATCGACGTCAACCCCGTCGGATGCGACCAAGCCGAAGAGCTGGAGCGCCTCCTCGCCCTCGGCGCGACCAGAGTCGACGTCGGCCAGGGCGACGTTCCCTGGATCGTGCTGGCTGACCCCGAGGGCAACGAGTTCTGCCTGCTCAGCCGACGAATCGACTAGCGCGTGGCTCGCCTGGTTCTGTTCCACGGCTTCGCCGCCTCCAACTTCACGTGGCGATCCGTGGTCGGCCCGCTATCGGCGCACCACGAGGTGGTGGCGATCGAGCGCACCTTCGTGCCCATGGCTGAGGCCGTCGACGCCACGCTCGCGTCGCTCGACGAGCGCGGCCTGCGCGACGCGGTGCTGGTGGGCCACTCGGCCGGTGCGGAGTTGGCGGCGCATGTCGCCGCGGCCGATCCGGAGCAGTGCGGCGGACTCGTGCTGGTCGCACCGGTCGTCGGTGGAGGCCCACCCGGCTTCGCCAGAGCCGTGGCCCGCGCGCCCGTAGTGCGCAACATCGCGCCTTCGCTATTGCGGCTGGGCGTCCGAGTCGGGCTCGACCGCGTCCTCAGACAGACGTGGGCCGACAAGTCGGCGGTAACGCGCGACGTGGTCGAGGGCTACCGCACGCCGTTGCTGGCGCCGGGTGTGGCCGAGTCGCTCTGGGCGATGACCGCGGCCGCCGCGGCGACCCCGGTCGATTGGGACAGCTTGCGCGCCATTGCGACGCTGGTCGTGGTCGGTGATCGGGACAAGTGGGCCGCGACTCCTCCCTTGCCCGACGCGACCGTGCTGACCTATGCGCAGTGCGGACACCTTCCGCACGAGGAACACCCCGTTCGCTTCGCCGAAGACGTCCTGCAATTTCTCGCGGCGGAATTCGCCTGACAACGGCAAGCCAGTTCGGCAACCTGTTGGCGTGTCGACCAAGCCGCGTACGGACGAGCAGTGGCTCGCCGATCTCGAGTCTGACGACGAAGCCGTCGTGATCTCCGCCTTGCACGCCGCCTGTCCGTGCAGCGGCTCGTCGCGTCGCTACGAAGAGTTCATGTCCGTGCTGCACCGGTTCCAGAAGGACACGCGCGCAGGGGTGCGCAAGACCGCGCTCCATCTCGAGCAAGACGCGTTCGAAGAGCTCGCGAAGGACGACGAGCGCGCGTCCGGATGGATTCGTAACCGGCCCGGCGGCAACTCCCGCCGCCGCTAGCGAAAGTCGCGGGATGGCGGGACGGTGGCGACTGAGAGGGACAGGGTTTCGATCTTCTCGGCGCGGAGGTTGACGACATTCGACGCGGACTCGACGACACCCCGAATCAACAGCGCCGAGGAACCGCGCGCCGCCCGGCGATAGCGGGTCCACACGCCGAGTGAACACACGACGTTGATCAATCCGGTTTCGTCCTCCAAGTTCAAGAACACCGTGCCGCCCGCGGTGGCCGGGCGTTGCCGGTGCGTGACCACTCCGCCGACCAGCACCTTGGTGCGGTCCTTCACATCGCGCAGCGCACTCGCCGGCAGTGCACCCATCTTCACCAGCGCCGGACGGATGTGCGCCAGCGCGTGGCTGTTTGGGCTTACGCCGGTGGCCCACAAGTCGGCCGCCGTTGTCTCCACTGCCGTCATGCCCGGCAACTGCGGCGCGCCCACACCGACGACCACGCCGGGGATGGTGCCGGGCCGCGCCGCCTCGGCCACCGCACCCGCCGACCACAACGCCTGACGCCGGTCGACACCGAAGCAGTCGAACGCGCCAGCGGTGGCCATCGCTTCGAGCGCGGCCACACCCAACTCGGCGCGCCGGGCCACGTCGTCGATCGAGGTGTACGGCCCGATCTCGATTCTTTGGGCGTCGATGCGCGCGGCCACCTCGTCGCCCACTGAGCGCACCGATCCGATGCCCATGCGAATGGCGAACCCACCGGCGGATTCCGGGTCGGCCTCCAAGCACGCACCGGCGCGTGACGCGTTCACGTCGGGACCGAACACCCGCACGCCGTGGCGACGGGCGTCGGCGGTCAGCGTGGCCGGCGACCAGAACCCCATCGGTTGGGCGTTGAGTAGCGCCGCGCAGAACGCCGCCGGGTAGTGGTGCTTCAACCAGCACGACGAGTACACGAGGTAGGCGAAGCTCACCGAGTGGCTCTCGGGGAAGCCGTAGTTGGCGAAGGCGGCGAGCTTGTCCCAGATCACCTCGCCGGTTGCGTCATCGATGCCGTTGACCGCCATGCCGGCGAAGAAGCGCGCCCGGAGTTCCTCCATGCGCGCCCGCGACCGCTTCGATCCCATCGCCTGACGCAACTGGTCGGCGTCGGCGGCGGAGAAACCGGCCACGTCGATCGCCATCTGCATCAGCTGCTCCTGAAACAGCGGCACGCCCAGGGTCTTCTTGAGCGACTTCTCGAGCAACGGATGGAGGTAGGTGACCTCTTCCTCGCCGTTGCGGCGCCGGATGTAGGGATGCACCGACCCGCCCTGGATTGGACCCGGACGGATCAACGCAATCTCGACGACCAGGTCGTAGAAGTGGCGCGGCCGCAGTCTGGGCAGCGTGGCCATCTGCGCACGGCTCTCGATCTGGAACACGCCGACGGTGTCGGCGTCGCAGATCATGTCGTAAACGCAGTCCTCCTGCGGGATGAGCGCCAAGTCGACGTCGACACCGTGGAACTCGCCGATGAGATCAACGCAACCGTGCAGTGCTTCGAGCATGCCGAGGCCAAGGAGGTCGAACTTCACCAGACCGACGGCCGCGCAGTCGTCCTTGTCCCACTGCAGCACCGTGCGGCCGGGCATGCGTCCCCACTCGACAGGGCACACCTCGAGGACGGGCCGGTCGCAGATGACCATGCCGCCGGAATGGATACCGAGGTGGCGCGGAAAGTGCTCGACCTGCAACGCCAGGTCGATGACGTTCTGCGGGATGGTGATGTCGTCCATCGCCGCGGTCTTGGCAACGCCACCCCAATGGTCGATCTCCTTGGCCCAGGCGTCGAGCTGTCCGGGCGCGGCGCCCAGCGCGCGGCCCATGTCGCGCACGGCGGACTTGGCGCGGTACGTGATGACGTTGGCCACCTGGGCGGCGTTCTGGCGCCCGTGCTTCTCGTAGACGTACTGGATGACTTCTTCGCGGCGCCCGGATTCCAAGTCGATGTCGATGTCGGGTGGACCGTCGCGTTCGGGTGACAGGAAGCGCTCGAACAACAGACCGAGCGACACCGCGTCGGCATTAGTGATGCCGAGCGCGTAACAGACCGCGCTGTTGGCCGCTGAGCCCCTGCCCTGGCAGTAGATGTTCTGGCGCCGGGCGAAATCGCACAGGTCCCACACGACCAGGAAGTAGCCGGGGAACCCGAGCTGTTCGATGAGCGCCAGTTCGTGGTCGAGTTGTTTGTACGCGCCGGGCACGCGCTCGGCGTTGCGCGGCCCGTAGCGCGCCAGCGCACCTTCTTCGACCAGGGCGCGCAGATACGTCATTTCACTGTGACGCGGCGGCACGGGAAACGGCGGCAGGTTGGGCGCCACCAACGCGAGGTCGAAGGCGCACTCGCGCCCTAACTCGGCCGCCGCTTCGACCGCGCCCGGATAGCGGGCGAACCGGCGCGCCTGCTCGTCGCCTGAGCGCAAGCACGCGCCGGAGGACGACGGGAGCCACGGCTCGATCTCGTCGAGGCTGCGACGGGCGCGTACCGCGGCCAGCGCGGTCGCGAGAGGTCTCCTCGCCGGAGTGGCGTAGTGCACATTGTTGGTGGCCACAACGCGCAGGTGCTGACGCGCGGCGAGCTGCACCAGCGCGTCGTTGCGGGCGCTGTCGAGTGGGTCGCCGTGGTCCCACAATTCGACCACCACGTTCTCGCGCCCGAAGCACGACACCATGTCGGCCAGCACCTGGTTGGCCGCCGCCGGTCCGTCGCGCATCAGCGCCGCTGGCACCGGCGACTTGCGGCAACCGGTGAGCACCACCCAGTCGCCCTGCGTTAGGTCGCTCAGGCGCGCCATCTCGTAGGTGGGGTGCCCCTTCTCGCCGCCCGCGAGGTGCGCCTCACCAATGGCGCGGGCCAACGACGCGTAGCCGCGCGGCCCGCGGGCCAGCACCAACAGATGGTTGGCGTGCGGGTCTGTCGCCGACTGTTTGGCCGAGCCGGCGCGCGGTTCGAGTTTCTCGACGCCCGGTGGTCGCAGGCTGAGTTCTGCCCCGAAGATCGTCGGCAACCCGAGGGCGCGGGCGGCTTCGGCAAAACGCACCACGCCGTAGAACCCGTCGTGATCGGTGACGGCCAGCGCCTCGAGTCCGAGACGCACCGCCTCCTCGGCCAACTCCTCGGGCGGCGACGCCCCGTCGAGGAACGAAAAGTTGGTATGACAGTGCAACTCGGCGTAGGGCGTAGTGGCACGACGCCTGACGAGCGCCGGCGGCTCGCTGTAGGACTCCCGCCGGTTCGACCACGCCGGGCTGTCGCCCCCGTTGGCCCCCGCCGGACGGTCGGTGAGCCGGCGGTGCAGCGCCGTCCACGACATCGCCGGGTTATTAAATGCCACTGTTCGATGGTACCGAACAAGTGTTCGACTCCGCCAAAAGTGGTGCTATCTTGCCGAATCGTGGAGTTCCGCGACCAGGACCTCAGCGGGGCGCTTTTCCTGCGCACCTACCTGAACGGCGCGACGTTCGCCGCCGTCGACCTCACCGGCGCCAAATTCAAGGGCGCCGACTTCATCGATGTCGAGATCGCGGGAGACATCCGCAACTGCATCGTGAACGGCGTGGATATTGCGCCCCTCGTCGAGGACGAGTTGAACCGCCGTATGCCGGAGCGGGCGAAGATGCGCGCCAAGACCAGTGACGAGTTTCGCGAGGCGTGGTCGATACTCGAGCGCCTGTGGGGCGGCACACTCGAGCGGGCCCGGTCGCTTCCCGCCGAGAAACTGCACGAGAGCGTGAACGGCGAGTGGTCCTTCATCCAGACGCTGCGCCACCTCAACTTCGCGTCGGCCGCGTGGGGCGAAAGAATGATCCTCGGCGTCGCGTCACCGTGGCATCCGCTCGACCTGCCGTGGGACGAGGCGCCGGGTTGGGACGGCATCCCGTGGGACCGCGACGCTCGACCGTCACTCGACGAGGTGCTTGCCGTCCGGCGACAACGCCAAGAGTCGGTCCGCGGCGTCATGGCGTCGCTCACCGACGAACAACTCGCATCCGACACGGGCTGCACCGAACCGGGGTGGCCGTCGATCGAAGCTGTCCCCGTGAATCGGTGCCTGGGCATCATCCTGAACGAGGAGTGGGAGCACCGCCTCTACGCCGAGCGCGATCTCACGGCGCTACGTGGCTGACCTGATCGACGACGTCGTCGCCGCGGTCCGCGTCCGCGCTGCCAACCCCGTCGACGAGCGCGAGGCCGGCGCCGCGGAGCTGTTTCTCGAAGAAGTGGCGCGGCTCGCCGACCCTTTCGACGAGCACGCCGATCCCGTCCACATCACGGGCTCGGCGCTGATCGTCGGAACCCGCGGCGTCATCCTGCACAAACACCGCCGCCTCGGTATCTGGCTACAACCGGGAGGCCACCTCGAGACGGGAGAGACGCCGGCGCAAGCCGCGGTGCGCGAGTCAACCGAAGAGACGGGCCTACCGGTCGTGCTCGTGAGCGACGAGTTGATCCACGTCGACGTGCATCTTGGCGGCCGCGGCCACACGCACCTGGACCTGCGCTACCTCTGCGCCGCGCCCGATCTCGACCCCACTCCCCCGGCCGGTGAGAGCCAAGAAGCGTTTTGGTTCAGCTGGAAGGCCGCCATCGAGATGGCCGATGACGGCCTCCGCGGCTTACTGAACGCGCGCCAGCCGAGCTAGCAGTTGCGGCCGAGGAAGGCGGCGAGCTTGTCGGCGTTGGTGGCGCCTGCGGGCGCCTCTTGCTTGGGGCCGAACGGCGCACCGGCGCCGGTGGGGCCAGCGTCGGGACCGCGGAATGCGTCCTGGATCGCCGCTTGTGATCCTTGGAGCAGCTGCGCCGCCAACTCGGGATCGAGGTCGGTCGACTGGCCGGTAGCCTTCGCCACATCCCAGCTGTGGGTGAAGATGTCGGTGGCGGCGAGACCCATGAAGGCCGAGCCCGGCATGTCGCCGAAGGGCAGCTTGGCGATCTTCTCCATCGCACCCGGCGCGCTGAACGCGGCGAGGGTCTGGGCTGAGCCTTCGTCGAAGGCGACGCGGTAGTCGCCGCTGGCGAAGTCGACGCTGCCGTCATCGCCCGACGGCATGGTGCCGCCCATACCCGTGACGAAGAAGTTCGTTGCACCGATCAGGTGGTTGAGCACACCGCTCACGGTCCATGAAGCACAAGGCGATTGCTTGTCGAGGTCTTCCTTACTGACTCCGGCCAACACTTGCTTGGCGACGGCGATTGCTCGTTCGAGTGGTTCGGTCGGGCTCACCTGGCGACTCCTTTGCTCAGAGAGCCCGACCGTATACCCACGCTTAGGTCAGTGCGTCGCCGTTCAGTTCACCGGTGCGGATGCGAACGATCTTGTCCACATCGGTGACCCAAATCTTGCCGTCGCCGATCTTGTCGGTTCGGGCAGCGGCGACGATGACGTCCAGAATGCGGTCGACGTCGCCCGACTCCACCAGGATCTTGAGCTCCACCTTGGGCACGAAGTCCACGGTGTATTCCGAGCCCCGGTAGACCTCAGTGTGGCCCGACTGACGTCCGAACCCTTGGACCTCGGTGACCGTGATGCCCTTGAGCCCGGCGTCTTTGATGGCGTCCTTGACGTCGTCGAGCTTGAACGGCTTGATGACAGCGGTAATCAGCTTCATGTCTGTTCCTTTCCGTTCAGCTCGCGTAGGCGTTTTCGGCGTGCTGGCTCAAGTCGAGCCCTATCTCCTCGGCGTCGGCATCGACTCGGAGACCCGAGACGAGGTCGATCACCTTGGCGATGATGAAGGTAGCGACTGCGGAGTACACGATCGCCGCACCCACCGCAGTCAGTTGGTCGACGAGCAGGTCGGTACCGCCGCCGAAGAACATGCCGTCGGCGCCAGCGCCGGTTGCCGACTTGTCGCCGAAGAGTCCAAGGAGCAACGAGCCGACGATGCCGCCGACGAGGTGCACGGCGATCACGTCGAGGGCGTCGTCGAGCTTGAGCGCCTTCTTGATAGCGATCGCCAGATAGCAGAGGATGCCCGCGGCCGCGCCGATGTAGATCGGCGACATGCCACCGACGTAGCCGGCGCACGGCGTGATGGCGACGAGGCCGGCGACGGCGCCGGAGGCGCCACCCAAGGTCGTGGCGTGGCCGTCCTTGATCCGCTCGACGAGCAGCCAGCCGAGCATCGCCGCCGAAGCAGCCAGGCTCGTGTTCACGAGTGCCTGCGCAGCTTGCCCGTTGGCGGCACCGGCCGAGCCGGCGTTGAAGCCGAACCAACCGAACCACAGGATGCCCGTGCCGAGCAGTGTTAACGGCAGGCTGTGCGGCGCCATTTGCTGTGACGGATAGCCCCTGCGCTTGCCGATCATCCACACGATGACGAGCGCAGCGATACCGGCGTTGATGTGAATGGCGGTGCCGCCGGCGAAGTCGAGCGCGCCGCGCTTGAACAACCAGCCCGTGGGGCTGAAGACCCAGTGGGCCAGCGGCGAGTACACCAGGATCGACCACAAGCCGATCAGCCAAACGTAGGAGCGGAACTTCAAGCGGTCCGCCGTCGCGCCGGTGATCAATGCCGGGGTGATGATGGCGAACATCATCTGGAAGGCGAAGAACGCCAGCGGCGGGATCGCCAAGAAGTCGAGCCCCGGCAGCGGGTTCACCAGGTGGTTGTTGGAATCGATCACCGTTTCGAGGTCCGCCATGAACGCGAAGTCGAAATTGCCGATGTAACCGCCGATGTCACCCCCGGCGTCACCGAAGGCGAGCGTGAAGCCGACGAGCGCCCATAGGACACCGATCAGTCCCATGGCGAAAAAGTTCTGCATGAGCATTCCGAGCGTGTGCTTGCCCCGCACCATGCCGGCGTAGAACAACGCCAAGCCTGGCGTCATGAACAACACGAGGGCGGCTGAAGTCAGCACCCACGCGGTATCCCCTGCGTTGAGTTCCACAACGTCTCCTTGTCTAGGTGGCGTCGTCAGTTTCTGGTGAAGTTGTTTCCAACGTGTTTCGCACTCACGTCGTATTTATGAACGTCCGGTTCCTCAGTAACTCGCTTCTAGGAACCACCTGCCGCGTTCGATCAGGCACAAGTGGGCGGCACCGGATGCGCAGCACACTTGGAGACGGGCGCGGCGACGCATGGCGGCAGCGTCCCACCACCGTTCCTCCGCCGGCCACGGTCCGGCCCAGCCGGTGACGTGGTCGACACCGTGCGGCCCGACGACGGTGATCGGCGGCGCCGACACCTCCCCGCGGCCGCTGACTCGTACCGGCTTGCCGCCGGCATCGAGTACGTCGAGCGGCACCGGCTGGTCGGGCACCATCGCCGGAGCGGGAGCCGGGAGGCGGCCCGGCCAGGGCGCGTCGGAGCGCGCCGTGTCGACGGCGCGGGAGTCGCCCCACGGGACCATGCGCACTTGTTCGCCCGGCCCGCGCCCGCCGACGAGCACGGCGGTGGTGGCGGCGTCGGGACCGAGCAGGCCCTGCACGCGGGCGATGGCGCGGGCGACGCGCTCGGTGGCTTCGGCCGACCCACCCCACAGGCTCTGCGACGCGCTTTGGTGATCGTCGACCTCGTCGGGCGACAGTCGCAACAGTGTGATCCCCGCCGTCGGCACGTCGTCGTCAATGTGCTGCGCGACGTCGGTTAACCAACCTTCGGCTTGCCATCGCACACGTTCGGCCACGGCGCGAGCGTCGAGCGCGCCGTCGGATCGCCACCGTCGCACGCGTTTCTCGCCGTGATCGGTCTCGACTTCGATGACGAGCGCGGTGGCCACCAGCCCGCGCGCCGTGAGACCGTCGGCCAGTTCCGCGGCGACGGCGCGCGCCGCGAAGGCGATGCGATCGATGGTTTCCGCCGGTGGATCGAAAGTGACTTCGACCGACAACTCCGGTGGTGGTTCGCGCGGCGCCAGGGCACGCACGGCCAGTCCGTTGGCGCGCCGGTGGGCGGCCACGCCGTCGGCGCCGAAACGTCCGACCACCGCGGCGGCGTCGAGCGCGGCGAACGCCCCGAGCGTGCGCAACCCCAGACGGCGCGCCACGTCGGCGATGGCCGGGTTGCCGATGGCGTCGACCGGCATGGGAGCGAGAAACTCTGCCGACCGACCAGGTGGCACCACCAACACACGGTCGCGTGCGGAGTACGCCGCCCGTGCTGCTAACGACGCCGCGAAGTTGCCGTCGGCCACGCCGATGCCCGGGCCCTCACCCACGTCAAGTTGCAGCTGCGACGTGACGACATCCCGCACGACGTTGCGGATCTGCGCGATCAGCGCGGCGTCGCCGCCGAAGTAGCGCGACGGACCACGACTGGCGAACGCCAACACGCCCGGTCGTACCGCTTCGACACGCGGGCACAACTCTTCGACCGCCGCCACCACCGGTTCGAAGGCGCGGGCGTCGGCGCCTTCGTCGACGGTGAGCACATCGGCTGACGGGCAACGCCCTTGGGCTTCGCGGCGACGCATGCCGACGCGCACCCCGTCACGGCTCGCCGCCACCGACACCGCCACCACCTTGTTGTTGGCCACGACGACCACCGGGTCGCGGGCGCGGCCGGCGACCACTACCGGCCAGTCGTCCCACCACATGACCACGGTGCGCTCGGGGTTCACAAAACGAGATCCACCTGGCGCGAACGCACCGACCCGCGACCGTCGAGTTCGACAGTGACCCGGCACGATCGCAACGCGCCGTGCCCGTCGCCCAGCCCGTCCCACGCCACGGCGGAGGTGACCATGCGCGCTTCACTCCCCCATGCGGTCGCGCCCGGGCCGGTGGTGATGACGGTGGTGCCGCGCTCACGTGCTCGTCCCGCGAGCCTGCGCACCTCGGCGAGACGGGGACGCGCCGGCACGGCGAGCACGACCACGTCGAAGGCGTCGACCGCTGCGACAGCAACAGTTCCCCACACGGTGGCCGGCGCCGCCAAAAAGACCAGGTGATCCAAGGCCAGGCCGGCTTCGGCGGCGGCCACGACGCCTATCGACGGGAGACCTACCGCGGCCACCCAGCCTTCCGGCGGCACGACGCCGGCGGCCAGCGTGATGGCGTTGCGCAGCGCCGCCGCCTCCAGGTGCGCCCGCGCCGCTGTAACCGCCACCGAGGTGCCGGGCCGCAATCCGTTGGGGAACACCTCGGCGAAGGGCCCCCTGACCACCCGGGGCCGCTGACTAGCCAGGACCGGCGAAGACTGCACCTTCCCCGCGATGGAGCGGAGCTGCGCCCGTTGGTCGGCCTCGAGCTCAAGACGTTCAGCGGCCTGGGCGGACATACCGCCACTGTATCGAACAGGTGTTCGATACGCTTAAAAAGGAAATCCGCGACTACTTGCGCTTTTTCGTTACTGCACGCCGAAAATGACGCCAATAGAAGACGCAAGTAGTCGCGGATTTCCTTTTTAGGGGAAGAAACCCCTCGCCGCTATGGCTTCGGCTACCCGCTCCAATGCGAGCGCGAACGCCGCCCGGCGCAGCGGCACATTCAGCGCGGCCGCCTTGCTCCACACGGACCGGAACGCCTCGTCCATGCCGTCGCGGAGGCGGCCGGCGAACAGCTCCTGATCCCACAGGTAGCCCTGCCGGCTCTGCGCCCACTCGAAGTAGCTGGCGGTCACCCCACCGGCGTTGGCCAGGATGTCGGGCACGACGTGAGTCCCCCGCCGCTCGAAGACCGGATCGGCGTCGGGCATCGTCGGCCCGTTGGCCGCTTCGACGATGAGCGACGCCGTCATCTGCTCCGCCACGCGGGCGTCGATCACCCCTCCGAGCGCCGCGGGGACGAACAGGTCGGTCGGCACCGTGAAGATCTCCGACGGGTGCGATCGGGTCACCGATCGGGAACCCCGCCACCGACCCACTCGTCTTGACGTGCTCCGACAACGCCGCGACGTCGAGACCGCCCGGGTTGTGGACCGCGCCCCCGACGTCGGCAACGCCGACCACGCGCATGCCGGCGGATTGCAAGAGGAACGCCAGTGGTCCGCCGACCTTGCCGAAGCCCTGGATGACGGCGCGCCGACCGACGAGATCGACCTCCATCTCGGCGAAGGCCGCGCGCGTGCACACCAGCACGCCCGTCGACGTGGCACCCGCGTGGCCGCGCGTGCCACCGACGCTGAGTGGCTTGCCGGTGACGGCTCCGGGAACGGCGTGGCGGCCCTGCAGCATCTCGAGCGTGTCGAGCAGCCACGCCATGACGCGGCCGTCGGTGTTGACGTCGGGCGCCGGCACGTCCAGGTCGGGTCCGATGATCGGCGCGATCTCGACGGTGTAGCGACGCGTCACCCGTTCGAGTTCGGTGAGCGACATCTTCGTCGGGTCGCATTTGACACCGCCCTTGGCCCCCCCGAAGGGCAGGCCGGCGATCGCCGTCTTGAACGTCATGTCGGCCGACAGCGCCTTGATCTCGTCGACGTCCACGTCGGGATGGAAGCGGATGCCACCCTTGGCAGGCCCGCGCGCTGTGCTGTGCTGGACCCGCCAGCCCGTGAAGACTTCGAGGTGCCCGTCGTCCATGCGCACCGGGATGGCGACTTCGAGGATGCGCTGCGGCGTGCGAAGCGCGGCGTGGATGTCGGGATCGACACCGATCAGCTCGGCCGCGTCGTCGAGACGGGCAAGTAACGCGTCCCAGGCAGCGTGGGCCACGGGCGCTGCCTCTACTCCGGAATGAGGCTGGGGGTCACGCCTTCGCGATAGTGAATGAACAGGTTGGCGATCAGATCGGCGATGCCCTCGGTAGTCGCGCCAGGCTCGAGAGTCACGGTCACCTCGTTGCCGTAGATGTGCACCAGCTTGATGCCACCGCGCTCGAGCAGCGCCTTGGCGAGGCGGTCGGGTGGGCGGTCGAATACGACGTCGGCCAGCGACGAGTACCGCTCGTGGGCCATGCCCGTGAAGCCTCGATCGGCCTCGAAGCGAACGACACCCGGCGAACGCGTCGGGTGTTCTTTGACATTGATCGCGAGACCCATAGCAACCCTCACGCTACCGCGGCGCTTCGCCGCGTACGGTGTTGCCGGTGACTCCGTCCAACGCCACGGTTGCGAGGATCACGTTCATTGCCTGCCTCGTCGTGGGCGCGGTTGTGGGCGCCATCTACGCTCTCGACCGGTTGTCGCGCATTGTCACGTGGCTCGCCGTCGCGCTGTTTATCGCGGTAATACTCGCCCCGGCCGTGGACCAACTTGTCCACAAGCTCCGGTTCCGGCGCGGCGTCGCCGTCTTCGTGGTCTTCCTCGCCGGCATTATCGCCTTCTCGGCCATGACCTTTGCCTTCGTCCGCCCGATCGTGGACGAGTCGCGCGACGTTCGTCGACGACCTGCCGACCTTTGTCGAAGACGCCAAAGCCGGACGCGGCCGGGTCGGCGAGTTGGTGCAGCGCTACAAGCTCGACGAGTTCGTCGAGGAGAACCAGCAGAAGCTCGAAGACGCGCGCGCCGAACTGGGGAATCGAGCCGTCCCGCTCGCCGGCACCGTGGCCAGCAGCCTGGCGGCGATCATCACCGTTCTGGTGCTGGCCGTCTTGATGTTGATGGCAGGGCCGGGCATCCAACGCCTGATGCTGGAGGCAATCGACGATCCGGTGCGCCGCGAACGAGTGCGACGCGTCGCCGCCGACGCGTCGCTGGCGCTCACGCGGTACATGGCAGGCAACCTGATCATCTCCGTGGTCGCGGGCGGGGCGAGCTTCATTGCCTTGACAATCATGGGCGTGCCTTTCAAAGAGGTGCTCGCGCTGTGGGTTGCGTTCGCCGACTTGATTCCGTTGGTGGGCGCGACGCTCGGAGCGGTGCCGGCGGTGGCTGTCGCGTTCCTACACTCCACGACCGCGGGCATCGTCATCTTGATCTTTTTCATCCTGTACCAGCAGTTCGAGAATCACGTGCTGCAGGTCACGGTCATGAGCCGCAGCGTGCGCCTGAATCCGCTGGCGGTATTAGTCAGCGTGCTCGTCGGGGTCGAATTGTTCGGCATCCTGGGCGCGCTGCTCGCCATCCCGGTCGCCGGCGTGTTGCAAGTCGTCGCCGTGGACCTGGTCACGGAGCACCGCCGGCGCATAGCTTCGCCCGATGCCAGCTGAATTCTGGACGACGGGAATCGCGCACGCGCAGGTGGCGGCCCGCGCCGCCGAACGGGCCGAAGCGGCGGGCTTCGACGGCATGGTCGTGGTCGACTCACAGAATCTCTCGGGCGACCCATACGTCGCGTTGACCCTCGCCGCAGCCGCCACCACGAATCTCAAGCTCGGCACCGGCGTCACGAATACCTCGACGCGTCATCCCGCCGCCACCGCCGCCGGAATCGCCAGCGTGCACGTCGTCTCCGGGGGTCGGGCGTCGCTCGGTATAGGCCGCGGCGACTCGGCGCTCGCGCATCTCGGCTTTGCTCCGGCACCGGTGGCGGACCTCGAGGCGTACATCCACGTCGTGCGCGCTTACTTGCGCGGCGAGGCGGTCGCCTTCGAGGACCTGCGCCGCTTCGGCCACGCCGGTACCAAGCCGCTCGACTCGCTCGGCCTCGCCGACGCGCCCGACGACAGCCGTATCCACTGGCTCCCGCGCGAGCTGCCGCCGGTTCCCGTCGAGGTGGCGGCGACCGGCCCCAAGGTGCTCGCGGCGTCGCGCCACGCCGACCGCGTCTTGCTCGCCGTCGGCGCCGATCCCGAACGCGTCGCCTGGGCGCGTGATGTCGCCGGCGCCCCTGCTGCCGGCGCTTTCGTCAATGTCGTGGCCCACGAGGACAGGACGATCGCCCGCAACCTCATGCGCGGCGGCATGTCGACCTTCGCTCGGTTCAACACGATGCACGGGGAGACCAACGGTCCGCTGAGCGACGCCGACCGCGACATGCTGAAGTCGCTGCACTCGTCCTACGACATGACCAAGCACACGCAAAGCGGTTCGGCGCAGGCCGATCTTCTAACCGAGGACTTCGCCGATCGTTTCGGTATTGCCGGACCTCCGAGCTACTGCGTCGAGCGCCTGAAGGCGCTGATCGATCTCGGCATCGACAAGTTCGTCGTCGTCGGCCCGTCGCTCGGCAGCGACCCGGCCGATGCCCGCACGGCGATGGCGACCTTGACCAGCGAAGTCCTCCCGGCCCTGCGCGGAGAATGAACGAGGAAACGCGGACGTACCACTCGCGGGCGTCCACGAGGCACAAATATCTGACCGTCGCGACCCCGAAGGTCGCCTGCACGACTATCAAGCGCACGCTGCACGCGCTCGAAGGGCTACCTCCGCCGGATCCATGGTGGGACGTACACGACGCCGCTCCCGAGCTGCGTCTGTCGCACTACTCCGCGAGCGAAGTCCAGCAGATGCTTACGTCACCTGACTATCTCCGCTTCGCCATCGTGCGCAATCCGTATGACCGGATGCTCTCAGCGTGGAAGTCCAAGATCCTGGCGCATCGGGACACGCAGTACGCACCGTTGCGCGTCGAGATTCGACAAGCGTTCGATTACCCCGCCGGCGTCGAGGACTCGCCGATCGTCGCCTTCGGCGACTTCGTGCGATTCGTCACCTCGACGTCGCACCCGGACGCGCACTGGAGTCGTCAGGTATCGGTGCTCGCGTGCGACGACGTGTCCTACGACGTGATCGGTCGCTTCGAGAATTTCGTGACGGACTTCCGCGCCATTCTCGAACGACTCGACGCGCCGCCTCCAGTGCTCGCGCTTGCGGCAGAAGTCACCAACCCAACTGTCGATCTTCCGCCAGCGGCGGCGTACGACTCGGATCTCGCGAAGATCGTCTACGACTACTACCGCGAGGATTTCGAACGCTTCGGCTACGAACGCGACAGCTGGTTCACGCCGAAGCCGCAGCCGTAATGGCGGCGACGACCGCTGCCCATACGGCCGAGCCGGTGTCGATGAGCGCGAAATGGTCGCCGGCAACGTCGATCAGCTCCACGTCGTCGCCCGCCGCTCGCGCCGCTGCCGCGTAGGACGAGCTGAGGTCGCGGTTGGGACCGAAGTCGTCTACCGGCGAGATCAGCACCGAACGAACCCCGAGGGGCAACCGCTTCATCGGGTCGGCCGCCGCCAGAAGCTTCGGATCGTTCGCCGTGTAGGCGGCGACGCCTCGGGCACCGGCGGGGAACTCGTAGGCGAGCACAAGGTCGTTCACGCCGGCGACGGTGACCACGACGCGGGGCGGCGAAGGCAGTTCCTTGGCGGCCCACAACGCCAGTTGCCCACCGGCCGAATGCCCGACGACAGCGACAAGCGGACCGTGCACTTTGGCGAACGACTGCAAACCCGCGACCACATCGTTGGCCGTGTTCGGGAATCCTCCACCGCGTTCGCCGACGCGGCGGTAGGCGACGTTGCCCGCCACAAAGCCCTGGCGTGCGAGATCGCGGCAGTGATCGGCGAGGCCCTCGCGTCCGTAGGCCACGTTCCAGAAGCCGCCGTGGATCATGGCGACGGCGCCGCGTGTCGGGCCGTCCGGCGGGTATACGTCGACGACGTTCAACCAGTGACCTGGAGCTCAGCCAGTCCGCGCAGGGTCATGTTCGGCCGGTACACGACCTCACCGGTCCGCTCGAGCTTCGGCAGTTTCTTGATGAGCGCCGGGAACGCCTCTTGGCCCTCCATGCGAGCGAGCATCGCACCGAGGCAGAAGTGGATCCCGTTACTGAAGGCGACGTGGTTGTTGGGCGTGCGACTGAGTACGAGCTCCTCCGGCCGCTCGAACGCGGCCGGGTCGCGGTTTGCACCGGCCAGCATCAAGAGCGCCGGGTAGCCCTTCTTCAGCGGCACGCCTCCGATCTCCACGTCACACAGCGCGGTGCGCTGCGTGAACTGCACCGGCGAGTCGTAACGCAGGAACTCGTCGACGGCCGTACGCGCCAACCCGTCGGGATCGGCGGCGAACTCGTCGCGCGCGGTCGGGAAGTTGCACAACGCCAGCGTGCCGTTGCCGATCAGGTTCGACGTCGTCTCATGTCCGGCCACCAGCAGCAGGATCAGATTCGCCAGCAACTCCTCGTGCGTGAGTCGATCACCTTCCTCTTCGGCGGCGACGAGCACGCTGACCACGTCGTCACGCGGCGCCTTGCGACGCTCTTCGATCAATCCGTTGAAGTACTGCACGAACTCCATGGCCGACTGCATCGCCTTCATGAAGTCGGCTTCGTCGAGGTTGGTGTCGGGGTCGATCATGCGGCCGAGGTGGACCGACCACTCGGCAAAGCTGTCGCGGTCTTCGACGGGCACGCCGAGGATCTCGGCGATGACGAATACCGGCAACGGCCGCGCCAGTGTTTCCATGACGTCGAACTCATCGCCCGGGCCGACGTCGCCGAGCATCTCGTCGACGAGGGCGCGCACGCGCGGCCGCCAACCGTCGACCGCCTTGGGCGTAAACGCGTGGCTGGCGAGGCGGCGCAGGCGCGTGTGGTCGGGAGGATCACTGAACAGCATCACCTTGCCGCCAAGGAACCCACCGAAGTTCGCCTGCGGGTCTTGCTCGCTCACCCCCGCGTCAGCGCGGTACTTGGCGAGCAGCTCTGGATCGAGGTTCGACGAGTCGGAACTGAACCGCTCGCCGTCGCGCAGCACCGGCAAGATGTCGGCGTGCCGGGACACGAAAAGGTCGCCCATCTCCTCGTTGCGGTACAGCGGCGCCTCTTCCCGCATCGCCTTGTAGATCGGATACGGGTTCTCCCGGTTCGCCGGATTGAACGGATCAAATTTCACGGGGAGCCCTCTCGGCTTTCTCGGTTCACTCGCTCGCTCGTTCACGCCGCACCACGGCAAAGGTCCCAGCCGCGAACGCGACCGAAATTACTGCCAGCGCGAGGTGGACGGCGATGAAACCAAACCCGCGGTCCTGATCGAACACGTTCTTAATGCGAGTTACCCACACGAAGATCGTCCACACGGCAAAGGCGCGAAGAAACACAGCGTTCCGAAATTGCATAGGCGTTGACGCTACGCCGTCGGGCGCAAGACGAAGAGCGGCAGCGGGCGGTCGCCGTGCCGCTCGAAGCGTGCGGCCTCCGGGTAGTTGGAGACCATGAAGTCGTACGCCCGTGGCCCGGAGGTTCAGGACCCAGTCAGGCGTGGCCTTTTGTCCGCCCGCGCCACCGCCGACGAGGTAGCCGTCCTCGTACGGCGTGACGGTGACGGGTGTCCTGCGAGTGGTGCCAGTGCGGCGCCCAGTAGTCGTAAGCACGGCGACGCGTTGCCGTGAAACGTACGCCCAGTCCACTGCGTCCGAATCGCTCTAGCTCCCAGACTTCCAGTCGGCTGAGGTAGCGACGGAGTCGCCGCGTGCGGTCAATCCACCAGGGCATCGAACGCGATGCGCGGGACGTCGCCCCAGAGGCGTTCCAGGTCGTAGAACTCGCGGGCTTCGTCCAAGAAGATGTGGGCGATCCAGTCGCCGAAGTCCATGAGCACCCAGCGGGCGTCGTCGAGCCCTTCGATGGCGCGGGGTGACTCGCCGCTGGCCTTCTTGACCCGTTCCTCGATCGCCTCGCAGATCGCCCGTACTTGGCGGTCGTTGGGAGCTGACGCGATCACGAAGTAGTCACAGATGGCCAGCACGTTGCCCACGTCGAGAATCACCGGATCGGTGGCCTTCTTGTCGGCGGCAGCGCGCGCAGCCTCCAGCGCGAGCGCTGGGCTGGCTTCTGTGTTCGGACGCGTCATTACAGGCACGAGTTTGGGGCTCCTTTCGAGGGGCGTGGCGATGACGTTGCTGGCGAAGCTCATAGCGTGACGCCTCGGCGGGCGTCACGAAACGGAATTTGGCCGTTACTGGCGAGAACCAGCAGGAGGAAGTCCCCTTGTCATCTGGTACCAGCGTACAGGCCGTGTTTGCGTAGCACGCGCATCGCCGCCGCCGGCACCAGCCCGTCGACGGGAAGGCCCGTCGCCAGTCGTTCCCGCACCATCGAACTGGATACATCGATAGACGGGATGTCGACCACTTCGACCTTCCATCCGGGAACGTCGACGACCTCGTCGAACCGTGGCCGGTTCACCACGACCAGCGTGGCCAGCTGCCGCAGTTGTTCCACGCGATGCCAGGTATCGAGGTGCTGGGCGGCGTCGTAGCCGACCACCAGGAAGACCTCGGCGCCGGAGTGCTCGGCCAGCAACTCCTCCACGGTGTCCACGGTGTAGGTCGGTCCCCCGCGGCTGACTTCGCGCTGATCGGCGACCACGCCGGGCACGTCGATGTCGGCGACCGCGGCCTGCACGGCGTCGTAGCGGGCCGCAGCCGACGCCACTGGCGGCGGGTCCTTCTGCCACGGATCGGCGGCCACGACGACGCGGGTTTCGTCCAGGGCGAGCGCGTGGTGCACGGCTGTCGCGACGACCAAATGGCCGACGTGGACCGGATCGAAGGTCCCACCGAAGAGCCCGATGCGCACCGGCCCAGTATGGCTACGATCCGGACATGCGACGCATACGGCTGCTTTTCATCCTGGCTGCCGTGCTCGGGGTGCTCGCCGGCTTCGCCGGAAATGTCACACCCGCGCACGCGGCCCCCAATGGGTACATGACGTGCCACATCAACCTGCTCGACGAGGACTATGCGATCGGCGACCGGCCGTTCGAGTGTTACTACTAAGCCGCTAGCGCTTAGGTCCCGGTGAGCCGGGCGACGATCGGGGCGAACGCCTCCATGGCGTCACCCTGCACGACGATGTCGTTGAAACCGAACTCTTCGCGGCGCTTCTGCAACGACTCGACGATCTCGTCCTCCGTGCCGATCATCACCAACGGGATGTCGAGCACCTGCGCGGGATCGATGCTGAACAGTGGCGCGATGTTGGCGATGACCTCGTCGCGGTTGGGCACGATCTGGGTCATGAAAGTCAGCACCTGCAGGTCGATGCTGTCGAAGCGGTTTCCGGCGGCGTCGCGGATCCACTGAATGCGCTCGCGGTAGACGTCGCCGAGCGCGGACTGCGCCACCTCGGGGCCGACCGCGCCAGCGGCCAGGTTCGGGTTGACGCCGATGGTGTCGGCTATTTGGGCGGCGTAAGTCAGGATCTTCTTGCCGCCGCCGCCGATGACGACCGGCGGCCCACCGGGGGTGGCGGGACGCGGGAAGCCTTGCGCGTTGGTGATGGTGTAGTGCGCACCTTCGAAGGTGCAGGTGCCGTCGGTCCACAGCGCCTTCATGATCGTGAGCGCTTCCTTCATACGCTCGATGCGCGTGCCGGGCGAGTCGTAGGCGATGCCCGCTTCGTCGTAGTCGGTCTTCATCCATCCGGCACCGAAGCCGAAGATCGTGCGCCCAGGGAACGCCACGTCGAGCGTGGCTACTTCCTTCGCTTGCATGACCGGGTGGCGGTAGTCGACGTCGTACACGAGCGCGCCGACGCGCAAGTTCTGCGTGACCTCCGCCGCGATGGTCATGGCGACCGTCGGTGACCACTGGTCGCCGAAATGATCGGGCAGGTACAGCGTTGTGTAGCCGAGGTCTTCGGTCTTGCGGGCGAGCTCGCGCCACGCCTTCCCGTCGGCTGCGGCGTGGTGTTGCACGCTGAATCGAAATGGACGCATGCGCCCAATCTAAGACAACGTGGCTCACCCGCAGCCTGGTTGTCACCCAAATCCCTGACCGGTGACGTCATAGGGATGTGAACTCGACAGTGGCAAAAGCGACACGACTCGATGTAGGCGAGGCCTATCGGGACAGCGCCGCGGACTTGATCCGGTACGCCACCGTGCTCGTCGGCCCGTCGGACGCTCCCGACGTGGTGAACGACGCGGTCCTCGGCGTGATGACGTCCGGTAAATGGGACGGCGTCGACAACCCGCGCGGCTACCTCTTCCGGGCCGTCCTCAATCAAGCGATCTCGCACCAGCGAAGCGGCGCCAGGCGCCGGGGGCGCGAAGAACGCTCGACATCAACCGCGAACAGCGCACCCGCGGCCGACGCGTCTTCCATCGACGCCCACCGCGCGCTCGCACACCTCAGCGAACAGCAGCGCGCCGTCGTCTACCTGACGTACTGGGACGACCTCACGCCCGCCCAGATCGCCACGCTCCTGCACATCTCCGAGGGCTCGGTGAAGAAGCAACTCGCCCGAGCCCGTGAACAACTCCGAAGGATTCTCGATGCCTGATCTCGACGACCGCATCCGCTCACTCGTCGCCTCCGCGGTGGCCGACGCGCCGCCCGCACCGGAGCTCGACGCACAACTTGTACCCGCAGCACGCCGGCCCGTGAACTGGGTCAAGCGCGGTTCGCTCGGCCTCGCGGCACTACTCGCCGCCGCCGGCGGAGCCGTTGCGCTGCAGCCCGCCGACGACAACACCATTGTCACCGAGAACAATCCGGAGACCACGACAACGACCGCCGTTGCGCCTGCACCTAGTCCGCCCGTCATCGTGACAGCCGGACCCGACGGGGTCATCGAGATCGTCGGCGACCAGCGCCGCACGGTCACCACCGAACCGATGGCCTTTGCCCTCGCCCTCGACGACGGCACGTTCGTCGCGCAACGAAGCCGCGGCACCGAAGGCGGCAGCACTCATCCGCTTTTCATCGGGAAGGACGGCGCAGTCACCGGCGAGATGTTCGCCGCCGCCAACCTTGCGGGGCCCGTCCACTTGCACGACTTCTCGGTCGTCGACGGGCGCAGACTGCTCCTGTACTCGATCCAGGTCAGCGGTGACCCGGAAACCGCGAGCGAGCCACTCTTCGCACTCGATCTCGATTCGAACGACACGATCGAACTCGGAAACATCGGTGGATGGGAGTCCGGTACGCGACGGCTCCATCTCGGCGCCGACGGACTGATCGCCGGAACGACGTACTCAGAGGCGTATCACGCACTCCTCGTCCGAGCGATCCCGGGCTCCGCCGCCGCGGGGAAACCGTTCCCAAAGGCGACGGACTACGGCCTCGCAGAGTCCTACAACGACTGCGCGTGTCCCGATGGATTCGTACTCAACGCGTCGGGAGTGAACCTGTACTGGCTCGAACCGAATGCGACCAGTGGCGCCATGCTAAAGGTCTCGGCTGTCGGTATTCCGGCACGGGTCATTCCCGGCCGCCTCCCGGAGGTCCGCGAGGAGAACGTCGGCGGCATCGATCTCGACATCAGCCAGCGCGGCGTGGTGTTCTCGGCCGGTGCTGAAGTCGGTGGGTCGCAGCCGTTCCTGCTGAAGGACGATGGCACCCGCGAGACCCTGCCCGGCACCTACGCAACGGTCGGTCCGAACGGATGATCGGTTGCGCAGTTGTGGGGGCGAAGCCCTCACAACTGCGCAACCGGGTCAACTGCTTTGCCATTACCGGCTGTACCGGCGAACATTGAGTCGTGACGCAGGCCACCTGGACACCCGCAAGCTGGCAGGACAAGCCCGCATTGCAACAGCCCATGTGGCCCGACGCGTCCGCGCTTGCCCAAGCCGAGAAGACTCTCGCAGCGTTGCCGCCGCTGGTCTTTGCCGGTGAAGCCCGCGGATTGCAACGGCACCTGGCCGACGTCGCCGCGGGCGAAGCGTTCGTTCTCATGGCCGGCGACTGCGCCGAGTCGTTCCACGACTTCTCCGCGGACAACATCCGCGACAAGCTCAAAGTCATCCTCCAGATGGCCGTCGTACTGACGTACGGCTCCGGTGTGCCCGTCGTGAAGATTGGCCGGATGGCCGGCCAGTTCGCCAAGCCGCGGTCGGCCGACTTCGAGACCATCAACGGCATCGAACTCCCGAGCTTCCGTGGCCACAATGTCAGCGACGACGCCCCGACGCTCGAAGGCCGCACTCCGGATCCGCAGCGGCTCATCGCGGCGTACCACCAGTCGGCTTCGACGTTGAACCTCGTCCGCGCCTTCGCCCACGGCGGCTTCGCCGACCTGAGTCAGGTCCACACGTGGAACCAGCAGTTCGTCGCCACCTCCGCCGAGGGCCGGCGTTACGACCAAGTCGCGGCCGAGATCGATCGCGCCCTGCGCTTCATGAAGGCGTGCGGCATCGACCTGACCGCCGAAGCGGCGCTGCATCAAGTCGACCTCTACACGTGCCACGAGGCGCTCGTGCTCGGCTACGAAGAGGCACTCACGCGCAAGGACTCGCTGACGGGCGACTACTACGACTGCTCGGCGCACTTCGTGTGGATCGGCGAGCGCACTCGCCAGCTCGACGGGGCGCACGTCGAGTTCTTCCGCGGCATCAAGAACCCGATCGGCGTGAAGCTCGGCCCGACGGCGGATCCGAACGAAGTCGTCGAGCTGTGCCGCGTTCTCAATCCCGACAACGTCGCCGGCCGGCTCACGCTGATCGTGCGCCAGGGAGCGGACAACGTGGCCGCCAACTTGCCGCGGTTCATCGACGCCGTCGGTGCGGCCGAACAGAACGTCGTATGGGTGTGCGATCCCATGCACGGCAACACGTTCACGTCCTCCGACTCCGGTCACAAGACCCGCCACCTCGAGGCGATCCTGAGCGAGGTCGAAGGTTTCTTCTCGGTCCACCGCGCCAACGGCACGTGGCCGGGCGGCATCCACATCGAGCTCACCGGCGACAACGTCACCGAGTGTCTCGGGGGTTCGGAGACCATCGGCGAGGGCGACCTCGGTACCAACTACACGAGCATGGTCGACCCGCGACTCAACGGTCGGCAGAGCCTCGACCTCGCCTTCCGGGTCGCCGAGCTCCTGCGCGCTAGCTGACGACGATCCGCCCGATCATGGGCGGATGAATCAAGCAGGCGTAGGCGTACGTGCCCGGCTTGCTGATGCGCACTCTGTATTTGACGAAGGGCTCGCCACCGAACAGGCCGCTCGACCAGAACCCCGTGCCGTCGTAGGTGCCGCCGTCCACGGTCAACGGACCGTCGCTGTCGCTCCGCTCGACCGTGTCGTCGGGCAGTGATGGTGCACCACCGGCGGGCTTCGCGAGACGTGGATTCAGGCGCACGCCCTCCGGCGTGCCGAACTCGAGGATCGGGAAGTACTTGGGTACGTCGAAGCTGATGGTGTGGTCGCTGCCAAGCATCGTCCATGTGATCGGCTCTCCGACCTTGGCGCGAATCTCTCGCGGCACGAACTCGTTGATGAGCGCATGATCGGCCCCCGGCGCGAAGAGGCCGGCAAACGGCGCCTCCAGCTCGACTCCGTCGAGTTCGAGCCGGCCAGTCCGCACGACGTCGCGGTACACCTTTTGCACCGGCTCGAGCTTCGCTTTGGCCTCGGTCTGCGCACGGCGCGCCAAGGCGCCTGACGACTCGATCTTGGCGCCCTTCGGCTTCACGTCGAGTTCGGTGAGCTGGCCGAGGCCGTGAACGGCGCAATAGAAGTTGTAGGTGCCGGGGGCGAGATCGTCGGCCAGTTTCACTTCGAACGAGTTGCCTTGCGTCCCCTCGTACCGAATCAGCCCACTGTTGTAAATGCTGCTCTTGCCGTCGAACTCCGGCTGGCGCTGATCGGCCTCTGCGCATGCGGTCGCCGAGTCCTTGGGGAAGCCGCCGGTTTTCCGGTAACACGGCTGGCCGACGCCTTGGCCGATGCCTCCTTCTTCAGTGAAGGCAAGCGGTAGATCCGAGAACGCCTTGTCTGACTCAGCTTCGACGATCTTGCCGACGTCGTCGAAGGACGCCGCCGGCGGATTGTCGAGGTCCGGCAAGACCGCTCCACCCTTCGCAATGGAGCGCCACGCGTCGGCCACTTCTTTGGCGAGCTTCTGGTTCTTGGCCATCTTCAGGCCGTTGGCGAAGTCGGCGAACGTCGCACCACGGGAATTCTCGGGATCGGGAAGATCAGCGCCTTCGGCGAGGAGGGCCTCGAAACCCTCGAAGAAGGTGATCCAGTCTTTGCCGCTCTCCAACGCCTCGTTGATGAGAGTGCCGCCGGTGACGGTGTGAGGTTCGCCGGTCCAGGTCTGCTTGAAGACGATGGTCTGACCGGGCGTCGCCTCGAGTTTGCCGGGGAAGTTGAAGAAGGCCGACGAAGCGAACTCGTCGGAGCTGTAGTCCACCAGCACCGTCCGCTTCTCCGAACTTCCTCCGCCACAGCCCGCCAGAGCGAAGGCAACGAGCAGCGCGGAGAGCAATCGGAGCAGTCGCATGATCAAGGTTTAGACGAGATTCTTTGCCCAGCGACGGAATGTTGAGCGATCTGGTCGGGTTTTAGTACGCTGACTCCCCCACCTCGCATGAGGAGGTCAAATACCAATGACCATTACTGAGCATTCTGTTACCGATCCGGAAATTGCGGCCGACATTGCCCGCTTCGAACGCGAGCTCGAACGGTATTTGGCCAACGGCACCGACGACGACCGCTTCCGGGTGTTCCGGCTCGGCAACGGCATCTACGGCCAGCGCCAGGGCGGCACCAACCAGATGGTGCGGGTCAAGATCCCCTACGGCGGCATGAACCCCGAGCAGCTCGAAGCGATGGCCGACATCGCCGACACGTACAGCCGCGGCTGGGGCCACATCACCACCCGGCAGAACATCCAGTTCCACTTCGTCGAGCTGACCCGCGTGCCCGAGCTGCTCAAGGCCCTCGGCGCCGTCGGCATGACGACGCGTGAGGCGTGCGGCGACACCGTCCGCAACGTGATGGGCTGCCACCTCGCCGGCGCCTGCCCCTTCGAGGTGCTCGACATCACGCCGTGGGCCGAGGCGACGTTCCGCTACTTCCTGCGCCACCCGTACGCGCAGCGCCTGCCGCGCAAGTTCAAGATCAACTTCTCGGGCTGCGCGACCGACTGCGGCCAGGCGATGTTCAACGACGTTGGCGTCGTCGCCGTCGGCCGTCCGCTGCCCGACGGCACGATCGAGGCCGGCTTCCGCGTCTTCATCGGCGGCGGCCTCGGCGCCAACCCGCACCCGGCGATCGCGCTCGAAGACTTCACGCCGCGCGAAGAGCTGCTCGCCACCATCGAGTCGGTTCTGCGAACCTTCGACCACTACGGCAACCGCGACAACAAGCTGCGGGCCCGCCTCAAGTGGGTCGTCGCCGCCATGGGCGTCGACGAAATCCGCGAGCGCGTCCTCAAGGAACGCCGATTCCTGCTCGGCTCCGCGACGTACCCAGGCGGGGTTCCCGCTTACGTGAGCGAGCACGGGCGACGCCCCCGCGGGCATGGCCACCGGTGTCGAGGTCACGCCCGTCGGTTACAACGCCGGCGTCGCCGTCACGATCAACGGCCGCGACCCGTTCACGCGCTGGGAGCAGGCCAACGTCATTCGCGGCAACGCCAAGGGCACCGTGTCCGCCGTCGCCTACGCCACGCTGGGCGACATCACCTGCGAGCAGTTCCGCGCGCTCGCCGCCATCCAGCGCGAGTTCAACGCCAGCGTTCGGCTCACCAATCGGCAGAACATCGCGTTCCGCGACCTCACCGAGGAGCAGATTCCGGTGCTGTTCGAGCGCCTTGCAGGCGATCGGCATGGCCGAGCCCGGCGCCGAGTTGGCCCGCGACGTCGTGTCGCTGCCCCGGCGCCGACACGTGCAACCTCGCGGTCACGCAGAGCCGCGGCCTGGCCTCGGCGATCAGCGAAGCCATCGAAGAAGCTGGCCTCGCCGAGGTCAGCGGCGTGCGCATCAACATCTCGGGCTGCACCAACTCGTGCGGCCAGCACCACGTCACCGACATCGGTTTCATGGGTGTCGAGCGCCGTGCGCACGGCCAACCGGCGCCGGGCTATCAGATGCTCCTCGGCGGACACCTCACCGACACGATGGTGGCGTTCGGTCAGAAGGCGCTGCGGCTCCCGGCGAAGAACTGCGGCGAGGCCGCGGTGCGCGTCATCGGCCGGTACGCCAACGAGCGCAACCTGCACGAGCCGTTCCCGGCGTGGATGGAGCGCATCGGGGGCGTGAAGGTGCTCGCCGACGATCTGCGAGACCTCGACTTCTTCCCCACGCCCGACGAGGGCCCCGAGTACTACGTCGACTACGACGAGACCGGCCCGTATGTCGCCGAGGTCGGAGAGTCCGAGTGCGCGACGTAACCCAGGGAGCGACAATCTGGCTGACGGGTTTGCCGTCGTCGGGCAAGACCACGCTGGCCTACGCGCTCGAGAAGAAGTTCATCGAGGCCGGCCAACGCGTCGAGGTGCTCGACGGCGACGTGATCCGAGAGTCGCTCACCGCCGACCTCGGCTTGTCGGCGGAGGATCGGCGCACCAACGTCAGGCGCATCGGCTTCGTCGCCGAACGTGTTGAGCCGCAACGGCGTCGTCGCCATCTGCCCGGTCATCGCGCCCTACCGCGACGTCGCGCGACGAGGTGCGCGAGCAGCACGAAGGTCGCTTCATCGAGGTCCATATTGCGACGCCCGTCGAGCTGTGCTCCGAGCGCGACGTCAAGGGGCTCTACGCCAAGCAGCGCGACGGGAAGCTCACCGGCCTCACCGGAGTTGACGATCCGTATGAGGAGCCGCTCAACCCCGAGTCCGCCTCGACACCAGCGGGATGACGCTCGACGAATCCGTGGAGGTGCTGTGGCAAGCGTTGCACCCCTAGCCACGGCCGACGGCTTCTACCGATCGCTGAACTCGCCGAGCTCAGCCAGTCCTTCGAGACTGCGTCCGCCAGCCAGATCATCCGCTGGGCGGTCGACAACTTCCACCCGCACCTGTGCCTTACTCGCATCGATGACCGACGCCGTGCTCGTCGATCTTGCGGTCAAGGTCGAGCCGTCGATCGAAGTCGTGTTCATCGACACCGGCTACCACTTCCCCGAGACCCTCGACACCGTCGAGCAGGTCCGCCGCAAGTACGGGCTCAACCTGCGCATGATGACGGTGCCGACTCACGACGAAGAATTGTGGAAGGTCGACCCCGAGAACTGCTGCTCGGCGGTCAAGGTCGGCCAGCTCGACCGGGCGCTCGCCGGCAAGGAAGCCTGGATGAGCGGTCTGCGACGCGACGAGGCCGAGACGCGCGCCAACGCCCAGATCGTGGTCCGCGACCTGCGCGGCCTCATCAAGGTCAACCCGATCGCCACGTGGACCCACGACGACGTCGACGGGTACATCAAAGATCACGACGTGCCAGTGAACCCGCTGATCGGCCAGGGATACCCGTCGATCGGCTGCTGGCCGTGCACCAAACCGGTCGCCGACGGCGAAGATCCGCGTTCTGGACGCTGGGCCGGCCAAGACAAGACGGAGTGCGGCCTGCACCTTTAGGAGTCCCGCACTTCCCCCCGTAGAATCGACCCTTCCTTATGTCCACCACCACTGACGAACCGCGCAATCGCTACGAGCTGTCCCACCTCGACGCCATCGAAGCCGAGGCCATCTTCGTCATGCGCGAAGTCGCCGCGACCTTCGAGCGCCCAGTGCTGCTGTTCAGCGGCGGCAAGGACTCGATCATCCTGCTGCGCCTCGCCGAGAAGGCCTTTCGCCCCGGCAAGTTCCCCTTCCCGATCATGCACGTCGACACCGGGCACAACTTCCCCGAAGCGATCGAGTTCCGCGACCGCCGCGTCGCCGAGCTCGGCGAGCGCCTGATCGTGGCCAGCGTCGAAGACTCGATCGCCAAGGGCCGCGTCGTCGAGGAGACGGGCCCGCGGGCATCGCGCAACCGCTTGCAGACCACGACGCTGCTCGACGCCATCGAGGAGCACGGCTTCGACGCCGCCTTCGGTGGGGCCCGCCGCGACGAGGAGAAGGCCCGCGCCAAGGAGCGCTTCTTCAGCTTCCGCGACGAGTTCGGTCAGTGGGATCCGAAGAACCAGCGGCCCGAACTCTGGTCGCTCTACAACGGGCGGGTTCGCAAGGGCGAACACATCCGCGCCTTCCCGATCTCGAACTGGACCGAGCTCGACGTGTGGCAGTACATCGCGCCGCGAGAACCTCGAGATCCCGTCGATCTACTTCAGCCACACCCGCGAGGTCTTCGAGCGCGACGGCATGCTCCTGTCGACGGCGCCGTTCATGACGCTGCTGCCGGGCGAGGAAGTCGAAGCGATGGTCGTGCGCTACCGCACCGTCGGCGACATGAGCTGCACCGGCGCGGTCGAGTCGACCGCTGCCACCCTCGACGAGATCATCGAAGAAGTCGCCGCCTCGCGCATCACCGAGCGCGGCGCCACGCGGGCCGACGACCGCTTCACCGAAGCGGCGATGGAAGACCGCAAGAAGGAGGGCTACTTCTAAATGGAACTCCTTCGTTTCTCCACCGCCGGCTCGGTCGACGACGGCAAGTCCACGCTCATCGGCCGCCTCCTCTACGACGCCAAGAGCATCTTCGAAGACCAGCTCACCGCGGTCGAAGACGCCAGCGAACGCCGCGGCCTCGACTACGTCAACCTGGCGCTGCTCACCGACGGCCTGCGCGCCGAGCGCGAGCAAGGCATCACCATCGACGTCGCCTACCGCTACTTCGCCACGCCGCGGCGCAAGTTCATCATCGCCGACACCCCCGGCCACGTGCAGTACACGCGCAACATGGTCACGGGCTCGTCGACCGCCGACGTCGCTCTCGTGCTCGTCGACGCCCGCAACGGTCTGGTCGAGCAGAGCCGCCGCCACACGTTCCTGGCGACGCTGCTGCACATCCCGCACATCGTGGTGTGCATCAACAAGATGGACCTCGTCGACTACGACGAAAAGGTCTTCGACTCGATCCGCGACGAGTTCCGTGAGTTCGCCACCCGCCTCGAGATCGCCGACCTCACGTTCATCCCGGTCTCCGCCCTGCACGGCGACAACGTCGTCGACCCGTCCGAGAACATGCCGTGGTACCGCGGCCTGCCGTTGTTGACGCACCTCGAGGAGCAGGAGATCGCGTCCGACCGCAACCTGGTCGACGCTCGCTTCCCGGTGCAGTACGTCATCCGTCCGCTGAACGACGAGCACCACGACTACCGCGGCTACGCCGGCCAGGTCGCCGGCGGTGTCTTCCGTCCGGGCGACGAAGTGCTCGTGCTGCCGTCGGGACTGCAGACGACCATCGAGGCGATCGACTCCTACGACGGCCCAGTCGAAGAGGCGTTCTCGCCGATGGCGGTCACGATTCGCCTCGCCGACGACATCGACGTCTCGCGCGGCGACATGATCTGCCGCCCCGGCAATCACCCCGAGCCGCGGCAGGACATCGAGGCGATGGTGTGCTGGTTCAACGAAGCGCCGATGCGACTCGACGGCAAGTACGCCATCAAGCAGACGACGCGTGAAGCGCGAGCCGTCATCAAGGACCTGCGTTACCGCCTCGACGTCAACACGCTGCACCGCGACGAGTCGGCCACCCAACTGGGGCTGAACGAGATCGGCCGCGTCACGCTGCGCACCACCACGCCGCTGATCGCCGACGAGTACCGGCGCAACCGCACCACCGGTTCGTTCATCCTCATCGACGAGGCCACAAACGCCACCGTCGGCGCCGGGATGATCTTGTAACCAGAGCGCTACGCTCCGGGCTTCGCCGAAGCTGGTTGCAGTTCCTCTTGCTCGCTTACGCTCGCGGTCCATGATCGTTCTGGTTCATGGAGTGCCCGAAACCGCTGAGCTGTGGGACGACGTCCGCGAGCAGCTCGACCAACCGTCAGTCGCATTGGGCCTGCCCGGCTTCGGCTGCGCCCGCCCGAACGGCTTCGCCGCCACGAAGGACGACTACGTCGACTGGTTGCTCGGCGAACTGGCGAAGATCGACGAACCGGTCGACCTCGTCGGCCACGACTGGGGCGGGGGGCTGTCGGTTCGTGTCGGGACGAAGTACCCCGAAGCGGTGCGGTCGTGGACAACCGACGTCGCCGGCGTCGCCCACCCCGACTACGTGTGGCACGACTTCGCGAAGACCTGGCAGACGCCGGGCGACGGCGAGAAGTTCTGGGAGGACGCCCTTGCTGCCCCACCCGACCCTACGGGCCCGCTGGGAATGGCCGACGCGACGATGGCTTCCTGCATCCTCGACCTGTACCGCTCGGCGACGCCGAACCCCCACGCTGACTGGGGCGACTCCCTCACGCCCTCGGACAAGCCATGCATGGTGCTGACGCTCACCGGTGATCCGTTCACGGGCGGCCCCGAACTCAGCACGAAAGTCGCCGAGATCTGGGGCGCCAAGGAGGTGCGCTTTGAAACGGGTCACTTCTGGCCGGTGGAGTCGCCCAAGCAAGGCGCCGAATACATCAATGAGTTCGTCGCCTCCCTCAGTTGATGCTGCGCGTCCTCACGCTAAATATCTGGAACGTCATGGGCGACTGGCGCGCCCGCCGCAAGGACATCGTCGCCTGGATCGATCACCTCGAACCCCACGTCGTGTGCCTGCAGGAGGTCATCGAGTCCCCCGACGGCAAGAACCAGGCCGAGTGGATCGCCGAGCACACGGCGGGTGACTGGCATATCGCCTTCGCCGGTCGCGAGGTGATGGACGGCGCCGCCACATTCGGCAACGCCGTGATGTCGCGATGGCCGATCGACGCGCAGAACGACCGCGACCTCACATCGAACCCGCCCGGTCGCATCGACGAAGTGCAGCGCCTGGTGCTGCACGCCCGCACCCACGGCTACGACGTGTTCAACACGCACCTGGTATGGCGCTACGACGAAGGCAACGTCCGCGAGAAGGAGGTCGTCGAACTCGACGACGTCGTCACGCGAGTGGGCCGATCCCGACGGCGCGCTGCCACCGATTCTCGCCGGCGACTTCAACGCCGAGCCCGACAGCACCGAGATCCGCTTCCTCACCGGCTCGACGACGATCGACGGCAAGAGCACGTACTACCAAGACGCGTGGCGAGTCGCCGGCGGCCGCGGTGAGGGGTTCACGTGGGACAATCGCAACGTCAACGCGGCGGCCGAGCGCGAGCCCGACCGGCGCATCGACTACATCTTCAGCGGCTGGCGCAAGGAGCGACACCAAGGGCGCCGGCCGCGTCGCGTTCGCGTGCGTCGTGTGCGACCGCGCGCTCACCGGCGCGTTCGCGTCGGATCACTTCGGCCTCTTCGCAGAAATCGAGACTCCATGACTTCCGTCGCCGAACTGTGGCGCTACCCCGTGAAGTCGTTCCAGGGCGAGCGCGTCGAAGAGTTGGAGATCGGGCCGGGCGGGGCTGTCGGTGACCGAGTCCTGGCCGTCGTCGATCCGGCGGCGCGCAAGGTGCTGTCGGCGAAGCGCTACGCCGACCTGCTCATGGCCTCGGCGCGCTTGGAAGCCGACGGCGTTGTCATCACGCTGCCCGACGGCAAGGAATACGCCGCCAGCGACGCCGGCGTGCACGCGGCCCTATCGGCTTGGCTCGACAGAGACGTCCGCCTTGCGCCACCGCCCACGGACGGAGTCTTCCCAATGGAGATGTACTCCGGCATGTCGGACGAGTCGACGCCTGTCTTCGACTGGCCCGGCCCGGAAGGAACCTGGCTCGACCTCGCCGACGCCCATTTTGTGACGACGGCGAGCCTCGGCGAGTGGGACGTCCGCCGGTTCCGGCCCACTGCGCTCATCGAGTCTCCCGATACCGGCGAGTCGTGGAAGAAGCTGAGCCTCGGCTCCGTCGAGTGCGACGTCATCATGGCCACGCCGCGCTGCTCGATGCCGTCGCGGGCCCAGCCGGGCCTCGAACGCGACCTGAGCGTGGGCACAACGATTCGCGACACGACCAACAACAACCTCGGTGTGTACGCGTCGATCACCCACGCCGGCACCATAAGAGTGGGCGATACGGTGACGGCATGACTGCTGGGGAAGCGAGCATCACGATCAACGCCCGTCCGCACCACGTCTACGGGCTGGTCAGCACGGTGACGCGCACTCCCGAATGGTCACCGGAATGCGTGTCGGTCGAGTGGCTCGAGCCCGGCAAGCGCTTCCGTGGCCACAACAAGGACGGAAGCCGGGAGTGGACCATGGACTGCGTCGTCGACGTCGTGCATGTCGGCGAGGCCTTCGCCTTCCACACCGAACGCGACGACAAGCCGCGCACGAAATGGGGCTACCGGGTCGAAGGCCCGATGGAAGGGCCGACCGTGCTCACCGAATGGTACGAGCGCGTCGCCAAGCCACCGCTGTTGGCCAGGATCGTCGAACGACTCGTCATGGGCGGGCGCGCCGAGCACAACGCCGAGAACATGCGTCAGAGCCTCGAGCGCATCAAGGCGATCCTCGAATCAGTCGAGGAGGCCGACGAACGCTTCGAGTTGCCGCAGGTTGCGGCACTCGTAGACGCCGTCGCAGTGGGTGCCGTACTCGGTGACGATGGAGTCGCCGGTGTCCCAGTAGCTGCGGGGTTCGGGGTTGAGCCAGTAGACGTGGCGGGCCCGCTTGTTCATCTCGTGCACGACCCAGCTCTGGGCCGCGTGGTAGTTGTTCCGGGCGTCGCCCAGCAAGATCATCGTCGTCTTGGGGTTCATTTCCTTGCCCCAGCGTTCCCAGAACGTTTCGAACGCGTGGCCGTAGTCGGAGTGGCCGTCGACCCAGATCACGTCGGCCTCGGTGTTGACCCGCTGGATGGCTTCGGAGATGTCCTCCACACCGGTGAAGAACTCGGTGACCTCGTCGATGCCGTCGATGAACACGAACGAACGCACCTTGGAGAACTGCGTGTTGAGCGCGTACGTGAGGTGCAGCGTGAAGCGGGCGAAGGCGGCGACCGAGCCGGAGATGTCGGCGACGATCACCAACTCGGGCTTGGACGGGCGCGGGTACTTGAACTTCGGCTCCGCCGGCACGCCGCCGTAGCTGAGTGAGTGGCGCACCGTGTTGCGGAAGTCGAGCGGGCCCTTGCGGCCGTGACGCCGCTTGCGTGCCAACCGCACGGCGAGCTTGCGGGTCAGCGGCGCGATCGCCTTGCGCAGGTTGTTGAGCTCTTCCTTCGACGCGTGCATGAAGTCGATGTCTTCGGGCAGCGGCTTGCGCAGCGTGCGGGCCATCGCTTCGGGACCGCGATCGGCCACGAGGCGGCGGCGGATCTCGGCTTCGATCTCCTGACGCAGCTTCTCGATACGCGACTGGTACTCGTCGTGCGCCAAGCGTTCTTCGAGCGACGTGAGCTGGCCCTCATCGGCGTCGTTCTGCGCCTGCTCCATCATGCGATCGAGCATTCCCTCGAGGTCGAGGTTCCGCAGCGTGCGGTACAGGTAGTACGTGCCGCCGACGGGGCGACCAGGCTCCATGCCGGCGTAGCGGGCGACGGCCTGCTTGGCGAGCGCCTTGATCATGGCGTCGTCGGCGTTCATCAACGCCTTGTAGAGCATCTCGGCGAGCTGCTCGGGCGTCAGGCCTTCGAGTCCACCACCGGATTGATCAGCCGACATCTCGCGCAGCATCTCGAGCGCGGCGTCGTCGAGCGCGCCGTTGCCGTCGCCACCCTCGGGCGGCGTGAGACGCGTCGAGAAGTACACCTCGAACACGGTCTCGAAGGCGCGCCAGTGCGAGGCCGACTTCACCATCGTCGCGCCCGAGCGCGTACTTGAACGCCTCGCGGTCTTCGAGCGGGACGTGCTTGACCGCCTCCATGGCGTCGATCGACTCCGTCAGGCTGACCGGCAGCCCGGCGTTACGGAGTTCGGCGACGAAGCCGTTGAGGAGATCGAGCATGTTCTAGGACTACGCGTCCGAGAGTTCCTTGGTGGCCTTGGCGATGTCGGTTTGGTACTTGAGCAGGATGTGCAGCGTTTCCTTGGCCTGCTCGGCGTCGATCGACTGGATACCGAGCAGCACCAGCGTGCGCGCCCAGTCGAGCGTCTCGGAAACCGACGGCGCCTTCTTGAGATCGATCGAACGGATCGAGCGCACGATGCGCACGATCTGATCGGCGAGGTGATCGGTGATGCCCTCGACGCGGGTGACGACGATTTCCTTCTCGCGCTCGAGCGACGGGTAGTCGATGTGCAGGAACAGGCAGCGCCGCTTGAGCGCCTCGCTCAGCTCACGCGTGTTGTTCGACGTGAGGAACACCAGCGGGATCTGCTTGGCGACCACGGTGCCCAGTTCGGGGATCGACACCTGATACTCGGAGAGGATCTCGAGCAGCAGCGCCTCGGTCTCGACCTCGACGCGGTCGACTTCGTCGATCAGCAGCACGACGGGATCATCGGCCCGAATCGCTTCGAGCAGCGGACGGGTGAGCAGGAAGTCCTCGCCGAAGATGTCCTCTTCGATGTCCTTCCACGTGCCGGTCTCTTCGGCGTTGCGCTGGGCCTGGATACGCAGCAGTTGCTTCTTGTAGTTCCACTCGTAGAGCGCCTTGGCCTCGTCGAGACCCTCGTAGCACTGGAGGCGGATCAGGCGGGCACCGGTGATCTCGGCCACAGACTTGGCCAGCTGCGTCTTACCGGTACCGGCGGGACCCTCGACCAGCACGGGCTTGCCGAGGCGATCGGCGAGATGGACTACACCGGCGATGCCGTCGTCGGCCAGGTACGCGGCGTCGTGCAGCTTCGTGCGGACTTCAGCGACGGATTCGAACCGATGTGCATTGCTCTTGGTCTCCACCCGCAGGATCGTAATTGACAACTTGACCGGTCGGTCTAGTTTTCGGTCGCCGTCAACCGGTGCCGCCACACGGCACGCTCGAAGCCCGGGCCCCAGTAGTCGACGTCGATCACCGGCTCGCCGTAGCGACGGGTCCAGAACGGGTAGCCGACCTCGCGGTAGCGCGCGCCGCTCACGATGCGCATCGTGGCGAAGCCGAGCGCAGCCGCCTCGGCCTCGAGGCGGTCGATCAGCTCCCGTCCGGCGCCACGGCCAACCCTTTCCTTCCGCACGTAGACGCACGCCGCCTCGACGGCTCCTTCCTCATCCGCAGGCACGAGACAGGCGACGCCCACGACGTTGCCCGCGTCCTCAACCACGAGGCAGCGCAGCGACGATTCGATCCACCCGATCCGCGCGTCGACCTCTCGCTCCACCTCGCCCGGCGTGAGTTCGGTGAACCACGCCGTGAGAATTTCCGTCACTGCCGCCACGTCGTCTTTCACCAGCGGTCGCACGCGCACGGCGATATCTTCGCGTCCGGAGGTACTGGCTTCTCGACCTAACGCAACCGCGCCGAGCCTTAGGCGGCGCCGGTGATGTCGATGTCGTAATGCAGGAGCCCGCCGTCGAAGGACGCCTTGCGCTTCGGTGCTGTGTGCCGCACGAGACTCTTGGCCGACTCGTTGTCGCCCATCGTGTCGGCCACGAAATGCGTGATGCCGTTCGCGGCTGCTCGCTGGGCGAGCCGACCCATCAGCTTCGTTCCGATGCCGTGACCCTGCCACGGGTCGCCCACCACAACGGCGACCTCGGCGGAGTCGTCGCTCACGCGGTCATACCGAGCCACGGCGAGTATGTACTTGCCCTCGACGGCCACGAGTGCCTCGCGGTCGACGTGGTCGACGTTGCTGAAGAACTCCGCCTCCTTCTCGGTGAGGACGGGGTGCGGCCGGAAGAACCGCTTGCGGCGGGTCTCCGCACTCAGGTGATCGTGCGCCTTAATCAGCGCCGGGGCATCGGTCGGCTCGATGGGGCGAATCTCCATGCATGCTTCAACGCCGCCTAGCCGCCCCAAGTTCCCAATTCCGGAGTGACATGCGCCACACCGTGGCTTTGCCGTCTGCCCCAAATGAGTCGGCATCCGTCCCGTTCGCAGCGTCATA
Organism: uncultured Actinomycetes bacterium; assembly: GCA_963722185.1. Lineage (GTDB taxonomy): Bacteria > Actinomycetota > Acidimicrobiia > Acidimicrobiales > JACCXE01 > JACCXE01. The sequence continues at coordinate 582,098 of CAVRKD010000004.1, read as the reverse complement.
GCGACAATCGCGCTGGCCGTTCCCAAGCACCTACAGCGCTCGGTATGCGGCACCTCCGAGTATCGGGCGGCTTCTTTGCAGTCGAACGGGTTCAGATTCCCCATCTCGCTGCAAAGAAGACCGACCCGAAGTTTTTGACTGGCACAAAAGGAGCCGATCAGCTCGGGCGAATCTGGGACGGCGGCCGCGGCAGTCGGCCTCGTCGTTGTAGCGCGTCGCGCGGGCCTGCTCGTCGAATACGAGTAGGCGTTGATAACGCTGAGCCGAGGGCACTAAAGCGCAGACGTTGCGATGGATGCAAGGGTGGCTCGACCGCCGGAAGGCGGAGCTCGCCACCAGCTACGCCCGGATCTGACCGGTGCCGTGGACGACGTATTTGGTCGTCGTCAACTCTCGCAAACCCATCGGGCCGCGGGCGTGCAGCTTTTGGGTGGAGATGCCGATCTCGGCGCCGAAACCGAACTGCTCGCCGTCGGTGAAGCGGGTCGAGGCGTTGACCATGACGGCGGCGGCGTCGACCTCGTGTGCGAAGCGTTCGCTGGCCGCGAGGTCGCGGGTGATGATCGCCTCGGTGTGTCCGCTGCTGTGGCGGTTGACGTGGGCGATGGCGGCATCGAGATCGTCGACCACCGCCACGCTCATCTTTAGGTCGAGGAACTCGGTGGAGAAGTCTTCGTCGCTCGCCTCACCGATCGACGGGACGATCGCCCGCGAGCGGGAATCGCCCACGAGTTCGACCCCGTCGAGCGCGGCGGCAGCCCGCGGCAGGAACACGTCGGCGACCGACGCGTGCACCACCAACGACTCGGCGGCGTTGCATACCGACGGCCGCTGCGTCTTGGCATTGACCACGATCGCCTCGGCCATGTCGAGGTCGGCCGACGCGTCGACGTACACGTGGCAGTTGCCGTCGCCGTCGATCACGAACGGCACGGTGGCGTTCTCGAGGATCGAGGCAATCAGCGACGGCCCGCCGCGGGGAATCAAACAGTCGATGACGTCGCGCAGCCGCATGAACGCCACCGCAGCCTCGCGTGACGTGTCGTCGACGAGCGTGACGGCGTCGGCTGGCAGACCTGCTTTCGTAACGCCGTCGCGCAGGGCAGCCGCGATCGCCCGGTTGGACTGCACCGCGCCCGACGAGCCGCGCAAGAACGCCGCGTTACCCGACTTGAGACACAGCGCGGCGGCGTCGGAGGTGACGTTGGGCCGGTTCTCGTAGATGATGGCGACGACGCCGAGCGGCACCCGCACTCGCTCGATGCGCAGCCCGTTCGGGCGCACCCACCCGTCGAGCACTTCCCCCACCGGATCGGGCAGGGCGGCAACCTGCCGCAGGCCGTCAGCCATCGACTCGATGCGCGCCGGGCTCAACCGCAACCGGTCGATCACGGTGGCCGACGTGCCTTCGGCTTCGGCGGTGGCGATGTCCGCCGCGTTCGCCGCCAGGATTTCGTCGTTGCGGGTCAGGACCACGTCGGCGGCGGCGAGCAGCGCAGCGTTCTTCGTGTCCGTACTGGCGAGGGCGACGGCGCGGGCCGCCGCCTTTACGAGCGCGCCCTGCGCGGCGACGTCAAGCGGAGCCATTCATTCAGGATAAGACTCCCGGGCGTGCCCGAGGTCCGCAAAGCCACCATCGCCGACATCGAACCGTTGTCGCAGGCGCTTGCGCGGGCCTTCGAAGACGATCCGCTCACCACGTTCCTGTTCCCCGAACGCAACCGTCTCGACCGCCTCCGGCGGTTCTTCGCCAGTGACTTGCGAAACGTTCATCTGCGCCACGACGACGTGTGGACGACGACCGACGGGTGCCACGGCGGTGCGCTGTGGGCCCCGCCGGACAAGTGGCGGCGCACGCCGATGGAAGTCCTGCGGAGCGCGCCGACGCTCCTTCGCCTCCTGGGACGTCGAGCTGGACTGGCGACATCGGTACTCACCACCATCGAGCGGGCGCATCCACCCGGGCCGCACTACTACCTCGCCGGGCTCGGGACTGACCCGTTGCACCAGGGCACTGGCGTCGGCTCGGCGGTGCTCGGTCCGGTGCTCGCTCGCTGCGACCAGGAGGGCATCGGCGCCTACCTCGAGTCGAGCAAAGAGAAGAACGTGCCGTTCTACAACCGGCACGGGTTCGAGGTGACCCGCGAGCTACAGCTGCCGAAGGGCGGGCCGCCGATATGGCTCATGTGGCGCGAGCCGAAGCTGGACCGGCTGTAGATGTTCGACCGATGGCGCGCCCGGCGGCGGCGTCGGAAAGCCGCTCGGGCGATCGACCCGTTCACGCTCACCGACCCGTGGCGCAGTTTCGTGGCCAGCGCCAAGTCTGCCGAGACACGGTTCTCCCGCATCGTCGAGTCGGTTGAGGACGGGCCGTTGCGCGACCGCTTGACCGACGTCGACGAGCGCATTGAGCAAGGCGTTTCTGCCTGCTGGCGCATCGCCCAGAGCGGCTACCGCCTGCACAAGATGGTGCTCGAGGTCGCCGACTCGGGCTCGGACTCCGTGACCCGCATGCGCGCCCGCGAAGCCGAGACGCGCGACAAGCTGGCGGCGCTCGTGAAAAGTCTCGACGAGGCCGTTGCCCGGGCCGCGGAACTGGCGATCGGTCAGTACGGCGGGCTCGACGCCGTCGCCGACGACGTCAACACGGTCGTGAGCGACTTGGAAGCGCTCCGCCAGGCGCTCGCCGAAGTAAGCCCCTCCTAATTCGCATACGATCCGGGCCATGTTCAAGCTTCTGCAGCGCATCCGCCGCTACTTCACCGCAGCTGCCACCGGAAAGTTCAACGAGTTGGCCGACCCGAAGGTCCAGCTCGAGCAAGCGCTCGCCGAGGCGCAGGATCAGCACCGTCGACTGACCGAGCAGGCCGCCAGCGTCATCGCCAACCAGAAGCAGACCGAAATGCGCCTGTCGCGGGCCATGGAGGACCTCGAGAAGTCCAACGCCTCGGTGCGCCAGGCGGCGCTCATGGCCGACGAGGCCAGCAAGAAGGGCGACACCGCCAAGGCGGCGGAGTACACCCGCGCCGCCGAGGCATTCGCCGGCCGGCTGGTCTCGGTGGAGAAGGAAGTGGAATCCCTCAAGACGCTGTCGCTTCAGACCGCCGAGGCGTCGGACAAGGCCAAGGCCGCCGTCCAGCAGAACTCGTCGGCGCTCCAATCAAAGATCAACGAGAAGCAGAAGCTGCTCAGCCAGCTCGACCAGGCGAAGATGCAAGAGCAGATGAACAAGGCGATGGCCATGCTCACCGCGAGCGTCGGTCAGGACGTCCCCACGCTCGCCGAGGTGCGCGACAAGATCGAAGCGCGCTACGCCAAGGCGATCGGCAACGCCGAGCTGCAGAGCTCGACGGTCGAAACGCGCATGCTCGAAGTCGAGCGGGCGTCGATGGACACCGAAGCGGTTGCCCGTCTTGCCAAGATCAAGGAACAGCTGGGCATCGACGCACCGAAGGCCGAAGAAGCCACCAGCGAGGCGGTCGCTCCGACCGAGACCGCCGCCGAGTCCGAGGGCTAACTAGCCGTCGAGCACCACGAGATCGTCGCGATGGACGACCTCATGATCTTGTCCCTGCGGTAGCGCGTCGCTGCGCTTGCCGCGCGCCTCGCGCACCCACGACACGGGGTGGGCGGCGATCCCCTTGGCGAACACGACGCCGTCGGGCCCCGCAATCTCCACGCCGTCGCCGTCGATGAACGCGCCGGCCACGTCGGTGACGCCCGCGGGCAACAGCGACGTACCGCGCTCCACCAGCGCGCGGCGCGCCCCGTCGTCCACGGTGATCGTTCCCGACGACGCCAGGGCGAACGCGATCCACAGCTTGCGCGCCGACAACCGGCGTTCGGCCGCCCGCACGACGGTGCCGATGCCGGGTTCGCCGGCCATCGCCGCCGCCAGCACACCGTCGCGTGACGCGGCGGCGATCACCGTCGGCACGCCGCTGCGCGACGCGATGCGCGCCGCCGCCAGCTTGCTCGCCATGCCGCCACTCCCCCGGTCGGTGCCCGCACCACCGGCGGCCGCTTCGAGGGCGGCGTCGACCGCCACGATGTCTTCGATCAGGGTCGCCGCGGCGTCGAGTCGCGGGTCGGCTGTGAACAGGCCGTCGGTGTCGGTGAGCAGCACGAGCAGGTCAGCGTCTACGAGGTGGGCCACGAGCGCAGCCAGCCGGTCGTTGTCGCCGAAGCGGATCTCGTCATTGGCCACCGCATCGTTCTCGTTGACGATCGGCACCACGCCGAGTTCCAGCAGGCGGGTGAGGGTCTGGCGGGCGTGCAGGTACTGCTGGCGGTGGACGAAGTCGAGCGGGGCGAGCAGGACCTGGCCGCACACGAGTCCGTGCGCTTCGAAGGCGTCGTCATAGACGCGAATCAGCCGACCTTGGCCGATGGCCGCCACCGCTTGCAGGGTGGGTAGGTCCGTCGGACGGGGCTCGTGCAGACCGATGCGGGGCAGGCCGGCGCTGATCGCGCCGCTGGTCACGACCACGATGCGGTGGTTCTCCGCGCGGAGGGCAGCCACCTCGCTGACCAGCTTCTTGATCGCGTCTTCGGCGATGACGCCGCGCGCGTCGGTGACGCTGCTCGTTCCGATCTTGACGACGACGGTTGCCACGGCGACTAGTCCGCCTCGTATTCGAACACGAAGCCGCCGATGCGGACGACATCCCCGGGCCGCACGCCAGCCCGTGCGAGCGCCTTGTCGACGCCGAGCCGCTTCAGGCGCTGCTGGGCGTAGGCCAACGCGCCAAGGTCGGTGAGATCCGACAGCGCCACGGCGCGTTCGGCGGGGCGGCCCATGACGACCCACTCGTTGCCCTGGCGTTCGACCTTGACACCTTCGGGCTCGGGACGATGGATGATGTACGTGTCGGCGACGGGTACTTCGTTCCGTGCTTCGTGCACGAGGTCCATGAGGCGCCCGAGCAGCGGGCGTATGCCTTCGCCGGTCGCCGCCGACACGCGCTCGCCGTCCCATTCGAGGTCGGCCGAGTCCGCCTTGGTGCCGACCACAATGCGCGGCCGGTCCAAAAGTTCGGGGCGGTAGTTGCCCAGCTCGTGCAGCAGCGCTTGCTCCTGGTAGGCGGCGTCGCGGCGCTCGGCCGACGCCAGGTCGATCAACACCAGCAGCACACGGGCGCGCTCGATGTGGCGCAGGAACGAGATGCCAAGACCCTTGCCTTCGCTGGCGCCCTCGATGAGGCCGGGGATGTCGGCGATGATCATCTCCCGCTCGTCAAGCCGCACGACACCCAGATGCGGTTCGAGCGTGGTGAAGGGGTAGTCGGCGATCTTCGGCTTGGCGGCGCTCACCGCGCTGATGAACGTCGACTTGCCGGCGTTGGGAAACCCGACGAGCGCCACGTCGGCCATCAGCTTCAGTTCGAGATCGAGCCAGCGCTCCTCACCCTTCTCGCCCTGTTCGGCGAAGGCGGGAGCGCGACGGTTGTTGGCGAGGAAGCGGGCGTTGCCGCGGCCGCCTTGCCCGGCGCGGGCCGCGAGGTACCGCATGCCGTCGTCGTGTCAGGTCGGCGAGCACGGTGCCGTCGATGTCCTTCACGACGGTGCCCTCGGGCACGCGAGCCAAGACTTCCTTGCCGCGCTTGCCGTGCTTCTGCTTGCCCTGACCGTGCGTGCCGTTCTCGCCGGCTCGATGCGGATGATCGCGGAACGACAGCAACGAGGCGGTGTTGCGATCGGCGACGATCCAGACGTCGCCCCCGTTACCGCCGTCGCCGCCGTCGGGTCCGCCGCGGGGGACGTGGGCTTCACGGCGGAACGACACCGAGCCGGCGCCACCGTTGCCCGCCTTGGCGTGCAACTGCGCGGTGTCTACGAAGGAACTACTCATGATGGGTCCGCGGGACATGGTCCCGCGGGAGGGTTAGAGGATGCTGACGATTTTGCGGCCGCGGCGTTCGCCGAACTTGACCGCACCGTCGGTGAGCGCGAACAGCGTGTCGTCGCCGCCCTTGCCGACATTCTCGCCCGGATGGATCTTCGTGCCGCGCTGGCGGACGATGATCGCACCGGCGCGCACGACACCGCCGTCGAACACCTTCACGCCGAGTCGCTGTGCGTTGGAATCGCGGCCGTTTCGAGTTGAGCCGCCGCCCTTGGTCTTTGACATGTCAGTTAACCCTTGGTGATTCCGGTGATCTCGATGGTGGAGAAGCTCTGGCGGTGGCCCCAACGCCGCCGCTGATTCGACTTGTTCTTGTAGGTGAAGCCGCGGATCTTCTTGCCGCGCCCTTCGCCGACAACACGAGCCGCGACCGAGCCGCCAGCGGCGGCCGGGCCAGCGAGGACCGTGTCGCCGTCGACCAGCATCAGCGGTGTGAACGCGACGTCGTCGCCCGTGAGCTTCTCGACGTCGAGACGCTGGCCTTCAGTGACCTTGTACTGCTTCCCGCCGGTGCGGATGACTGCATACATAGGACCGGAGATTGTAGAGGACTCCGCCCGATCCGGCGAACCGCGGGACTGGTGCCGCCAAACCGCCCCGAAAAACGCCGGATCCGAGGTATTCCAGGGCGGTTAGATGTCAGCAGTCGGGTAACTCGTACGTGAGGACGTAGGCGATGGTTGTTAGCTGTGTCGATCGTCATCGAGCCCGTGAATCTCGAAATGCCCGCTCGCCTGCGGCATCAGAACAAGTCTTCTGCAATTAGGAGGCCGCGGCCGTCGCAGGTGGGGCAGGGTTCGGACATGGACTCGACGAGGCCTTCCCCGATCCGCTTACGGGTCATTTCCACGAGGCCGAGGTCCGAAATCTCGAAGGCCTGGGTGCGGGTCTTGTCCCGGGAGAGGGCGGCGCGGAACGTCTTCATCACGTCGTCGCGGTTCTGCTTGATCTCCATGTCGATGAAGTCGATGACGATGATGCCGCCGATGTCGCGCAGCCGGAGCTGCCGGGCGATCTCCTCGGCCGCCTCCAAGTTGTTGCGGTAGACGGTCTCCTCCAGCGAACTGGACCCGACATTGCGGCCGGTGTTGACGTCGATGACGGTCAGCGCTTCGGTGCGCTCGATGATGAGCGAACCGCCCGACGGGAGCCACACCTTGCGGTCCAGCGCCTTATGGATCTGCTCGTGTACGTGGTAGCGCTCGAAGATGGGCAAACCGCCGTTGTCGGCCTCGTCCGGGTCGTACAGCTCGACACGGTCCGCCAGGCCGGGGCTGATGTCGGCCACGTAGTCGCGCACCTGCTGCCACAACTCGCGGTCGTCGATCACGATGCCGCGGTACGAGGCGTTGAACTCCTCGCGGATGATCCGCAGCGCCGCGAATGGCTCCCGGTACAGCAGCGCCGGCGCCTTGGCCCGGCGCGCCTCGGCCTCGATGGCGTCCCACTGCTCGCTGAGCAGACGGACGTCGGCGATCAACTCTTCGGCGCTTACCCCCGCAGCCGCCGTCCGCACGATCAGTCCGTGGCTTTCGGGCTTGATGTCGTCGAGGATTCGCCGGAGCCGCTTGCGCTCGTCGTCGGGCAGTCGCTTGGAGATGCCGTAGGTGTCGCTATTGGGCACCAGCACCACGAAACGACCCGGGAGCGACACCTCCTGGGTGAGCCGGGCGCCTTTGGTTCCGATCGGGTTCTTGGTGACCTGGCAGGTCACGACCTGGCCGGGACGCAGCAAGTTCTCGATCCGCACCGACTCGCGGTCGCCGGTGTCGAGGTCGCCCCGGTCGTAGCGGACGTCGCCGCGGTAGAGCACGGCGTTCTTTGGAGTGCCGATGTCGACGAAGGCGGCCTCCATGCCCGGCAGCACGTTCTGGACCCGACCGGTGTAGACGTTGCCGTCGATCTGGTTGGCGTCGTCCTCGGGCCGGGAGACGTAGTGCTCGATCAGAGCCCGGCCTTCGAGCACGGCGATCTGAGTCACGTTTTCGCGCACGTGGACGCACATGAGGTAGCGACCCACCGCCCTTCCGCCGCGGGTCTTGCCGACGCGCATGTCATCGACGTTGATCGCCTCCTCATCGCGCCGCTCGCGGCTGCGCCGGTCGCGGCCACCGCGTGACCGTTGCTTGGCGGGCCGTGGCTCGCGTGATTCTTCGGCTCGTGGCTCGGCTGCGGCTGAAGTCGGTTCAGTTTCGCGGTTCGTGGCACCAGCACGACGACGACGACGCCGTGCCGCGCCCGACGTGGTGCTCTTCGGGCCGTCTTCACGGGGAGTGGATGGCCGCGGCGAGGGGTCGGACATCGCGACAACGGGAGCTGGTCGCGTGTCGCCGATCTTGGGCCGGCCTTCGTTGGGTGGATCAGGGAGGTCGTCGGGACGATTGTCGACGACGGGCGCTACTCGATTCGGGCGCCGACGGCGGCGCCGAGGGGTTGGGGTGTAGTCGGGGGAAGACATTGGGAACTCGTTTCATCGAGCAGCAGTGGCTCGGTTCGCGCGCCATCCGGCGCAATCCATTGATGGGTGCGACGCACGTCGAGGCGCGTCACAGGAAGTTCGAGTGCCAGACCCAGTTCGGCGGGGCGGACGCCGCGCGGTTGGGTCAGTAGTTCGGCCGCGAGAATCGGGGTCCCGTCGGGACGGGCCTCGGCGCTCAGCGCGGCGATATTGGGACGGATGTCGTCGCTAACGACAGTCCCCTTGCGTTCACGGGTGACGACGAGTTCGGACGCCGCGACCAATCGGGCCGCGGCCTCGTCGAACCAGCCATCAGGCATGGCGGCGCCGAAGACGCCGATCTCCCAGCGAGACGCGACGACGGCCTCCTGCAGTGAAGCTGCCCCGACCGCGAGCGGCGCCGTCGCCGTGATGTCGATCCCAACCGGCAACCCCGCCGAGAGTGCCGAACCGACCGATGTCGACATCGATTTCGTTGCTGGCGAAGTCGATGTCGAGGTACTCCGCCAAAGACTCGGCGCCGGTGGGCAGCGCCAAACCAAAACTGATCCGGGGCCGTGGCGAGAAGCCCTCGGAGTAGGCGACGGGCAGCTTCGCCCGTCGTACGGCGCGCTCGACACAGCGCGCGATGTCGCGGTGGCTGATCCAGCGCACCTTGCCCAGCTTCTGAAACCGGACGCGCAGCTTCACGATGCTGCTCCCCTGGTGGCGAGCAACTGCACCGGCACTTCGCCACCGGTACTGAGGTCCTGCCCTGTCCCCTGCGACCCGCCGGCCGGGGGGACATTCGAGGCAACGACGTGTTCGATGCCGAATTCGGTGCAGGCGCCGCAGTCGTAACACGGCGTCCACCGGCAGTCGGGCAGGCCGGCTTCGGCCAGCGCGTCCTGCCAGTCGTCCCACAGGAAGTCTTCGTGCAGCCCGGCACCGATGTGGGCCCACGGGAGGATCTCCTCTCGCTGGCGGTGCCGGAAAACGTGGTCGTCGGCTGACAGACCGTGCTTCTCCATCGCAGCGATCCAGCGCGGCAGATCGAAGCACTCCGACCATTCCTGGAACACCCCGCCGTTGCGCCACACCTCTTCGATCACCGCGCCCATGCGACGGTCGCCGCGCGAGGCCATCCCCTCGGCCAGGCTCGCCTTCGGATCGTGCCACTTCAACTGCGCGCCCTTGATCGATTTGAACTCGTCTTTCAACATCCAGATGCGGCGCTGCAATTCCTCGACCCCGACCTGGCCGAACCACTGGAACGGCGTTTGCGGTTTCGGGACGAAGCCGCCAACCGATGCCACGACCGTGGCCGCCTTGGTGTGGCGGCGACCGATCTCGGCACAGCGCCGAGCAAGCGTGGCTATGCCCATGACGTCTTCGTCGGTTTCGGTGGGCAGGCCGATCAGGAAGTACAGCTTCACCCGCCGCCAGCCCTGCGAGAACGCGGCGTCGACCGCGGCGTACAGGTCTTCTTCGGTGATGAGCTTGTTGATGACCTGTCGCATGCGCCACGTGCCGGCCTCGGGCGCGAACGTGAGGCCGGTGCGGCGAACTTTCTGGATCTCGCCGGCGATGCCGACGGTGAAGGCATCGACGCGCAGCGATGGCAGCGACACGCTGACCTGACCGGAACACGCGGGGTCATCGATGATGCCGCCGACGACCTCTTTGATGCCCGAGTAGTCGGCCGACGACAGCGACGTGAGGGTCACCTCGTCGTAGCCCGTTCGCTGCAGGCCGTCCGACACCATCTGCCGCACTTGTGCCGCCGGCCGCTCGCGTACGGGTCGGGTGATCATGCCGGCTTGGCAGAAGCGGCAGCCGCGCGTGCAGCCGCGGAAGATCTCGACGTTCAGCCGGTCGTGCACCACTTCGGTGAGCGGCACGAGTTGGTTGCGCGGATAGGGCCACGCCCCGAGGTCGGCGATGGTGCGCTTGTCGACGCGTGACGGCACGTCGGCGAAACGAGGCGCCACCGACGCGATCAGGTGGCCGTCGTAGACGACGTCGTACAACGACGGCACGTAGACCCCGGCGACCTGGCCGAGCGCCCGCAGCGTCGCCGTGCGGTCGCCTCGGTGCGTCCGCACGACCTGCGTGATCTCGGAGATGACTTCTTCGCCGTCACCGATGACGAAGAAGTCGACGAAGTCGGCCAGTGGCTCGGGGTTGAACGTGCAGTGCCCGCCGGCGCAGACCAGCGGGTGCGAGTCGTCGCGGTCGGCGGCGCGCACGGGGACTCCGGCCAGGTCGATGCAGTTCAGCAGGTTGGTGTAGACGAGCTCGGCCGAGAGGTTGAAAGCCAGCAGGTCGAACTCGCCCGCGGCGCGATGCGTCTCGAGCGAGAACAGCGGGACTTCGTGCGCCCGCATCTGCGCTTCCATGTCGGTCCAAGGCGCGTACGAGCGCTCGGCGGCCGTGTCCGGCGCCTCGTTGAGCAACTCGTAGAGGATCTGCAGGCCTTGGTTGGGCAGTCCCACCTCATAGGTGTCCGGGTACACGAGCAGCCACGAGACCGTGTCCGGGCCGTACGTCGGTGTGATTGCCCCGTCTTCACACCCGATGTACCGAGCGGGTTTCTGCACCATGGCCAGCAGAGCCTCGACCCTGGGCCACAGGGTCGCGTTCTGCGTCATGACCGGAGGGAGTTTACCGGCCTTTCACATAATCACGTGATTGTGACGCCGGCGAACATGCCCTTGGTGACGTGCTCCGGTTGTGGCCGAGGTTGGGTCACATCCGGCATCGGGCAATAGAAGACGTACGTGCCCTTTGTCAGCGTGGCCTCGAACGAGTTCGAGCCACCAGGGCCAGCTGCGGGGCCACCCATGAACTTGAGCGGCGGCGGGCCGGTGGGCGCCTTGAACCACGCCAGCGCGTCCTCGGCCGTCTTGCCGTCGGCAACGCGGGCCAAGCCGAGCACGTGATCCTGCTGGCCGGCGTTCTTGAACCGGATGGTGGTCGTACCCGCTTCGAGCTTCGGGAGCTCGAAGGCGAACTCCGTGCCGGTGGCGTTGACGCCGTCGGGGAGCGGCAGCGAGGAAGTGGAGTTTCCTGTGACGGTCAGCGGTGCCAGCATGCCCTTGGCGAAGTGCGGGGTGCCGTCTTGGGCGGGGATGAAGCAGATGAAGGCGTACTGGCCAGCTGGCAGCGCTTGTGTCACCGAGGTGGACGTGCCCGGATCGGTGCCGGTCGTGCCACCAGCCAGCGTGAAGGGAGGTGGACCTGGCGGCGCCGTCGGGCTCAGCGCCGCCCTCACGTCGTCGAGCGTCTTTCCATCGGCGAGCTTGATGAGCGCGGCCTCGTGGCCTTCGGTGCCTTCGTTCGTCACGGTCAGCGTGGCGAGGCGGTCGACGTTCACGGTCGTCGGCGCCGGCGCGAACGCGTAGTCCTTGGTAGTGACGTTTATCGCCGTGGGCTCATCAGTGGCCTCGATGGACGGGTCGTCGTCGTTGCCGCACGCTCCGAAGAGCAGTGCTAGCAAACAGACTGCGACTGCGATCTTCCGCATCGTTACCTCCGTGTTAGTTGAACCGCCGCATGCCCACGTTCAGCACTAAACCTATTCCCGCGAACGCCGCCAATGTGGAACTTCCGCCGTAACTGACGAACGGCAGCGGGATGCCGGTGATCGGCATGATGCCCATGGTCATGCCGATGTTCTCGAAGATCTGAAACACGAACATGCACAACACGCCGACGCAGACGAGCGTGCCGAAGAGGTCGCGCGCGGTGGCGGCGGCGCGCCAAATGCGCCAGCTGATAAATCCGAACAAGCCGATGAGAACCGCCGAGCCGATGAGCCCCGTTTCTTCGCCCACCACGGTGAAAACGAAGTCGGTCTCCTGTTCAGGCACGTACGCCAAGTTGGTCTGCGTGCCCTTGAACAGTCCCTTGCCCGTAATGCCGCCCGAACCGATCGCGATCTTGGATTGCTCGAGGTTGTACTTCGCCGGACTCTCGGCGTAGCCGGCGCGCTGGGAGCTGTCCTGCTGGTCGAGGAACGCGCCGAACCGGTCGAGCTGATACTGCTTGAGAACCCCGAGTTGCAGCACGACGAGAACCGCGGTGACGCCGAGCGCGCCCAGCAGAGCAAGATGCCGGGGATTGGCGCCGCCGACGGCGAGCACGCCGAGCAGCACCGCCAGGAACACCAGCGCGCTGCCGAGGTCGGGCTGCAAGTAGATCAGACCGATCGGGATCGACGACAGCAGCAGCAGCCCGGTGATGTGCCCACCCGTTAGCTGGCCGCGGAACGACGCGCAGAACGCGGCGACGCACACGACCATGACGATCTTGGCCCACTCGGCCGGCTGGAACTGGATCGGCCCGAAGTCGAAGCGAGCGACCGCGCCTTTCACCTCCGAGCCGAGCACGAGCACGGCCACCAGTGGCACCACCCCGCTGATGAACAGGTAGGGCGCCATCGGGCGCAGGTTGCGGTAGTCGACGAAGGTCAGCAGGACCATGAGCACGAGACCGACCAAGACGAACGACACCTGCTTGTTGACCGTCGAGTTCTCGGGCAGGCCGTTGCCGGCCAGCACGTGACGCGTCGACGAGAACACGGCGAACAGTCCGATGGAGGCGACGGCGACGCACGCCGCGATCAACTGGTGGTCGGCGTGACGCCACGCGGCGAGGCTGCCGCCGCGTTCGTGGGGCCGGGTCGACAGCATCAGTCCTCCCGACTCGGCACGATGTCGACCGCGGTGGTGTCGGCACGGCCGATGGCGGCGTCGAAGATGCGGCGGGCTACCGGCGCGGCCACGGCGCCGCCGAAGCCGGCCTCTTCGAGCACCACGGCGACGCACCACTGCGGGTTGTCCGCGGGCATGTAGGCGGCGAACAGGGCGGTGTCCTGCTTGCCGCGCACTTGGGCGGTGCCGGTCTTCGCCGCCACCGGCCACGAACTCAGCGGGAAGGAAGCGAACGCGTTGTAGGCCGTCCCCTTCGGATCGCTGACCACGCCCCGTAGCCCGGCGACGATCGGATTGAGGACGTCTGGGCTCACCTCGACGCGTTCGCGCGGGACGGGCGGGAAGACCTTGGCGACGCGCCGGCCGCCTCGTCCGACCGCCAGCGCCTCACTGGCGACGCGCGGCACGTAGTTCTCTCCGCCTTTGGAGAAGGTGGCGTACATCTGCGCGAGTTGCAGCGGCGTCACCACCAACTCGCCCTGACCGATCGACAAGTTGATGTTGTCGCCGGTACGCCAATTGCCTTCGGGAAACGCCTTCGGGTTCTGGTCGTGGAGCGCTTTGCGGGAGTCCGGCGTTGGCACCCTGCCCGGGCGCTCTCCCAGCAAGCCGATTCCCGGCTTTACGCCCAGTCCGAGGAGCGAGGCGACGTCCTGCATGGCGGTCACGCCATAGGTGCTGCGGCCTTGCCAGAAGCGGTCACCGAGCCCGTAGAAGAACGTGTCGGAGGACACCGTGATCGCCTTCGGCAGGTTGACCAGGCCGTGCGCTTCTTCGTTGGCGTTGCGGAAAACGCACCGATCGCCGAGACAGGGGCGAACTTGGTAGCGGCCGGTGTCGTTGATCGTGCTGCGCGGGTCGAGCATGCGGGTGTTCAGCGCCGCGACCGCGGTCACGAGCTTGAAGGTCGAACCCGGCGAGTATTCGCCGCCGATGGCGCGGTCATTCAGCGGCCCGTGCGCTTCAGGCGCGGTGAGCGCCCTGTACTGCGGCGTCGAGATGCCGCCGACGAAGTCCGCGGGGTTGAACGTCGGCATGGATGCCATCGCTCGAACCGAGCCGTCGCGCGGATCGAGCACCACGGCGGCACCGGCGGGAGCGATGAAGTTCTTCGCCGTGTTGCGATCATGCGTCTTCTGTGCCGCGGCCATCGCGCCCACGAGGGCGGCCTCGGCGGCCTGCTGCACCGCCAGGTCGATCGTGAGGCGAAGGTCGTGGCCGGGCACGGGGCCGGTGCGGAACAACGTACGCACGACGCGATCGCGGCTGTCTACTTCGAGGCGCGTCACACCTGGCGTGCCGCGCAACCATTTCTCGTACAGCAACTCGACGCCGCTCTTGCCGATCTCGTCGCCCGATTGATAGTTGTCACGTCGGTGCGCCTTGAGTTCCTCGGCGTTCACCTTGCCGACGTAGCCGAGCAGGTGCGCGGCCAGAGTGCCGTGGGGATAGGCACGCTCCGCTCCACGCGAAGCGTCGACACCCTCGAAGTCGTCCTGATGCTCGCGGATGTAGACGATGGCTTCTTCGGGAGCTTCGGCGATGACGGGCACGGGCGTGAACGGCGAGAAGCGCGGATCCTTCACCCGCGCCTCGACTGCGTGTTCGGTCCAGCCGCAGCAACGCCGCCAAGCGATCGATGACCTCGGGATTCTCGGCCGCCGACTTGCGGCTCAGCGTGATGATGTTCGACACGCGATTGTCGACCAGCACGTTGTCGTTGCGGTCGAGGATGCGTCCGCGCGGCGCCGGTTCGTACACGACGCGCACGCGGTTCTCGCGCGCCTGGCGCGTGGAACGAGTTCGAGTCCATCGCCTGGAGATACGTCGCCCGGCTGAACAGGGTGGCGAACAGCGACAGGATCACGATGCCGACGATGGTGAGCCGGAGTTGCGCCGAGCCCTGCTGCTCAGGCATGCATACCGCCGTGGACGGCGACCGGGCCGAGCGCCCAACGCACGAGCCGGATCGTCGGTGTCGCAATGATCGTGTTGACGATGCCGACCACGAGGACCGACCCGATCAAAGACCAGCGGAAGTATTCGGGTTGACCGAAGATGGCCGCGGCCATTCCGAGAGCGACCACGCCGATCCCGCTGGCGAGCGCCGGCGACCGCTGGCTGCAGCCATCGGTCGGCGCGAATCACGCCGCGCTCGACTGACGCCACGCCGTAACCGACGATGGCGAACACAAGTCCGGACAGACCCAGTGGTGTTTCCAGGAACAGGTCGAGCACCAGCCCGGTGGCGAATCCCACGATCGCGGCGCGCGATCCGTCGCCTTCGAGCGCCGCTGCCACCGGGATCAGCAACAGGATCAGCGGGTGGTGGCCGGCGACGGCGATGCCGTCGACGATCTGCAGCTGGAGCTCGAGCAACGCCACCAGCACCAACGCGATGCGGAGCGGACGACTCATTCCTTCATTCACGACGGCGACCACTGCAGCACACGGACGAAGGAAAGTCTGCGCAGGTTCACGATCGGGCGAATGCGGACCGACTGCGTCAGACCAGCGTCCTGCTTGCTCGCGGCACGGACCTTGCCGACCGGCAGGCCGGGCGGATACTCGCTTTGCTGCAGCCCGCTCGTGACCACGGCGTCGCCGACCTTGACCTCGGTCGTCGGCTCCACGAGCGACATCTCGAGGTCGGCGCCGTCGCCCGTGGCCACGCTGAGGTCGCCGGTACGGGCGAAGCGGACGCCGACGCTGAGCGCAGGGTCGGCCAAGAGTTGCACCGTCGAGCGGTTAGCGGTGACACGGACGATCTTGCCCACCAGGGCGCCACTGGAGACGACCGGCATGCCGCTGGCGACTCCGTCTCCCGATCCCTTGTCGATCTCGATGGTCAACTGAAGAACCGACGGCGTGCTGCCGGTCACCCGGGCTGGCACGGAGGGGATATCGCCGACGCTGGTCAGGCTGAGCTCATCGAGCACGCTCTGGAGTTCGCGTTTGGCGTCTTGGGCGGCGACCACGTCGCTGCGCGTGCGGGCCAACTCCTCGCGCAGCTTGGCGTTCTCGTGCCGCACCCGTCCGAAGTCGAGCACGCCCCCGACGACGTTGCCGATCGGCGTCACCACGAAGTTGACCGCCGCGCCGACTGGCTGCAGGACGGTTCGCGCGGCGTCGCGGATCGACCCAGTGACCCCGCCGCCGCCGGCGCGGTAGTCAATGGTGATCAGCGTGATCGCAGTGAGGACGATCAGGCCGAGCGTGAAACGAGGGCGAGAGGTTCGCCGGGGCGCGACCACCTGCCGAGGCTAACGGCCAAACGGGACGCGAATGAAGACGGCCCGACTAGTGAGGCGGGTTGCTGTTGATGAAGACGCCCTTGAGGACCTCGAACTCCTCGAGGCACTGGCCGCTGCCGATGGCCACGGCGTGCAGCGGGTTCGGGGCGATAACGATGGGCATGCCCGTTTCGTGTTCGAGCCGGGCCGCCATGCCGTGCAGGAGGGCGCCGCCACCGGTGATCACGATGCCACGCTGCATGATGTCGGCGGCGAGTTCGGGTGGTGTCTTGTCGAGCGTGACCTTGACGGCGTCGACGATCGCCGCCACAGGTTCTTCCATGGCTTCCCGAATCTCGGCGGTGCTGGTCATGATCGGGCTTCGGCAGGCCGGTGATGAGGTCGCGGCCGCGGATCTCGAAGTACAGCTCTTCTTCGAGCGGCCACGCCGAGCCGTAGTAGCACTTGATCTCTTCGGACGTGCGCTCGCCGAGCGGCGACGCTGTATTCCTTCTTGATGTAGTTGATGATCGACTCGTCGAGTTCGTCGCCACCGATGCGGATCGAGCCTGCAGTCACGATGCCGCCGAGCGAGATGACCGCCACCTCGGTGGTGCCGCCGCCAATGTCGACGACCATGTTGCCGGCCGGCTCGTGCACCGGCAGCCCGGCTCCGATCGCCGCCGCCATCGGTTCTTCGATGATGTAGACGGGCTTGCGGGCGCCGGCGAACTCCGCCGCCTCGGCCACGGCGCGTTGTTCGACGCCGGTGATACCTGACGGAACGCAGATGACCATGCGCGGGTGCGAGAACCGCCGCTGGTGCACCTTCTGGATGAAGTAGCGCAGCATCTTTTCGCAGATGTCGAAGTCGGCGATGACGCCGTCCTTCAGCGGCCGGATGGCGCGGATGTGATTCGGCGTGCGGCCGATCATTCGCTTGGCTTCGGTCCCCACCGCGAGCGGGCGCCCGTCGCTGCACGTTGACCGCGACAACGGATGGCTCGTTCAGGACGATGCCGCGCCCGCGTACGTAGACGAGCGTGTTGGCGGTGCCCAGGTCGACGGCCATGTCGCGACCTAGGAGGTTGGAAAAGATGCTTTCAGCCACTGATGCAGTCCCCTCTCACAGGGACGGGGTTCCCTGAGAGGAGCGGCCAGGCTACTTCCCTAAGTTGGGAAAGAACAATGCGATCTCGCGCTCGGCGGATTCCAAGCTGTCGGATCCGTGCACGAGGTTCTCGGTGATCTCGATGCCGTAGTCGCCGCGGATCGTGCCGGGCGCCGATTCCCGTGGATTGGTGACGCCCATCATCGTGCGCACAACCTTCCAGGTGTCTTCCGGCCCTTCGACGACGAGCAGCATCGCGGGGCTGCGGCCGATGAAACTCACCAATTCGCCGAAAAACGGCTTCTCGGCGTGCTCGGCGTAGTGCTTTCCCGCCGTTTCGGCGTCGATCGTCCGCAACTCGGCGGCAACCAGCTTGAGACCCTTGTTCTCGAATCGGCGGATGATCTCGCCGGTCAGGCCGCGTTCGACGGCGTCGGGCTTGCAAATAACGAATGTGCGATCCATAGCGGGGTCGGAGGGTAGCGGCCACCGACCTTCTGGGCGTACTTGAAGGGCCGTCAGGGCCTTCGCGAGATCGGCACGAAACCGAGGACGACGAGTACGAACGAATGGACGTAGGCCGGATCGTCGCGTTGCATTGCCCGCCCGTTTGAACTTCCAAGCACGGTTTGGCGTGTGATCTGAGCTCGGTGAAGGCTGCATCACACGTCAAACCGTGCTTCGAACGCGACCGCGCGGGATTGCAACCGGTTCTAGTGCGAGGCCCTTCCGGCTACATAAAGGGAGCCGGCGACGAGGACGAGGCCGTCGGGGCCGGCGACGGCTTTGGCCAGCTCGATGCCTTCTTCCACGGATGACGCCGAATCGGCGTTGACGCCGAGTTCGCGGGCGGCGGCGGCGATGTCGGCGGCGGGCACGGTCCGGGGTGACGGGGCGGGCACGCCGATGACGAGTTCGGCGCTGGTCGCCCCGAGCGCTGCGAGCAGACGGCCCGGGTCCTTGCCCTTGCCCTGGAGCATCCCGACGACGAGGACCCGCGGCGAAACCGTCGTCCACTCTTCGTCGAGCGCCTGACGGACGGCGGTGGCGCCGACTTCGTTCTTGGTTCCGTCGACGATGACCAGTGGATGCCGACCGATGACTTCGAGTCGTCCGGGTGAAGTCAAAGTGGCGACCGTTGCCTGCACCAGATCTTCGTCGAGCGCGCGGTTGAAGAACGCTTCAGTGGCAACGAGCGCGCATGCCAGGTTTTCGGACTGGTGGGCGCCGTGCAACGGAAGAAAGATCTCGTCGTAGCGTCGTGTGCGGCGTGCGGATCGACACCAGCCGGCCGCCGAGCGCGACGCGATCGCTGGTAACCGCGAAGTCGTCGCCGGCGTGCACGACCTCGGCCGCGCCGACGGCCTTGGCGGCGTCGGCGATGACGCGCCGCGGTCCATCGTCGACGTAGCCGACGACGACCGCGGCATCGGCCTTGATGATCCCCGCCTTCTCGGCGGCGACCGACTCGTGCGTGTCGCCGAGGAACTCCAGTGTGGTCGAGGCCGATCGACGTGATGACGGCGACAACCCCATCACCGGCGTTGGTGGCGTCCCAGGTGCCGCCGAGGCCGACTTCGACGACCGCGGCGTCGACGGCGAGATCGGCGAACCACGTAAAGCCCGCTGCGGTGACGAGTTCGAACCACGTCGGACGATCGCTCAGCAGGGGTTCGAGCACGGCGAACTGCGCGACCAGCGCGGCGAACGCGCTCTCGCCGATGGGCGCCCCGTTCCACAACAACCGCTCCGTGATCGAGACGAGGTGTGGGCTCGTGTAGGTGCCGACGGACAGGTCGTGCGCCGCGAGCAGCGCGCTGATCGCACGGCTGGTCGACGTCTTGCCGTTCGTCCCGGTGACATGGATGATCGGGTACTGCTGCTGCGGGTCGCCGAGCAGACCAAGCAGTTCGCGGATGCGGTCGAGCGTCGGGGCCGTCGCCCGCTCCCCCGCGATCATCTTCTCGAGATTCACGTGGTCGTCGAGGTAGGCGACCGCCTCTTCGAAGTTCATTCGGCGCGGACGCTGACGAGCTCTCCGAACGGAACGAAGCCCGCCAGTCGCAGCCCGAGTGCAGCAACCGGGAGCGCGAAGCCGGTGACGTCCTCGGGCCCCGCGAACACCACGGTCGGTGCGATGCCTCGGTCGTCTTGGGGCCATCCGGTGAGGGCAAGCGGCCACAGCGCAGCGACGAAGCGGGCGTCGAGCACGTCGTCGGTCGGGATCAACTCGCCCATGCACGTGCCGCAGGAAGACGACGGCTCCGCCGTGACCGTGACCTGGCCGCAATCGGCGCACTGCGCCGCTGGAACGGCGTCGCCAGCCCACACCTGGTGCGACAGGCACCACGAGTCGGCCCGCTCGGCGCGGTCGAGGAAGCGGTCGCGGGCGTCGACGTCGTCGATAGTCACGGCGCCGTTTCGGATGGCGTCAGCCGCCGCTACCTCGAGGTCCGCCGTGCGCAGAAACCAGTGCCAACCGAGGAGGGGCACGAGCGACGTCCCGCAACGTCCGCAGCGCAGCTGCTCGGCCGAGCCGTCGGAATGTTCCACCACGGCCCCTTCGGCCAGCAACAGGTCGGCGGCGGCGGCGCGGGCGGCGAAGCGAGCGACACCGGCGAGGGGACCTTCGGTGGTGACGACGCCGCTGTCGTCCAGCACTGGGACGGCCGAGAGATTGTGCTGCCGGGCGAAGGCCAGCGCGCCCGACGCGTGTGCCGGAACGACCAACCACGGCGTTTCAACGTCGTCGGACGCGATCACCGGCACGTCGTGTCCGAGCGGGACGCGTACGGTCGCGCCCGCCGCGGCGTGCCCGGTCGGCACCGCCACCGCGACGATGCCCGGCAGCAGCTCGAGTTCGATCAGCGCCACCTCGACGCCCGGGCCTCCGGCGTTGTCATCGACCCGTAGCGTGTAGCGCACGACGTCGGTTGGCACCGACGCAGCATCGGAGGGTTCGACGACGGTGCGACAACGCGTGCACACGTCCACGACGCGCTCGGCGCGCTCCAACATTCCGGCGTCGTACAAGCGCACGAACGCGATGCGTGCCGCGCGCATGCACGCCTCGGTACCTGTGCGCCCGGCTTCGATGTCGACCGCGATCCCAGCTTCGGCCAGCGCGTCGCCGAGTTCAGCGCGGTGGCGCGCTTGGGTTTCGCGGACGCGCTCGACGAACGAGTCACGACCCAACACCGTGCGGTCCAGCCCCTCGCGAGCGAGTTCGCTCTCGACGGCGTGCTGGCTCGCCAAGTCACCTTCGAGCGTGCCGACAATCAGTTCGGTGTCGCCCTCGGTGTCGAAGCGCCGCTCCGCGGCAGCAGCCGCGGCAACGAGAGCGATCGGATCCGGTTCCCCAGCCAGCACCGCAGGCGCGACTAGCAAGCGGGTCAAGGTCATCAGGTACCGGATCGTAGTTGGGCCGTTCTTTGGTCGTTTTGGGCCGCCTAGCGGCCATTTCCGACCAAAGAACCGGTCAAATGGACTGGAGCGAGCCGAGTGGCAGCGCCACCGATCGGCTGACCGTCGATCGCGATGTCGATGCCGGCGAATTCGGTGTCGTCATCGACCCACCGAAAGCCTGGCGGCAGATCATCAGTGCGTCCGCAGTGACGACGTGGCCCAGCGGCACGAGGTCGCGGTTGATTCGTTCGACGAACGAATCAAGTCCAGCGGGGTCAGCGTCCTCGAGGGACACGCTGTTAGGAAGCGGCGCGGCGGGGTTTGTCTGACGGCGGTTCGTCGACGCGGGGAGTCAACGTTGGCGCCACCTTGTCGAGCACGACGGAGCGGTCGACGACGCAGCTGCCGACGTCGGTGCGGCTCGGCACGTCGTACATGACGTCGAGGAGGACCTCTTCGAGGATGGCCCGCAGGCCGCGCGCGCCGGTGCCACGCAGCAGCGCCTGCTCGGCGACCGCTTCGAGGGCGTCGGGCTGCATGTCGAGTTGCACACCGTCGAGTTCGAACATCCGCTGGTACTGCTTGACCACGGCGTTCTTGGGCTCGACGAGGATGCGCACGAGCGCGTCCTTGTCGAGGTTCGACACGGCGCCGATGACGGGCAGGCGGCCGACGAACTCGGGGATGAGACCGAACTTGAGCAGGTCTTCGGGCTGCACCTGGACGAGCAACTCGCCGACGTTCTTGTTGGCGCGGTGGATGTCGGCCCGGAATCCGATGCCCGTCTTGCCGACGCGGCTCTCGATGATCTTCTCCATGCCGGCGAAGGCGCCGCCGCAGATGAACAAGATGTTGCCGGTGTCGATCTGGATGAACTCTTGGTGCGGGTGCTTGCGCCCGCCCTGGGGCGGCACCGAGGCGGTGGTGCCTTCGAGGATCTTGAGCAGCGCCTGCTGCACGCCCTCGCCGGACACGTCGCGGGTGATCGACGGGTTCTCGCTCTTGCGGGCGATCTTGTCGATCTCGTCGATGTAGATGATGCCGGTCTCGGCCTTCTTGACGTCGTAGTCCGCCGCCTGGATCAGCTTCAGGAGAATGTTCTCGACGTCTTCGCCGACGTAACCCGCTTCGGTAAGCGCCGTGGCGTCGGCGATGGCGAAGGGCACGTTGAGCATGCGGGCCAGCGTCTGGGCGAGGTAGGTCTTGCCGCAGCCGGTCGGTCCGATCAGCAGGATGTTGGACTTGCCGAGTTCGACCTCGGGGTCGTGCGCGCCGGCCTGCACCCGCTTGTAGTGGTTGTAGACGGCGACCGAGAGGATCTTCTTGGCGTGGTCCTGGCCGACGACGTAGTCGTTCGAGGAACGTGAAGATCTCCCGCGGCTTGGGCAGTTCTTCGAACTTGAGTTCGCTCGCTTCGGCGAGGTCTTCCTCGATGATGTCGTTGCACAACTCGATGCATTCATCGCAGATGTACACACCGGGACCGGCGATCAGTTTCTTGACCTGCTTCTGCGTCTTGCCGCAGAAGCTGCACTTGACCAGGTCGCTGCCGTCTCCGAGACGAGCCATTCCCCCGCTACCTCCCCTATGCCGCGCCGAGCGCGTGCTCGGCAACTGGGAGACGGGCGTTGATGACTTCGTCGATGACGCCGTACGCCTTGGCTTCTGCCGCGCTCATGATGAAGTCGCGCTCGGTGTCCTTGGCCACTCGCTCGACCGACTGCCCCGTGTCGTTGGCCAACAACTCGTTGAGCAAGTCCTTCATCCGGAGGATCTCCCTGGCCTGGATCTCGATATCGGTGGCCTGTCCGGCGGCACCGCCGTAGGGCTGATGCATCAGGATACGAGCGTGGGGCAGGGCAAAGCGTTGACCCTTGGTTCCACCGGCCAACAGCACCGCCGCCGCTGAGGCCGCCTGGCCGTAGCAGAAGGTGTGGATCTCGTTGTTGACGAAGCGCATGGTGTCGTAGATCGCCAGCAGCGCCGTGATCTCACCGCCGGGCGAGTTGATGTAGATGCTGATCGGCTTGTCGGCGTTCTCGGACTCGAGGAAAAGGATCTGGGCGCAGATCAGATTGGAGATCGTGTCGTCGATCGGCGTGCCGAGGAAGATCACGTGTTCCTTGAGCATGCGGGAGTACAGGTCATAGGCCCGCTCGCCGCGACTCGAACTCTCGACGACGGTCGGTACGAGGTAGTTGTAGATCGGTTCCATCAGTCTTCCGCTTCCTCTTCTTCTTCTGCCGCCGCGATCAGTGCCGCGACGTCGACTGGATGACCTTCCTCATCGACGACTTCAGCATTGTCGATGAGCCACTGCAGGGCCTTGGCTTTGCTCAAATCGAGCTTGACCAGCGGCAGTGCGCCGTTGGCCTCAAGTTGCTTGCGGAGCTTGGCGGGCTTTTCGTTGGCGCCTTCGGCGACCTTCGCGAGTTCTTCGTCGAGTTCCTCGTCGGAAATCTCGATGCCTTCAGCAACCACAACCGCCCGCAACGCGAGGTCGACCTTGACGTTGCCGACGGCGTCGGCGCGATGGGCGGCAATGAAATCTTCTGGCGACTGACCCGTAGCTTCGAACCACTGCTGCAGCGTCGCGCCTTGGTGCGACAAGCGGTGCGCAAGGTCTTCGATGCGGCGCTGCACTTCAGCGTCGACCAGCGCTTCGGGCACGTCGTCGACAACCAGGTCGGCCAACGCCTGCGCCGTGCCGGCCCGCAACGTCATTTGCGCGTTCGCCCGACGAACGCCGGCGATTCGGGTGCGGAGATCGGCTTTGAGTTCGTCGACGGTGTCGAACTCCGAAACCTCGCTCGCCCACTCGTCGGTGACTTCGGGCAGCACTTTCTCCTTGACCGTCTTCACGAGCACGCGGAAGTCGACTTCGCCTTCGCGTCCCGGGACCTCGACGGAAAAGTTGACGATGTCGCCGGCCTTGGCGCCGACGATTGCGTCGTCGAGACCGTCGACCAACGTTCCGCTGCCGATCTCGTAGGTCAGGTCAGTTGCGTCGAGCCCGGCGATCGCCTCGTCGTTCTGCGTGCCGTGAATGTCGATGACCACGGCGTCGCCGGTCTGTGTGGCGCGGTCGACGTCGTTGAGCTCGGCGCCCTGGTTGCGCAAACGATCGAGCTGCGCGGTGATGTCGTCCTCCGACGGCTCCGGGTTCGGCACGACCACCTTGAGCGAGTCGTAACCGGGCACGGTGATGACAGGACGAATTTCTACGACGGCATCGAAGGCAAGCGGGCCGTCTTCCTGGCCGCCGGTGATGTCGATCTCCGGCTGGGCAATGGCGTCGACATCAGCCTCGCGCAACGCGTTCTCGTAGTACTCCGGCAGCGCGACGCGCATCGCTTCCTCGCGGGCGACACCGGCACCGAGCTTGGCTTCGAGCACGCGGCGCGGTGCCTTGCCGGGACGAAACCCGTCGACCTTGATCTCGCGGGCCAAACGGCGGAACGCCGCATCCACTGCTTTGTCGAACTCCGCCTCGTCGACCTCGACAGACAGCTTGACCTTGTTGCCCTCGAGGGGTTCAGCGACTGCTTTCATAGGAGACGAGCAGTGTACCGGCGGGGTCTAGGACCGCCCGCACGGAAGCCCCATTAAGGGTCCAGCGGCCGGTGCGCGACCATTGGAGATGGCGAAACGGCGACTCGTGCTGGCATCCGCGTCTCCGGCGCGCTTGCGGCAGTTGACCATGGCGGGCTTCGCACCCGACGTCATCGTCAGCGGCGTCGACGAGGACGGATTCGACCATTTGCCCACCAGCGAAGCCGTGATGACCCTGGCCGGACGCAAGGCCGACGCGGTCGCCCTGCTCGCGGAGGCCGCCGATGCGATCGTCGTGGGGTGCGACTCGCTGCTCGACCTGGACGGACGCTCGTTCGGCAAGCCGGCAACGGCCGAGGAAGCGACCCTGTGGTGGAAAGAGATGCGCGGTCGCAACGGGCTGCTGAAGACCGGACACTGCGTCATCGACACCCGAACGGGCCGGTCGGCTACTGCGCTCGCGCAGGCGGTCGTGCGGTTCGGGTCACCGAGCGACGACGAGATCGCCGCCTACGTCGCCACGGGCGAACCGCTGCGAGCCGCTGGCGCGTTCACGTCTCGGGGATACAGCGGCCCGTTCATCGACGGAGTTGACGGTGATCCTGGCGCGGTGACCGGGATCTCGCTTCCGCTGTTTCGATCGTTGCTCGCCGAGTTTGACCTCACGGTCATGGACCTGTGGGCATGAAAATCGGTCCCATCGGACTCGACCCGCCAGTGGTGCTCGCGCCGATGGCCGGCGTCACCAACACGGCGTTCCGCCGCCTGTGCCGCGGCTACGGCGGTGCGCTGTATGTGAGCGAGATGGTGACCGCACGCGCGTTGGTCGAGGGCAACCGCAAGACGCTGCGCATGGTGGCGCGCGCCGAGGGCGAACCCGTGCATTCAGTGCAGCTCTACGGCGTCGACCCGGTCGTCATGGCCCAAGCGGTGAGGCGGCTGGTCGACGACATCGGCGTGGATCACGTCGACCTGAACTTCGGTTGCCCGGTGCCGAAGGTGACCCGTCTCGGCGGCGGGGCCGCGTTGCCGGTGCACCACAACCTTTTCGCCGCGATCGTGCAAGCCGCCGTGCGCTCCGCCGGGGCGGCTCCGGTCACGGTGAAAATGCGCGTCGGCGTGTCCGACGAACACGTGACGTTTCTGCGCGCGGCGAGGGCGGCCGCCGACGCCGGCGTCGCCGCCGTGTCGTTACACGCCCGTACCGCAGAACAGCTCTACTCGGGCGTCGCCGATTGGACCCGCATCGCCGACCTCGTGGCCTTGCTCGAAGGGACCGGGGTGCCGGTGCTCGGCAACGGCGACATCTGGGAGGCGCACGACGCGCTGGCGATGATGAGCGAGACGGGATGCGACGGCGTGGTTGTCGGCCGCGGCTGCCTGGGGCGGCCGTGGTTGTTTCGCGACCTCGACCGAGCATTCATCGGGCAACCGGTGCCGGACGCACCGGCGTTGGGCGAGGTCGTCGACGCGATGCGCACCCATGTGCGACTGCTCGTCGATGACATCGGCGACGAGAACAACGGCGTGCGCGACTTCCGCAAGCACGTGAGTTGGTATCTGACGGGCTATCCGGTCGGAGGCGAAGTCCGTCGTGAGATGGCCTTGACGTCCTCGCTCGCCGAGCTCGACGAGCGGCTCGACGCGCTCGACCGGACGCTCATGCCGCATCCCGATGCCGCTCGAGCGAAGCGCGGCCACACCAATGGACCGAGGCCTGTCGCTCTCCCCCATGGATGGCTCGAGAACGCCGATTCGGTGTCCGTGCCAGAAGGCGGCGACCTGCTCGTCAGTGGTGGATGATTTCAGCGACCGAGTGATCGGGCAGTAACACGGCGACGAGGTCAGCGGCGCGCTCATGCGGTCGAACCTCGGTCTCGATCACGACGGCGTTGAGGTCGCGCCACACCTGCATCGCCATGCCGTCAAGCGCGTCGGGTGACATGTCGCGATACGGGTGGAGCATGGCTGTCGGCTCCTCCTTCGCCAACGTGCGCAATTCCTGGAAGCGCGCGAGGTACCACTGACTGAGCACGTCCGTTGGAGCGTCGAGGTGCACCAGGACGTCGATGTGGTCGCGAACGCCGAGCGTCGGGTGGCCGAGGTGGAGGCCGTCGATGACGATCGTGCGGGACTCGATTTCGTCAAAGCCGACCACGTCGTAATGCAGGTGGGAGTACCGCGGCGCGGTGACCCTGCCTTCGTTTCGGATGGCCTCGATGAACGCGGCTAGAGCGTGGGCGTCGTACGAATCGGCGTACCCCTTGCGGTTGCCGGCGTCGGCACGAATGAACCCGTCGGTCGAGGCGCTGGGCCAGCCGAGCGCGTCGGCCACCGCTTCCGCCACGGTCGACTTGCCGGCGGCGATGCCACCGGTGATCCCAACGACCGCCGCGTTCCGCGAGAGCGTCATAGCGACAATCGCGTCGACGAGCTCCGGTGCGACCGTTAGCACGGCGTCAGCATGCCAGTACGCTTCATCCCTTCACGGGACGTGGCGCAGCTCGGTAGCGCACCTGCTTTGGGAGCAGGGGGTCGCGAGTTCAAATCTCGCCGTCCCGACCAATAGTTACCTGTTGGTGCGGGGCAGCCGCGACCGGTTGTCGAGCAACGCGTTGCGGATCTTTTGCGCGTCGTTCCGTTTCTGGCCGGTGAACTGGTTCGGGTTGGAGGCCGCCGCCAGGATCTGACCGTGAATCTCGAGGTATGACCCGTGCAGGTCGCCGGCGAGCTTGATGGTCCGCACGAAGTCGTCTGTGTTCATGACCTGGCCGTTGTCGCAGAAGGTCCGCACACACCCGATCGGCTGGTACCCGATGGCGCCGCGCGACCGGTCACCGTCGACCGGGTTGTAGTTCTGGCTGATCCACGTGGCGACCGGATAGGGCGGGCTCTTGAAGCCGTTGTTCTGCGGCCAGAAGCCGGAGTTGCCGTTGGCGCCGTTGCTGAAGCCGCCGTAGCGGGCGCGACCGGCGTTGAAGATCCGCCCGAGCGACTCGTGCTGCTGGGTCTCGCACAACAGCTGACCGGTGGCGTGCTGCAGCGGCTTGGTCGGGAACGCGTCGTGGAACGTGGGCAGCAGGTAGTTGAGTTCGAAGTTCTCGTACGCCTGCTGCACCGTGGCAAAGGTCGCTGAGTTGTTGCGGGAGAACGACTTGTAGTCCCGTACCCAGCGGTCCTTGTCAGAGTTGCTGCAGGGCAAGAACGGCTCGGCGAACGGGTCCCACGGACCGAAGATCACGATCGAGAGCTTGCTGTAGCTGCCGTAGCGCGCCCCCATGGCGTTGACGAACTGCCTGAGGTCGCGCTGGAAGGTGGGATGCCAGAAGTGCGGCAAATACTTGCCACCGCTCTGAAACTTCGTGACACCTCGTTCGCCACCGTGATTGCTGTAGAGCCACTGCGGCGAGTCGCTGTTGACACCGACGTAGGAGCGCAAGATCAGCGGCTTGTTGAGGTCCTTCGCGGCGGCGAACCACGAGTCGAAGATGCGCCAGTCGTATTGGCCGTCGGAGGTCTCGACGTCCTTCCACTTCTTCACCACGCTCAGCCCGTCGACCAGCGGACTGGCCATCTCCTGCTTCATCCGCGAGAAGACGACGCCGCCGCTCCAGTAGTAGTAACCGGAGAAGTCGACGCCTGCCGCCTGCGCCGGAGGCGCGGGCGCGACGACGAGCGCGGCGACGACAAGTGCCAGGACGGCAAAAATTCGAGTCACAGATCTAATTATCGGCCCCTTTGACCGTCTAGTTAGGCGAACACGCCTGAACAAATTTCGTAAGCTCTCCCACTCACGCGGGTGTAGCTCAATGGTAGAGCCCGACCCTTCCAAGGTTGTTACGCGAGTTCGATTCTCGTCACCCGCTCTGTATTTGGCGATCTGTGCGCCGAGAGAGCATTACAGATCCACCAAGAAGCGCTAGACGGTTGCGGCGCTGGTACGGCGTGCTGGCCACGCCGCCCACGCGAGCCAGGCCCCGATGGCCATGCAGGCGATGACCGGAGCGAACTGCACCGCGCCGATGCCGTCGACGCCGAAGTACGGGTTCGTGACGGGCGAGCGCAACGTCGTGGCGTGGTACAGCAGGAAGCCGATGGACACCCCGAGTCCGCAGACGAGGGCGAGCGGACGGGCCCACTCCTTTTCGCGCCGAGCGGCGATCGACGCGACGATGCATCCGAGGAGGAGCAAGAGTCCGCCCACCAGGCCGACGTAGCCGCCCTCGATCGGCTGTTGCGTCACCGGGTCGACGTTCTCGGCCGGGGTGACCGCGTGCCATACCTGCGCGAGGGCGAGCAGGCCGGCGGGTAGAGAGATAGCGCGCAGAGGTCTCACGGCGCGATTCTCGCGTCCGTGAACGACGTGCGCAGGGCTTTACCGGCGATGACCCGCGCCTTCTGGACCTTCCCCGAAACGGTGCATCTCCTGCCGAACGAACGAGCGCGTCGCCGCGTCCTGCCGCGCTACCTGGCGAGCGACATGGCCGACGCGGCGCGGGCCGGGCGGCTCAACGTCGCCGAACGCGACGGCGCCGTCGTCGGCGCCGCGGCGTGGCTCCCGCCGGGGGCGTATCCGATCTCTGCGGCGCGCCAGATCCGCGAGCTGCTGCCCCTCGCGCCTGCGCTCCCCTGGGCCATCCGCGCCGCGCTCGAGGGCCGGCGCGGCCAAACGGCGAACCGTGCCCGGCACCGCACCCACGGCGAACCGCACTACTTCCTTCGCACGATCGGCGTCGACCCCGTGCACCAGTACCAAGGTGTCGGCGGAGCGTTGGTGCAACCGATGCTCGACGCGGCTGACGCGGAACACGTCGGCTGCTTCCTGTTCACCGCCACCGAGGAGAACGCGGCGTGGTACCACCGGCTCGGGTTCGAGACCTCAGCGCTCTACAACCCGACGCCGACCTGGCCCGACGTGTGGGCAATGTGGCGTGCGGCGCGCTAGCCGGCGAGTTCGTCGTTCGTGAGCTGCGCGACGATGCCGTCGAGCGCGTCGCCGTCGATCTCGCGGGCGACCTCGAGCAGCGTGAGCGTGACGTAGCCCTCGCGCAACAACGCGACATCGGTGCCGGGCAGCGGATCGCGACGCTCGAAGTTCAACTCGAGCGCCCCAGGCTCCTTTTCGACCATGACCGCCTGCACGGTGCCGCCGCGTCCCAGCTTGGCCGTGCGCATGCCGCGGACGTCGTAGGGACGCACATTGGGCACGTTGACGTTGAGGACGCCGGCTGCACCAATCTCGTACGCCGACTGCACCAGCGACGCCGCGCACACGGCTGCCGTGTCCCAGTGCCACACGTCGTCGAGACGATGGGCCAACGACACCGCCATCGCCGGCACTCCGAATTGGCTCGCCGCCAGCGCGGCACCGACGGTGCCGGAGAACAACACGGCGTGGCCCTGGTTCTGGCCGGCGTTAATGCCCGAGACCAGCAGGTCGGGACGACCGCCGAAACCACCGAGCGCGGCTGAAAAGGCACACAACGCCGGCGGTCCGTCCACGGCGTACGCCTCGACGTGGAGCAGGTCTTCGATCTGACGGTCCTCGAACGACACCTGGCCAGTTACGTGCAACGGACCGAGCGCGGCGCCGTACCCCGAGTAGTCACGGTTTGGCGCCGCGATCACGACCTCGTGTCCGCAGGTCTTGAGGGCCCGAGCGAGCGAGTGCAGCCCGGGCGCGTCGATCCCGTCGTCGTTGGTCAGCAGGATCCGCATTCGCTCCAGTCTGACGCGGGGATCTTGCTTCAGGCGACGGGGCGGTGGACGTGGGGCGAACAGGCGCACGTCGCCGGCGCATTCGACTGCGGCGACGAGTACTGGACGGCGCTCGCTGCGCGTATTCGTGCGGAGATCGAGCGCGTGAGGTCATCACGCCGGTAGGCGACGGCGGCGACGTCGTTCTGCACATCGACGATGACCAGCGCGCTGTCCGGACGACCTCGCAGAGTGGTCGTAGCGCTCCCGGCACGATTCGAACGTGCGGCAACCGACTTAGAAGGACGGTGCTCTATCCAGCTGAGCTACGGGAGCCGTCCCTAAGCCTACGAACTGCGGCGCGCGTCGCGGCTGCAGCCGCCACTAGAGCGGCCGAAAGCAGCAACGCACGGTCGGCGTCATTGCCGGTGCGCGCCAGGATCTGGCCGCGGACACCCGTGGGAGCCGTCGTCGTCGTCGGGGCTGCCGCCGTTGCTCCCGCGATGGAGAACGCGTGGACGGGTTCGTTCACGCCCTCACTGATCGTCGTGTAGCGCGACCCGTCCACGGCGATCGCGATGGCTTCGCCTTGCGTCTCCTCCGTTTGCGGTGCACTGCAGGATGCGCCATGCAACGCGTCCGCCACGGACTGGCCGGCGACGCGCGGGAACGCCAGCACCGCCTGGTAGGTGCGCAGCAGGATCAACGAACCGTCAGCGGAGATGTCGGCGCCGGTCACCCACGTGCCCGGGAAAGTGGAAACCACCACGGGCGGGATGATCTGGATGGTGCCGAAGTCCTGCATAGTGATCGTCGCGCCGTTCACCATCGCCGCCGCGGGCGCAACCAGGATGCGGGACTGCCCGATGGGCGACTTCGTCACGATCACGAGATCGCCACTGATCGGGTCGACGAGGAGAGCCTCGGCGTCTTCGCGTCCCGCCGGATAAATGAGGTCGAAGCGGTCGATGCCGCCGGTGAGCGGCGCGCCCGGCGCCTTCGGCGCGAGAGCCGGCTCGGCGGCGCGGAAGATGGTCACCTTCTCGCGGGCAGTGCCGAGTCCGTCGAGGGGCACCTCGGCCGCGTTGTCACCGATGTCCGCCGCGTAGATGTAGGAGCCGATCGCCCCGGACTTCGGGCCGATCCCGATGTCCTCCCAGTCGGTGGCGGTCGCACCCGGGAACGCGTAGGACCCGAGATCGGTGCCGTCGAGCGTCAGAGCGAACACCTCGGGCTTGCCACCCGAGTCGTTGTGCGTCCAGTACACGCCGGCGTGCCGACGGCTGGCGACGAGTCCCGAGATCTCGGTCAGCTGCGAGTTCTTGACGTTGCCGGCAACGGTTCCGGCCCCGAACCGGGCGCACACACTCTCGGCTCCGCCCGCGGCGTCCAGCGCAGCGAACTGGAAGAACCCGATCGCGGCGCTCGCCGCGAGCCCCAATCGCGTCAGCGTGCCCAGCTTCATGGCCAAGTGTCTACTGGCTACGACCGCCAACTATCCTCTCCAATCCCACGCGCCTCTAGCTCAATGGCAGAGCAACGGACTCTTAATCCGCAGGTTCCGGGTTCGAATCCCGGGGGGCGTACGACACAGGGGTACGACACAGGGCGATCGTCAGCCCCGCAGCCTTGACTCCCGCCGAGCCACGGCGAGCGCGTATGCCGCGCTCGAAGCCGATCACCCTGCCCGACCAGGACAGGTTGGCCCGCGCGTGGGCGAGCGCGGCGGCGCCTCGGCGCTTCAGCTCCCCTGGCGTCTCGACGGCTTCTACCAGTACGTCGGCGAGCGCGTCGGCGGCGTCGGGTGGCACGAGCCAGCCGGTGGGATCGGTCGGGTCGAGGTTCACCATGGACGGGAAACCGCCGCTGAGGGTCGCGATGACCGGCAGACCGACGGCCATGGCTTCGAGGGGGGTCTGGGGGTACGAATCGTTCACCGACGGCATCACCAGCGCGTCGCAAGCGGCCAGGCCCTCCGGCAGGTCCTCGTGTCCGCGCCAACCCGCGAAGAAGATCCCCTCGGCGTGGAGGCGATGGGCGACGGTGACAGGGTGTTCGCCCTCCCACTCCCCGGGATGCCCGCCCCACACCAGCAACGACAACGGTCGTCGTGAGGCGGCACGCGCGCGAGCGAACGCGTGTACCAGCAGCGGTACCCGCTTCGCTTCCGTAAAGCGCCCGACAAAGATCATGACGATGGCGTCGCCGTTGTGCCCGAAAAGAGCGTCGAGGTCGGCCTCCCGGTACCGGACAGAACCGATGACACCGGTCTCGTCCCACCCCTGCGGGTCTTCCACCAGCCAGTGACGGAAGAGCGCCCGTCGGTGCGACGCGGTGAAGTCGCGGGGAAAGAAGCGCTCGGTGTCCACACCGTTCGGCACGTCGGTGACCCGCTCCGCGTCGACCCGAAGGAGCGGGACCGCCGTGGTTCGATCCGGCGGCGAGACCACCACGAGGTGATCTGAGGCCGCGGCCTGGCGCCGCATCCGCTCGACCCAGAACTGGCCGTGCCGCCATTGCTCCCATCGTGTCGACCGCAGCGTTTCGAGCTGCATCTCATCCAGCGAGCCCAGGGAAGGCGCCCGGCCGGAGAGTGCCTCAGGCATCTCCGCCAACGTCGTGCCGAGGGCACTCGCGATGGCGGCCCGCTGCTCGACGGCTTCGATCAACTTGATCTCCGTCCCGTGCAGATGCGCCACCACCGGTACCGCGGGCCATCGGCGGGCGGCAACGTCATGCTGCGGTGTCAGGTGGTGGAGGTGGAGGACAGTTGCTTGCGCCGCGCCCGCTGCGGTCATCGGCGCCTCCCACGCGGCGGCCAGATGCTCGGCGAGCCCAGGGTCGACCGCGGCCAGGACGACGTCCGGCGCGTCCGGGCGGTCCTCGTAAGAGGGGTGCATGGGCACCGCGGCCGCCACAGCGTCCCCACCGGTTTCGAAGGCCGTCACCGCCGGCGTGTAGTCGAGATGCTCGACGTCGAGCCCCGCAAAGAACGTCGGCGCGTGAGTCTCCTCACCTGGACGACCCAGAGAGCCGGCGACGATAGAGGTTGACCAGCCGGCGTCATGCAGGGCAAGCGAGAGGTAACGAACCACCTGGGCCGAGCCGCCGCGTGGGAAGAACAGCAACCCCATCACGATCCGCCGAGCGTTCAACAACTTCAGCCTGCGACAGCCGCGGCGAAACGCCGCAACCGCTCAAGCCCGCGCTCCGACGCCCACGCGGCGTGCATGGAGGCCAACTCGCGGTCGCCGGTGATGCGCGCACGAGCCACATCGGCGTGCGCCGCCCAGAGCTCGGCTCCGAATCGACGCGAAATCTCCGCCGAGGTCTCGAAGCGGGCCGCAGCCAACTCCAGATTCCCGTGCACTTCGTCGGCTAAGCCGAGATACATGTCGGCGGGCGCGAGGAACGCACCCGCGGTGCCGACAGGTTCGCCCGCAAAGGCCTCGAAGGCCGAGTAGAGCGGTTCGATCAGACCTGGCTCTCGGAGCACCGTGGCCGCCTCGAGCGCGAGCGCGCAGCCGAGGGCCGCTGTGGCGTTGCCCTGCGGCAAGGTGACCCGATCGACGAGTCGTCGCGTTAGGTCCAATGCGCGCTCACGATCACCCATCTCGGCCGCGTAGAGCGCATCGGCAGCCGAGTAGGCAACCACGTGAGGCAGACGTTTGGCTGAAAATTCCAGCAGCAGTCGCGCCTCTTCCTGGCGGCTCTGCTCCCTACGAACCAGCACGAAAAGCGCACTGCCGGCGATGATCGCCGGACCGAGCATGCCTCCGGGAGTTTCCATCACCTCGGCGCATAGTTCGTCGGCTCGGGCCAGATCCCCGTCGAGCAGCGCGAGGACTCCGGAAAGAACCGTGCCGCCCCGGGCCCATCCGGCGACCGGGTACGCGGCGATGTATTCCTTGTACGAGGCGACCGCCGCCTCGGCTCCCTGTCGATTGCCGCACCGGTAGTGCGCCATCGGGACGCGAAAGGTCGTAGCTAGCGAACCGCCGCGGGTGCGAACAGTTACTGGCACCGATGGGAGTTCCGCAAGCAACTCGAGTTGTTCGGGTCCAGTACCGGGGGTCGCCGATAGTTCGTCTACTCGCACCAGGATCGCGTAGGACAACGCCTCGGGGTCCGCCAGTTCTCTCGCAGCGGCGAGCACCCCTTCGGGCGGGCGGCGATGGTGGAAGGTCTGGCCGCGCCAATGGGAGATGGCCTCGAGTCGCACCCGATCTACCGGCGACAGACCGGGGTGCTCGAGAGCGCATGCGACCAACCGGTCGACGGCCGCGGTCCCTTCGGGGCCGGCGGCCTGAAACGCCCCGAACGACCGGCCAACCTGCACGGGTGCCTGTGCGATGCGCGCCGGATCGTCCAGCTCGATCGCCAGTTCTCCAGCCGCCAAGGCGTCTGCCAGCCCACCGTCGGCGTCGCCGATGTAGATCCGCGCGTCGGTGCGTGCCAACAGCAGGTCACATTGCAATCCCGTGTCGTCGCCGTCGAGCACCTCAAGGCCCAGCGTGGTCATCGCGATCGCGTCCTCGTGGGCGGCGCGGTTGATCGCTTGGTTCGCCGCGTCTAGCGCTGCGGCAGCTGCCTGCGCTGGTTCGACCGCGGGCACCGCGCGAAGAAGATGCGACGCGACTTCGCCCGCCTCGGCGCCACGTGCATCGAGTGTCCGACCGACCGCGGCGTGCAGCCGCGCTCGTCGACTCGCGGGCAGTTCCTCGTACAGCGTCTGGCGCACAAGGGCATGCGCGAACGAGAAGTGGTCGGGGCGACCACTTTCCTCGTCGACGATGCGTATCGCCAGTGCAGGTTCGAGAGCCGAGAGAGCCACGTCGGCATCGACGTCTGCAACGGCCGTCACGTCGCCGAGTCGGAACGATCGCCCGAGAACACTGGCGACGCCGAGTATCCGGTTCGTCTCGTCAGACAACCGGGAGAGCCGGCGGCCGATCGCCTCGCGCACCCCTTCGGGAAGTTCGAGCGCAGCTCGACTTCGGACTACGACCGCGCCGTCGTCGATGGCGACGGTGCCCGTCTCCCGTAGGTGACGGCCGATCTCGATGGCAAAAAACGGGTTGCCTTCGCTCTCACCTGTCACCGCCTCCGCCAACTCACGCACATCCGCGCGCGTAGCTTCGTGGGCGAAGAGGAGTTCACCCACGGCGATGGCGTCGAGACCGCGAAGGTCAACCCGCGTTCCCGTCGCCTCCCGCCGCCAATCCGCGAGTGCTGCCGCCAGAGGATGACGCCGATCGAGGTCGGTGTCGCGGTACGTGGCAAGCAGGCGCAGGTTGAGCTCGGCGCGTAACAGGTGGCGCAGCAACGCGACCGTGGGTGCGTCTGCCCAATGCAGGTCGTCGAGTACCAGCAACGGCGCCGCCCCTTCAGCCTCGGCGCTTGCGCCCAGAAGTCGAGCGACCCCGTCGAACAACCGGGCCCGCTCGACCTCCGGGTTTGTCATTGCGACACCGAGTACGTCGGCGACCGCGGGCACCGCGGCGGCGACGTCGTTCGCGTACGTGCCGAGTCGTGCGCGCAGCTCGTCCGCGTCGACGTGTCGGGCGAGATGGGACAGGGCCTCGACGAAGGGCTGGAACGACAACCCACCGTCTTCGTCGCAGCGCCCGTACAGCACGACGCAGCCGCGCTCGAACAGGGACGTGGCCGCGGCGGCAGTGAGTCGCGTCTTACCGATTCCAGGCTCGCCGCGAACGAGAGCGAGCCGCACGCCGGGCCCTTCTTCGAGGGCACCGAGGACCAGGGCCAGGTCACCGTCGCGACCGACCAGTGGCGCATCGGGTTCGGCCAGCACGGCCGGCAGTGGCACCGACGCCGCCTCGTCGCCCGTCGACCAGCCCACGTCAAATGCCTCGAGGGGTTCGCTCACGCCTTTGAGCGTCAGCTGACCGACACTGACCAGCGCACGTTCACCATGCGGGCGGACGAACGCGCGCACCACATCGGACACGAGCACCTGCCCCGGCGCCGCGATGTCGCACAGCCGACGCGCCACCGTGACCGCCATGCCGTGATAGTCGTCGCCGTCGCGGAGCGCCTCGCCGACGTGTACCCCAACACGGATCTGCATCCGCTCCGTCGACCCACGGAATGCCACGACGTCGCGTTGCATGGCCACCGCGGCGTCGAGCGCGCTCACCGCGCTGGGGAACACGACCATGAGCCCGTCGCCGAGGCTCTTCACCTCCGTGCCGCGGTGTTCGGTTATCGAGCCGCGCAGCCGCTCGTAGAGGATTCGCCGCAAGCCGTCGGCCGCAGGATCCCCCAGCCGGTCGTACATCGCTGTCGACCCGACCAGGTCAGTGAACAGAACCGCGACGATTTGCCCAGAGGCCACAGCAGATACTCGCGTACCCGGTGATCCAACCCGGGCCCTCGCACCGAAGTACTGCCATGACGAGGACCATGACGAAGCCCACGACGCTGACGCGGCGTCCGGGCGCAAGACAGCGCAGGCACCACGCGCTGATCCGGGAGCAAAACGAAGCTCGCTGCTCCTCGATCCTGGCGGCGCCGTCGGAGTTGCCGCTCGACGACCTGCCGTGGGCCGAGTCGACTGACGTGACCGTTGCGCCCGAGGTCATCGACACTCTGATTTACATGCGTGACGTCGAGGGCTTCACAGATCGGTATCTCGTGGGGCTGGCGGCCCACCGCACGACGCTTACCGATCCGCTCATCGGTCCGTTCCTCGTCAAGTGGCGAAGCGAAGAAGCTGGGCATACCGCAGCACTAGAACGATTCCTCGGCTGGTACGGCGCGAACCACGGCGTCGAGATTCCGGTCCGCCCGCTGCCTCCGCCTGCCGACGCCTCGTGGCACGAGCGCGTGCTTTCGAGGGTGGGCGGTCCATTCGGTGACACGGTCGCCGCCGCGCACATGACGTGGGGCGCCGCCAACGAGCTCCTCACTGTGAACGGGTACCGACTTCTCGCTGATCGCTGTGACCATCCATTGCTCGCAGAGATGCTGCGCCGCATCGCGGCGCAGGAGTCTCGCCACTTCAGCTTCTATCTTCTTCAGGCCGAGTGGCGATTGGCGGCGAGTCGCATTACCCAAGCCGCGCTTCGGCAGGTCCTCACCCGTGCCTGGACACCGGTGGGAATCGGCGAGGGCTACAAGTCCGCAGACGACTTCGCTCGCGTGCTCTCGTTTCTCACGAGCGGCGACGACGGCGCCCACCTGCTGACGAGAATGGACAATCGCATCGCCGCGCTGCCCGGCTTCGGCGAACTCCGCATCTTTTCCGCCGCGGCCGCGGCGCTTCCGACAGAATGGCAACGGTGGGGGACGTCGACGTCGTCGTGATCGGGGCCGGCTTTGCCGGTCTGTACGCGTTGTACAAGTTGCGCGAGGCGGGCTTCAGGGTCCAGGTCTTCGAGCGGGGCGAGGGGATCGGCGGCACGTGGTACTGGAATCGCTATCCCGGCGCCCGCGTCGACATCCAGAGCGTGGAGTACATGTTCACCAAGTTCCCGGAGCTCGAGCAGGAGTGGGACTGGACCGAACTGATGCCGGCGCAGGCTGAGATCGAGCGCTACCTCAACTGGGTGGCCGACCGGTTGAAGCTGTACGACGACATTCGGTTCAACACCACGGTCACCGCCGCCACCTTTGACGAGGCGGGCGCGACGTGGACGGTCGAAACCGAGAGCGGTGAGCGCGTCACGTCGCAATTCGTCGTCGCCGCCACCGGCTGCCTATCGGCGCCGCTCGAACCCGACATCGCGGGCCTGCACGACTTCGCCGGCGACGCGCTCTACACGAACCGTTTCCCGAAGGACGACTACGACTTCGCGGACAAGCGCGTCGCCGTCATCGGCACGGGTTCATCGGGCGTGCAGTCGATCCCGGTCATCGCCGAACAGGCCGGCCACCTGACCGTGCTCCAGCGCTCCGCAGCGTTCACGTTGCCGTCGCCCAATCGGAAGCTGCGGCCGCACGAACTCGAAGAGCTCAAGGCGAAGTACGGCGAGATCCGCGCCGCGCAGTGGGCGTCGCCCGCCGGCACCGCACGGCTCGGCGCGGTCTTCCTCGGCAGCGTCCCCACCGCCAAGATCCTCGAGACGCCGTGGGAAGAACAGCTCACCCAACTCGACAGCATGGGCATGGTCGGCTGTTTCGCCTGGGCCGACTCGTTCATCGACCTCGAAGCGAACGAAGCCGCCGTGCGGCTGTACGGCGAGGCCATCGCCCGGATCGTGAAGGACCCGCAGACCGCGTCCGACCTGATCCCCCACTACCCCTTCGGGTGCAAGCGCGTGATCATCGACGAGGGCTACTTCGAGACCTACAACCGCCCGAACGTGCGGCTCGTCAACCTGCGCAAGAACCCGATCGTCGAGATCCGTCCCGACGGCATCCAGCTGCAGGACGAGTTCCTCGCCCTCGACGTCATCGTCCTGGCGACCGGCTTCGACGCCATGACCGGATCGCTGTCGCGCATCGACGTGCGCGGCCGCGATGGTCACGTGCTGCGCGACGTGTGGAAGGAAGCGCCACGGGCGTACCTCGGGCTCAGCGTCGCCGGGTTTCCCAACCTGTTCACGGTGACCGGACCGGGCAGCCCCTCGGTGCTCACCAACATGGTCACGTCGATCGAGCACCACGTCGAGGTGATCACCGACACACTCACCCGCATGCGTGAGGCCGGCCAACGCAGTATCGAAGCTCTGCCCGACGCCCAGGACGAATGGGCCGAGCACGTGCATACCTTCGCCGGGCCCGTGCAGACGCACCCGTCGTGCCACTCGTGGTACCTCGGGGCCAACGTGCCCGGTAAGACGCGCACGTACATGCCCTACGCCGGCGGACTGCAGGCGTACATGCAGACCGTCGCCGAAGTCGTCGAATCGGACTACAAGGGCTTCGTGATCGTGTAGCGTCGACTCCCCACTTACCGGGGAGGGTGCGTTGGGGGTTCCTGAGCAAGTTCGTGCTGAGCAGAGCCATGTCGATCGGACGTATGCACGGATCGACGAGCTGCGAGAACAGGCCGTTTCCGCGGCGACCGAGGCTCTGAAGCTGACGGATTCGACACCGTCGTCGATCGCTGATCGGGAAGCGGTGCTCAGCGCCCACGGCGTGCGACGCAGCCGTTTCGTGGTCGGCGACCAGTCGATCTGCTTCGGCCGCGTCGACACCCGCGACCACGAGGTGTTCCACATCGGCCGCCTCGGCGTAACCGACGACGAGGGCGATCCGCTGCTCGTCGACTGGCGGGCGCCGGTCGCCGAGGGTTTCTACCGAGCGACGCCCAATGAGCCGCGCGGCCTGTCACGGCGCCGCCATATCCGCATGCACGCCCGCACCGTCGTCGGCGTCGACGACGAGCCGCTAGATCGCGATGCGCTCGACGAGTCCGACACCGCCCTGGTCGGCGAAGCCGCGCTTCTCGCCGCGCTCGCCGCGCCCCGCAGCGGGCAGATGGGCGACATCGTCGCCACGATCCAGGGCCAGCAGGACGAGGCGATCCGCGCGCCATTGCGGGGCGTGCTGGTGGTGCAGGGCGGTCCGGGAACGGGCAAAACGGCAGTGGCACTGCACCGCGCCGCCTACCTGCTCTACGCCCACGAACTCGAGCTCTCCGTGCAAGGCGTGCTGGTCGTCGGGCCGAACAAGATCTTCGCCCGCTATGTCGAGAACGTGCTGCCCGGGCTGGGTGAAACCGGCGTGCGCCTGGCGACACCGACCGACTTGGTGGACGACGTCGCTGTCACCGCGACCGACGCGCCGGAAGTGGCACGCGTCAAAGGCGCGTCGTCGATGGTGGACACATTGCGCGCCGGGCTGCGGGCGCACGCCTCGCCGATCGACGAGCCCGCGGTCATCGGCTTCGACCGCTGGCGGCTCGAGGTGACGCCGGATGACACGCGGCGCATCATCGACGAAGTCAACGCGCTCGAGAAGCCGTACGCCGAGAGCCGCGTCGCCGCCTTCCGCGGCCTGCTCAAGCACCTGACCAGCGCCGCCGAGGAATGGGCCGACAAGTCGAGCCGCGCGGGCCAGCTAAGCCGGCACCATTTCGACGCTCGGGCGACGCGCAAACGACTCGGCGACGATCCGGCGGTGCGCGCCCTGACGTCGGCGTTTTGGCCCCGGGTCACGCCCGACCAGTTGGTCGACGAAGTTCTCGGGGACCTCGGTTTTCCGGCCGACCGCTCGGCACGCAGCGTCCATGACGTCGCCTTGCTCGATGAGGCGAAGGAGCTCATCGGCGAGCCTCCAACGCCGGCCGCGCGGAACAAGCAAAAGCCGCGCATCGACTCCACCCTGGAACGCACGCTGGCGGACATGGATCTGCTGCCGTCGTGCCGCGTATGCGGCGCCGAGCTGAAGTCGAAGGGCTTCGACTGGGTGTGCGATTCCTGCGACCCACCCCGCCCGTGGAAAACGGAGGACGTCCTCGCCCCGGTGCAGGTGCAGCAGCTGAACGAGACGATCGCCCGCGTCTCCGAGACCTACAGCGAAGCGCCGGAATCGGAAGTGCAGACGACGTGGGGTCACGTGTTGGTCGACGAGGCCCAGGAACTCACGCCGATGCAGTGGCGCATGCTGCGCCGGCGTTGCCCGACCGGCTCGTTCACCATCGTCGGCGACCTGAACCAAGCCGGTGGAGCGAGCGACATCGCCGACTGGCACGCCGTCGGACGCACGATCAATGTCGACCGCGACCCGCACGTCCTCACGCTCGACGTCAACTACCGCACGCCCGAAGAGATCATGGTGGTGGCCAACGAACTGCTGCGCGCCCACGGTTCGCCCGTCGACCCACCGCGGTCTGTGCGCCGCACCGGCGAGCGTCCGACGGCGGTGTCCGTGCCCACCTTCGAGGACGCGCTCGTAGAGGCCCGCGCGCTGGCGGCGCGCGAAGTGGAGGCGTCCGACGCCGGGACCGTCGCCGTGATCGTGCCCGCCGAGGCGGCGCCGACCGTCGGCCCCGAGGCGCTGGACTTACGCGTCGTCGAGATCGGCGTGGACCAAGTACGCGGTCTCGAGTTCGACAGCGTGGTGGTCGTTGAGCCGAGCCGGTTCGGCACCAACGAGCTCTACGTCGCGCTCACGCGGGCGACGACGCGTCTAACGCTGGTGCACAGCGATCCGTTACCCGACGCTGTGGCCGTACATCTCGCCTAACGGGTCGGAGATCAACTCGAGGCGGGCGCCGTCGGGATCCGGGAAATACATCGACGAATCGCTCTCGAAGTGCACCTCGACGCCGATGGCTTCCAGCCGATCCCGCGCCCCCTCCCACTGATCGCGTTCCACCGAGATGGCGATGTGGTGCAGGCCGCCGAGCACTTCCGCGTAGGGACCCAAGCCGAGATCAGGAAAGTCGAAGAAGGCCAGAAGGTTCCCGTGACCAATGTCGAAGAAGAAGTGATTCGATCCGGCGTAGTCGCGGTTCTCGAAGAGGTCGGTGAGCGGGAACCCGAGGATGTCTTGGTAGAAGCGGATCGTCCGCTCGACATTCGACGACAGCAGCGCGATGTGGTGTACACCACGGGCCGACGACTTCGGCCGCTCGTCGGATTCGTGAAGGAACGCCGAGCGCAGGCGGTCGCGCTCGGCGTTGATCTTGTCGAGATCAACCATTCCTCCACCGTAAACCTCGTCGGTTTAGCCCGCTTGCATCTCCTGCACCTTCTTGGCGAAATGGGCGTCGAGCACGGCGTACTCCTCGTTCGGGCTGAAGAGCATGAACTCCGAGCCGGCGGTCGCCTTGGGCGTGTGCCCCGGCGGCATGTAGAACGCGTCGCCCGCCTCGTAATCCTCGGTGCCACCGGCGTAGGTGACGGTCATGCTGCCTTTGATCAGGTAGCCCCAGTGCGGGCACTGGCATTGATCGTTCGGCAGGCCTTGTAGCAAAGGAGCGAGGTCCGAGTCCTCAGCACCGATGTGGACGATGTTGCCCGTGTACTTGTCGAAGACGCTGACCCATTCCTCGCCGACGCCGAAGTCGCTGTGGGTTTCCGCGGATGTGATTGAAAGCTTGGGCATTAGATGCTGCTCCTTCGTGAAATTTTCCGGTTGATGGCGTCAAGTGACGCTGGGGCTTGCCTGCTGAGTTGCCGACGACGGCGAAACGTCGTCCCATGCGCGTCCCACACGACCATGACCTGGGCACCACCATCAGCTGCAGTGATGCTCCACATCCAGTCGACGTGCCGGGATTGATACGCAAAGCGCAGCGCCCGACGGTTGTCCTCCAGGATGCGACGGTTGTCGAGTTCGAACTCCGAGATCAGGTCGAAGACCGCCTCGGGAGTCGCGTCCACAAACCTCGTCGCTGAGCCGTGGAAATCGCGCATAGAGGCAGTGTGCCGACGCGTCGCGGCGGCTTCATGGGGCGGTTGCCCCATCTTTCACTCCGCGGGAAGCAGCCCCTGCTCCATCGCGAAGAGTCCGGCGCCGACGCGGGACGACGTCCCGATCTTCGTGTAGATGTGCTCGATGTGGTTGCGCGCCGTCTTGGGCGAGATCACCAGGCGGGCAGCGATTTCCTTGCTCGACAAGCCGCGCGCCACGAGACGCAAGACGTCCACCTCGCGGGCGGTGAGCCCAGCTGGGCCATCGCGCCGCCGGCTGGCGCGATGGCCGGCGGCGGCGAGGACCGCCTCGACGGCATCGGCATCGAACTTGCCCGCCCTCACCTCATCGCGCAGCGTCATCGCCGCCTGCTCGGCCGACAACGCGGGTCGATGGGCCCGCGGCTCGGTCATCGATTGGTACGCGTCGGCCGCGCCAAGCAATCGTGCCGACCGCGACAGCGACGCGCCTGACGCACCCGCGGGGTACCCCGAGCCGTCCAGTCGCTCGCGATGTTGCACCGCCAACGCGCCGAGCGCGGCCAAGTCGGCGACTGCTTCAGCATTCGCTCGGTCAGGTACGGCTGGAGACGGATGCGTTCCCACTCCCCCGCACCCAGCGGACCCTTTTTGTCGAGGATCGAGTTCGAGACGCCGAGCCGACCGAATCCGTGCACGAGACCGGCTCGGCGCAGCAACGTGAGCTCGGCGTCGTTCAGGCCCATGGTGCGGCCGGCCTCGTGCACGAGATCGGCCACCGCTTGTCCGTGGCCGAGGAAGTACGGCGACTTGAGGTCGACGAAGTTGGCGACGGCGAGCAGCGCGGCTTCGAATTGTTCGTCGGAGAGCCGTACCCCGAGCGCCGGCTCGGCGGCGATCACGGCGTCCCAGGTCTGCGTCGTTTCGAGTCCGTCGAAGACCGCGTGCGGATCGGCGCACAACCCGTGCGCGATGTCGGGGTCGAACTGTTTGCCGGCGCGCTTCTTGGCCATCTTCGTCGCGGCTTCGATGCCTCCGACGCGGTGGGCCACTTCCATGTACTCGGAGATTCCGGCGATGCGAGCGCCGAGAGGTACGGCGTCGCCCTTCAAATCGCCGGGCCACCCTTTGCCGTCCCAATACTCGTACGCCGCGCCGACCGACTGCTGCACGCGCGCGCTCAGCCCCAATTTCCCGGCCAGCGTCCGCGCCAGCGTGGCGTGGTGGGTGATCATCGCGCTCAGATCCTTGCGCCCGGAGATGGCGAACTCGAGGCCGACGCGGAACCGGTGCAGCGGAGCGTTGCCCTTACCGCCGAGCATCCCCACCATTTCCACCGCGCCGCGGGGGTCCTTCGTCTCGTAGTGGTACTTGGTGGCCTTGAGTGCGAAGTCGTCGCCGAACCACTTGGCTTGCTCGTGGGCGTCGGAGTGACAACCCACGGTGATCAGCAGCGACGTGTAATAGACGACGACCTTCTCCTCGTCGTCGAGCTTGAGTTGATCGGCCAACCGCAACGCGATGAGGCATTGGCGAAGCACGTGCTCCATGGGCTGACCGAACCCGAGA
This sequence comes from uncultured Actinomycetes bacterium, assembly GCA_963722185.1. Taxonomy (GTDB): domain Bacteria; phylum Actinomycetota; class Acidimicrobiia; order Acidimicrobiales; family JACCXE01; genus JACCXE01. The sequence goes on along the minus strand of CAVRKD010000004.1, from coordinate 538,166 downwards.
TCGACGCCGAGCGACAACGCGGCAACCAGTTCGGCGAGCCGAACCTCGGTCCGACTAGTGGTGGCCACGTGTCGAACCTACGCTTTTTCTGGGCCGTCAACCTAGGGTTGACGAACCGCCTCCGTCAACCTAGAGTTGACGCATGGCTATCGCGCTGGATTCGCTCATCAAGGACGTTGAGGACCACTCCCCCTCGAAGGAACCGCTCGACCTGTTGGCCACCGCGTCGGCCACCGCCGTCGAACTCACCGACACCACCGACGCGCTGCTGTCCCACTTCGTCGACCGCAGTCGCCGCGCCGGGCACTCCTGGTCCGAGATCGGTGGCGCTCTAGGAGTCACGAAGCAGGCGGTGCAGAAGCGGTTCACGGCCGACGAAGCGCGTCCGGTGCCAAATCTCGGTTTGTTCACCGACCGGATGCGCAACGTCGTCGGCAAGCTCGGGGAGAAAGCGGCGCGCGGACTGGGCTCACGCAGCGTCGGGACCGAGGCTTTCCTCTTGGCATTCTGGGAGTCCAAGGGGTTGGCGAAGGACGCGCTCGAGTCGTTCGGTGTCACCCGCCAGAAAGTGCTCGCGGCCATCGTCGCCGTCGAGCCGGGTGGCCACGATTTCGTGGGTGGGTATACGCCGCGAGCGTGGACGGCGATGCAGAACACCCTGCGCGTCGCCGTAGCCATGGGGCACAACTACATCGGCACCGAGCACCTCCTCCTCGCGTTGCTGGGCGGCGTCGGCGGCGTCGCCGATGAAGCGCTCACGTCACTTGGCGTGACCGAAGAAGCTGTCGCCACTTTCATCAAGAGGAAGATCGACGGCATCAAGTAGAAATCCCGGCGTGACGCTCCGCTACTCCGTCAACGCGTTCAACACGGCCACGGAGTCGGCCAACAAGATCCACGACGACACCGTCGCCAAGAACCTCGGCTTCCGCGGCGGTCTTGTGCCCGGTGTCGACGTGTACGCCTACCTCTGCCACCTCCCTGCCGAGGCGTGGGGCCGCGACTGGTTGACCCGCGGCACGATGACGGCGAAGTTCTCTGCTCCCGTCTACGACGGCGACACCGTCGAGGTCACCGGCTCCCTAGACAACCTCACCTTGACCGACCCCAAGGGCGGGTTCTGCGCGTCGGGCGCGGCCACGCTTCCTGAAAGCGGTTCCGCGGAACCGCCCAACCCAGCCGACTGGCCGGACTTCCCCGCCGACGGCAACCGTGAGAGGGCGTCGCCCGAGACCCTCACCTCGATCCCGCTCGGATGGCTCGATATCGGCTTCCACGCCGGCAAGGCACACGCGTACCTCGACGACATCCGCGAGCAGGCGTCGGTGTTTCGCGAGGACGGTCTGGCCCATCCGGGGTGGTTGCTGCGCTACTGCAACTTCGTGCTCACGTCGAACTTCGTGCTGGGGCCGTGGATCCACGTCGAGTCGACGACGCAGTTCTTCTCGCCGCTGACCGACGGCGAGCGGCTGCAAACCCGCGCCGTCGTGACTGGCGTCAGCGAAGCGGGCGGCCATCGTTTCGTCGACCTCGACATCCTGCAGTTGGCCGACGCGACGCGGCCCGTCGCCCGGACGGCGCACCGCGCCATCTACCAACCGCGGGGCACCTAAGGCCGATGGCCCCGGCGCTTCTTGCCGCGACGATCCCGCACGTACAGGTACAACGCAGCCACCGCCAGGATGGCGATAGCCGCTAGAACGCGGGACGCCGTGCTTTGTTGGGCAGCGATGGTCGTATGCAAGACTTGTCGCTCCCGTGGTGGTTGTAGCTCAGTTGGTTAGAGCACCAGGTTGTGATCCTGGGGGTCGGGGGTTCGAGTCCCCTCAGCCACCCCAAGTTTTCTCTAGCGCGCTAGTTGCTCGGGCCCTACGCCCAGCGCGGCCCGCTCGATGACGCGATCGACGAAGCCGTACTCGAGCGCCTCGTCCGCAGTGAACCAGCGGTCGCGGTCGGAGTCAGCCTCGATGCGTTCGACGGTTTGCCCCGTGTGGAAGGCCGTGCGCTCGGCGAGCTTGCGCTTCATGTAGATGATCTGTTCTGCCTGGATGGCGATGTCGGTGGCCTGACCCTGCATCTGGCCCGACGGCTGGTGCATGAGGATGCGGCTGTGCGGCAGCGCGAAGCGCTTTCCGGGAGCGCCGGCGGATAGGAGGAACTGGCCCATCGACGCCGCGAGACCCAGGCAGATCGTCGAGATGTCGCACGTGACGTATTGCATGGTGTCGTAGATGCCGAGGCCGGCGGTGACGGACCCGCCCGGCGAGTTGATGTAGAGCGAGATGTCCCTATCCGGCTCTTCGGCCGCCAGCAGGATCAGCTGCGCGCAAATGAGGTTGGCGGACGTGTCGGTCACTTCCGTACCGAGGAAGACGATGCGTTCCTTGAGGAGACGCTGATAGATGTCGCCGACCGGGTTGAGATCAATTGCCATCGGGCAAATCTACGCCCTCTAGCCTGGATGTCCGACACGCGGGCGTGGCGGAACTGGTAGACGCGCATGGTTTAGGTCCATGTATCGAAAGATGTGGAGGTTCGAGTCCTCTCGCCCGCACTCCTTGCCGCCGCACGAGCGGAGTCAGAAAGTCAGACTCGAGCGGGATGCACGGGTAGGCCTCGGTACGGCGACTTGATCCGAAACACCGTCCGGGCGTTCACGCCGGCGCTGACTCAGAACGTCGACTCGTCTGCCGTATCTGCCCGTTCTCAGTTCACCAGTACGCTCCGGCGTTGATGGCATCGGGTCACTCCTCGTTGCCGACGGGCGTGGTGACCTTCCTCATCACCGACATCGAGGGCTCGACGCGCGCCTTTCAACGGCTCGGTGACGACTATCCGTTGTTGCTCGCCGAGCACCACCGCGTGGTTCATGCTGCCGTCGACCGCAACGGCGGGGTGGTGGTCAAAGACAGCGGTGACGGATTCGTTGTCGCGTTCGGCGACGCTGCCGCCGCGTGCGCTGCCGCCGTCGATGCCCAGGTCGCGCTCGGTGCTTTCACGTGGCCGGCCGGCGAACGTTTGCGCGTCCGCATGGGCCTTCATTCCGGAGAGGCCACACCTGTGGCCGGCGACTACGTCGCCCTCGCGCTCCATCAAGCCGCGCGCATCGCGGCCGCCGGCCACGGTGACCAGATCCTCGTTTCCGAGACCACCGCCGGCCTGGCTGCCGCCAGGATGCCGATAGAGGTAACGGCGCGCGAGATCGGCGCGCACTGGCTGCGCGACTTCGAGGCGCCGGCGGCGCTGTTTCAGTTGTGCCACCCGTCGCTCCCGGCGACCTTCCCGCGGTTGCGCGTGCCCACGGCGGCGTCGCCCGGGCTGCCCGCCGGCCGCACGACGTTCGTCGGTCGCGAGCGCGAACTCGAGACGCTGCGAGAGCTGCTCGGCCGGTCCGCGCTCGTCACCGTGACCGCTCTGGGCGGCACGGGCAAGACCCGCCTCGCCGTTCGCGTCGCCGGGGAAATGGAAGACGCCTTCCCCGACGGTGTCTGGCTCGTCGACCTCGGGGCACTGCCACGCACCGGAGCCGTCCCCAGCGCGGTCGCGACGACGCTCGGACTAGCCGAAACTCCGGGCGAGCCGATCGAGGAAACCCTGCTCGCCCACTTGCGCACGCGCTGCACCCTGCTCGTGCTCGACGCCGCCGAACAAGTGCGTGACGAAGCGCGGCGACTCGTGCAAGCCATTACAGCCGGTTGCCCTGGGGTGACCGTGCTCGTCACCAGCCGGCTGCCGCTCGCGACTGCGGGTGAGGTGGTGTGGAACCTTCCTCCGATGGCCCTGCCACCCGCCGGCGCCCGCATCGATCCCGGCGCCATTCTCAGTAGCGACAGCGCGCGGCTGTTCGTCGAACGCGCTGCGACCGCGCGGGTCGGTTTCGCAGCCACCGCAGCCAACGCGTCGGCGATCAGCCGGATTTGCCAGCGTGTGGATGGCATTCCGCTGGCCATCGAGCTCGCCGCCGCCCGCATCAAAGTGCTGACCCCCGAGAAGCTGGCCGACCGTCTTGAGGCCAGCTTGGCGGTACTGGACACAACGCCGCAGGACGGCGATGCGCAGCTACGGACGGTGGCCGCGACCATCGATTGGAGTTGGCGGATGCTCGCCGCTGACGAGCAGGCCATCTTCCGCCGCCTGTCGATCTTCGCCAACGGCGCGGGCCTCGAGGCGATCGAGGAGGTATGCACTGGAGACGACGTCGCTCCCCCTGCCGTGCTCGACGTTCTCGCACGGCTGGTCGACAAGTCGCTCGTCGTCTATGCCGAGCCCGGCGGCGAGCCGCGCTATCGCATGCTCGACGCAGTGCGTGAGTACGCGTCGGAGCGGCTGCGGGATGCCGGCGAAGCGGAAGAAATGACGGCGCGGTTCGTGCAGTGGTGCGGGAAGTTCACCGCCGCCGTTGCCGCGGCCGACGAGTCTCCCACCTACAAGCTGTGGCTCGAACGGGCCGACGTAGAGATCGACAACGTGCGGGCGGCATTGGCGACCGCGCACGCAGCCGACGACACGGCAGCGCTCACGCTCCTGAGCGCCAGCATCAGCGCCTACCTTCCGTTCCGCGGGCGCTTCGACGAGGCCCGACGATGGCTCACGACCGCGGTGGAAAGCCAGCGTCGGCGCGGCCAGTGTCATGTGTCGCTGTGGTGTCGCAGCGCCGTGCTCGAAGCGAGCGTCGGAAAGTTGGCGGCGGCCGAGGAGCTGTATCGCGAGGCGATCGCCAACACCACCGAAGACGACGGCTGGCGGTCGTCGGCGCAGCTCGGCCTGTGCTCGTTGGCGATGGAACGCGGCGATTGGGCCGACGCCACCGACCTCGCCCGTGCCGCTCTCGAGCAGACGCGTCGCCTTGGACACCGCGTCGACGAGATGAACGCACTGGGGCACCTCGGCGGGATTGCGTGGATGACCGGCGAGCTCGACGACGCCCGTGAGCGCTTCGAAGTCCTGCACGCGATGTGCGTGGACTTAGGTGACGAGCGGCGCGCGGCGAACGGGTTGCTCAACCTGGTCGGCGTCGCGCTCGACCAGGACGACACGGAGAAGGGCCTTCCGCTCGCTGAATCGCTGGTGGCCGCTTGCCGCGAGTTCTCCGAGCCGGACACGCTCGGCTCTGCGCTCCAGTACCTGGGCACGTTCCTGCTGCGCCTGGGACGCTCGGACGAAGCGCTCCTCGCTCTCAGCGAAGCGGTCGCCATCTTCCGCGAACACGGTTTGCCGCGGTACATCGCACTGGGCCTGGCCCCATACGCGCGCGCCATGGCGGCAACCGGAGAGCCGGCTGCGGCGTTCGCCGCGTGTTCGGAGGGCCTGCGTTTGTGCGCCGAAACGGACGACCATCTCCCCGTCGCCGACCTGCTGCGCGCCCTCGCTGATTTGTGGGCCGACAGCAACGGAGCCGTGGCGCTCGAACTGCTCGACTCGGCGGCGGCGTGCGAAGAGCGCTCCGGCTGGCAGGACGCGGTCGCTCGTGCGCTGGCGCTACCCGCTCCCGCGAGCTGAAGGCTTTCTAACCCGGGCGGCCTTCTTGGCCGGCGCGGCCTTCTTTTTCACCGGAGACGCCTTCTTGCCGACCGCCTTTTTCTTGACCGAGACCTTCCTCGATAGCACGACCTTGCCGTTGCCCATGCCCGTCTTCCCGAGCACGTCACCGAGGGTCTCCAGGCCGACGATGTCGCCGTACTGCCGCAGCGTGTAGCCCGTGAGTTTGGCGCCCTTGCTGCCGGCGCGGGCAGTGGCAGAGCGAGGCAGGTTGAACAGCGGGCCCATCTCGCCGAAGTGGTCGCCGCGCTTGTTGACGAATACGACGGCGTTGTCGCGCAGTATCTCGATCTCCCCGGCGTCAACGACGTAGATCTTGCCGCCGAGGCTGCCTTGTTCGAACACGACCTCACCCGGACCCAGGGTGAGCGACTCCGGCTTGTCGGCGCCTTCGACGAACTTCGGCAACATTTCGATGACGACGTCAGCCAGCGGCAGCATTCGTTCGTCGTGGGTGGCGACGATGACGGAGCGACCGGGCTGGGCCAGCGACCGAATCAAGCGCAGCACCGATTCGACTTGCACGTAGTCGAGATGCGCCGTCGGTTCGTCGGCGAGCACGATCGGCGGCTCGTGCGCCAGCGCCCGGGCGATGGCGACGCGCTGCTGTTGGCCACCGGACAGCTTCGCTGGCAAGTGGGTGGCGCGATCCGACATGGCCACTTCGTGCAATAGCGCCGCGGCGCGCTTTGTGGCGGTGGCGCGTGAAACGCCGGCCGCCCGCAACGGCGCCATAACGTTCTCCGTCGCCGTAAGGCTGGGCACCAGATTGAACGACTGGAACACGATGCCGACCGTCGATCGGCGGTAGTTGGTCAATGCCGATCCGGTGAGACCCGACACGACCTTGCCGCCGACCGAGACGGTGCCGCTCGTCGGGGTGAGGATGCCGGCGAGACACGACAGCAGCGTCGACTTACCGCATCCGCTCGGTCCGAGCAGCAACGCCAATGAGCCGCTCGGCACGGTGAAGGTCAGGTTGTCGACGGGACGCAGCGTGTAGTCGCCGCTCGTGTATTCGATGACCAGATCCTCGACCTGCAGATCCATGTCAATGGCCTCCGAACGCCAGGGCGGGATCGACGGTCACTGCCCGCCGCAATGCGGCTCCGCTGGCGATCACGCCGATGAAGAGTCCGATAACGGGAAGCATGATCTCGATACGCAACGGCAGCAGCGGGGTGACCGGGAACATGCCCCGCAACAGGTAGGCCAACCCGATGGCAAAAATCGACGCCGTCACCGACAGCGCGATCGCTTGGACCACGAGCGCGCCGAGAAGGTCGCTCGTCGACGTTCCGGTCGCCTTGAACACCGCGAAGTCGCCGACGCGCTCGAGCGCGGAGAGGTACACGACCGACCCGACGATGGCGGTGGCGACGATCCAGAGCAACGTGCGGAACGTCGAAATGGACTCGACCGTGTCAGCGAGCGGGCGTTTCAGGTCTTTGCCGGCCACCTTGGCGGACATGTAGGAAACACCTTCGGGCGTCGCCGTGGTCGGAGCGCCCCGGACCGCCACCGCGGTCACGAACGGCTGGCCCGCGAACAACAACGACTGCGCGTCGGCGAGTGACGTGAACACCGACGGACGCCCACCGAACACGGTCTGGTTCGACACCGTGCCGACCACCGTGAACTGGCGGCCGCTGATGCCGAACTTGTCGCCGACCTTCATGCCGGATTTCGTGTCGACGACGGCGTCGCCGGGCGCCTGCAAGTCGCTCCCCTTGCGAACGACCGGTCGACCCATCTCGCCGGGCGACGCGCCTACCAGGAAGATATCGGCGTGCTTGGCTCGGTCGGTGACCTGCTGGGTCATGATGATCGGCGCGACCTCGGTGATGCCCGGCAGCGTGGCGTCGCGCCGCGCGGCGTCGACATCGATAGGTGTTCCACCGAGGAAGGGCCCCGGTCGCCCCTCCTGCACGATGTAACCGTCGGCCTTGATCAAATCGAGCGCGTGCCGCACTTCGACGTCGAATGTTGCCTGGAAGCCTGTTAGCAACAACGTCAACGACATCACGAGCGCCGTGCCGAGCACCGCGATCACAAAACGGCGCCGTCGCCACTGCAAGTCGCGGACACCAGCCAACCAAAGAAAACCTGGATGCATTCGCCTACTCCCTCGACTTACGCGTCACGCTACGCGACTTCCAACGCGACGGTCGCTACGGTCGCGCCGAACATGAAGACCGCCGTTCTCGCCCGCCTGCCGTTTTTGCATGGTGCGCCGCCGTCCACAATTGCGGCAGTCAACCGCGTTTTGCGGCCCATGTCTGTGACCGCGGGCACCATGCTGTTTCGCACGGGTGACGAAGGCGACACTTGCTACCTCGTCGAAGAAGGCGCCCTGCGGGTCACGACCTCCCCTCACGGCGAGGTGCTGGCGACGCTCGGACCCGGGTCGTTCGTCGGCGAACTGGCGATCCTGCTCGGCGAACCGCGCTCGGCGACGGTCACCGCCGTCGCCGACTCCAAGCTGTCAATCCTCAAGCGCAGCGACCTCGAGCGGTTGATGACTGATCACCCGGCGATCTCGCTCGCCTTTAGCCGCGAGCTCGGTCGACGGATCGTGCACACCAACCAGCGCTTCGCCGGCGACCAGGCAGCGCGTCGCAGCATCGTGTGGCCGGCCGACAAAGTGGCCGACGTCGCCGCGGGCATCCTCGCCTACGACCGGCGCGTCGCCGTCGCCGCGCTTGGTGGAGCGAAGCTGCACGCCGTACCCGATGGCGCGGCGCGGACCAAGGCGCCGACCTACGGCGTCGGTGACAGCGGCCTCGACGCCGTTCTTATCGGAGCCGGCGACACGGGGTCCGCACGGTCGGCTGGCATCGTCAGCAAGGCAGAGCACGTGCTCTGCTTCGGGGATCCCCCACCCTGGTTGCGCGACATGGCTCCCACCAACCGCCTAGTGCGCCTACCCGACACGCCACTCGGCGTGCGACGCGCCGTCCGCTGGGCTACGGGCCGCGCCGTCGGCCTCGCGTTGTCGAGCGGCGGCAGCAAAGCGGTTGCGCATGTCGGCGTCGTTCGCGTTCTCCGTACCGAAGGCATCGAAATCGACGCCGTGGCCGGCTCGAGCGGCGGCGCCATCGCCGCCGTCGGCGTGGCCTTCGAGCAACCGGTGGAGTTCGGCGCGCGGTGGATCGCCGATATCGGCCGCGCGACGAAGTTTCGCCGCCTCGACTTCAACTTCCCTCCGCGCAGCGGGCTGTCGCGCGGGCGCCGGTTGCGCGAGATGTTCACCAAGTGGGGCCTACCTGAGACCATCGAAGAAGCGTCGATCCCGCTGTGGCTCGTCGGCTCCGACGTCGCCACCGGCGGTGCGGTGGAGATCGGCGAGGGATCCCTCGCCGATGCGATGCGCGCGACCTTGAGCATCCCCGGCGCCTTCGATCCGTGGCGCATTGGGACGCGACTGCTCATGGACGGCGGCGTAGCGAATCCTCTTCCCACTGACGTACTGCGCGCCGCGGGCGTCGGCATCGTTCTGGCCTCGAACGTGGCCGGCCAGTCGACGACCATCGAGGTCGACGGGCGGCTTCCGGGGCTGGCGCAAATCGTGGGACGGGTGCTCAACACGATGGAGCGCGAGCGGATCAAGAGCCTCATGCCGTTGGCCGACGTCATCATCCGCCCGCGGGTGTCGGCGGCCAGCACGTTCGATTTCTCCAACGTGGACGCCGTCATCGAGGCGGGGGTCGACGCCGCGAACGAACGCCTACCCGATATCCGGTCGTTGCTGGCCGCCGCCAGCGGACGCGGCATCGCAGCCGTTCGGTAGGTTCCTCGCTCATGACACCGCGCACGACCGCTGACCTCGTCACGCCTGCATTGGTGGTCGAGGCGGCCGCGTTCGACCACAACCTGGCGACTATGTCGGCGGCGTTGCCCGGAGCGCGGCTGCGACCGCACGTGAAGGCGACCAAGTCGACGGCGCTCGCCAAGCGTCAGGTCGCGGCCGGGCACACGAACTTCACGTGCGCAACGGTGCGTGAGGTCGAGGGCATGGCCGCCGCCGGCTTGGGTGAGGATCTGCTGCTGGCCAACGAAGTGGTGGACGCGACGCGGCTCGGCAACGTCGCGGCGAGCGGCGCGCGAGTGACGGTGGCGGTTGACTCACCGGAGACGATCGTGGCGGCGGCGCGGGCCGGCGTGAAGGAGTGCGTCATCGATGTCAACGTGGGCCTCCCGCGCTGCGGCTGCCCGCCGGAATCCGCGGGGATGCTCGCCGACGACGCCCGACAGGCGGGACTCACGGTGCGCGGCGTCATGGGCTACGAGGGCCACGTCGTCGGGAACCCTGACCGCGCGGCGCGCGTCGAGCAGTGCGAGACAGGCGATGGCGCTCTTGCTCCGCGCACACGACGACGTCGGTGGCGACCTGATCTCGGCTGGAGGCACGGGCACGTACGACATCAACACATGGGCCAACGAAATCCAGGCGGGCTCGTACTCGCTCATGGACACCGCCTACGACAAGCTCGAGCTGCCGTTCCGGCAGGCCCTGTTCGTGTTGTCGACAGTCATCTCGGTCAACAACGGTTTCGCCGTGTGCGACGCCGGGCTCAAGTCACTCGGCATGGATCACGGCAACCCGTCGCTACCGGCCGACGTGGGTGACGTGTGGTTCTGCTCCGACGAGCACATCACGTACGGGCCGACGACGACGCCAACCGTTGGTCAGCGCATCCGCGTCACGCCAGCGCACGTCGATCCGACGGTGGCGTACCACGAGGTGATGTGGCTGGTCGACGGCGACGACATCGTCGACCAGTTCCCCGTCGACCTACGGGGCTGGTAGATCCAGGTTCCGCAAGCCCGCGGCGAGCGCCCGGAACGCGCGGCCGCGATGCGACACGGCTTGCTTCTCGGCGCGGGTCATCTCGGCAAACGTGCGGCCGTCGCCGCCGCTCGGGATGAACAGCGGGTCGTAGCCGAAGCCGGCGTCGCCGCGCGGGTCGGCGGCGATGACGCCTTCGACCACGCCGTGGCCGATGACTTCGGATCCGTCGGGGAACCCGGCGAGCGCGACCGTACGGAAGCGCGCCGTACGCGTCGACGCACCGATCATCGCCTCGTAGAGCTTGCGGACGTTGTCGGCATAGGTCGCGTGCTCGCCGGCGTAGCGCGCCGAGTACACACCGGGTGCACCATCGAGCTCGTCGACCTCAAGCCCGGTGTCGTCGGCGATCGCCGGCAGGCCGGTGGCGTTGACAAGGGCAAACGCCTTCAGACGGGCATTGCCTTCCAGCGTGTCGTCGGTTTCTTCGACGTCTGGCACATCGTTGGGCCGCGGCAACAGTTCGAACTCGTCGAGGATCGCCGCGATCTCCGCGGCTTTGTCCTTATTGGCCGACGCCAGAACGAATTTCAACGCGGGGAAAGCGGCTGCGCGAGCACGGCGTTCTGCGCGGCGAGGAGTTCCTTGATGCCGCCTTCGGCGAGCATCAGCAATGAGTCGAGTTCGTCGCGGGAGAACGCCGCGCCTTCGGCGGTGCCCTGCACTTCGACGAACTTGCCGGCGCCGGTCATGACGACGTTCATGTCGACCTCGGCCTGGTGATCCTCGTGATAGTCGAGGTCGAGCACGGCCGTGCCGTGCGCCATGCCGACTGACACGGCGGCGCAAGCGTCGATGAGCGGGTGCTTCGGCATCGACGCCGGAGGCGACCAGCCGCGTGCAGGCGTCGTGCAGTGCGACGTAGGCGCCGCAGATCGACGCGGTGCGCGTGCCCCCGTCGGCTTGGAGCACGTCGCAGTCGAGCGTGATCTCGACCTCGCCCATGGCTTCGGTGTCGGTTACGGCCCGCAGCGCGCGCCCGATCAGCCGTTGAATCTCGAGGGTGCGGCCCTTCTGCTTGCCCTTGGCCGCCTCGCGGTCGTTGCGGTCCGGGCGTGGCTCCCGGCAGCATCGAATACTCGGCGGTCACCCAGCCCTTGCCCTTGCCCTTCATCCAGCGGGGTACATCCTCGTTGGCCGACGCGGTGCACAGCACGCGCGTGCGACCGAAGGAAACCAGCACCGATCCCGCGGCGAACTCGGTGAAGTCGCGATCGAAGGTGACCGGCCGCAGCTGGTTCGGATGACGGCCATCGTGGCGGGTCGAAGTCATCTTGCGAGGCTACGTCCACTCCAGCGCGTCGACGACATCAAGCTCGGGACCCAGCAGGCGCCGTCCGAGTTCGGCGAAGGCGGCGGCGTCGCCGGATGAAACCCAGCGGTGCTTGCCGGCACGTCCAGAACCCGACTCGAGGTTGGTGGTCTCCAGCAGCGCCTTCAACGCAAAGGCGGTCTCGTCGGCGGAGCTGACGAGCACGACGTCGCGCCCCATCACCTCGCCGATCGTGCGCGCCAGGAAGGGATAGTGGGTGCAGCCGAGCAGCAGGGCATCGACGTTGGCGGTACGGATCGGGTCGAGCAGGCGCTCGGCGAGTACGTGCACTTGCTCGGTGTTGGTCTCGCCGCGCTCGACAAACTCGACGAAGCCCGGGACAGGCCGCGCAGGTCAACGCCACCGCGGCGTCGCCCGCGGACGCGGCAACGGCTTCTTGGTACGCGCCAGATCCGATGGTGCCGACGGTGCCGATGACTCCGACCCGTCCGGTCACGGTGGCCTGTGTGAGCGCCCGGGCACCAGGTTCGATCACGCCGAGAACCGGCACCGGACATTCTTCCTCGAGCACGTCGAGGGCAGCGGCCGCCGCAGTGTTACAGGCGACGACTACCACCTTGACGTCGTAGGCGTCGACGAGGTGGCGAGTGATCTGGCGGGCGAAGCCGCGCACTTCGGTGAGGTCGCGTGGCCCATATGGGTAGCGGCCGGTGTCACCGAGGTACACGAGGTCTTCGGCGGGAAGAAGATCCATTACGGCGCGCGCCACGGTCAGGCCACCGAAGCCGGAGTCGAACATCCCGATGGGCCGCGCGTCCACGGCAGTGAGATTAGAAGTACAGGGTCTTGCGGGCGCGTTCTGTGACCTCGTCGAGGTCGCCGGTCCACGCACCGCTTGAGAGGTACTTCCAAGCGCCGTCGGCCGACAGGAACACCACCGTGCCCGACTCGATCTCAGCCGCGCACTTCGTCGCGCCGAGGAACGCCGCCCCCGTCGACAAGCCGCACAGCACGCCGATCTCCCCGAGCGCGCGCACGCCTTCGATCGACTCGCGTGGCCCGACGATCTTCTTGCGGTTCAACAGATCGACGCCGCCGAAGTCGATGAAGATCGGTGGGATGTAGCCCTCGTCGAGGTTCTTGAGCCCGTCGACCATCTCGCCGGCGGGCGGCTCGACCGCCCAGATCTGCACCGCCGGGTTCTGCTCCTTCAGGTACCGGCCCACGCCGAGCAGCGTGCCGCTCGTGCCGAGGCCGGCGACGAAGTGCGTGATCTCGGGGCAGTCGCGCCAGATCTCGGGGCCGGTGCCCTCGTAGTGCGCGGCGACGTTGGCCGGGTTGGCGTACTGGTACGGGTACCACCACTCGGGGTGATCCGCCGCCAGCTTCTGCGCCACCTTCACCGCGCCGTTGGAACCCTCGGACCCCGGCGAGGCGATGATCTCGGCGCCGTAGATCTCGAGCAAGTCGCGTCGTTCCGGTGACACGTTCTCGGGCAGCACGACCTTGAGGTGATAGCCCCGCGCACGGCTCACGAGCGCGAGTCCGATGCCGGTATTGCCCGACGACGATTCGATGATCACTTGCCCGGGGCGCAGCGACCCGTCGGCCTCGGCGGCCAGCACCATCGAGCGGGCGATGCGGTCCTTGACCGACCCACCGGGATTGCAGCCCTCCAGCTTGACGAGCAGCGTGACGTTCGGGTTGGGCGACAGGCTGCTGACGTCGACGAGCGGCGTGTTGCCGATGAGATCGACGATCGAGGCGAAGCGCGCCATCTCGTTTGGCGGGGCGCGGCTAGCCGCCGGCGACGGCCGGCAGGATCGAAATCGTGTCGGCGTCGCTGACCTTCGTGTCGAGCTTGTCGAGGTAGCGCACGTCGTCGTCGTTGACGTACACGTTGACGAACTTGTGCAACTGACCGTCTGCGGTGATGACCTTGTCCTTCAGGGTCGGGAACCGAGCTACCAGGTCGGCGAACAACTCGCCGACGGTCGCGCCCTGCGCTTCCACGACGGCCTGTCCGCCCGCGTCGGGACGCAAAATCGTCGGTATGCGAATTTGGACGGCCACAGAGCTACTCCTGGAATTCCTGAGCGATTTGGTCAACATTATCGGAGAACAACCACTGGCTCCTCAGTGATGTTCCCGTCGACGATGCGATAGCTGCGCAGGGTCGGCGCGTCGTCGGCCAGCGAAACCAGGATGTAGTGCCACGCCGGGTCCGGTGCCTGCGCGACATCGGTGGGCGACGGGTAACCGACGGTATGCGTATGCGAGTGGTACACGCCGACGAGTTGCAGGCCGCGGTCCTCGGCATCGCGGTCGGCGCGCAGGTGCTCTTTCGGGTCGAGTTCGTAGACGCGCGACGACGCCGCCGCGTTGGTGATCGGGTAACAGACGTGGCCGTCCGCCACGTCGCCCATCGGCGGAGGTCCCGCCACGAGACCGCAAGCCTCGTTGGGCAGCCTGTCGAGGCAGTCCCCCACCATGCGGAGGTAAACGTCGCGGCGCAGTCGCAGCACGGCCGTAGCATCGCACTCCATGGCGGGTGACAAGAAGACTGGGGTCCGCGCGCCCACGATCAACAACCGCCGCGCCCGTCACGACTACGAGATCGTCGAGACATTCGAGGCCGGGATCCAGCTGGTCGGCTCCGAGGTGAAGTCGATCCGTGAGGGTCATGTGCAGCTGGGCGACTGCTACGGACGCGTTATGGACGGCGAGGTCTGGCTCGTCGGGATGCACATCCAGCCGTATTCGAACGCCAACTCGTTTGGCACGCACGACCCGGATCGGCACCGGAAACTGCTGCTGCACAAGCGGGAGATCGCTTCGATCGCCGAGGCGGTAGGCGAGAAACGGCTGCAGCTCGTGCCATTACGGATGTGGTTCAAGGAGGGCAAGGTCAAAGTCGACCTAGCCATCGCCCGCGGCAAGAAGACGTACGACAAGCGCCACGCGATTGCCGCCCGGGACGTAGCCCGTGACGAGGATCGCGAACGAGGCCGGCGCCGCTAGGGCGTACACTGGTCGTCCCTAACAAACAAGGGGGCGAATTGATTCGACTTTGGACGTCGAGTCGGATGAAGCGAGCCGTGGTCTCCGGAACCACGTTAAAGAGCCGGAACCAAACAACAAACGCGAACGACAACTTCGCACTCGCTGCCTAGGTAGCGACGTCTCACCGTGGCCAGTCCGGCGCTGCGGAACTGAGGCGCCAACTAGTCGGACTTACTCCCAAGCATTGTCAGCGGGCCTAGGAGGACATCAAAGTTGGCTGGGATGCCCCACCGGTGCCGGTGGTGGTGGGGCATCTGAGATCAAGCACCGGCTGCGCTCGGAGAAGACCCGACAACACGCTGAAGGACGGCGGCTCACTACCGCCCGCCTCCACGTTGAACTCAGGTAGCGGCTGCGAAAGCAGCCGCTACTTCGCGTCTACGGATGCGTCGTCGTACCGGTTGAGGATCTCTCGCGCCCACGCGACCGCGTCGGCAGCCCTGATGCCCGACGGCTGGGGTTTCACCCACAGTTCAAGATTCTCAATCCTGTTGTCATCCCTAATGCCGTTGACGTGGTGCACGCGCTCGTCGGAAAGCAGATGGCGGCCGAGGTGATCCTCCATCACGAGGATGTGTTCGAAGACGTAACTGCCAGCCGCCCTCGCTCGCGGATGGCCGGGCACGGCGACCATGCGATAGCCCTTCTTGTGATAGGTGTGCCCACCCTTCCAGTGCCCGTTGTTGGGGCCACTCGGCGGCTCGTAGCAGTCGATGCAGGTACGCGACGCCAGCATCTTCGGAGCGCCGCACTTGCACAGATCGCGGGAGCGGCAAATTGGACACGCAACGTGCCGGCTCGACGGGACGAACTCGCGCCCGCATCCCACGCAACGCTTCAACATCGCCAGTTGGCCGAGGGATTTCACGTTCCAATTCTACGGAAGGGGTGTAACAGACAGACCTAGCCGCGGTGATCGGCTACGTACCTGCGCATGCCTTCGATGTAAGCGTGGTTGGCGCGACGCTGCACCGCACGGCTTACTGGCGCGCCCAACTTCGGGAGCAGTTCCGCGGGTCGCGAATGCGACGACATCGTGAACGTGATGCCTTGCCCGCTCCGGTCCAGCATGAACGCCTCTTCGCCGCACTCGGGATGACCGGGGAGCGTCACGTACGCGAACCCGAAACAATTCGGTTCGTCGACGACATAGACGATGCGGCACGGAATAACGACATGAAGCAGACCAACCGTGGCGGCGAGGACAACGGTCTCGCCCTCGACTAATGGCGCGTCGTGCGGCGTGACCGACGCGCGAAAGCCCGCGTGCGCCGCCCACGCGCGCAAACCTTCCTTGGCGGCCTGCCAATCGGCGTCGCCAGTCCCGACGACTCCCGAATAGGTATCGAACCGGAACCCATCGACCGACGCCGAGCACCTCGTGGCGCCGACGGCCTCGAACGTTGACTCGCGACCGCGCGAAGCATCGAGCACACATTGCAACGCGTCGGCACTCGGCCGGCGTAGCGAGAACACGGCGCTAGAAGTTCGGGCAGGTGCGCTTGTAGGCGCAAACGGCGAAGCGGCCGTCGGGGGCCAGGTACGACGGCGTGGCCGTACGTATCAGGCCGAACAGCGGGTCGGCCATGAGGATGCGTGTCGGGGCCGCTGACGCCAGCGGCTTCGTGACACCGTTGACGCGCAGGGTGCCGCCGAAGAACTTGGCGCTGGGCGCGTTGGCGGGCGTGGTTTGCATGCTCAGCAGCGGCACCCCGACCCGCGGCGCCTCGAAGATCCACTCGGCGGACGAATGCGACGACTTGTAGGCCACCCCTTTGGCCCAATGCCATTTCGGGGTCGTCCCCGTGCCCAGGTTGGACATGGCGATCATCCAGTTGTCGCCGCCCGTGTTCCAGATCGCGGCCGACATCTTGTCGCCCTGCGCGACAGCGCACGTGGGGTCACCGGTGCACCCTGAGGTGATCGGTGTGGCGAACGCCGGCAGCATCTCGTACCACGCGTAGTTGCCTTCGAGGCGCCCGCTCGACGCGGTGCCGACCTGGATGAGATCGCCGGTGCGGTAACCGCCAATGCCGATCCACGAGGAGGAAAACCCGGGCGGCGCCGCCCTGATCAGCGGGACGCGCCACGCCCCGTCCACCGCGGTGATCAACTCGCCGGGCTGGGCCGGCACGGCGTACCCCGACCAGTTGATGCTGGTCTCGGCGGCATGGGACGTTCGGAGACGCGTGGATGCGTCCGCGTTCGGCGCGTGAGCTACGACCCCCATGAGAATGAGCCCCGCGGCGAAAACCAGGCTGAGCTTTCGCATGACCAACGCAGGGTACAAGCCCCCGCGCCGCTTCAGACCCGCAGGTGGCGACGAACGGCCAGCGCCGAGCTAACTGCCCCGACGGCGGCGCCAATCAGAACGAGCACTATGCCCGTATTGCGGGCCTCAACGGCCGTGGCGTGGATCTTGCGCAGGCTCTGGGTGATGCTCGGGTCGCTGACGACGTCGAAAATCGGGCCCCGGAATACGTAGACCAGGAAGGCGGCGACAATCCCGCCGGCGACGCCTTGGAGCATGCCCTCGAGCATGAAAGGTAATCGAATGAACCAGTTGGTAGCGCCCACCAGCTTCATAACCTCGATCTCACGCCGGCGGTTGAGCACCGCCAGTTGGATCGCGTTGAAGATCAGCAGGACTGCACCAAAGAGCAGCACCACGGCGACGCCGAAGTAGGCGACTTGGCGCTGGCGCGTCGTTTTCAGCAACGCGTCGACCTGCTCCGCCGCGAAGGCGACGTCTTGCACGCCGGCGCGGGTCTCGAAGCGGCGGCCGATCGACTTGGCCAACTCGCCCTTGGTCGGCACGACCCGGAACGAGGTCGGCATGTCTTCCTCGGTCACGACGTCGCGCAGGTCGTCGTTGTCCTGAAAGATCTTCTTGTACTCGAGCAGCGCCGCTTTCTTGTCGACGAACTTGGCGTCCTTCACCTCTGCCGTCGCCCGCAGCTCACGCTCGATGGCGTCGATCTGTCCCTGGGGTGCGTCGGACCGCATGAAGATCGACAGCTCGATGCCGCCGCGCCACTGCAGGTTGGCCTTGGCGACGCCTTGGCGCATCAGGAGCGCGCTGCCCACGAGTGCCAGCGAAACTGCAACCGTCAGCACGGCGGCGATCGTCATGCCGATGTTTCGCCTGAGGTTCGTCGCCGTTTCGCGCGCGACGTAATTGACCGAAACTGCCATTGTTGGACTAGCTCCCGTACACGCCGCGGGCTTGGTCGCGCACCTTGACGCCGCGGTCGAGTTCGATAACGCGCCGGCGCATGGAGTCGACGATGCCCTGATCGTGGGTCGCCATCAGCACCGTGGTGCCGGTGCGGTTGATGCGATCGAGCAGGCGCATGATGCCGATCGTCGTGTTGGGGTCGAGGTTGCCGCTCGGCTCGTCGGCCAGCAGGATCAGCGGCCGGTTGACGAAGGCGCGGGCGATGGCGACGCGTTGCTGTTCGCCACCTGAGAGTTCACCCGGGAGGTTCTCGGCTTTGGCGCGCAAGCCGACCAGTTCGAGTATCTGCGGAACCTGGGAGTCGATGACGTGCTTCGGTCGACCGATCACCTCGAGCGCGAACGCCACGTTCTCGTGGACGGTCTTGTTCGGCAACAGGCGGAAGTCCTGGAAGACGCAACCGATGTTGCGCCGCAGGTACGGCACCTTCCACGGACTGAGCTCGGCGATGTCCTTACCGGCCACGAAGATCTGGCCCGATTCGGGCTCTTCCTCTTTGGTGAGCAGCCGAAGAAACGTTGACTTGCCTGACCCTGAGGGGCCCACGAGGAAGACGAACTCGCCCTTGTCGACGTTGATCGACACGTCGCGGAGAGCGACGGTGGAGTTCTTGTAGGACTTCGTGACGTGTTCCAGCCGGATCATGCGGGAGCCAACTCTAGAGGCCAGCCCGTCGCCATCTCAGCCATGCCTCCATGAATCCGTCGAGGTCGCCGTCTAGCACACCGTCGGGGTTGCCGGACTCGTAACCCGTGCGCTCGTCCTTCACCTTTTGGTACGGCGCCAGCACGTAGCCGCGCATGAACGCACCGGCACGACTGACCGATCCCTGCGGGCCGCTCAGCGCCGCCATCTCGGCCTCGCGCTCCTGCCGGGCGCGCTCGGCGAGCTTGGCCTGCAGCACCTGCATGGCGCGGTTCTTGTTCTGGAGTTGGCTGCGCTCGTTCTGACACGACACGACGATGCCCGTTGGCAGGTGCGTAATGCGCACCGCCGAGTCGGTCACGTTGACGTGCTGGCCACCGGCACCCGAGCTGCGGTACACGTCGATGCGCAGGTCCTTGTCGTCGATCGGCACCTCTTCGTTGGAGTCCTCGATGAACGGCGTCAGTTCGAACGACGCGTACGACGTCTGCCGGCGCGCCTGGCTGTCGAACGGGGAGATGCGATAGAGGCGGTGCACGCCGCGCTCGCTGCTGAGCAGGCCGTAGGCGTAGCGACCCTTGATGATGAACGTGGCGCTGAGGATGCCCGCTTCCTGGCCGGCGGTGACTTCGTCGAGTTCGAGGGAGAACCCGCGCCGCTCGGCCCAGCGCATGTACATGCGCAACATCATTTCGGTCCAGTCCTGCGCGTCGGTGCCGCCCTCCCCCGCGTGCAGTTCGCACACGGCGTCGCCTTCGTCGTGCTCGCCGGTGAACAGCGCCCGCAGTTCCAGCGCGTCGAACTTGCGCCTCGAGATCCGTGACCGCCGTCGCGACCTCGCCTTCGAAGGAGTCGTCGCTCTCTTCGATTCCCAACTCGTACAGCGTCTGCGCATCCTCGATCGCCGCGGCCAATGAGTCGAGCAGCGACACGTCGTCGTTCAGCGCCGAGAACTCGCTCGACACCGCCTTGCCGACGGCGGGGTCGTCCCACAGGTCGGCGCGCCCCATCTCGACCTCCAGCTCCGCGAGACGCGCCCGCGCCGCGTCCTCCTTCAGATAGACGCGTGCCTCCGCCAACCGCTTCTCAAGCGCGCCAAAGTCCGGTGAAAAATCCCGCACCAGTCAGCGACCCGCGGGCGCCGGGGGGAAAGGGGGCGCAGCCCCCAGCAGGGGGCGTGGCGGACGGCAGTCCCCCACCTCGGCGCCGATCCGGCTTTGCCGGTCGGCGACGCACAACGGCCGACTAGCTCCCATGGCAGTGCTTGAATTTTTTGCCGGAGCCGCACCAGCAGGGTTCGTTGCGGCCGGTCTTTTCCTGCTCGCTGCGCACCACCTGCTGGACTTCTTGCGGGATGTCCTCGGCGCGCACGCCGTCGCCCGCACCTTGGCTCGCCGTCGCGGCGAACGCTTCGCCAACGTCGAAGCCCTTCGCCGCCTCGGCGATAGCTGCGCTGCCCTGCGGTGCGCTGTCTTCACCGGCGAAGCTCGCGCCGGCGAGCTCGACTTCGGGCTGCGCGATCTGCTCCGGGGCGACGTCGACGTGCATCACGTAGCGCAGGTAGTCGTTGTTGATGGCACCCATCATCTGGCCGAACATTTCGTAGCCGTCCCGCTGCCACTCGACCAGCGGATCCTTCTGACCCATGGCGCGCAGGTTGATGCCGTCGCGGAGGTAGTCCATCTCGCTGAGGTGCTCGCGCCAGCGGGCGTCGATGATCTGCAGCATGACCTCGCGCTCGACTTCGCGCATCACTTCGTCGTTGCCGAAGTCTTCGGCGACCTTCTGCTCGCGCGCTTCGTAGTACGCCGTCGCCTCGGTGATGAAGCTCTCGACGAGCTGTTCCTTGGTCGCTGCCTGTTGCAACTCGGGCGCCGTGAACTTCGTCGGGTAATACGAGGTGATCGTGGTGACGAGACCTTCGAGGTCCCAGTCCTCCGGGTAGTCGGTCTGGCAGTACTCGTCGACGGTCTCCTCCATCGCGGAGGTGAGGATCTCCATCGTCTCGGCCCGCAGGTCGCCGCCGTCGATCACCTGCATGCGGCGCTGGTAGATGACCTTGCGCTGCTCGTTGAGAACCTCGTCGTACTTGAGGACGTCTTTGCGAATCTCGGCGTTGCGTTGCTCAACGGTGTTCTGCGCCCGCTCGACCGCCTTGGAGATCATCTTCATGTCGATGGGCTCGTCGTCGGGCAGGGCCTTGCTCATCAACCACTGCACCGCGCCGGTGGCGAAGATGCGGATGAGCTCGTCTTCCATCGAGAGGTAGAACCGGCTCTCGCCGGGCTCGCCCTGTCGGCCCGAACGGCCGCGCAGCTGGTTGTCGATGCGGCGGCTCTCATGACGCTCGGACCCCAGCACGAACAGCCCGCCCAGCTCTTGCACCTTTTGCCGTCGGCCTTGCAGGCAGCCTCGTGACGCGGCAACAACTCAGCGAAGCGCGCCTGGCCCTCAGGTCGAGTCTGGATCCAGGCCCTCGGCCAAAACGTCGCGCTTGGCGAGGCCCTCGGGGTTGCCGCCGAGCAGGATGTCGACGCCGCGACCGGCCATGTTGGTGGCGACGGTCACCGCGTGCAGGCCGCCCGCTTGGGCGACGATCTCGGCTTCACGGAAGTGCTGTTTGGCGTTGAGAACCTCGTGTTTGATGCCTTTTTTCTTCAGCAACGTCGACAGCACTTCGGACTTCTCCACCGAAGCCGTACCGACGAGCACCGGCTGGCCAGAGTCGTGACGCTCGACGATGTCGTCGACCGCGGCGTTGAACTTGGCCATCTCGTTGGCGTAGATGAGATCGGCGTTGTCGACCCGGATCATCGGCTTGTTCGTGGGGATGGGCACGACGGCAAGGCCGTACGTGTTGGCGAACTCCGACGCTTCGGTTTCGGCCGTACCGGTCATGCCCGCCAACTTCTCGTACATGCGGAAGTAGTTCTGCAGCGTGACGGTGGCCCAGGTGTGGTCCTCGTCTTTGACGTGGACGTTCTCCTTGGCTTCGACCGCCTGGTGCAGGCCGTCGCTCCAACGACGTCCTTCCATGATGCGGCCGGTGAACTCGTCGACGATCTTCACTTCGCCGTCGACGACGATGTAGTCCTTGTCGCGCCGGTACAACTCCTTGGCGCGCAGCGCCTGGGTCAGCTGGTGGACGTAGTTGACCGAGACGGCGTCGTACATGTTGCTGACACCGAGCGCGTTCTCGACTTTCTCGACGCCTTCTTCGGTGGGCGCCACGGTGCGCTTCTCTTCGTCGACTTCGTAGTCGACGTCGCGTGACAAGCCGCGGGCGATCGCGGCGAACTGGGCGTACAGCCGGGCCGACTCCTGGGCCGGGCCCGAGATGATCAACGGCGTGCGCGCTTCGTCGATGAGGATCGAGTCGACCTCGTCGATGATGGCGTAGACGTGACCGCGCTGCGCCATGGCGTCGCGGTTGCGGGCCATGTTGTCGTACAGGTAGTCGAAGCCGAACTGGGCGTTGGTGCCGTAGGTGATGTCGGCTTGGTAGGCGGCGATGCGCGCCGGACGGTCGTGCAGGTTGTCGCCGAGGATGAGGCCGACTTCGAGACCGAGGAAGTTGTGCAGGCGACCCATCCACTGCGAGTGGAAGGTGGCGAGGTAGTCGTTGACGGTGACGATGTGCATGCCCTGGCCGGTCAACCCGTTGAGGTAGGCCGGCAGCGTCGACACGAGTGTCTTGCCTTCACCGGTCTTCATTTCGGCGATCCAGCCGAAGTGCAAGGCCGCGCCGCCCATGAGCTGCACGTCGAAGTGACGTTGCCCGAGAACCCGCTTGGCGGCCTCGCGGGTCACGGCGAACGCCTCGACCATCAGATCGTTGAGTCTGCTCACCGTTGGCGAGGCGATTCTTGAACTCGGGCGTCTTGGCTTGCAGCTCGGCGTCGGACAGCCGCTCGTATTCAGCTTCGAGCGCGTTGATGTCGGGTACCAGGCTTTGGAGGGCGCGCACCTTCTTGCCCTCTCCGGCGCGCAGAATCTTGCTGAGAACACTCATGATTAGAACGGAGTGTAGGGCGTCTAAGCCCCCGTCCTACCTACGCGGACGTGCAGCTGAGTTGCTTGGCAACCCGGTCGCCGAACTTCAGCGAAGGTGCACCGCCGTACACGTACTCCTTGATGGCGGTCTGGAGCCCACCGAGAACGTTGACTAGGGATGCAAACGGTGCCGGCACGGACGCGAACGGGTCGACCGAAGGTGCAGGGCCCGCCGCCGGTAGGTCCGGCAGACCGGTGAGCTGCGCGGTGATGTCGCCGTCAGGCCCGCAGGCGGACCACGTCGCGTACGGCGCGGCCACGCAGGCGGTCAGGAACGGGCCGAAGAGCGGGCTCAGGAAACCGGGCTTGACTGGTGGTTCGACACCGGCGGCGTCGAATGCTGCCGTCATCGCGACAATGCCGACGAGCGGGCCGAGGGACGCCGCCTGACAGGTGATGACTGTCGTCGGGCTGAGCACGCCCGTCGCCGGCTTGAGTCCGGGCGGGACGTTCACCGTGGGCAGGAACGGTAACGACGGGTTCTGCGGGTCGACCGTCGGCACGATGATGGTCGGCGTCGCCGGCACGAGGCCGGTTGCCAACGCCTGTAGCTGAGCCGGAGTCGGCGGCGGCGGGGTGGGAATCCCCAACAGCGCCTTGGCCGGCAGCGCGGAACCGCCGAGCAAGAGTCCAGTCAGGACTAGTCCGATAACAAGCCGCCGTGCCCGCATTGGTGAACCCCCAGTTGTCGGTGTGTTACCAACCAACGCCTGAAGGGGGTTTATCTCGCGAAAGACGTACTAATCGCCCAGATCGATGATGCGCTCGCGCATGGCGTAGAGCACGGCCTCCATGCGGGAGTGGAGGTGCAGCTTTTCCAGGATGTTGCGCACGTGGTTCTTGACGGTGTTCTCCGAGATGTAGAGCTCCTCGGCGATCTCCCGGTTGCTCATGCCCTTGGCGACGAATCGCAGCACCTCGACCTCGCGGGCGGTGAGGCTCGGCGTGGCGAGCTGCTGACGCTGCTCGACCTTCTTGGACAGGCTCGAGAACTCCGTCAGGAGTTTCGAGGCCATCGACGGGCTGATCAGGCTCTCGCCGGCGTACACGCGGCGGATCGACTGGGGCACCTCCTCAATGGCGATGTCTTTGAGCAAGTAGCCGTTCGCGCCCGCCTTGATGGCGTCGTATAGGTGGGTGTCCTCGTCGGAGACCGTCAGCATGATGATCCGAGTCGTCGGGACGAGTTCCTTGATGCGCCGGGCGGCCTCGATTCCGTCGACCTTGGGCATGCGGATATCCATCAGGATCACGTCGGGAACGCACTCCTCGGCGCGGGTGACGGCCTCGGCGCCGTCGGAGGCTTCGGCGACCATGGCGATGTCGTCTTCGGTCGAGAGGACTACCTCGACCCCGCGGCGGTACAACTCCTGGTCGTCTGCGACGAGTACGCGAATGACCGCGGGAGGTGCGGATCCGTCAACCACGGGGCTAACGGTATTCGCGAATGGGTTACTGCGTGGCGATAACGCCGTGACGCGGGTGGCTACGCCCGACCAAGCGGCCCTTGCGGCGCTCGAGTTGGCTCTGCAATTTGTCCATCACGTTGTCGAGAGCCGCCATCGCATCGCCCGCCATCGCGCGGGCGCGCACGACGTTGCCGCGGCCCCGCCCGACGAGGGTGACTTCGCAGATCTCGCGCTCGGTCAGCCGGCGGTTCGGCTCCTCAACGAAACGAACCTCGGCCCGCTCCATCGCATCGAAGTAGCGGTCGAGGTGGCCAACCTTCTCATCGACGGCGTCCCGCAACGGCTGGGGCACCTCGACGTTTCGGTGGCTGATGGTGATTTCCACGCACGCACCTCGCTTCTTCCGCTTGGTTGTTATCGAGTTTTTGGACTGGGTGTAGCTGACCTGGTCTTCGTCCCCACACTCGCC
The DNA here is from genome assembly GCA_963722185.1 of uncultured Actinomycetes bacterium. GTDB lineage: Bacteria > Actinomycetota > Acidimicrobiia > Acidimicrobiales > JACCXE01 > JACCXE01. The sequence continues at coordinate 513,629 of CAVRKD010000004.1, read as the reverse complement.
TGCCGTTCCTCTATCGACGGTCGATGGAGGAACTAACAGGACTTACATCTAAATCGCACCGTGCTCAGCAACCACGAGTTGCCTTACGTGGGCCGTTTTGCCTGCGACTGGCATCGGCTTGCAACCACAGACCCACACCCAATCCATTACCCGCATGGTACGCCCTTAGCCGGCGCAGGGGTATAGGCCGCGGCTACCGCGAGCACACCTGAGGCGCCTACGCCGCGCAGCCGACCAGCCGCGGTCGCGAGCGTGGCGCCGGTGGTGATGACGTCGTCGACCACCAGGACCGTCGCTCCGCACAGCGGGTAGGCGCGGTCGGCCCGGCGGTTCCGCAGCGGTGGCCCGCCATGACGTTCGGCCGCCGACCGGCCGGTGAGGGACGCGCCCGGTCCCCGTTCGAGTAGCGGTTGAGCTGTCACCCCGACGTGACGAGCTACGGCACGGGCGAGCAATTCCCCGTGATCGAACCCGCGCTGCCTCACGTGCGCCGGGTTGGCGGGCGCCCACGTGACGAGATCGAAAGAATGGTCACCCACGAGGCCGGCCATTCCGTCCGCCAGCCAGCCGAGCGCGGCGCGCTGGTTGCGATATTTGGCTCGGGCGACGAGCTCCCGCGCCGGGCCGCGGTACGACAGCAGCGCGGCGCACCAGTCGACCCCGTTGATCGGCGGGATCGGCCCCGCCATGCGGAACTGGGCGCGGCACGCGGCGCACGGCACCGCGCCTGAGGCGCCACACACCGGGCATCGCCAACCGAGTAACACGCCACGACCCTACGGAGGGGGTGTGCGGCGAACATTCAGCCGACCTACTGTGCGTGCACGAAGCCGAGAATCCGTTTGGCCGTGGCGCTTGCCCTCATAATGAGCGGCGTTGTAGCGACCGTCCGGTTGCCGGCCCCAGCAACGACGAAGCCCAACGTCGTCGTGTTCCTCCTCGACGACGTCACGGCCGACGTTGTACCGCACACCCCGACGTTGATGCCGTACTTGCAGTCGCGCGTCACAGACCCGGCCGACGACTGGATCACGTTCAGCAACGCGTTCTTGAACACGCCGATCTGTTGTCCTACACGGGCCACGCTCTTCTCAGGCCGCTACTCGCACAACACCGGCGTGGAAACCAACGCACAGGGATCTGCGTTCGACGACACCAGTTCGCTCGCCACCTGGATGCACGACGCGGGTTATTTCACCGGGCTGGTTGGCAAATACTTCAACCTGTATCCCTTCGGCCGCGACTTTTACGTCCCTCCCGGGTGGGACCACTGGTCAGGGTTCTCTCAGACAGTCCCCGACGGCGCGGGCGGCTACTTCGACTACGACGTGTTCACCGACGACGTCCGCGATGCCGAGCCCGGTGTCGTCGAGCACTTTGGTAGCGACGCGTCGGATTACAACGTGGACGTCATCGCGTCGAAGGTGAGCGACTTCATCGACACGGCCCCGACAGACTCGCCGTTCTACCTGCACGTCGCACCCAAGGCTTGGCACCAACCGTCTACTCCTGCACCCCGCTACGCGGGCGTTCTCACCGGCATGGCGCCGGTCAGAAAGCCGAACTTCAACGAAGCCGATGTGTCGGACAAGCCGGCTTGGCTGCGACAAATCCCGAAACTGACTTCGACGCAGATCGCGCAGCAGGACGAGATCCGCCGGCGCGCCTACGAAACCGTGATGGCCGCCGATGACGCGCTGGAGACGGTCATTGAGGCTCTGGAGCGTCGCGCGTTGCTCGACAACACCGTGGTCATCGTGACAAGCGACAACGGGATCGCGTTCGGCGAGCACCGATGGAAGACCAAGAAGTGCGCGTATGAGGAGTGCATCCGCGCACCCCTCTTTATGCGCGTACCCGGAGCAACGTCTCGCTCCGATACGCGGCTTGTCAGCTCCGTCGATATCGCCGCGACAGTCGCGGCTCTCGCCGATACACCGCCGGGTTTGCCTGCGGACGGACGCAATCTCATGCCGCTTTTCGCGGGCGACGCAATCCCGTGGCGCGCCGGCGTGCTGCTTCACGCGATCGACGACCTGTACGCAATGCCCGGATACTGGGCGGTGCGGACCCGCGACTTCACTTACACCGAATACACGACGGGCGACCAAGAGCTTTACGACCTCACGGGCAAGGTCGGCTCGGCCGACCCGTACCAACTCACGAATCGCGTCGGTTCCGCCGCCTACGCCGGCACACGCACGACCCTCCGCGATCTGCTGAGCCGTCTCAAGGCGGGCGAGGACCCCAATGAAACACCAGCAGCCGTCAAGGTCGCGCTGACTGACAGCGGGTTCACCCCGGTCTCCGTGACGGCCACCCAGGGCCGGAACGTCACGTGGACGAATAGGAGCACCGCGACCCACAACGTGACCGAGGCCGTCGGCCTTGGCCCCGCCGCGGCCCCTCTGTTTGCGTCTGGCGGGCTCGCGCGCGACGCGGCTTACACGTACGGGTTCGCGTGGGCGGCCACCTACAACTACAAGGACACGACCACCGGCAGGACCGCGAGGGTGGCGGTGCCGATCAGAGTGTCGCCAGCGTCGGGCACGAGCGCGACGGTCTTCGTGCTTTCGTTCGCGCCCGGCGCTCCGCCCCCTGGCATCACCTTCAACGTGCAAATCAAGCGGCCGGGCGCGCCGGCGTTCGTGAACTGGGAATCGGCGCTCACTGCGGCGTCGAGGTCGTTCAGCCCGGATGCGGGCGACGGCACGTATCAGTTCCGCGCCCGCGTGAGGACGAGCAGCGGAAGAGCGTCGGCCTGGTCGCCGCTGCGCGCCGTGGCCGTGTCCTGAGTCTGCAGTAGCCCCAGCGGAGACATCCCGCTGCTAAAAACCTCCGGATGGCATCACTGATCATCGGGGCGACGGCGCATGAACTCCTGACGCCGGAGTGGTTGTCGGATGCGCTCGACCTGCCGATCTCCGGCGTCGAGCTCACCAAGGTCGGCACTGGCCAGATCGGCGACTGCGAGCGCCTGACCCTCACCTACTCCGAGCCAAGCGACGGGCCGAAGTCTTTGGTCGCCAAGGTGCCGTCGCAGGAGCCGACGTCGCGCAACGCCGGCGTCGCCCTCGGCACATATCGCAAAGAGTCGAACTTCTACATGCAGCTGCGCGACAAGCTGGCGGTGCGCGCGCCGTGGTGCCACTACGTCGACTTCGACGACGCCACATCGGAGTTCGTGCTGCTGCTCGAAGACCTCGCACCCGCGGTGCAAGGCGACCAGATCACCGGGTGCACGCCCGACGAAGCCGCGCTGGCCGTCGCCGAGTTGCCGAACCTGCACGCCCCGATGTGGGGTGACGCCCAGCTGACGGAAATGACGTGGTTGCTGGGCGGCTACGGGGAGAACGCCGACGCCACTGGCTCATTCCTCGGCATGCTCTACCAGGGCTTCAAGGCGCGTTACGAGAGCCGCATCGATCCCGACATCCTCGAATTGGCCGAGCGCATGCTGGCCAACATGGCCCCGATGTACGACCTCGGCGACCGCCCCAAGACGCTGCAGCACTCCGACTACCGGCTCGACAACATGCTCTTCGGCACGGACGAAGGCGGCCCGCCGATCGCCATCGTCGACTGGCAGACGCTCGCGCACGGCTACGGCATCGCCGACCTGAGCTACTTCATGGGCGCCGGCCTGACCCTCGAGGATCGGCGCAAGCATGAAGAGGATCTCGTGCACCTCTACCACGACGGCATGACGGGTCGCGGCGTCGACCTGTCGTGGGACGAGTTGTGGTGGCAGTACCGCCGTCACACCACGTCGGGCCTCGTGATGGCGATCGGTGCGAGCCAAGTGGTCGGCCAGACCGATCGCGGCGACGACATGTTCGTTGCCATGGCGCAGGGCGCCGGCAGGCACGCGCTCGACCTCGACTTTGAAGGCACGCTCTAGTTGGTCGAACAACTCAATGAGCTCGCGTTCTACGGGATGGCGGGCGCCGCCCGCGACCCGAAGGCTTTGCTCGCCGACGTCCGCGATGCGGAACGCATCGGACTCGGCTCGGTCTTCCTGTCGGAACGTTTCAACGTGAAGGAAGTCGTCACGCTGTGCGGCGCCGTCGGAGCGGCGACGACAACGCTTGGCATCGCCACGGGAGTGACCAACCACAACACGCGCCACCCGATCGTGACGGCGTCGTTCGCCACGACCATGGACAAGCTGACCGACGGCCGCTTCGCCCTCGGCCTCGGCCGCGGCATCGCTCCCCTGTTCAAGGCGTTCGGCCTGCCGTCGATAACCACCGCGCAACTCGAAGACTTCGCCGGGTTGATGCGCAACCTGTGGCAGAACGAAATGGTCTTCGGCCACAACGGGCCGGCGGGGAACTACCCGTTCCTACGCGTCGACTGGGGTGGCGAGGGCCGCACCATCCCGCTGATGTTCACGGCGTTCGGACCGAACTCGCTCGCGCTCGGAGGACGCGTGTTCGACGGCGTGATCCTCCACACGTTCTTCACCGACGAGACGTTGGCGCGGTGCGTCAAGACGATCCGTGACGCGGCGGAACAAGCCGGCCGCAATCCCGACGACGTGCGTATCTGGTCGTGCCTGGCGACGGTCGGCGACCACATCCCCTACGAACTTCGTTTGAAAAAGACGGTCGGCCGCTTGGCGACGTACCTTCAGGCCTACGGCGACCTGCTGGTCGAGACCAACAACTGGGACCCCGCCGCACTCGCGGCGTTCCGCAGCAGCGACGCCGTGACGTCGGTGCCCGGCGCCATCGACGACATCGCCACGACCGAACAGTTGGAGAAGGTGGCCGAGGTCATCCCCGACGAGTGGCTGGCCCCGGCCGCCATGGGCACGCCGGACCAGTGCGTCGACATCGTGCAGCGCCAGTTCGACCTCGGCGCCACCGGCGTCATCCTGCACGGCGCCACACCGGCGGAGCTGGAACCGATCGTCGACGCCTACCGCGCCCGCCGCGAGGCGACATCGTTCGCGCACTTGTCACCCAACCCCGCGCGTTGACCCGCGACCTCGCGGCGCGCTCGGCGCAGCTCCTCGTCGGCCTGATGGGTGTCGGCCTCGGGGTGGCGTTGATGGTGGACGCCGATCTCGGGTTGTCGCCATGGGACGTCCTGCACCAGGGCGTGAGCGAACAGACGGGTTTCGCCATTGGCACCGTCGCGATCGCCGTGGGTCTGGTGGTGTTTCTGCTCTGGATCCCGCTCAAGCAACGGATCGGTGTGGGCACAGTCGTCAACGTGGTGACCATCGGTCTCACGGTGAACCTGTTCCTCGACGTCGACTTCCATCCCGTCGGATGGAGCCGCTATGCGTGGTCGGTTGCCGGAGTGGTCGTCATCAGCATCTCGGCCGGCGTCTACATCGGTGCCGGGCTTGGGACGGGACCTCGCGACGGTCTGATGACTGGGGTGGTCGAGCGCGGCTACCCGCTGCGCACCGTGCGGACGGTGTTGGAGCTGACGGTGCTGGTGGTCGGGTGGTTCCTGGGCGGAAGCGTCGGTTTTGGGACGGTGCTGTTCGCCGTCACCGTCGGACCGATCCTCCACGTCGTGCTGCACCGCGTCGACCGCGGCCGGTACGGCAAGGCGGGCACCGCCGAGGACGAGCTCGGAGAGGATGTCTTCCCGCCGCCCGCGGTTTCGTAGGCTGTCGGACCTTATGAGTTCTGACTACAAAGTTGCCGACATTTCCCTGGCCGAGTTCGGGCGCAAGGAGATCGTTCTCGCCGAAGAGGAAATGCCCGGCCTGATGGCGCTGCGGGCCGAGTACGAGGCCAGCCAGCCCCTCGCCGGGGCGCGCATCACCGGATCGATCCACATGACGATCCAGACCGCGGTGTTGATCGAGACGCTGACGGCTCTCGGCGCGTCGGTGCGGTGGTCGTCGTGCAACATCTTCTCCACGCAGGACCACGCCGCCGCGGCCATCGCCGCGGCAGGGATTCCGGTCTTCGCCTGGAAGGGCGAGACGCTCGAGGAGTACTGGTGGTGCCTCGAGCAGACCTTCCGCTGGCCCGACGGCGAAGCGCCGAACATGATCCTCGACGACGGCGGCGACGCCACGATGCTCGTGCACCTCGGCACCGAGTTCGAGAAGACAGGCGCCGTGCGCACCGACAGCGACGCCGACTCCGACGAGATGAAGATCGTGCTCGCCAAGCTGCGCGAGACCCTCGGCATGTGGACCGCCATCGGCGAGGCCATTCAGGGCGTCACCGAGGAGACGACCACCGGCGTGCACCGTCTGTACGAGCGCGAGAAGAACGGCACGCTGCTGTGGCCGGCGATCAACGTCAACGACTCGGTCACCAAGTCGAAGTTCGACAACCTCTACGGCATCCGTCACTCGCTCATCGACGGCATCAACCGCGCCACCGACGTCATGATCGGCGGCAAGATCGCTCTCGTCCTCGGCTACGGCGACGTCGGCAAGGGCTGCGCCCAGTCACTGAAGGGCCAGGGCGCCCGCGTGATGGTGACCGAGGTCGACCCGATCTGCGCGTTGCAGGCGGCGATGGAGGGCTTCGAAGTCACCACGCTCGAAGCCGTGGTCGACAAAGTCGACATCTTCGTCACCGCCACCGGAAACAAGGACATCCTCAGCGCCGAGATCATGGGCAAGATGAAGCACAACGCCATCGTCGGCAACATCGGTCACTTCGACAACGAAATCGACATGGCCGGGCTGAACAAGCTGAGCGACGTCAAGCACTTCAACATCAAGCCGCAGGTCGACGAATACGCGTTCCCCGACGGCCACTCGATCATCATCCTGGCCGAAGGCCGGCTGCTCAACCTCGGCTGCGCAACCGGTCACCCGAGCTTCGTGATGTCGACCAGTCTTCACCAACCAAGTGCTGGCGCAGATCGAACTGTGGACCAAGGGCGACAACTACCCGATCGGCGTGTACCGCCTCCCGCGGGAACTCGACGAGAAGGTCGCCCGTCTCCACCTCGACAAGCTGGGCATCAAGCTCACCAAGCTGTCTAAGGACCAAGCCGACTACATCGGCGTCCCCCAAAACGGGCCCTACAAGCCGGACCACTACCGGTACTAGCCGCATAGGAGTACCGTGCGTCGAGAACGACGCTCGGGGGAGGGCATATGGTCCGTCGGTGGAGGCTGGCTACGTTCGTCGTGGTCACCCTCCTGATCGGCGGGCTCACCGCGTTGCCCGGAGGGCAGTCCAGCTCTGCGTCAGCGGTAACTGCGCTCGGCAAGCCCAATGTCGTGGTTCTGCTCCTCGACGATGTCACCGTCGACGCGGTGCCGCACACGCCGGCGCTCATGCCGTACCTCCAGGCGCGCCTCGGGGACCCGGCGGATCACTGGGTGCAGTTCACGAACGCGTTCCTGAACACGCCGATCTGTTGTCCGACGCGGGCGACATTGTTCACCGGCCGGTACTCGCACAACCACGGAGTCGAGACGAACGGTCAGGGTCCCGAGCTCGACGACACGTCCACCATTGCCACCTGGATGCACGACGCCGGCTACTTCACGAGCCTGTTCGGCAAATACATCAACCTGTATCCGCACGGGCGGTCCCACGCACCGCCCGGATGGGATCAATGGTCTGGCGGCTTCGGCCTCTACTACGACTACGACGTCAAGATCTACGACGTTCGTGTCGGCGAAGGAATCACGGTCGAGGCGTACGGCGCCGCCGAAGAGGATTACGAGGCCGACGTCATCGCGCGCAAGGCGGCGGCGTTCGTCGACGGCGCCCCGGCGTTGCAACCGTTCTTCCTGTACCTCGCGCCGAAGGCGTGGCACGACCCCTACATCCCGGCGCCGCGTTACGACGGCGTCTTCGCGGGTCTCGCACCCACGCGAAAGCCCAGCTTCAACGAGGCTGACGTGTCCGACAAGCCCGCCTGGGTTCAACAGATTCCAATGATGACCGCCGCGCAGGTTGCGACGCAGGACGACATACGCCGCCGCGCCTACGAGACTCTGCCAGCGGTGGACGACGCGCTGAAGTCGACCATGGACGCGATCGAACGACGCGGCGAACTCGACAACACGGTCGTGATCGTCATGAGCGACAACGGCTTCGCGTTCGGTGAACACCGCTGGAAGTCGAAAAAGTGTGCTTACGAGGAATGCATCCGCACACCGCTGTACGTCCGCTACCCGGGAGCGACACCGCATACCGACGCTCGCCTAGTGAGTTCGGTCGACATCGCGCAAACGATCGCCGAGATCGGCGCCGCCATTCCGGCCACATCGGTCGACGGGCGCAGCCTCGTGCCACTCCTTCACGGGGACGCCTCTCCGTGGCGAGCCGGCGTGTTGCTCCACACGATCGACGACCTCTATTCGATGCCGGGCTATTGGGGTGTGCGCACGCGCGACTTCGTCTACGTCGAATACACGACCGGCGACAAGGAGCTCTATGACTTCAACGGCAGGGTCGGACCGCCGGATCCGTATCAGCTCGACAACCGGGCCGACAGGCCGCGGTATGCCGCAATCCAGGCGGCACTCGCCGATCTTTTGACGCAATTGAAGTCGGGCAGCGACCCCAATGAAGAAGTCCCGCCGTCGACCACGACGACGGTTCCACCGACCACGACAACGGTGCCCACGGGCCGGGTAGTAACGGTCACCGACACCGCGTTCACGCCGGCCATCACGACCAGTGCGATGACGACCGGGGTCGAGTGGACGAACCGCGGGACGGCGGAACACAACGTGACCGAATCGGTCGGCCTCGGTGTCTCTGGTGCGCCGCTCTTCAATTCGGGAACCGTGCCGGTGAACGGCGCCTACCGGTACTCGTTCAAGTGGGCAGCCACCTTCGCCTACCGAGACGCCACCCAGACATCGTTGACGGGAGCGGTCAAGGTTCCGATCGTCGCGACGCCGGACTCAGGAAGTACGAACACCGTGTTCACACTGCGACTCGCATCGGCGGCACCTCCTCCGCACATCAAGTTCGACGTGCAGATCAGACGGCCGGGCGCGTCGTCGTTCTCAAACTGGGCGACCGGGGTGACAGCGACAACCAAGTCGTTCAGACCCAGCGCCGCCGGTAATTACCTCTTCCGCGCGCGGGTGCGGACGACGTCCGGCAAGACCTCGGGCTGGTCGCCGGCCAAGCAACTATCCATCCACTACAGCGAGGTCGCCAGCTCCGCTTTGAGTTCGTCGAGGATGGGCACCGGGCCAGGATCGATGCCTTGAGCGGCGGCCATATGCAGTGAGACGAAGTCGCCGAAGATGATGAGGTCGAACAGTTGGGCGAGTTCGCCCTCGCCTTCGGCGTTGACGACTTCGATGCCGGCCATGACCTCGCGCACGATCTCGGTCACGAGGTCGTAACGGCGCATGACCTGCGGGTGCTCGTGATCGTGGCGTAGCTGCACGAGGGTGATGAGTTGCCGGGTGATGTCGCCGTGTTGGCCCCACCCCACGATCTCGTTGTGGCACAGCTCCGGGTTAATAGAACCGAACGCCGGCGCCTTGGCGTTCTCGTTGATCTCGCCCTTCCAGCGCGTGACGGCGGCCGCGCCGAGTCCCCCCGCTGAATGCATGAGCGGAAAGGTGCCGCCGATGCGCCGCGCGAGTTGTTCGGCGGCGCTGCCGTCGGCGATCAGCTGATCGCGGCGGCGGCGCAACTGCGAGACGGCGGCGTCGATCCACCCGTGCGCGCCCGGAAATAGTCCGACCGACTCGAGAATCAACAACGGCGGGATCGAGACGGCGCCGATCGCTGCACGCGGCTGCGACAGACCTTCGACGGCGGCGACGTACGGCGCCTCGGCGGCTTGCGCCAGCGCCCGGAGTTGGCCGTCGCCCGAGACCACAACCAGCGGCGCGCCGGCGACTTGCGCTTCGGACGCCGCTTCGACCGTCTCCTCGGTGTCGCCCGAATACGACACGGCGATGACCAACGAGTTCTCGTTGACGAACGCCGGCAACGTGTAGCTCTTGACGACGATCGCCGGCACCGCCATGAACGGTGCCGCGCTGGCCAGCAGGATGTCGCCGGCGATGCCGCTGCCGCCCATACCGAGCAGCACGACGTTCTCGATGTCGTCGTGCGCCGGCAGGCCGCCGCGATTTTCGATCTCGCACGTCGCGGCGAGCGCGACCTGCTCGGGCAACCCGGCGGTCGCCTCCCACATCCCGCAGCTATCGAGCGACGGGCGCACTTAAGAGTTCTGCTCCCACGCGGGCGTGATGCCCTCGTCGGCCGCCTTCTTGTCGAGACGAGCCGCCTCGGCGTCGTCGGCGATGGTGACGGCGTCGTCGAGAAAATTCGGGATGTCGTTCGTGATCGGGTATTTCCGCTTGAGACGCGGGTTGTAGAGGATCGACTCGTCGACGAAGTAGAGAAGCGGCCCCTTGTCCTGAGGGCAGGCGAGAACGTTCAGCAGTTCCGGGGAAAGGGCCATGTCAGCTTTCTCTCACGATGGCGAGGACCTGCTGGGTGCGGGTCTCGCATTCTTCTCGGGTTGCGGCCTCGAGGTTGAGGCGCAACAGCGGTTCGGTGTTGGAGGGGCGCACGTTGAACCACCACGCGTCGTCGGTGACGGTGAGCCCGTCGAGGCGATCTTGGCGCGCGTACGGAAACGCCGCGGCGACCTTCTCGATCGACGCCAGCGGATCGCTGACCCGCGTATTGATCTCGCCTGACTGGATGTAGCGCTCGAACGGCTTGCGCAATTCCGACAGCGGCGCGGTGGCGCGGCTCAGCAACTCCAGCACCATGAGTGCGGCAATGAGCCCGGAGTCGGCGAAGTAGTTGTCGCGGAAGTAGTAGTGCGCGCTGTGCTCGCCGCCGAAGACGGCGTTTGTTTCGGCCATCTTCGCTTTGATGAAGCTGTGGCCGACGCGGCTGATCACCGGTACGCCGCCGTGCTCGCGCACGACCTCGGGAACCACGCGGCTGCAGATCAGGTTGTGAATCACCGTGGCGCCGGGGTTCTTGTCGAGCACCATCGCCGCCAGCATCGCCGTGGTCGTCGAGCCGGAGAGACCGACGCCGAGTTCGTCGACAAGGAAGACCCGGTCGGCATCGCCGTCAAAAGCGAGGCCGACATCGGCGTGGGTCGCCCGCACGCGTTCGATGAGGTCGACCTGATTGGCCGGGTTGATCGGATCCGCCGGGTGATTGGGGAAGGTGCCGTCGAGCTCCTCGAACAGGATCTCGACGTCGAGCGGGAGGCCTTTGACAACCGCCGGCAGCGCCAGGCCGCCCATGCCGTTGGCGGTGTCGGCCACGACCTTCAGCGGACGGATGACCCGCGTGTCGACGAAGGAGTGGACGTGCGCCGCGTAGTCCGGCAACAAGTCGAGGGCGCGCGCCTCGCCGCGGCGGGCGGCGATGGGGTGCTCGCCACCCGATGCGATGTCGGCCTTGATGACGTCGAGCCCGGTGTCTTCGCCGACCGGCTTGGCGCCGGCAAGGCAAAGCTTGATGCCGTTGTAGGCCGCTGGGTTGTGCGAACCGGTGAAAGTGGCGCCCGGTAGGTCGAGGTTGCCGGCGGCGAAGTAGAGCAGGTCGGTGGGGATCAAGCCGAGGTCGACGACGTCGACGCCCTGGTCGAGCACGCCCTCGATGAACGCGCCGCTGAGCTCGACGCCCGAGGGGCGCATGTCGCGTCCCACCAGCACCGTTTTGGTGCCCGTGAAGCGAGCGAACGCGCCGCCGACTTGGCGCGCCAATTCGGCGTCGAGCTCGTCGGGGACCAAACCTCTGATGTCGTATGCCTTGAAAACCGTCTCGAGAGCAGCCATTCCGGCGAAGAACCTAGTTGGTGCGGTCGTACAGCCCTTCCCCGGCGAAACGGCGAATGCGCACCATGTCGACGAGCACTCGCAGCGAGTCGAGCCCGGCGCGCACCGTCGTCATTTCGCTGTTGCGCAGCGTCACCGGCACCTCGAGCAGCGCAAGGCGCTGGCGTTCCACCAAGTGGAACACCTCGATGTCGAAGGCGAAGCGGTCGATGCGGGCGACCGAAAAGATCGACCGTGCGGCGTCGGAACGGAAGGCCTTGAGCCCACACTGCGTGTCGCGGTACGCGCCGAGCAGCACGGCGAACGAGATCAGGTTGATGACGCGGCTGCCGAGCGAGCGGAGACGGCGGGCGCGCACGAGCGTCACCGTCTCGATGTGGGCGCGGCTGCCGACCACCACGTCCCAGCCGACTTCGACGCGGTCGAGCAGCGTCAGCAGCAGCTCGGGTTCGTAGGCGAGATCGGCGTCGGTGAACGCGACGGACCGACCGTGCGCCGCCAGCATTCCGGCGCGAACGGCGGCACCTTTGCCGCGGTTGACCAGCTGACGCACGACCACGTCGGCGCCCGCCGCCTCCGCCGCTTCGGGCGTACCGTCGCGTGACCCGTCGTCCACCACGATGATCTCCAACTGCTTGCGGCCGATGACACCACCGACCTCGGTTGCCAGTCGCTCGATAGTCGTGCCGATCTCGCTGGCCGCGTTGTACGCGGGGATCACCACGCTGAAGCGGCGGTCGCCCGGTGCCGGTGCCCGGCCGGAGACGGGCTGGTCCTGGGCGGCGCGCACCTGGCGGAACAACACGCTCCGGTAACCGACGAGCCGGACGCCGCCGGCGATGGCCAGCGCAAAGGTCTTGGACACGAGCAACACCCGCGCCGCGTTCGGGTCGAACAGTGCGAGGCCGGCGCGCACGACGAGGATGTCGACGACGCCGGCGAGCGCGGTCACCACCCCATAGGCGAACGGCTGGTCAACCCACCGCAAGTGCGGGTCGCGCGTGAAGGTCGAGCGCGCGGTTGGCGAAGTAGGACACGACCGCGCTGGCGGTTATGGCCAACGCGTCGGCGAGGATGACCGGGAGGCCGAGCCCGAGTCGCAACGACGCCAGCACGGTGAAGTCGACCGCGGTAACCAGAACCCCGACCGCGGCGAACCGCCGTAGTTGCGAACGCACCCCGCGAGTTAAGCCGAGCTAGGTGGGTGAACCGCCGACACCGGCGAGTTCGCGCAGCCACGCGTCTTCGGCGGCGTCGTCGCTGTAGCGCGGCTCTTCGGCTGGCGTGGCCGATGATTCGTCGTCGGCATCGGCGCCACCGTCGTCGGGCGTAGGACGGCGACGCCAGAGCAGACCGAGACCGACGAGACCGAGCAGCGTGGCGATGTTGGCGAACCAGTCGACCGGCGTAGTGCCGTAGTGCAGCGATACGTGCTTGCTGGTCGGAATGACGACCATCTCGTTCGGTGTGACCCGCCACGGTCCCTGTGCCCCGCTCGCCTGCCAGTTGGGGAAGTACGACGCCTTCACGACCACCGGCACGCCGGTGCGGTCGACGTCGAAGCTGATCCGGTCGTCGGTGGTCTTGATGCGGCTGACCTTCGCCGTGCCCGACACGCGACGCATCGGAGGACTGTTACGCGGCGCGCTGACCCGCGGCCACGACGACGGACCCGAGGCCGCGTACAACACCTCGCGCGTGCCCTCGGAGATGTACGCCTTCTCGGCGGCGTTTTGCCACTCGCGCCCGCCCTTGGGCACGTCGGTCATGACGGCCGGTAGGTATTTCAGCGGCTCGACGATCGCCGAGTTCTTGACGAGGTAGATCTTCCAGCCGCGGTTCTGCACCGAGGACGCCCCGCCCTCGTTGATCGTGGCCGACCACTCCTGCGTGTCGGCGATCATCGTCAGATCCGGCTCGGCGTCGGCCTGTTCCTTCGCCGTCGCGCTAACCGCCATGTAGTACCGCACGCCAAGTTCTTGCAGGTGACGGACGCCCTCGTGCACGTTGAGATCGCGGTACTTCAGGTCGCGCTGGGGACGCGAGGGGCGCGCCGAGAGCTCGGACTGGTTGAGGAAGTGATACGGCGTGCTCGCCGCCGACTCGAAGAACAAACCTTCCATTGAGCCGATGCACCCGTCGGTCCAGTAGGGCAAGAGCATCAGCGCCATCGGCGTGCCGAGGCGATCGAGTTCGGGCTCGTACTCCCACATGGCGCGGCCGCAGCCGTGTTCGTCGCCGATGTTTTCCATCGTCTTGATGACTTCGCGATACTCGGGGTAACTCGCCTTGCGTTCGTACCCGGAGTAGTTCCACGCCGCCCAACTGACGACGAAGTTGCTGTCGGCGGTCTTCCACGGGCTCCACGAGGGCAACTGCTGCAGAGGCATCCCGACGGTCACGAACACGAACGCCGAGGCGACCAGAGGCGCGAGCAGGCGCGGCATCCACTCGATCTGATCCGCCTCGTTGTCTTGCACCTCCGCGCCGAGGATGGCTCGCTTCATGGCACGCAGCAGCGCGGAGGTGCCCAGCGCCAGCTCGGCGGCGGCGACGCCGGCGAGCAGGTACTGGCAGAAGAACCACGCCGGCAGCAACCTGGCGTTCCACAGGCGGCTCTGCGGGCAGATGATGAATCCGGCCAGCGACAGCGCCGCCATGATCGTCGCCCACAACCCGAACTTGCTGCGCCGCACGACGGACAGAACGATGCCGACCGCCGCCATGCAGAACAGCACGGACAGCTTGGTGTCGAAGACGGTGAGGCCCTTGGCGGCCGCCGGGAAGAGTTCTTTGCGGTAGTCCTCGAGCTTCTCCCAGCCCATGTCGTTCGTGTACGGCAAACGCATCAGAAACGGGATGACCCAAAACGCGCCGAGGAGGCCGCCGACGGCGAACACCGGGAACCCACGCTTGATCGACGAACTCGCCGGTCGCATCGCCAAAAGGACTGCGGCGCCGGCGATGGCGAGGATTGCCGGGACGATGTGTGACAACCCGACGCACGCCAGCACCACCGCGGTCAGCGCTTTGTGTTTGCCGGTGTCGAGCACGCGGGCGAACAGACCGAGGAAAACCAGGCAGAACGAGAGGCTGATCGACATGGCGAACTCGCCGGCGAGCGTCGACGCGATGTTGCCGCCGTAGATCGTGAACGAGCGGTCGAACATGAACGGGACGGTGGCGAGCGCGATGAGCGCGGGGCCGGGGAACCGCAGCTTGAGCGAGGTGGCGAAGTACCACGCGGCGACCGGCAGCGTCAGCAGGCCCGAGACGGTTATGAGCTTGAACGCGACGTTGTACGGCACCCACGGGATGGCGTCGAGGAGCACGATCATCAGGCTCGGGAGGGGGAAGTAGAAGGTCAGCGCCGGGAACCCGCCGTACCAATCGGGCGCCCATCCGGTCAGGCGGCCGTGCGGGAGCAGGTGATCGCGCAGGAACGCCGGCGTCCACACGTGGGCGCCCATGTCGCCGCCGGCGGCGGTGGTATTGGCGAGGATCAGCTCCGGATGGAGCTGCGCGAAGGTGAACCCGATCGCCGCGACCACCACGGCCACGGTGACGAAGCGCTCGATTCGAGCGCGGTCGGATTCATTCATGACGACATTTTGGCCGCTGCGTCGCCCTCTGCCGCATCAGGCGTTCCACAACGCCAAAACCGTCAGCAGGTTGAAGCCGGCGTGCGTGACGATATTCAGGCCCAATCGTCCGGTCCGATGGGCCTGCCAAGCGAGCACCGCGCCGAACAGGGCCAAGCCGGGGAGGGTGACCAGGTTGAAGTGCCCGGCGCCGAAGATCAGGCCGGTCAACAGGATCGACGGGGCCGCGGGCAGGTGACGCTTGAGCGACCGCAGCAACAGGCCGCGATAGAAGATCTCTTCCACGAGCGGCGCGCCGACGACCAGCAGTACCGCGAGGAGGTAGAAGCCGGCGCCGTGGGCGTTTTCGGTGAGGTCTTTCGCCGGCTTCTCGAGCTGCTTGGTCAGGTCGTTGCCCGACAGGAACTCGATGAGCGCGTACAGCGGTACAAGAGCGAACTGGCACGCCACGCCGATGGGGATGCCAACCAGGTCCTTGGGGAGCTCGAACCGCAGCCCCAGGTCGGTAGCGAAGCTGCCGGTTCCCCGGATCCGGCACACGGCATAGGTGCCGGGGATCAGTCCGGCCCATAAGCCGAGGAGGCCGCCGATCGTGACGGCGTAGGACTCCGCGCCACCGATGGCCTGGCCGATCGCAAATCCGACGGCGCCGGTGACGACGCTGAAGAAGAAGACCGCGGCGACGTCGAAGAGGCGGATCTCCGAACGCGGCTCGCGCTCAGGAGCGATGGTCGTGCTGGAGATGCGGCAGATTAAACCGCGAGGCGACGGATGTTGCTGGCGCGGCGGTCGTCAACAGCCCAGCCGACAGGAGCGCGCACGTTCGACGCGTGCGTCGGGCACAGGAACCAGCCACCCTCGACGCCGCGGTCGGTTGGGTCGAGCCAAACCGTGCGACTGGCGTAGTCGTAGCTGAGCGTGGCGTCGGCGGCCGCGCCGCAACCTGGGCGGGCGCAACGAGGAGTACGCGACATGACGCGCAAAATACCGAGTGTGCAGGCCAAATACGCGGATACCCGATTGATCCGGCGAGGTGAGACAATGCCCACGTGAGTATGCCGCCACCTACGCCCGGCCAACGCGCGCCGATTCGGCCGACGCGTGATCCCAACTGGCGCATCGCCGGGATCGTGCTGGCGCTGATCATCGCGCTCATCATCGTGCTGCCGGGGTGGGGAGGCGACGGCAAGGCGACGGAGAAACTGACCTACAACCAGGTGATCGCCGCCGCCCAAGCGGGCAACGTCACCGCCGCCAAGGTCAACAACGACACGGGCAAGATCACCGGCACGATCAAGGCCGAGGGCAAGGACGAGAAGAAGTTCTCGGTCAGCGGACCGCGCCCGATCCCCGACGAAGTCGAAAAGACGCTGCGCGACAACGTCACCAAACTCGAGTTCGCCAACGAGGAAGGCAACGTGTGGCTGTCGCTGCTCAGCCCGTTGTTGTTCTTCGGGCTGCTCATCGGATTTTTCGTCTGGATGAACCGGCGCGCCGCCGGGCCAGATGAACGGGATCATGAACGTCGGCCGGAGCCGGGCGAAGGTGTACACCACCGAGCGCCCGAAGACGACCTTCGACGACGTCGCCGGTTACACAGGCGTCAAGCAAGAGATCAACGAGGTCGTCGACTTCTTGAAGAACCCGGGCCGGTTCAAGGACATCGGCGCCCGCATCCCCAAAGGCGTGCTGCTGGTCGGCCCGCCCGGAACCGGCAAGACCCTGCTCGCCCGCGCCGTCGCCGGCGAAGCCGGCGTGCCGTTCATGTCCGTGACGGGCTCCGACTTCATGGAGATGTTCGTGGGCGTCGGCGCGTCGAGGGTGCGGGATCTGTTCCAGACCGCCCGCAAGCAGGCCCCCGCCATCATTTTCGTGGACGAGATCGACTCGATCGGCCGCAAGCGCGGCGCCGGCCTCGGCGGCGGCCACGACGAACGCGAGCAGACCCTCAACCAGATGCTGTCGGAGATGGACGGCTTCGAGACCACCGAAGGCATCGTGATGATGGCGGCCACCAACCGGCCCGACGTGCTCGACCCGGCGCTGCTGCGCCCCGGTCGCTTCGACCGCCAGATCGTGGTGCCGCTCCCCGACCTCGAGGAACGCCTCCCGATCCTCCGCGTCCACATGAAGGACAAGCGCGTCGGCGCCAACGTCGATCTCGACCTGATCGCCCGCGGCACGCCGGGCATGTCGGGGGCCGATCTCGCCAACCTCGTCAACGAGGCCGCGCTGCACGCGGTGCGGCGCGGCGCCAAGGAAATTTCGATGGAGGACTTCGAGGCGGCGCGGGACCGCGTGCTCATGGGTGCCAAGCGCGAGTCGATCGGCATGTCCGAGGCCGAGAAGGAGCGCGTGTCGTTCCACGAAGGTGGTCACGCCGTGCTCGCCTACGTGTTGCCGCACGCCGACCCGCTGCACAAGGTGAGCGTCATCCCGAGCGGCATGGCGCTCGGCGTCACCCAGCAGCTGCCGTTGGAGGACAAGCACATCTACGGCGTCGAGTACATCCAGGACGCGCTGTGCGTGCGAATGGGTGGGCGCGTCGCCGAGCAACTCGTCTTCGGTGACCTGTCGACCGGCGCCAGCGACGACCTCGTACGCAACACCGAACTGGCGCGCAAAATGGTGCGCGAGTGGGGCATGAGCGACCGTATCGGTCCGATGGCCTGGGGCTCGCAGGGCATGGTCTTCCTCGGCGAAGACATCATGCAAAGCCGCGACTATTCCGACGAGACCAGCCGCGTCGTCGACGAGGAAGTCGAACGCATCCTGCGTGAGCAGGAAACGCGGGCCACCAACCTGCTCACCACACACCGCTCCGGCCTCGACGCCGTGGCCGCGGCGCTGCTGGAGCACGAGACGATCGACGGCAACGAAGTCAAGCGTCTGGTCGACGAGGCCAACGGTGCACCGGTCAAGACGCTGAACGGCGCGCCTACGCCGAATGGTCGTGCGGCGGTGAAGGCTGCGGCTCCGACAAAGGGTCGCGCGCCGTCGCGACGGCCCCCCACAAGTCGATCGCGGTGACCTCGCCGACAAACGCCTTGGCCACGACGCCGTCGGCGTCGGCGATCACGCACCATCGGAACCGCCTCCACGCTGTAGCGCTCGTGCAGGTCGCGGTCGGCCTGGTACGAGATCTCCTGGTACGCAACGTCGGAAGCTTCCAGCACCCGCGCCTTGTTGGCGACGCGGGCGCACCTGTCGCACGTGGTCGACGTGAACAGCGCGACCAGGAACGGGGCGTCGGGACGCACGAAGTCGGCGCGGTCGACCTGCACAGGAACGGGGTACAGCGTCGGCTGCGTCGGCGCCGCCGGACGGCGTCGCTGCAGTAGCAATGCAACAAGCCCGGCCACGGCGAACACCACGACGATCGCGACGACTCGATCCATACAACTCCAGTCTTGTCGGAGTACAACATGCGGGTGACTTCGCCCGCCGCGCCCCGCGTCTCGAAGTGGCCCATGTGGCTGCTCGGTCTCGTGATCATGGTCGACCAGATCGACCAGAACGTCCTGCGAGGCGTGGCCTCTGACCTGCAGAAGGACCTGAACCTGTCCGACCTGCAGATCGGTCTCCTGCTGTCGGCGTTCGTGCTCGTCAACGGTCTCATCAGCGTGCCGGCGGGCTACCTGGCCGACCGCTTCATCCGCACGCGCACCGTCGGCCACACCGTTGTCGCGTGGTCGGGAATCACGGCGGCGACCGCGGCCATGCCGAACTTCGCGTCGCTGCTGGCGGTACGCGGCGCGCTCGGCTTCGGC
This sequence comes from uncultured Actinomycetes bacterium, assembly GCA_963722185.1. Lineage (GTDB taxonomy): Bacteria > Actinomycetota > Acidimicrobiia > Acidimicrobiales > JACCXE01 > JACCXE01. The sequence continues at coordinate 494,526 of CAVRKD010000004.1, read as the reverse complement.
CAGGCCATCACCGAACCGTGCTGCGCCAGCCTGCTCGCCGACTACTACCCGGCGGAGAATCGCGGCGAGGCGTTCTCGATCCAGCAAGTGCTGACCTTCGTCGGCATCGGTCTTGGCGTCGGCATCGGCGGCGGAGCCGCGGCGGCGTGGGGCTGGCGCTCGGCGTTTCTCCTCGTCGGAATTCCGAGCTTCCTCGTGGCGATCTTCGTGTACCAACTCAAGGAGCCCAAGCGCGGCGCCGCAGACCGGGCCAGCGTCGGCGTGGTCGACGACGACGACAGCGAGCCCGTCTCGTTGCCACTGTTCGAGCACGGCTTCAAGCGGTTCTTCACCGACATGATCGAGGGCCTCAAGGCCGACATGCGCACCATCTGGAGCATCACCACGATGCGCTACGCGCTGGTCGGCGTGTCGACGCTGCTGTTCACGATCACCGCCGCGGCCGCCGCGCTGCCGCAGTTCTACGAGAAGCAGCTTGGCGTGAAGAGCGGTCAGGCGGAGGGGATCCTCGCCGCCGTGATCATCTTCGGCGGTGTCCCGGGCGTGCTCCTCGGCGGCCGACTCGCTGACCGCTACGCCACCAGGATCAAGGGCGCTCGCATGGCGATCCCCGCCTATTGCCTGCTGATCGGCAACGGGTTGTTCGTCCTCTCTTACTTACCGGGCATCACCAAGGCGCTCGTGTTCCTGCTCGAGGGCGTGGGCCTGTTCGTGACGGTGATGGCCGTGCCCGCTCTGCGAGCCGGCCTGTCCGACGCGGTGCCCGCGCACCTGCGCGGTGCGGGCTTCGGCGCGTTCAACCTCGTCTCGGTGATCTTCGGCCAGGCGGCGGCCTCCGCGATCGTGTTCGGCCTGGCGGGCGCGTTCGACCACAACTTCCGTACCGCGTTAATGATCGTGAGCCCACCGGTCTTCATCGGCGCGCTGATCCTTGCTGACGCGCCCGCGATCACCTCGACGCCGACGCCGCCAAGATCTTCGAAGCCATCATCAAGGCGATGCAAGAACAACAAGAACGCGACGCCGCCGACGCCGCCGGCGACATCACGCCCTAGCGTCAGCCGCACCCTTGGTTGCGCAGAAATACGTGCGGGGGCCGGAATTCGGCGCAACCGAAGTCGAGCCAACGTCTGTCACACCGCGCCGGCGACTGGTGACTCGAAACCGCCCCGGAATTGGCGATCCGCGGCGACTTCGGGGCGGTTTGGCGGCAGGAGTCGCGACGTCGCCAGCCGCGGCGCGCGCCTAGCCGTGGTCGGTGCTGAGGACGGCGCCCATGGTGGCGCTGGCGCCGGTGCCGGTGTTGCGGTAGGTGGTGCGGGAGACGACGACGGGGCCGGTGGCGTTGATCACCAGCGGCAACTCGGCCTTGGCGGCGTAGTTGTTAAGGCGGAACACGCGGCGGGCGCCGCGGGGAACCTTGACCTGGCCGAGGCCAGGAAGGGAACGCAGCGATGACGCGTCGGGGGTCGTGATCGACACGGTCACCTCGCGGTCGGATTCGTTGAGGATCGCGAGCCACTCGTCGACCTCGGGCGGCGTGCCGCCGGCGGCGAAGCCCCAGTGCAGCGCCGCGCCCGTCGCGCCGACATCGCTGAGGTAGCCGCGGCGGGAATTGGGCGGCCCGACGTCGGTGGTGCGTGACACGGCGATCGGGACGTCGTTGGAGACGCGAACCAGCAGCGCGTGGCCAACCGCCTTCGGGATGCGCGACTCCGACGCGAGATCGAGGGTGACGCGCCCGCCTCCGGGAACGCGCAGCTCAAACGGTTGCGCCTCACCCGCGTCGAGAACGAGGTCGAGCTGCACGAGCGCTTCGGCGGAGTTCGGGTTGAACAGGTGCAACTGCTCGAAGCGATCGGAGTTCGCAACCCCGTCGGGGAACACGAAGGTCGTCGCGGTGCGCGGGAGCCCGAGCGCCAAGCCGACGCCGCGGCGGCCGTCGCCGTTGTGGAACTGCAGCGCCTCGACGATCAGGCGTCCGCGACGCGCTTTGATCTGAGCGCTTACGTGGGCGCGGCGCCGGATGTGCGTGCCGACGTCGAGCGGGACGAGTCCGTTGGCGGGAACGACCACGCCTTGGAACGCCGCGGGTGCGTCGCGGCCCTGCTCGGTCGCAAACGAGAGGTCGACGATGGCGTCGTCGGGGAACGGGTTGAACAACGCGTAGACGAGCTGGGCGGCGCGCGTCGTCGCCCCTTCGGGCATGAACCACTGTGTCGAGGCCGACGATGCGCACATGCCGGTGGCGTCGCCGACCGGACCGGTGGTGGTGTGTTCGACGACGGCGCCGCCGCCGTCTAGTCGCACGAGCGCGCCGACCCACGCGCTCTTCAGGATTTCGCTGAGGGGCACTGCCAATCGCGTGCGGGCAGGAACGGTGATGCTGCGCGACCCGCGATTGCCGTCGCCGCCGATCACGTCGACAGAGCCGCGGAGGCGACGCGTGCCCGGGTTGAAGACGACGACGGTCGCGTCGGCGACGCCGCCAGCGGCGGAAGTGCCCGCCGGGCAGTACCACGTGGAGGTGAGCGAGTCGGGCGGCGACGCCGTCGGCGCGTACGCGGTCACGAGGCGCTCGCCCGCCGGGGTCAACGGTTCCCGATCGGCGCGGTCGACCACGCCGACAACGCCGAGGACCACCGCAAGAGCCACGACGCCGGAGAGCCGGCGCTGGCTGCTCACGTCACCTCTCCCCGCGTGCTGCGGCGCCATTCGATGGCGGCGCGCACCACAACGATCCACACGGCGAGTTCGAGCAGCAGCGACAGCCACCGCAGCACCGGCGTCGAGTAGCGCAGCGTTGCGGTGCCGCCACGCGCGAACGTGTACACCGATCCGAACCCGTAGGCCGGGTCGCGTTCAGCACTCTGCCCGCCGACGCGCAGGTGCCAGCGCGACGAGGAGGTCTCGGCGAACAACATCGCGCTGTCCTTCGGCAGCGTTCCGGCAAACGAGTAGTCGGACTTCCTCGCGGCCAGAGCGCGTTCCGCGCCGACGATCTCGTTGTCGCCTGCTGCGCGGAAGCCCTTGCCGGCGGAGACCACGTTGTCGCCTTGCGCGGCGGTGAGCTTGGCGCGCGCACGGGATCCACGCGGCGTTCTCGAACACCGCCAAGTCACTCGTGTCGTCCAGTTGGCGGAAGTCGACCTGCTCGGCGAGCGCGCCGGCGACGTCACGCGATGGCGACATGACGACTCGCCCATCGGCCTTCGGCCCGACGCGACGCGGCACGACCACGTAGCGGACCGCCATCGGCCCCAGGAGGTGCCCCAGACGAGTCGTACGGCCGTTCAGCGCGATCTTGATGGCGTCGCCGAGCGCACGGGACGAACCGGCCCGTGGGGGCGCCCACCGATCCGCCAGCGAGCCCACGCCGTTCCGGGACGTGCCGAACGCCAAACCGGGAGCGATGGGCCACGCGTCAACCGGCAGCGTCTCGGGATCGCCGACCCACAAGACGCGGAAGTCGCCTTTGGGCGCAGACGAGTCGATGTACGCCAATTGCGAGCCGAGGGTCGAGGACGCCAGCCCGAAGTGACCCGTACCCGCGGCGGCGAGCAAGGGCAGCGAGGCGACGGCGAAGGCCACCGACGCCGCTGCAGCCGCGGCCTGTGGCACGCCGAAGCGGAACTCCGACAGGTCGATCCTGAACGCCACGAATCCCAGCGCGATCAACCACGCGAGCGCGATCGCCGCCGGGGCGAGGAACAAGTCGGCGCTCGGCACCGGCAGCCCGAGCCAGCCCCGGCCGATGGCAACCACGAACACTGCGTCGACGACGATGACGGCCCAGCAGCGCACCGCCCAGCTAAAGCGCCAGCCTTTGCCGATGACCAACGGCAGCGCCGCCGCCACCAAGATCGCCCAGCCGAACGGCGCGCCACCGAGGCGGCCGGTTTCGAGGCGCAGCGCTTCACCGAGCGACAAGCCGCGACTGACGGCGAGCCCGGGCCCGAACAGCGTGTGCACCAGCCCCTCCGGGTGCAGCATCGTGATCGACCACGGCGCCAACAACAACAGCGCGATGCCGACGGCGACGGCGCCCACCGACAGGGCGCGACGGGCGTCGCCGCGCTCACCGGTCAGCACAGAGCCCAGCGCGACGCCGACGGCGAGGACGATCGTCATGGCAAGCAGACCGGGCGCGAACGCCGACGCGACCGCCAGCGCGATGCCGGCGCCCAGTGCCGATCGCCATTCGAAGAGGAACGGCTCGCGGTGGCGGCCGTCGGCCGGCTCGGCGGCGCGCGTGCCCATCCCTTCGGCGCCGCGACGCATTTGAGCAAACAAAAAGGGTGCGACGGCGTACGCGATCAGCCCGTCCCAGCGGCCGCGCGCCAGCGCGGCGTAGGGCAACGGCAACACGGCATAGGCCACCAGGCCGAAGAGACCAGCGCGCGGCACGTCGATGCTGCGCGCCAGGCGGTACGCGCCGAACAGCCCCAGCGGGATCATGCCGAGCACGAGCACCTTTTGCGCGGAGCCGACCGCGCCGAGAAAGACCGAACCGGCGACGGCGAGGAAGGCGAGCGCCGGCGGCGCGGGTGACTCGGCGCCGAGGCCGGTAAGGCGCCAACCGGAGAAGAACTGGCGGAACAGGCCGCCGACAGACGGCGACGGCGCGAACTGACCGACGCTCGGAAGATCACCGAACAGCACGTTGCGCAGCCCGACGACGAGCACGAGGAACAGCCCCGCCCACGCGGCGAGGGCGATGCGTGACCCGGCGAGCTCGCGCACGAGACCGGCGCTCGACTCGGCGAACGCCCGCGCCCGGTCCTCGCCGTGCAGCTGCCCGCGGACGAACCGGGTGATGCGGGCGAATCCACGTGCCTGCAGACGACGGACCTCGCTGTCGGGGAACTGCCGGATGGCGGCCACGCGCCGGCGCGCCGCTCGTATCGACGAGAGATTCCGGACCACGTCCGCCCACGCACCGACGATCGACGCGGCCACGCGGCGACGCCCGGCGAGCAGCGCGTACACCAGCTCGCCGAGCTGCACGATGAGCAGCTGCGGGATGACGCGCAACAAGTGGGTCGGCGTGTAGTTGGTCAACACCATCCGTACGCGATGGCGCACTTCGGCCGCCCGGATGGCGTCGCGGTGACGCGCCATGTCGCGGCGGTCGGGCGCGACGTCGGCGGCGACCAAGCCGGAGCGGTGGCCGCCACTGGTCGCGACGCGATGGGACGCGCGCGCTGCGGGGGCGATGAGCACACGCGCCCCGGCGATCTGGGCGCGCCAACACAAGTCGATGTCCTCACCGTGCGGCCATAGCTTCGGGTCCCACCCGCCGAGGGACACCGCGAGGTCGGCGCGGATCAACAGGAAGGCGCCGTCGACGGCGAACACGTCGCGCACGGCGTCGTGTTGTTCCTGGTCGAGTTCGCCGGCGTCCACGAGCGGAGCGATGACGCCGGTCTTGTCGATGGTCAGTCCGGCGGAGATGATGCGTCCGTGCTCGTCCCAGTCGACGAGCTTGGGACCGATCACCCCCGCGTTGGACCGGTACGCCTCCTCCACGAGCAGGCGCACGGCGTCGGGCGCGGCGGCCACGTCGTCATGACAGAACAGTAAGTAGGCGGCGCCCTGCACCATGCCGAGCGCCTCATTAGCCGCGACCGCCCAACCGGGGTCGGTGGTGAGCCGCCGGACGAATGCATCCGGGGCTACGGCGGCCACGCGCGGCGTTGGGTCCTCGGCGCTCGCGGCGTCGATGATCAGGATCGACAGGTCCTCGTAGTCCTGGGACGCCAGTGCGGCCAGCGCCGAATCGAACCATTCGCCGGGGTCCTTCGTGACCATCACGGCCACGACCGCCGGCGGGGCGATCAACTCAGTTTCAGCCTCCGGGTCCGGCTCCGGGGCCGTTTCTGGGTCCATGCTGCGCTTGAGGGTAGTTGCGGGCTCAGGTGGTCAGCTGCTTGCAACTGTTATGCAGAACGTGTAATCTTGCTAGCGGCTTCGACACGCACACCGCCCTCCGAGGAGACTCTTGAAATGAGCAGCACCGACAACCTTCGCGACGCCGCCTACATCGTCATCGGCCTGGGCGTGATCACTTTCCAGCGGGCGCAGGTCCGCCGGGAGGAGCTGACCAAGCAGTTCGCTGCCCAGCGCGCCACCCTCGACGCCGCGCTCAAACCGGTCCGCGATGTGGTCGAAGCCCAGATCGGCTCGGTAGCCGAACTACTGCAACAACGCCGCTAAAACATCGCGCAGCGTTTCGTCGAGGGGGATCTGCGGCTGCCACCCCGTCGCCTGCTTGAGACGGCTGTTGTCGCCCACCAACACCGGTACGTCCACTGGCCGCACCAGGGCCGGGTCGATCTCGATGTTCAGCTTTACGTCGGCGAGCTCGAACATCCGCTGCGCCATCGTCTCGCCGGAAACGCCGACGCCGGAGCACACGTTGTAGACCTCGCCCGCCAACCCGTCGGTGACGAGCAGGCGGTACGCCCGCACCACGTCGCGCACGTCGGTGTAGTCGCGTTGCGTGGTGATGTTCCCGACGCGTATCGGATCAGCACTTCCGGTCTTGACGGCGTCAGCGATACGCCCGGCGATATCGGCGACAAGAAAGCGCGTTGCCTGGCCGGGCCCGATGTGGTTGAACGACCGCGACCGGATCACGGGCACGCCGAAGCCCGAGCAGTACTGCATCCCGAGAAACTCCGCCGCCACCTTGCTCGCGGCATACGGCGTTGCCGGATTGAGCCGGTGCTCCTCCGTTAACGGAACCTCTTCGGGCGACACCGGGCCGTAGACCTCAGCCGAGCCGATCAAAAGCACGCGGGGCAACGGCGTGACCCGCCGCGCCGCCTCGAGCAGGTGCAGGGTGCCGACGGCGTTGACGTTGAAGGTCCGGGCGGGGTCCGCCCAGCTCTCCCCGACGTGCGCCAGCGCGGCCAAGTGGATGATCGCGTCCGGAGCGGCCCGCGTGACCGAGGTGATTAGGCCCTCTTGATCGGCGAGATCGACCTCGTGCTGGTCGGGGGCGATGACCTCGTCACCGAGGTCCTGCAGGTGTTCGATCAGGTGCGAACCGACGAAGCCATGGCCCCCGGTGACGAACACGCGCATCTGGTTGACCCTACAACGGCCGCCCGATGTCGCATTTGTCCATGACAGTGGACGGAGGGTCCCCTCGCAGTAGGATTTCCGGAACTTCGGGCTGTGGGGAATGGGTTCAGTGGTGATTTTCAAGCGTTTGAGTAGCCGTACAACACGCAGGATCGGCGTGGTTGCCACGGCCGTGATCCTCGTCGTCGCGCTGGCTGGGCCGGCGTACGCGTTGCCGTCGCGGCCGGCCGCGCAGCACGGCCCGCTGTCACCGTTGAACCTGCCGGTCAAGAACCCCCTGAACAAGTCCAAGGGCGATGGCAAGTTCCACACCGTCGGCAACAAGATCATCGGACCCGGCGGCAACGTGTGGATCGGACGCGGTGTGAACCTCGGCGGTCTCGAGTGGTCGCCGCAGGGCTACGACCTCGCCTACTGGAACTTCAAGCGCATGAAGGAATGGGGCATCAACTTCGTGCGGGTCGCGCTTTCCGACGCCTTCTGGCTGAAGAACATGTGCACGTACAACAAGAACTACGCCGCCAAGGTCGACCAGATCGTCCAGTGGGGCAAGCAGCTCAAGATGCTCATCCTCCTCGACAGTCACCACGGCACAGCCGGCCAAACGTGCGGCACCGGGAAGTGGCACAACCTGATGCGGTTGCCCGACATCCACAACCTCGCCTTCGTGAAGGCGCTCGCCAATCGCTACAAAAACGAGCCGTATGTCGCCATCGACTTGTACAACGAGCCCCACGACATCCCCGACGCGATGTGGCGCAACGGCGGGCACCTCGACGGCTACCGCGGTCTCGGCATGCAGCAGCTGCTCGACGGTGTGCGAGCAACTGGTTACGCCGGCCTAGTCGTGGCCACGGGCAACGGTTGGGGCAACGACCTGCGGATGATCGTCGACAGCCCGCTCACGAACAACCGCAACCTCGTCTACGGCGCGCACACCTACCCCTACTTCTGCAACGGCAAGATCGTCCTCAACGAGCCGTATTGGTGCGAAGGCAAACAGCGTCCGCCGCAACTCGACTCACAGATCGCTGCCGCGGCGGCCAAGTATCCAGTGATCCTGGCCGAGTTCGGCACCTATCGGCCGAACCCGGGCGAGATCGCCGCGCCCATTCAGTGGGCGGAGGATCACAAGATCGGATGGTCGGCGTGGCTGTGGTGCAACGGGAAGGCCACCAGCTTCTGCCTCCTGGCCGAAGGCGGCGGCAACCAGCCGTCGGTGATCGGCCAGCCGGTCCGCGACGCGCTACGGCGCGCGACGGGCAAGTAACCCAGCGCGCGCGGCGTTGAGCGGCCGCGCCCGGCGCAACGCCGCCGGATGACGAATCGCCAGCCGAGCAATCGTCGTGAGGGTGCGCGCCAGTGAGAGCGGCTGGAGCAGCCCGCGGACACCGGCGTGGCGTGCCACCGTGCCCAGGCGATTGCGCAGCGACTGCGACTCGATGAAGTCGGGATCGGCGGTATCGCTCCCCCGCCGGTGGACGGCCCTCGCCCCAGTCGCCGTCGCGCAGCGCCAGCCGGCGTCGCGGAGCCGCCAGCACAGCTCCACGTCGTCCCAGTAGACGAACAGCCACTCCCACCACGGACCCGGACCGACGGCGTCAAGCGCTGCCCGGCGCCACAACGCGGCTGCGCCCGACACCCCGAACGGATCGCCCGCAGACGGCGCCATCGCGTGGCGGTCGCGCTCGCCGGCCAGATAGGCGCGGGAAAGCGCTATCCCTGTCGAGTCGATGCGTCCATCGGGAAGTCGCAGCACGCCGGTGACGGCCGCGATCCGCGGGCTTCCCTCGAGAACGGCGACGCAGGCGTCTAGGTAGCCGTCGTCGAGCACGCAGTCCGCGTTGAGCGACAACAGGTACGGGGCGTCGGTCTTCGCGAATGCCTGGTTCATCGCCGCCGCGTAGCCGACATTGGTGGGATTGCGGATTACCTCCACACCGTCGAACACTTCGGCGCGCGCCGCGGTGTCGTCGGGTGACGCGTTGTCGATGACCACGACGCGTCCGACGACTGGCCCTTGCCGCCGCAGCGCGTCGACGCACGCCGGCAAGTCGCGCCCGCCGCCGTAGGTGACGATCACGGCGTCGACCGATGCCCGAGCGCTCACGGGGCCAGAGGGTAACTTGCGCGTTGTGGGCCGGATCCGGGTTGTCTCTGTCTTCGTCCTCGCCGGCGCGCTCGCTGCCGGCGCGTGCAGCGGAGGCGGCGGCGGATCTTCTGACGGCGATCGGGCGAAGCCGAAGGAAGGTGAGGTCTTCCTCGAACCGCTGGGCGAGGTAGGTGCGAACGCGTTCACCAAGAGCGTCGCCGTAGCCCCTGTGCCGGCGATTACCGCCACCAATGCCGCCGGTGCGCCGTCGGGCCAAGGTCTGCGCTCAGTGCGCGGAACGACCTCGGGGTTGTATGGCGGATCGGGTTCGCAACAGGTTTGCGATCCGACCGCGGCGCTGGCGTTCCTCCTCGACAACGACGACAAGGCGCAGGCGTGGGTCGACGCGCTCAATGCCGACTCGACGTTGGCGTGGAGCGGAGGCTCGAAGCTGGCGGTCGACGACATCGCCGCCTACGTCGGCGAGCTGACGTCGGTCTTCCTGCAGGCCGACACGCGCGTGACCAACCACGGTTTCAAGAACGGTCGCTCCACCGCGTTCCAATCGGTGCTGCAACGCGGCACGGCGGTGATGGTGGATAGCCGCGGCGTGCCCCGCGCCCGGTGCGCCTGCTTCAACCCGCTCACCAAGCCGTTGCCGGCATCGGCGGCCAAGTACCGCGGCGAGCAGTGGGACGAATTCGACCAGACCAAGCTCGTCATCGTGACGCCCGGCACGCCGACGAAGACGCTGCGGGTCGTCGACATTCACACGCAAGAGATCATCGAGATCTTCGTCGGGCAGGGATGTCTGTGCGACCGCACCAAACAGTCGACGACAACCACAACGCTGGACGAAGACGAGACGACCACGACGGTGCGAAACCGCACGACAACGACGGTCAAGAAGACGACCACGACGTCACAGAAGCCGACTACGACGACGACGGAGGCGCCGACTACCACGACCGAGCCGACGACGACGACCCAGGGGCCCTAGGACTTCTCTTCAGCGTCCTCGACGCGGCGGCGTAAGAGCGCGAGCTCTTCGGCGAGTGTGCGGGTTCGTTCCTCGAGGCGGCTCGCTTCCCAACTCAGGTGCACGCACACCAGCAGCAGCAACAGCGCGGCGGCGAAGAGCAGGAGGTTGGGCGGATCCTTGACGCCGACGGCTTCGGCCACCTTGTTGAGCAGAACCGGGAACACGCCGAGCGTCAGCATGCCGATGCCGACGCCCAGCCACAGCACGGCGTACTTCTCCTTCAGCTGCCGCCGGCGGAGCAGTTCGAACATCGATACGAGCGACGTCGCCGCCACCACGATCGACACGATGTGGGTCCCTGTCACGTCCGTGTTTCCAAGGTCGGGAGGCGGCGGATGCGGGCGAGACCGAGGACGAGCAGGGCGCGGCCGAAATAGAGCGCGGCCCGCAGCGGGGTTTGGCTCGGTGTGCCCGTGACGCGTGGCCGCATGGCGACGGGTACCTGCACGACGCGCAGCCCGGCGCGGCCGGCCATCACTAGCGACTCGACGGTGTCGCCGAGGTACTCCGACGGATAGTGCGTCGCAAATAGCAAGATGACCCGGCGGTTTACCGCGCGGAAGCCCGAGGTGACATCGGTGAGCGACGCTCTACAGGTGCGCGACAGCGAGCGGGCGAGGACGCGCATGGCCCAGCGCCGCGGACCACGCGCCGGATAGTCGCCGCGGCCGGCGAACCGCGCCCCGATCACGATGTCGGCCTCGGGCAGCGCTTCGAGCAGCACGGCGAGTTCGGCGGGGTCGTGCTGACCGTCGGCGTCGACCTGCACGGCGGCGTCGTACTCCTCCTCCTGAGCAAAGCGGTATCCCACGCGCATGGCGGCTCCGACGCCCATGTTGAACGGGAGCCGGATGACCAGCGCTCCGGCGGCGCGGGCTTTCGCAGCGGTCGCGTCGGTCGATCCATCGTCAACCACGAGGACGTCGAGCGTGGGCTGCGCGGCGCGAACGTCGTCGACGACGGCGCCGACGGACGCCTCTTCGTTGTACGCCGGGATGATGACGAGACACTTCATTGCTTGATTCAGCGTACGCGGAGGCGTCCCGCCACCCGGCGGAGACCCATGGTTACTGCCTGCCGCGCCCGACCGTGACGTGCGTGGCGCCGCAATGACGCCCACGCATGACGTGGGCCGCGCCGCTGCCGCGCCGCTGTCCGGCCGACGGTTTGCAGCCTCCGCGCCGTCTCGCGGTCAACGAGATCGGGCGCGCGGCGCGGGGCGTGGCAGAACGCCACCAGCGGAGCCAGCGCCGTGCTCCAGGCGAAGCCCGGCGCGATATCGGCGACCGCCGTGGCCGCCTCCTTGCGCCGGCCGTCGTCACCGAGGAGCGTCTCCAAAGCGGCTGCAAGCGCCGCGGGATCGCCCGGGGGAACAGTCGCGCCGAGATGATGTTCGGCCACGAGGTCGCCCATGGCGTCGCCCTCGGTGCACACGATCGGCAACCCGGCCCAGAGGTAGTCGAGCACGCGGGTCCGGAAGGAGAAGGCAGTCTCGACGTGATCGAGGTGCGTGCTCACGCCAATGTCGGCGTCGAGCAGCCAGTCGGCGCGCTGCTCGTAGGGCACCCAGTCGTGATTGAAGAACACGTGGCCGCCCGTCAGGCCCAACTCGTCGGCCAGAGCCATGGCGGCGGTCGCCATGCGCATCTGCGGCACCTCGGGATTGGGGTGTTTCATGCCGAGGAAGTAGAGGCGCAGCTTCGGCCGGCGCTCCGCCAGTTCGTGCACGGCGCGTATGAGCGTGAGCGGGTCGAACCAGTTGTAGACGCCGCCGCCCCAGAGCAGCACTTCGTCGTCGGCGGCGATGCCCTCGACGGCGTTCCGAATGGCGTGCCGCGACTGGCGGGGGGCTTCGTCGTCGACGCCGAACGGAACGACGTCGATGAGCGAGCGCAACGACTTGTCCGCGTCGTAGACGGGCGGGTTGATCCGACCGAGCGCGCCCAGCGCGCCGAGCCAGAAGTCGCGTTGCTTTTCGCTGGCGCACAAGAAGAAGTCGCCGCGCGCGATCTGTTCGTTGAGCACGGCGACCGTCGAGGCGACCACCTCGACGCGCACGTCGTGGTCGGCGACCTCACTCGACAGTTCGAGCTGTTCGAGGTGGAACGGGTCGTACAGGTCGACGACCATCACCTTGTCGCTCTGGGCCAACCACGGCTGGCCGTCGATCACGAAACCCTGGAAGACGACGACGTCGCACCAGGCCTCGCATTCCTGCAACTCGGCGGTCCACCCGCGGCGGACGGTAAAGGCGGCGTCGAGTTCGCACGTGCCGGTGGTGAACAGCGTGACGTCGTGGCCCTCGGCGTGCAGCGCCCCGGCCATCCGGAACGCGCGGATCGCGGGGCCGGCCATGCGGGCGCCCAGCGAATCGTTGGTGATGACGAGGATCTTCACGGCGTGCGCGTTTGGGATCCGTCGTGCAGCGACCACTCCGCATCGAGCGCGATGAGCCCGACCCGAGCCGAACCGGAACCATGTTCGACGTCGAAACGCAGCGCGTGGGGGCGGTAGTCGTAAGGATGCGACACGGTGTAGTCGTACAGCGATGTGGCGATGTCGTAGGTCCCGGGCAGCAACGGCACCCGCGGGATCACCAGGTCGATGTAGCCGGTGCCGTCGATCTTGTCGGGAACGAAACCGATCTCACGCGTCGTCGACGCGGCGACGACGACTCCCTCGATGGTGGTGATCGACATCCCGAAGCACGGGCGCTCGATCGGCTCGGTCGTGGCGTAGTGGTGCCGCAACGTGAGCGGCTCGCCGGTGACCGCCACCCGCGCGACCGCACCATGAACGTCGATCAACTCGACGCGCTCGACCCGACCTTCGCCCGAACCCCAGCGCTTGCCGCCAGTGCCGTCGTCGACGGCGTCGACGTGGGTCGTGGAGATGTAGTCGTCGATCACTTCGGAGGCCGGGCCGACCTGCTGCAGCACGCCGTGTTCCAGCAGCGCCACCTGATCGCACAGCGTGCGCACGGTACCGAGCGCGTGGCTGACCACGACGATCGTCTTGCCTGCTTCGCGTAACTCGGCGAACTTCTCGGCGCACTTGCGCTGGAAGTTCTCGTCGCCGACCGCCAGGATCTCGTCGACCAGCAGCACGTCGGGGTCGACGTTGATGGCAACGGAGAACCCGAGGCGCACGTACATGCCCGACGAGTAGTTCTTCACCGGCGTGTCGATGAAACGTTCGAGACCGGCGAAGTCGACGATGGCGTCGAACTTCGAGTCGATCTCCTTTCTCGACAGACCGAGGATCGAGCCGTTCAGGTAGACGTTGTCGCGGCCCGACAGTTCGGGGTGAAACCCGGCGCCGACTTCGAGCAGCGCCGAGACCTTCCCGTGTATCTCGGTGCGCCCCTTGTCCGGGCGCAGGATCTTGGCCATGCACTTGAGCAACGTGCTTTTGCCGGATCCGTTCTCACCGATGAGGCCGAACGTGGTGCCGGTCGGGACTTCCAACGACACGTCGTTGAGCGCCCAGAACTCTTCGTACTTCGCCCGGCCGCGTCGCATGAGGGTGACCTTCAGCGAGTCGTTGCGCTCGTGGTAGAGGCGGAAGCGCTTCGAGACGTTCTCCGCGACGACAGCGGCGTCGGTCACAGCTCCTCCGCGAAGCGCGGCTCGAGGCGCAGGAAGATGGCGCGGCCGATGACCAGCGTGATGATGGCGCAACCGGTGACGTAGGCGAGATCGGCCGCCGCCGGCCACCGAAGGTCGTAGAGCAGGTTGCGGTACAACTCGACGAACCGCGCCATCGGGTTGAGCAGGTAGAGCGTTCTGAACGGCAGCTCGGCGCCGAGAAAGTGCGCCTTGTCGGGAACCAGGCTCACCGGATAGATGATCGGCGTGGCGTAGAACCACAGCTGGACGATGAGGCTGATGAAATGCTGCACGTCGCGGAAATACACGTTGGCCGCGCCTAGTCCCAGTCCGAGCCCGTACACGAAGGCGGTCTGGATCAGCAGGACGAGCAGGACCCCGGGGATGTACGCGAACGCGACGTTGCCGACGAAAAGCAGCGCGACGATCAGCACCGCGAGCTCGATGGCGAACTGCACCGCCCACGACGCCACCACCGAAGCCGTCAGGACCTCGCGCGGGAAGTACACCTTCTTGATGAGCCCGGCGTTCCCGAGCGGGGCGCTCATGCCGTCTTGCATGCCGACGCTGAGGAAGTTCCACGACAACAGCCCGCAGAGGAGAAAGAACGGGAAGTTATTCAGGCCGGAAGGGTCACCGATGTCTGGATCCACCCTGACGACGAAGCGGAAGACAATCGTGAAGATGCCCATGGTGGCCAACGGGTTGATGAGCGACCACGCCCACCCCAGAGCCGACCGCTTGTACTTGCCGCGGAGCTCACGCAGTGTGAGATTGCGGAACAGTTCGCGGGCTTCGACGAGCTCCGACACCGTTGCCATGACCCGACAAGCGTATTCGCACTCGTAGGCTCGGACCGCAATGCGCATCGCGGTCGTGACGGCACACTTTCCGCCGAACTTCACCTCTGGAGGCACCCTCGCGCCTCAGCGGCTCGCCCGCGAGTTCGCCGCCCGCGGTCACGAGGTGTCCGTGTATTCCGGCCATCTCGACCGCGCGCTCACCGCCGGTGACGCGTGGGACGACACGGGCGAAAACGGCATCGCGGTGCGCTGGATCGAAGTGCATCCGTGGATCGGATGGTCCGACGGCACGAACTTCGACAACCCGGTCGTGACCGCGGACTTCGAAGCGTGGCTCGCCCGCGTACAGCCCGATGTCGTCCACGTGCACTCGTGTCAGGCGATCGGTGTTGGCGTGATCGAAGCGACGGGGCGCGCCGGCATCCCGGTCGTGCTCACGATGCACGACTTTTGGTGGAGCTGCGCGCGGCAGTTCCTCGCCGACCGGAGCTACCGCCCGTGCAGCCTCGTGGTCGACGCCGGAGTTTGTGCGTGTGAGGTCGACCACCGCTGGCTGGGTCTTCGGAACGCCCGCCTGAAGGAGGCGTTGGCGCACGTCGACGTCGTGTTGTGCCCGTCGGCATCGGCGGCCGCGGTGATGGCCGCCAACGGTGTGCCACCGGACCGGTTGCGAGTCGACGAGAACGGGCTCGACCCCCAACCGACGACCGCGCCCGTCCGTCACGCTGATCACGCCGGCGTGGTGTTCCGCTACACCGGCGGGTGGAACGAAATGAAGGGCGCCCGCATCGTCGTCGAGGCGGCGCGCCGGCTGGCGGCAACCACGCCGACCGGTTGGCGCGTGATCGCCCACGACCTCCACGACTTCTTGGTCGCCAACGACGTGTCGCTCTCCGGGCTGCCCGTCGAGAGCGTGCCCGGATTCGCGCCGTCCGACGCCGATGCCGTTTGGGCGGCGACCGACGTTCTCCTGGTGCCGAGCATCATGCGCGAGTCGCACTCACTGGTCACGCGGGAAGCGCTCAGCGCCGGCGTACCGGTGATTTGCACAGACACGCTCGGACCCGAAGAGGTCGTGGTCGACGGCGTGAACGGGTTGGTGGTGCCGGCGGCCGATGCCGCGTCGCTCGCCAATGCCATGCAGTCGATCGTCGCCGATTCCGCCCTGCTCGCGTCGATGCAACGAAACAGCGGCGTCGTGCCCGTGCGACCGATCGCCGACCAAGTCGACGGTCTGATCACGCTCTACTCCGAACTGGGTCGGCCTGGTACCGCCAGCAAGGACCAGCCCGACCCCGTTCGGGTTGGACGCGTGTTGTTCGTCGTCGGGATCGACGGTGCGCCGCTGCGCTACCGAGCGTTCCTGCCTGCCGAGGCGCTCGGTCTCGTTGGCGTTCACACCGACGTGCGGTACTACCGCGACGTTTCGGTTCCGGCGCTCGCCGCGGCGGCCGATGTCATCGTCGTCTACCGAGTGCCGGCGACCGAACAGGTGCTGGCGCTGATCGGCGACGCCCGCGCCCGTGGCGTGCCCGTGGTCTACGACGTCGACGACCTCATCTTCGACCCTGAGCTGAAGGCGGAGATCCCGGCGCTGTCGATCCTGCCGCCCGACGAGGCCGCGCTGTGGCTCGAAGGGGTGCGGCGGTACCGCACGACACTGGAAGCGTGCGACGCCTTCATCGGTTCGACGAAGGGCCTGTGTGACCACGCCCACGCGGTGTCCGGTCTACCGGCGCACCGCTTCGCCAACGGCGTTGGCCTGTTGCTCGGTCAGCAGAGCGACGCCGCGGCCCGCAAGCCGCGCACGAAGGGCCCGGTCCGCATCGGCTACCTGTCGGGCACCAACACCCACGATCACGACTGGCTGATGGTGGAGCCGGCGATCGTCGAAGTCATGCGCCGCCATACCGATGCCGAGTTGTGGTTGGTTGGGCTCGTGGCACCCTCCGGGGCGCTCGAAGAGTTCGCCGACCGAGTCAAGCGCGTCGGCTTCACGGAGTGGACGGCGCTGCCGGCGGTGCTGCGCGACCTCGACGTCAACCTCGCGCCGCTGGCGCCCGGCAGTCGTTTCAACGAGGCGAAGAGCGCGATTAAGTGGCTGGAGGCGGCGCTCGTCGCTACACCTACGGTGGCCTCACCCACGGAGCCGTATCGCGAGGCCATCGAATCGGGGCGCAATGGCGTGTTGGCGGCGACGCACGACGAGTGGGTCGCCGCGTTGACCAAACTGGTGGCCGATGGCGCGCAGCGACGCCGTCTCGGCACCCGCGCCCAGCGCGACGCGCTGTTGCGATGGTCGCCCCACCTTCAGGCCCACGCCTATCTGGCGATCTTGCAGTCCGTCGCGTCGGTCTCTCGCACGTCGACATGGACGGACGTGGTCGCGCCGAGTGAGCCCTACGTCGAGCGGCCGTTGGAAACGTACGAACTGCCGCGTCGCTGGAGCATGGTGCTGCCGGTGCCGGTCCGCATGCAGTACCGGCGGCTGCGGGCGTTTCTGTGGCGCTCGTATCGGACCCTGCGGCGCTACGGCGCGCTCGGCGTCGTCAAGCGCGTTCCCGGGCGGCTGCGCCGGAAGGCGTAACCCATAGCGGCGCGAATCCTTCGATCCGGCGGTTCACGAAGGGATCGGTGTCGCGCGATCGGTGCAGCGGCCACAGCAGGTTGAACAACTGGTCGTCGTAGCGATGCGGCTCTGCGCCCCGCGTCGCCTGCCCGAGGTGCACGAGCTCGGCGTGCGGCGTGTACACAACGTGAAAGCCCGCAGCCCGAAGCCGTAAGCAAAAGTCGACGTCGCCAAACCCGACGGCCAGCGCGTGGTCGAAGCCGCCGACTGCGTCCCACGCCGAGCGGCGGACGAGCACGCACGCCGCCGTGACCGCGGCCACGTCGCGCACCGCGCGGTCGAAGTTGCAGTACGCCCCGAGGTCGATGTTGCACGCGGCAATTCCCCCGAGTCCCAACGCGATGCCCTCGTGCTGCGGCGCGCCGTCGTCGAATGAGAGCTTGCAGCCCACGGCACCGACGCGGCTGTCGGCGAGTTCGGCCACCATCGCCGACAACCAATTGGGATCACTCGCCTCGGTGTCGTTGTTCAACAGGACGACCAGCGGGTTCGTCGCCGCGGCGACGCCGGCGTTCACGAGGTCGGAGAAGTTGAAGACACCGGGATGGCGGACGACACGATGCGGCGTGTCGTGGAGGTACGCGAGCGTCGGCGCCTTCCGGCTGCCGTTGTCGACGATGACGATTTCGATCGCCGGATAGTTGGTGGCCTCGACGCTGGCTACGCAGCGCCGCAGCAGATCGACGCGGTCACGCGTCGGGATGACGACCGACACCGGGAGTTCGTCGCCGTCAAGGCGCACGCGTTGCCACGCGTCGCCCGCGTCGACGGTGCCACGGACGCCGCGGCGCTCGAGCGAACGCGTGGCGGCGCGCGTCGCCGCCGCCCGCGCCTCGCCCGACGCGGCGGTCGGCGGCCAGCAGGCGTCGGAGTCGAGCGCCACGACCGGCACGTGGCCGACGCGGGCACCCCGGTCGACCATACGCAGCAGTAGGTCGTAGCCGGCCGTGGTCTCGTCGTCGGGCTGATACCCACCCGCAGTGCGAGCGGCGTCGGTGCGTACGACGCACAGCCCGCCTACGTAGTTGCCTTCAAGCACGAGACGGGGGGACCAGCCGGGCTTCAGGATCTCGACGGCCTGCGTGTCGCCAAATGGAACCGCCCGCTCGTCGGTGTAGACGACGTCGAGGTCGTCGCTGGCGCGCAGCGTCACCCCGAGTTGTTCGATCGCTTCGGGGATGACGGCTTCGCCCGATTCGACGGCCGCGAACCACGGTTGGGTCGAAGCGCGCAGCGCGGCCTGCCACTGCGCGGGGCCGCCGACGGCGAGCGTTAACGGCGCTGCGCGCAGCGCCTAGTCCTCGGACTCTTCGCCGGAACGGCCAAGCAGGCGACGCACCAGCTTGGTCAGCTTGTAGGGCCGCGACCGCAGGATGACTTCGTGCTTGTAGAGCAGCGCGTTGAAGCGGTTGAGCAGCTCGGTGAACTCGGATCGCAGGTCGGCGATGTAGTCGTCCTTGACGGCGAGGTCGAGTTCGAGGTGACGACGCTCGGTATGCAGCCGCTCGACCAGCTCGACCCGTTCCGCGAGCGCGTCGGCGCGCGACGCCAGTTCGACGTTCTGGTCGTCGAGTTGCTGCGTGGCGTCGGCCAGCTTGGCCTCCGCCGCGTCGAGTTGGTCGGCCAGGTCACGGCGCGCCGCTTCGACGGCCGCGTGATCGGCGGCGGCCCGGGCGATGCGGCGCGACGCCGATTCGATCTGCTGCTGCAACACCTCCGCCAGCGATTCGCCGCCGGGAGCGTTGTCGGACACCGGCGGCGCGACGACGAGCACGAACGCTCCGGTGTGGACATCGGGGCCGTCGACCAGCTCAGCGAGTTCCGCCGGAACCGGCACGTCCTCGTCGAAGACCCGCAGGCGCTCGTGCACGACCAGTCCGGCGGACGCGACGACACGCTCGAGCGCCGCCAGGTCGTACTGCCGAGGCGGCAAGGCCGCGGGATCGGTCGTCGGCTCGCCGAGCAAGGCGCGGAGCCGAGCGCGAACGCTGGCGGCGTTCTGCGCCACCACGACGATGCGACCCGACGCGGCCAACAAGCGCGCGGCCTCTTTTAGCGTCGCGATCGGGTCGGCGAGTTGCTCGAACCCATCGGCGATGCCGACGAGATCGAACGGGTGGCTCGACCCGAAGGCGTCGACGGCGGCGTCGACGGTCACGGCGTGGGAGTTGACGCACCCGCGCCCGCTGACTTTGGCGTCGACCTCCGCGGCGTCAGCCGAACGAATGACAAGCGTGCGGGAGCCCGGGGTTGCGATGAGCGCCAGCAGCGACCAGGCATCAGGAGCTGCGTCGTCGGTGATCGGTTCTATGGCCATTCGCTCAGCTTCCGATCACGCAAGGCGCTGGAGTTCGGAATGACCCCATGATAGCGGCGGGGCTGCCCGATTCCGCTTTGCCGCCGCAGCCGCGTCGATGATCGCCGACCACGACACCGTCTCCCGTTCGCCCCACGCCGACAGCAAACCGTCGATGCTCGAACGGGCACTGCGCCAGGCATTGGCGTCGGTCAACAACTCGATCAGGCGGTCGGCATAGGCCACTTCGTCGTCGGTGATCGTGAGTGCGTCCTCGTGTCCCGCCAGGTCGATTCCCTCGGCACCGACGACGGTGGCGACCGTGGGCACGCCGTACTCGAGCGCCTCGACGGTCTTGAGCTTGACGCCGGCGCCGACGCGGATCGGGGCGATGACAGCGCGCGTTGCGCTGTAGGCCGCCGCCAGGTCGTCGACGAAGCCGCAGACCTGCACGCCGTCGCTCGCCAACGCGCGCACTTCAGGCGGGGGCGACGCGCCCGTCACGCGCACGCGCGCCCACGGAACGACGGCCCGCACACGCGGGAGGACACGCTCGACGAACCACTCCAGCGCGCCGACGTTCGGTGATTCCGACCCAGCCATCCAGCCGGCGACGAACAACATGTCGCGGCGGCCGACGAGCGAGTTCGGCGTCGGGACTGTTTGCGGCGCCCGGGGTTCGAGCACGAGGACGGGCGCCGCGCCGGCGACGCTGCGCACGAAGTCGGCTTCTTCTTCACTGATGCAGACGTTGAAGTCAACCGCCGCCACCGCCCGCGTCTCCTGGTCGAGCATGTCCTCGGCGCGCGCCTTCCATCGTCCGGCTTCGTCGGGCGCAGTGGCCATGGCCGCTTGGCGAAACATGCGGCGGTGGTACAGCGCCTCGTGATCCATGATGACCGTCGCCTCGGGGTGCGTCTCCCGGATCAGATCGAGATACGGCAGGTTCGTGGGCCGCGAAATGATCACGGCGTCGAAGACGATTTCGGGGCGACGCAAGAACGCCTCGATCGGTCCTTCGACAACCCGCACGCCGAGGTCGCGCAGCAGGTCGGTCGTGCGCTCCGGCATGTACGTCGGCGCGACGGTGACCGCTTCGCGCGCGTCGGCGAGATCGTGCAGCATCTGGATCGGCCGCGAGAACCCGGCGCCGATGCCCGACGACGGCAACAGGTCGTCGACCAACAAGACCTGACGGCGCATGCCGCGGGCGCGTTGGGCGGCGCGCTCGACATGGCGTTCGATGTCCGCGACTCGTCGCGGCGGAAACACGTTTTCGCGGAACTTGTCGATGAACCGTCGCAGCGGGATCTCGCGGTTACGCCGCATCAACAAGAGACGAAAGCTCAGATCGGTGCTCTGGCTGACGTGATGCAGCACGCGTGACCGCGGCTCGTAGACGATGCGGTACCCCGCCTCGCGAATGCGAAGACACAGGTCGACGTCCTCGTGGTACGCCGGATGGAAACGCTCGTCGAGGCCGCCGACCGCCTCCCATGCCTCACGGGTCACGAGCACCGATGACGCCGAGCAGTAGTCGACGTCGCGCACGAAGTCCCACTCCATCGAGTCGCCCGGCAGGCCGCGCCCGACGCCCATTGTCTGTCCGTCGGAGAACACGACCGAACCTGCCTCCTCGATGGTTCCTTCCATCGAGAGGTTGCAGCTGCCGACGACGCCGACGCCGGGCAGGCGCTGCGCCGTCTCGATCAGCGGGCGCAGCCAGTTGGGCTGCACGATGGTGTCGTCGTTGAGCAACACGATGTACTTCCCGCGGCTGTGCCGCACGCCCAGGTTGTAGCCGCCGGAGAAGCCGAGGTTGATCGCGCTCTCGATCAGCCGCACGCCGCGCAGCGGACCGACCAGCGAGTTGGTCCACTGGAACTGCGCCCCGTTGACGACACAGACGATCTCGTAGGAGTCGTCGTCGATCGGCCCGAGGCAATCGACGATCGACTCGAGGCACTCACGCAACATCTCGCCGTTCCTGTACGTGGCGATGACGATGGAGCACAGCTCGTCGCTCACGCCGACAGACCGTAGTTCTCGAAAGGGCGTCAATTAGGGTTCAACACCGTGAAGATTTCGGCCAACGAGTCGCCAAAAGGCGAGGTTTCCGGCGATTCGGAGCTGCAATCGTTCACACTTGAATCCCTCGAGTCAGCGGTCAACTACCACGCCTGGCTGGCCTCGCTGGCGGTGCCGTACCTCGGCGACGACCCGGTCGAATTGGGCAGCGGGCTCGGCGACTACGCGCAGCGCTACGTGGCTGCGGGCGCGCCGAAGGTCACGGCCACCGAACTCGACCCCTCGCGGGTCGCGTACCTCACGACCCGGCTCGCCGACGAGCCACGAGTCCAGGTCAAGCGCATGGACGTGCTGGCGCCCGATCCGGGCGCGCACTCGTGCCTCGTCGCGTTCAACGTGCTCGAGCACATCGAGGACGACGTCGCTGCCCTACGCGGCGCGCACACCCTGGTGCGTCCGGGTGGTTACGTCGTGATGCTGGTTCCAGCGTTTCCCTTCGCTATGGGTGCGTTCGATCGCAAGGTCGGCCACTTTCGTCGCTACACGCTGAAGACGCTGCGGGCCGCCTACGAGTCGGCGGGCTTGACCGTCGAGCAGATCAACTACGTGAACATGCCCGGCCTCTTGTCGTGGTTCCTTGCCGTCCGCGTGTTGCGCATGACACCGTCGGACGGGCTGGCCGTCCGGCTCTGGGATCGCTTCATCACCCCACGTGCCCGCGCGTGGGAGGCCAAGCATCGGGCGCCGTTCGGTCAGTCGGCACTGTGCGTCGGCCGAGTGCCGGCCGCGTAAGACGACCATGGCGCCGACGAAGGAACTCGAACTCACGATCGTCCTGCCGTGCCTAAACGAGGCGGAGACCCTGGGCGTGTGTCTCGACAAGGCGTTCACGTCGATCCGCGAGCTCGGGATCGCCGGCGAAGTGGTCGTCGCCGACAACGGCTCCACCGACGGGTCGCAGGAGATCGCTGAGAAGGCGGGCGCGCGCGTCGTGGCCATTCCGCGCCGCGGGTACGGCGCCGCGCTGCGCGGCGGCATCGCCGCCGCGGCTGGCGAGTACATCCTCATGGCCGACGCCGACGACAGCTACGCCCTCGACCAGATCGGGCCCTTCGTCGAAGCGCTGCGCGGCGGCGCCGACATGGTCATCGGGAACCGCTTCCAAGGCGGCATCGAACCTGGCGCGATGCCGTTCCTCCACCGTCGGCTCGGCAACCCGGTCCTGTCGCGACTCGGTCGGCTCTTCTTCAAGATCGGCGTGGGCGACTTCCACTGCGGAATGCGCGCGTTCCGGCGCGACAAGATCCTGGCGCTCGGGCTGCAGACCGAAGGCATGGAGTTCGCCAGCGAGATGGTGGTGCGGGCGTCGCTGGCGCATCTACGCATCGACGAGGTGCCGACAGTTCTCCGGCCCGACGGCCGGAGCCGTCCACCGCATCTGCGGACGTGGCGGGACGGCTGGCGCCATTTGCGTTTCTTGCTGGCGTTCAGTCCACGCTGGTTGTTCTTCTACCCGGCGTTCGCCCTTGCGGTGGTCGGCGCGCTGGGCCTCGGCTGGCTCAGCTTCGGCCCGCAGCGGGTCGGCAACGTCACCTTCAGCGTGCAGACGATGCTCGCCTTCGCCACCAGTCTCATCGTCGGGCTTACAAGGCGTCGGCTTCGCCGCCATCGCCCGGTCGTACGCCGCGGACTTGGGCCTATTGCCCAACAGCGCCGGGCTGGAAGACGTGCTCGACCGCATCACGCTCGATCGCGGCCTCGTCATCGGCACGTCGATGATGTTGCTCGGTATCGCCGCCTTCGTCGTCGCCGTGCTGCGCTGGGGTGAGGCCGACTTCGGCCAACTCGACGTCATCGGCACGATCCGCATTCCCATCATCGGCATGGTGCTGGTGATCACGGGGCTCCAGGTGATGATGGTCAGCTTCACCCTGAGTTTGGGGCGAATCTCGTCCACCGGCGCCGCGGCATCAAACACCTCGCTCGACGGGTAAAGATGGGCCGGTGCCCCGAGTTGTGAAAACCCTGTTCGCCGCGGCCGCGCTCATCGCCGGCCTCACCGGCTTTATCGTCTCCGCCTCGCCGGCCAAGGCCGCGCCGTCGTCGTTTCCAATCGAGGGTGGTGGTTTCGGCCACGGCATCGGCATGAGCCAGTACGGGGCGCTCGGCTACGCGCAGCAGGGCTGGAGCTACCCGGACATCCTCAAGCACTACTTCACGGGGACAGCCATCACGTCGGTCACCCCGCGTCCGGAAGTGCGCATCCAGATCGGCGACGATACGACCGCGCCGGCCGATCTCACGATCAAGCCCAGCGACCATGTGAACCTCGTCCTGCAAAACGCCGTCGTTGCGACAGCCGAGGCCGACCAGCCGATCGTCGTCGAGGTCGTCAACGGGAAGTTCAACGTGAGCGTCAACGGTACGGCGGTACTCACCCAGGTCGGTGGCGGCAGCGACAACCTCTACGTGCAGTACAACGGCGCGCCCGTCGAGATCCCCGATACCGGTCACAAGTACAAGTACGGCCAGCTGGAGCTCAACGCCGCCAGCGCAACGCAGCTCCGCACCACGATCGCCAGCATGACCATGAACGAGTACCTGCGCGGCCTCGGCGAAGTCCCCTCGTCCTGGCTTGTCCACGCGCTCAAGGCGCAAGTGCTGGCGGCGCGCACGTACGCGCAGTCGAAGCTCGAACGCGGCTCGGCGTTCCTCTACGGCGACGTACGCGACCAGAACTACGTCGGCTACGACAAGGAGATCGGCGCCAGTGCGGCGAACTGGATCGCCGCGGTCGACGAAACCGGCAACGAGATGGTCACCTACGAAGGCACCCCGATCCAGGCGTTCTACTCGTCGTCGTCGGGCGGTCACACCGAGAACAGCGAGAACGTGTTCGTGCAAGCGCTGCCGTACCTGAAGGGCGTCCCCGACCCCTACGACAGCGCCAACGGCCAGAACTCGCTGCACACCTGGAAGCGCGACTTCTCGTTGGCAGACATGCAGAGCTGGATGAACGCGAGCTCTTCGACCAGCGTCGGAACGCTGGAGAACATCGAGTTCCTAAACCCGCTGGGTGTGTCCGGGCGAGTCACCAAGGTGATCAGCCCGACACAGGGCGGCGTGCGCATCACTGGCTCGGACGGTGTGAAGCGCGTGAACGGCACGACGTTCCAGTCCATCGTCGGCACCACTCGGCTACCGAGCACGCTGATGCGCCTGGGCTCGTCCGGCCCGTACGGCGGCTTCGCCGGCGGCGTGTTCGTCGGCGCGGGCCGGTTCGGTGGCGAGGCCGACCGGATTGTCACGGGTGCTGACCGGGGCGGTGGCCCGCACGTGCGCGTGCTCGACCAGAGCGGCAACGCCACCGGCGTCGAGTTCATGGCCTACGACTCCAAATTCGGCGGCGGTGTCCGCGTCGCCGCCTGTCAACTCGGCGAGGACACCACCGATTCGATTGTCACGGCGCCGGGCGCGTCTGGCGGCCCGCATGTGCGCATCTTCAACGCGTCGGGCAATCCCGTCAGCGGCGGATTTATGGCGTACGCGCCGAACTTCACCGGCGGGATCTACGTCGGCTGCGGCGATATCGACCCGACCAATCCCGGCGAGGAGATCATCACCGGCGCCGGCGCGGGTG
The DNA here is from genome assembly GCA_963722185.1 of uncultured Actinomycetes bacterium. Lineage (GTDB taxonomy): Bacteria > Actinomycetota > Acidimicrobiia > Acidimicrobiales > JACCXE01 > JACCXE01. Next base: position 469,299 of record CAVRKD010000004.1, on the reverse strand, counting down.
GCGGCCCCCACGTTCGGGTGTTCGACCGCGACGGCGGGCTTCGTACCGAGTTCTACGCCTACGACTCCAGGTTCACCGGCGGCGTCCGCGTCGCCGGTTCCGGCAATGCGGTGGTGACCGGGCCGGGTCCCGGAGGCGGGCCACACGTCCGTCTGTTCACCCTTGGCGGCGTCGACGTCGGCGGGTTCATGGCGTACGCCCAGAACTTCGCCGGTGGCATCTACGTCGCCGGTGGCGACGTGATCGGCGACGCCGTGCCCGAGGTGATCACGGGCGCGGGCGATACCGGCGGACCCCACGTGCGCGTGTTCAACGCCGCCGGGAGCGAGTTGCACGGCTTCATGGCGTTCCCCACGAGCACTGGTCGCGGTGCGCGCGTCGCCGCGGCGCGCGTGCCCGGAGGTGCCGTCGTCGCCGGGTCTGGTATCGGCACGCCGTCATCGCTGCGCGTGACGACCCTCTAGTGACCCGCGTCTGCGCGCTGGCGGGCGGCGTGGGTGCCGCCAAGATGCTGCGCGGCGTCATGCGAGTAACGGATCCAGCGTCGATCACCGCGATCGTCAACACGGGTGACGACGTGGTGCTGCACGGCCTGCACGTCAGCCCCGACCTCGACACGATCACCTACACGCTCGCCGAGGCCATCAACCCGGAAACGGGTTGGGGCCTCGCCGGCGAGACGTGGCAAGCGATGACGGCGCTCGACCGCTACCGCGGCCAGACGTGGTTCCGCCTCGGCGACAAGGACCTCGCCACCCACCTGTACCGCACGCAGCGGCTGCGCGACGGCCTCGGCCTGTGCGCGGTAACCCAGGAGATCACCGAGGCGTGGGGCTTGGCGCTGCGCCTACTGCCCGTCACCGAGGACGACCTCGAGACCCGGGTCACGGTCGAGGACGAAGGCGAGATCGGCTTTCAGGAGTACTTCGTCGGGCGGCAACACAATGTGACGATCACCGCCGTTCGCTTCGCCGGCGCCGAGGCGGCGCGTCCCGGTCCGGGCGTCCTCGCGGCGATCGCCGAAGCCGAGGTGGTGCTGGTGTGCCCGTCGAACCCGATCGTGTCGATCGGCCCGATCCTCGCCGTGCCAGGCGTGCGGGCCGCCATCGAGGCGCGCCGCGCCGACGCCGTCGCCGTCTCCCCCATCGTCGCCGGCGCCGCGTTGAAGGGACCGGCTGACCGCATGTTGCGCGAACTCGGCCACGACGCCAGCGTGGTTGGCGTGGCCCGCCTGTACCGCGACCTCGCGGCGACGCTCATCGTGGATGAGGCTGACCGCGATCTCGCGCCCGCCGTAGAAGACGCCGGCATGCGCTGCGTCGTCGCCCCGACGATCATGCGATCGGTCGACGACGCCGCCGCGTTGGCCGAAGTCGCGCTCGCCGCGGCAGGATCACCCTCGTGATCTCGATCTTTGGCATCGACGGCATCGGTGAAGTCGTCGACGGTGATCGTCTCGCCACGCTCATCGCCGCCGCCGCCCACGGCACCCTCGAGAGCGGTGACGTGCTCGTGGTCACCCAGAAGATCGTCTCCAAGGCCGAAGGCCGCCTGGTTCCCGTCAACCCTGAGGACCCCGCGTCGGCCAAGGCGCTGGTCGAGCAGGAGTCGGTGCGTATCGTGCGCCGGCGGGGCGACCTGATCATCAGCGAGACCTCGCACGGCTTCGTGTGCGCCAACGCCGGCATCGACTTGTCGAACGTTCCCGCCGGCTACGCCGCCCTGCTGCCGGTTGACTGCGACCGCTCGGCGCGGCGCATTCGCGACGGCCTGCGCGCCGACTTGGGCATCGACGTCGGTGTGATCATCTCCGACACGTTCGGCCGCCCATGGCGCAAGGGCCTCACCGACGTGGCCATCGGCGTCGCCGGCGTGGCCGCCGTCGTCGACTTGCGCGGCACCACCGACGCCCTCGGCCGCGAGCTGCAAGTCACCGAAGTCGCGGTCGCCGACGAGATCGCGGCCGCCGCCGAACTCGTGATGGGCAAGTCCACCGGCATCCCCGTGGCGGTTGTACGCGGCGTCGACGCCACGTGGCTACGCGAGTCGTCGGTGGCCGACGAGATCATCCGCCCACCCGCCGAAGACCTGTTCCGCTAGTCGGCGTACGCCGCCGCCATGCGGCGATTGCGTGTGCTCCTTGCGGGCGCGGCGATGTTGTTCGCGTCCGCCACACCCCGTTGGTGCAGCTCTTCGGTTCTCGTTCTTGCTCGATCCGGTGGCGGGGCCGAAGGGCACGTCGGTGACCGCCCGGGGGCACCTGTCCATCATCCGGCGAAGGCACCATCACGCTTCGTCCTCCAGTTCGATCGGATGCCATTTTCCGACCGGCCCTACTTCAGCGGCGACATCGAGGTGCTCATCAGTTGCCCCGACGCTGCATCGGGCGGCAACCCTCCGAAGCGCAGCCGTTCACCATCACTACCGCACCCACCACGACCATCCCCTCGCGCATCTTCACCGGGTTCGGTCCGGGTGCGCTCGTGCGCACTGTCGCGGCGCACCCGCAGTTGCGTTCCAAGCACGCTTTGCCGTGTGATTTGACGTTCGAGAGGCCCGAATCACACGCCAAAGCGTGCTTCAAAGGGTTTAGGCGCTCGCGACGCGCTAGTCCGCCTCGCGTTGCTGGCGGAACCATTCCACGGTTTGGTCGACTCCGTCGTCGAAAGTCGTCCACGGTTGCCAGCCGAGTTGCATAGCGGCGCGGCCGGGCTCGAGGGCGATGCGCTGTAGTTCTCCGAGTCGCTCGCTGGCGTACATCGGCTCGGCCTGCACACCGACGGCGCGAGCCACGGTGTCGTGAATCTGCTGGACGGAAGTCTCGACTCCTGTCCCGATGTTGCAGAGGAGTCCGCCGCCGCGGTCGGTCGAGCGCACGATGGCGTCGACCACGTCGTCGACGTACACGTAGTCGCGTGTTTGGGAGCCGTCGCCGTAAATCGTGCACTGGCGGCCGTCGAGTAGTAGCCCGGCGAAGATGGCGACCACGCCGGCCTCGCCGTGAGGGTTCTGCCGCGGCCCGTAGACGTTGCCGAGGGCGAGCGACGTGAAGTCGAGCTGGTGCAGCTCACGGTAGGCCCAGAGGTAGTCGGTGCTGACCTTCTTCGTGATCCCGTACGGCGACAGCGGCCGCTGCGACTGGCTCTCCCGCACCGGGAGGTCTTCCGCGGCGACGTCGCCGTAGATCGTCCCGCCACTCGAGGAAAAGATCACCTTGCGCGCCCCCGCGGCCCGCGCCCCTTCCAGCACGTTGAGCAGACCGACGATGTTGACCTGGGCGTCGAACACCGGGTCCTTCACGGACACTCGCACGTCCACTTGCGCGGCGAGGTGCACCACCACCTCGGGCTCGCGGCGTGCCATCAGCGTGATGGTGTCGGGCGAACGCAGGTCGAGCGAGTGGATCTTCAGCGCCCCTTCGGCGCGCGCCCGGGCTTCGGCGAGATTGGAAAGGCTGCCCGTCGACAAGTCGTCGATGACGTCGACTTCGTGTTCCTCGGCGAGCAGGCGATCGACCAGGGTCGAGCCGATGAAGCCGGCGCCGCCCGTGACGAGGTACCGCATCGCGCCGCTACGCCACCTGAGCGCCGACGACCTCGGCGCGATCGGCGACGGTGGCACCGGGCCCGACGACGGTGAACTCGCGCACCGACGCGCCTGCGCCCACGGTGGCGCCCGATCCGACGATGGAGCGATCGACGATCGCGTTCGGTCCGATCAAGGCGTGGTCGAGGATGACCGAGTCGGTGATGACGGCCGATGGGTCGATCTTGGCGGTCGGGTCGACGACCGAGTTGCCCGCGATGTCGAGATTGGCCTGCACGTACGCCGCGGGGTTGCCGATGTCGATCCAGTACCCCTCGCACGCTGCGGCGAACAGCGTGCCGCTGTCGACCATGGTCGGGAACACCTCGCGCTCGACCGAAACTCGCCGACCGCGCTCGATCACGTCGAGCGCCGCGGGCTCCATCACGTAGATGCCGGCATTGATCAAGTTCGTCGGAGCGGTGCCGGCGACCGGCTTCTCGATGAAGGCCGTCACGCGGCCGTCGATGTCGGTGACCACGACGCCAAACCGACTCGGGTCCTCAACCGGCGTGAGCCCGATCGTGGTGAGCGCGCCAGTCTGGGCGTGGCGGTTGACGAGAGCGCTGAAGTCCATGTCGGTCAGCACGTCGGAGTTGACGACGACGAATCGCTCGTCGATGCCCGCCTCGTCGGCGGCATAGGCGATGGCACCGCCGGTATCCAACGGCTCGGCCTCTACGACGTAGCGAAGCGGCACGCCGACGCAAACGTTTCTTGGATAGGCCGCGAGGAACGCATCGGCCCTGTAGCCCATCGACAGCACCACTTCGTCGATGCCGTGGCGCGCCAAGTGGGCGACGGCACGCTCGAGCATGGGCACGCCGGCCACCGGAAGCAATTGCTTCGGCGTCGTGTAGGTCAGTGGACGAAGGCGCGTGCCCTCGCCACCGACGAGGACGATTGCCTTCACGGCTCGGTGGTTGGCGTTTCGTCCGCGGGCGGTTCGGTGACTTCGGTGACCTCGGGCTCCGGCGTGGGAGCGGGCGGAGTGCCCAGGTCGCCCGGGTCGTTGATGTTCGCCGCCGACGGCGGTTGCGTCAGTTTGAACCCCTTCGGGTTGAAGCTGATCGAGATGAGCGATCCGTCGACGATGCGCCAGGTTGCGGGGTTGCCCTTGAGTTCTTTGCCGGTTTTGTCGGCGAGGTTCTTGAACACTCGGGCGGTCAGCACGCCGGCCTTCTTGCCGCACTTGTCGCCGTTCTTGAACTCTTCACCGTCTCGTTTGAGGTCGACCGACGTTGCCGTGACCTCCGTCGCCGTGGTCGTCATCATCTTGCCGAAAGTGGCGTTCTTACCGGCGGCCGCCGACACGAAGGGGTGCGTGTGGATCAGGCCGTCGCCGTGGGTGTGGATGCCGTTGCTGTCGCCCCGCGGACCGTCGTTGAGCGGCGCGACCCACTTGCCGCACAGGTTGAACCCGTAGGCGGCGTGCCAGTGGTCCTGCGGCCGACCGTCACGCGCCGGCTGGGGCGGTACGACGGACGCGCTCGCCTTGCTGTCGTTCAGGTTCTTGGACGCGACGAACACGCCCATGACCCCGAGGACGACGACGAGGAATAGCGACGAGTACCACGCCACTGGCGTCTTCTTGCCAGCGGTGCGACCGCCTCCGGTCATTGCCGCGCGGTTGACTTTCTTTGCCTGTGACGCCTTACCCATATCGGGCGTTGACCCTACCTTGTGGTGGTCGTAGTTCCGGTGTCAACGTACCCGGGTGGTTCCGGGATGAGGTCGGCGGGCTGGCGAATCACCCGTGGCTTGAAGCCGCACATTTTCCACCGACCATCTTCGCGTTTGACCACGGCGTCGACCACCAGATCGTTCTTCTGGCGGCGCACGGTGTAGCTGGCGAGGCGCTCGTCGTCGTCGGACGTCGTCTCGATCCGCGCCACCTTGTGCCCGATCACGCCGCCCGCTTGCGTTCGCTCGGCGTTGATCGTCTTCTGGAACTCGGCGAGCGACGCCTCTTGGTGCGCCTTGGCACATAGCAGCCCGTAGGCGCGGGTGGTCGCGCCGGCCTCGACGGCCTCCAGGTACGCGTCCACGGCGTACTCGGGTGTCGAGGTGTCTTCCCGCGTCGCGCGCACGATCAGGCTGGTAGCGAGCGCGACCACGGCCGCGCCGAGGATGAGCGGCAGCAACCACCGCCAACGCCGCCGGGGCACGGCGTCGTGGCGTCCGAGCAGCGGTTGGTCACTCATCGGTCGCCCTTCACCGCCTGCACGGCGAAGGCCAGCAGCAAACGCACGCCGAGGCCCAGGGCGACGAATGCGACGAGGGCGCGCACCGGCCAGCGGTGCGACGACCACCACCACCGCAAGGTCGAGCGGTGGTGCGCCGCCAACATGCGATACGGGACCTGCTTGGTCGAGACGCCACCGACGTGCATGATCCGCGCCGCCGGTTCGTAGACGATCCCCGCCCCGAGTTCCTTCGTGCGGTGACACAGGTCGATCTCTTCGAGGTACATGAAGTAGCTCTCGTCGAAGCCACCAACCCGGTCGAAGGCGCTCCGCCGGATGGCGAAGCACGCGCCAGAAATCCAGTCGACGCGGCGCGGGCTCGCGTGGTCCCAGTCGAGCATGCGATAGCGCCGCGTGAAGCGGTTGTTAGGCATGACGAGGCCGAGGAACGCATGGCCCACAGCGTCGACCGGTCCCGGCATAATGCGCGCCGAGGGGTAGAGCGTGCCGTCGGCGTTGTCGATCCGCGGCCCGACCATGCCGAGGTCGGGGTCGGCATCTAGCGATGCCACCATGGTTTTGACCGCTACGGCGTCGACGATCACATCGGCATTTGATACCAGCAGCACGTCGGCGCCCGGGGGCACCGCGGCGGCGCCGCGGTTGGCGCCGCCGCCGTAACCGAAATTGCCACCGGTCTCGACGATCGTGGCTTGCGGATCGGCGGTGCGCAGCGCGGCGACCGACCCGTCGGTGCTGGCGTTGTCGACGACGACGATCTGTTCCACCCCCGCGCCGCGCAGCGACCGCACACAGTCCAGCAAGTAGTCGCGCGCGTTGTAGTTGACGACGACGGCGGCGACGCGATCCGCGATGTCGGTCAAGCGCCGTCGGCGGACAGGATGGTCCGGAAGTAGTCGGCGGTGCGCTCGAGCCCCTCGCGCAACTCGATCGTCGGCTCCCAACTCAGCAGGGTCTTGGCCAGAGTGATGTCGGGACGGCGCTGCATGGGGTCGTCAACGGGCAAGGGCTCGTACACGATCTCGGACTGGTTGCCCGTGACTTCGAGGGCGATGCGGGCGAACTCGGACACGGTGAACTCGTTCGGGTTCCCGACGTTCACGGGGCCGACGTAGTCGGAATCCAGCAAGGCGAGCAGACCCCGCACCTCGTCGTCGATGAAGCAAAAGCTGCGCGTCTGCGAGCCGTCGCCGAACACTGTCATCGGTCTCCCGGTGAGCCCCTGCACGAGCAGGTTGGTGACGAGTCGACCGTCGTCGGGACGCATTCTCGGCCCATAGGTATTGAAAATCCGGCCGACGCGCACGTCGACGCCATGGGCACGGTGGTAGGCGTACGTCATCGCCTCGGCGAACCGCTTGGCTTCGTCGTAAACGCCGCGCGGCCCGATCGGGTTGACGTGGCCCCAGTACGACTCGGGCTGCGGGTGCACCTGCGGGTCGCCGTAGACCTCGCTGGTGGAAGCGAGAAAGAAGCGCGCCCCCTTGTCCTTGGCCAGACCGAGCATGTGATGCGTGCCGAGGCTCCCGACTTTGAGGATCTGGATGGGGATGCGCTCGAAGTCCGCCGGGCTGGCGGGGCTGGCGAAGTGAAGCACGGCGTCGACGGGACCGGACACGTGCACGTAGGTGCTCACGTCGTGGCGCATGAACGTGAACTCGGCGTGCGAGAAGAGTTCCTCGATGTTGGCGATGTTGCCGGTGAGGAGGTTGTCAATCGCCGTGACACTGTCGCCGCGTTCGAGCAGCGCGCGACACAAATGCGAGCCAATGAACCCGGCGCCTCCAGTAACGACTACTCGCATCGGTCCTACAGCCGTCCGATGCCGTCGTAGATGAACCCGTGGCGACGCACCTGCACCGGGTCGAGCAGGTTGCGGGCGTCGACCACCGCCGGAACGGCCATCAGGTTCTTCACCTTCGTCAGGTCGAGGTAGCGGAACTCATCCCACTCGGTGAGCACGACGAGAACGTCAGCTCCTTCGGTCGCGGCATACGCGTCGCCGCACACCGAGATGCCCTCGAGCTCCTTCGTGACCATGGGGTCGAACGCCTGCACGGTCGCTCCCTTTTGGAGCAGTCGTTCGATGACGAACAGCGAGGGCGACTCCCGCAGGTCGTCGGTGCGGGCCTTGAACGTGAGACCCCACACGGCGACGGTCTTGTCCTGCACCGAACCGCCGACCGCCCAGGCGATCTTCTCGACGACGCGGTCGTACTGCTCGTCGTTGACGGCGACGACGCCCTTCAACAGATCGAACGCATAGCCGCGGTCCTCGGCCATATGAATGAGCGCCCGCGTATCTTTCGGAAAACAACTGCCGCCCCAACCTGGTCCGGGGCGCAGGAACTCGAAACCGATCCGCTTGTCGAGGCCCATGCCTTGCGCGACGTCGCGCACGTCCGCACCGACCAGTTCGCAGAAGTGCGCCACCGCGTTGATGAAGCTGACCTTCGTCGCCAGGAACGAGTTGGCGACGTACTTGATCGTCTCGGCGCTCGCCGGATCGGTGACGACGACGGGCGCCTTCAGCGCCTCGTACAGCTCCGCCAACCGCATCGCTGCTTCTTGATCGTGGGCTCCGATGACGATGCGATCGGGGTTGAGTGAGTCGTACAGCGCCTGGCCCTCGCGCAGGAACTCGGGGTTCGACACGACGTGCACGTCGTCACGCTGGAGCAGGGCGGCGACGCGCAGCGTCGACCCGACCGGCACGGTTGACTTGTTCACCACGACGGCGTCGCTGCGCAGATGCGCGCCGATTTCGGTGGCGACGGATTCGACGTAGGACAGGTCCGCCGAGCCGTCCTCCCCCTGCGGCGTCGGCAGGCACAGGAACACGAACTCCGCCTGCTCAACCGCGGATACCGCCCCGAGCACGAATCGCAACCGTCCGGCCTGAATCCCCTCGGCCACCATGGCGTCGAGGCCGTCCTCGTGAATCGGGACGATCCCCTCACTCAGCGAGGCGACCTTTTCGGCGACCACATCGGCGCAGGTGACGTCGTGCCCCAAGTGCGCGAGATACGCGCCCGTGGTCAGCCCGACGTACCCCGTCCCGATGACAGCAATCTCGGCCATCCGTAAAGGTTAGGGGCGACTAGCTGATCTCTTGAATCATCCGTTCCAGCGGCGCTTCCCAGTCATCGAGGGGCGCGAAGCCGGCCAGACGCCAGGCGCCGTTGTCCAGGACCGAATTGGCGGGACGGGTCGCGGGCGTCGGGTACTCAGCGGCCGTGATGGGTGTGATGCGCGCCGGGTCGTGGCCGGCGGCTTTGAGGACGGCACGGGCGAAGCCGTACTTCGTCGTAGCGCCTTGGTTGGAGAGGTGGAAGGTCCCCGGCAGCTTGCCTACTGCAAGCTGCTTGATTCCCGCGGCGAGATCGGGCCCGAACGACGGGCCGTGAAGCTGATCATCGACGACTCCCCACGTGTCGCGTTCGTGCGCCAGCCGCAGCATCGACTTCACGAAGTTATTGCCGTGCACACCCCAGACCGCGTCGACGCGCACGATCGTGTTACCGGGGTCGATCTCGGTTTCGCCGGCCAGCTTCGACGCGCCGTAGACCGACAGCGGTCCGGTCGGATCCCACTCGCGATAGGGCCCGACCTTGGTCCCGTCGAAGACGTACGCCGTCGACACGTAGACGACGTGGGCGCCAACGCGACGCGCTCCCTCCGCGACGTTGCGCGTGCCGAACGCGTTCACTGCGAACGCGTAATCCGGATCGGACTCGTGCGCGTCGACCGCAGTCCACGCGCCGGCGTGGATGACCACGTCGGGTGCGAATCCGCACACGGTTGCCAGCACTGCGTCGCGGTCGGCGACGTCCATCGACGCGTGCGTCGTGCCAAGGACCTCGTACCGCTCGTCGGCGAACTCCGCCGCGAGATCCTGGCCGAGCTCGCCGCCCGCACCCGTGATGAGGACCCGCATTACTTCGCCGACTTCAGCGGTTCCCACCACCAGCGGTTGTCGCGGTACCAGGCCACGGTCTCTTCCAACGCCTCGTCGAGTGTGCGCTGCTTGGTCCAGCCGAGCTCGGTGATCTTGGTGATGTCGACCGAGTACCGGCGGTCGTGACCCTTGCGGTCTTCGACGTACTCGACCATCTCTTCGCCGGCGCCGTGCAGCGCCAGCAGCTTGTCGACCAGCACGCGGTTGGGCGTTTCGTTGCCGGCGCCGATGTTGTAGATCTCGCCCGGTGCGCCCGACTGCAACACCAGGTGCACGCCGGTGCAGTGGTCGTCGACGTACAACCAGTCGCGCTCGTTCAACCCGTCGCCGTACAGCGGCAACTTCGCCCCGTCGAGCAGGTTCGTGGAGAAGAGCGGGATGACCTTCTCGGGGAACTGGAAGGGGCCGAAGTTGTTGGTGCAGCGCGTCACCGTCACGGGCAGTCCGTGCGTCGACCAGTACGACAGCGCGATGAGATCGGAACCCGCCTTCGATGCGGAGTACGGCGAGCGCGGCTCGAGCGGGTCGGTTTCCTTCGACGAGCCGACTTCGACGCTGCCGTACACCTCGTCGGTACCGATGTGGATAACGCGGCCGATCTCGAGGCGACGGGCCGTGTCCATCACGACGTTGGTGCCGAAGCAGTTGGTGTTGACGAAGTCGTCAGAGCCGATGATCGAGCGGTCGACGTGGCTCTCGGCGGCGAAGTGGACCACGGCGTCGTGGCCGGCCATCGCCTCCTCGAGCGTGCCCGGGTCGCAGATGTTGCCCTTGACGAACTTGTAGCGCGGGCTGTCGTCCACGTCCTTCAACGTCGAGAGGTTGCCGGCGTAGGTCAGCGCGTCGTACACCGTGACTTCGTCGTCGGTGTTGGCCAGCACGTGGCGCACATAGTTCGAACCGATGAACCCGGCGCCGCCGGTCACGAAGAGCTTCATAAGCCAGTCAAGGGTAGTTGGCGGGCTACTTCGGGTACGTGCCGCGGGCGTGCCGCAACGCCCAGACCACCAACGGAATCTGCAGCGGCAGCCGCCCGTAGCCGAGCCACGGGTTGTCGAAGGGCTCGACAGGCTTGACGGCGGCGTACACGTTGGCCGGGAACACGAGCACGAACAGGATCGCCGCCCACCAACCACCGATGCGCGACGTGCTCCGGCGGGCCACCAGCACGGCGCCCGTCAGTTCCGCGAGGCCACTGATGACGGTCCAGGCGCGCGGGTTGCCGAGCGATTCGGGCACGATGTCGTCGAAACCCTTCGGTGCCAGGAAGTGCGCCGTCCCCGCCACCGTTAGGAGTCCGGCCAGCGCGAGACGGCTGGTGCGCTCAGAGCGGATGACGGCCAACTGGTTACGCGAAGCGATCGGGATCGGCGGCCACGGCGCGCAGGTAGTCGCCGTAACTGGATTTTCCGAGCTTGTCGGCGAGGATCGTGAGTTGCGCCAAGTCGATGTAGCCCTGCTGGAAGGCGATCTCCTCGAGACAGGCGATCTGGAGGCCCTGACGGTGGATGAGCGCCTGCACGAAAATCCCCGCCTCGATCAGCGAGTCGTGCGTGCCGGTGTCGAGCCACGCCGTGCCGCGTCCGAGCTTGACCAGATTGAGTGCGCCGTGCTCGAGGTAGACGCGGTTGACGTCGGTGATTTCCAACTCGCCGCGCGCCGAGCGCGGTAAGTCGGCGGCGATGCCGACGACGTCGTTGTCGTAGAAGTACAAACCGGTGACCGCCAGGTTCGACTTCGGAGCCGCCGGCTTCTCCTCGATCGAGAGCACCGAGCCGCCGGCGTCGATTTCGGCCACGCCGTATCGCCCGGGATCGTCGACCTTGTAACCGAACACGGTCGCGCCCTTCAGGGTCGCCACCGCGTTCTCCAGGAGATCACCGAGTCCGGGCGCGTGGAAGATGTTGTCGCCGAGCACGAGACACACGTCGTCGTCGCCGATGAACTCCCGTCCGATGATGAATGCCTCGGCGAGGCCGCCTGGCGTTGGCTGTTCCGCGTACGAGAAGGACAACCCGATTTCGTGCCCGTCGCCGAGCAGGCCCTTGAACAACGGCAGGTCGTGCGGCGTCGAGATCACGAGGATGTCGCGGATGCCCGCCAGCATCAGCACCGACAGCGGGTAATAGATCATCGGCTTGTCGTAAACCGGCAACAGCTGCTTCGACACCGCCAGCGTCACCGGATGCAACCGCGTACCGCTACCACCAGCGAGAACGATCCCCTTCACGGCCGCGAGGCTAGGCGGCGCGTCGCCGTTAGATGCCCTGAGAGTGGCGTGATCGGCGTCGACCGAGGCTGATCGCACACTTCTCGAGCCGATTAACCATCCAAAGCGTTCTCGCTCGGCGCCATGTCCACGTCAGCTCGTGCTGGTCGACGTATTCGCTGCGCGTTCGCGAGAGTGAGTCGGCAGTGGTTGTCGCCGTCCGCGAGCACCGACCTCTAGTCAGCCTGGGTTCGTGCGCGGTGGATTCCTTGGGTTACCCCCACGCACTTGTTGCCGAGCTCGACGAACCAATCGCCGGGCGGGTGTTGATCGACGGCACCGACGGCTCGAGGCACACGCCGACCGGCGACTAGCAGGCGAGGGCGGGGGCGCCGCGGTTGGCGGGGACTGCGCCCTGCGTGGTCGGCGTCGTCGCCGCCGGGGTTGAGGTCGGGGTGGTGAGCGACGGGCGGACGCCGCCGAAGCCGGCGCCGACGATCAGTTGGATGTCGCCGCCCTTGAGCGTGTTGTCGAGAACCAACTTGGCGCCGCCGACGACGTAGGCCCGTAGCAGTTGCGCCTTCGGCAACTGGGTGGCGCCGTAGCGAATCTCGGTGGCGGTGCGCCCGAACCCGCCGGGGGCGTCGCCGACACCGGCGGCGCCAAATCCGGCCCCCGACAGTTGGCGTTGCACCTGCCCGGCTTGGCCGCTCACCCCGGTGCCGTTGAGTACCAGGACGCGCACGGTGGACGGCGAGATGTTCGGCACCGGACCGTCGCTCGAGTCGGCAGCGCCGAGCCCGTTGAACCGGTTGATGATGACCCGCGCCTCGGCGGTCTTGAGCTTGAGTACCGACGCCCCAGCGGCGGTTCGGAACCCGTCGGTCGGCAACGTGAGCATGTCGACGGCTTCAGGCTCGAGAGACTTGAACTGCTTGCCGATGCGGGCGATGTCCTTGGTCGACAGCGCCGAGTCGAGCTTGACGTTGTCGATGCCGGCGCCGATGAGTGCGTTCAGCTTGACGGGGTTGCGCACGCCCTTGCTGATGGCCTTGCGCAGCATGCGCCGGATGAAGTCCTGCTGGCGCTGAATACGGCCGAGGTCGCCTGTCGGGTCGGTGCGCCAGCGGCCTGATTCGTAGTACTGGAAGTGGCGGCTGCGGACGTAGCTGAGCGCTTCGTCGCCCGACAGACTCACGCAGCCGGCTTGCTTCACGTCGAGGCCCGACAGCTTGTCGCGGGCGGGCGCCGGGAACGGCACGGTGACGCCGCCGACGGCGTTGACGATGTCGCGGAAGCCGGTGAAGTCGACCTCGATGTAGTGGTCGATCTCGATGCCGAGGCTTTGGCGAATCGTGGCGATGAGTCGCTCGGGTCCGTCCTTGATCGGAACGTTCGACGTCGTGACGGGCGAGCCGAGGGCGTTCGTGGTCGTGACCGTCGAGCGGCCGGTGGTCACCGCGCCCTTGCCCGACGTCTTGACGCCGTAGGCGGTGTTGATGCGATCGTTACCGCGCAGGCCGGCGATCGGCACCCACAGGTCGCGCGGGATCGAAAGAATAGAGGCCTTCTCCGCCGTCGGGTCGATGTGGAGCACCATCATCGTGTCGGTGCGTTCGCCGCCGACGTCGGCCGCGTTGCCGAACTTGGCGCGCTCGGCCTTGCTGATATTGGCGCGCGTGTCGGAGCCGACGAGCAGCACGTTCATCGGCTTGCCCGGGTCGTCATCGCCGCAGTTGCGCAGCACGTTGCAAGCGAAGCTGATCTTGTCGAGCTGACCGAGACGGAACTTCAAGTAGCCGTAGCCGACCGCCGTCGTGACGACGCACAAGCCGACGAAAATGTTGAGACCGATCAAGAGGCGGTGCAGCCCACGATGCGCGTGATGCTTCGGATCGCGCGTTTGCTTGGGCTGCTCGACGGGCACCTTCTTGGCCACCGGCCGGCGTCCCGCGGAGTGTTGCGGGGCGCGCTTCGGCGCGCTGTGGGCGCGCGTGAGTTTCTTGCCCGGGACGGGCGGAATTGCCATGGCGGGCGTCAACGCTAGTGGCCCATCCCCGGTTTTGGAGGTTCACCACATACGATCGGCCCATGGCGAGAGTGGGCGTCGTCATCGTGACGTACCGCTCCGAACTGACCATTGGGGCCTGCGTGGCGTCGCTACGCGGGGCGTCGGCGGATCCCGTCGAGATCGTGGTTGTGGACAACGCATCGAATGACGGCAGCATCCGGGCCGCTACCAGCGCAGACGCGGGCGTGGTCATCGTCAGCCGGCCCACGAACGACGGCTACGGCGTGGCCAACAATGCCGGCGTCGCCGCTCTCAGCCCGGACACAGAATTCGTGGTCCTGGCCAACCCCGACACGGTGTGGCCGGAGAGGGCGATAGACGGACTCGTGGCGCAACTCGGCGACGAAAGCATCGGCTTGGTCAGCCCGCTGCTGGTCGAAGACCTGGAAGGCGGGTGGGTGCAACCGATCGTCGAGCAGGACTTCAGCCTCGGAGCGACGCTGCTTTCGATGCTGCGCTTGCGTCCCGCGATACGACCGCAGTGGGCGCCGGCGGCAGCCGGTCTGGCCGATGTCGAGTGGTTGCACACCGCCGCCGCGGTGGTGCCGATGTCGGTCTTCACGGCCATCGGCGGTTTCGACGAGCGGTTCTTCCTCTTTGCCGAAGACGCCGACCTGTGCCGCCGCGTGCGCGCGCGCGGCAAGCGCGTCGTGTTGTCGTCGTACACGAGCGTGCAACACACACGCGGAGCGTCGTTCGAGGCGTCCCACGACGCCGACGGCACCGCCGCTCTGCGGACCCGCGCCCTGGCCCTCTATCTCGAGAAGTACCAAGGCCGCTGGGCACGCCGCGCCTTCGGAGCGGTCGGCACCGTCGTGTACGGACTGGCTCGGCACCGCGGCCAGGCGCGCGAGGCGTGGAAGGCGTTGACGCGATGAGCCGCGTCGTCATTGCCGTTCCGTGTCACCGCGACGAGCCGAACGTCGCCCGCACCGTCGCGTCGTTGGCCGAGTCTGCGGCACGGCTCGAGCACGACTGGCGCATCGTCGTTTGCGTAAACGGGCCCGACAGCGCTCACAGCCCGGCGGCCGAGGCGCTGCGCGACAGCGACGCGCCGGTCACGGTGCGGTTGCTCGACGTCGGATCGAAGCCGGCGGCGTGGAACGTGTTGCGGCACGAGCCAGCCGACGTGCACGTGTTCGCCGACGCCGACGTGGCGGTGAATGCTTGGGCCATCCCGGCCCTGGTCGACGCCGTACTTGCGAACGGCGCGGTAGCGGCGGCCGCCAAACAGGAACACCTCGGCGATGGCCTCGTGGCGCACGTGGCCCGTGTCCCCCATCGCCTCGCGTGGGGCGGGCTGCTCGGGACGCTCTACGCCGTGCGCACCGAGGCGTTGCCCGACGAGATGCCCGCCGGGGTGCTGCTCGACGACGCGTGGCTCTTCGCTCAGCTCGGCAACGGCGGCCGTATCGAGCAGGTGCCGCTGGCCACGGCGACGGTGCAATTGCCGACCCGCTGGCGTGACCTGTGGCGCCAGCGTGTGCGGGCCGAAGCCGGCAAGCAGCAGCTGGCCACGCTCAACTTGCCGACGGCGGCGCCGCCGAGCGAAGCGACCTCGATCTACCGCACGCTCGTCGCCTACCCGCCGAAGGAGTGGCCCTTCGTCGCCGCCCTCGCAGTGGTGAAGTTCGCCGCAGCGCGGCGCGCCCGCCGCGGTGCCGTCGAATGGAAACCCGCCGAGTCGACGAAGGGATAACTACTCGACGGGTAGGCCGAGTCCGCGGGCGATCACCAGCCGTTGGATCTCGCTGGTGCCTTCGCCGATCTCGAGGATCTTGGCATCGCGGTAGTGGCGGGCGACCGGGGTCTCGTCGATGAAGCCGTAGCCGCCGAAGATCTGCGTGGCCATGCGCGTGGCGGTCACCGCCGACTCGGTCGCATACAACTTGGCGACGGCGGCCTCGTCCCTGAAAGGGCGACCGTTGTCCTTGAGCCACGCCGCGCGGTACGTCAACGCGCGCGCGGCGTCGGCCATGACCGCGAGGTCCGAGCACGCGAAGGCGACGGCCTGGTTGGTGCCGATGGCTCTGCCGAAGGCGTTGCGGTTCTTGGCGTATTCGACGCTCTGCTCGAGGCAGCACTGGATCACGCCGACGGCCAGCGCGGCGATGGCGATGCGCCCTTCGTCGAGGATGCCGAGGAACTGGCGGAACCCCTGCCCCCGCTCACCGAGCAGATTGTCAGCGGGAACGCGGGCGTCGGCGAACGACAGTCCGTGGGTGTCCGAGGCGTGCCACCCCATCTTCCGGTACGGCGGCTGGACCACGAAGCCGGGCGTCCCCGCGGGGACGATGAGCGCGCTGATCTCTCCCGGTCCGGTGCGCGCCGTCACCGTCACCAGCGACGTGATCGTCGACCCCGAGTTGGTGATGAACGCCTTCTCACCGTTGATGACCCATTCGTTGGTGGCGTCGTCGAGCGCCGCCGTCGTGCGCGTGCCTCCGGCGTCGCTGCCGGCGTCGGGTTCGGTCAGGCCGAAGCCGGCCAGCTTGCGACCGGCGACGAGGTCGGGCAGCCACTGCTGGCGCTGCTCCTCGGTGCCGAACTGCATGATCGGATTGGCGCCGAGACCGACGGCGGCTTCGAGGGTGATGCCGAGGCTTTGGTCGACCCGTCCGAGCTCCTCGATGGCGATGCACAGCGTGGCGAAATCGGCGTCGGAACCGCCGTACGCCTCGGGGAACGGAAGGCCGAACAATCCGAGGTCACCCATCGCCAGCACGGTGTCGACGGGGAAGTAGTGATCGCGGTCCCACGCTTCGGCGTGCGGGGCGATCTCGGCTTCGGCGAAGTCACGCACCACCTTGCGAAACTGGGTTTGTTCGTCGCTGAACTCGAAATCCACGTCGCGATCGTACGCTGGGGCCTCTTGACCCCTCACCCACTGGCGGTTGTCGGCGGCAGGTTGCTGACCGGACTCGTGGACGTCACGCGCGATGCGAGCGCGCTCGACAGTGGGCGCGGCATGTGGGCCGTGGTCGCCGGCTTCGAGGGCGACGTCGTATGCGCCCGCTTCGACGACGTGCGTCCGGCGACGCCGTGGCCCGGTGAGCCGTGGCGAGGTCCCGCCACGCGACGCGTGGACGTCGTCGCTCGACGAAGCAGCGTTCAAGAAGGGCGTCGAGGTGATCCGTGATGCCATCGGGCGCGGCGACGTTTACCAGGTGAACCTGTGTCGCGTTCTGTCGGCGCCCATCTCTGCCGACGCCGACGTGGCTGCTCTCGGCGCCGCTCTGGCCGAGGGGAATCCGGCGCCGTATTCGGCCGTGGTCAGGCTGCCCGACCAGGGCGTGCACGTGGCGTCGGCGTCGCCCGAACGGTTCGTGCGCCGCGACGGAGCCGTCGTGGAGTCGCAACCCATCAAGGGCACGGCCGCCACCATCGACGGCTTCCTGGCCAAGGACTACGCCGAGAACGTGATGATCGTCGACCTGGTCCGCAACGACCTCGGCCGCGCCTGCGACTTCGGATCGGTCGACGTGCCGGCGCTGTGCGCCATCGAACCGCACCCCGGGTTGTTCCATCTCGTCTCGACGGTGCGCGGCCGTCTTCGATCGGGTTGCGGGTGGACCGACGTGCTCGCCGCCACCTTCCCCCCGGGTTCGGTGACCGGCGCGCCCAAGCTGGCGGCACTCGACGTGATCCGTGAACTCGAGCCCGTAGCCCGCGGTCCGTACTGCGGGGCCATCGGATGGGTCGACGCCGAACGCAACATCGGCGACCTCAACGTGGGTATTCGCACGTTCTGGTTGGCCGACGGCGAGATCCGCTTCGGCACGGGCGGCGGCATCACGTGGGACTCGACGCCCGAGGGCGAGTGGGAGGAAACCGAGCTCAAGGCCCGCCGACTCCTGTCGGTAGCGTCGTCATCGTGAGTTCGGTTTGGTTGAACGGCGTGATGCTCGATCCGGCGATGGCGACGCTGTCGGTGTTCGACCACGGCACCACGGTCGGCGACGGCGTATTCGAGACGATGCTGTCGTACCCCGACACGGGGATCAGCTTCTGCAGCGACCACCTGCGCCGCTTGCGCGCCTCGGCGGCCGGGCTCTATCTCGAAGTGCCCTACACCGACGACGCGTTGGTGACCGCGATCAACGAAGTCGTGGCGTCCGAGTCGCCGGGCGAAGGCAACATCCGCGTGCGGCTCACCGTCACCGGCGGCGCCGGACCGCTCGGCTCGGATCGCGGGGGTGCGACACCGACCGTGATCGTCGCGGCGACTCCGCAGAAGCCGTGGCCGGACACCGCGGTGCTGGCGCCGGTCCCCTGGCCGCGCAACGAACGCGGCGCGCTCGCCGGCCTGAAGACGACGAGCTACGCCGAGAACGTGGTGGCGCTGCACGCCGCCCACGACGCCGGTGCCGACGAGGCGTTGTTCTGCGACACGCAAGGCAACGTTTGCGAAGGCACCGGCACGAACGTGTTCGCCGTCATCGGCGGCGAATTGGTGACTCCCCCGCTGTCGACCGGTTGCCTCGCCGGAGTGACCCGCGCCGTGGTGATCGCGTCTCACGGCGCCGTCGAACGCACCTTCAGCCTCGACGACCTGGCGACTGCCACCGAGGTATTCGTCACCTCCACCACCCGTGAGGTCCAAGCCGTCTGCGAGATCATCGGCGTCGCCGACTTCCGCACCACGGCGCCGGGACCCGTCACCAATGCGGCGGCCGCCGCCTACGACCTCGCCCGACGCAACCCGTAGCCAATTGGTGCCCTTTCCGGTGTGATCGGGCTCGGATCACACCGGAAACTGCACCAATTCACGCACGCGGCGCGTCCGATGCCGGAGATCCGACAAAGAGTCCGCGGCCTATAAGGCCCGACGGGTCGTGCTCCACCTGCAGGCCGGCAGCTACAAACGCGTCGGCGTACTCATCGATCGCCCAAAGACCGAGCTCGTGGTGCTCGACGAAGTAGTCGACACCCTCAGCCGTGGCGATCGTCCAGTGCAGATCGAAGGTGCTGATGTGACCACGCTGGCCGTTGGTCGACACGCGGCCGATAGAGATGCCCGGCGCGTTCGCCGCTTCCGCTACCCGGTGGGGCACGGTCCACCCGTCTGGATGGATCCACGGTTCGACGATCAGTAGACCGCCGGGAGCGACGTGGCGCGCCATGTTGGCAACGGCACGTCCGGACGTCGTCGGAGTCTCGACGAAGTAGCCGATACTGCTGAATAGACACGTCACGACGTCGAACGTACGACCGAGATCGAAGTCGAGCATGTCGCCGACGTGGAGCGGAACATCTGGAAGCCGTGACCGCGCCCGATCGAGCATGGCCTCGCTGAGATCAACGCCAGCAACGTCGGCGAATCTCGACCGAAACGCCGCGAGGTGTGTCCCTGTCCCGCAAGCGACATCGAGCAGCGACTCTGCCTGCGGGCACTTCCACTTGATGATGGCGTCCAGGGCGTCGACGTGCTCCTCGTACGACCGCCCGCGCGCTTGCTGGATCAAGTCGTAGGCCTCGGCGGTTCGTTCGTACGCGTCCATCGCCTTACCTGACGTGAATGACGTCGCCGGCCACGACGCGGCGGGGGCCGGCGTCGGTGATCACCACCAGCGCGCCGTCGTCTTCGACCTCGGCGGCCATGCCCGTGAATTCCCCGTCGGCTAGCTCGACGCGCACCTCGCGGCCGACGGTTTCGCAGCGCGAGCGGTACTCCCGCGCCACCGCTTCCCAACCACCGTCGAGACGCTGCGCCAGGTTGTCCAGCAGGACGTCGAGCACGTCCTCGGTGTGGACCGGTCGCCCGGCGGCGTGGTTGGCGGCGATGGCGATGTCGGCGATCTCCTCGGGGAGCTCCTCGGGCCAGTTGCAGTTGATCCCGATGCCGACCACGACCGCTGGCGCGCCGTCGCCCAGCCCGTCGACCTCGGTCAACACGCCGGCCAGCTTGCGGTCGCCGATCAGCAGGTCGTTGGGCCATTTCAGCGACGGTCGCACTTCGGCAACGAGGGCGACGGCGTCGGCACCGGCCATGGCCACCGCCGCCGTCGCTAGATGCAGGCGGTCGATCGGCAGATTCACGGGCCGCAACAGCAGGCTCATCAACAGCGACCCGCCAGGCGGCGACACCCACGTGCGGCCCAGCCGCCCCCGGCCCGCCGTCTGCTCGGCCGCCACCGCGACCAGGCCCTCGGCGGCGCCGGCGCGGGCCTGATCCATCACCCAGGTGTTGGTCGAATCGATCGTCGCGAAGCGATGAATCTCATACCGCGACGTCATTCTGCGATGCTACGACCCCTATGTTCTCGAAGGTCCTTATTGCCAACCGCGGCGAGATCGCCGTTCGGGTTATCCGGACGTGTCGCGAGCTCGGCATCCCGACGGTCGCCGTGTACTCCGACCTCGATCGCGAGGCCATGCACGTGCGGCTCGCCGACGAGGCGTACGCGCTGGGCGGCACGACGGCCGCCGAGAGTTATCTGAACACCGAAGCCATCCTCGACGTGATCGAGCGCAGTGGCGCCGACGCCGTGCATCCCGGGTACGGCTTCTTCTCGGAGAACACCGACTTCGCCCGCGCCATCGCCGCCAAGAACGTCACATTTATCGGCCCACCGCCCGAAGCCATTGAAGTCATGGGCGACAAGATCTCGTCGCGCATCGCGGCCGAGAAGGCGGGCGTCTCCGGCGTGCCCGGCCGCAACGACGTGCTGCAGTCAGGCGACGAAGTGATCGCCTTCGGCAACGAGTTCGGTTGGCCGGTCGCTATCAAGGCGGCGTACGGCGGTGGTGGACGCGGCATGCGCGTCGTGCAGAACCCCGAAGGCGCCGCCGACGCGTTGGCCTCGGCACAAAGCGAAGCGCTCAAGGGCTTTGGTCGCGACGAGTGCTACATCGAGCGCTACCTCACCTGGCCGCGCCACATCGAGATGCAGGTGTTCTGCGACACCAAGGGCAACGGCATTTGGATCGGCGAGCGCGACTGCTCAGCGCAGCGCCGTCACCAGAAGCTGGTCGAAGAATCCCCCGCGGCGAACTTCCCCGACGAGGTCCGCACCGCCATGGGCGAAGCGGCCGTCGCCGTCGCGCTCGCTTGCGGTTACGTGAACGCCGGCACGGTCGAGTTTCTCTACCAGGACGGCGAGTTCTACTTCCTCGAGATGAACACGCGACTCCAGGTCGAGCACCCCGTCACCGAGCTGACGACCGGCCTCGACCTCGTCGAGTTGCAGCTAATCGTGGCGTCCGGCAAGAAGCTGCCGTTCAGCCAGAACCAGATCGCCAAGAAGCGCAACGGCCATGCGATCGAGGTGCGCATCAACGCCGAAGATCCCACTGGCGGCAAGTTCTTGCCGTCGCCGGGCACGCTGACCAAGTTCACGCGTCCCGACGGTTTCGGCGTGCGCGTCGACGCGGGTTACGACGCCGGCGACACCGTCAGCCAGTACTACGACAACCTCGTCGCCAAGCTGATCACGTGGGGTCCCGACCGCGACACGGCGCGTCGCCGGATGCTGCGCGCCCTCGACGAGACCGTGATCGAAGGCATCTCCACGACGATGCCGGCGCACGTCGCCATCCTCAGCCACCCCGACTTCATCGCCGGCGAGCATTCGACCAAGTGGGTCGAGGAGAAACTCGACTTCTCGACCGTCGCGGCGTCGCCGATCAGTGAGCACCGCGTCGGCGAAGACGGTGAAGCCAAGGTGCTGCGGGAAATCGACGCCGAGGTCGACGGGCGCAAGTACACCGTCAAGCTCTGGGTTCCCGACGTCGCTCCGGCAGTTGTCAGCGCCGGCCCTGCTCGCGGTGGCGCGGCGCCTGGCCGCCCGCACGCCCCGACCGCCGCCGCAGGCCCCGCCGGTGCCGGCGCGGGCGCCATCTCGGTGCCGATGCAGGGCACGATCGTCAAGCTCATGGTCGCCGAGGGCGACACCGTGACCGCCGGTCAGGCGGTGTGCGTGCTCGAGGCGATGAAGATGGAAAACAACATCATGAGCGAGATCGACGGCACGGTGAAGACGATCAAGGTCGACAGTCGGCCAGACCGTCGGCGCCGGCGACATCGTCGTGGTAATCGAACCAGCCGCCTCCTAGAAACGACGCCCCAGAACGAACTTTGAAGCACGCTTTGGTGTGTGATCCGGCAGGCTTCCGCGCTCAATCACACGTCAAACCGTGCTTGAAATCCGGAGGCGGTAGGGATGAAGGGCCTCATCATCGACATCGGCGGCGTTCTGGCCACGTCCACACCGATTCGGGGAGCACGCTGCTCGCTATTCAGGACTTCACGGCTTCAGACGAGGCGTAAGGTCGCCGCATGGACGTTAAGGAAGTCGCCAAGGCAACTGTCCACGACAACACCGACGGACTCGTCGGGCTGAGTCACCGCATTCATGCGAAGCCGGAAACGTGCTTCGAGGAAGTCAGCGCCGCCGAGTGGACAGCCGCCGCGCTGTCCGAAGCCGGCTTCGCCGTCGACACCGGCGTGGCTGATCTACCGACGGCGTTCGTGGCCACGGCGGGAACGGGTCCGCTCACCATCGGCATCTGCGCCGAGTACGACGCGCTGCCCGGCGTTGGTCACGCCTGCGGCCACAACGTGATCGCCGCCGCCGCGGTCGGCGCGGGCCTCGCGCTGGCGCCGCTGGCCGACGAGCTCGGCATCACCGTCAAGGTGTTCGGCACGCCGGCTGAAGAAGGCGGCGGCGGCAAGATCATCATGCTGAACCAGGGCGTGTTCGAGGGCGTGCACGCGGCGATGATGGTCCACCCGGCGCCGATGGAACTCGACAACTTTCCGTGCCTGGCGGTGTCGCACATCGACGTCCACTACCACGGCAAGTCGGCGCACGCCTCGGCCTTCCCCGAACTTGGAATCAACGCCGCCGACGCGCTCACCATCGCGCAAACGTCGATCGGTCTGTTGCGGCAGCACATCCGACCGACTGACCGCGTGCACGGCATCGTCACCTACGGCGGCGACGCTCCGAACATCGTCCCCGAGTCGACTACCGGCAAGTGGTACATCCGTTCGCGCACGCTGGCCGAACTGTCCGAACTGGAACCGCGGGTGCACAAGTGCTTCGAAGCTGGCGCGCTGGCGACGGGCTGCACGCTCGCCATCGAAGAGAAGAGCCCGAAGTATTCCGAGATGACCGACGACGTCGAGTTGCGTGGTTTGTACCGCGCCAACGCCGAGGCACTCGGCCGCACGTTCGTCGACCCGCGATCCGACGCCAGCGCCCGCATCGCCGGATCGACCGACATGGCCAACGTGTCGCTGGCCATTCCCACGATCCATCCGATGCTCGGCCTTGGTTGCTTCCCGGTGAGCAATCACCAACCCGAGTTCGCGGCGTTTTGCGCCACGCCGACGGCGGACACCGCCGTGCTCGACGGCGCCGCGGCGATGGCGATGACCGTTATCGACGCCGCCAGCACCGACGCCGTCAGAAGCCGGTTGCTGACAGTTCGCTGACCTGTGCGCCGTTGGAAACGGCGACGAAACAACCCGCGACCACGCTGAAGGCGTGGCTTCCCCGGCGCTCGATGGATTTGTCGTTGCCGTGACGGCGGACCGGCGTGCCGAAGAACAGATCGAGCTGCTGCGACGTCACGGTGCCCGGGCGCTGCACGGCCCGACGATGCGCACGCTGCCGATCGTGGCCGACGGGTCTCTGCGCACGGTCACTGACGAGTTGCTGGCGACGCCGCCCGACGTCGTGATCGGCAACACGGGCATCGGCCTGCGCGCGTGGTTGACGGCGGCGGACAGCTGGGGTCTCGGCGAGGCGCTCACGACGACACTGCAGCGCGCCGAGATCGTGACGCGCGGACCCAAGGCCGCCGGGTTCCTGGTCACCATCGGCTGCAACGTCGCGTGGCGTGGAACGTCGGGTCGCCTCTCGGAAGTCGTCGAGCATCTTTTGGCCCGTTCGCTCGACGGCGCGCGCATCGCGTTGCAGCGCGACGGCTCCGACCTTGACGACGCCGCACAGGCCCTGCGCGCCGCGGGCGCCGACGTCGTCGAAGTCGACATCTATCGCTGGTCGCGTCCCGAAGATGAAACGGCGGCGACACGCCTGCTCGACGCGTGCTGTGCGCGCGAAGTCGACGCGGTCACGTTCACCAGCCGACCGGCCATCGAGAACCTGTTCGCGCTCGCGGCTGAACGCGGGCAAGCAGACGCCTTGCGCGCCGCCTGCACCAAGGCGGTGGTCCCCGTTGTCGTCGGACCGGTCGCCTTGGAGTCCGCTCTCGCCCAGGGATTGAGCACCGCAGTTGCCCCCACGCGGTCACTGCTGGGCGCCATGGTTAACGCCGTCGTGGACGCGCTTAGCGACCGCCGCGTCGTGCTTTCGCTCCACGGCTGCGACTTGGTCCTCACCGGCGCCGTCGTCACCGTCGACGGCCGGCGCATCGAACTCACACCGCGCGAGGCAGCCGTGCTCGCCGCGCTGGCTGGTCGCGCCGGCGCCGTCGTGTCGAAGGAAACCCTGTTGCGCGACGTATGGGGCGACGCCACGGCGGATGCGCACGCGCTCGAAGTAACCGTGAGCCGCCTACGTCGCCAACTCGGCGACGCCGCGTCGTCGCTCCAAACTGTCGTCCGCCGCGGTTACCTGCTGAAGACCGGCTAGCTCGCTTCCGCGAGGTCGGCGTAGTCCGGGTTGTCTTCGATAAATTCGCGGACGAACCAGCACAGCGGTCGGACCTTCGCGTCAGCGTTGCGCTGACGCACATCGTCGAGCGCTCCACGCACGAGTTGTTCGCCGAGGCCTCGCCCGCGCAACGGAGCGTCGATCTCGGTGTGGGGAAACACCAGCGTGTCGCCGTCCCGGTGGTAGTCGGCGATCCCGGCGACTCTGTCGTCGAGCACCAGCTCGTAACGGCTCAATCGTTCGTTGTGGCGGATGTCGGGTGCCATATGACTGTGTTACCCGTTGCGCCGCGACGGCTACTCGGCGGCGTCGGCGAGGGCTTCGGCGAGCGCCGGATGCACCAGCAACGATTCGACGATGTCGGTCACTTTCAGGTTGGCAGTGACGGCGAGGGCGAGCACGGAGATCAACTCGGCGGCACCGCGTCCGACGATCGAACCACCGAGGACCACACCGGTGGCGGGGTCGCTCAGGATCTTGACGAAGCCGCGTGGGTCGCCGTCGATGAGCGCCCGCGCGTTCGCCGCGAAGGGCACCTTGGTCACGCGCAGCTTGCGGCCGATGGCGAACGCTTCGGCTTCGGCGAGCCCGACATCAGCGATTTCGGGTTCCGTAAAGATGGCCGAAGCGGCTTTGTCGTAGTCGAGGTGGCGGTGCTCGCGGGTGTGCAGGCCCATGACGTGCTCGGCCACCTTGCGCCCCTGCATCGACGCCACCGAGGCCAGCGGGAGGCGACCCGACACGTCGCCGGCGGCGTAGATGTGGGGCAGGTTGGTGACGCAATGCTGGTTGACCGGCACGTAGCCGTTGTCGACCACGACGCCCGCCTCCTCCAACCCGAGACCCTCGGAGTTGGGCAGCGAACCGATGGCGAGGATGACGTGCGAACCGGTGATCTTGCGGCCGTCTTCGCAGGAGACGGTGACGACGTCGCCATCACGGGAGATGCCGTTGGCCCGCGCGCCCTTGAGCAGCACGACGCCGCTGCGCAAGAAATCGTCTTCCAGCGCGGCGGCCACCTCGGGGTCCTTGCCCGGCAGCACTTGCTGGCGGGAAACGATCAACGTGACCTTGGAGCCGAACGACCGGAACATGTGCACGAACTCCACGCCGGTGACGCCCGAGCCGATGACGATGAGGTGGTCCGGCAATTCCTTCGGCGGATACGCCTCGCGTGTGGTGAGAACGCGCTCGCCGTCAATCGGCGCCCAGTCGGGCAGCCGCGGACGGCTTCCGGTCGAGATCAGGATGGCGTCGGCCTCGACCTCTTGGGTGCCATCGGCGGTGTCGACGACCACGCAATGCGGGCCCGCCAAGCGTGCCTCGCCCTTCAGAAGACGAATCCCCTGGCTCTCGAGCAGTTCGGTCTGCGACTTGTTGAGGTGCGCCGTGATCGTGTTGACGCGTTCGCCGAGCGCCTCAAGATCCGGCGTCGCCTTGAGCGGTTGCAGCCCCATGCTTTCGGCCCGCGCCGCCGAGGTCATCTCCGCGCCCGTGGCGATCATCGCCTTGGACGGGATGCAGTCCCACAGGTTGGCCGCACCGCCGATCACGTCGCGTTCGACGACGGTGACCTCCGCGCCGAGGCGCGCGCCCCAGCTCGCCGCCTGCACACCCGCAGGCCCACCGCCGATGATCACGAATTTCACGGTCAAGAGGTCACCGCGGTTGGTGTACCCCGAACACGCCGCGCAACGTGTCGCTGACCTCGCCCAAAGTGGCCCGCGCCTTGAGCGCAGCTTTCATGGGGACGAGCAGGTTCTGCGTACCCCGCGCAGCCGCTTCGAGGTCAGCCAGAGCGGCGTCGACCTCGGGCTGATTGCGCGTCGCCCGCGTGTTCTGCACCCGCGCGATCTGCGCCGCCTGCATCGCCGGGTCGATCGGGAACACTTCGGGCGGCTCGACTTCTTCGGTCTGGAACTTGTTGACGCCGACGATGATCTTCTCGCCGGCGTCGATCGCCTTCGTGTACGCGTAGGCCGCCTGCTCGATCTCGTCCTGCATGAACCCGGCTTCGATGGCTGAAACCGCGCCGCCCATGCCGTCGATCTTCTCGATGTAGGCCATCGCCGCAGCTTCAACCTCGTCGGTGAGGCTTTCGACGAACCACGAGCCGCCGAGCGGGTCGGTCGTGTCGACCACGCCCGCCTCGTTGGCAATCACCTGCTGCGTGCGCAACGCCAGCGTGGCCGCCTTCGCCGTCGGCAGACCGAGCGCCTCGTCGAACCCGTTGGTGTGCAAGCTCTGCGTGCCACCCATCACCGCGGCGAGCGCTTGCAGCGTGACGCGCATGATGTTGTTCTCCGGCTGCTGCGCGGTGAGCGTGGAACCGCCGGTCTGCGTGTGGAAGCGCAGCACCTTCGACTTCTCGTTCTTGGCTCTGAACCGCTCGGTCATGATGCGCGCCCACATGCGGCGCGCCGCGCGGAACTTGGCGACTTCCTCGAAGAAGTTGTTATGCGCGTTCCAGAAGAACGACAGCCGCGGTGCGAAGTCGTCGACGTTCATGCCGGCGGCGATCGCCGCGTCGACATAGGCGATGCCGTTGGCGATCGTGAACGCGATCTCCTGCACCGCCGAAGAGCCCGCCTCGCGGATGTGGTAGCCGGAGATCGAAATCGTGTTCCAGTTCGGGATGTTCTCGTTGCAGTAGCTGAAGATGTCGGTGATGATCCGCATCGACGGGCGAGGCGGGAACACATACGTGCCGCGGGCGACGTATTCCTTCAGGATGTCGTTCTGGATCGTCCCGTTGAGCTTGTCGCCCGGCACGCCCTGTTCCTCGGCGACCAGTTGGTAAAGCAACAGGAGAATCGACGCCGTGGCGTTGATCGTCATCGACGTGCTGATGGTGTCGAGCGGCATGCCGTCGAGCAGCAGTCGCATGTCGTCGATCGAGTCGATCGCCACGCCGACCTTGCCGATCTCGCCTTCGGCGCGCGGATGGTCGGAGTCGAAACCCATCTGCGTCGGCAGGTCGAAGGCGCACGACAGGCCGGTCGAGCCGCCGGCGAGCAGCAGCTTCCAGCGTTCGTTCGTGGCCTCGGCAGTACCGAAACCTGAGTACGGCCGGATCGTCCACGGGCGCGCGCGATACAGCGAGGCGAAGATGCCGCGGGTGTACGGATACGCCCCCGGCGTGCCGACTTTTGTGTCGGCGTCCCAGGCCGCGAGGTCATCCGGACCGTAGAACGGCTTGATTTCTATGCCGGAGTCGGTGCGGCGCTCGTCAGCCATGCGCCCAAGCGTACGCGGGCCGACCCGCCGCGTCCTTACTCGACGGTCCAGGTAGCGCCGGAGCGCAACAGGGCGCTCAAGTCGCCGCTGCCGCGCGCGGCCTGCGCGTCGACGAGCTGCTCGCCGACCATCTTGCCGTAGTCCTGCCGTTCGACGGCCCGGAACACGCCAACCGGGGTCGGCTCGTGCGGCCCGCGCGCCAGACGCGACAGCGCGAACGCGTGCCCGGGCGACTCGCGGGCCTCGTCGTGCACGACCAGCGCGTCCTCGCCCACGTCGGCCACCTTCACGAGCTGGAAGTGGCCCTGGGCGTCGGGCGCGATCGCCCGTCGAACCGTCGGCGCCGAAACGGATCGGCTCGCCGTGCTTCAGCGGAATGAGGTTGTCCTCGCGGGTCTCCTTCGAGGTGACCGTGTCGAACGCGCCGTCGTTGAAGACGTTGCAGTTCTGGTACACCTCGACGAACGACGCACCCTTGTGGTCGTGCGCCCGCTTGAACGTTTCGATCATGTGGTTGCGGTCCATGTCGTGCGTGCGGGCCACGAACGTGGCCTCGGCACCGAGCGCCAGGCTGATCGGATTGAACGGCTGATCGACGGAACCGAACGGCGTGCTCTTGCTGACCTTGCCGATCTCGCTGGTCGGTGAGTACTGGCCCTTGGTCAACCCGTAGATCTGGTTGTTGAACATGAGGATCGTCAGGTTGACGTTGCGGCGCAGCGCGTGGATGAGGTGATTGCCGCCGATCGACAGCGAGTCGCCGTCACCGCTGATGACCCATACGTCCAAATCCGGACGGGCGACCGCGAGGCCGGTGGCCAGCGCGGCGGCGCGGCCGTGAATCCCGTGCATCCCGTAGGTGTCCATGTAATACGGGAAGCGCGCCGCGCAGCCGATGCCCGACACGAACACGGTGTTCTCGCGTCGCACGCCGAGGTCCGGCATCATCAACTGCACCGCGGCGAGGATCGAGTAGTCGCCACAGCCGGGACACCAGCGGACCTCCTGGTCCGACATCCAGTCCTTGCGGGTCGTGGTCGGAATATCGATGGCGGTCACTTTGAGGTCTCCAACAGGGTGAGCATGGCGGCTTCGATTTCTGACGCCTTGAACGGTGCGCCCTGGATCTTGGTCAACGACTGCGCGTCGACGAGGTACTCGGCGCGCAGCAGGCGGCTGAGCTGTCCCATGTTCATTTCCGGCACGAGGACGCGCTTGTAGCGGCGCAGCACGTCGCCGAGATCGGGAGCGAACGGGAAGAGGTGCACAAGGTGCGCTTGACTCGCCCTGAGCCCGCGCGCACGGATGCGACGCACGGCGGCACCGATCGATCCGTAGGTCGAACCCCACCCGACGACGAGCAAGTCCGTGCCGCCGTCGTCGTCGACTTCGACACCGGGGATGTCGTTGGCAATGCCGGCGACCTTCGCGGCGCGCAACCGCGTCATGCGTTCGTGGTTGACACCGTCGTAGTTGATGTTGCCGGAGCCGTCCTCCTTCTCGAGGCCGCCGATGCGGTGCTCGAGTCCCGGCGTGCCCGGAACGGCCCATGGCCGCGCCAGGTTCTCGTCGCGTACGTACGGCCAGAACTCTGGCTCACCCTTGGCGTTGGTGTGATTCGTCTCGGTGGCGAACTCGACGGAGATGTCGGGCAGGTCGACGACGTCGGGCAGCTTCCACGGCTCAGAACCGTTGGCGATGTAGCCGTCGGACAGCAGCAGCACCGGCGTGCGGTACTTCAACGCGATGCGCGCCGCTTCGATGGCGGCGTCGAAACAGTGCGACGGCGTCTTCGCCGCCACGATCGGCATGGGCGACTCGCCGTGGCGCCCGTACATGGCGAGCATGAGGTCCGACTGTTCGGTCTTGGTCGGCAGACCCGTGGACGGCCCACCGCGCTGGATGTCGACGACGATCAGCGGCAACTCCAGGCTGACGGCGAGACCCATCGCTTCAGCCTTCAGGTCGACGCCCGGGCCACTCGTCGTCGTGATCGCGAGGTGGCCGCCGAAGGCCGCGCCGATGGCGGCGGAGATGCCGGCGATCTCATCTTCGGCTTGCATGGTGCGCACGCCGAAGTTCTTGTGCTTCGACAGTTCATGGAGGATGTCGGACGCGGGAGTGATCGGGTAGCTGCCGAGGAACAGCGGCAGCTTCGCCAACTGCGATGCGGCCACGAGACCCCATGCCAGCGCGGTGTTGCCGCTGACGTTGGTGTACTCGCCGGGCGCGAAGGTGGTCGGCTTGATCTCGTACGAGCTGACGAACAGCTCGGCGGTCTCACCGAAGTTGTAGCCGGCCTTGAACGCCGCGAGGTTGGACTCCATGACCTGCGGGGTCTTGGCGAACCGCGTCGTCGATCCAGTCGATGGTTGCCTCGACCGGGCGGGTGTACATCCAGCTGATGACGCCGAGGGCGAAGCAGTTCTTCGACCGCTCGGCGTCGCGCGGCTTCACGCCGAGGTCCTTGGTCGACTCGATGGTGAGACTGGTCATCGGAACCTCGTACACGGTGAACGCGTCGAGCGTGCCGTCGGTCAACGGGTTCTCCGCGTAGCCCGCTTTCTTGAGGTTGCGTTCCTCGAAGGCGTCGCTGTTGACGATCAGCGTGCCGCCGCGGGGCACGTCGTCGATGTTGGCGCGCAACGCCGCCGGGTTCATCGCCACCAGCACCGACGGGAAGTCGCCTGGCGTCAGGATGTCGTGGTCGCGGATGTTGACCTGAAACGCCGAGACGCCGGCCAGCGTGCCGGCGGGCGCTCGGATCTCAGCTGGGAAGTCGGGCAGCGTCGACAGGTCGTTGCCGAACAACGCCGATGCGCTCGTAAACCGATCGCCGGTGAGCTGCATGCCATCACCGGAGTCCCCAGCAAAGCGAATTACTACGTGATCAAGTTCTGTCACGTCTTTCGACGCGGTGTCCGTCACAACTATTCCCCCTTGAATGTTGCTGACCTCACCGTATCGCTCATGGCGCGGCGGGCCGAACCCGGGGCTACACCCAGTGCGCCCCTTCGGCGCGGCGACCCCGCATCGAGGACCCGCCTAGGACGGCCGCGATGCCCGCTACCGCCAGCGCCCACACGTAGGCGGGCGGGCCGGAGTTGGCGAGGTCGCCGGACGCGACAGCCGTCGTCGTAGTCGTGGCGACGGTCGTGGTGGTGGTCGCCGGTTGGCGTTGCACGGTCGCGTTCGTGTTCACGGGCACGGTGTCGAAGGGCGCGGCGTTGGTCTCGCACGCGATGCCGTCGCCATCGGGGTCGAGCTTGTCCGGGTCGCTGGGATCCTGGCGCAAGTGCTGCTGGGCAGCGGCTTGGCTCGGAAAGTCGAAGCAGTCCTGGTCGTCAACCGCTTGAGCGGGACCGGCGAAGGCCGCGAAGGACAACGCGGCGAATATGAGGGCGAACCCGAACCGGCGCATGCTGAAGAGACTCCTGGATCAGCCGCCCAATCAAAGGCTACGTACGCGTGCAAGCACCGGCGCGTCGCGGCCGGGGCTTTTGCCCTATTTCGGTGGTTGCACCGGATGCGGCATGCAGAGTTCGTCGTATTCGGCGATCTGGATCGGCGGCGCGTTTTCGCCGCACGCCGGGCACTCGGGGTCGCGCCGCAGCTTGAACTTGCGGAACGGCTGGTCCTCCAGCGCGTCGTACGCGAGGAGCTTGCCGACCAGCGGGTCGCCCAGGTCGAGCAGCTGCTTGATCGCCTCCATCGCCTGCAGCGAGCCGATGATGCCGGGCAACACACCGAGCACGCCGGCTTCGGCGCACGACGGCGCCTGATCGGCCGGCGGCGGGATCGGAAGCATGCAGCGGTAGCACGGACCCTCGTAGGGCTTGAAGACCGACACCTGGCCCTCGAACCGGAAGATGGCGCCGTAGACGACCGGGATCTTCTTGAGCAGCGACGCGTCGTTGACGAGGTAGCGCGTCGGGAAGTTGTCGGTGCCGTCGACGATCACGTCGTAGCCGTCGATGATGTCGAGGACGTTGTCGGCGCCGAGCCGCGTGTCGTAGGTGACCACGTTCACGTCGGGGTTCAACAGCGCGATCGTCTTCTTGGCCGAGTCGACCTTGCGGTCGCCGATGCGATCGAGGTTGTGCAGGATCTGGCGCTGGAGGTTCGACGTGTCGACGACGTCCATGTCGATGATGCCGATCGTGCCCACACCGGCGGCGCCGAGGTAGAGCGCGGCGGGCGAGCCGAGTCCGCCGGCGCCCAGGAGCAGCACCTTGGAGTCGAGCAACTTCTGCTGACCGGCGTCGCCGACTTCGGGCAACAGCAGATGGCGCTGGTAACGGTTGCGCTGCTCAGCCGAGAGCGCTTGGGGCACCTTCCAGGGCCGGCCTTCGTCCTTCCACTTGTTGAAGCCGCCCTTGAGGCTGACGACGTTGGTGTAGCCAAGTTGGCCGAGCGTGACCGCCGCGTAGACCGAGCGCACGCCGCTGGCGCACCCGATGATGATTTCGGTGTCGCGGTCGGGCACACGTCCTTCGATGCTGCGTCTCGAGGTTGCCTCGCTCGATGTGCATCGCTCCGCCGACGGCGCCCTGCTCCCATTCGTCGGGTTCGCGTACGTCGAGATACAGCGCGCCTTCGGCCAGACGCGCCTCGGCCGTGGCGCCGTCGATCTCGGTGACTTGCTCTCTGGCGGCTTGAAGAAGCTCTCGTGCGGTTGCCATAGGGACCTAAACCTTACCGTTTAGGTCAACATTCCCCCGGCTCGGGATTACGTCGTCTGGACAATGAGCACCGAACAGGTGGCGTTGTGCGCCACCGAGTTCGGTACGGATCCGAGGACCCGGCGAGCGCCGGTCATTCCCCGGCTGCCGACCACGATGAGGTCGGCTTCCACGCTGGCGGCTACGTCGCACAACGCGTCTGCGGCCGATCCCGCGACCTGGTGTTCCGTCACGATGATTCCTGCCCCTGTGGTGAACCCCAGCGCTCGTGACGTCACTTCTGCGGCCCCACCCGCGGGATCAATCTTTTCGTACACCTGCGCCGACAACGTGACGAACTCGGGGTGCGTCATCAGCGCGGACAGCGGGCGATACGCGGAGACGATGTGCAACTCGGAGCCACACTGCTTCGCGAGCGCCACCGCCTCCCGTACCGCCTCGGATGCACTCGGCGAACCGTCGGTGCCTACGACAATGCGTTTGTACATGGAGGCAAATTACGTCGGCGCTGGGCGCCCGCGCTATGGCATCGGTCACGTTTTGGCAAGGGCCGTAGAGTCGCTCCGTGGAGTTCGACGATGTCGTGCGGCGGCGCAAGATGGTGCGCAACTTCACGACGTTACCCGTCGACCCGCCAGCGCTTGACCGCATCCTGGACGCGGCCGTCCGCGCGCCGTCGGCGGGCTTCACCCAGGGCTGGGGTTTCCTCGTTCTGAACACGCCGGATGACACCGCGCGGTTCTGGGACGCGACGTTTTCGCCGGTGACGCGACCGACGTTCCGCTGGCAAGGCGTGTTCAACGTGCCGGTCATCGTCGTGCCCTGCTCGAACGAGGCGGCTTACCTCGACCGCTACGCCGAAGCCGACAAGGGCTGGTCCGACCGCGACCCGCACCGGTGGCCGGTTCCCTTCTGGCACATCGACGCCGGGTTCGCATCCATGCAAGTCCTCAACGCTGTCGTGAACGAAGGACTGGGCGCGTTGTTCTTCGGCGTCTTCGGCGAACACGTCGACGGGGTGCGCGCGTCCTTCGACATCCCCGAAGCGTTCACACCCATCGGCGCCATAGCAATCGGCCACCCAGCCGACCACGACGAGCCGTCGTTGTCGTTGCGCCGTGGCCGCAAGCCCCGCGACGAGGTCGTGCATTTCGGTCGCTGGAGCTGACGTTCCGAGCGACGATGAGCGAATGAAGGCGCAGGGCGTACGCATCGAGTGGAGCGAAGTCGCTCCAGCTGTGCGCGACAAGCTGGCTACCGAACTCGGCAGTCCCGTCGTCGAAGCGAGAAATCAGCCGGGCGGCTTTTCGCCTGGGGTCGCGGCCCGCTGCCGACTCGCCGATGGCCGGCGCTGCTTCATCAAAGCGATCGCGACCGAGCCGAACCAGCACGGCGCCAGCTTTCACCGGCGCGAAGCCGTGGTCACCGCCGCGCTACCGCCCGGCCTTCCTGTCCCGACGTTGCTGGCCACCGTCGACGACGGCGGCTGGGTCGTCCTCGTGTTCAACGAGATCGACGGCGAACCGCCGCGTCAGCCGTGGGAGATGGCGGATCTCGCCGCGACCTTCGACGCGCTGGCGCAGCTCTCCGCCGCAACGACGCCGTGCCCGATCGCTGGACTTGCCAACGTTCCGCGACCAATACATGGAGGCCTTCGGTTCGTTTCGCAGTCCTCGCCGGCGGTCATCCCAACGCGGCAAATCTCGACGGGTGGACGCAGCGTCATCTGTTGCGAAGCTGGCGGACCTCGAAGGAGAGTGGGAAGCCGCCGCGGAAGGCGAATCGCTTCTGCACGCCGATTTGCGAGCCGACAACCTGCTCGTCCGGCCGAACGGGCGAGGTCGTGGTAGTCGACTGGCCGCACGCGTGTCGCGGGGCGTCGTGGGTTGACGTGGCGTGCATGCTGCCGTCGGTCGGGCTCGACGGCGGACCGTCTCCGATCGAAGTTGAAGCGCAGCTCAATCCCCTCGCGGGCACCGAGCCCGACGCGGTAAACCGCGTCCTCGTCGCCCTCCTCGGCTACTTCGTATTCCAAGGGCTCCAGCCCGACCCGCCGGGCATGCCGACGGTGCGTGGCTTTCAGCGGGCGCAGGCCGAGGTCACGCGCGCATGGCTCGCGTCATCGCCTCGGCTTGGGCTAGGTCGACGCGACGAACGCGGGCACGACCACGCCGATGTCCTCGCGCAGGATGACATCGGCGATGTCGTCGTAGGGCGTTTCTTCGTCGTTCACGATTACCAAAGTTGCGCCGGCGCGGACGGCCAAGGGCACGAGACCAGCCGCGGGATACACCCCGAGGGTCGAGCCGACGACGATCAGCAGCGGCGTCGCGCCGCACACCTCGGCCGCCTTGTCGAGCACGTCGGGATCGAGCTGCTGACCGAAGCTGATGGTGGCCGACTTCAGGATGCCGCCGCAGACGAGACACGGCGGATCCGGCTCACCGTTGCGCACGCGATCGACCGTCTCGGCGATCGGCCGCTCGTCGCGACAATCCAAACAGCGCGTGCGCCGCATCGTGCCGTGGACTTCGATGACCGTCTCGGGCGGTGAACCGCCCGCCTGGTGGAGACCGTCGACGTTCTGCGTCACCACGTAGGAAACCGAGCCCGCCCGTTGCAGCTCGGCGATGGCGATGTGCGCCGAGTTCGGCTGCGCGTCCCACGTGTCGGCCGTCGCCCGGCGCTGCCACACCTCCACGCGGTAGTCCGGGTTGTTCACGTAGTTGTCGATGTTGCTCGCGACCTCGGCCCGCGGGTTCTTGGTCCAGATCCCGTTGGGCCCGCGGAAGTCGGGGATACCTGAGTTGGTGGAGATGCCGGCGCCGGTGAGGACCACGGCGTTGTCGGTCATGCGGAGCCAGTCACGGACCTGGTCGGTGCTCACGGACGGAGATTCTGGCAGCCACAAGAGAGACGAGGTCGCAGTGCGCAGGAAACCTGACGGTGCGTCAGAATGCCGCCATGACCGACCTGCACCGCGGCGTCTACCTCGCCGACCTCCTCATTGCGGCGCTCGACGCCAACCTCGACAAGCCCGCCGTCCACATTGGCGACGAGGTACTGACGGGCGCACAGATGCGCGACCAGATCAGCCAGTACGCGCAGGCCCTCGCCAGTCTCGGCATCGGCAAGGGCAGCCCGACGTCGGTGCTGTCGGCCAACCGCCCCGAAGTCATCTTCAACATGGGGGCGACGATGGTCACCGGCTGCCGCACCACTCCCCTGCACCCGCTCGGGTCGCTCGACGACCACGCATACATCCTCGGAGACGCCGGCATCGAGACGCTGGTGTACGACCCCGCGACCTACGGCGCCCGCGCCGCCGAGTTGAAAGAGCGCGTGCCCGGTCTCAAGAACCTGCTGGCCTTCGGGGACGACGAGGTCGGCACGAACTATCTCGAGTTGGCGGCGAAGTACTCACCACAGAAGCTCGTGGCGGCGGAGGTAAACCCGACCGATGTGTCGGGCCTCATCTACACAGGCGGTACGACCGGCAAGCCTAAAGGTGTCATGAGCTCGTACCGCAGCTCGGCGACGATGACGCAGATTCAGATGGCCGAGTGGGAGTGGCCCGAGGATCTGCGCTTCCTGATCATGACGCCGCTGTCGCACGCCGGCGCAGCCTTCATCATTCCGACGTTGCTGCGCGGCGGGTCGATCGTGGTGTCGGCCGGCTTCGATCCCGGCAAGCTGTTCGAGCTGATCGAGAAATACAAGATCACGGCGACGATGCTCGTCCCGACGATGCTGTACATGCTGATGGATCACCCCGGGTTCGCCGAGGCTGATCTGTCGTCGTTGCAGACGGTCTATTACGGCGCCGCGGCGGCGAACCCGACGCGGTTGAAGGAAGCGATCGACAAGCTCGGTCCGATCTTCTTCCAGTTCTTCGGGCAGTCGGAGTGCCCGATGACCATCAGCGTGCTGCGCAAGGGCGAGCACGACGTGAACAATCTCGAACGACTCGCCACCTGCGGTCGACCGGTGCCGTGGGTGCACGTCGCCCTGCTCGACGACGACAACAACGAAGTGGCGCCCGGCGAGCCCGGCGAGATCTGCGTGCAGGGACCGTTGGTGATGGAGGGCTATTGGAACAAGCCCGAGGAAACCGACGCGGCCTTCGCCGGCGGTTGGCTGCACACCGGCGACATCGCTCGCGCCGACAAAGACGGCTTCATGACCATCGTCGACCGTAAGAAGGACATGATCGTCTCCGGTGGGTTCAACCTGTACCCGCGTGAGATCGAAGACGTGATCTCGACGCACCCCGCCGTCGGTGCCGTGGCCGTGATCGGCGTGCCCGACGACCGCTGGGGCGAGGCCGTGAAGGCAGTCGTGGTGTTGCGGCCCGACATGAAGGTCGAGCCCGAGGAACTGATGGCGCTGGTGAAGGACAAGAAAGGTTCCGCGCACGCGCCCAAGTCGGTCGACTTCGTCGACGCCATCCCCGTCAGCGGCCTCGGCAAGCCCGACAAGAAAGCACTGCGGGCCCAGTACTGGGGCGACACCGCCCGCCAGGTGAACTGACATCTACTTCTTGTGTCGTTTGCCCGCGGTCTTCGCGGGCAAACGACACAAGAAGATGGCTTAGGTTCCGGTGAAGTTGGGCGTGCGCTTTTCGGCGAACGCCTTGGGGCCTTCCT
This sequence comes from uncultured Actinomycetes bacterium, assembly GCA_963722185.1. Classification (GTDB taxonomy): domain Bacteria; phylum Actinomycetota; class Acidimicrobiia; order Acidimicrobiales; family JACCXE01; genus JACCXE01. The sequence continues at coordinate 432,082 of CAVRKD010000004.1, read as the reverse complement.
TGGCGTCGTTGGTGGCGAAGACGGGCCAGCCGAGTTCGAGTTCGCGCGCCAGGCCTTCTTCCTCGGTCATGCCTTCGGTCTCGCGCAGCGAACGAAGGATGGCCTGCACCGAGAGCGGGCCGTTGCCGGCGATCATCTCGGCCACTTCCTTCGCCCGTGTCAACGCCTGACCGTCGGGCACGACCTCGCCGATGAGGCCGATGTCCTTGGCCTCCGCGGCGGTCACGTGGCGACCGGTCAGCAGGATCTCGGCGGCCACCGTGTACGGGATCTGGCGGCGGAGACGGATGGTCGAGCCGCCCACGGGGAACAGGCCGCGGCGCACTTCGGTCACCCCGAAGATGGCGCTCTCCCCCGCGATTCGGATGTCGGTGGCCTGCAGCACCTCGGTCCCGCCGGCTACGGCGTAGCCCTCGACGGCCGCGATCAGCGGCTTCATCGGGCGGTAATGACGCAACAGCGCCTTCCAGTGCAGGTCGGAGTCGGCGGCGATGCGGTCGCGCCATTCGTTGGTGTCGTTGCCGTAGCCGCCCGCCATCTCCTTGAGGTCGGCGCCGCTGCAGAAGTCGCCGCCGGCGCCGGTGAGGATCGCCACGCGGACCTCGGGATCGTCGTTGATCATCTGCCAGGCGTCGTAGGCGCGAACCAGCATCTCGGTGCTGAAGGCGTTCTTGCGCTCGGGCCGGTTCATGGTGAGGGTGACGATGTGGCCGTCGCGCTCGACGACGAGATGCGGTTCACTCATGTGGGCTACCGTACGCTGAAACTAGAATGTGTTCTAGTTACGGTTCCAAGAATCGGAAGGGAGCAGCCGGATGCAGCTGAGCGACATCAACCTCGTCGACCCGGAGATCTTCGAGCGGGCCGTGCCGCACGATCAGTTCACCTTCCTGCGCCACGAGGCGCCCGTGTTCTGGCACACCGACGAGCGCGGCGGCTTCTGGAACCTCACCAAGCACGACGACGTGGCCCACGCCAGCCGCGATTCGAAGCTGTTCTCGTCCTACGCCCGCTCGGCGCTTTACAACGTCGAAGACGAGCCGGCGCTTTCGGAAGTGCGGCTCATGATGCTGAACCTCGATCCGCCCGACCACACCAAGCTGCGCCGGATCGTCAACCGCGGCTTCACGCCGAGCCGCATCAAGGAACTGCACGGCATGCTCATTCAGCGGTCGAAGGAAATCGTCGACGCCATCGCACGGAAGGGCGAATGCGACTTCGTGCTCGACGTGGCGTGCGAACTTCCCTTGCAGGCGATCGCCGACCTGGTCGGCATCCCGCAGGAGGACCGGCACAAGGTCTTCGACTTCAGCAACAAGCTCATCGGCTTCGACGACCCCGAGTTCGGCACCGGTGAAGAGGACGCCCGCGAGGCCGCCGCCGAGTTGTACATGTACGCCCAAGGGCTAGCCGATGACCGGCGCGCCACCCCGCGCGACGACATCGTCACCAATCTCCTCACGCCGCACGACGGCGAGTTTCTCGACGAGATGGAGTTCAACATGTTCTTCATGCTGCTCGCCGTCGCCGGGAACGAGACGACGCGCAACGGCATCTCGCACGCCATGCTCACGTTGATCGAACACCCCGACCAACGACGGCTTCTCCTCGACGACCCGTCGCTCATCGACGGTGCGATCGAAGAGTTCCTCCGCTGGTCCACGCCCGTCATGCACTTCAAGCGCACGGCGATGCACGACACCGAAATTCGCGGTCAGAAGATCAAGGAAGGCGACCGCGTGATGATGTGGTACTCGTCGGCCAACCGCGACGAGGACATCTTCGACGATCCGTTCACCTTCAACATCCGCCGCGACCCCAACCTGCACACGCTGAGCCACGCGTTCGGCGGCGGCGGTCATCACTTCTGCCTCGGCGCCAACCTCGCCCGCCTCGAGATGAAGGTGATCATGGAAGAACTGCTACGCCGGCTGCCCGACATGGAACTCGCCGGCGAGCCGCGCCGGCTGCGCTCGAACTTCATCAACGGCATCAAGAACATGCCCGTCACCTTCACACCGGAGGCAGCCCGTGCCTGAGGCCTACATCGTCGACGCCGTTCGCACACCAGTTGGAAAGCGCGGCGGTGGGTTGTCGCACGTGCATCCGGCCGATCTCGGCGCGCACTCGCTGAGCGCGCTGATGGATCGGACGGGCATCGACCCGTCCGCCGTCGACGACGTGATGTTCGGCTGCGTCGACACCCTCGGGCCGCAGGCGGGCGACATCGCCCGCACGTGCTGGCTCGTTGCCGGGTTGCCGGAAGAAGTGCCGGGCGTGACGATCGACCGGCAGTGCGGTTCGTCGCAGCAGGCGGTGCACTTCGCCGCGCAGGCGGTGATGAGCGGCACGGCCGATCTCGTGGTCGCCGGCGGCGTGCAGAACATGTCGCAGATCCCGATCTCCTCGGCGATGACGATGGCCGAGCCGCTCGGGTTCACCGATCCGTTCTCCGGCTCCGAAGGCTGGGTCAAGCGCTACGGCGACGGCGAGGTGTCGCAGTTCACCGGCGCCGAGATGATCGCCAAGAAGTGGGACATCAGCCGCGAGGACATGGAGGCGTTCGCCCTTGAGTCGCACGAACGTGCCCGGCGGGCGATCGCCGAAGGACGGTTCGACTCCCAGATCGTTCCGCTCGGTGAATGCCGTGTCGACGAAGGCCCGCGTGAGACGTCGCTCGAGAAGATGGCGTCGCTCAAGACGCTCATCGACGGCGGGCGCCTGACCGCGGCGGTGTCGTCGCAGCTGTCCGACGCGTCGGCCGCCATGCTGATCGCGTCCGAGCAAGCGGTGAAGGACCACGGACTCACGCCGCGTGCCCGCGTCCATCACATCTCAGTGCGCGGCGAAGACCCGATCATGATGCTGTCGGCGCCCATCCCGGCGACGGCCCACGCGTTCACGAAGACCGGTATGACGATGGACGACATCGACCTCGTCGAGATCAACGAGGCGTTCGCCTCGGTGGTGCTGGCCTGGCAGAAGGAGACCGGCGCCGACTTGGCGAAGGTCAACGTCAACGGCGGCGCCATCGCCCTGGGTCATCCATTGGGCGCGACGGGCGTCCGTCTGATGACGACGTTGCTCTGCGAGCTCGAACGCACCGGCGGCCGCTACGGCCTGCAGACGATGTGCGAGGGCGGCGGCCAAGCCAACGTCACGATCATCGAACGTCTGTAACGGCACGCGCGTCGCGACGCTTGCCACCAAACCGCCCCTGAAACGCGCCAGATCGCCGATTCCAGGGCGGTTTCGCGGCACCAGTCGCGACCCCGGGTTAGCTGGCGGCGCGTTCCGCCAGGTTTTGCATTGCCTTCGTGTTGTTCTTGCGCAGGCGCCCCACGGCGAGCTTCATCAAAAAGCCGATGGGGCCGGCGGGGTCGAGGTACATCGTGTAGCTGATGGCGGTACCGCCGTCGGGCAGTGGCGTGAGGACGCAGTCCTCGACCAGCGAACGCGTGAACCGCGGCTTCGCTTCGTACCCGGTGAACGACCAGCGGGCACCGGGCTCCCACACGATGAACTCCTCGTCGACTGTCATCCCGGGGATCGCGACACGGCGCCGCGCGCCGACACCCTCGGCAGGGCCGAGAACCGTGACCTTCCGTACCGACGGGAACCACTCGGGCCAGCGCTCGTGATCGGCGAGTACGGCGAACACCTTGTCCGGTGACGCCGTCGACTCGGAGCGCGCCTCGACGCGAACCGGGGCTCGGTCAATCCAGTCGATGGTCTGCTTGGTTAGTTCGGGCACAGTCGCTCCAGTGTCTCGGTCGCTTCGCTCATCACGCGGTCGACCACTTCTTTACACGTCGGCAGGTCGTCGATGACGCCGACGACTTGCCCGCTGGCCATCACGCCGAGTTCGGGACGGCCGTCGACCATCGCCGCCTTGAGCAGCATCGGCGTGTTGGCCTGCATCACGACCTGACTCCACGACAGCTCTTGTGAGCGCTTGTTGGCCAGGCCCTCGCGCACGATGGCCGACCACTTCTCCCCCGACAGCTTCTTGAACGCGAACGCGTTGCGGATGGCGCGCGGCAACGATGTAACGGTGTTGGTCTGGTCGAGTTGGTCGGTGAACTCGGTGCGGAGGACGCGGTGCGGGACCCCGTCGACCTGGGTCGTCACCATTGTGTCGGTCACGGCCTTCGACAGGTACACCTGCTTGACCGAGTCGGGCACCGTGGAGTCGCTCGTCAGCAGGAAGCGCGTGCCCATGGCGATGCCGGACGCGCCGTAGGCCAGTGCGGCGACGAGGCCGCGGCCGTCGAAATAACCGCCGGCGGCGATGACCGGGATATCGATCGTGTCGACGACTTGGGGGAGCAACAGCGAGGTCGGCACCGATCCCGTGTGGCCGCCGCCTTCGCCGCCTTGGGCGATCACGGCGTCGACGCCCCACTGCGCCACCTTTTCGGCGTGGCGCTTGGCGCCGATCGACGGGATCACGACGAGCCCGCCGTCCTTGCATTTCTTGATCAGCGCCTCGCTCGGCGCCTGCGCAAACGACGCGACCCGCACTCCCTGCTTGATCATGAGGTCGATGCGGTCGCCGGCGTCGGCCTGGTCGGCGCGCAGGTTGACGCCGAAGGGCTTGTCGGTGCGGTCTTTTACCTGACCGATAGCGCGGGCGAGTTCGTCGAAGCCCAACGTGGCCGAGGCGATGATGCCGAAGGCGCCGGCGCTTGACGTCGCCGCGGTCAGCCGGGCCCCGGCCACATAACCCATGCCGGTCTGCACGATCGGGTATTGCACGCCGAGCAGGTCGCACAGGCGAGTGTGCAGCGCAGGGTGCATCAGCTGGGGACTTCGGTCTCGCGCCGGCCTTCCGGATCGATGACCGTGTACAGCAGACGCAGTTCCTCGTCGTTTGGCAGCCGCGACTCGGGCGGTGTGCCGTCGATGACGAGTTCGAACCCCGTCGCCGCAACCACCTCGTCGACCGTCACGCCCGGATGCAGCGAGCGCAGCCGCGCCCGATGGTCGGGCGTTTCGAAGTCGATCACGCACAAGTTGGTGACGACGCGGCGGATCTCGTGAAAGCGCGCCGCGTCGCCCAACTCGGCGGCGCGGTCGTAACCGATGCCGCACACGGTGTCGACCTTGGCGCACACGACTTGCGGGCTGTGGTTGGGCACCCAGTACGACGTCGTGTCGTTGATCGTGTTGCCAGGCGCACCGCGGTAGCCGAGCAGCTGCGTGCGCGGCTTGGCGTAGTCGCCGATCGCCGCGATGTTCTGGTTGCCGTACTGGTCGACCTGCGTGGCGCCCATCATCACGTGGCGGCGGCCCGACCAGACCCAGTCGAACATCGAGCGGTACGGATTGGAGTATTCGTAGATCTTCTCGTCGGCGCTCAGTTCGTACGCGGAGTCGTTGGCGATGAGGGCGGCCTCGCCGTCGGTCATGCAGAGGTCGGGTTCGAAGCTGGCGCGGGCGAGGCGGCCGCCGATCATCGGGATGGTGCCGATCGGGTTGCAGAGGATCTCGCCGTCGCCCCGGAACGTGTCGGCCACTGCGACGGCGCAGACGTCGGCGCGGGTGGCGGTCGTGGTCGTCATCCGCGGGCTCGCAGTCGTGACTGGTAGTCGGCTTCGCTCAGGTCGATCCAGCTGGTCTTGAACTCGGCGAACGCCTCGGGCGTCTTGGCGGCGGCGGCGTACTCCTTCTGGAACGCTTCGTCGCGTAGGTAGTCGGGATCGCACGAGGTGAAGTGGGCGCCGTTCGGCGCTTCGATCACGCCGTCGATCGACATGCGGCTGATGCGACGCGTGTGGTGCGAGCCTTCCTTGGCCATGTCGTTGGTGTCGAGGATGCGTTCGACGCTCATGAAACGGCGCCCGGTCGGTGCCGCTTGCACCATCAGGTCGTCGAAGTAGATGTCGGGGCCGAGGAACTGGCCGTTGCCGCGGTCGTCGCCGCGGTTCTGGTGGATGAGCGCGGCGTCGAGTTCCATGGCGGGCACGGCGACCAGCTCCTCCCCGTCGTCATACGGCGACTTGACCAGCTTCAGCTTGGGGTTGTCGCGGAACAGATCGCTGCCGAGGCCGACGCGGGTGGGCAGGAACGGCACGCGCCACGCGGCGGCTTGGAGCGACAGCAGGAACATGCCTTCGTCGAGCGGCTCGTCCTCGACCGCGCCGCTTTGACGCGCCGCCCGGAAGTGGGGCTCGAGCGGGATGGTGTCGAGCGACACGAAGGCGTAGATGATGCGCTTGGCCTGGCCGGTCGCACACAGCAGGCCGACGTCTGGTCCGCCGTAGGAAACGATCGTTAGATCGCTTAATCGACTGCGCGCGATCGCCCGCACCATCGACATGGGCTTCCGCCGCGAGCCCCAACCCCCGATGGCGATGGTCATGCCGTCGCTGAGTGACGCGACGACTTCTTCTTCGGTGGTGCGCTTGCCAGTCACAGTGGCCGCCATTACTTGGTGAATTTCGCGTCGCGCTTGTCGACGAACGCGTCGCGCGCTTCGTCGGCCACACCGCTCAGATTGAGCTCGAAGGTGAAGCCCTGCTCGTAGCGGTAGCTGCGCTTCACGTCGACGGGATCGATGCCGTTCAGCGACTGCTTGGCGGCGCGGATGACGGTCGGGCTTTTGGCGGCGATCTGCGCGGCGATGTCCATCGCGGCGGCGCGCAGCTCGGCCTGCGGCACCACGCGCAGGACGCTGCCGAAGTAGTGCAGTTCCGCGGCGGTCGCCGTGGCTGACGTGTAGACCATCGCCCGCATCTTGTGCTGCGGCACCAGCCGGGCGAGGTGCGTGGCCGCGCCCAGCGCGCCCCGGTCGACTTCGGGCAGGCCGAAGGTCGCGTCCTCCGCGGCGACGATCACATCGGCGTTGCCGACTAGGCCGATCCCGCCGCCAAGGCAGAACCCGTTGACGGCGGCGATCACCGGAACCTCGCAGTCGTACACCGCGGCGAAGGCGGCGAAGCAGCCCTTGTTGGCGCCGATCAGCGCCTCGAAACCCTCGGTGTTCTGCATCTCCTTGATGTCGACGCCGGCGTTGAAGCCGCGTCCTTCGGCCCGCAGCACGACCACGTGCACATCGGCGTTGCGACCCGCGGCAGTTACCTGATCGGCCACGTCGTACCAACCGGCAACCGTTAGCGCGTTCACCGGCGGGTTGTCCATCACGATCTCGGCGATGTGATCGGTAACCGTGGTCGTAGTAGGCATGATCTCGTTTCTGATAGGACGTCAGATTCTATGGCGATAGCAATCGACATGACCGGTCGAGTGGTGCTCGTGACCGGCGGTGCTCGTGGCGTCGGCCGCGGGATCGTCGATGTGTTCGCCGGCGCCGGTGCCACCGTCGTGATCTGCGGGCGCAACGCGCCGGAGGACACGTCGGTCGACTTCGTGTCCTGCGACGTGCGCGAGCCCGAGCAGGTCGACGCCATGGTGGCCAGCGATCGTCGAACGCCACGGTCGCCTCGACGTCGCCGTCAACAACGCCGGCGGCTCGCCCGCCGCCGACGCCGCCACCGCGTCGCCGCGGTTCTCCGAGAAGATCGTGGCGCTCAACTTGATGGGGGCGCTGTACGTGTCGCAGGCGGCCAACAACGTCATGCAGATGCAGGAGCGCGGCGGCAGCATCGTCAGCATTGGCAGCGTCAGCGGAATGCGCCCGTCGCCCGGCACCGCCGCCTACGCGGCGGCGAAGGGTGGACTGGTCGCGCTGACCCAAACGCTGGCGGTCGAGTGGGCGCCGAAGGTGCGGGTGAACGTCGTGACCGGCGGCATCATCGCCACCGAGCAACCCGAACTGTTCTACGGCGACGAAGCCAACCAAGCGGCCATCGCCGCCACCATCCCGGCGGGTCGTATGGGCACGCCGGTCGACATCGGCAACGCGTGCTTGTTCCTCGCCTCGTCGCTCGCCGACTACATCACCGGCGCCAATCTCGTCGTCCACGGCGGCGGCGAACCCCCGCGGTACCTCGATCCCTGACCGTATGCGTAGCGTTTCCGCTGTGCCCGAGATCTATCTCGCCGAGTTGCTGGCCGCGCTGTCGCTCGTCAGCGACCTCGGCATGGGCCAGCCGATGGAGCACTGCCTCAGGCAATGCCTCGTGGCGTCCCGGCTCGGCGACGAACTGGGCTTCGATCGCGCCGACCGCGACGCCGTCTTCTATTCGGGGCTGATGGCGTGGGTCGGCTGCCACGTCGACGTGTACGAACAGACGAAGTGGTTCGGTGACGAGGCGGCGCTCAAAGGCGGCAACCGCGCGACCGACATGCAGTCGAGCGCGGCGGAGATGGCCTTCACGTTCCGTCACGTCTATCCCGGCGCCCCGTTCACCACGCGCGCCCGCGCCGCCTTAGGACTCTTCACCGGTGGCATGAAGGACGTCATGCAGATGCTCGACAATCACGCGCGGGCCGTCGACGACCTCGCGCAAACGTTGGGCTTGGACGACAACATCCGCCAGAGTATCGACCAGTGCTTCGAGCGCTGGGACGGCCGCGGCCCGGATGGCGCGAAGGGCGACGAGATCGCGGTCACGTCACGTCTGGTCAGCCTCGCCGACGTCGTGGTGTTCTTCGAGCGCGCCGGCGGCGTCGAATCCGCGGTCACGGTGGCACGCGAGCGCAGCGGCACACAGTTCGATCCCGCCATGGTCGAGGTGTTCTGCGGCCAAGCCGACGCGATCTTTGCCGACATCGAGGCGATGTCCACGTGGGACGCGGTGATCCAGTCCGAACCGGCGCTGCTCCATCCACTCAGCAGCGCCGAGTTCGACAACGCCCTCGAAGCCATCGCCGACTTCGCCGACGTGAAGTCGCCGTTCACGGCCGGTCACTCCCGCGGGGTCGCCGATCTCGCCGGTTCCGCCGCCGGCGTGGTGGGGCTCACGCAGGACGACGCGACCAACGTCCGCCGAGCGGGGTTGTTGCACGACCTCGGCCGCCTCGGTGTGCCCAACAGCATCTGGGACAAGCAGGGCGAACTCACGCTCACCGAGTCCGAGCGGGTGCGCATGCATCCCTATCTCACCGAGCGCACGCTGGCGTCATCGCCGGCGCTGGCGCCGCTCGGCGTGATCGCCATCCAGCATCACGAACGCCTCGACGGTTCGGGCTATCCCCGCGGCCTCAAGGGCGACGCCCTATCGCTCTCGGGCCGCGTCCTGGCGGCGGCCGACGCGTACCACGCCAAGATCGAGCCGCGGCCGCATCGTCCGGCGGCCAAGCCGTCGGAGGCCGCGGCGCTCGTGCGAACGGAAGTGCGCGAAGGACGCCTGTCGGGGGAAGCCGTGGAGGCGGTGCTGGAGTCGGCCGGCCATCGCACCCGCCGACGCGCCACGACGCTCGGCGGCCTCACGGCTCGCGAGCTTGACGTGTTGCGTTTACTCGCCCGTGGTCTCGCAACCAAAGAGATTGCGGCCGCACTCGACATCAGCCGCAAGACCGCCGGGAACCACGTGGAGCACATCTACACCAAGCTCGGCGTGAGCAATCGCGCCATGGCCACGCTGTTCGCGGCCAAACACGGATTGCTCGACGCCGAGCCCGAGTGACTTACTGCGACGGCGGCTTGGCGTAGTCGGCGTCCTGATCGCCGAAGTCGACCATGACACACGGCTCGTCGCCGACGACCCACGCGTCGTGGCCGGGAGCGATGACGGCGACGTCGCCTTCGACCAGGTCGAGTTCGGCACCGTCGTCCATCTGCACGTGAAGCGCACCGGACACGACGTAGAGCTGATGCGGGAACTCACAGCTCTCGGTCTGGGCGATCGGCTTGACCGACTCGGACCACTTCCACCCGGGCTGGGCGATCATGCGGCCGAACAGGACGTCGCCGACGGTGACGAACTCGATGCGGGCGTTGGGCATGTCACGCACCTCGTCGGGCGTGTTGACGGACTTCTTCGTGAGGCTGGTGGTGGTCATTGCGATTTCCTTTCGGTGGTTTGGGGAATGGACGAAGCGAAGTGGTCACGCAACACGCCAGCCGAGACGTGCACGGCTTTGGGCAAGCCACGGCGGCGGATCTTCGAGAAGAGATGACGGCGCCAGAAGGTCTTCGGCGTGACACTGGCGTCCACGCGCACTTCGGACCCACGCGGGTGCGGAGACACGCGCCACACCCACGACGCCACCGACGGGTTTCCGTCGTCAGACTGCGACCGGTAGGCGAACACGCCGGCGTCGCGGTCGTAGTCGACCAGCGTGGACCGGCTCGCCCAGTGCGTGCCCATGGCGTGGATCTCGACGGCCCACTGCGCTCCGGGGGTCAGGGCGGCGGGGCGCTCGTGGATCGTACGGATCTCGCGGTTCCACTCGGGGAGCCGTCCGATGTCCGTGATCAGGTCGAAGACGTCCTGCGGCGACGCTTCGATGACGGTGGTTTCGGTGATTTCGAAGTTCATGCACGCAGCGTGCCGATACGGCGCCGCCCCGACATGAGGTATTCACCCCACGAAACCGGCCCAGGTCTACGGGTGCTGCGAGCTCACCGACAGGACTTCGCCCGTCATGTAGCTGGCGTAATCGCTGGCCAGGAAGATGATGACGTTGGCCACTTCCCACGGTTCGGCGGCGCGGCCGAACGCTTCGCGCTTGGTGAGTTCGTCGAGCAGTTCGTCGGTGGTGACCTTGGAGAGGAACTCGTGCATGGCGAGTGACGGGGCGACAGCGTTGACGCGAACGCCCGCGGGCGCGGCTTCGATCGCGGCAGAACGGGTGAGCGCCATCACGCCTGCCTTGGCGGCCGCGTAGTGCGCCTGACCGGCTTGCGCCCGCCATCCGATCACCGAAGCGTTGTTGACAATGGCGCCTGAACCCCGCGGGATCATGTGACGCAAGGCGGCGCGGGTGCACCGCATGGTGCCGTTCAAGGTGACGTCGAGAACGGCCGACCACTGCTCGTCGGTCATCTCCGCCAGTTCGGCGGTGCCACCGAGACCGGCGTTGTTGACGACCACGTCGATACGGCCGTGACGCGCCACCGCCGCGTCGAACATCGCTTGCACCTGCGACTCGTCGGTCACGTCGCACGGGACGGCGAGCGGTTCCGCGCCCATGACCGCGGTGAGTTCCACCGCCGCTTCACCCAACCGCCGTTCGTGGCGATCGCTGATGACGACGGTCGCTCCCTCTTCCGCGCAGCGCTTGGCGGTAGCGAACCCGATGCCGGTCCCCGCGGCGGCGGTTACGAGCACCACCCGGTCACGCAACAGATCGTGTGACTTCATTTCGGCTCCCGCGGCAGGCCGAGGGCGCGCTCGCCGATCACGTTGCGTTGGATCTCGTTCGAGCCGCCGTAGATCGTGTCGGCGCGGGTGAACAGGAAGAGACGCTGCAGCGTCGACAAGTCATACGGAAGATCATCGGCCACCGTCGCCGCCACGCCCTGCACGTCCATCGCCAACTCCCCTAGTTCCCGGTGCCACGTCGCCCACGCCAACTTCGATATCGACGCCTCCGGCCCCGGCTCGCCGTCGGCCATCGAGCCGAGCGTACGCAGCGCGTTGAACCGCAGGAGCCGCAAGCCAATGAAGGCGCGCGCCAACCGTTGGCGCATGACGGGATCGTGCGTGCCACCACGTGAGCGCGCCAACGAAACGATGGCGTCGTACTCGCGCTCGAAGCCGACCTGCTGGCCGAGGGTGGCCACTCCGCGTTCGAACCCCAGCGTTGCCATAGCGACGCGCCACCCGTCGCCCACGTCGCCGACCACGTTGGCCGCGGCGGTGCGGGCGCCGTCGAAGAACACTTCGTTGAACTCCGACGTGCCGGTGATCTGCACAATCGGGCGGATCTCGATGCTGGGTTGGTCCATCGGCACCAGCAAGTACGACAACCCGGCGTGCCGCTCCGATCCGGGCGAAGTGCGGGCGATCACGAAGCACCAGTCGGCGGTGGTGGCGAGCGACGTCCACACCTTCTGCCCAGTGACGACCCACTCGTCGCCATCAAGCTCGGCCCGCGTCTTCACGTTGGCGAGATCGGATCCGGCGTCGGGCTCGGAGTAACCCTGACACCACAGCTCGTCGCCGCGCAGGATCGGCCGCAGGAAACGCTCCTGCTGCTCGCGGGTACCGAGCTCGATCAGCGTCGGACCGAGCAGTCCCTCGCCGATGTGACCGACCCGCACGGGCGCGCCGGCGCGCACGTACTCCTCGTTGAAGATGACCTGCTCTTCCATCGTGGCCTCGCGGCCGCCGTGCTCCTTGGGCCAGCCGAGGCACGTCCAACCCGCCTCACCGAGCAGCTTTTCCCACGCGCGGCGGATCTCGAAGCCCTCGTGTTCACGTCCCGGGCCGCCGCTGGCGCCGAGCGACGCGAAGTCGCCGACGAGGTGTTCCGACAACCAGGCACGGACTTCGTCGCGGAACATCTGACGCAACGTTAGTACCGCGGTTGCCCACCAAACTGAAACGTGTTCTACTTGGCCCGTGGAGTACCACCTGGCCGATCTCTTCGAGTACGCCGTGGACAATTTCACCGATCGCGACTTCGTGGTGTGCGACGGGAAGCGCCGCACGTACGGTCAGATGGAGGAACGGGCCAACCGCCTCGCCCACCATCTTCAGAGCGTCGGCGTGCAGCCGGGCGACCACGTCGGCATCTACGCCCTCAACTCTGTCGAGTGGGTGGAGATCATGTGGGCGGTGTTCAAGATCCGCGCCGTGTGGATCAACATCAACTTCCGCTACGTCGAAGAAGAGCTGAAGTACCTGTTCACCAACGCCGATCTCGTCGCCCTCATCCATCAACCGCAGTTCAACGATCGGGTCGACGGCGTGCTTCCGCACCTGCCTGGCTTGAAGCACCGACTCGTCATCGGTCCGGAGTATGAGGCCGCCCTCGCGGCGCAGAGCCCCGACCGCGACTTCGGACCGCGCTCCCCCGACGACCACTACATCCTCTACACGGGCGGCACCACCGGCATGCCCAAAGGCGTGGTGTGGCGGCACGAGGACGTGTTCTTCGCGCTCGGCGGCGGGCTCGACGTACCCACGGGTGAGCGCGTCGAAAGCCCGACGGGGATGGTCGAGCGCGGCGTCCGCAACGGGCCGAAGACGATGCTGCCGATCGCGCCGCTGATGCACGGAGCCACGCAGTGGAGCGTGATGCAGGGCGCCTTCGTCGGCGACAAGCTCGTCCTCATCCCCGAGTTCGATCCCGCCGAGGTGTGGCGGCTCGTGGCCGAGGAGAAGGTCAACGTGGTGATGATCACCGGCGACGCCATGGGCCGGCCGTTGGTGGAAGAGCTCGACAACGCGAACTACGACACGTCGTCGATGTACGCGCTCGCCAGCACCGCCGCGGTGTTCTCGCCGAGCGTGAAGGACGAATTCTTCAAGCGGATGCCCGACCTGATCATGAGCGACTCGGTCGGGTCGTCCGAAGGTGGGGCCAACGGGTTCACCTACGTGTCGAAGGACAAGACGGCCATGAAGGGCGGCCCGACCATCAACCCGAACGTAGACACCGCGGTGTTCGCCGATGACGGGTCACGCGTCGAACCAGGCTCGGGCCTGGTCGGCAAGATCGCCCGCAGCGGCTCCGTTCCCATCGGCTACTACAACGACCCGGAAAAAACGGCCGCCACGTTCGTGGAGATGGAAGGCCGGCGCTGGTCGATCCCCGGCGATTTCGCCACGGTCGAGGCCGACGGCACGATCACGCTGCTCGGCCGCGGGTCGGTGTCGATCAACTCCGGCGGCGAGAAGATCTATCCCGAAGAAGTTGAAGGCGTCGTGAAAGCGCACCCCGACGTGTGGGACGCCGTCGTCGTCGGCGTGCCCGACGAGCGGTGGGGCCAGCGCGTAGCCGCTGTCGTGCAAGCCCGCGAGGGCGCGACGCCCGAGCTCGAGTCGATCCAGGAGCACTGTCGACTGTCGCTGGCCCGCTACAAGGTGCCGCGCGAACTGCACGTCGTCCCGCACATGCAACGCTCGCCGAGCGGCAAGCCCGACTACCGCTGGGCGCTCGACATCGCCACTACCGCAAAGCAATAGGAGAACCCGAAGTGCATACCGATCTCTGCGACATGTTCGGCATCGACCTGCCGATCTTCGCGTTCAGTCACTGCCGCGACGTGGTCGCCGCTGTCAGCAAGGCCGGCGGCCTCGGCGTGCTCGGCGCGTTGGCCTTTACCAACGAGCAGTTGGAGATGGAACTCAACTGGATCGACGACAACATCGGCGGCAAGCCCTACGGCGTCGACGTGGTGATGCCGGCTTCGTACGAGGGTGCGGGCAACCTCGATCCCGAGCACATGGAAGAGCAGCTCGCGGACATGATCCCGCAGAAGCACAAGGACTGGATCAACAAGACCCTCGACGAGCACCACATCCCGCCGCTGCCCGCCGACGAGCCCGTGCACGGCTTGCTGGGTTGGACGCATGAAGGCGCGCGGCCGCAGGTCGACATTGCCCTCGCGCATCCCATCAAGCTGCTGGTCAACGCGCTCGGTCCGCCCCCGAAGGACATCGTGGACCTGGCGCATGAGCACGGCGTGAAGGTCGCCGCGCTGATCGGGTCGGTGCAGCAGGCGCAGCGACAGGTCAATCAGGGCGTCGACATCATCGTCGCCCAGGGCCATGAGGCCGGCGGACACACGGGCGAGATCGCGTCGATGGTGCTGCTGCCCGAAGTAGTCGACGCCGTGGCGCCGGTCCCCGTGCTCGGCGCCGGCGGCATCGGCAGCGGCCGCCAGATCGCCGCCGCCATGGCGCTCGGCGCGCAAGGCGTGTGGACGGGTTCGGTGTGGCTCACCACGGCCGAGTCCGACATGCAGCCGATGGTGGTGGAGAAGCTTTTGGCGGCGTCGTCGCGCGACACAGTTCGGTCGCGCTGCATGACCGGCAAGCCCGCCCGTCAGCTGCGCACTGGATGGACCGACGCCTGGGAAGCCGAAGACTCGCCCGGGTTCCTCCCGATGCCGTTGCAGTACCTGGCGACGGCCGAAGCGCAGCGCCGCATCGGCCGGTCGAACAACCGTGAGTTCGTCGGCATCCCCGTCGGCCAGATCGTCGGTTCGATGAACGAGGTGCGTCCCGTGAAGGACGTCATCTTCCAGATGGTCGAAGAGTTCATCGACGCCAGCGAGCGCGTCGCCAAACTCGGCCGCGAGTAGTCCCTCTCCACTTCTTGTGTCGTTTGCCCGCGGTCTTCGCGGGCAAACGACGCAAGAAGTGATCTAGAGGCGCTGGAGGATGGTGCCGGTGGCCAACGCGCCGCCGCAGCACATGCTGATGAGCGCGAACTCCTTGTCCGTGCGCTCGAGCTCGTGCAGCGCGGTGCAGATGAGCCGCGAACCGGTCGCGCCGACGGGATGACCGAGCGCGATGGCACCGCCGTTCACGTTGACCTTGCTCCAGTCGGGGTTGTGGATGCGACCCCACGACAACACCACCGACGCGAACGCTTCGTTGACTTCGAAGAGGTCGATGTCGTTCATCGTCATGCCGGCGCGCTTGAGCACCTTCTCGGTAGCGACGGGCGGCCCGTCCAACAGGTAGTACGGGTCGGAGCCGACGAGCGTGTGGGCGACGATGCGCGCCCGCGGCGTGCGCCCGTCGGCCTTGGCCCGCTCCTCGTCCATCCACAGCACGGCCGCCGCGCCGTCGGAGATCTGCGAGCTGTTGCCGGCGGTGTGGATGCCGCCTTCGGCGACTGGCTTGAGCTTGGCGAGGCCTTCCATCGTGGTCTCACGCGGGCCCTGATCCTTGTTGACCACGACGCGCTCGCCGGTCGGCCCGTCGGCGCCCATGACCGGCGCTTCCAAGGGCGCTATCTCGCGATCGAAGCGACCTTCGGCCACGGCGCGCGCCGCATTCTGCTGTGACCGCAGACCCAGCTCGTCGACTTCTTCGCGCGTGATGCCACGGTTCTGCGCGATGCGCTCGGCGGCTTCGAACTGGTTCGGCGAGTCCCACGGGAAGTTGTCGGGCTTCGACGAGCCCGGCCCGTTCATCACGTTCATGCCGAGGCCGACGCGACTCATGGCCTCGACGCCGCAGGCGATGCCCACCTCGGCGCCGCCGGTGGCGATGAGGCCCATCACGAAGTTGTTGGCCTGCTGGCTCGAGCCGCACTGGCAGTCGATGGTCGTGGCCGCTGGCTCGTAGGACACGCCGAGGCTCAGCCACGCGTTGCGCGTGACGTTGCTCGCCTGCTCCCCCGCCTGGGTGACGCAGCCGCCGACCAGCTGGTCGATGTCCGCAGGATCGAGGCCGTTGCGCTTCACCAGTTCGATCTGCGGGACAGCGAGGATCTCGGCGGCGTGCATGCCCGACAGCAGCCCGTTGCGCTTCCCGATCGGTGTGCGAACTGCGTCGATGATCACGGGATTGGCCATGCCCAATACTAGAACCTGTTCTAGACCCGCGCTCTCCCGCATCGACTTTCTGCGTTTCAGGTACGGGGGGCGTCCCTCAGCCGCAGAAAGTCGAAGCTGTGGAGGCCGCTAGAGGCCGGTGAAGCTGCCGCCGTCGCAGAGGATGGTCTGACCGGTGACGTAGCCGGCGGCCTCAGACGCGAGGAAGGCGACCACCGGCCCGATGTCGTGCTCCGGGTCGCCCATGCGGCCGAGTGGCAGCCGCTCCTCCAACCGCGGCCGCAACTCCGGGTTCTTCTCGAACGCCGACTCGAGGGCGCCCGTCAGCGCGATCGGGGCGATGCAGTTGACGGTCACGCCGCGGTCGCCCCACTCGCGAGCGAGGCTTTTCGCCAGCCCGCGCTGCGCGGCCTTCACCGCGGCGTACAGCGGCAACGACGCGCTGCCTTCGATGCCGGCCGCCGAGCTGACCAGGATCAACCGACCGCACGAACTGGCGGCCAGGTGCGGTGACGCCGCCTGCGCGCACCAGATCGACGCCCACACCGCCGAGCGCGACGAACGCTTCCATTCTTCGTCTGTCGAGTCTTCGATGCGGTACGGACGCCCGGTGCCGGTGAACGCGTTGTGCACCATCACGTCGAGTCCGCCGAACTCGTCGACGGCGCGCTCGACCGCCGCGAAGATCGGCTCGCGCTGCAGCACGTCGGTGGGCACGCAGATCGCCCGTCCCCCGCGCGCCCGGATCTCTTCGGCGACGGGTTCGCCGTTGTCGGCCCGCCGCGACGCGACGACCACCGCGTGACCGGCGTCGGCAAGCGCCAGCGCGCAGCCGCGCCCGACGCCTTGACCCGCTCCGGTGACGAGGGCGACGCTCACAGTCCTTGGTCCGGTCCGCCAATGCGAATGGTTTCGCCACTCACGTTCGCCCCGGCTTCGCTGGCGAGGAACTCGACGATCGGCCCGATGTCGTCTTCGAGCGACTCGGCATACGGCCAGGGCGCCGAGATGCAGTTGACGGTCACGCCGTCGGCGATCCACTGCCGCGCCGCGCTGAGCGCGAGCACGCGGACCGCCTCCGCGCCCGCACACGTCGCGGCGTGACCGGCAGCGCCCATCTCGACGATCGATGGGATCACGAAGACGAATCGCGTCGCGCCGTCAGCGTGGCCCTGCTTCAGCATCATGAGAGCGAGCTGGGGCAACGAGTCGTACATCGTCTGAATATCGAGGTCGTGCATTTCCTCGACGGGTTTCGCCGGGGCGACCGGCGCAACCACGTGCAGGACGACGCCATCGGTGGGCACGCCGTAGTTTGACCTGTTCATGCGAACCATCGCCGTAACCGGAGCCGCGTCGGGACTGGGCGCGGCCGTGCGGCGACGCCTCGACGCCGGCGGTGACCGCGTCATCGGCGTCGACCTCGCCGGCAGCGACATCGACGCCGACCTGTCCACCAAAGACGGCCGGGCGCACGCCGTGGCCGCCATCAGCGACGCTTGCGGCGGCGCGCTCTACGGCCTCGTCCCCGCTGCCGGGCTCGGCCCGCCGAGTGATCCGGTGGCGATGACGTCGGTCAACTACTTCGGTGCCGTGGAGTTGCTCGATGCGCTCACGCCGTTACTGGCGGCGAACGCGCCGGCGGCGATCGTGGCCATCAGCTCGAACTCAGCGGCGATGATCCCGGAGGAACCAGCGTTCCTCGCGGCGCTGGCCGCGGGCGACGAGGAGGGCGCCCGTGCCCAAGCCGCCGGCATGCACTCGGCGATGGTCTACGGCAACACCAAGCGCGCGCTCGCCCGCGCCGTGCGGCACCGCGTCACCGATCTCGGCGCCATTGGTGTGCGCTGCAACGCCGTAGCGCCCGGCCCGTTTGCGTCGCCCTTGCTGCAACGAACCATCGACGATCCCGAACTCGGCCCCACCGTCGACTTCCTGCCGTCACCGCGACCAGGCCGCGCCACCGCCGACGAGGTCGCCGCCGCCGTCGTGTTCCTGCTGTCCGACGACGCGGTGAACGTGCACGGCGCAGTGCTGTTCGTCGACGGCGGCATGGACGCCGCGCTCAACGCCGACCGCGTCCCGTAGGTTGAACACATGCCGGCACCCGATGCGTTTCGCGAACTAGCGGCCAAGGTCAACAACTGGGGTCGCTGGGGCGACGACGACGAACTCGGGACGATCAACCTCGTCACCGACGACGTCCGCCGGCGCGCCGCCGCCTGCGTCAAGACCGGCAAGGCGTTCTCACTCGCCATCCCGTTGTCCGAAGACGGCCCGCAGATGGGATTCGTGAAGGGACGCGTCAACCCGAGCCGCACGATGATCATGATCAACGAACCGGCCTTCGGTGACCCGACCGGGTTCGCGTCGAGCGACGACGTCGTCACGATGGGACTGCAAGCGGCGACGCACTGGGACGCGCTCGTGCACGCCACGTACGACGGGCGCCTTTACAACGGCTACCCGACGTCGTCGATCGACGAGCGCGGCGCCAGCAAGTGCGGCATCAACACGATCGCCACGCTCATCAGTCGCGGCGTCCTACTCGACGTCGCGCGCGCCAAGGGCCTTGACCGCCTCGAGCCTGGTTACTGCATCACCGGCGACGACCTCGACGCCGCCGCCGAGTTCGCGCGCGTCGAAGTCGTTCCCGGCGACATCGTCCTGCTCCGTACCGGCTGGATGCAGCTACTCCACGCCGGCGACAAGAACGGCTACGCCTACCCGAGCCCCGGGCCGTCGATCCACAGCGTGCAGTGGATGCGCCACCACGACGTTGCCGCGGTGGCCACCGACACCTTCCCGTTCGAGGCGCTGCCCGGGCGACGACCCCGAGTTCCTCCTGCCCGTCCACCTGCTGCACCTGGTGGAAATGGGCCTGCTGCAGGGCCAGAACTTCGACCTGGAGGCGCTCTCGGCGGATTGCGCGGAGGACGGGGTTTACGACTTCATGCTGTCCGCGTCGCCCGAGCCCTTCGTCGGCGGCCTTGGAACCCCCGTCAACCCTGTTGCGCTGAAATAGAACCTGTTACAGTTTTGGGCAGCGCAACCGGAGGGGAATCCGCCATGGAATTCGGCATCTTCAACAGCCTGTACCTGCCCAACGTTCTGAAGGACCGCGACCCGCAGTACGCGGAGCACAACCGCCTGATGGACGAGATCGAGTGGGTCAAGGCGGCCGACCGCTCGGGCTTCAAGTACACGTGGGCCACCGAGCACCACTTCCTCACCGAGTACTCCCACCTCTCCTCCAACGAGGCGTTCCTCGCCTACCTCTCGGGTGTGACGAATCGCATCCACCTCGGCAGCGGCATCTTCAACATCACGCCGCCGGTCAGCCCGCCGGCGCGCGTCGCCGAGAAGGTCGCCATGCTCGACCACCTCAGCGGCGGCCGCTTCGAGTTCGGCATGGGCCGCGGCTCGTCGTCCACCGAACAGAAGGGCTTCGGCATCGACGACCCGGAGCTGACCAAGGAGATGTTCGACGAGGTCATCCCCGAGTTCAAGAAGATGTGGCGCGACGAGATGTACTCCTTCGAGGGCAAGCATCTTCTCGATGCCGGAGCGCAACGTGCTGCCCAAGCCGTACACCAAGCCGCACCCGCCGATGTGGGTCGCCGCCGGCAGCCCGTCGACCTTCGAGAAGGCGGCGCGCATGGGCCTCGGCGTGTTGTGCTTCACGACGGGATCACCCGCCTCGCTCGCCCCGCTCATCGAGACCTACAAGCGCGAGATCAAGAACGCCGAGCCCGTCGGCGAGTACGTCAACAACAACGTGATGGTGACCTCCCAGATGCTGTGCCTGGAGGATGGGCAAAAGGCGCGCGACATCGCGTGCAACATGACGTCGGGCTACCACACGAGTTTGGTGTTCCGGTACCTCGACACGTTCCCCAAGCCGCCGGGCATCCCGGAGTGGCCGAACCTGATTCCCGACATGACACCCGAACAGATGGACGGCATGATCGCCGCCGGCTTGGCGACGATCGGCACGCCCGACGAGTGCGCCAAGACGGTGCAGGGCTACGCCGACATCGGCGCCGACCAGACTCAGCTTCGGCATGCTGTCGTCGACGATGCCGGTCGAGATCGCCGTCGAAGCCGTCGAAACCTTCGGCAAGTACGTCATCCCCCAGTTCGACAAGGACGACATGCACTCCACCCAACGCCAACGCGAGGAGCAACTCGGCGCGTAAGTCCACGTTTGGGTGCGCGTAGCTGAAGATCGGCGAACACACGCACCCAAACGGTGAGGGTTAGGGGTTACAGATACGGCAGGGGTTCAGCGATGTCTTCGACGGGTCGACTTTCTTGACGCCTTTGCGGCCGGCGACGGACGCGCAGTCGGGGCGGTGGTACAGCGAGCCCTTGGCGGTGGCGACGTAGGTCTGCGCGGGCACGAGGTCGGCGACGACCGACGACGCGCTCGGCGCCGCCGCTTAGCAAGACCTCGATGCGTTCGAGCACGGCGCGCGTCTCGGCGGTGTCGCGCTGGGTCGCGCGCACGAGCAGCGTCATCCAGTAGGCGAAGTAGGCGAACCCGCCGCCAAATACGAGGCCGAGGCCGAGCATGCCGCCGCTGATCGAATACGGGATCTGCTCGTACAAGTTCGGAGTGCGTGACGCGCCCATCCACCCGAGGTAGATGAAGATCAGCCCGAGCGGCGCGGCGATCGAACCGATGATCAACAACACGCGCGCGGCGTCGGTGCCTTGCGTGCGGGTGCGCAGCGACGACATGGCGCGTGCGAGCCGCCGCTCGCGCGACGACTCGAGGTCAACGGCGATGTCTGATGTGGTGGTGGTCATGCGGCCCCTCCGAGGTAGGCGGCGGAAACTTCATCTTCAATGTCCTTGGGTTCGCCGACGTGGATGATTTCGCCGTGGGCCATGACGGCCGCGTAGTCGGCGACCTTCAGCGCGGTCCGCGCGAACTGCTCGACGACCAGAATCGAAATGCCCTCGTCGCGGATCTGCCGCACGATCTCGTACAGCTGGCCGACGATGATCGGTGCGAGCCCGATAGAGATCTCGTCGAGCAACAACAAAGACGGCTCCGTCACCAGCGCCCGCGCCATGGCCAGCATCTGCTGCTCGCCACCCGACATGGTGCCCGCGAGTTGCTTCCGCCGTTCCTTCAGCCGCGGGAAGCGCGTGAAAGCGCGCTCCTCGACGTCGCGCAGCCGCAGCCCGCCGCGGTACGTCATCATCTTCAAGTTCTCGTTGACCGACAGGTTCGGGAACACGCCGCGGCCTTCGGGGATCGTGCAGACGCCGGCGCGGGCGATGGCGTCGGGATCGGCGCCGTTGATGTGGACGCCGGCCACGTGCACGCAGCCGCTCGTGGGCGCCAGCCGGCCACTGGCGACTTTGTGGATCGTGGACTTGCCGGCGCCGTTGCCGCCGAGCAGCGCGAACACGCTGCCGCTGGGGACGGTGATGGACACGCCGTGCAGCACTTCGATGCGCCCGTAGGCGGCGCGGACGTCGCGCAATTCGAGGGCTGGCGGCGTCGTCATTCGTCGTAGCCCGGGAGCTTGCAGGCGATCGCCGCGTTCGGGTCGGCCAGCACCGCGGTGTTCAGCCTCCGCAGACCGATGCCCACCAAGAACGCTGCCAGGGCGCCGAGGATTATCGCCGTACGGGACAGGCCGCGGCCGGTCGCCGCGGCGGCCGTCGGCGTGAGGTCGACGGTCGGTCCGTTACTTGAGCCGCCGTCGCCGCCGAGGTCAACCGCGCCATCGTCCAGGCCGCCGAGATCGCCGAACCCCAGGTCGCCGGTGAACGAATCGTCGCCGAAGTCGTCGCCGAGCACGTCGGTGTCCACATCGAGCAGGTCGTCGAGCGCGTCCTCCGACGACGCCACCGACGCGGCGCGGGCGCCGCCGACGGTGAAGCCGACCGTGAAGCCGTTCTGCGTGAGCGTGATGACGAGTGAGTTGGCGCCGAGGATCGCCGAGGCGCCCTGCAGTTCCTTCGTCGCCGGGCCGAGCGTGACCTTGATGCCCGCTGCGTCCAACGCCTGCTTCGCCACCTGTTGGATGACGGCGTCGACCGGAGTGTTGGTGTCGCCGAAGTGCAGGCCGGTTTCGTCGATGGTCACGCCTTGGCCCATCACGGTCGCACCGGTGATGACCGTGCTCGCAGTGCCGCTGCCCTTCTCGCCGTCGCTGGTCGCCTTCGCCGTGCTCACGATCTGGCTGATCTTGAGCACGCCGGCGAGGTCGAGGTTCTGGATCTCACTGCGAGCAGTGGACACCGCCGTGTTCGCCGTGGCCCGTGTACTGGCCGTGGTCTTGATGGCGCCGAACGAGCCGGGCAATACCGACACGCCCTGAGCGCGCGCTTCGGCTTCGGCCGAGGTGTCGTCGGCGCGCGACCGCATGATGATGCCAGGTGCGTCGTACGAGGTGGTCGGCGGGTCCTGACCCGTGCGTGCCTCGGCCCGCACGGGATACACGAGTAGCGCCGCCACTTCGGGCGGGAAGCCGGGGATGAGGATGCCGAGCAGCGTGCCGCCGTTGGCGACGATGGCCCCGGGCCACGCCGAGCTCGCCAGCCCGTAGCCGGTGCCTGACTGCTGGGCCGCGCTGGCTTGCGGGATGTTCAACTCCGGCTGCAGCTGCGAGTCGGGGACCACGGTGAAGACCTGGGCGCCGCGGGCGTCGGCCGTCATGTCGTAGCCCAGTAGTCCCTCGGCGCCGGCCGACGGGGCGTCGACGGCGAACGTGCCGACACTCAACACCGCCGCGGCCGCGCCAGCGACGACGAGCCGCAGTCCGCGTCTCATGCCGGGATGTCCACGCCGAGATAGGCGGCTTGCACGGCGCCGTCTGCCTGCACCTGCGCGGGGGTTCCGTGGGCGATCAATACGCCGAAGTCCAGCACGTACAGGTCGTCACAGATGCGCATGACCAGTTCGACGTCGTGCTCGACGAGAAGAATCGCCATGCCGTCGCCCGCCAGCTCCACCAGCAAGTCGCCGAGGGCGTGCGTCTCTTCGGGGTCGAGGCCCGAACCCGGCTCGTCGAGCAGCACCAGCTTCGGACGGATGGCCAGCGCCCGGCCGAGCTCGACCAGGCGGGCGATACCCGTCGGCATGGCGTCGACGGGGCGGTCGGCGACGTCGGTGAGGCCGACGCGCTCGAGGATCTCGGCGGCCACGCGCCGCGGCTCTTCGTTGGTCGAGTCCCACTTATTGCGGATCTCGGCGGCGACGAGAATGTTCTCGCGGGCGGTCAACGCGCCGAACACCTCGAGGCGCTGGAACGTGCGGGCGACGCGCTGGCGGGCCCGGTGGTGCGGCTTCATCGACGTCACGTCTTTTCCGTCGATGACGACGGTGCCCGCGCGTCGGTTGCTGCAAGCCGGTGATGACGTTGAACAGCGTCGTCTTGCCGGCGCCGTTGGGGCCGATGAGGCCGGTGACGCTGCCCGGCCTCCGCCGTCAGAGCCACCTCGTGCAACGCCAAGATCGCGCCGAAGCGCACGTCGATGTTGTCGACCTCAAGCATTCGGGGCCACCTCCACTTCAGGCGCCGGGCGCGCGCACACCGCGGATTGCCTCGCGGGCCTTGGCCACGTTGGGACCGACCTCGCTCGTCCACCCGTTGGGGTTGCGACCGAGCGCGATCGCGCCGAAGCCGGCACCGAGGAACGACAACGCTTTGACGTCGGGCAGCGCTCGCTGGATCTTGGGGAAGAGTCCGAACGTCACGCCGCCCATCAACGCGCCCGTCACCGTGTTGATGCCGGCCACCGAGACGAGCAGCAGCAGCACGAGGCTCTGCAGCATCTCGAAGTCGTTGAGGCCGACCTGCCCGCGCAGCCCGCCGTAGAACGCGCCGGCGAGCCCGGCCATGGCCGACGAGAGCGCGAACACGGTCAGCTTGGTCATGGTGAGGCTGAGGCCGAGCGTGGCGCATGCTGCCGGGCTTTCGCGCATGGCGACGAGTCGGCGGCCGAACGGTCCGCGCCGCAACGCCAGCACCCCGATGCCGCAGCCCGCGAAGGCGATGCAGATCAGCATGAAGAACGCCTTGTCGCCCTTGAACGAGAGACCGAGGATGTCGGGCCGCTTGACCTCGAGCCGCCCGCCGTAGCCGAAGACGTTCTGATTCTTGAAGAACAGCGCGCTCATGCCCTGCGCGAAGGCCAGCGTGCTCAGCGCCAGGTACAGACCTTGTAGGCGGATGGCCGGCAACGCCGCCAGCGCGCCGGCGATGCCGGCGAGCACCGCCGCGGCGACGATGCCGAGCACCGAGCCGCCGTCGAAGAACTTGCCCATGGCGAAGGCGCCGATGCCGACGAAGGTCATCTGCGCCAACGACACCTGCCCGGCGTAACCCGTCAGCAGCACCAGCGACAGCATGATCAGCGCGTAGACAACACCCTGGCCGAGCGTGAACAAGTCGGTGGGCGACAGCACCGCCGTCAGCACACCGGCGAGCGCCAGGAACCCGGCGCCGGCGACGAGCGACTCGCGCATCGACGCCACCCGCGGCGCCCGCGGCGTGACGATGCGCCCGACGCGCAAGCGCGCCTGCGGCAGGAGGAGCAACACGGCGTACAGGAAGATGATCGGCAGCGCCGGCTTGACGATGTTCAGGATGTTCGTCGGCAGGTTGCCGATGGTGTGCGCCTCGGCGAGTCCGAGCGCCAAGCCGCCGACGAAGGTGAGCGGCAGGCTGCGCAAGCCGTCCGACCATCGCCGCCGCGTAGCCGTTGATGACGAGCAGGGTCAGCAAGATGATGTCGAGCGACACGAGCGGCGCCAGCAGGATGCCGGCGAGTCCGGCGAGCGAGGCGCCGAGCGCCCAACTCACCGCGGCGACGCGCTCGGGCGCGGCGCCGTTGAGCGCGGCCAACTCCGGATCGTCGACCACGGCGCGCATGGCGGTGCCGATGCGGGTGCGGAACAGGAACAGCCGCAGGAACACGGCCACGAGCACGGCCACGCTCATCATCGTCAACTGGTGGTAGCTGACGAAGATGCTGAACACCTTCACGCTGTTGCCGGCGAAGAACTCCGGCATCGAGCGCGGTTCACCCGGGTCCCACAGAATCGTGGCGACGCCGATGCAACTGAGGAGCAGTCCGAGCGTGATCACGAGCGTCGTGGAAATCGACGAGCCGTAGAGGCGGCTCATCAACCCGCGCTGGATGAGCGCGCCCAGCGCGGGAGCGATCAAGCCGAGGACGACGATCAGCGCCAGCCACTGCGGCCAGCCGTTCTCGACTGTGAGCTGCCAGTAGGTGAAGGCCATCAGCATGCCGATGGCGCCGTGGGCGAAGTTGAAGATGCCTGACGTCGTGTACGTCACCACGAGACCGCTGGCTGTCAGCGCGTAGATGCAACCGGTGGCGATGCCGATGACGCTGTACGCCAGGAACGCGGTCACGGAGTGAACCAGGGTCCGTCGCTACAGCGGAAACCCGACTTCGGCGAGTCGAAGCGCACGTACTTGCCGCCTGTCACCTTGGCGAGGATGAAGCAGGGCGCCGGGTAGCTTGGCCCCGGGGTTCGACGCCGCGAACAGTCCATTGGCGTCGTAGGCCCCGATCTTGCGGATGGCGTCGTTGATGGCGGCGCGGGTCGGTTTAGGACCGATGTTTTCCATCGCTTGGAACAGCAGGCGGCCCGAGGCCCACGAGTACGCCGCGAAGATGTCGGGTTTGTAGCCGGGCTTGACCTTCTGGATCCACCTGTTGAACAGCGCGACCTCCTCGATCGCCGCCGAGTCTTCGCCGCCGTACAACGAGGTGCTGGTTACGACGAACATGCCCTCGATGGCTTCAGACGCCAGCGCGGGCACGTCGGCGTCGTAGCCCGAAGCGCCGACGATCAACGCGTCGGGCTTGAAGCCTTGGGACTTCATGGCCTTGGCGAAGCGGGCGATGCTCTTGTCGTCGATCGAAATGAGGAACACCAATCTTCACGCCGCTGTCGCGCATGCGCACGACGTCGGAGGTGAAGTCGGTCTCGGTCGCGCCGATGGCGCGTTGGTAGATGAACTTGTAGCCGACGGACTCGGCCGCCTTCACAAAGCCTTGCTGCAACGCCACCGCGGACGGGATGTCGGAGTAGATGCTGCCGACGGCCTTGATGCCGTTGGGGTTGCGTTGCTTGAAGTAGTTGAAATACGAGGTTGGGCCGCCAGGCACCGACGGTTGAATCGAGAAGTTGTTGGGGATCTTCAGGCGTTCGAAGCCGAGCGAATGGCCGACGTCGGGAATGTTCGCCGCCTTCATCTGCGCGGCGGCGGCGTCGTCGTAGAGCGAGAACGGTCCCGAGCATCGCCAGCGACTTGGTAATGAGGTCGCCGGTCTGCGAGCGGTGCTGCCCGCTGTCGAACTGGTCGTCGCGAGCGTCGAGCTTGAACTTGCGTCCCCACAGACCGCCGAGCGAGTTCTCGTAGGCGACCACGGCTTGGGCGCCGACCGTCGCGCCGGCGAACAGGCCGGGCACTGGGCCCGTGAGCGTGGCGACGTTGCCGAGCGTGATCGAGGTCGCGGTCACGCCGACGTCGGTGGCGCCGCCGTTGCCGCCGGCAGGAGCGACGTGCGGATTCACGCCGGCCGCCACCGGACCGCTGCCCGCCAGCGTCGTGCGCGTCGAACCGCCGCCCGACGAGCCGCCGCCGGTGCCGCCACTACTGCCCGGTGTCGTGTCGTCGGTGGCCGTGCCGCCGTCGTCGGGCGTGGTGTCGTCGGTCGGGAACCCGCTGGAGCCATTCGTGGCCTGGCCAGCCTTCACCGCCGTCACTTGTTGTTCGGTTAGGCGCGCGCCGCACCCGCTGGCCACCAGGGCCAGAGCGACTAGCAGCGCTGCACATCGGAGCTTCGTAGTTGTCACGGCCCCCCCGGCCTCGTGGTTGTCGAAATCTAACGCACCGTCAGAAAGTGTGACGCACGTCACACGCAGGCTTCACGCGCGTCCCAGGATGAGCCCGCTGGTTGGAACCCCGGTTCCCGCGGTGACCAGCACGTGTTGCGCGCCTGGCACCTGGTTAACGCTGGTGCCGCGCACTTGGCGCACGCCCTCGGCGATGCCGTTCATGCCGTGGATATACGCCTCGCCGAGCTGCCCGCCGTTGGTGTTGATGGGCAGGCGGCCGCCCAGCTGGATGCCGGCGTCGACGATGAAGTCCTTCGCCTCGCCGCGCCCGCAGAAGCCGAACTCTTCGAGCTGGCACAGCACGAACGGCGTGAAGTGGTCGTAGAGCACCGCCGTCTGAATGTCAGCTGGGCTGAGCCCCGAGGACTCCCACAGCTGTCGCGCCACCACGCCCATCTCGGGCAGGCCGGCCATGTCGTCGTCGTAATAGCTCGTCATCATCTGCTGACCCTTCGACGCGCCTTGGGCGGCGGCGGCGATCACCGCCGGCGGCTGCGGGCAGTCACGCGCCCGCTCGACGCTGGTGATGACGAGGGCCTGCGCGCCGTCGCTCTCCTGGCAGCAGTCGAGCAGAGCGCAGCGGCTCGGAGATCCAGCGTGACTGCTGGTGGTCCTCGAGCGTGATCGGTTTGCCGTAGAACCAGGCGGCCGGATTGGTCGAGGCGTGGAAGCGGTCGGCCACGGCGACGCGACCGAAGTCCTCGGTCGTCGCGCCGAAGGTGTGCATGTAGCGACGGGCGAACATCGCCACCCATTGCGCGGGCGTGACGAGGCCGTACGGCGAGTACCACGAGTAGTGCGCCGTTTCCGTGTTCGCCGCCGGTGGCCGGTCCTGCACTCCGGCACCGAAGCGGCGACCGGAGCGCTCGTTGAAGGCGCGGTAACACACGACCACGTCGGCCACGCCGGTGGCCACCGCCATCGCTGCCTGCAGCACCGTCGCCGCGCCCGCCCCTCCGCCGTAGTGGATGCGGCTGAACAGCTTGAGGTCGTTCATGCCGAGGTTGCGCGCCACTTCGATCTCGGGGTTGTTGTCCATGGTGAACGTGACCATGCCGTCGACCTCGCTCGGCGCGATGCCGGCGTCGTCCAGCGCCGCCTTCACCGCTTCAACCGCGAGGCGCAGTTCGCTGCGGCCGGAGTCCTTCGAGAACTCCGTGGCGCCGATGCCGGCGATGGCCGTCGTACCGGCGATGCTCGTCATCGCAGCGTCACCGTGACGGTGCCCGTGACGTGGTCGCCGAGGTCGTTGGCACCGCGCACGTCAACGGTGACGACGTTGCCCTCCACCGCGCTCGACGTGTCCGGTGAGGTGCATGGTGTCGCCCGGATAGTTCGGTGCGCCGAGACGCACCGCCACGCGGTTGATGAAGGCGCTCGGTCCCGCCCAGTCCGTGACGAGGCGGCCCACGAATCCGTTGGTGGTGTGGATGTTCATGAAGATGTCTTTCGAGCCGCGTTCGCGGGCCAGCTCCGTGTCGTGGTGCACGTCCTGGTAATCGCGCGACGCGATGGCCGTGGCGACGATCAGCGTGCGCGTGAGAGGCACGTCGAGCGGCGGCAGCGTGTCACCAACCTGAACCTTCATCATCGGTACTCCTCGGCGATCCGAGCGCCCAGGCGCGCCAGTTGGGCGCTGGCCCCGCCGAGGGCGCCGGCGATCTGCTTGCCCCACAGGAAGTAGCGGTGAATCGGGTAGTCGACATCCGCCCCCATGCCGCCGTGGAGGTGCTGCGTGGCGTACACGACGCGTTCGCCGCCCTCGGCGGCCCACCACTTGGCGATGGCCACTTCCTTGGTGGCGTCGACTCCGGCATCGAGTCGCCACGCCGCCTGCCACAGCGTGACTTCCATCGCGCTGGTATCGATGTACGCGTCGGCGGCGCGGAGCGAGACGCCCTGGAACGTCGAGAGCGGCTTGCCGAACTGCTCGCGGTTCGAGACGTACTCCGCCGTGATGCGCAGCGCTTCCTGGGCGACGCCCAGTTGGAGCGCGGCGAGGGCCACGTGGGCGCGCTGCAGCATCCATGTCACATCGGCACTGGGAAGTTCCTCACCCCCGTTGAACGTCACATTGGCGGCGTCGCGCTGGTCGGTCGTTTCGACCTTCTCGCGGATCGGATCAGCGAGGAAGACGCCATCGGGCTGCACACACAGCACGCGGTCGGCGATATTGCCGGCGGGAACCGCGATCGACTCGAAGGCAGTCGTCAAGACCACGTCGCCGCTGATCACACCCGGCAGCCACTCCTTCTGCTGCAGCTCGGTCCCGAACCGCGCGAGCGGCATGGCGCCGAGGCCGATCGTCTCGAGCAGTGGCACGTCGGCCAACGTCCGGCCCTGTTCGACGAGCATGAGACACAACTCGACCATGCCGTGACCACTCCCGCCGTGCGCCTTGGGCACGCACAAACCAAGCAAGTCGGCGTCGGCGAGGTCGCGCCACGTGCCCCCGCCCATGAAGATCTGCTGCGCGAGGTCGCGCACGGCGAGCTGGTCGTCGCTGACGGTGAAGTCCATTACGCGACCCTCGGACGAAACTGCGGCAGCGTCAGGTCTTCGTCGAACTCGACCATCTCGCACTCGACGGGCATACCGATGGTGACGTCGGCTGGATCCACGTCGATGAGATTCGACACCAGCCGCACGCCCTCTTCGAGTTCGATCACCGCGACCAGCAGTGGGTAGTCGAACGCCGGCACCTCCGGGTAGTGATTGACGACGTAGCTGTACACAGTGCCGCGGCCGCTGGCGACGATCGTGTCCCACTCGAGCGAGTGACACTTCGGGCACATCGGCCCTGGCGGGTGGCGAAGATCACGGCAGCCGACGCAGCGCTGGATGTGCAGGTGCCCGTGCTTGGCGCCTTCGAAGAAGAAGGCGTTGTCATGCGTGATCGAAGGCCGGGGTCGCAGCGGGCGCACGGCCGGCTTGTCGTGCGGCGCGAACTTGAGAATCCGGAACCGGCAAATGCCAACCAGCTCCCCAGCCGCGTCGCGGTACTCCTCCAATGTGGTGAAGAAGTGGCCCGCGCCCAGGGCGGTGGTCTTCTCCTCCGACACAGACTCGATCGTCATGGTGGAGCTGACGCGATCGCCGACCACCAGGTAGCGCAGGTACTCCTGCTCGGTGTTGGTCGCCACGGCGGACGTGAAGCCCGCGCTGTCGAGCAGGTCGAGCAACTCGCCGCGCAGGTTGGCGAGTCGACCTCCGCTGACACCCTTCATCGTCCAGGCTTGCAGCATCGTGGGCGGGGCGACGATGCCGGGATGGCCGGCGGCGCGCGCCGC
Organism: uncultured Actinomycetes bacterium; assembly: GCA_963722185.1. Taxonomy (GTDB): domain Bacteria; phylum Actinomycetota; class Acidimicrobiia; order Acidimicrobiales; family JACCXE01; genus JACCXE01. Next base: position 401,583 of record CAVRKD010000004.1, on the reverse strand, counting down.
CTCGTCGTCGAGGTAGATCGGGTTGTGGTCGCCGATGGCGTCGCACCAGTGGCGGATCATGGCGGCGTTCACCTCGTCGAGCGCCACGAAGGGCTCGCCGACCACGCGGCCTTCAAAGCCTTTCAAGCGCTCCACGAAGTCACTCATGCGCCGCGAGCCTGGCGAGCCATGCCGAGCGCGGCCGTCGCCACGATCTCGCGCTGCACTTCGTTGACGCCGCCGCCGAACGTATTGACCTGCGCCCACCGCCCGGCGCGTTCCAGCTCACCGGCGAGTACCGCGCCGGGCGAACCGGGGCGGACGTAGCCGGCGGCGCCGACCACGCCGGTCAAGACGCGGTACACCTCGACCGCGGTCTCGGTGCCGTAGACCTTCACCGCCGACGCGTCGCCCGGGCCGAGCGATCCGTCGGTGACCGCGGCGGTCATGCGCCAGTTCAGTAGCCGCATCGCTTCCAACTTGGCGTACGTGCGCGCCAGGTCGAGCTGGACCCACGGAATCTCGATGAGCTTCTGATTGGCGTTGGCGTCGGTAGCCGCGGCGTAGCGGGCCACGTCGTCCCACAGGCGATGCGCCAGGCCGCCGAGCGCGGCCAGCCCGACGCGCTCGTGGTTGAGCTGCGTGGTGATCATCCGCCAGCCGGCGTTCTCCTCGCCGACGAGGTTGCTGACGGGCACGCGCACGTCGTCGTAGTACGTGGCGGTCGTCTTCGTGCCGCCGACGGTCATGATCGGCGTAACGCTGAAGCCGGGCGACGAGGTCGGCACGAGCAGAATCGAGATGCCGCGGTGCTTCGGCGCCTCGACATCGGTTCGTACCGCCAGCCACACGTAGTCGGCCTGATCGGCCTGGCTGGTGAAGATCTTGTTGCCGTTGATGACGTACTCGTCGCCGTCGCGCACGGCGCGGGTGCGCAGCGACGCCAGGTCGGTGCCCGCCTCGGGTTCGGTGTAGCCGATGGCGAAGTTGATCTCGCCGCGGAGGATGCCCGGCAGCAGCGTCGCCTTCTGTTCACCGGACCCGAAGGCCATGAGCGTGGGCCCCACGGTGTTGAGCGTCACGAACGGGAAGGGCGCGGCGGCGCGTTGCACTTCGTCGAAGAAGATGAACTGGTCGGTGGGTGGCCGGCCCTGGCCGCCGAACTGTGTCGGCCAGCCGACACCCAACCACCCGTCGGTGCCCATCTGCTTGACGAGCCGGCGGAAGACCGGGCCACCTTCCTTGTCCGCCGCCAGTTCGGCGCGTACCTCGGGCGTGAGGAGATTGGCGAAGTAAGCGCGGAGTTCCTCTCGGAGCGCGCGCTGCTCGGCCGTCTCCTCCAGGTGCACTTAAGCCCGCGAGCCGATGACCGGGACGTTCGGTGTGGCTTTGGCCAACAAGTCGCGCACGGCCGGACCGATGTCGGCCGGCTCCCAGCGGTCGCCGCGGTTGATCTCGGGGCCGTGTTGCCAACCGGTGGCCACGGAGATCTTGCCGCCGTCGACTTCGAATACCTGGCCGGTGACGTCGCGCGAGTCAGGACTGCCGAGCCACACGACGAACGGCGCGACGTTGTCGGCCGCCATGGCGTCGAAACCGTCGGTCGGCGTCTTCATAGCGTCGGGAAACAGTCCCTCGGTCATGCGCGTACGGGCGATGGGCGCGATGGCGTTGGCGGTGACGCCGTAGTTGCCGAGCTCGGCCGACGCCACGCGCGTCATTGCCGCGATGCCCGCCTTGGCCGCCGCGTAATTGCTCTGGCCGACGTTGCCGAACAGCCCCGCCGCCGAACTGGTGTTGATGATGCGGGCGTCGTTGGTCTCGCCGGCCTTGACGCGATTGCGCCAGTGGTTGGCCGCGTGGTGCATCGGCGCGAACGTGCCCTTGAGGTGCACCTTGATCACGGCGTCGAACTCGGCTTCCGACATGCTCACCAGCATGCGGTCGCGCAGGATGCCGGCGTTGCACACGAGCACGTCGAGCCCACCGAAGGCGTCGATGGCGCTTTGCACTAAGCGACCGGCGGCGTCGAAGTCGCTGACGTCGTCGCCGTTGGCGATCGCTTCTCCGCCCATGGCGCGAATGGCGTCGACCACCTCGCCCGCAGGGCCTGCGGAACTACCGGTGCCGTCGGGTTCCGCGCCGAGGTCGTTGACCACGACCTTGGCTCCCTGACGGGCGAATTCGAGAGCATGACCGCGACCGATTCCCCGGCCGGAGCCCGTCACGATTACTACGCGGCCTGCGCAAACTCCTGCCATGAATCGCCCTTCCGTTGCGGTGAAACGAGACTAGAACAGATTCTAGTTTTGGACAAGAAACCTATTGGTCACGGAGTAATAGGCGGGCGGCGAACTCCATCTCCTCGCCCACCTGCGCCATCGCCGTCCAGCCGTTGACCCAGCCGAGCAGCGAGGCAAACCACACGTGCGTCAGCACGCGCACCGTTCCTTCGCGGATGTCCGGGTCGACGCCTTCGAGCGGGAACGACAGCACCGCCGCCACGATGCGCTGCACCTGCGCCTGACACTCCGACACCGCGGGGTCGGGCGCCGTGATCGCCGTGATCAACGCGGCGAACAACTCCGGTTGGCGCCCCGAGGCGCGGGTAATCCGGCGGATCACGGCGACGATGCGGTCGACCGGCGTGTCGCCAGCGGGCATCATCCGGGCGTTGCCGTTGCCTTCGAGGTTGCGGGCCCACTCCAGCAGCGCGGCGGCGAGAAGATGGTCCTTCGAGCTGAAGTAGCGGTACACGGTGCCGAGCGCGACGCCGGCGCGCGCCGCGACGTCGCGCATCTGCACGGCGTCGTAGCCGCCCTCGGTCGCCAGTTCGATGGCGGCTTCGATAACGCGGGCGCGCCGCGCGTGCTGTGATCGGGTGAGGACTTCGGGCGAGGGTGTGGTGCTCATGGTGTCGTCGACATCAGGCGGTGCTGCCCCCCACTTCCATCGGCGGCATTCCCATCTTGCGATGATCCCAGCTACGGGCCCGCTCGACGTTGACCCTCACGGCGACGCGCTTGTTGAGCATCATCTCGACCATCGGCTTGAGGTCGTCGGTGTACGGGCCCTGGTACCGCTCCCACACGCTGAGGCCAACGCGCCACAGCGCGTCGGGATCGTGCACGATCTCGGCCGTGCCCTCGAACGAGACGCCGCGCAACTGGTCGTAGGTGAGGCCGGCTTCGATCGAGCACGTGATGCGTGGGTCGCGCAGCAAGTTCTTGACCTTCTGCGACTTCATCTTCGTCTCGAACCAGATCTGCTGGTCGACGACGGCGAACCACATCGCCACCACGTGCGGGTGGCCGCTCGGTCCGTTCGTGGCCAACGTCATCGTGCGGCTGGCGTTGAGGAATGCGACCATCTCGTCGTGGTCCATGGTGATGGCAGAGCGCTGGTTCTCTGCCATGACTACACCGGCTCCGCAGCAAGGAGGGCGCCCAGCTTGCGCAGTTGCTTGGTGGCGCCGCCGAGGCTGAGCTCGAGTTGCTTGGCCCACAGGAAGTAGCGGTGCAACGGGTAGTCGCGGTCGACGCCGATGCCGCCGTGGATGTGCTGCGCCGCGTGCACGACGCGCTGCCCGCCTTCCGCCGCCCAGAACTTGGCCGTCGCCACCTCCGCGGCCGACGGCAGGCCTTCGGACAGCCGCCATGCCGCTTGCCACATCGTGAGGCGAATCGCTTCGGTGTCGATGTAGGCGTCCGCCGCGCGTTGGCCGACGGCTTGGAACGTACCAATGGGCTTGTCGAACTGCTGGCGGGTGCCGGCATAGGACGCCGTCATCGTGAGCGCCTGCTCGCAGCAGCCGAGCATCACGGCGCACAAGGCGACCGTCATCCGCTCGGTCAGCCACTCGACGGCGTCGCGCCCGCCGATCTGCGTTGTCGCCGCGCCGCGGAAGTCGATGCGCGCTTCGGGGATGCCCGAGGTGGTGTCGAGCCGCGTGCGTTCCACTCCCGGCCCCTCGAGGTCGACCAGGAACAGCCCATCGGGTTGGTCGACCAGCGCGTGCGTCGCCTCGAGGCCGGCGGGTACACAGATCTTGATGCCGTCGTCGGGACTTTCGACGAGCGCGCTCGTGAGCACGCGCTCACCGGCGGCGACGCCCGGCAGCAGGTCTGTGTGGCCAAAGTGCGCCAGCGCCGCCGCGGTTGTCAGGGTCGGTAGCAGCGGGATCGGCGCGGAGGTGCGACCGACTTGTTCGAGCATGAGACACGTCTCGATGAAGCCGAACCCGTCGAGCAAGCCGGCCTGCGCCAACGTGGCCCAGCTGTCGCGGTCGAAGTACTCCCCGGCCTTTTCCAGCTCGCGCAACCGCTCGTGGGTGCACTTGTCGGTCAGGATCTGCATGGTCAGTTCACGCACCGCGTCCTGTTCTTCGCTGAATCCAAAATCCATCGCGGCTCCTAACGCAGTGACCGGGGCATGCCCAGGCCGAACATGGCGATGAGATCGCGCTGGACCTCGTTGACGCCGCCGCCGAAGGTGAGGATCAGCAGGCTGCGGTAGTACCGCTCGAGGCGGGCCTTGAGCACGGCCTCCGGCGAGTCCTTCACGAGGTAGCTCGCCTCGCCGAGGATCTCGAACAGCAGCCGGAACGCTTCGAGGTAGAACTCGGTGCCGAACACCTTGATGGTCGACGCGTCGGCGACGTTGAGCCCCGCGCCGGTGCTGGCGCTCCACGCCACCTTCCAGTTGATGAGCTTGAGGAACTCGAGGCGGGCGTAGACCCTGGCCAGGTTCATCTGCACCCACTCCTGGTCGATCACGCGCTGGCCGTTGGCCAGCTTGGTCTGCTGCGCGTACTGGCGCACCTCGCTGAACATCGACTCGGGGATGCCCGTCGAGCACAACGTGACCCGCTCGTGGTTGAGCTGGTTGGTGATGAGGCTCCAACCGTTGTTCTCGCCGCCGACGCAGTTGCTGACGGGGACACGCACGTCGTCGTAGTACGTCTGGTTGATGTCGTGTTCGCTCAGCAGGTGCATCGGTTGGAACGAGAAGCCGGGCGTTTCGCGTCGGCACGATGATGATCGAGATGCCCTTGTGCTTCTTGACGTCGGGATTGGTGCGCGCCGCGAGCCACACGTAGTCGGCGTCGCGTCGACAGGCTGCGTGAAGATCTTCTGGCCGTTGATGACGTACTCGTCGCCGTCGCGCACGGCGCGGGTCTGCAGCGACGCGAGGTCGGTGCCGGCGCCGGGTTCGCTGTAGCCGACGCAGAACATGATCTCGCCCTTGAGGATGCGCGGCAGGTAGTCGTTCTTCTGCTCGTCGGTCCCGAACTGCATGATCGTCGGACCGACGGTGTTGATGGTGAGCATGGGGACTGGCGCGCCGCAGCGCATCGACTCGTCGAAGAACACGAACTGCTCGAGCTGGCTGCGGCCCTGGCCGCCGTACTCCTTGGGCCAGCCGATGCCGACCCAGCCGTCGGCCGCCATCTGCTTGAAGATGCGGCGCGTGGTCGGACCGACGCCGTGCTCGTGGCCGAGCTCGGCTTCGACCTCGGGCGTGAGCAGCTCGCGGTAATAGGTGCGCAACTCTTGGCGCAGCTTCTCTTGCTCTTCGGTGTAGCCGATGTGCACGGGCAGCCTCTCGGAAAACTGGAACGCGTTACAGTCTGACACGTGAAGCTCGGCTTGCACATGGGCTACTGGGGAGCGGGCCCCCCGGCCAATCCGACCGACACCATCCTCGAGGCCGAGCGCCTCGGCTTCGACTCGGTGTGGGTGGCCGAGTCGTACGGTTCCGACGCCCTCACCCCGCTGGCGTGGTGGGGCGCGGCGACATCGACGATCCGCCTCGGGCACCAACCTGGCGCAGCTGTCAGCGCGCTCGCCGACGGCGATGGCCATGGCCGCGCAGACGCTCGACCACCTCTCGGGTGGCCGGTTCGTGCTCGGTCTCGGCGTGTCGGGGCCGCAGGTGGTGGAGGGTTGGTACGGCGCGTCGTTCGAGAAGCCGCTGGCCCGCACCCGCGAGTACATCGACGTCATTCACAAAGTGCTGGCGCGCGAGGGACCCGTCACCAACGACGGGCCGCACTACCCGCTCCCCCATCCGGGCGGGCTCGGGCTGGGCAAGCCGCTCAAGTCGATCGTGCACCCGTTGCGCGCCGACATCCCGATCATCCTCGGCGCCGAAGGCCCGAAGAACGTCGCGCTGGCGGCCGAGATCGCCGACGGCTGGTTCCCGATCTTCTTCTCGCCGCGCCACGACCAGATGTACCGCGACTCGCTGGCCGCGGGGTTCGCTCGTCGCGACGGCGGCATGCCCGACGGCTACGAGGTCAACCCGATGGTCACCGTGTCGATCAACGACGAGGTCGAGGTCGCGGCCGACGCGCTGCGCCCGATGATCGCCTTGTACGTCGGCGGCATGGGCGCCCGGGAGATGAACTTCCACTTCGACGTGTTCTGCCGCATGGGCTACGAGGGCGAGGCCCACAAGATCCAGGACCTCTACCTCGACGGCCACCAAGCCGACGCCATCGCGGCGGTGCCCACGTCGATGGTCGAGGAGATCTGCCTGATCGGCCCCGTCGCCAAGATCCGCGACGACCTCGAACAGTGGAAGGCCTCCATGGTCACCACCATGCTCGTCAACGGCTCGCCCGAGTTGCTACGAACAATGGCCGAGCTGGTTCTCTAACGCACTTCTTGTGTCGTTCACCCGCGAAGACCGCGGGCAAACGACACAAGAAGTCAGAGAGTGAACGCGAGGAACTCGCTGTGGGCGTCGGGGGTGCCGAAGGCGGTGTCGAGGACCCAGGCGCGCTTGAGGTAGAGGTGGGCGTCGACTTCCCAGGTGAAGCCCATCCCGCCGTGGACTTGGATGGCCGACTTGCCATTCTTGATCGCTGCCTCGCTGGCGGTGATCTTCGCCGCGGCGATGGCGCGGGCGACGTCGCCGACTGACGGGTCGTCGAGCGTGACGGCGGCGGCGTAGACGGCGGCGCGGGCGACTTCGGTGCGCACGAGCATGTCGGCCAGCAAGTGCTTGACCGCTTGAAAGGTGCCGATCGGCTTGCCGAACTGCTGCCGCTCTTTCGCATAGGCCACCGACGCGTCAAGCACGGCCTCGGACAGACCCAGCTGGAGCGCCGCGGTGAGTAGCGCACCGTTGGCGCGAATGTTGCCCGCCAGCGCGGCGTCGCCCACCTGATCGCCAATGGGCAGGCGTTGCGCCAGCCACACCGGCGTAAGCGGGTCGACGGGATGAGCGATGCGTTCCGCGGTGACCGACGACGGGTCGATCTCGGCCACCTCGCCGTCGCTCACCACCAGCAGCCGATCGAGCACGCCGAAATACTCGATGAAGACTGGACCGGCGCCGCGCTCGACAATCCCGACCACTTCGTTCGACGCGCCGATCTCGCTGGCCACCAGCGGACCCGGCACGCACGCCCGGCCCAACTCCTCGAACACCAGCGCCGACTCGGCGGTCCCGAGGCCGACGCCTCCGGCGTCTTCGGGCACGCGCAGCGTGAACACGCCGGCGTCCGCCAGCTCTTGCCACAGGGCGCGGTCGACTCCGTCGCTCGCTTCGAGGCCGCGCACCGTCTCCATCGGGAAGCGGCCTTCAAGCAGCTTGCGGACGCCGTCTTGCAGGTCGACCTGGTCGGGAGTTAGTTCGAAGTCCATCAGCGTTCCTTCGGCAATCCGAGAACGCGCTCGGCCACGATGTTCCGTTGGATCTGCGACGTGCCGGCGGCGATCGTGATCGACATGGCGTGGATCTGACCTTCGACGTGCTTGTTGTCCATCGACAGACCGTCACGCTCCAACACACGCATGGCCAACTCCCCGAGGCGGTGACGCGTCTCGGAGTAGTGCAGCTTGAACACCGACCCGCCGACACCCGGCACGCCCGTGCGCGCCGCCTGGCTGACGTTGCGCTTGGTCAGCGCCCACAGCGCGTCGAGGTCGGCCATGAGGTGACCGATCTCGCGGAGGAACTTCGGATCCTTCTTGGCCACTTCGCCGAGGTCGCGCACGAGCTGCATCGACTGCAGCAGCTCGCTCACGAACGCGGTGCCGCGCTCGAAGCTGAAGGTCACCATGGCGACGCGCCACCCGTCGTTCTCCTCGCCGACGCGGTTGGCGACCGGAACGCGTACGTCGTCGAGGAACACTTCGCTGAACTCGCTCGACCCGCGGATGGTGCGCAGGGGTCGGACGTCGATGCCCGGCGTGTCCATCGGCACGATCAGCCAGCTGATCCCCCCGTGCTTGTCGACGTTGGGATCGGTGCGCACAAGCATCTCGCAGTAGTCCGCCACCTGGGCGTGCGACGTCCAGATCTTCTGGCCGTTGATGACGTACTCGTCGCCGTCGCGCTCGGCCCGCGTGCGCAACGACGCGAGGTCCGACCCGGCCGACGGCTCGGAGAAGCCCTGGCACCAGATCTCGTCGCCGCGCAGGATGCGCGGCAGGTGCGCCGCCTTCTGCTCGGGCGACGCTTCGGCGTACAGCGTCGGCCCGGCGTGCAGCAGGCCGACGAAGTTCACGCCGACGTAGGGCGCGCCCGCCTTCTCGGTCTCCTCCAGAAAGATCAGCTGCTCGCTCGGGGTCGCCCCGCGACCGCCGACGTCCTTGGACCAGGCGATTCCGGCGTACCCGGCGTCGAACAGCATGCGCTGCCACGCGGTGTCGTACTCGCGCCGGCCTTGCCAGTCCTCGTCGTCCTCGGGTTCCGGACCAACGGACGGCAAGACGCTCGCCAACCAGTCGCGCAGCTCGGCGCGGAACGCGGCGTCGGTTTCGGAATCGCGCAGGTTCATCGGGGCGAGAAGCTACTTCTGAATCTGACGGTGCGTCAGATCAGCGGCCCCACCTCGTCTTCCATCCAAGCGACTCGGCTCGGATTCCGTGCTCCTCAGGTTCGAAGGGCTGACCAACCCAACGCGGGACGCGCGCGATAAGCCTCCACGCGCGATGAACGATGTTCGGCGAACTCATCCAACTGACTGATCAGCGTCACGCCAGCGCTCCGCGGGACTGGGCAGATCAGGTAAGCAGCGCCGCCAGTTCGTCGACCAGAGCCGCGACCTCCTTGGCGCAGGCGACGACGACGTCGAGCTCGCCGCCGGCTGGGTCCTCGACGTTCTCCCACTCTTCGAGCGTCACGTCGGCCAGTCCGAGTGATGCGATCCGTTCGGTCAAAGTCCCGGTCGTGCCCGGCAGGTCGCGCACGAGGCGCCGGATCGTGGCGGTTTTGTGCGCGGCTTCGGGGTGCGTGCGGCGGACGTATTCGATGTGGAAAGTCTCGAAGCACACGATCAGGTCCGAGTCGCGGGCGTCCTTGTCGCTCAGCTGCCGGCTGCGGTGCGCCGGCGCCGACACGCCGAGTTCGTCCAACGCGTGCTTCGTGCGCCAACTCATCGGGAGGCCCTCGATCACCATGGTGCCCGCGGTCACGACCTTGGCCCAGCCCATGTGCGACAGCACCGCGCCCGCCATGACGCTGCGAGCGGCGTTGCCTGTGCAGACGAAGACAACATGCGCGTCGGTCACGCCGCCCGGCCGAACTTTCGAGCACGGTTTGATGTGTGAGTTGACCTTCCGACAGGCTCGATCACACGTCAAACCGTGCTTGAAACGCGAGGGGTCCACGCAACAGGGTCACCAGAGCTGATCGGTGTAGGTGTCGGTGCCGACAATCGTCGGGATGAACGGCGACGCCCACAGCAATGTTCCCAGCCCGCTCGCTTTGAGGGCGTCGCCTTCCTCGGCGAAGCCGGACCACGCGTCGGCGGGGTCGCCGTCGGTGAAGTACAGGAACATGAAGCGGCGGTCGACGCCTTCCTGGCGCGGCACGTCGCCCGGCGCGTCGACCAGCAACGGGATGGGCGAGAACCGTCCGCCCAATGCGACGGCCGAGCCACTCATCAGCTGCGGCAGGCGCGTGTCGCGGTACCAGGCGTCGATCTCGGCGTGCTCCACGCCATCGGCGAGTTCACCGATGATCGTCACGATGCCGCCGAAGCGGTGGTCGAAGGCGAGCTCGATCGGCACGCCGTTCTCGTCGCGGCTCTGCGACCACTCGAAGTTGTAGAGCGACGTGTGGATGTGGTCGCGCTCGGTGAACATGCGGCCGTTGGCGTGCAGCTTGTTGACCTGGTCGACGGCCCAGCGGTTCCACGCGCCGTGGTGACCTTCGAGCACCCAGTAGATCGCCACGTAGGAACCGGTGAGCGGGTCGGGCGTGATCGGCGACTCGATCGGATACCGCAGGTCCTTGTACGGACGAGTCGCCACGAAGCGCTGGCCGGCGAACTGGTACGGACCGATCATGCAGCCGGCGTAGAAATGGTCGCGCTCGTACCAGCGGTTGTATTCCACCTCGTGGCCGCTGGCGCGGCTCCACGAGCGTGTAGAGCATTGACCCCAGGCGGATCTCGTCGGTCTCGTTACCGGCCATGAGCGGCCTCCATTCGAAGTTCGTACTTGAGGACTTTGCCACTGGCGTTCAGCGGCAACGCGTCCACGACGATCACGCGCCGCGGGACCTTGTAGTTCGCCATCCGTTCGCGGGCCCACGCGATAACTGCGTCGGGTTCGGGCGACTCGTTGGCGCGCGGCACGACGAACGCAACACCGACTTCGCCCAGGCGCGCATCGGGCGCGCCCACCACCGCGGCCTGCGCGATCTGCGGATGGCCCAAGAGCGTGTTCTCGATCTCCGCCGGATAGGCATTGAACCCGCCGACGATGAACATGTCCTTCAGACGGTCCGTGATCTTGAGGTAGCCGCGGTCGTCCATCGTGCCGATGTCGCCGGTGTGCAACCAACCGTCGGCGTCGATCGCCTCAGCGGTCGCCTCGGGGTTCTCGAAGTAACCGCGCATCACGTTGTAACCGCGCACAAGGATCTCGCCGGATTCGGCGATGCGCACCTCGGTGTCGGGGATGGCGCGGCCCGACGTGGTCGCGATCGTCTCGGCGTCGTCCTCCGGCCGGCACATGGAGACCACGCCGGTCGACTCGGTCAGCCCGTAACCCGTCACGATCGTCTCGTAGGTCAACTCGTTGCGCATGCGCACGATCATCTCGACGGGGATCGCGGCCGCGCCCGTCACGCACAAGCGCAGCGACGACAGGTCGAACTTGTCGCGATCGGGGTGATCGAGGATCGACTGGTGCAGCGTCGGCGGACCGGGGAGCATCGTGATGCGTTCCTCGGCGACGCGGGCGAGCACCGTCGGCACGTCGAACACGGGATGCGGCACGATCACCGCGCCCTTGATGAGGCAGGCCAGGAAGCCGGCCTTGAAGCCGAACGTGTGGAAGAACGGGTTGACGATCAGGTAGCGGTCGCCTTCGGTCAGCCCGACGATCGACGCCCACTGCTTCGAACACCCGCAGCGTCTGACCGTGCGTGGTGATGACGCCCTTCGGGCGGCCGGTGGTGCCCGAGGTGAAGATGAGGTCGGACACGTCGTCGGCGCCGAGCGCGGCGATGCGGACCTCTACGTCACCCGAACCCGACGGCCAGGAACTCGTCCCACGACGGCGAACGGAACACCACCGTGCGTTCGAGGTGCGGCAGGTCTTGCTCCTTGAGCATCGCCGGGTAGTCGGTGCTCGAGGAACCCTTCGATGGTGAACAGCAGCCGCGCCTGGCTGGCGTTCAGCACGTACGCCGCTTCGTCGCCTTTGAAGCGCGTGTTGATGGGCACGACCACGCCGCCGGCGGCGAGCACGCCGAGCGCGGCCTCGATCCACTCGCCCACGTTCGGCGCCCAGATCGCCGCGCGATCACCCGGTTGCAGCCCGGCGGCGATGCACGCCGCGGCGGCGCGGTCCACCGCCGCGGACAGCTCGATCCAGCTGAGGCGACGGTCGCCGTCGACCAGCGCCTCGGCGTCGCCAAAACGGGCGGCGGCGTCACGCACGAACGCCGGGATGCTGAGCCAGGTCATAGGTGGTCGAAGATGACGTCGGGTTCTTCGGTCAGGACGAACTCGAGCCGCGACATGTCGAGGAACTTCTCGGTGTCCGCGGCGATCTCGGCGTAGTCGGGCTCGCGCACCGACGCGTAGAACGACTCGACCGACTCGAACCACTGGATGGTCACGCCGTCGAAACCGTCCGTGTCCGTCGTCACCTTCAGCGCGCACAACGTGGTTCTGCTCATATCGCAGCGCGTACGAACCACTCTTCGTGCGCGCCACCAGCGGACCGTGTTCCTCGCGCCAGTAGCGGTGGAACTCGTCGGCCGTCATGCCCTCCTTGCGGCGCACGAACGCGATCAGCTTGATCACAGGTTGGGCATGACCTTCGACGCGATCAGTTCCAGGCTCGACCACGCCGCCTCGGGCGGCATGCCGCCGATCAGCGGGTGCAGCACCAGCGACGCCATCGGGCCGAGTTCCTTGGCGAGGGTGACGCACTCTTCGGGCGTGATGATCTTGTACATGCCCTCGGCGCGCAGTTCCTCCGCGGTGGTGGCCTCCGAGTGCACGTGGCTCGTCTGGCCCGGCAGCTGCCACGACGCGTACACCGACGTTTCGTACAGCAAGTACTGCCCGAGCTCGGCCCACGCCTTGTCGGGATCCTCGGCCACGTGCACGAAACCCGGGCCCGACGGCAGCATCACCATGCCCGGCTGCACACCGAGGCGCTCGCACTCTTCGTAATAGGTCTGCTCGAGCGACGGATCACCGAGCGCCGGCAAGAACGACAGGCCGTGCTTGGCCGCCCGCTTGGCGGCGTTTGGCGACGAGCCCGCCGATGAAGATCATCGGGTGCGGCTGGCTCATCGGCCGCGGCGTCACCTGCACGGTGCGTCCCTGGTACTCGAAGGGCTCGCCCGTCCACGCCTGCTTCAGCACGCCGAGCATGTCGTCGAAGTTCTTGCCGCGGCCCTTCCACGCCTTGTCGAACATGGCGTACTCCGACGGCCGGTAGCCGAGCCCGAGCACGATCGACACGCGGCCGCGGCTGGCGAGGTCGAGCACGGCGATGTCCTCGGCGAGGCGCAGCGGATCGTGCAGCGGCGCGAGCACGGCGGCGATGTTGATCATGATGCTGTTCGTCGCGCCGGCGATGGCGCCCGCCATCACCAGCGGCGACGACAGGTAGCCGTCGTCGACGCCGTGATGCTCGGACACCGTCACGCTCAACACGTTGTGCTGCTCGGCCCACTTCGCCATCTCGAGCGCGGCGGCGTACAGCTCCGACGGCGACGCCGGCGAGATCGCCGGGCGACGCATGTCGAATCGCATCACGAACATGGCCATCGGTAACTCCTAAGGATTGGGGACGAGGTTGGCGCGGCCGTGCGCGTCGAACTCGGCGTGCAGGGCGGCGCGGTCGGCGTCGGTCATGAGGGTGAAGTTCGGGTTGCCGCGTTCGGCGCGCCAGAACACGTCGTCGTCGGTGATCCAGCCTTCGGCGCGCAGGCGCGTCTTCACGATCTTGTTGGTGTCGGTCAGCGGCATGTGCGCCACGACGCGCACGAACCGCGGCGCCCACTTCGTGCCGAGATCGGGTTGGGCGGCGAGGAACGGCGCGAACGCGGTCGCGTCGAACGTCGCGCCCGATGCCATCTCGATCGCCGCCATCACCTGGTCGCCGCTCAACGGATCGGGCACGGCGTACACCGCCGCCGCCGTCACGCCGTCGAGGCGCGCCAGGATGCGCTCGACGGGCGCGGCGGCGAAGTTCTCCCCGTCGACGCGCAGCCAGTCGGCGCTGCGACCGGCGAACCAGAAGAACCCCTTCGTCGTCGCGGTAGGCGAGGTCGCCGCTCCAGTACCAACCGTTGCGCGAGCGCTGGGCGTAGGCGTCGTCGTTGCGGTAGTAGCCCTCGAAGCGATTCGAGGCCTTCGGTATTGACGATCTCGCCGGTCGCCGCTTCGGCGTTGAGGAGGCGACCGCCGGCGTCGAACTCGGCGGGCGGGCACTCCTGCATCGTTTCGGGATCGACCACCATCACGCTCGGCGTCATGCCCACGCCCAGCGAACCGGCGGGCATGTCGGGCACGCGCAGGATGACGGCGCCGCCTTCGCTCGACCCGTAGCCCTCGATGATCCGGCAACCGAACCGGGACTGAAAGCGCTCGATGTCGACGTCGGACGCCTCGTTGCCGAAGCCGCGTTCCAGCGGGTTGTCGGCGTCGTCGGGCTGCTCGGGCGTGCCGAGGACGTAGGTGAGCGCCTTGCCGACGTAGGTGAAGTACGTCGCGTTGTAGCGCCGCACGTCGGCCAGGAACCCGCTGGCGGAAAACTTCGGCGCGAGGGCGACGGTGGCACCGGTCCGCAGCGCCGGCGCCCATAGCGCCATGAGCGCGTTGCCGTGGAACAGCGGCATCACCGCGTAGCAAACGTCGTCGCGGTTGAGGCCGTACTGGTCCTCGACGCGCTGGGCGATCGACGCCAGCCGGCCCTGCGTGCACCGCACCGCCTTGGGCGCGCCGGTCGTCCCCGACGTGAACAGCAGCAAGAACAGCGCCTCTTCCGCAACTGGTTCTGAATCCGCGCGCTTTCCGCTCGAATCCAGAACCAGTTGCTTGTACTCGGTCGAACCGATGTCCAGGATGCGGACTCCCAGGTCCAAACCTTCGAGCATCGCGGCGCCCGCGCTGTCGGTGACGATGAGCTGACAGTCGGTGTGGCGAATGTCGTTGGCCAGCTCGTCACCGCGGCGCGTCGGGTTGATGCCGACGATCACCGCGCCCGCCAGTGCCGCGCCACCGATCCAGAACAGGAACTCCGGCACGTTGTCGAGCAGGACTCCGACGTGCGGAGGCCCCTCCAAGCGCAGCCTCTCGAAGAGTGCCGCTCGGGTCGTGCTCTCACGCACGACCTCGTCCCATGTCCACGAATCATCGCCCGCACGCAGTCCGATGTGGTCGTCGCCGGCGCGCGCCGCCAACAGTGCCGCGATCGTCACGCGAACCGCGAACGCAGCTCGTGCTTGAGCACTTTGCCCGTCGGGTTGCGCGGCAACGCGTCGACGTACTCGACGCGCTCGGGCACCTTCTGGATCATCAGGCCGTTGCCGGTGAGGAAGTCGGCGATCTCCTTCGAACCCGATCTGGTCACCGGCGGCGCGGGCACGACGACCGCGCACGCGATCTCGCCGGCCGACGGATCGGGCAGGCCGATCACGGCGACGTCGGCGACCTTGTCGTGGGTGAACAGCAGGTCTTCGACTTCCTTGGCGCTGATGTTCTCGCCCTTGCGGATGATGATGTCCTTGAGCCGACCGGTGATCCGCACGTTGCCGTCGGCGTCGATCACGCCGAGGTCGCCGGTGCGGAACCAGCCGTCCTCGTCGAAGGCGTCGGCGTCGAGCGACGGGTCGAGATAGCCCTTCATCAGCTGCGGCGCCTTGGCGCGGATCTCGCCCTCTTCGCCGATGCCGGCGACCTTGCCGTCGAGCGTGACGGCGCGTAGCTGCACGCCGCGGGTGGCGCGGCCTTCGGTCTGCGGCGAGCACCTCGTCGCTGTCGGTGACATGCGCCATGGCGATGATCGGCGCCTCGGTCAGCCCGTAGCCCGACACGATGCCGACGCCGCCGAGTTCGTCCTTGAGGTCGTAGTGCAGCTGCGGCGGCTTGGGGGCGCCGCCGCCAGGGAAGGCCCGCACGTTCGGGAACAGCGGCGTGTCGGGCTGCGCGCGCTGGGCCGCGAGGTACGCCATGTGAAACGTGGTGCCCGAGCCGGCGAGCGTGACGCCTTCGCGCGCCAGCACCGGCGGCGTGGCCACGGGATCGAACGCCTCGACGAGGATCGTGCGGCAGCCTTCGAGCAGCGTCGAGAACAACCAGGTGATCCCGCCGATGTGCGTGAAGGGAAACACCAGCCCGCTCTGATCCTCCGCGGTCAGGGCGATGCACTCGTCCATGGCGATGGCGGTGGCCATGATCGTGGCGTCGGTGTGCTGGGCGCCCTTCGGGTCAGCCGTCGTGCCCGACGTGTAGAAGAGCCAGCGGACGGGATCGTCTTCGCTCGGCGTCAGCGGCAGGAGCAACGACGGATCGCCGCCGGGCAGTTCCTTGTCGGCGGTGAGGACGTCGAGGTTGGCGACCTCGCCTGCGACTTCGTTCGCCATGGCGAGAAAGTCGAAGCCGCGCCACTCGCTCGGCACGATGAGCAGCTTGCGCCTTCGCCTGCTGGCACACGAAGGCGACCTCGCGCTTGCGGTAGATCGGCAGGATCGGGTTCTGCACCGCGCCGAGCCGGGCCAGCGCGCCGACGAGCACGAACGACTCGATCCACGTCGGCAGCTGCCATGACACGACGTCGCCCTGGCCGACGCCGTGCGCGGCCAGCCCGGCGGCGGCGCGCTCGACTGCCTCGGCGTACTCGGCGAAAGTCATCGTGCGCTCGTCCTGATCGATGAGCATCACGGCGTCGGGCGTCGCTGCCGCCCGCTGGGTGATGAGGTCGACGAGGTTGGTCGCTTCGATCATGTCGCCGCTCCCGTGAGGACGGTTTCGGTGTCACGCCCCGATCGCAGGATCGAGCCAGGTGTGGCGCCGGTGGCCTTGCCGTCGGCGACGGTCTCGACGCCGTTGACGAGCACCCGCACTACGCCGATCGAGTCGGCCGTCAGGCGCTTGGCCTCGCCCGGCAGGTCGGCGACGAGGGTGGCGTGCTCGGAGTCGATGGTGGCGGGATCGAACACCACGAGGTCGGCGTGGTTGCCGACTTCGATCCGGCCGCGACCCTTGAGGCCGAACAGACGCGCCGGCGCGTCGGTGATCATCTGGATCGCCTTCTCGACGGGCACGAGCTTGCGGCCGCGCAGCATGTCGCCGACAAAGCGAGTCGTGTACGGCGCGCCGCACATGCGATCGAGATGCGCGCCGGCGTCGGACCCGCCGAGCATCGCCCGGTCGTCCTCCCACACCTGCTGGCGCAACGCCCACGTGTCGGGATCGTTGTCGGGTGGCATCGGCCACAGCACCGTGCGCAGTTCGTCGTTGCACACGATCTCGGCGAGCACGTCGAAGGGATCGCCACCGCGCTCGGCCGCGACGTCCTCGACGATGCGACCCTTCAGCCCGTCGTTCAGCGGCGAGTAGGTGTCGCCGATGACGTACTTGCCGAAGTAGGTGAGGCGCTTGAACACGCCCGCTTCCTTGCTGCGGCCCTTCTCGATCAGTTCCTTGCGGACTTCGGGATCGCGCAGCTTCTCCATCCTCTCGGCCACCGGCAGGTTCATCACGTCCTGCCAGCCGGGAATGAGGAAGAGCGCACAGTGCGTGCCGAAGCTCATGTTCATGGGGACGAGCACCGGCATGGTGAGCGCCACGATCTCGCCTCCGGCAGCGCGCGCCTGGGTCGTGGCGTCGAGCTGGCGCGTCACCCGCTCGGGGACGCGCGCGTCGACGGTCAGCACGTTCCAGTTGATGGGCCGGCGCGCCGCCACGCTCATGCCGACGAGCAGTTCGATCTCATCGTCACTGAACTGGTCGAGGCAACCCTGCACGATCCCTTCCAGCGTCGTTCCCTCGTGCTCGCCGGTGACGGTGCACAGCCGCAGCAGCTCCTCCGGCGTCGCCCACCGCGACGCGACCGGCTGGCCGTCGCCGTCGGAGTGCGTGTTGGACAGCGTGGTCGAGAAGCCGAGGCCGCCCGCCGCGATCGACTCGTGCAGGACGCGTTCCATCTCGGCGAGTTGCTCGGGCGTCGCCTCGTTGCCGATGGCGTCAGCGCCCATGACGTAGCGGCGCAGGCCGCAGTGCCCGACGAGGAACCCGGCGTTGACCGCGGTGTTGCCTTCGAGCGCGTCGAGGTACTCGCCGAAGCTCTCCCACGTCCAGGGCACGCCCGTCTCGAGCGCCTCGAGCGGCATGCCTTCGACCTTGGCCATCATGCGGCGGATGTAGTCGCCGTCCTCGGCGCGGATGGGCGCCAGCGTGAAGCCGCAGTTGCCGCCGACGACCGTTGTCACGCCGTGCACGTTGCTCGGCGTGGCGTACGGATCCCAGAACAGCTGGGCGTCGTAGTGGGTGTGCGGGTCGACGAAACCGGGGCACACGATGAGGCCCTCGGCGTCGAAGACGGTCTCGGCGGGCTCGTCGATGTCGCCCACGCCGACGATCAATCCGTCACGCACACCGACGTTGCCGAGGTAGCCCGGAGCGCCCGTTCCATCGATGATCGTGGCGCCCTTTACGAGGTAGTCGAGCATCGGCTGGATAGTATCTGACGCACCGTCAGAAAACATCGGAGGTCATGTGAAGCTCGGCATCACGACGTTCGTGACGGATTACACGATCGACATCGTGACGTTGGCGCGCGCCGTCGAGGCACGCGGCTTCTCCTCCCTGTACCTCGCCGAGCACACGCACATCCCGACGTCGCGGATTACGCCAGCGCCCATGGGTGGCGAGCTCGGCCGCGAGTACAGCCACCTGGTCGATCCGTTCGTGGCGCTGGGCGCCGCCGCCGCGGTCACGTCCTTCCTCACACTCGGCACCGGTGTGTCTCTGGTGGCGCAGCACGACCCGGTCGCGCTCGCCAAGCAGATTGCGACGCTCGACAACCTGTGCGGCGGAGGGTTCGTCCTCGGCGTGGGGTACGGCTGGAACCGCGAAGAAATGGCGACCCACGGCGTCGACTACGCCCAGCGGCGCGAGGTCGTGCGCGAGCGGGTGCTGTTGATGAAGGCGCTGTGGCGCGACGACGAGGCGTCGTTCGCGGGCGAACACGTGCGCCTCGAACCGAGCTGGCAATGGCCGAAGCCAGTCGGGCGCGACGTGCCTGTTCTCCTCGGCGGCCAGGCAGGACCGAAGTTCTTCGAGGCCATCTGCGACTACGCCGACGGTTGGATTCCCTTCGGCGGCGCGGGATTGTCCAAGACGCTGCCCGAGCTACGCGCCCGCTGGGCCGACGCCGGCCGCGACCCCGCCGCGCTGCGATGCGTCCCCTTCGGCACGATCCCCAACGCAGGCAAGCTGGCCCATTACGAGTCACTCGGCATCGACGAAGTGGTCCTCCGCATCGACGACGGCGACACCGACGCCGTGCTGCGCCGTCTGGATCGCGCCGTAGCCTCGACGATGTGACACTCGGCAGGGCCATTCGGATTGCTGCACGCGCCGAAGCTGTCCTGCTAGGTGGACTCACAGTCAGCGGGCTGTACCTCAACTGGTTCTACCGTCCGACGAGCGTGCGCGTGTACTCGTTCGGTGATGCCGGCGAGCTTCAGACGTCAATCCGAGTGGCGCATGCGGTGCGCGTGCTGCACGTCATCTGCAGCAGTGGATTCGTATGGCTCGGCGTCGCGTTGGCGGGCATGTGCATCGCCGGCGTCTTCCGCCGAACCCGCGCCCAGAGTCGGGGCGCTTCCGCGGCCGTCGGTGCGTTCGTTTTTTTGGCGTTCGGCGCGTCGTTCACGGGCTACCTGTTGCCGTGGGACCAGTTGGCGTTGCGAGCCGTAACCGTTAACAGCGACCTGCGCGGCCTGTGGGGCGCGGCGTTCAGCGATCAGGTTCTCTTCGCGATTATCGGCAGCACCGAAATTTCGCAGGCGACGCTGCGGACCTGGTTTCTCGTGCACGCGTTCGCCCTGCCACCACTTCTGGCCGCGACGCTGTTTCTCGCGTTCTTTAGGCAACCAGGGCGCGAGCGCGGGCGCGAATGAGTTCGCGGAGTCGCATTTCTTCGACGTGTCGTTCGAACGGTGACTGATCGTCGTCGCCGTCGTCGCGGGGTGGTGTCGGTGGTGGGCCGATGGCCCCGGGTGGTCGGGTGGTCCAGTGGATGAGGTTGGGGCCGGTGACTTCGAGGGTGCCGTCGGGGTGTAATCGGGCGTGCCAGCCGTTGCGGTGGAGCATGCCGTGGTGTTTCTCGCACAACAGCACGAGGTTGTCGAGTGAGGTCGAGCCGCCGTCGCAGTGTTTCCTGTTGACGTGGTGGGCGTGGCACCACGAGGCGGGACGGTCGCAGTTGCGCCAGCGGCAGCCGCGGTCGCGGATGACGATGCCGTTCCACAGTTCCGGGGGCGGGGTTCGGACGCCGACGCCGTAGTCGAGCAGGGTCGACTCCGCGTTGAGGACGCGGTGCAGGGTGCAGTCGCACAGCAGGCGTTCCAACGATTCGGACGTCAGGCTCATGCCGGTGGTGAGGTCGTAACCCTCGACGCGGTCGGTGTCGATCGTGTCGGCGTTGATGATCAGGTTCAGGTGCGGCCGGTTGCGGCCGGGATGCGTGAGGTTCTGGTTGTCGACGAAGAAGCGGAACACGTCGACCAGCGCCGCGCCGCGCCGCTGCGGCGCCGGTTCGTCGAGATCACCCGAGTCCGCCAACGCGAGAGCTTTGACCGCCAGCGCGAAGCCTTCGGCGTCCAGCGACGCGTTCAGCTGGCCCCGGTCGTCGAGCGTGGAGGACAACCACGCTTCGGCGCGCGGGTCCTTCGGGCGGGCGCCTTCGTCGAGGGCGTCGGCGCGGTCGCGCCACACCCGCATCGCCACCGCCGTCTCGATCATGTCGAGAGACGCGAGGCTCGGAACGACGAGAGCTTCGTGTTCGGCGAACAACTCGACGTGGCGGTCGATCACCTTGGCGCAGATCACCCGCACCTGCCCACCGCTCAGCCGCCCCGATACCCACGCCGCCGCCGTCACCGGCAGCCGGCGCAGCTTCTGGCCGATCTTCACCAACTGCGCAGCGTCGCCATGCGTGAACCCCAGATCGCGCAGCCACGCGACCACCGACGTGTGGCCGGCGATCTCCCACTCACCGGACTCGTCGAACGCCGCGATCGCCACCGCCAAACGCGCCTCGTAGCGGTCATACGCCCGCACCGCCACGGCCAACGACGCCCCGTCTGTGGGCATCTCCAGCTCATCGAGCGCAGCCATCGTGGACGCGAATGACATCGATGTAATTTTACCGGACGGGTGTAACACCCACAATGGTCAAATTGGCCCGACTGACTGCCGATAGGAACACGTGCTGATTGTTTGGCTAGCCCTGTTCGTCGCGCTCATGACCGCGCTCGCCGTCGGATCGTGGTGGATGGCGCCGCGCGACACCGCCCGGAAGCGCATCCAGGCGCGTGGCCTTCGACGCGCCTTCCGCGCGTTCCGAGCCGCGGCAGTCACAGCAATCGCGAACGCCGCCGGATGGCCGCACTACGTCGAAGTACTGACCGGCGCCTACCGACGCGACGAGCGACGCCCGCAAGAGGCGCAGGTGGTCTGGCGCAACGGCAAGGCAGCGCTGACGAACCTGCCGGGAGACGGCCGCCGCAAGACGCCTGTGTTGGTCGTCCATTCAATGGTGTCGCAGCCGACGATTCTCGACCTGACCGAGTCGCGCAGCCTCGTCCGCCACATCCAGGCGGCGGGCTACGACACCTTCCTCCTCGATTGGGGTAACTACGACGGGGACGAGGCCAAGCACGGCCTCGCCGAACATACGACGCTGCTGCGTGAGGCCGAGGAGTTCGTCCGCTCGACATCGCGTGGTGGACGCATCCAAGAGGTCGCGTACTGCCTCGCCGGGATGCTCGCCGTGGAGAGCGCGGCCGGCGAGCCCAAGCCTTGGCTGAACTCGCTGGTGGCGATCGCGCCGCCATTCGACCTCGGTGTGCCTGGGGGCCTGCAACCGGTGCTTAGTCACCGCTGGCTGCGTCCGACGCTGCTGCTCGACGGCGATGGATGCGTCCCCGCGGCCGTGGTGCGCGAAGCGTTCCACGCGCTGCGACCGCAAGCGATCCGCACGGTTTGGACGCGGATCCGTCACGCGAAGAAGATGACGCCGGAGGACAAGCAGTTCCACGCGGCGATGGCGCACTGGTCCTGGGAGCAGCGGTCACTCCCGGGCGCACTGTTCTTCGACCTCATCGACCTGTTCAGATCCAACGAACTCCTCGCGACGGGTAACCGGCAGCTGCTGCACAAGCTCGGCGTGCCGATGCTGCTCGTCATCGCCGAGCGCGATCACATCGTGCCGAGCGGCTCGTCACACGCGCTGACGACTGTCGTGGGCAAGGAAGTGACCGTCAAGAACGTCGCCGCCGGGCACGTCTCGATGGTCGTGGGCCGAGCCGCGCGCGAAACGGTATGGCCCGCGCTGCTCGACTGGCTTGAGACCCACGACGCGAAGCTCCGGCGCCGTTGAGTTAGAACGCGGACGCGCGCTTCCTTCAGCGGGTACGCCCGGGGGCGTATTAGTTCGCGGCGTCGGATTTCTTCGACATGCCTTTCGAGCGGTGTCAGCTCTGGGAGCGGGCGTGCGCCGATAGGCGCGTAACGGACCGCCCTGTATCGGCCCCTATGTGCGGCCAGGCAATTGTTCACGAGCAAGTTGCACGAACCGGGCTACGCGGTCGAGCGGCAACCATCCGTCCGCAAAGCTGCGGAACGTCAACTCTTGCGTGTCGTCGTCACACGACGCAATCAAGACCGTTCCTCGGCCAGGTGAGGGCCCCATGTCGTCTAGTTCTAGGTTCATCGAGTTCGGTGTGCTCGCCAGCGTCACGCTGTAGTAGCGGTCGCCGTAGTGCCACTCCTCACGAGCGTCTGTCGGGTTAACCACGAGGCGATAATGCCGAATCGAGCGGCAGCAGATCCCGAAGGCGTCGAGCAAGCAGTTTCGTTGCTAATTCAAGCAAGGGGCTGCCTGCTACGCGTGCAGTCGACCGTCCGGACCGAATAGGAATTCGGCTACTTCGAGGGCGTCGTCGAACATGTCCGAGTCAACCCAGGTCTTCTCGCGCATATGACTGCGCCAGTTCATTTCGCCAAATCGGAACGACTGGATCGCATATCGATGTTCGAGGCATTCCACTCCGTCCTCCGTAACAGCCCACTGCGGATTGACCAGCTCCACGATCCCCCCAAAATCCCTGGGCACTCTGCTGCGGCCCTGGCGAGCGTGAGTCGCGATCATCACGGCGTCACGGAAGTTCTTGAAAATCGCGGTTGCGTCGAAGCTATCTGCCCCGGGAAACTCGCCTTCCGCTGACGTCCAAAAGTTCACCGGCTTTTGCTTTACGAGTCCCTTGAACCTGTCCAGGCGTTCGAGCGGCTCTCTCTCCTTGTCCACGCGGTCGACCGGCCACTCACATCCAGGATCAATCAGAAATCCAAGTACGGGTACACCGCGCTCGATGGCGTACTCATATTCCTTCTGGGTGTAGCTCTGCCCGTCGGGCGTTGTCGAGCCATACCGATGCGCAACGATCACCACGTAGTAATCGCTCTGGTCGATGTGTCGGCTGATGATCTTCCATTGCTCATCGTCGGCGGCGCTGAACATTTCCATACCGACCGGGATGTGGCCCATCTCCAGAATCGCGCGCACCACCGAGTCGCGTTCGACTTTCAAGTCCTCGAACGTGGAGCTCACGAAGACCTGGAACTTTTGTGTGCTCACGGAAGCCTCTTTCTGTCTTGAAGACTGCAGCCATCATGCTCGCCTCACGCTCACGAACGCCCAACGGGTTGCTTAGAAGTGGACGAGGCTGTCCTTCGACCAGCGACCGAGTCGCGGTGCCACCACTTGACGTGGTGGGCGTGGCGCCAGGAAACCGGGCGCGCACTTGGCATGACGGACGACCGACCGGCCCGGGAGGGCAAGCTTGGTCATGGACACCTTGATCACTGCGCTCGGCATCGTCGTGGGAGCTGCCGTCGCCACCTTCGGATACAGCTATACGCAACGCGGAGCGCGCCGAGCCGCACTGGCCCTGTCCTTCGCAGAAGCGATTGCTTCGGTGAATCGCTATCGAACGCTGCCGTACGCAATCCGCCGGCGCGTTGCGTCGGATGAACAAGCTCTCGTCTCTCTCGCGCAACGCGCGACGACAGTGCATGAGGCGCTCGACTATCACCTCGCGTTGATCAAGCTGGAAGCGCCAGCGGTAGCGACCGCGTTCACGAACCTCGTCGCGACCGTGCGGCAAGAGATTGCCGCTTACGCCAAGACGGCATGGGAGCACCCGCCGGTGTCGCTGGCAACAGATATGAACATGGGTCTCGGGATCGTGTACGCCACGCCACTCACGGACGCCGCGGCGGCGGCCACGTGTCACGAGGCGATGGCCGCTGCTCTGCGATCCTGGCGGTTGGGGAAGTGACGGCTGCACCCGGATCAGCGGAGCCGTATCCGCGAGGTTCTTTAGCTGATTGACAAGACGCCGCGGGCGACGTCGCCGTGATGGAGGTCGTCGATCGCCGCGTGGATGTCGTCGAGCTTGTAGGTCTTGGTGACCAGCTCGTCGAGCTTGAGCCGACCCGCGAGGTACAGGTCGACGATCATCTTGAAGTCGTGGTGCGGACGGGCCGAGCCGTAGCGGCAACCCATGATCGTCTTGTCGAGATACATCGACGACACGTTGAACGCGGCTTCGGTCCCCTGCGGCGGCACGCCGAGGATGACGCAGGTGCCCGCCCAGTCGAGCAGGTCGACAGCCGTGCGAATGAGCGCGGGATGACCAACGCACTCGAAGGTGAAGTCGACGCCGCCGCGGCAGATGGCCTTGACGCCTTCGATGGTGTCGACCTTCGACGCGTCGACGAAGTGCGTCGCGCCGAACGTGCGGGCCAACTCTTCCTTCGCCGGGTTGGTGTCGACGGCGATGATCGGATGGGCGTCGGCGAGCCGCAGTCCCTGGATCACGTTGAGGCCGATGCCGCCGACGCCGATGACGACCGCCGATTGGTTATGCGAAACCTTGGCCCGGTTCAGCACCGCGCCAACACCCGTGATCACGCCGCAGCCGATCAACGACGCGACCTCGAGCGGCACGGCCGTGTCGATGGGCACGCACTGGTTGGCTTTAACGACTGTGTACTCGGCGAACGACGACACGTTGGCGAAGGCGTACGCCGGCTCGCCGTCGAGCGTGAACGGTTGGGGGCGGCCGCCGAACGTCGAGCGGCACATCGTGGGACGACCGGCGTCGCAGTACTGACAGGCGCCGCAGTTGCCCAAGGTGGAGAGCACGACGTGGTCGCCGACTTTGACCGAGGTCACTGCAGTGCCGATCTCCTCGACCACGCCCGCGCCTTCGTGACCGAGCACGACCGGCGTGGGAAACGGGATCGTTCCCTCGATAACGCTCAGATCGCTGTGGCACACGCCGGACGCGGCGATGCGCACGCGCACCTCGTTGGCCCCGGGGTCGCGGACTTCGATGTCGCGGACCGTCGGTTGTTGGTCCCGTCAAAAACGACGCCGCGCATCAGGTGGCCCACACGACTGACTGCAGCTCGCTGTAGGCGTGCAAGCCGAACGAGCCGCCGTCGCGGCCGATGCCGCTCATCTTGAAGCCGCCGAAGGGCGCTTCGTGGTTGCGTTGCGCGGTGTTGATGCCGACGTTGCCCGAGCGGAGTCGTCGCGCGGCGTCCATGCCCTTGCTGTTGTCGCCGGTGAACACGTAGTCGTACAGACCGAACGGCGTGCTGTTGGCCAGCGCAATCCCCTCTTCGTAATCGTCGAAGGCGAGTGCGACGACTACTGGACCGAAGATCTCCTCCTGGACCGGCGTCATGCCTTGGCGGCAACCGGCGAGCAGTGTCGGGGCGACGTAGTAACCGGGCGCCACGTCAGGACGCTCACCGCCGACCACGACCTCGGCACCTTCGTCGCGACCGGTCTTCACGTAACCCTCGATGCGATCGCGCGCCGCGGCGGAGATCACCGGACCGACGAGCGTGTCGGGGGCCAGCGGGTCGCCGACCTTCAGGTACTTCGCGGCGGTCGCCAACTTCTCGACCAGCTGGTCGTAGATGCCGCGCTGGGCGATCACCCGCGTCGGCGCGGTGCAGATTTGGCCGGAGTGGAAGCCCCACGTGCTGGCGATGCCGCCGACGGCGACGTCGACCGACGCGTCGTCGAACACCAAGCGCCGCGCCTTTGCCGCCGAGTTCGAGCAGCAAACGCTTCATCGTGCGGGCGCCGGCTTCGGCGATGCGCACCCCCACGCTCGTGGAACCGGTGAAGCTGACCATGTCGATGTCGAGCGAGTCGACCAGCGCTTCGCCGGTCTCGGGCGTCGAGCCGGTCACGATGTTCACGACACCCGGCGGCACGCCGGCTTCTTCGAGCACCGCGCACAGTTCGAGCACCGCCAGCGGGTTCTGCGGCGCGGGCTTGATGACCACCGTGTTGCCCATCGCCAGCGCCGGGCCGATCTTGCCGGCGGCGTTCACGAGCGGGAAGTTGTACGGCGTGATGCAGGCGACCACACCGACGGGTTGACGAATGGCGACGGCGCCGACGATGCCGCCGGGCGCGAGCGCGGTCGACGGGGCCTGCTGCGGCGGCAGCGGAATCTGGTTCGGCTCGATCTGCGCGTAGCGACGGAAGCGCTGGGCGACGATCGGCACCTGCATGGTCGACGCCACGCGGATGGTCGCACCCGTCTCGGCCTGCACCAGCGGGATCAACTCGTCGTTGCGCGCCATCAACAGATCAGCGGCCCGCGACAGAATCGCCGCCCGCTCGTCCTGTGACGTGCGCGACCACGAACCGAAGGCGTCGCGTGCGGCGGCCGCCGCCGCTTCGGCGTCTTCGCGCGAACACTCGGGCGCGTGACCGACCACTTGCTCGGTCGCCGGGTTGATGACGTCGTACGCGCCCTTGCCCGCTTCGACCCACTCACCGCCGATGAGGACGGTGCCTTCCTTGACGGTCACGCGGGCTTCCGGTCTTTGTCGAAGTCCAACTCGAACAGTTTGATGGCGTTGCCGCGCACGATCTTGTACTGCGTCTCGGCGTCGAGGTGACCCATCAACTTCTTGGCGACCTCGAGCGTGTGCGGCCACGTCGAGTCGGAGTGCGGATAGTCGGTCTCGAAGGTGATGTTGTCGACGCCGACGGCGTCGAGGTTGTTCAACCCGTGCATGTCGTCGAAGAAACAACCGGTGATGTTCTTGAAGTAGTAGGTCGACGGCGGCTCGGGGATCTTGTCGGCCACGCCACCCCACGCCCGGTTGTCTTCCCACACCTTGTCGGCGCGTTCGAGGATGTACGGGATCCAGCCGATCTGGCCTTCGGAGTACGCCAGCTTCACCGTCGGGAACTTCACGAGCAGCCCGCTGAACAACCAGTCGGTCATCGACATCATGGCGTTGTTGAACGTGAGCGTTGACCCGACGGCGGGCGGCGCGTCGGCGGAGGTCGACGGCATCTTCGACGACGAACCGATGTGCATGTTGATGACGGTGCCCGGTCTCGGCGCACGCGTCGACGAACGGTTCCCAGTACCCGTCTTTGTCGTGCACCGACGGCAGTCCGAGGAACGGCGGGATCTCGCTGAAGCACGTCGCCCGTCCGCCGCGCGCCGCGTTGCGTCGCACTTCCTCGGCGGCGAGATGGGCGTCCCACAGCGGCACGATGATCAGCGGGATGAGGCGGCCGCCGGAGCCGGCGCACCACTCGTCGAACATCCAGTCGTTGTAGGCCTGCACGCACAGCAGCGCGAGGTCCTTGTCCTTGGCTTCGGTGAAGGTCTGGCCGCAGAAGCGCGGGAAGCTCGGGAAGGCGAGCGACGCCTCGACGTGGTTGACGTCCATGTCCTCGAGGCGGGCGACGGGATCCCAGCAGCCCTTGCGCATCTCCTCGTAGGTGATGGCGGTGATCTTCACCTCGTCGCGCGGGAAGCCGGCCGCGGCCGACAGGCGCGTCGTCGGGATCTTCAGGTCTTCGTAGTACCACCAGTCGCAGTCGGCGCCTTCGCCGGCGGAGTACGAGAACTTGCCGCCGACGAACACCATCTCGCCGAGCTTGGCCCGCACCGACCGCGGTCCCCGCTCCTTGTACTTCTCCGGCAGCCGGTCCTGCCACACGTTCGGCGGTTCGAGAACGTGGTCGTCGACCGAGATGATCTTGGGGAACGTTTCTTCCGTTGTCGCGGCAGTCATCGCTCGCGGAGCGTAACGGGTTTCTGACGGTCCGTCAGGTCCGAGCCGAAGCGGCGGCGGCGCCGCCGTCGACGGGCATGGCGACGCCCGTCACGTAGACGCGATTGCTCGGAGCAAAGCCACACGACCGCCTGCGCGATTTCCTCGGCGGTGGCCAGGCGGCCGATCGGCATCATCTTGCCCATCGCTTGCAGCGCCGCCTCGTCGCCGCCGACGAAGCCCTCCAGCATCGGCGTGCGCACGGTGCCCGGGCACACGGCGTTGATGCGGATGCCGGCGCGGGCGTACTCGAGCGCGGCGGTCTTGGTCAGGCCGATGACGGCGTGCTTGCTGGCCACGTAGGCCGACAGCCCGGCGAAGCCCATGAGGCCCGCGCCCGACGACGTGTTCACGATCACTCCCCCGCCGCCGGCCTGCATGAGCGGGATCTCGGCGCGCATGCACAGGTACACGCCGACGAGGTTGAGGTCGACGACGCGCGCGCCACTCGTCGACATCGGTGTCGGCGACGTTGCCGAAGTTGCCCGACGTGCCGGCGTTGTTGAAGGCGATGTCGAGCTGGCCGTCGCACGCGGCCACGAGTGCGTCGACCTGCGCCGGGTCGGTCACGTCGGTGCGCACAAAGCGGCCACCGATGTCCTTGGCGACCGCCTCGCCCGCGTCGGTGACATCGGCGACGATCACCGTGCGCGCCGCGGCGCGCCAGCTCCTCCGCCGTCGCTTTGCCGATGCCGGAGGCGCCTCCGGTGACGATTGCGACCTTCCCCTCAAATTCCATATCTGACAATGTGTCAGATATGGCTCGCTTCGACGGACGTGTTGTGATCGTGACCGGCTCGGCTTCTGGCATCGGCCAGGCAACGGCGATGCGTTTCGGCGAGGACGGAGCCACCGTCGTGTGCGTCGATCTCAACGCTGAAGGCGCCGCGGCGACCGCCGACAAGATCGGCAACGGCGCCACCAGCGTGGCGCTCGACGTGAGCGATCCGGTCGCCGCCGCAGACGGTCGTCGACGACGTCGTGGCCGCCCACGGCAAGCTCGACGTGCTCGCCAACGTGGCCGGCATCCTTCAGTTCGGCCACGCGACCGACATCAGCCCCGACGAGTGGAACCGCATCATCGCCGTCAACCTCACCGGCCCGTTCAACATGATCCGGCCGGCGCTGCCGCACCTCGAGGCGAGCGGCGGCAACATCGTGAACGTGGCGTCGTCGTCGGGCATCCAGGGCCAGCCCTACGGCGCCGCGTACTCCGCCTCGAAGGGCGGCGTCGTGCTGATGACCAAGGCGCTGGCCGTCGAGTACGCCAAGAAAGGAGTGCGCGTCAACGCCGTGTGCCCCGGCGGCGTCGACACGCCGCTGGTCGCCAACATGACGCTGCCGCCGGACGTCGACTTCAAACTGATCATGCGAATGGACCTCGTGCCCGGCCACTTCGCCCCGCCGTCCGACATCGCCAGCGTGCTGTGCTTCCTCGCCTCCGACGACGCCCGCAACGTCACCGGCGCCGCCGTGCCCGTCGACTTCGGCATGACCGCGTAGCGCCATGAAGTTCTGGATGGCGACGGCCTTCCTCGAAACCGATCAGGCGTTGACGCTGGCCCGCGCCGCCGACGCTGCGGGCATCCACGGCATCACCGTGTCGGACCACCTGTTCGCACCGCAGGAGCGCCGGTCGAAGTACCCGTACTCGCGCGACGGCGCGCCGCCGTTCACCGACGACACGGCGTGGCCCGACCCGTGGATCTTGATCTCGGCCATGGCCGCCGTCACCGAACGCCTGCGCTTCACCACCAACATCTACGTCGCGCCGCTGCGCGACCTGTTCACCGTCGCCAAGCTCGTGTCGACCGCGGCCGTGCTCTCGGGCGGACGGGTGTCGATGGGCGCCGGCCCCGGGTGGTGCGAGGAAGAGTTCGACCAGGTCGGTCAGCCGTTCAAGCAGCGCGGCGCGCGGCATGGAAGAAATGATCGACGTGCTGCGCCAACTGTGGGCCGGCGGCTTCGTCGAGCACCACGGCGACGCACTACGACTTCGCCCCGCTGCGCATCGAACCGGTGCCGGCGGCGCCCGTCCCGGTCTACATCGGCGGCCACTCCGAGATCGCGTTGTCGCGCGCCGCGCGCGTCGGCGACGGATGGATCGGCAACGCGTACAAGCCCGAGGAAGCCGAGCACTACGTCGGCATGCTGCGCGATCAGCTGAAGGCGGCGGATCGCCTCGACGACCCCGACTTCGAGATCATCCTCGCGTTGAAGGCCATGCCGACGCCCGAACTGCACGACCACATGGCCCAGCGGGGTGTCACCGGTCTGCTGTGCGCGCCGTGGGTGATGGCGACCGTCGGTCGACGACCGCGTCGCCGCCATCGAGGCATTCGGCGCCGACGTTCTGCCGTTAACTGTGGATCTGAACGCATCTGAACCTGCGTGCACGCGATGCCGAAGCGTGCTTCGGCGCCTTGACCGACGGAAGCTTCGCCATATCGAGCTCGCCACTTCGAAGCTCACGTCGGTGCGCTTCGTGCGAGCAGCGACGGCTTCATCCTCGCTGTGGTCCCGGCGTCGAACCATGCAGCGGGTGCCCGGACGCGAGTTCCACGTCGCGCTCGTCGGGACTGGCCCGGATCCACAGCACCGCAAGCTCGCCGCCTCGCTGCGAGACCGACGAACGTGCGAGCCGAAGATGCGGCGACTGACCGTGATCAGGTGACGACGACGCGATTACGTCCATCCGGCCGACGCCACTGGCGATCGCGCCCGGAACTCGACGGCGTTCGGCAGATGTTACTGCAGATGGAGCACGCGCTCGATCGATTGCTCGAGGATCGACGTCACACGCGACTACGCCTGGTTCATGAAGTGGCCGCTGTTCACCGGCAGCGACGTGCCGGTGATGCACTTCGACAAGTCGCAGGCGTAGAACAACACGGCGCCGGCGATCTCGCTCGAATGCGGCAGGTACTTGAGCGCCGTCTCGCCGGCGATCTCGTCGTAGATCTGCTGCGGCGTGATGTCGCGCTGCTTGGCCAGTTCGCCGAAGTACCACTCGACCGAGTCGCCCCAGATGTATCCGGGGTGGATGCCGTTGACGCGAATGCCGTCGCGGCCGAGCTCGACGGCCAGCGTCTTGGTGACAGTGGCGAGCGCACCCTTCGACGCGGCGTACGCGCCGTACCCCGGCTGGATGCGCTGCACCGACATGGTGTTGACCATCACGATGTAGCCGCCGCCGCGCTCCTTCATCGACGGCACGACGGCCTTGGTGAGTTGCAGCGTGCCGAACAGGTTGGTGTCCATGGTGTCGCGCCACGCCGCGAGGTCGCCCTTCATGAACGGCGTGTAGTCGCCGCCGTGGAAGGCGTTGTTCACGAGCACGTCGACGCCGCCGAACTCGTCGGTGGCGGCGGCGACCAGCGCGACGCACGCGTCGTTGTCGGTGATGTCGCACGACACGCACAAGGCGCGTCCCGCCGGCCTCGCGGATCTCGGCCGCCACCTTCTCCATCGTGTCGGAGCGCCGCGCCGCCAGCACGACCTCGGCGCCCTCGTCGGCGAAGCGCAGCGAGATGTCGCGTCCCATGCCGGGCCCGAGCCCCGACACGATCGCCACCTTGCCTTCGAGCAGTCCCGGTCTCACAGCAGTGGCCCCACTTCCGCGCCGAAGCGCGCTATCTGGTCGCAGGCTTCGCTCACGTCGCGCGACCGGAAGCGCACCTGCAGGTGACTGACGCCCATGGCGCCGAACTCGCGCAGCCGCTCGGCGATGCGCTCGGGCGCACCGGTGACCGTGCGCTGGCCGACGTCCCACGACGCGTCGCCGACATACAGGATGTCGGTCACGGTGCCGATCTCGATCGGCGCGTCGATGCCGGCCTTCTCGCGCAGCGCGCGGATGGTGGTGATTTGCTCGGCCGTCGCCATGCCTTGCGGCAACCACCCGTCGCCCTTCTCGGCGGCGCGTCGCAACGACGGCGGCGCGGAGCCGCCGACCCACACCGGAGGACGCGGCTGCTGGATCGGACGCGGGCCGACGCCCACATCCTTGAACGACCAGCGCTTGCCGGCGTGCTCGGGGAACTCGTCGACCAGCGCGGCCTTCACCGCGTCGATCGCTTCGTCGAGATCCGCGCCGCGCTGGCTGAAGTCGAGACCGAGGGCGGCGAACTCGTCGGCCGCGTGGCCGGCGCCGACGCCGAGGATCGCCCGGCCGCCGGAGAGCGCGTCGAGCGTGGCCACGGCCTTGGCCGTCATCAACGGATGGCGGTACGGCAACACGCTCACGTGCGACATGAGGCGGACCCGCGACGTGACGCCGGCGAGGAAGCCGAGCGTCGTCCACGTGTCGTACCAAGTCGTGCCCATCGCTTGCGCGAGCGGGCGCGGGATGGCGACGTGGTCGCACACCGCGACATAGAAGAAGCCGGCGTCGTCGGCGGCCCGCGCCAGCGCGGCGAGTTCGGCCGTGCCGGCGTCGGCTTCCCACTTCTCGGCGTACAGCGTGCTTTGGCTCTGCACCTGGCAGCTGCATGCCGTACACGAGCTGATCCCGGCGGGAACGATGGTCACTTGCGGCGCCGCCCGTCCGGTCAGGCTCGTGAACAGGATCTCCGCCATGCTGCGGCGCAGCTCGGCGGTGGGGATGCCCCAGAACTCGAAGGTGAACCGGTGGTCGGTCACGTTGGCCAGCATGGCGACGAGCACGCCGGCGGTGGCCATGCGCTTCTGCGACGACGTGCGGCGCGTGCCTTGCGCGTCCTCGATCACGTCGGCCATGGCAAGCGTGAGGTCGTTGAGCATGCGGCTGCGAATGCCCTGGAAGCGGAGGTCACCTTCGGCGACCAGGAGGTCGACGACGCGCAGCACGGCGCGGTGACGCTCCCAGAAGTCGAGCAGGGCGTCGACGAGTTGCAGCGCGACGTCGTAGCCGCCCTTGCCCTTCCACGACGCGCCGCGGACGAGCGCCCCGAGCGGGCCGGTGTCGAGATTGACCTGTTCGGCGAGCGACAGCACCGCCGACTCGACGTCGGGGAAGTACTGGTAGAAGGTCGCCGGCGACGTCTTGGCTTCGCGAGCGATGTCGATGACCTTCAGCTCGCGGTACGACATCGAGTCGAGCAGCGACGCCGTGCACTCCAGCAGTCGTGTGCGCGTCGCCAGGCCGCGCCGACCGGGTACCCGGCCGTCGGAAGCCCGCGTGTCGTCGACCTCGACGGCGGGGTTCTCGGTCACCATGTCGCCATGATCTCGTCGCTCGACGTGATGGTCGCAATCAGCGAGAGCGTGTTGTCGATGCACTGCGTCGGCGTAGTCGGCCGGGATGCCGGCGACGCAGTCCCGCGGCAGCACGAACTGGTAGCCGGCGTTCACCGCGTCCATGGCGAAATTGAGCATCCCGACGTTCACCGACACGCCGACGCCGATGATCGTCGTGGCGCCGAGGTTGCGGCAGACGGCGTCGAGGTCGGTGCCGCCCATCGGGCCGAGCCCGTGGTAGCGGCCGAGCACGAGATCGTCGTCGGCCGGACCGATCTCGGGCACGATCATGGCGCCCTTCGATCCGGGCGAGAGGTCGAGTCCGGTTCTTCGCCATGCCCTTGAACAGCCGGGCGTTCTCGTTCGAGCCGCGCCCATCGGCGCGCCGCCAGGCGACGCAGTGCACGACGGGCACGCCGACCGCTCGCGCCCGGTCGGCCAGCGCGGCGATCGGCCCGATGATCGGCTGCGCGGCGTCCTTCAACGCCAGCGTCGAGCTCTCGCCGATCACGCCGACCTGGCACTCCTGCGTCACCAGGACCGTGTGTGACGGTCCTACCAGCGCAGCAAGATCGAGGGGCATCGCCGACGACGGTACGAAGTTTCTGACGAACCGTCAAAACTCCCTGACGGATCGTCAGGTGTCCACCGCCCCGAACTTGTGTGACTTATCGACAAAGACCCTTGATAAGTCACACAGGTTCGGGAGTTACGCCGGTTTGTCGGAGCCGACCACCCACATGGCGAAGAACTGGGCGCCGCCGCCGTAGGCGTGGCCGAGGGCTTTGCGGGCGCCGTCGATTTGGTGCTCGCCGGCTTGGCCGCGCACCTGCATCGCCGCCTCGGCGAAGCGCAACATCCCCGACGCGCCGATCGGGTTGGTCGACAGCACGCCGCCTGACGGGTTGATCGGCAGGTCGCCGTCCATCTGCGTCGAGCCGTCCTCGACCAGCTTCCAGCCCTCGCCCTCCGCGGCGAAGCCGAGGCTCTCCAGCCACATCGGCTCGTACCACGAGAACGGCACGTAGATCTCGGCCACGTCGATCTCGGCCCGCGGGTCCTTGATGCCGGCCTGCGCGAACACGTCTGTCGGCGCACTCCTCGACCCGCGCGGCGACACCACGTCGCGGCCGGCGAACATCGTCGGCTCCGACCGCATCGCCGCACCCTGGATCCACGCCGGCGGGTTCGCGGCACGATCGCCACCGGCTTCGTTGGTGATCACCATGGCGCACGCGCCGTCGGAGGACGGGCACGTCTCGGAGTAACGGATCGGGTCCCACAGCATCATCGAGTCGGCGATCTTCTCGAAGGTCGCGTCTTCCTCGTGCAGGTGGGCGTACGGGTTCTTCAACGCGTTGAGCCGGTCCTTCAGCGCGACCAGCACGCCGATGTGATCCGGGCGCTCCCGACCGACGCATGTAGTTGCGGATGTGCGGCGCGAAGTAGCCACCGGCGCCAGCGTGGGTCGGTGGCGCGAACGGCATCGGCATCGACAGCGCCCACATCGCCTCGGACTCGGACTGCTTTTCGAAGGCGACGGTGAGGACGCGTTCGTGAATGCCGGCTTGCACCAGCGACGCTGCCACGATCGACGTCGAGCCGCCCACCGAGCCCGCGGTGTGGACCCGCAGCATCGGCTTGCCGACGCATCCCAGCGCGTCGGCGAGGAACAGCTCGGGCATCATCACGCCCTCGAAGAAGTCGGGCGCCTTGCCGATGACGACGGCGTCGATGTCGGACCAGGTCATGTGCGCGTCTTCCAGCGCGCGCAACGCCGCCTCGCGGATCAGCCCGGCGATCGACACGTCGCCGCGCGTCGAGTTGTGCTTGGTCTGACCAATGCCGACGATGGCCGCGAGTTGTTTCGGCCATCAGTCGCCCTCCAGCACGCACACGAGGTTCTGTTGCAGGCACGGCCCCGACGTCGCGTGGGCGACGGCGCGGTTGGCCTCACCGTTACTGATGCGCGTCGCCGCTTCACCGATGCGGATGAGGCCGGCGGCCATCACCGGGTTCGCGGCGAGAGCGCCGCCCGACGGGTTGACGATCACGTCGTCGCCCAGACCGAGCGACTGGCGCAGAATCACTTCCTGCGCCGTGAACGGCGCGTGCAGCTCGGCGATGTCGACCGGCTTGTCGCCCACACCGGCCTTCTCCCCTGCGATGCGCGTCGACACCGACGTCGTCAGGTCGCGCAAGCCGAGCGACTGCGACTCGATGCGGTGGTCGATGCCGCGGATCCACGCCGGCCGGGAGCACAGCTCGCGGGCGACGTCGTCGGCCGCGATCAGCATGGCGGCTGCGCCGTCGGTGATCGGCGGGCAGTCCCATTTGTGCATCGGATCGGCGATGTAGGGCTCGGTCAGCAACGCGTCCGGCGAGTCATCGCGCGCCAACAACGCGAACGGGTTCGCCAACGCGTTGCGCCGCGACCGCGCCGCCACCTCGGCGAGGTCGGCCTCCTTCGCCTTCCCCGACTCCAGCAGCGCCCGCGTCTGCAGGCCGGCCAACGCGATCGAGTCGGGCCACAGCGGCGCCACCGAGTACGGGTCGAGCTGACGGGTCAGCACTTCGGTCACGTCGCCCGGCGACGACTTGCCGTACGCGTACACGAGCGCGACGTCGACCTCGCCCAGCTGCAACTTGACCCACGCCTCGTACATCGCCCACGCACCGTCCATCTCGACGTGCGACTCGGCGATCGGCGGCCACGGACCGACGGCGTCGAGCGTCATCACGAACGAGAACGCCTGACCCGACAGATAGTCGGTCGAGCCCGAGCAGGTGAATCCGACGCGGTCCATGCCGATGCCGACGTCGTCGAGCACCCCGCGCACGACGGGCATCAACATCTCGACTTCGTTGGAGCTCGTGACGCGGCGCGCGTGCTTCGTCTGTGCGAACGAAATGACGGCGACGTCGCGCATCACGCGTTCCCTCGCATCTGCGACGGGTCGACGTCGGGCTCGCCGTTGGGGCGGAACCACTTGATCGACTCGAGCGTCGGCTTCAGCTCGTCGTCGGGCACCCACACCGCCTCGACGCGCATGCCGGTGTGCACCTGGTCGTACGGCACTTCCTGGATCAGGTGCATCAGCGGGATGTCGGAGTCGTCGAGCAGGATCAGCGCGCTGACGTAGGGGATCTCCATGCCCTGCCCGTAGAACGACACGTTCACGATGCAGAACGTGGTGACCGTGCCCTTGTGCGGCAGGTCGACCTGTTCCTCGGTGGGCACGCCGTCGGTCGGGCAGGCCCCACGGGGCGGCACGTAGACCTTGCCGCACGCCGGGCAACGCTGCCCGTAGATCTTCTTCTGGGCGAGACCGTTGAGGAACAACGACATCGCCTTGCCCGGTGTGTAGATGTAATCGAGGTGCGCCGGCGTACGAACGCTGCGCACCTGTTCCACGTCGGCGATCGACGGTGGCAGCACCAAGCTCATGAAATGGGTTCGAAGCACTCGATGTCGCGGATGTGACCTTCGCGCTCGGCGCGCCACCGCACCTGCACGCGCATGCCCGTCGACATGTTGTCGGCCGACGCGACGTCGACGGCGTGCAGCATCGGCGTGTCGGTGCCGTCGACCTTTATCAACGCCCACGCGAACGGCCGGCCAACGATTGGCTGGTAACGCCGACCCGGCGCCCACGACCACGACACGACTTCTCCCTCCTGGCCGACCTCGACCAGTTCGGTCAGCGACTCGCTCGTGTTCGGGTCGTACTCCATCGGCGGCATCAGCACGCGTCCGTCCGAACCGCGAATGCCGATGAGCACGCCTTCGCGCAGCCCGGTCAAAAACGCTCCGATGATCGGGCCCGTCGTACGCGAGAACGGGTACTCGATGACCATCGGTGCGCGCAGCACCGTCTCTTCGGCCATCAAACGATGACGCTGCGGATGACCTCGCCCGCCTGCATGGCGCGAAATGCTTCGTTGACCTCGTCGAGGTGGATGTGGCGCGACACCATCGACCCGACGTCGAAGCGGCCGGTCTCGATTAACGACACGAACCGCGGGAAGTCGCGCCGCACCTGCGCCGAGCCGTAGAAGCAGCCGAGCAGCTTCTTCTCGTCGGAGAACAACGGGAAGGCCGGGAACGTGACCTGCGCGTCGATGCGCGGCATGCCGACGATGCAAACCGTGCCGCCACGACGCGCCGTGTAGAACGCCTGCAGGATCGTCTCGGGCAGCCCGATCACTTCGAACACGTAGTCGGCGCCGCGACCGCCGGTCGCCTCCTGCACCTTGCCGACCGAGTTGCCGTCGGACGGGTCGATCAGGTCGGTCGCGCCCAACTGCTCGGCGGTCTTGCGCTTCAGTTCGACGGGGTCGATGGCGAAGATGCGCGACGCGCCGGCGATGCGCGCGCCCTGGATGACGGCCTGGCCGACGCCGCCGCAGCCGATGACCGCGACGGTCGAACCGGGCTCGACCTTCGCCGTGTTCAACGCCGCACCCACACCGGTCGTCACGCCGCACCCGATCAGCGCCAACTGTTCGGCGGGCACGTCGGTGTTGACCTTCACGACCATCGTCTGTGACGTGACCATCTCGTCGGCGAACGTGCCGAGTCCGGTCATGCCGAACACGGTGGACCCGTCGGCGCGGATACCGCGGGTGGCGAACATCAGCGCATTGGCGCTCTCGCACAGGTTCGACTGATCGTGCAGGCAGTACCAACACGTGCCGCACGCGGGAATGAAGGAGGCGATGACCTTGTCGCCCACGGAAAGACCGGACACGTCGGAGCCGATCTGCAGGATGGTGCCCGCGCCTTCGTGACCCAGGATCAGCGGCGGCGGCATGGGCACGCCGCCCTGCTGCACGGTGACGTCGCTGTGGCACACGCCGCTGGCGTCGATCTTCACGCGCACGTCGCCGGGGCCGAGATCGGGCGAGCTGAGCTCCTCGATGACAAGCGGCTCGTTGTACTGACTCAGGACTGCTGCTCGCATGCGAGGACCTCGTTCTTGAAATCTGATGGAGTGTTAGGTTTCGCGACCGTACTAGAACACGATCCAGTTTTGGAGAGGCCAGAGATGGGAACAGAAGTGGGCGCTGATCTGATCGTCAAAGACACCTTGTTCATCGGCGGCGACTGGGTCAAGCCGGCCGGCAACGACACCATCGAGGTGATCTCGCCGACGACCGAACAGGTCTTCGCCCGCGTGCCCGACGGCACCGCCGCCGACATCGACCGCGCCGTCGCGGCGGCACGCGAGGCGTTCGACAACGGGCCGTGGCCACGTATGTCCGGCGCCGAGCGTTCCGCCGTTATGGCCAACCTGTCGGCGCAGATTCAAGGCCGCATGCAGGAGTTCGCCGACACCATCACCTCCGAGAACGGCTGCCCGGTGTCGTGGGGACTCATGGGTCAGGTGCTGGCCTCGACCATGGCGCTGGACTTCTTCACCGGTCTCGCCGGCGAGTTCGCGTTCGAGGAAGAGCGCCAGGGAATGCTGGGCCCGGCGATCGTGCGCAAGGAGCCGGTCGGCGTCGTCGCCGCCATCGTGCCGTGGAACGTGCCGCTGTTCGTCACCATGCTCAAGCTCGGCCCCGCGCTCGCCGCGGGCTGCACCGTCGTGCTCAAGCCGGCGCCCGAGACGCCGCTCGACGCCTACATGCTCGCCGAGTGCCTCACCGCCGCCGGGCTGCCGAAGGGCGTCGTCAACATCGTCGCCGCCGGACGCGAAGCCGGCGAACACCTCGTCACCCATCCCGACATCGACAAGATCTCCTTCACCGGCAGCACCGCCGCGGGACGGCGCATCGCGTCGCTCGCCGGCGAGCGCCTGCGCCGCGTCACCCTCGAACTCGGCGGCAAGTCGGCGGCGATCATCCTCGACGACGCCGACGTCGCCACCACGATCGCTGGCCTCCTGCCCGCTGGGATGATGAACAACGGCCAAGCGTGCGTCGCGCAGACGCGCATCCTGGCGTCGCGCAGCAAGTACGACGAAGTGGTCGACGGACTGGTCGAAGCGGTCCGCGCGCTGAAGGTCGGCGACCCGATGGACCCGGCCACCGAGATCGGCCCGCTGGTCGCGCAGCGACAGCGGGACCGCGTCATGGACTACCTCGGATGGGGCCAGGAGGCCGGCGCCAAGGTCGCCATCGGCGGCGGCCGTCCGGCAGACCTCGACAAGGGCTGGTTCATCGAACCGACGGTGTTCACCAACGTCGAGAACCACATGAAGATCGCCCAAGAGGAGATCTTCGGACCGGTCGTCGCGGTGATCCCCTACGACGACGTCGACGACGCCATCAAGATCGCCAACGACTCCGAGTACGGCCTGTCGGGTTCGGTGTGGTCGGCCGACGCCGGCCACGCGCTCGACGTCGCCCGCCAGGTGCGCACGGGCACGCTGTCGATCAACGGTTTCATCCTCGACTTCAACTGCCCCTTCGGCGGCTTCAAGGCCTCCGGCCTCGGCCGCGAACTCGGCGCCGAAGGCCTGGGCGCCTACCTGGAAATGAAGACGATCAGCTTCCCGGGCGCCGCGTCACTGCCGTAGCGGCTGGCGCGAACGCGCCATTGACTGGAGCATGAAATGACATGAAAGTGCGTAGTCATGTCACTCGCTCCTGCGCCTTCTATCCCCGCTACCGGAACCCTGCGCGTCGCCCCCTGGCCTGATCCGCTCATCGATCGGCTCGGCTTCGATCCGCGCTCGACCTACGTTGAGTCGTACTGGCTGAGCACGCTCGGTCCCTCGACCACGTGGCTACTGCGTCGCCTCGCCCACGGCCTCGACGTGTCGCCCGACGGCTTCGAGCTCGACCTCCAGGACTGCGCCCGCGAACTCGGGCTGGGTTCCAACGGCGGTCGACACTCCCCGTTCGCGCGATCGCTCAGCCGGCTCGTGCAGTTCGAGATCGCGCGCTGGCGGCCGACGGCGGCCACGCTCGAAGTGCGCCGCAACGTTCCGCCGCTCAACCGTCGCCAGGTCCTGCACCTGCCCGACGCGTTGCGACTGCGGCACGACGATTGGCAGGCGCGTCAACTCGAAGCCAACCCGGCCGAGTTGATTCGCCGCCGCTGCAAGTCGCTCGCGTACGCGTTGCTCGAAACCGGTGCTGATCGCGAGGCCACTGAACGTCAGCTCCTCGAGTGGGGCTTCCACCCCGCCCTTTGTTACGAGTCGACGGCCTGGGCCGCCGACCAACACGCCTAGCGGGCTACGCGCAGAGCGGCGGCGGCCCTGGGACGCACTCCGGCTCGGTCGTAGTGGTGGTGCTGCCGGGCGTGGTCGACGTGGTTGTTCCGCCCGGCGCCGTCGTCGTGGTTGTTGCCGGCACGGTCGTGGTGGTCGACGAGGTCGTCGTCGACGTCGTGGTGGTCGAGCCGCCCGCCCCGGTGGTCGTGGTCGTCGGCGCGGCGGTCGTCGTCGTCTCTCCACCCGGCAGGCAGAGCGGCGGAATACCGGTGCACCCGGTGGTCGTCGTCGGCGGCGTGGTGGTTGCGGGGATTCCCCCGACGTGCACGCCACCGGTGAAGGTGGCCGCGTAGGCCATGAAGCTGGCCTTGACGGGGAAGGTCGAATTGG
The DNA here is from genome assembly GCA_963722185.1 of uncultured Actinomycetes bacterium. Classification (GTDB taxonomy): domain Bacteria; phylum Actinomycetota; class Acidimicrobiia; order Acidimicrobiales; family JACCXE01; genus JACCXE01. Next base: position 360,945 of record CAVRKD010000004.1, on the reverse strand, counting down.
CGCCGAACGTACGGACGAACACGTGCGGACCGCCACCGGCGCCGGCGCCGGTGATGAGGTGGCCCTGGCCGACCCCGACCCACACGCCGCCGCGGAATCCGGCGTCGTAAGCGAACAGTCCGGGTCCCTCGACGCCGTCGAGCGACCACAGCTTCACGTGCGGGCCTCCGCCGGGACCCGCGCCGGTCACCACGTCGACCGCCGAGGCGCTGCGCACGCCTCCTGCGGCGACGCGAACGCCGCCGTCGAAGGTGCCGTACGCGAACCATTCCTTTTCGACAGAGAGTTCGCCCAAGTTGATGCGAATGACTTTGACGTGCGGGCCGCCGCCGCGACCAGGGCCGGTGATGATGCGTCCGCCCGTGCCGGCGACGTAGACGCCACCTTTGAAGTTGATGTCGTAGGCGTAGAAGCTGAACGACTCGACGAGCTGGCCGCCGACCAGTCGCAGCGCCTTCACGTGCGGGCCGCCGCCGGGGCCGGCACCGACGATGACTTCGAGCTGGTTGGTCTCATCGACGTTGGCCGCGGCCACGGTGATGCCGCCGGTGAACCCCGGGAACGGGTTGGCCTGCGCCACCAGCGTCTTGCCGTCCTTGGCCCACACCTGCACCTGGGCGACGAGGCCAGGCCCCGTGCCGGTGATGATCTCGGGTGAGCCGTCACCGGTGATGTCCCCGGCGGCGACGGCGACGCCTGAGGTTGACGTGCCGTTCGAGTTGTAGTTCACGTCGCTGGCGGCACCCGTGGGCCCCCACGACTTGACGTTCGGCGGCCCGCCGGGGCCCTGGCCGGTGAGGACGACGTCGGTGGCCGCGGCGGAAACCGCGCCCGACAGCACGGCGGCGGCCGCGATGAGTACTCCAGCGAAAACCCCAGCAAACTTGCGCATCCGCGTGAGCCTATTCGGCCTGTTTCGGCGCGAGCGCGAAGAACAGCCTCGCCTTGCACGAAACCGCTCCGTCGACCGTCGCTTCGCCGACCCCCCAACCGCCCTTGGTGCTGAGCCGCTCCATGGTCACGTCGAGGCGGAGCGTGTCGCCGGGCTTGACCATGCGCCGGAACCGCACCTCTTCGACGCCTCCGAACAGGGGCAGCCGCTCGGCGAAGCGTTCGTCGGACAACACGGCGATGGCGCCGGTCTGGGCGAGCGCTTCGAGCTGCAACACGCCCGGGAACACCGGGTTGCCCGGGAAGTGCCCGGCCAGAAACGCTTCGTCGCCGGTCACGCGGTACAGGCCGACGCAACGCTCGCCGATCACGAGTTCCTCGATGGCGTCGACGAACTTGAACGGGGCGCGGTGCGGGAGAATGTCGGGGGTTACGTCAGCCATCCGGCGAAGTTAGGCCGGAAACGCAGCGTCGATAACTCCCAGCGCGCTGTTGAGCGCGGTGCGCTCTTCCTCGGTGCCGACGTTGGCCAACTCCTTGGCCATCGCCATCACGAGCGTGCGCTCGACGTGGTAGCCGACCAGCCACGAGGCCGCCTGCACCATCATCGAAAACGCGTCGGCAAACTCCTCGGCGGCCTCGGGATGCGGCTCCCCGTTGAGCATGGGCTCCCGCACGTACCGCAGGAACAGCTTCGACGCCCCCTCGGCCAGCAGCTCGGACGTTTCGATCTGGAGCTTGGCCACCGCCATGAACTCCTCCATGGGCACGCCAGCGGAGACCAGCGCGAGCAGCATGCGGACCGCCCGGACGTCGGCGCGGCTGTAGGGCCGCTCGGGATCGTCGGCGGGAAGCGGCCGCAGGATCCCGGAACCCTCGAGCGAGCGCAGCATCGACGGTGGGACCCGGGCCCGTTCGGCCAATTCGGCACGCGTCAATCGTTCGTCGGAATGATCATCAGATGGGTCGGCCCAGGGGCTGTCCTGGCCCGCCGAGAGCACGTCGGCGACCGCCCGGAGCGACAATCCCTTGGCTTTCAGCGCCTTGATTTTCTGCAATCTCTCGAGGTGGCTGGAGTCGTAGACGGCGGTCCGACCCTCGTGTCTAGGGGCGCTGAGCAGGCCTTTTGATTGATATGACCGCACAACTTCAACCGACAGGCCGGCCGCATCCGCGAGCTGTCGTACGTCGTAGGTCATCGAAAACCAATTGTAATACGCCTGAATCACAAGATTCGACGTTTGTGTGTAACCATTAGTCGTCTCGGGTAGTCGAAACGGCTTGTACGGGAGTTGAGAGGAGGTACCTGCGCGTGGGCGTTGCCGTGGTTTTTCCAGGACAAGGCAGTCAAGCAACCGGCATGGGTACTGAGCTCCGCGCCCTTCCGGCCTGGCACCTCGTCGAAGACGCTGAAGAGATCCTCGCCACGTCGCTGTCGCCGCTCCTCCTCGGCGACGAGCTCAAGACCACGCAGGCTGCACAGATGGCTGTGCTGCTTCACTCCCTCGTCTGCTGGGAAACCCAGAAGGACGAGATCGGGGAGGTCGCGTCCTTCGCCGGTCACTCACTCGGGCAGATGACGGCGTTGATCGCATCGGGCTCGCTGAGCTTCGAAGTCGGCTTGCAGGTCGCGGCCAAGCGCGCCGCGGTCACCCAGGAAGCCGCCGATAACCGTCCGGGCGCCATGGCGGCGCTGCTGGGCGCGAGCGACGAGCAAGCCGCGGCGTCGGTCGCCACTACGACGAGCACGTGCTGGGTGGCCAACATCAACGCTCCCGGTCAGATCGTCATCGCCGGTACACCCGAGGGTCTCGAAGAGGCCACCGAAGCGGCACGCGCCGCAGGCATACGTAAGGTCGTGCCGCTCGACGTCGCCGCCGCGTTCCACACGCCGCTGATGGACGACGCGGCGATCGGCTTTGCTGAGTACCTCCCGTCGATCGAGTTCGCCGAACCGTCGGCACCGATCGTCTCGAACGAAGACGGCGCGGCCTACACCGATGGCAACGGTTGGCGCACACGTCTCGTCACGCACCTCGTCAAGCCGGTCCGGTGGGCCGACTCGATGATCACGATCGACTCCCTGTGCCCGTCGTCATTGCGCGAAGTGGGCCCCGGGAACACGCTTACGGCACTCGCGAAGCGATGCCTCCCTGACAACGAATGGGTGAAGTCCTAATGAGTCTTGCTGTCGAACTTGCCGAATACACCGAGGTCGCCGAGAAGTTGATCCTCGCGCCGGCCCGCGGTGTGGTGACGGTGCTCGACCCCGCGGTTGTCACCGCGGAGGGTGAGATCGTCGAGATCGGCCAGGCCGTCGCCATCATCACCAACTCCGGCGACGAGATTCCGGCGACGAGCCGCTTCAACGGCTTCCTCATGGGCATGCTCGTCCAGTCCGGAGAGCGGGTCCGGGCCGGACAACCGCTCGCCTGGCTGCGCACGTTCGAGTAAGTCATGTCCGCCATCGTCGGCATGGGCACGGCGTTGCCCGCCGGCAAGCTCACCAACGCAGACCTCGAAGCCGTCCTCGACACGAACGATCAATGGATCGTCGAACGCACGGGCATTCGCGAGCGCCGCATCGCGCAACCCGGTGACACGACCGTCACGCTGGCGACGGCCGCGTGCGCCGAGGCGATCAAAGACTCCGACATCGACCCGGCGTTGATCGACCTGTTGATCCTGGCCACGCTCACTCCCGTCCAGCAGTTGCCGGCGTCGGCCGTCTACGTGCAGGACAACCTCGGGCTTTCGTGTGGCGCGTTCGACCTCGGCGCCGCGTGCTCAGGGTTCATGTATGGCCTCGTCACCGCTGACGCTCTGGTGCAAAGCGGCGGCGCCCGCGCCGCGCTCATCGTCGGCGCCGAAGTGCTGAGCGAGTGTGTCGACCCGGGCGACCGCGGCACCCGGATCCTTTTCGGTGACGGCGCCGCCGCCGCGGTCATCGAGCCGTCGGAACTGGGCTACGGGCTCTTGGGATTCGACCTCGGCTGCGACGGTTCGGCCGCCGGCATCCTCGAGATCGCCCGCGGCGAGAAGTACGTGACGATGGAAGGCTACGAAGTCTTCAAGCGCGCCGTGCGCGCGTGCACGCAGTCGGCGAAGGATGCGATGGAACGCGCGGGTGTCACCGCCGACGACGTCGATCTGTTCGTGCCGCACCAAGCCAACACGCGCATCATCGATGCGATCATGGAGCGCGTGGGACTCGACCCGTCGAAGGCGGCGCTCAACATCGCCAGTTACGGCAACACGTCGGCCGCCTCTATTCCCCTCGCGCTGGCCGAGGCGGAGCCGAAGGACGGCGACCTCGTCTTGCTGTGCGGCTTCGGCGCCGGCATGACGTGGGCCAGCGCGGTCATGCGCTGGGGCACGGGCGCGTGACGGACGCGGAGTCACGCGTCGCGTTCGTAACCGGCGCGGGCGGTGGCATCGGCCGCGCCTGCGCGGTGGCGTTGCACGCCGCCGGGCATCGCGTCGCCGTGGGCTTCGGTTCCGACAAGGAAGGCGCGACCGAGACGGCGTCGCTGTGCGGCGGTCTCGCGGTGCAACTTGACGTCAGCGACGCGGCGTCGGTCGACGACGCGTTCAAGCAGATCGAGTCTGAACTCGACCCCGTCACCCTGCTCGTCAACAACGCGGGCATAACCGGCGACGGGCTGCTGCTGCGCATGAAGGACGACGACTGGCAGAAGGTGCTGCGGGTCAACCTCGACGGCGCGTTCCACACCATCCGCCGCGCCACGCCGGCGATGATGAAGGCGCGCTTCGGCCGCATCGTGAACATGGGCTCGGTCGTCGGGTTGACCGGTTCGGCGGGCCAGGTCAACTACGCGGCCGCCAAGGCCGGCCTCGTCGGCCTCACCCGCTCGGTTGCCCGCGAGCTGGCGTCGCGCAACGTGACCTGCAACGTCGTCGCCCCCGGGCCGATCGCCACCGCCATGACCGACGCACTCACCGAAGAACGCCTTGCGGCGATCACCGAGGCTGTGCCGCTCGGCCGCATGGGTACAACCGACGAGGTCGCAGCCACCGTGGCGTTTTTGTGCGGCGAGGGGGCGTCGTACATCACCGGCGCCGTCATCCCCGTCGACGGCGGCCTCGGCATGGGCCACTAAGCGCTAAACCATTCTCACACCACCCCCCAAGGAGAACACCAGAAATGTCCCGTGACGAAGTCCTCGCCGTGATGCGTGACGCCGCCGTCGAGCTGCTCAAGCTCGACCCGTCCAAAGTCACCGAGGGGGCCACCTTCGCCGAAGACCTCGAAGCCGACAGTCTCGACGTGGTCGAACTCGTGATGGCGCTTGAGGAGAAGCTCGACATCAGCATTCCCGAGGAAGAACTCGAGGGCATCAAGACGGTGGGCGAGGCGCTCGACGTCATCGCCGCCAAAGTCGCTTAGGAGCATCGCATGACTGATCGTCGACGCGTCGTCGTCACCGGTATGGGCGTCAAGACGCCCGCAGGCAACACGATCGACGCCTTCTGGGAGACCCTGGTCCGCGCCGAGAAGACGGCCGCGGGGCCGGTGGAGCGCGTCGACGCGTCGGGTTGGCCAGTGCCGTTCGCCTGTGAAGTGAAGGACTTCGATCCCGAGCAGTACGTCGAAGCGAAAGAAGTTCGTCGCACCGACCGCGTGGCGTTGCTCGGCATCGGCGCCGCGTCTGACGCGCTCGCCCAGGCGGGCGCCTTCGACGTAGACCCGGCGCGCATCGGCGTCGTTGCCGGCACCGGCGTTGGCGGTCTGGAGACGCAGGAGCGCGAAGAGATTGTCGTGTACGAGAAGGGCCCGACGCGGGTCAGCCCGTTCCTCGTTCCGATGATGATGCCCAACGCCACGGCCGCAGCCATCTCGATGGCGAACGGTTTCCGCGGCCCGAACCTGTGCATCGCGACCGCGTGCGCGGCCGGCACGCACGCCGTCGGCGAGGCGGCGCACATCATCCGCTACGGCGGTGCCGATGTAATCGTCGCCGGCGGATCTGAAGCGGCGATCACACCCGTCGCCATGGCGGCATTCGCTCGCATGGGCGCGCTGTCGGGTCGGCGCGACGATCCGTCCACGGCGTCGCGTCCCTTCGACGCCACGCGTGACGGGTTCGTCATGGGCGAGGGCGCGGCGTTCCTCGTGCTCGAGGAGTACGAGACGGCGGTCGCCCGCGGCGCCACCATCTACGGCGAGATCCTCGGCTACGGCCGCAACGCCGACGCCCATCACATCACCGCGCCGTCGCCCGACGGCGCCGGTGCCATCAACTGCATGGAGTTGGCGCTCGCCGACGCCGGCCTCACGCCCGGCGACATCGGTCACGTCAACGCGCACGGCACGTCGACGCCGCTCAACGACGCCGCCGAGAGCCAAGCCATCTACAAGGTGTTCAACGGCTCGCCGCCCCCAGTGGTGTCGACCAAGGGCGTCACCGGACACTGCATCGGCGCCGCCGGTGCCGTTGAGGCCGTCGCCGCGCTGCTGGCCGCAACGAAGGGCGTCGTTCCGCCGACGGCGAACCACACCGAGAAGGGTGAAGGCATCGAAGTCGACGTCGTGCACGGCTCGCCGCGCGAGGTCGCGCCGGCACCAGCGCTGTCGAACTCGTTCGGCTTCGGTGGACACAACGGGAGCCTGGTCGTCGGACCAGCCCGGTGACGTTTGGGTGCGTGTACCTGAACATGGTCGACCTGACGCACCCAAACGAGTGAAGTGACGCAGCTCCTCGCGCTCGGCACGGCGCGCCTGGGAGGCGCGCACGCCGAGATCCGCGACTTCGACGGGCAACGAGTCGGGTGGTTCCGTCTCGCCGATGAACCAGCCGATGGCGACGAGTCCGTCGGCCGCGGCGCCATCGGGCCCGACGAGGCCGACGCCGTTGCCCGCCTGATCCGTCTCGCCACCGACACCGGCGTCCCCATCGTCGGCGTGTTGGCCTGCTCGGGCACCGACGTCCGCCACGGCGTGGCGTCGCTAGTCGCCTGGGGCCGCATCGCGTCAGCGCTGGTCGACGCTTCGGGCATCGTGCCGATCGCCATCGCAGTCGTCGGCCCGTGCGCCGCGGGTCCCGCGCTGCTGATCGGGCTGGCCGACATCGTCGTATTCACGCCCGACGCCACGGCATTTGTGTCGGGTCCGGCCGCGGTCATGGGCATGACGGGCGAAGCGATATCGCCGTTCGACCTTGGCGGGGTCAACGTCCACGAGACCCACAGCGGCATCTGCGCGTTCCACGCCAACGACGAGGCGACCGCCCTCGACGCCATCGCCGGCGCGCTGTCGTTCCTGCCCGCCAACAATCACGAGCTGCCGCCGTGGGCGCTCAGCCACGACGAGCTCGACCGCGACTGCGAAGCGACGGTGCCTGATTCGGCCAACGCCGGATACGACGTTCGGAAAGTCGTCGACGAGGTGTGCGACCGCAGCTCGTGGTTCGAACTCTGGATGCGCCACGCGCCGAACGCCGTGGTCGGCTTCGCCCGCGTCGACGGCTATCCCGTCGGCGTCGTGGCCAATCAGCCGGCGTGGCTGGCGGGCACGCTCGACATCGAAGCGTCGACCAAGGCGGCGCGCTTCGTGCAGCTGTGCGATTCGTTCAACGTGCCGCTGCTCACCTTCGTCGACACACCCGGGTTCCAACCGGGCAAGGACCTCGAATGGCGCGGCATGATCCGCCACGGCGCCAAGTTGGTGCACGCCTACGCGGCGGCCACCGTGCCGCGGGTGTGCGTGATCCTGCGCAAGGCGTACGGCGGCGCGTACATCGTGATGGACAGCCGCGGCATGGGCAGCGACTTCGTGGTCTCCTGGCCGCGCGCCGAGATCGCGGTGATGGGCGCGGCGGGCGCCATCGGATTGTTGTACGGGCGACGTGAGCTTCCCCAGGAGGAGATCGAGCGCCTGACCGAAGCGTACGAAGCCGACTTCTGCACGCCGCGCGTCGCCTCCGAGCGCGGCTTCGTCGACATGGTCATCGAACCGACCGAGACGCGGCGCGTGGTCGTCGGCGCCTTCGACGCGTTGCGCTCCAAGCGCGAGCACCTGCCCAAAAGGCGTCACGCCAACATCCCCCAGTAAGGACACCGCATGCTGCTCGAAGGAAAGAAGATCGTCGTCACCGGCGTCGCCGCCGAAAGCTCCATCGCGTTCTCCGTGGCGCGGCTGGCGCAAGAGCAAGGCGCGGAGATCGTGCTGACGTCGTTCGGCCGCATCATGTCTCTCACCCAGCGAGTCGCCAAGCGCCTGCCGACAACGCCCGACGTGCTCGAGCTCGACGTCACCGTGCCCGAACACGCATCGGTCGTCGCCGACGAGCTGGCGTCGCGCTGGGGCCGCATCGACGGCGTGGTGCACTCACTCGCCAACGCCAACCCCGAGACCTGCCTCGGCGGCGACGTGTTCCGCGCGCCGTGGCAAGACGTCGCCATGGCGATGCACGTATCGGCCTTCTCGCTCAAGGAGTTGGCCACCGGGTTCTTGCCGCTGCTGCAGAAGGCGGGCGGCGGTTCGGTCGTCGGCCTCGACTTCGACGCCAGCAAGGCATTTCCGACCTACAACTGGATGGGCGTCACGAAGGCGGCGCTCGAGTCACTCAACCGTTACCTGGCCCGCGACCTCGGCCCGTCGAATGTGCGCTGCAACCTGGTCGCCGCGGGACCGCTGCGCACCCTGTCGGCCAAGTCGATCCCGGGCTTCGATCAGTTCGAAGACATCTGGTCAGCGCGGGCGCCGCTCGGCTGGGATCTCAAGGACCCCGAGCCCGCCGCCAAAGCCGTCGTCGCCCTATTGAGCGACTGGTTCCCCGCCACGACCGGCGAGATCATCCACGTCGACGGCGGCTTCCACGCAGTCGGGGCCTAAGACCCTCCTTTTGGTGATGTGTAGTGAGGGTCTTTCTCTCTAGGCATCACCAAAAGCGGGTTAGGGCGCCTAGCGGGTCTTGTTGTATGCGATCCAGTCCTCGCGGCTGAGCTCGCCCACCATGCGGGCGTGGAACTTCTGCCAGTACTCGTCGTCTTCGATTGCACCCGGTAAGAGCTCGCTCGTGCCGACGCGTCCGTCGATGAGTTCACGCACGATGTCGGCGTGGCCGGTGTGCCTCACCGTGTCGTTCAGCACCGTGTGGATCATCCAACGGAGTGAGACGCTCACGCCGACGTGATGCTTGCCGACGGCATCGAGATCAAGGGCTTCGATCGACTCGATACCCGCGGCACACGCCCGGCGATAGCAGTCGATGATCTCCTCCGGCGACTCGTGCGGCATCGCCCACATGTCACCGCCGTACCAGAGTTCCGAGTCGTCGGCCTCCCACGGGAAGTACTCGCGCTCGCGCCCAAAGCTCGAGCAGAGGTACTCGGCCGTCACGCCGGCGAGGTGCTTCACGATGCCGATGAGGTTCGTGCCTGTCTTGCTCATCGGTCGGCGGAGCTGTTCGTCGGTTAGTCCTTCGAGCTTCCACAGCAAGTCTTGCTGCGAAAGAACGAGGCGGACTAGTAGCAAAGACTTCTCATCGCCTTGCAGCATGTGCGGCTCGAACAGCGTGATCGGATTGATGTCGTCGTTCATCGGCTCGCCTCGGCGATGGCCTTCAGGCGGTTGAGGGTCTGGGTCATGCCGTCGCGGTTGGTTTTGCCGCGGGCCCACCCGAGCAAGGTCCAGTAGAGCTTGAGCGCGAGGTTCGGGGTGAGCTGGAAGTACTCGGTCGCCTCCGTGCCGCCGTCCTTGTCCTCGAACGTGTACCCCCACGTGTTCAGAGCACGACCCGCTTCGCCGACACCAAACTCGAAGGACTTGCCGGGCTCGCACTTCGTGACGACGCACGTAGTCCAGTAGGTCGGCCCACGACCGTTGCGCTTCACGTGCCCCCGGAACTTCGCACCGACCGCGGGACCCGTGGCCCCGTCGAGCCATTCCGCCTCGAAGGTCTCGGGCGACAACTCGCCGATGCGCGTGACGTCGGACGCAATGTTCCAACACGTCATCGCATCGGCGTTCACATGGACGGTGACCGAGTCGCCGAGGTTCATGCGGGAAGTATGTCGAATCCCTCCGCAGCGGCAGCATTCCGAAGTCGCGCGTCGAGTACGACCATCGTCCGGCACTCGCGCGCGGCGTCGCGAGCCTCCAGAGCGCAGGCAAGCTGGATCGCGTCGAGACTTCGTAGTCGGTGCGTGCCGGTAAGACCCGCTGCGCGTTCAAGCACCGTGGTCACGAGTGCAATCGACCGGTAGCGCGTGCCGCGCCAGTCGGCCTCGAACTCGCGAACCAGCCGCGCGACATCGGTCGCGGCCATGTCGCCTAGCTCGATCTTGCGCCACAGCGCCGACGGCACTTCAACGCGTGCGAGGTCGCTAGCGACAACCGACGCCGTCGGCGGAAGGGCGTTCATTTCTGTTGTCGCGTAAAAAGTCACGATCGCCGAGCTGTCGGCGAAGACGATCACTCGCCGCGGTCGCGCGAAACGAGTTCGCTCAAGGGAGTCCCCTGGCCCGCAGCCTCTCGCGCCTTCGCGACGAGTTCTGGATCAGGTCGCTCCACCGGCGGACCCCAATTCTCCGAAAGCAGCCCAGCTGCCCGTAGACGCGCGACGAGTCGTTCGTCTTCGGTCGTCGCGTGTGACGGATCGATCGCGATCTCGATCAGGTGCGTTACGTACTCGTTCATTGACTTGCCCGCCGCCGCGGCCGCCTGTTTCACCCGCACGACAAAGTCCGCCGACGCCCGGAGGGTTATCTGATTTGCAGGCATGCCTGCATGCTAGCAGGCAGATCCAGCTATTTGAATGACGATGCGAGTTCGACGAGCGTGCGCACGCTGAAGCCGGTGGCGCCCTTGACGATCTCGCCTTCTTGCTCAGCGGCGCGGGCGGGGCCGGCGATGTCGATGTGCACCCACGGCAGCCCGTCGACGAACTCCTGGAGGAACATGGCGCCGGCGATCGAGCCGGCCTGCCCGGCGGCGCCGATGTTCTTGATGTCGGCGACCTCGGAGTCGATGTGCTTGCGATACATGGCCGGGAGCGGCAACTCCCACACGTGCTCGCCGGCGGCCGCGGCCGCGTCCTTGACCTTCTGCATCAGCGCGTCGTTGTTGCCGAGCACCGCGGCGATGCGGTTGCCGAGCGCGACGATCTGCGCGCCGGTGAGCGTGGCGACATCGACGATCGCGTTCGGCTTCTCCTCGGCGGCCAGCGACAACCCGTCGCTCAACACGAGTCGGCCCTCGGCGTCGGTGTTGAGAACTTCCATAGTCACGCCGTTGCGCGCTCGCAACACGTCGCCCGGCTTGATCGCCTTCGGCCCGGGCAGGTTCTCGGTGCAGCAGGCGATGGCGACGATGCGCGTCTTCACGCCGAGCGCGGCGCACGCCGCGGTGGCGTTGAGCACGGCGGCCGCGCCGCCCATGTCGGTCTTCATCGTCTCCATGCCCTGCGCCGTCTTGAGCGACAGACCACCGGAGTCGAACGTGATGCCCTTGCCGACGAAGAAGACTGTCTTCTTCGCACCCGCGGGGTTGTACTCGAGGCGCACCAGCCGCGGCGGCTGATCAGAGCCGAGCGATACGCCGCGGAGCGCGCCAAGCTTCTCCGTTTCGATCTTCTTCTCGTCCCACACGGTGCACTTCAACGCCGGCGACTCGTCGGCCAGCTTCTTCGCCGCCGCCGCGAGATCAGTCGGGTTCATCTCCCCCGCCGGCTCGTTCACCCAGTCCCGCGCGTTGCACTGGAAGCGGGCGATGGTGACGCCGCGGTCGAGGCCCTGTTGCACCTTCGCCTTTGCCGTCGTCAGCACGGCGACTTCGCTCAACGCGTCAGCCTCACCCGGCTTCTTGTGACGGGTGAACTTGTACAGACCCAGCACGAAGCCCTCGGCGAGTGCCTGACCGACCACCTTCGGGTCAACCGCGGCGTCGGGGTTGGTGCCGACTGACACCGCTACCTTGGCGAATCGTCGGGCGGCGCGGGCGGCGACCGCAAAGGCGCCGCGGAGCACCTCGGCGCTCATGGCCTTCGCTTCGCCCACGCCAACACCGATGATCGTCGTGCCATCGGCGCCGGGAACCGAATGCGTCGAGTTCGCCTTCCCGGTGATGCCGCTGGTCTTGAGGTGGGCGGCGTCGAGGTACTCCGCGCCCACCGCGGCCGGCGGCACGAACGGCCCGTCGGGCGTCGAGAAGATCGGCACGATGAAGGCGTTCACGCCCTCGGGCGCGGCCTTGGCAGCAGTGAACGTGATCGGCATTGTCTTTAGACGTCCTTTGTCTTGAGAGTGATGTCGCCCTCGGCCCACCGGGCCATCGCCCACAGCAGGCTCGAGAGACGGTTGAGATACGGAATGGCGAGCGAGTCGGGCGTGGCCGCCGCCACCGCGTGGCGTTCGGCACGGCGGGTGACGGCGCGGGCGACGTCGAGGGCGGCCGCGCCGAGGTTCTGGCCGGGCACGACGAACTCCTTCGGCACCTCGAAATGCGCTTCGACGGTTTCCACGCGGACTTCGAGCACGTCGAGCATTGGCTGATCGACCGCCGACTTGCCCGGCGTGAGCTTGTGGCGGTTCTCCGGCGCGGTTGCCAACTCGGCCATCAGCACCCATAGATCGCGGGCCACATGGACGAGCAGCTCGTCGAGCTCGCTGCCCGGTTCGAACTGCGCACGAGCCAGGCCGATGAACGCCTGCGCTTCGTCGACGGCGCCGTAGGCCATCGGCAACGCCGAGTCCTTGGCGACCCGCCCGCCGAAGAGCAGACCCGTCGTACCGTCGTCACCTTTACCCGTGTAATGCGCCATTGCGAGCAGTCACGCTACCTTCGCAAGCGCTATGTACCCCTGTAACGGCGTTCGAGTGCTCGACATGTCGCGGGTTGTCGCTGGTCCGATCTGCGGACGGATCCTCAGCGACCTCGGCGCCGATGTGGTCAAGCTCGAGCCGCCCGAGGGCGACGTGACGCGTATATGGGGCATGAAACGGGCCGGCCTGTCCGGCTTCTACACGCAGCAGAACGCCGGCAAGCGCAACGTCTGCGTCGACCTGCGCGCCGAGGGCGGCGTCGAGCTCGTGAAGACGCTCGCCGCGGAGGCAGACATCGTGATCGAGAACTTCCGCGCCGGGGTCGTCGAACGGCTCGGGCTCGGCTACGACGAACTGCGCGCCGTGAACGACGACGTCATCATGCTGTCGATCTCTGGTTGGGGGCGCGGCGGCCCCGAGTCCGACCGGGCCGCATACGCACCCGTGGTGCAGGCCGAGACCGGTCTGCTGCACCGGCAAGCGGCATTCGACGAAGTCCTGCCGACGGACCCGATGATCTCGGTCGCCGACTCCTACGCCGGTCTCCACGGCACCATCGCTGTGCTCGCGGCGTTGCGGCTGCGCGATCAGACCGGTGCCGGCCAGCACATCGACCTGGCGATGTTCGACTCGATGATCTTCACCGACGACTACACCCACCATGCCGTCGACAACGAACCGGTCGTTCGCCTCGGCGGTGTGATCTTCGAATCCTGCGATGGGCCGGTCATGTTCGCCGGCGAGTTGCGCAGCATCTGGACGGCGCTCAAGAACCAGCTCGACGATCCCGCGCCGGGCGACGTGCCGATCCCGGAGAAGGCGCGGCTGCGCCACGCCACGATTCAGGCGTGGACGTCGTCGTTCGCCACGTTCGACGCACTCACCGCCGCTCTCGCGAAGGCGGGGTTGGCGTTTGGCCGCGTGCGCGATCAGTTCGACGTCGTGCGCTCGCCCACCGCCGTCGCCCGCGGCACCGTCGCCACGATCGACGACAACACCGGCGTGGGCACGACCCGCGGCGTCGTGCAGTCGCCGTACCGCTTCTCGGCCGCCGAGTCCGGCGTGCGCGGCGCGGCGCCGCACCGCGGCCAGCACAACGCCGAGGTGCTGCGGGAGTGGGCGAGCTTCGACGACACCGCCATCGACGGGCTCACCGGCAACGGCGTGCTGTGCGCGGGCGAGACGATCTACGGTCAGCGACCATGAGTGTTGCGACGCGCTACGAACGAGTGCACACCAGCGATGGCGGTGAGTTCGACGCCTTTTGCGCGATTCCCGAGACCGGCCACGGCCCAGGCATCTTGCTTTTCCAGGAGATTTTCGGGATCAACGACAACATTCGCGAACTCGCGGTGAGGCTGGCTGAAGAGGGCTTCGTCGCCCTGGCACCCGACATGTTCTGGCGCATCGAACCCCGCTTCGAGCGCAAAGACGAGTCAGGCATCGGCGACGCCTTCGCCATGGTGCAGAAGTTCGACTTCGATCAAGGCATCGCCGACATCCAGTCATCCCATGCGCACCTGCTCGGCATGTCCGAGTGCAGCGGCAAGATCGGCGCCGTCGGCTTCTGCCTCGGCGGTGGGCTGGCGTTCGCCACCGCCGCGCTCAGTCGGGTCGCCGGGCGCGGCCCCGACGCCGCGGTGTGTTACTACGGCTCACCGGTCAACCAATTGCTTGAACACGCGGACAAGGTCGATTGCCCGGTGATGTTCCATTACGGCGACAACGACGCGTTCATCCCGATGAACCTCATCGACGACGTCGAGAACGCGTTCAAGGGTCGCCCGGACATCGTGTTTCACCACTACGACGCCGGTCACGCGTTCAGCAACAACGACGCTCCGTCGATGTACAACGCCGACGCCGCCGCGCTCGCGTGGGAACGCTCGCTCAGTTTCTTCCGACAGAACCTCGGCTAGTCGGCGGGTTCTAGAAGACCCTGTTCGGCGAGCAAGGCCAACCCGCGCTCGACGTGGGCTTCGGGCAGGCCCAGTGCGGCGGCCAGCCCGGCGGTGTTCAGTACGCCGTCGAGGGCGTTGAGCAGCGGGATGAGCACTTCGGTTGCGGCGCGACCTTGGAACAGCGACGGCGGTCCGCCGTTGACAACCGCGACACCGTCGGGCAACGCCACCACTTCGAGCCCAATGGCGAGCCGCTGCGGCGTCACGCTCGCGACGTCCTTGCGCTCGACGGACTCGCGTCCTTGCAACGACAACCCTGTACAGCAGTGACGCGTCCTTCTACGACGTTCGCTTCGTCACCGTCGGCCGCATGGCGGCGGACAACGCCGAGCAGTCCTTCCGGCAGGCGGTCGACGCCCGGCTTCGTGATGCTGTTGTGCAGCGCGCCAATCTCATTGGCGGCCACCTTGGCCAGCGCCTTTAGTCCGATCGTCGGAGGAGGCACCACCGCGCGAATCCAGTGCTCGCGAATGGCGTCGTGCACTCCCAAGTCCGTCGCGTGCTGGCGTTCGCGCGTCTCGTAACACTCGAAGCACGGACCGCCCGGCCCGACGATCGGGCCGATCTGCAGGCGGCCGTGATAGCCCCACACCGGCACGAACGCCTGACCGGTGCGGTTCAAGTCGTGGGCCACGGTCAGCGCCGGGCGCGACGACACGACCACGACGAGGCAGTCGTCGCCCATCGGATCCGAGGGGCCGACGTGCTGCACGCCGCGATCGCGCAACACATTGCGCACGTCGCGGCCGTACATGCCGACGCCGACGACCGACAGCCTCACCCGGCGACCCTCGCCAGCCGCGCGTGATCGCTCCATCCCGGACTCGGCGGGATCGGGCTCAGCCCGGGCACCACCACCCGCACCGCGCTCAACCCGACGGACGCCAACTCGTCGGTCGTGAGGTCGACGGCGTAGCCGGCGAGGCCGACGCGTCGTAGGCGCGCCACGATCGCCGGCTTCGACAAATCCACTGCGGTGTTGTCGTTCACGTCCGCTTCGTCGACCGCGGCATCCGTGCCGCCGGGGTCGAAGGCCGGGTCGGGTGGCGGCTCGGCTGGATAGGCGTCGCGCGCCCGACGGGCGCGGCGGCGCACGAGATCGTCGACCGCCGTGCGGCGGGCGCCGACGGCTGTGGCGGCCGCGCCCATGCCGAACTCGTAGGACACCGCGCC
The DNA here is from genome assembly GCA_963722185.1 of uncultured Actinomycetes bacterium. GTDB lineage: Bacteria > Actinomycetota > Acidimicrobiia > Acidimicrobiales > JACCXE01 > JACCXE01. The sequence continues at coordinate 345,136 of CAVRKD010000004.1, read as the reverse complement.
CTGCGCCAATGCCGTCGGTATGCCGAGGTCGGTGGTGGCGTCGAAGACCGCACGCTCGTCGCCGGGAGGCGTCAACCGTGGCAGCGGTGCGTCGCGAGTGCTCGCCAACGCGAACGCGTCGCGGGCCACGAGGTCGAGTAGCCCCGTCAACACGGCGGCGCCCAAGTCGTCGGCCACGGCGAGGCCAGCCGTCGACGGCGTCCAGAACGCCTCCGCCTCTACGGCGACCGGGAGTGCGAGGTGCGCCAGGATCGCCGGCACCCAGATCGGTCGGCCGTCGTCGAGAGCGAAGCCTTCGACCCAGCGGACGCGATCACGCGTTTCCAGCGACGCCAGCCGCGGCAACTCCTCCACCGGCAGCGCCTCGTCGCCCAGCTCGTCGGCGCTGGCCCACCGCATCGACCGCGCATCCCACGCCGCGGCGGCGTAGAGCCCGAGGGCGCGCCGCAGCGCGTCATCGGACGCCGCGTCGTCATCGGCGCCCACGCCCACACCGACCAACTGCGGCGCGTGCTCGGGGTGCCGGCCGCGCCCGGCGAACGCGGCGTACACGAGATGCCCGCCGTCGCCTTCGACCGAGTCATAGGCCCGGACGTGCGAGACCACGCCACCGATCGGGCTGACCAGCGACGCCGCCGTCGTGTTGGTACGTCCTTCGAGGAATGTCGCGATGGACTGAACGTAGTCTGCACGTTGATGGAACCGATGGGTGTGCACCACGTGTCGATCAACGTCGACGATGTGTCCGCCGCCGCCGCCTTTTATACCGACGTGCTCGGACTCACGCGACGCGATGACCGCCCGGACTTTGGTTTCGACGGCGCGTGGCTCAATGCCGGCGACCAACAACTGCATCTCATTGCCGGAGCCGTTCCGGACGGCGTCGGTCAACATTTCGCACTGCGCGTCGCCGACCTCGACGCGACGATCACGGAGCTGCGAGAGCGCGGGGTCGCCGTCAGCGACGCCATGCCGGTCGGAACCGGACGCCAAGCATTCGTAACCGATCCGGCGGGCAACCTCGTGGAGCTACACCAGCCGGCTTAGCTCGCTCGCCTGGTTGCTACCCCGACGCTCAATTCGGCGACCGAGTCGCGCAGGATGTCGTCGAGCGTGCGCGACGGTTCCCAGCCCGTCAGCGTGCGCAGCTTCGTGGTGTCGGGCACGCGGCGCTGCATATCTTCGAACCCGACCTCGTACGCCTGGTCGTACGGGATCAGCTCGATCGGCGACGTCGAGCCGGTCATGGCGATGATCTTCTTGGCGAGGTCGAGCATCGAGATCTCACCCGGCGAGCCGACGTTGAACACCTCGCCGATCGCGTCGGGATGGTCGAGCAGGCGCAACACGCCGTCGACAATGTCGGTCACATGCCCGAAGCAACGCGTTTGCGTGCCGTCGCCGAACACGGTGATCGGAGCGTTCGCCAGCGCTTGCTGGACGAAGCGCGGAATCACCATGCCGTACGCCGCGGACTGTCGCGGGCCGACGGTGTTGAAGAGCCGCGCCACGATCGTCGGTAAATCGCGTTCCTTGTGGTAGGCGTAACAGAGAACTTCGTCGACCGCCTTCGCGGTCGAGTACGCCCAGCGCGCCACGGTTGGCGAACCGAGGATGCGGTCCGACGTTTCGTGCAGCATGTCGCTGGCGTTCTTGCCGTAGATCTCCGACGTCGACGCCACCATCACCTTGCGCCGGTACCGGTGCGCCGCCTCGATGATGATCTCTGAGCCGCGGATGTTGGTCGTGAGGCTCTTGAGCGGTTCCTCGACGATTAACTTCACGCCGACGGCGGCCGCGAGGTGCACGATCACGTCGCACTGATGCGTGAGCTCGTCGACGGCCATTTCGTCGAGCACCGACGCCTGCACAAAGCGAAAATTTGGATGACGCCCGCCGGCAGCGAGGTTCGACAGCCGCCCCGTGCTCAAGTTGTCGAGTGCGACGACGTGATCACCGCGCGCCAGCAAAGCGTCGACAAGATGCGACCCGATGAAGCCAGCCCCGCCGGTCACCAAATATGAAAGCGGCATCCGCGAAGCGTAAAGACGGAAATCAGAACAGCGTTGGATCCGGCGGCGGTACGTCGTCTTCGAACTCGTGTACACCCCACGGCAGGTGATCCATGAAGACCCACGTGCGACGGTGGATCGCCGTCGGCCCGTTACCCCGCAGCGCCGCCTTGTGCCACGGACATGGGTAGCCCTTGTTGCGTTCGAAGTCGTAGCCCGGATAGTGCGGCGCCTCGGCGCGCATGATCCGGTCCCGCGACACTTTCGCCAAGATCGACGCCGCGGCGATCGACAGGCACCGGGCGTCGCCCTTGATCAACTTGATGGTGCGTCCGTCGCCGATGAAATCCCAGTTGCCGTCGAGCAGCACCTTGTCGACTTCGACACCCAAGCCTTCGAGGCAACGACGCGCCGCCAGCTTTTGCGCGGCCGACATGCCCAGCTCGTCGCACTCCTCGTGCGAGGCGTGGCCGACCGACCAGGCGACGCACCACTCGGCGATCCGGTCGAACAGCCGCTCCCGCTCGCGCTCGGTCAGCATCTTCGAGTCGCGGACCCGGTACACCCGCCGGTCCCGGGGCAGGATCGCCGCCCCAACCGTCAACGGGCCCGCCCAGGCACCACGACCGACCTCGTCCATCCCGGCGATACTGGCGAACCCGTCGTCCCACAGCGCCTTCTCGTGGCGGAGCGACGGCGGCGCCTTGCGAACCACGCCGCCGAGGGTAACCCGTGACTGGTTCTTGCGGTTGCAGACAAACGGGCGGAAACTGGCCGCTGTGATCGATCCGGACGACGGCCTGCTCGAGCACGGCACCCGGATCGAGGTGCGGCAGCGCTTCGACGGGAAATGGTCGCGGGGCTTCGTGGTCGAGTCCGCCAATTCCGAGGGTTATACCGTGCGCCGCGAGCTCGACGGCGTCGTCCTGCCGGAGCGATTCCCGCCCGACGACGTCCGTCACGAGAAGCGGCACCTGCTCTTCTGGCGCCACTGAGGATCTAACTTTGGCGTGATGGCGCGCCGGGTGAACGTTGTTCCGCATACGCATTGGGATCGTGAGTGGTATTCGCCGTTCCAGAAGTTCCGCATGCGACTCGTCGACATGCTCGACGCCTTCCTCCCGCTGCTCGACTCCGACCCATCGTTCAGCCACTTCCTGCTCGACGGACAGATGGCGGTGGTCGACGACTACCTCGAAGTCCGGCCCGAAGCGGCGCCGGTGTTGCAACGCCTCGCTCGCGAGGGCCGGCTCGCCATGGGTCCGTGGTACTCGCTGCCCGACGAGTTCCTCGTGTCCGGCGAAACCATCATCCGCAACCTCCAGGCCGGCATCGCCCGCGCCACCGAGTTCGGTGGCGCCATGGACGTCGGCTACCTGCCCGACATGTTCGGCCACGTCTCGCAGATGCCACAGATCTTCCGGCTGTTCGGTTTCGAACACGCGGTGGTGTGGCGCGGCGTGCCGAACGCCGTCGACCGCACGGCCTTCATGTGGTCTTCTCCCGACGGTTCCACCGTGCGTGCCGAGTACTTGTGGCGCGGCTACGGCAACGGCGCGCGCCTGACGCGTGATCCAAAGGAGCTCATCGAACGGCTCATCGGCTACGAAGAGCTCACGGGCGCCGCGATGGACGGGCGCAACGCGCAAACCCCGCAACCGATGTTGTGGATGAACGGCACCGACCATCAACCACCGCATCCGTGGCTCGGCGCGCTCGTCGCCGAAGCGAACGCCATGCAGTCCGACTTCGAACTCGTCATCACCACGCTCGCCGACCACCTCAAGGGCGGACCCACCGCCGGCCTGCCGAAGTGGACGGGCGAGCTGCGTTCCGGTGGCCGGGCCAACCTGCTGATGGGTGTGACCTCGAACCGCACCGACGTGCGACTCGCCGCCGCGCGGGCAGAGCGATCACTCGAGCGGCTCGCCGAGCCGCTCTCGGCGTTGTTCCTGCCAGCAGAGAAATGGCCGGCGACACTGCTGGCGCTGGCGTGGAAGGAGATGTTGCGCAACGCCGCACACGACTCGATCTGCGCCTGCTCGGCCGACGATGTCGTCGACGCCGTGCTCGTTCGCTTCCAAGAAGCACGCCACATCGGCGAAGGCCTCACCTACCAAGCCAAGCGGGCGCTCGCCGCCCAGTGCCCGTCACCCGGCGCCGTCATCATCAACCCGTCGGCACGCACGCGCGGCGGCCTGGTGGAGCTCGAGGTGCCCGGCGAAGGCCCGGCGCCTGGCGCGCAGATCCTCAGTGAGCGGCCGTCGGTGCGCGGCGAGATCACCTTTGCCGCCGACAAGCTCGGCGCGGCGTTGAGCACGTTGCGCAGCCAGCGCATCGACGACGACACGTACTTCACGGCCGTCGACATCGAGGAGACCGACGAGGCGCTCGACATCACGTTGCGGGGCGACCCCACGCTGCAGGAATGGCTTGATCTCGACGCCATCAAGGCCGACATCGCCGAACGCGTCAACGCCCACCCCGAACGTCCCATCACGATGCGGATCGCGCAGCGGCCGACGCGGCGAATTCTGACCATGGTCGAGGAGGTGCCCGGCTTCGGTTGGCAGCACTGGACGGGCGAGCCCGCGCAGACCCTGCCGGTGACCGTCGGCGGCGACACGATGAGCAACGGCCTGCTCACGGTGACCCTCGACCGCGTGTTCGGAACACTCACCATCAACGGCACGCCCGGCTTCGATCGGTTGGTCGATAGCGGCGACCAGGGCGACACGTACAACTACTCGCCACCCGAGCACGATCAGGTCATCGACAAGCCGGCCGCCGTCGACGTTCGCGTACTCGAAGAAGGGCCGCTACGGGCCCGGATCCAGGTCACGCGCAGCTACGAGTGGCCAGCGCGCATCGACGACGTCAAGCGGGCGCGGGTCGGCAACCGCCGCGTCGGCATCCGCACCGTGTACGACCTGCACGCCGGCGAGCGCATGCTGCGCGTGCAGACCTCCTTCGACAACCCGTCGAAGGACCACCGACTGCGCACCATGATCCCGCTCCCCACCACGGCAACCTCGTCGCGGGCCGACTGCGCGTTCGCCGTGCCCGAACGCGGGCTGCGCGGCGAGGGCGGTCCCCACGAGCGCGAGTTGCCCACGCACCCGGCGAAGCGCTTCGTGCAAGCGGGAGGTGTCACCGTCATCGTCGACGGAGTCACCGAGTACGAGCTCATCGACGGCGGCAAGCGCCTCGCCCTCACGTTGCTGCGGGCCAGCGCGATGTTGTCGCGCATCGAGATGACCTACCGACCGCAGCCCGCGGGACCACCGAACGTGCTGCGCGGCTCGCAGATGCTCGGGCCCGTCGAGGCGCGTTACGCCATCGCCGTTGGTGACGTCGACCCCTTCGCGTTGGCCGACGACTTCCTCGTGCCCTTCGAAGTCGCCATCGCGCCAGGCGACGGACCAGGCCGCGACCGCGGCCAGGCGCTGTCGGTGGAGGGCGCCGAAGTGTCGTCCGTGCAGCGGGTCCCCGGGGGAATCGAGCTGCGGTTGTGGAATCCGTCTGACGAGCCGGCGGTGGCAACCATCACCGATGGAGTCGGTTGGGTGGTCGACCTACGCGGCCGGCCGGTGCGCCCGTTCGAGGGCGTCGCCACCCTGGGCGCGTGGGAGATTCTCACGGTGCGCATGCCACACTTGCCCGCTTGAAACGGATCCTCCCTCTCCTCGTCGCGCTCGCGCTGGCGACCAGCGCCTGCGGGCTCTTCGGCTCGAACAAGCCCACGCCGACCACGCTGCTCGGCGAAGGCGACAGCATCGGCGCCGGCCTGACGACAACGACTACTGCGGCCACGGCCACGACGGCGAAGACAACGATCACCACCTCGGGCTTCGTGTGCCCGCACAAGGACGCGACGTCCGAGATCGAATACGGCGGACGCGTCCGCATCGCGCTCACCGTCTCGACGCTGTGCCCCAGTCGCGCCGAGGACATCACGTTGAGCATGAAGGTCACCAACATCTCGTCGGCGGCCTTCCATTACGACAAAAACCAGGCGCAGTTCTTCTCACTGCTCGCCTACCCCACGGGGTCAGGACGCCTACGTTGGGAGGACACGAGCTGCCAGCCGCCGTCGCGGGACCGCAACGCTCCCGCGGGCACGCTGGCGCCGGGCGATTCGCTGAACTTCTCGACGCTGTACCCCGCGCCCAAGTCTGTCGCCGAGCGCGAGAAGTGCCGCCGCCTCCAGCCCGGCGGCTACCAAGCCAAGGCGGTGTTCCTGGTCTGCGACGGCGACGCCTACACCGACGGGTACTGCGACATCAGCAAGGACACGCAGTTCCAGGCGCACCCCGTCCTCATGACCGTGGTCGAGTAGCCCGCGGCCGGCATTCGAAGACATCCCCCATCTTTGAAGCACCGAATCGCACATGGTCTCAGCTTCGCCGGGGCTGAATCACGAGCAGTTCGGTGCTTCAAAGTTCCGTGAGTAGTTCCTCGCCGGTGGGCTGTTTGGTCGACCACTCCTTCGCAAGTCCCGTGGCGCGCAGCGTCGCCTTCTTCGGCGCGTCCCACAGCAGCGCTGGCTTGTCACCGTGCCAGCGGAGCGCGAAAGAAACTGGCCCGTGGTCGGTCGGCAGGTTGGCGACGTCGACCGAGCGACCGCGCCACGCGTCGTCAGCCCGCGGCAACACGTCGAGTTGGCGGCGCTGGCGGTCGTCGATGGTGAGCGCGCGGACCTCGGCCACGGTCGCCGCCGCCACCGCGGCGTCGGCGAGAATTTCCCGGGCGTCGGTTTCCAGAACCGGCTCGATCGGCGCCACCGTAGGCAGGCCCTTGCGCTTGGGCCTAAGGCGCGCCGCCACGCGGAGCTGCTCGGCTTCGGTCTCGTAACCGAGAAACGTCAGGGCTGTCGCCACCGCTGCGGCCGTGCCGTTTGCTTGGCGACGGCCCGCGGCCACCAACGACCCGTGGTGCAGCATCAGGCTCGTGCGCGCCGCGAGCAGTGACTCGTCGACGGTTGGGTCTCCGAGCGCGATCTCGGCGCCTTGGCGAGCGAGTGCCAACCAACCACGCACGATGGCGTCGATCGGCGGCAGGGCGTCGGGTGGCGTCGCACCGACGCTGCAGCGGAACGTGGACCCGTGCGTCACGGGGTGGACGAGTAACTCGACGCCGAGTTCGGCGGCCACGCTGCGCGCCGGCGTGGTGAAACGCAACGAAGGTCGCACGAGCACGTCACTGGGTTGTTCGGGGGCGATGAGCGCGACGCCAATCGCAACTGGAATCGACGCGCGGTTTTCGAGCTCGGTCACCAACGCGCCGCCTTCAGCGGTCGCGGTTGCCGCGGCTCGCCACACCACGTCGCCGCCCGGGACGCGCATGACTGTTTCCACGACCGGCGTGTTGTCGATGGAGCGTTGACGCAGCGACGCCGACGCCGCGGGTACGTGCCAGTGGTCGTCCCCGGCGATCCACCACTCGATGCGCCACCCGTCGGGCAGGTGTAGGTACCCGAACTCGTCGACGTGGCCCAGAGCGGCGGCGCCGGCAACGGCGAGCGGAATCAACGCGTGCTGCTTAAGCGAGGCCGTGTGATTCGGCCTTGGCCGAACGCGACATCAGTCGCACGATCACGTCGGTCGCCGACACCTCGCCGTCGAGGACGGCGACGACCTGCTCGGCGATCGGCATCTCGACGCCGGCGCGCTCGGCGATCACCACAACGCTGCGTGCCGTCTTCACGCCTTCGGCGACCATCTTCATTTCGGAGATGATCTCGTCGAGCTTGCGTCCCTGGCCGAGTTGTTCACCCACGTGACGGTTCCGGCTCTGCCGTGAACTGCACGTCGCCACCAGGTCGCCCATGCCGGCGAGACCGGCGAAGGTGAGTGGGCTACCGCCGAGCGCGACGCCGAGACGCGTGAGCTCTGCCAGGCCACGCGTCATCAGCGCGGCTTTGGTGTTGTCGCCGAAACCCAGCCCGTCGGCCATACCGCACGCGATCGCCATCACGTTCTTCAACGCGCCGGCGACCTCGCAGCCGACGACGTCGTCGTTGCGGTACACGCGAAAGGTGTTGGTCGAGAACAAACCTTGCAGCGACTCGGCGACCGGCTCTTGTTGAAAAGCCACGACCGCGGCCGCGGGTGAACCTTGCAGCACTTCCTTGGCCAGGTTCGGTCCGGTGAGCACTCCAGCGGGATGGTCGGGCGCGACTTGCGCGATCACCTCGGTCATGCGGAGCTGCGTGTCCTGCTCCATGCCTTTAGACAGGCTGACGATTGGTACGCCAACAGCCAAGCTCGGCAGCAACTCGGTCAGCACTTGGCGGAACCCGTGCGAGGGAACCGCCATCACCACGACGTCGGCACCGTCGGTGGCGGCCTTCACGTCACTGGAAGACTCGAGCGAATCCGGCAGCGGCAGGCCGGCCAAGTAGTCGCCGTTTTCGTGCGACTGGGCGATCTGGTCGGCGAGTTCGGGCCGGCGAGCCCACAGCACGGTGGACGCGTTCGACGCCGCCAGCGCGGCGACCGCTGTCCCCCAAGACCCCGCTCCGATTACTGCGACGCGCTGTGTCATCGGCCGTATTCCTACACTGCTCCGGTGAATCAGCCCGGCACCGGCCGTTCCGGAGAGGCTGCCTCAGTCGCGGTTGTGGTTCCTATCCGCAGCTTCCGCTCGGGCAAGGGCCGGCTCGCCGGCGTGTTGAGCGACCAGGACCGGGCGGCGCTGGCCCGGAAGATGGCCGGCAAGGTGCTCGACGCCGCCGGGGCGCTCCCGGTGTACGTGATCTCCAGCGACGAGGAAGTCGTCGCCTTCGCCAGCGACCGTGGCGCCAAGGTGGTGGCCGATCCCGGCAGCCTCAACGCGGCGGCCAACGCGGGACGGGCGGCGGTCGCGGCCGACGGGTTCGAGCGGCTCATCGTCATCCATGCCGATCTGGCCGAGCCGACGGCGTTCGCATGGGTGGCCGACTTCGACGGTGTCACGATCGTGCCCGACCGCCATGGAGGCGGCACCAACGTGTTGGCGTTACCGACCGATCCTGCGTTCGACTTCGCGTATGGCGAAGGGTCACGCACGCGCCACGAACGCGAGGCGACGGCGCGTGGTCTCGCGTTGCGCGTCGTCGACGACGCGGCGCTCGGGTGGGACGTCGACGAACCCGCGGACTTGCGCGACTAACGAAGCTTCGTTACGCGAAGAAGCGGCGGCCGGAGCCGCCGCTTCTTCAAGTACTTCTACGCGTTGACTATCGGCGGCGAGCCGGAGCCTTGCGCGCAGCGGTCTTTTTCTTGGCAGCAGCCTTCCGCTTTGCGGGCGCCTTCTTGGCAGCAGCCTTGCGCTTCGCCGGAGCCTTCTTCGCTGCAGCCTTGCGCTTCGCCGGAGCCTTCTTGGCAGCAGCCTTCTTCTTCGCTGGAGCCTTCTTGGCAGCAGCCTTGCGCTTCGCCGGAGCTTTACGCGCAGCAGCCTTCTTCTTCGCGGGTGCTTTGCGAGCAGCAGCCTTCTTCTTCGCGGGAGCCTTTTTCGCTGCCGCCTTCTTCCGTGCCGGCGCCTTCTTCGCAGCTGCCTTCTTCTTGGCAGGCGCTTTCTTGGCAGCGGCCTTTCTCTTCGCGGGTGCCTTCTTCTTGGCTACAGCCATGAACGCGGCCCTTTCATTTGTCGATGCGAATGAATCGGCAGATACCGAGACATAAAAAGTTTCAACTGTTTCTTCGTCAACGTCAAGCATTTGTGCACGCGCGCAACGCAAACGCGCGCGCGATTACAACAACGCGATTGGTACAGGACGCGCGTGCACGCGTCGCGGATGGTGCGAGTCGCGCGCGTTGTTTCGCGCGACGCGCGCGCAACAACGCGCGGCGCGCGCGTGCGCGATGCTCGTCGCGTGTCGACGCTCGACGATGGTGAGTACGACTGTGTTGTCACCGACGTGACGCGCGACGACGATGACGTAGTCGTCGTCGAACTCGCGATCGCGAGCGGAGTCGCGAAGGGCAACACGATTCGGTTGCGCAGCGCGATGCAAGACGAACCACTCGCCTGGTTGGGACTCCCGGGCACGCTGCGCGTCGTCGACGGCGCGCCAAGTTTTCGGTTGGAAGGCGGGTAGAGGACACCCACTACCTTTGGGCGAAGTGACGTGCCCGAGTTGTGCCGCCAACGCCCCGGACAACGCTCGCTTCTGTCCGTCCTGCGGGCATGCTTTGGCCGCCCGAGGCGACGAAAGACGAGTAGTCACAGTGCTTTTCGCCGATATCGTCGGCTTTACCTCCCTTTCGGAGACCCGCGATCCGGAGCACGTGAAGAACCTCGTGAACTCGTGGTTCGACCGCTTGGCCAGCGACGTCACCAGCCATGGAGGCCGGGTCGACAAGACAATCGGCGACGCACTCATGGCCATCTTCGGGGCGCCGGTCGCCCATGAAGACGACGCCGAGCGCGCTGTGCGCTGCGCGCTCGCCATGCAACGGACTGCGAGCGAACTGGCGTCTAACGCGGACATCAACGTGAGTATTCGCGTCGGCGTCAACACGGGTGAGGTCTTGATCGGCGGAATGCGCGCCGGCGGTGACTTCACTGCGATGGGCGACGTTGTCAACGTCGCGAGTCGCTTGCAAACCTCCGCGGAATCCGGAACCGTCGTCGTCGGACCGAACACGTATCACGCGACGAGTGGTGTCATCGCGTACGAAACTCTTGACGCTTTGCAAGCAAAAGGACGCGAAGAAAAAGTTTCGCGTTGGAGGGCAGAAACGACGCTTGTGATGCCAGGACGACGCGCTTCGCAACGTCGCAGCCCGCTCGTCGGTCGCGACAACGAAGTCGCGTTGTTGCGCGCGATGTTGACCACGAGCCTCGATCGCAGCCGTCCGAGCGTCGCGTTGATGTATGGCGAGCCGGGAGTGGGTAAGACGCGTCTCGCCGAGGAAGTTGCGGAGATGGCGCGCGTCGAACACGACGCGTTCGTGCTCGAAGGTCGTTGCGTTCCGTACGGCGAAGCGAATGTGTGGTGGCCAGTTGCCGAAGCCGTACGCCAAGCGTGCGGTCTCAGTCCTGACTGCGATCGGGCCGACGAAGCGGTGCGCGCCGGCATGCGCGACCGCGTCGCGGAGGTGACCGGACTCGAAGACGACGATCCCGAACTCGATCGTTTGGTCGCCGGCCTGATCTACGTACTCGGAGATGCTTCGGCGCTCGGTGAGATCGACCCCACACGCGTGCCCGCCGAAGTAGTGCGTGCCATCGAGACATTGATCCAGGGCCTGGCGCGGCAAAAGCCGTTGATGATCGCGCTCGCGGAACTCCACTGGGCAGACGACGTTGTACTTCGGTTGATCGACGACCTGCTCGAGCGTGCGGTTGGTTTGCCGGTGTTCATGTTGGCCACCGCGCGACCCGACCTCGAGAAGCGCTGGACGCCACCGGCGGGTCGCCACAACGCCGTGTCGATTCACCTCGATCCGCTCGACGACGAGGCGGCGGCACTGATGGTGGCGAGCCTGCTCGGGCCCGACGCCTCTGTGGAGGTGACCCGCCTCGTGATGGAGCGTGCTGGAGGCAACCCGCTGTTCCTAGAAGAGCTCTCGGGATTGCTGACCGACGTTCCCGGCGAGGGCGCCACGGTGAACGACCTGCCGGCCACGCTGCGCGGGCTCGTGGCGGCGCGCATCGACGGTCTCGACGCCGCGGCGCGTGCCCTGCTCGACGACGCCGCGGTGATCGGCCGCGACGGCCGCGTCGACGCGCTGGCAGCTCTGTCCCAGTCCCGCGGAATCACCCTCGACGAAGCGGCGCTCGACGAACTCGTCGCCCGGGAACTGCTCGAAGAAGACGCCGGGTCGTGGTCGTTCCGCTCCGAACTGGTGCGAGAAGTGGCCTACGACACGCTGACGAAGGCCGACCGCGCCCGACGCCACGCCGCTCTTGGCGTCTGGATGACCGAGCGGCGGCGAAGCCTCGGACGCGAAGACGAAGAGCTAGAGCCGATCGCCCATCACCTGAGCACCGCCGCATTGCTGCGCCAGTCACTGGGCGACATCACCGGCGTGCCATCCGACATCGGCCCCCGTGCGCTGCGCTCCATTGAGCGCGCCGCGATGGCGGCGAAAGATCGCGGCCTGCACAGTGGTTCGATCTTCTTGCTCGACCGGGCACTGGAGCTGCTCGACCCGGCCGACCGCGCCAACCGGCACCGCACGCTGCTTGCTCGCGCCAGCGCCTACGCCAACCTGCGGATGGTCGACAAGGGCATGGCCGACGCCGATGCCGTCGCCGCCGACCTGGGCGAGGACGAGTTGGCCGCGTGGGCGCACGTCGAAATGCTGCGCGGCGAACTACTCACTTCGGCCGGCCAGACCGAGCAGTCGATCGCCGCGCTCGAGCATGCGCTGGGATTGTGGCGCGACCTCGGCGAAGACGCCGCGGCCGCCAGGACGCTGCGACTAATGGGCATGGCCTATCTGTGGGCCGGCGACAACGAGGCGGCCGATCTCCGGTTCGGAGAAGCGCTCACGGCCTACCGCGCCCTGGGCGACCGGCAAGGCGAAGGCTGGGCGCTGCAAAACCGCGCGTGGCTCAGCTTCAACCAGGGCCTGCTCGACGAAGCCGACGAGCGGTTGCACGAAGCCGAGAAGACCTTCGTCGAGATCGGCGACTTCGGAGGGTTGAGTTTCGTTCGGGGGTTGCTGGGCTTCGTGCGCATGTTCCAGGGCCGCTTCGAAGAGGCCGGCGAGATCGCCGAGTACATCCTCAGTCACGACCGCGACCGCAACGACAAATGGGCGCTCGGCATGATCCTGCTGTTGCTGTCGAGCGTGAAGCTGTTCACCGGCAAACCCGACGAGGCCATCGCGCCTGCCACGGAAGCGATCGAGCTCTTCACCGCGTTGGCCGACGGAGAGCGTCTCATCCAAGCCCAGGCGACGCGCGCCCGCGCCCTGATCGCCGTCGGTCGCATCGACGAGGCGACGCAGGTCCTGCGCGAGTTGTTCGAGCCCGACGGCGACGGGTCGCCGATCGGTCTCGGTGTCATTCCGGCGGCGGTGGCGTCGCAGCTCGGCGAACCCGGGCTGATGGCGTCTGCTCTCGGCCAACCCGTCTATATGTCAGCAACGATGGGCACCGTCGCCGACCACGAGACCGAAGTGTCTGCGCGGCGTCCACGCCTTGCTGTCGGGTGACGCCGCGAAAGCGCGGGCGTTGCTCCAGACCTCAGTCGACACGTCGACCAACGAAGGCCAACGGGCGTACGCCTACGGTGCCCTGGCCATTGCCGCGGCGGCCGATCGCGATCCGAAGTTGGCGCTCGAGGCCGCGGACAAGTCGCTCAACGCCAAGGGCGGCACCTACCTCGACGCCCAACTCGCCAAGACCGCTCAGGCGCTCGCCTTCGCCCAGCAAGACGATCGCCGCGCGCTGGTGGTAGCCGACGACTTGGTGAAGCGCGCCAACGAGACCACCGACGTGCTGACCCAAGCGACCGCTCTCTTGGTGCGAGCGAGTGTCGCCTGCGCGCTGCGGACCGACGACGCCGTAGACCAGGCGGCCGACGCCGACCAGGCTCTTGAGGACCTCGGCACCGACCTGCCCGGCTGGCGCGAGGTCTACGCGGCAGCGGCCACGCCGGCGTCGAGGCTGGAAACCGCTTAGCCCCTCGACTACGGTCCCTACCGATCGATCGGTAGGGGGGTTTTGGCGTGGAAGTAGCGCAAGAGATTCGGCGCCTGTCGGCGCGCCACGGCGGGTTGCCCGCCGGCACTGGGCCTGAGGGGCCGCGACGGCCCATCCTCGAAGCGGCGCTCGGTCTGTTTGCCGAACGCGGATTCGCCGGGGCGTCGATCCGCGACATCGCCACGGCCGCCGGTGTGCGTTCGGCCACGCTCTACGCCCACTACATCGCCAAGGAGCAGATCCTCGCCGATCTCGTCTTGATCGGCCACGAGGACCACCACGAGCGGTTGCGGGCGGCGGCCGAAGCGAACGCAAACGATCCGGCGGCGACGCTGGTCGCGCTGATGAGTGCGCACGTTCGCTGGCACGCCGAGCACCCGCGACTGGCCATCGTGGCCAATGCGGAGCTGCACGCGCTGTCACCCGAGCTCGGCGCACCGTCGCTCGCGCTGCGCGACGCCTCGACCGAGTTACTAGTGGGGGCGATCCGCGACGGAACCGAACGCGGCGTCTTCGCCCCCGCAGACGTCTGGATGGCCGCGGCGGCCATCGGGGGCATGGGCATTCGCGTCGCCAACTGGTTCGCGCCCGACGGTGACTACTCGGTCGACGAGGTCGCGGCGGCGTACTCGAATTTTGCACTTTGCATCGCGAGGGGGATCAATGCGTAGGACTCTGTGTATGGCGCTCGCGCTGGTGGCCATGGCGGCCTGTACCGGGGCGCGTCCGCTGCAGCGCGACGTCGCCGCCGGAAAAGCCGACCGCAATCACGTCTCGCCTGGCGAGAAGTCGTCCACGTCGAGCACGACACTGGTCGACGGCAGCGATCCATTGGCGGGCGTCGGCCAAACGACCCTGCCGAGGCTGCCGGGCGCGGGCGGCGGAAGCAACAACGACACGAACCCGGTCGACCCGTCGGCGCCGCATTCGACGCTTTTCAAGGCCAACGAAGACTCGATCGGCATCACGAAGAACTCGATCACGCTGTGCGCGCACGCCGCGCTCACCTACGGCGCGGCGTTCAACACCAGCGACGCCGATCTCAACGTGTTCTGGAGTGCGATCAACGACGCCGGCGGGATCCACGGGCGCAAGGTGACGGTCAGCTACGTGAACGACAACTACGAGCCGGACACTGCGGTCGCGGCGGCCACGGAGTGCAAGGGGAAGAACATCTTCTTCCTGCTCGGCGGCATCGGCTTCGACCAGATCCCGGCCGTCCGCAACTGGGCCGAGACCAACCGCATGCTCTACATCCACCACACGGCGACGACCCAGGGCACGGCCAACCAACGTTTCAGTTTCACCGCGCTGCCGACCACCGAGAAGGTGGGCGAGATGTTCGCCGAATTACTGGCGGCCCGATACAAGGGCAAGACCGTCGGCATCATCAAGCGCAACAGCCCGAACTGGGAGCCAGGCGTGGCGGGTTTCAAGGCGCTGGCGAAGAAACACGGCATCAAGATCGTGGCCGAGCGCGCCGTGGAGAAGAACCAAGGCAGCTACACCCAGGAACTGCTGGACATGCGCGACGCCGATGTGGTGTGGCTATGGGAGAACGCGCTGGCCGCCACCCAGATCGTGAAGCAGGGCAAGGCGCAGCAAGTGCGCGGGCAGTACCTGCTCTTCCCGTTCAACCTCACCAGCCAGACGCTGGCCGCCGATGCGATGAACCCGCCGCTAATCGGCATCTCCATGCACCCGGCCTACAGCTACCAGGACTACAGCGGCCCGTTTGCGGCCTACGCCGACGACATGAAGACCTTCGAGGCGCAGTACGCCAAGTACCGGCCGAACGCCGATCTCGACGGGCTGGCCGGCGACTTGCTGTTCCTGAACTGGTCGGGAATGAAGGGCCTGGCGTTGATGCTCGAGGCGTGCGGGCCGGACTGCACGCGCAACAAGCTCGTCGACGTGATGACGTCGCTGAAGGTGAAACGACCGTTCAGCTCCGCCTGCGACGTCGACTTCACTCGGCCTGGGTTCCCGCGCCAAGGCGGTTTCGCCACGCACGTAATGGAGACCTACGCGGCCCCGAACGGCTCGGTGAACTGGCGCAACACCGACACCTGCGTCGAGCACTTGCTGTAGATGGGCGAGGTGCTCGTACTCGGCGTGCTCGCCGGGGGTATCTACGCGCTGTTCGCGGTGGCCACGGTGCTCGTCTACCGCGGCAGCCGCGTGCTCAACTTCGCCAACGGTGAAGTCGGCACCCTGGGACTGTTCCTGGCGGCGTGGCTCACCGTCGACAACGACATGCCCTGGATCGTGGGCGCGGTCGCCGCCATCGCTCTCAGCATCGCCATCGGTGTCGTCTTCGAACGCTTCGTCGTGCGAGGCATGGGCGACGCCCCGCGGGTGTCGGTCGCGGTCGGCACCGTCGGCCTGCTGCTGTTCGTGTTGTCCGGCGAGCTCGTGCGCGTGGGCGCCAGCCCGAAGTCCATCGAGGGCCCGCTGACTGGCGGCGGCACAGAGATCGCCGGTGTCTTCGTGTCGCCCACCCAGATGCTCTCGCTGGGCATCGCCGCGGTGATTGGTGTCGCGCTGGCGGTGCTGTTGCGCCGCACCGACTTCGGCCTCGGTGTGCTCGCCGCCGCCCAGGACACCGCGGCGGCGCGCCTCGTCGGCGTCCCGGTCAATCGCGTCTCGGCGTTCGTGTGGGGCGCCGGCGCTGGGCTCACGACGCTCGGCTGCTTGTTCATCGCCCCCGGGCTCGGCGCGTTCGCTCCCGGCGCGTTCAGCCGCCTGTTTCTGTTCGGGCTTGCCGCCGCCATCGTCGGCGGACTGACGTCGCTGCCCGGCGCGTTCGTCGGCGGGGTGATCGTGGGCCTCGTCGAGTCCGGCGCCGGCCGGGTCTTCGAAGACGCGTCGCTGCCGGGCATCAAGACGCTGGCGGTGTTCGTGCTCCTGCTGGTGACGCTGCTGGTGCGGCCGAACGGACTGTTCGGTGGGGCGACTCGGGGGACGCGATGAACGACCTCCTCGCGCAGCTACGCACCCGACCGGGCACTCGGGTCATCGTCGTCGGCGTTGCCGCGTCTCTGTTGGTCCCGATGATCTGCCGGGCCGGCCTGGTCACGAACTACGCCGCGCTGGTGCTCGGCACCGGAGTGGCGCTGGCTGCCGCCGCCTTGTCGCTCAACCTGCTCATGGGGTACGCCGGTCAGATCAGCCTCGGCCAGTATTCGTTGCTCGGCGTTGGCGCCTTCGTTTCCGGCGCGCTCACGCCGGCCACGGCCTCTAAAGCCGGCCTTCCTTTCATCCTCGCCCTCCCGGCGGCAGCGCTGGCCGGTGCCGGTGCGGCGTTCCTCGTCGGCCTGCCGGCGCTACGGCTCCGCGGCCTCTACCTGGCGGTGGTCACGATCGCCATGTCGTTCGCGCTCACGGAGTCGATCTTCCGAGCCGAGTCGATCGGCGGCGGCTCGGCCGGCATCGCGCTCCCCCGCCCGCAGGTGAACGACTTCATCTTCACCCAGAACGGCGACTACCTCGGCCTGCTCATTGCGCTGCTGGTCGTGATCTGGTGGTTCGACACCAACGTCACCCGCACGACGCTCGGGCGGGCGTTCCGCGCCATCAAGTCCGACGAGTCGGTAGCGGCGAGCTTCGGCGTCGACGTCACTCGTTACAAGCTCGGCGCGTTCGCCCTCGCCGGCGCGGTCGCCGGCATTGCCGGCCTGATGTACGGCCACCTCGGCGGCACCGTGAACTCGGAGTCATTCCAGTACGAGAAGTCGCTCCTGCTCGTCGTGGTGGTCGTCGTCGGCGGCCTGGGCTCGCGCGTCGGCGTCTTGTTCGCGGCGTCGTTCTACGCGCTGTATCCCGTCGTCATGCCGACGATCTTCGGCGACGGCATCCTCGGCTACGACCTCGTGATCGGCGCGGCGTTCCTCATCTTCACCATGGCGCGCAATCCCGCCGGTCTCGCGGGCACCATGCGCGAGCTCCTGCACGAACGCCGAGTGAAGGCGTCGGAGGGCACGATCGGCGGCGTCAGCTCGGTGATGCCGAAACTGCCGGCGTTGCCGAAGCCGAGCGGGCTGCAGGATCGCGCCGTGGGCGACGGGCCCGTCCTGGCCTGTACGGACATCCGCGTGCACTTCGGTGGGTTGGTGGCCGTCGACGACGCGTCGCTGAGTGTGCCGCGCGGCAAGATCGTGGGGCTGATCGGGCCGAACGGCGCGGGCAAGACGACGCTGTTCAACGTGCTGTCGGGTGAGCGCAAGCCCGACTCGGGCGCGTCGAGTTGCTCGGCGCCGACGTGTCGACGCGCAGCGCGAGCCAACGCGCCGCCGCGGGGTTGGGCCGCACCTTTCAACACATCGGTCTGGTGCGCGACCTGTCGGTCACCGAAAACTTCCTTCTCGCGCAGCACAGCGTCTCGGGATACGACCCCTTCTCCGCGCTGGCGTACCTGCCGGCCGTGGCCAAAGGTGAGAGGGAGTTGCGCGAGCGCGCCCAGGCGGCGTTGGCTGCGCTCGGCTTCGAGCGCTACGCCGACACGCCGGTCGGCAATCTGTCGATCGGTCAGCAACGCATTGTCGAGCTTTCCTCGGCGTTGCTGACGGCGCCCGAAGTAGTGCTGCTCGACGAGCCGGCGGCCGGCATGGCGCCGGCGGCCGCGGAAAGCCTGGCCGAGCGCCTGCTCGACCTGCGCAACGAACTCGGCCGGACGGTCTTGTTGATCGAACACAACATCCCACTCGTGATGGCGACCTGCGACGAGGTGTACGTCCTGTCGGCCGGTCGCGTCATCGCCCACGGCACGCCGGACGAAATCGCCAGTAACGACGTGGTGCTCGAGGCCTACCTCGGGGGTTCGGTGCTGTGACGGACACGGTGCTGAACGTGAGCGGCCTCGAGACGGGGTTCGGGGCGAGCCAGATCCTCTTCGGCGTCGACCTGACCGTGCGGCAGGGCGAGATCGCCGGCGTGCTCGGTCTCAACGGCGCCGGCAAGTCCGTGATGATGAAGGCGATCGCCGGTCTCATCCCCGTGTGGAAGGGCACCGTCACGCTCGGCGGCCGTGAGATCACTGCCCTGCCCGCCGAACAGCGCGTCGGGCTCGGCATCGGCAACGTGCCCCAGGGGCGTCAGGTGTTCCCCGATCTTTCGGTCGAGGAGAACCTTCGCGTCGGGGCGTACACGCTGCGGCGCCGGAACAAGGCGCACTACCCGGAGGTGCTGGCCACCATTTTCGAGCGCTTCCCGAAGCTGTACGAGCGCCGGAATCAGTTGGCCGGAACGATGTCCGGCGGCGAGCAAGCAGCCCTCGCGGTTGCACGCGCGTTGATCAACGAACCGAGCGTCGTACTCGTCGACGAACCGTCGGCCGGTCTAGCGCCGCTGGTCGTCCACGACGTGTTCGAGACACTGCGTGCCGTCGCCGCGACGGGCGTCACGATGGTGCTCGTCGAGCAGAACGTATCGGCCGCTCTCCGTCTCGTGGACACAGTCACGCTGCTGCAGACAGGCGCCGTCGCGTGGTCCGGCCCCGTGAAGCAACTGGATCGCTCGATGCTGGCGACCCAACTGGGCATCGGCCGCCTCCTCGGCACGCCCCCCAAGAAGCGAACTGGTTCGCGTACAGGGCGAAAAACGACGTCAACGCGGACCAGTTCGGTGAAGAAAAAGGCCGCACCCGTAAAGAAGAAGGCTCCGGCGAAGAAAGCTGCCCCACGAAAGAAGGCGACATGAAGTTCGACACCATCTCTGTTCCGGTCGACGGCGGGCAGCTCAACGTCGGCACGCACATGGGCAAGCAGGGCGCGCCCGTCGCCGTTCTCATTCACGGCATCACCGCCAACCACCTGACGTGGTCGCTGGTGGCCGACGAGCTGGGCGACGACATCACGATGCTGTTGCCCGACTTGCGCGGCCGCGCCGGCAGCGCCGCGTTGCCACCTCCCTACGGCATGCGCCAACACGCCAAAGACGTCGCCGCCATCCTCGACCACCTCGGCGTCGACAAGGCAACGATCGTCGGTCACAGCATGGGCGGCTTCGTCACCGCCGCGTTCGCCGAACAGTTCCCCGAGCGCGTGGCGGGTCTTGTACTCGTCGACGGAGGCGTCACCATCGCCGAAGTGCCCGCGGGCACCGACATCGACGCCGTGCTGACGGCCATCCTCGGCCCGACCATGCAGCGGCTCACGATGACCTTCCCCGACACCGACGCGTGGCTGGCGTTCTGGAAACAGCATCCGTCGTTGCAGGACTGGAACGACGCCATCGAGGCGTATGTGATGCACGACCTCGTCGGCGAAGCGCCGAACCTGCGCTCGAGCTGCAACGTCGACGCCATCCGCGCCGACGGCGCCGACACGCTCGGCGAGGGCGGAATGCTGTTCAAGCAGCTGATCCGTCCGACGCCGTGGGTGCGGGCACCCCGCGGGCTCTTGAACGAAGCGCCGCTCTACAGCGACGAAGTCGCGGCGCAGATGTGCGCCGAGTACCCGATGCTGCAGGACACGCTCGTCGACGACGTCAACCACTTCACCATCTGCATCAGCGAACGCGGCGCCAAGATCGTCGCCGACATCATCCGCACACAGTTGTGACCCGACGCGCCGAGCTGGGGGCGGCGGTGCTCGCTCTAGTGCTCGCGCTGTTGGTCGTGTCTCCGGCGGCGTCGGAACCGGCGCATCAGGAGCCGCAAAAGGCGGCCAAGGTGGCGTTCGCGGCGGGCTTCCCGAAGCTCGTCGACCACGAGTGGGGCTTTGCGCTCGGAGGTTTCGGCGGAGTCGCACCCAACGCGGCGCGGACGCACTTCCCGGTGATCTTCGTGCACGGCAACAACGTCGACGCCGCCGACTGGTACGTCGTGCGCGACGACTTCCTCGCCGCCGGCTGGAACAAGCAAGAACTGTGGGGCATTTCCTACAACGGCTTGGGCGCCAACAACGGCGCGGCGCTCACGCGTATGCAGCCCGAACACGACGCCGAACACGTCGAGATGGGATCCGACGGCGTTGGCCGCCTCACCAACAACCGCGTCAACGTGCCCGACCTGTTCGACTTCATCCAAGCCGTGCAGGCCTACACCGGCTCGCCGAAGTTCACGCTCGTCGGGCACTCGCTCGGCGTGACCGTGGCGCGCAAGACGCTGAAGGATCACCCGGAGTTGCGCGCCAACCTCGTCGCCTTCGTCGGCATCGCCGGCGGCAACCACGGCACGTCGTTCTGCCCGCCCGGGTCCGAGGACAACCTCGTGAGCTGCGACGAGATCGCCGCCGGAACCCCCTGGCTGGCGGCGCTCAACGGACCCGACGGCAGCGACGAGACGTACGGCCCCGCGAAATGGCTGACGGTGTACGACGGCAGCGGCGCCGCCGACCCCGCCTTCGCCGGCCCGGACTACGCCCAGTCGCCCGCGCTCAAGGGAGCGGAGAATCGTACGTACGCCGGGACGTACCACAACGATTTGCGGATCGATCCGGCCATCGTTGCTGGTTACCGCACCTTCGTCGAAGGCGCCGACGCCGCCGCGCGTGGCCTCGCGCCCCGCACCTCCGGACTCCTCGCCCGCACTGGCTAACTAGCTTTACGCCGTGACTTCGACGCACGACGACTGGGTCAAGCGCGACGCGGCCGTCGTGTGGCACGGCTTCACACAGATGGCGGCCTACGCCGAGAACCAGCCGATCATCGTGGAGCGGGCCGAGGGCCGCGAGCTGATCGACGTCGACGGCAACCGCTACCTGGATGCGATCTCGTCGTTGTGGGTGACGACGCTCGGCCACCGCGTGCCCGAGCTCGACCAGGCGCTGCGCGATCAACTCGATCGCGTCGCTCACTCGACGCTGTTGGGCAACGGCAACACGGCGGCGGTCGAGCTCGCTGAAGACCTCGCCGCCGTGCTGCCCGTAGACCGGCCGCACGTGCTGTTCGCCAGCGACGGCGCGGCGGCGGTGGAGCAGGCGCTGAAGATCGCCTTCCAGTACTGGGTGAACCAGGGCGTGGCCGGCAAGACGAAGTACCTGGCATTCGGCGGCGCGTACCACGGCGACACGATCGGTTCGCTGTCGGTGGGAGCGGGCGGTTTCGGCACCGACCTGTACGACCCGCTGCGCTTCCCCGTGCTGCGGGCGCCCGACGTCGACGCTCCGGGTGCCTTCGACACGGCCTGTGAGCTGGTGCGCGCGAACGCCGACTCCTTAGCCGCCGTGGTGATCGAGCCGCTCGTCCAGGGCGCGGCGGGGATGCGCTTGGCGCCACCGGACGCGGTCGCCGCACTGGGACGTGTGTGCCGCGAGGCCGGTGTGCTGCTCATCGCCGACGAGGTCGCGACGGGCTTTGGTCGCACGGGCACGCTGTTCGCCAGCGAGCAGTGCGACGTGCGACCCGACCTGATGTGCATCGGCAAAGGTCTCACGGGCGGCTATCTGCCGATGTCGGCGACCGTCGCCAGTGGCGCGGTGTTCGATGCCTTCCTCGGTGCCGACCTGAGTGAGACCACGCTGTATCACGGGCACTCGTTTTCGGGGAACGCCCTGTGCGCGGCCGTCGCCCGTCGCCACTTGCAGCTGTTCAGCGAGTGGGACGTGCTGGCCAACGTAAGGGCGCGCGCTGAACAGTTGGCGGCGCGCCTGGCGGGAGACGTCGCTCCGCTCGACGCGGTTCTCGCGGTGCGGCAGCAAGGCCTGATGGTCGGCGTCGAACTCGATCCGCCCGTCGATGGTCTGCGCTGGGGTCGGCGCGTGTGCGCCGAGTCGGTGCGCCGCGGCGTACTGCTGCGTCCGCTCGGCGACGTGGTCGTGCTCATGCCGATCCTCACCTCGACCGCCGAAGAGATCGACCGCATCGTCGACGCGCTGATCGAATCAATCAATGCCCTGGGCTGATTGGGTCGACGGCGAGCTCGACGCCATCCGTTCCGCGGGGCGTTGGCGCGCGCCGGTGGCCCGCGACGGCACGCGCAACTTCGCGTCCAACGACTACCTCGGACTGACGCAGCATCCGCAGGTAATCGCCGCCGCCCACGAGGCGCTCGACAAGAACGGTGCGGGCGCTGGCTCGGCTCGGCTGGTTGTCGGGTCGCGTAACGACCACCACGCCCTCGAAGACGAGTTGGCCGAGTGGAAGGGCACCGACCGCGCCGTGCTGTTCTCTACCGGCTACCAAGCAAATCTGTCGGTACTGACCACGTTCGGCACCGAAGGTGTGCGCATCGTGTCCGACGAGTTGAACCACGCGTCGATCATCGATGGCTGCCGCCTGTCCAAAGCCGATGTCGCGGTGTATCGCCACGGCGACGTCGAGCACGCGGCGTCGCTGCTCGAGGGCAGCGAACGCTCGATGGTGGTGACCGACTCGGTGTTCTCGATGGACGGCGACGTAGCACCGTTGGCCGAACTCGACGCGTTGTGCCACCGCACCGGATCGCTCCTTGTCCTTGACGAAGCCCACGCCGTCCTCGGCCCCGAGGTGGCGCTGCGCAGCTCGCATCTCCGCGTCGGCACGCTGAGCAAGACGCTCGGCTCGCTCGGAGGTTTCGTCGCCACGAACGCCGCCTTCTGCGATCTCCTCGTGAACCGCGCCCGTCCGTACATCTTCACGACGGCCTCGACGCCGGCGGACACCGCCGCGGCACGCGCCGCGCTGGCGGTGCTGCGTTCGCCCGAGGGCGACGCGCTGGTGGCGCGCTTGCGCGGCCACGTGCAGCGTGTGCGCGCCGGTCACCCGTCACCGATCATCCCAGTGGTGCTCGGCGACGAGCAGGCGGCGCTCGACGCGTCGGCGTTCATGGCCGAACGCGGCCTGCTGGTGCCAGCGATACGTCCGCCGACCGTGGCCGTCGGCACGTCGCGTCTGCGAGTCGCGTTGAGCGCGGCGCACACCGACGACGAGATCGCGCAACTGGTCGACGCGCTCGCTCAACTCCATGCGTCCTAGGCGCGTCATCGTCGTCGCGGGGACGGGCACCGAAGTCGGCAAGACGTTCGTCGGCGCCCGCATCGCCGAAGAGCTGCAGAAGCAGGGCCACCGCGTGGCGGCGCGCAAGCCGGCGCAAAGCTTCGAGCCCGAAGACGCGTCGACCGACGCCGCCACCCTCGGCGCGGCCACCCGCGAGGACCCCGAGGTGGTCTGCCCGCCGCAGCGGTGGTATCCGGTGGCGATGGCGCCCCCGATGGCGGCGGTCGCGCTGGGCCGTGAGGCGTTCACCACCGAGGATCTCGCCGCTGAGGTGTTCGACTCGTGGCCCGACGACCACCGCGACGTCGGCTTGATCGAAACTGCCGGTGGCGCGTGGTCGCCGCAGGCGAGCGACGGCCAGCACGTGGGCGACTTCGCCGCGGCCGTGGCCGCCGACGCCGTGCTGCTCGTGGCCGACGCGGGACTCGGTGTGATCAACGCGGTGCGCGGCGCCATCGCCGCGCTCGGGTCGACCCGTCCGATCGTGGTGATGCTCAACCGCTTCGACGACACCGACGAACTGCACGTCGCCAACCGCGAGTGGCTCGTGGGCGTCGACCGCTTGATGGTGGCTACCGACGTGGCCGAAGCTGCGTCTGATCTCGCGGGCCTCTAAGTTCGTCCCCGTGACACCTCGCGAACTGCTGGCCAACGCCGCCAAGGCGCTCGTCGACGACCGGCGCTACCTGACCCTCGACGAGCTGGCCGAGCTGGCCGCGCTGCCGTCGGAACACACCGCGGCGCTCGCCGCCGTCGCCCACGAGGTGCGCCTGGCGTGGTGCGGTCCGATGGTCGAGGTCGAAGGCATCCTGTCGGTCAAAACCGGTGGGTGCTCGGAGGACTGCTCGTTCTGCAGCCAGTCCGCCAAGTTCGACTCCCCCGTGAAGGCCACGCCGCTCTTGAGCATCGACGAGGTAGTGAAGGCCGCCGAGGAAACCAAAGCGACCGGCGCGACCGAGTTCTGCCTGGTGCTCGCCATCCGCGGCCCCGACGAGAAGATCATGCGATGGTTGCTCGAGGTGACCCCGGTCATCATCGAGAAGACGGGCATGCAGGTGGCCGTGTCGGCCGGCGTGCTCGACAAGGAACAGGCGGCGCG
This sequence comes from uncultured Actinomycetes bacterium, assembly GCA_963722185.1. Lineage (GTDB taxonomy): Bacteria > Actinomycetota > Acidimicrobiia > Acidimicrobiales > JACCXE01 > JACCXE01. The sequence goes on along the minus strand of CAVRKD010000004.1, from coordinate 320,470 downwards.
GCTCGCGGCGGGCGGTGTGCACCGCTACAACCACAACCTCGAGACGGCCAAGTCGTTCTTCGGCCGCATCGTCACCACCCACACGTGGGAGGAGCGGTTCGAGACCTGCCAGATGATCCGCGCCGAGGGCATGGAGCTGTGCTGCGGCGTGCTGTTCGGCATGGGCGAGTCCGACGAGCAGCGCCTCGAACTCATCGGCCAGCTCCGCGAAGTCGATCCGGCGGAGGTGCCCGTCAACTTCTTGAACCCACGGCCGGGTACGCCACTGAGCGAACGTCCTTTGGTGGGTGCGATGGATGCGATCAAGTGGATCGCCCTGCTGCGGCTGGCGCTGCCGACGGTCATCCTGCGCCTCGCTGGCGGGCGCGAGGTCACGCTGCGCGACCTGCAGGCCATGGGGATGACGTCGGGTATCAACGCGCTGATCGTCGGCAACTACCTGACCACCCTCGGCCGCTCCGCCGAGCAAGACCTGAAGATGCTTGAGGACCTGCGCATGCCGGTGGGGGCGCTGTCCGTCGCACTGTGAATCAGCTGCACTGCGTCTCGTGCGGCCGCAAGCGTGAGCTGTGCGACAACCAGTGCGGCCGCGCCCTTGATCCGCCCCGGTTCTGTCCGACGTGCGGGCGACGCATGACGGTGCGGGTAACACCGGGTCACTATGAGGCGCGCTGTCGCGACCATGGCGAATACACCGCGCCCGCTTCCTGACCGCCTGGCGCGCAACCTGCGCCTGTTGATCTGCGGCACCAACCCGTCGCCGGCCACGGCGAACGCAGGCATTGCATACTTCCGGCCGGGCAACCGCTTCTGGCCCGCCGGTCTGGCCGCCGGACTGGTGGGCGCGGACCGCGATCCGGATCGCGCGCTGCGCGTGGACCGCGTGGGCTTCACCGACTTCGTGGCGCGAGTCGAAGCCGACGCGTCGAAAATCAGCGCCGACGAACTGCGCGCCGGCGCGATCGAAGTCGAGGCGAAGGTGCGCAAGTGGAAGCCGGCGGCGGTGTGCTTCACCGCGCTCGGTCCCTACCGCGCCGCTGTCGACCGGCGCGCCGCCGTCGGGCGTGCAGCCGCGTCCCTTCGGCGGGCGGCCCGCCTACGTGATGCCGTCGACCAGCGGCCGCAACGCGTCGACGTCAGTGGCCGCGCTCACCGATCACTTCCGAGCGGCGCTGACACTCGCCGACACCGCCGCCGCCGCGCTCGCCAACGCCAAGTGGTGCCGTTCCCAATCGTCGCCCGGCAAATGGTCCGACATGGCGTGGACCACCCGCTCCCGCACGCCCGAGTTCTATCCCGATGCCGTGACGCTGCATCCGTACGCGACCGTCGGAGGACGTCCTCCCGTTCATCGATCACTCTCCGGGCGCGTCGGTCAAAGACAGCTTCGCCACCCTCGACCTGTCGGGGCACGGCTTCGAGATCCTGCTCGAAGGCAGCTGGGTCCACGGCGACTTCGGCCCCAAAGGCGCGTTCGACTGGTTCACCCCTGACGAACTCGGCGACCGCACGCCGATCGCGCCGATGCGTGTCTGGATGAAGCCCTAACCACCTTTTGGTGATGCGTGGTGAGGGTCTTTCTCACTAGGCATCACCAAAAGCGTCAGTTGACGAGTTTTTCGCGGCCCTCCCAGTAGGGCTGGCGGAGCTTGAACTTCTGGAGCTTGCCGGTGGCGGTGCGGGCCAGTTCGCTGCGCAACTCGACGGAGGTCGGGCACTTGAAGTGCGACATCTTGCTGCGGCAGTGCTCGATCAACGCCGCCTCGTCGGCTGTGCCGCCCTCGCGTAACACGACGAGCGCCTTGATCGTCTCGCCCCATTTCTCGTCGGGCACGCCGATGACGGCGACCTCGGCGACGTCGGGGTGCTGGAACAAGCAGTCCTCGACTTCGATCGACGACACGTTCTCGCCGCCAGTGATGATCACGTCCTTCTTCCGGTCGGCGATCACGACGTAGCCGTGCTCGTCGATGGAACCGCCGTCGCCGGTGTGGAACCAGCCGCCTTCGAGCGCCTTGGCCGTCTCCTCGGGCTGTTCCCAGTAGCCCTCGAAGACGTGGTTGGTGCGGGCCAACACTTCGCCTTCGGCGTCGACGTCCATGCGCACGCCGAGCGTGGGCATGCCGGCGCGACCGAGGAGCGCGGCGCGATCGAACGGCGACAACTCGTCCCACTCCGCGGGCGCGCGGTTCATCACGAGCAACGGCGACGTTTCGGTCAAGCCGTAGATCTGGATGAACTCCCAACCGAGCTCGGTGTCGACCCGCTCGATCGTCTTCGTGGGTGGCGGCGCACCGGCGACCACCATGCGGACGCCGCGAGCGGCACCCGGAACAGCCGCTCCCGCGTCGCGTCGCTTTGATGCGGCGTCGAGAATCGCGGCGACGACCGCCGGCGCGCCGCACAGCAGCGACACGTTGTGCGTGGCAATGCGCGCCAAGATCTCTTCGCCGTCGACCTTGCGCAGCACGACCTGCGGCACGCCCATCGCCGTCAGCGCGTACGGCATACCCCACCCGTTGCAGTGAAACATCGGCAGCGTGTGCAAGTAGGCGTCGCGGTCCGACACACCGGCGTGCCAACCGAACGTCGTCGCGTTGAGCCAGATGTTGCGGTGCGTCAGTTGCACACCCTTCGGACGCGCCGTCGTACCCGACGTGTAGTTGATCGACGCGGTCGCGTTCTCGTCGGCCTCCCATGGCGCGGGCTGCTCGTTCGGCCGCCGCTTCGACGAACAGTTCGGCGTCGGCGACGCCGTCCAACACGATGCGGTGCTTGCACTGCACCCCCGCCAGCGTGGGCTCAACCTCGGGGTCGATCAGGAGCACCGTCGCACCCGAATGTTCGACGATGTAGCTCACTTCCTCGGCGTTCAGGCGGAAGTTCACCGGTACGCAAACCCGCCCAAAACTGCTCACGCCGAACAGCGCGACCAAAAATTTTGCGGAGTTCGGACTAACGATGGCCACCCGCTCGCCCTGGCCCACCCCCATCCGCTCCAATGCAAGGGCCATTCCGCGCGCTCGTGCCTCGAGTTGCCGGTATGTAAGAACTCCCAACGAACCCGCAATACCGGGCTCGTCGACGACCGCGATGCGATCGGGAAACGCCGCCGCGCCACGAGCCAAAAAGTCACCAACGGTCAACGGAACAAGCACTCGAACCCCCTCGGATAAGGCCGCCATTTTGACCTGTGCCGCGGCTCTCGCGGCGCCCAAATCCACTAGTCGCGGCATCCCGTGCGCTACAATGCTAGCTACCGTTACTCAAAACGATTGCTGTAGTTAGCGCTTGGTGCTTCCTACAGATGGTGGGCTGGGTCTGCCGCTGGGTTCGCTGGATCGCTCCGATCTAGCGACACGCGTGCCCAACTTCCCCCCGCCAATGTCCTATTGCCTACGAAGGGCTTTCTTTTCCATGGTTCGACGTCTCCTGTCGGGTGCGATGGTTGTGCTCGGCTTAGCCGGTTACATCAGTCTCGGGTGTCGTGCTCTGCCCAATGCGAGCTCGGCACCGACTTCCCAAAAGGTTCATCTCGCAGCCGCGGTTATCGCCGAAACGCTGCCCACAACCACCACCACCATCGCTCCACCACCACCCACGGTTCCGCAACGGGCCAGCCGCAGCGTTGCTCGGCCTCGCTATACGGGTCCGATTACCGACGACTTGTTCATTCGCCTGTCATGGTGCGAATCCGGCGGACGGGCTGACGCCGTCAGCCGCAGCGGCAAGTACCTCGGTGCCTTCCAGTTCTCTCTTGCCACCTGGCACGGCATTGGCATGGCCGGCAGTCCCATCGACTACCCCTACGACGTGCAGCTCGAGGCCGCCAAGCGTCTCCAAGCACGCTCGGGCTGGGGCCAGTGGCCAACCTGCGCCCGCAAGCTGGGCCTGAGGTAAAACAGTCGAGGTGACACACCTTCAGGCGGCGCTGGACGCAATCGACGCCGCCAACGCACAAGACCCGCGCACACTCGTGGTGCGCGGGTCTTCGCGTCCATGGTGTCTCGGCGAGGCCGAGTTGGCGACCCTTTGGCTCGCCGAGCTCGCGCCCGACGCGACCGACGCGTTGCGCATTGCGGTCCGCGCGCATCATTTGAAGCGCTTCGAGACACCGCGGGCGTCCTATCCCGAAGGCCGCGCCGGGTACCTGAAGTGGCGCAAGCACCTCTACGACGTCGCCGCCGAGCACGCCGCCACCATCATGCGCGAGGCCGGCTACGACGACGCGACCGTCGACCGCGTCGCGCAACTCATGCACAAGCGCAACCTCACGACCGATCCCGACGCGCAAACGTATGAGGACGTGTTGTGCCTCGCGTTTCTCGAGTCGCAGTTTGCCGACTTCGCGGCGCGCACCGAGCCCGAAAAGCTGAACACCATCGTGGTCAAGACGTTCGCCAAGATGAGCGACGCCGCCAAGCTCGCATGGGAGAACTTCTCCGCGGGCTAGCGCCCGCCGTTCCTGACGCAATCGCGCCAGTCGTCCTGCTGCTCGTCGGTGCCGTTGACAGGGAACTCGCCGCAACTCGGCGGGGTTGTCGGCGGCGGACCGGTGGGCTGGGTCGTCGTCGGCTGCGTCGTCGGAGTTGTGGTGGTCGGCGCCCTCGTCGTGGTGGTGCGCTGCGTAGTCGCCGTCGGCGCCTGCGTCGTGCGGGTCGTCCGCGTCGTGCTGCCGCCACCGGACTTCTTCTTCTTGAACGCCGAGCCCGATTTCGTCGTGGTTACCGTCGAGAAGTCGCCGGTAATGGGGGGGCTCGCGCTGATCGTGGTCCCGGGACCGCTCGTGGAAGTGCTCCCCACGCCACCGGCGCAACGGCCGGAGCCGTCGCCTGCGGTTTCGGTCACGGTGTCAGAGCTTTCACCCGGCGCCAGCGCGCCCTGCTCGTTGATGCTCACGTTGACGATCGACTCGCTGACTGCCCCCTGCGGGTCGAGCGCCTGGTATTCGATCCTGGCTTCGGCGGGCGCGGGATCCTCGGGCGTGAACAGCACCCGGTCGTCGCTCGCGTCAGTCGGCGTGCCGCCGTCGTCGATGGTCGACTCGCCGCCCTGCGTCGACAGGATCTGAAACACGAGCGGATCGCCGTCGGGATCGGTGTCATTGGCCAGCACGTCGATCGAGATCGGCAAAGCCGGCTTGGTCGCCACGGCGTCGGCCCGGGCTACGGGCGGGCAATCCTGCGAGTCGTTGGTGGTCCTCAGTTCGGGGTCGTTGGAGCCGCGCGACCTGATCGCGAAGATCCCAATCAGGACAATGGCCAGGACAATTGGGACGGTGAGCAGCGCTCGCGAACGGGTCATGTGACCTTCAAGGTTAGTGGGACGAGGCCCAAATCCCGGTACAGCGCAGAAATCACCGGCTGGGTTCGACGGTGGTTTGCCGGCTCACCCGGCATCCCGTTGGCGGCGAAAGCGACGCTCAATCCATGCTCAGGATCGGCGAACAACAGGCTCGATTGGCGCCCTCCGTGGCCGAACGCGTCGCGGCCCGCGTGATCGCCGTACCCGTACGGGGTCGGTTTTCCGGCGTAGTGCCACGAGTTGACCATCACCCCCAGCCCCCAGTCCATGACGGCCCCGAAGGTCTGGTCGAACATGCCGGCGCGGCGCCGCGCCGTCAGCGCTGCCACGGCGTCGGCCGACAGGACGCGCTCGCCGTCGAGTTCACCGCCGCGCCGCAGCGCCTCGGCGAGGCGCACGAGTTCGTGCGTTGGCCCGACTCCCGATGACGACGGCTCGACCCAGCTGAAACCGCCCTCGTCGAGAAACCGATCGATCACGCGTGGCGGCGAGACGCTGGTGTCGTGCATCGCGACCAAGCGGTCGCCGTAGGCGCGCACGCGCTTGGGCGTCAGCGCCATCCACGAGTCAGCCATCCCCAGCGGTTCGAAGATTTCCTCGGACACGTACGCGTCGAAAGCGCGCCCGTCGATTCGCCGCACGATCTCGCCGAGCAGATGGAAGCCGGTGACCGGGTGATAGCCGGCGCGCTCGCCGGGTACCCACCCGTCTTCCAGCGGTGCGTCGTAGATGCGCGTCAGCAATGCCCCTGGCTCGATGCCGCCAACGAACATTTCATCGGTGCCCGCCGGCCGGCGGAAGCCGCCGGTATGCGTGAGGACGTGGGTAATGGTGACGGCGTCCTTGCCGTGCGCCGCGAACTCGGGGATCACCGACGCGACGGTTTGCCCGAGGTCGAGCCGGCCGCGGTCCCATAACTGGACCACCGCCGTCGCCGTGACCAGCTTGGTGCCGCTGAACCACGGCATCAGCGACGCGTCGGTCATGGCGACCCCCGGTCTCGCGCTGCCCTCCGCCAAAGTGAACAGGGGGTGACCGTCGCGCCACACCGCCATCTGCGCGCCGACGTGCCAACCCGCGTCGAAGCCCGCCCGGATCGCCGCGGTCGTCTCCTCCAACACAAGGAAACCGTTGCAGACCGAATACGGTTTCGTCGCCATGGAGGGGCCCGCGATCGCGACCGAGCAGATCGTCAAGCACTTCGGAGGGGTCGAAGCGGTTCGCGGGGTCGACCTCGAGGTGGACGCGGGCACCGTGTTCGGTCTCCTTGGCCCTAACGGCGCCGGCAAGACAACCATCGTGCGCATGTTGACCACGATCCTGAAGCCGACGTCCGGCCGGGCGACGGTGCTCGGCGTCGACTGCGCCAAGGATCCCGAGCGCGTACGCCACATCATCGGCCTCGCCGGCCAGTACGCGGCGGTCGACGAGAACCTCACCGGTCACGAGAACCTGCGCATGGTTGGGCGGCTCACCCACATCCCCAAGGCCACCGTCAAGCCGCGTGCCGACGAGTTGCTCGAGCGCTTTCAACTCAGCCACGCGGCGCATCGCCCCGTCCGCACGTACTCGGGGGGCATGCGACGCCGGCTCGACCTCGCCGCCGCGCTGGTGCACCGCCCGACCGTGCTGTTTCTCGACGAGCCGACCACCGGCCTCGACCCGAGTGGCCGCAACGGGCTGTGGGGCGTGATCGAGGGCCTCGTAGCCGACGGCACCACGGTGTTGCTGACCACGCAGTACCTCGAGGAAGCCGACAGGTTGTGCCACGACATTGCCGTCATCGACAATGGCGAGGTCATCGCTCGCGGGACGCCCGCCAAACTCAAGGGCAGCTTCGGCGCCACCGTGGTCGAGATCGGAATGGCCAGCAACCGCGCCGCGCTGCGGGTGCGCAAAGCGGTCGGCGCGTGCGGTCAGACGGAGTTGTTAGCCGACGGCCTGACCGTCGAAGTGAAGCTCGAGAAGGGCCCGAAGGGCGTCACCAACATCGTGCGGGCGCTCGACGCCGCCAAGCTCAACCCCGAGCGGCTCATCGTGCGCGAGCCCACGCTTGACGACGTCTTCCTGAGCTTGACCGGCCACGCCGCCGAAGAGCCGGCCGGCGAAGTGGAAGAAGGCGCAGCGTGAGCGCTTCTTTCGCGACGGCGTGGTCCGACAGCATGACGATCACGTGGCGCAACCTCATTGCGATGCGCCGCGTTCCGCAGGTGCTGATCTTCTCCACCGTCCAGCCGGTCATCTTCGTGTTGATGTTCCGCTACGTGTTCGGCGGCGCCATCAATCCGCCCGGCAACGTGCCGTATGTCGACTTCCTGATGCCGGGCATCTTCGTGCAGACCCTCACGTTCGGCGGAATGTCCACCGGCGTCGGCCTCGCCGAGGACATCACCAAAGGACTGATCGAGCGCTTCCGCTCCTTGCCCATGGCGCGCTCCGCCGTGCTGGCGGGCCGCTGCATCGCCGATCTCGCCCGCAACGTGTTCGTCTTCGCCCTGATGCTGGCGGTCGGTTTCGGCGTCGGCTTCCGCATCCACACGAACGTCGCCGCCCTGGCGATGGCGTTGTTCGTAATGCTGCTGTTCGCCTTCGCGCTGTCGTGGATCTTCGCGCTGCTCGGTCTCGTCACCCGCAACGGCGAGGCCGCGCAGGCTGCCGCCTTCCCGATCGTCGCGCCGATGGTGTTCGCCAGTTCGGCGTTCGTCCCGCTCAGCAGTCAGCCCGGATGGCTGCAGGTGTTCAGCGCCCACCAGCCGTTCACGCTCACCGTCAACGCCGTCCGCGCGCTGTGCATCGGCGGTCCGACGGTGGGACCATTGCTGCAGAGCATCGTGTGGTCGATCGGCATCGTCGCCGTGTTCGCGCCTATCGCGGTGCGTAAGTACCGGGCGACGGCGTAGCGGACAGTTTCGCTCGGCGGTCGCGACCGAACGCCGGCGCCAACACGTCGATACGACGCAGCACTTCGTTCAACGCGATCGTGGCGACGCTGGCGACGACGAGTGTGACGACGAACTTCACCGCGATCGGCCATGTCGTCGGCATCACCACCACCGCGGCGGCGACGACGCAGACCTGGTGCAGCAAGTACACGCCGAACGCAGAGTCCCTGGCCCACGTGAGCAGCCGCCCTTCTGCGGTGAAGTGGCGGCGCGCCCAGCCGACGATGCCGATCACAATGCCGACGCCGGCGAGCGCCGACAGCGGCATGTACACGAGGTAGGCCGGCCAGTCGCTGGCGTCTTCGACGACCACCAGGTTGAGCCAGAACGGCACCATGCACGCCGCCGCCACGACCCCGATGCGGGTCATGACGACGCGGTGGTCGTCGACCAGCTTGTCGACCGACGCGAACCGCCCCACGCAGAAGCCGCCGACAAAGAACGCCGAGTAGTAGGCGAAGTTGGCCCAGTCCCACACCAAGGTCTGTTGCCCCGGCCACGCCCAGCGCAGCAGCACCTGGATCCCGATCATCAGGCCGACGAACCGGATCAGGGTGCGGCGGGTCACGACGGGGTCTTCTGCTCGAGCGTTGAGCTTCACCAACGTCGGCAGCCAGACGAGCGAGAAGGTCAGCAGATACGCGAGGAACCACAGGTGCGACCAGGTCACGGCGACGCCGCCGATCTGCACCGGGGACCCGTTCTCGCCGACGGTGCGGTCATGCGCGTGGCGCGCCTCGATCCACCCGATCCACCCACAGATGGCCACCATCCACACCACGAGCGGGATCAGCAGGCGCCGCAGCCGTTCGGAACGAATCTCCGGCGCCGTGCGTCGACGAAGCGCGGCGGCCATTGACCAGCCCGCCAAGGTGAAGAACAACGGCATGTGCCACTGATGCAGGAAGCCCGTGAAGATGTCGAAACCCTGGAAGCTGGCGCTGTTTTTCACGTGGTAGAACGGCGACTCGTCGTACACCTTCGCCGTGTGGAACACGAGCAGCAGGAACGTCGCCGCTGAGCGCAGGTTGTCGATGTCCGGCCGTCGTTGCGTCGTTGTCATGCGTTCCCCCCGCAGATCGCGCGTGTAACCAATTCGATGGTGCTGGCTCGCACCGTGTCGTCGTCCATCTGCCCCCCGTCGGCGTCACCGTGGCGATGTCGCGCTAGCCACGTCACCGACTCCACCGCGAAGCGCGCCGCCACCGACGCGTCGAGCGGTACTGGAATTCGACCCTGCTTGGCGCGGCGGGCGATGTAGTCGGCGAGGCTGCGCAGCAGGCTGAGCCGCACGTCGCCGTAGAACAACGCCGCCACATCGGGCACGTCGCGCGCCGAACGTTCGAGCGCGTCCATACCGCGGCGGGTACGCGCGATGAGGTCGAACAATTCGGTGACGATCTCCGTGCACTCGGCGACGACATCGGCGGGCGCCGTCTTGCGGGCGAGCGCGGCATCGAGGGTCCGCAGTTGCGCGAGCGCATCGAGTTGGCGCCGCAGCCGAGCCAGGAACGCCTTCCGCGATGCGCCGGTGAGCGACACCCGCTCCGCCGCTGCTTCCTCCGGGTCGAAGGCATAGGCGGCGCACAACAGGAGCAGGGCGTCCTTGCCTTCCACGTAGTTGTAGAGCGTGCCTACCGATACGCCAGCGGCCTCGGCGACGTCGGACATCTGCGCCCGGGCGAAACCGACGCGGCCAAATGCTTCGAGCGCGGCATCCACGATGTCGCCCACTCGATTCGGAGCTGCCACCCGCGCCATCGCCCAATAATGAATGAATCATTCAGTTATTGCAAGTGCCGGCTCTCGCTACACCCCCTCTGTAGGTTGAGCGTGTGACGACGCCGGATCCATGGGATGTGCTCGAGACGCCTCGTGCTGACGGTGTCGACGCCGCCAAGCGGGCCTGGCGCGAACTCGTGGCGTTGTACCACCCCGACCATCACACCGACATGCCGCCCGGCGTGCAAACGCGCGCCGCCGCCGGACTCCGCCGGGTGAACGCCGCCTGGGCGACGATCCGCGACGAGGCCGGCGCCGCGCCTGATGTCGACGACACGGCCGTCACAGTGGACGACGGTTTCGTCGAGGGCGGAGGCCTGCGGGTGCCGTCGACCAATGGCGACTGGGTGTTCTACGTCGAAGGCGCGCCGTTCGACGCCAAGCGCCGGATCAAGCAGGCAGCCAAGACCGCCAACCTCACGATGAAGACCGCCGCCGACAACACCATCGTGGTCTCCAAGGGTTCCTTTGGCTCGAAAGACGGGGTCGTCATCGAGCTGGTCGACAACGACGGCGAGACCACCGCCACGATCACCGACGGCTCCGCTGGCTTGGTCCGGGCTCTGTTCGACGCGCTACGCGTCGCCGCCGAGAGCTAACCGACGCCGAGTCTTTCGTATTGCTCGCGCGGCGCGCCCACGGCGTCGAGGGCGGCCACGAGCATGTCGGTCATCTCCTTCTCGATGACGGTTCCGGTGCCGGCGAGTTCCTCGGCTTCGTCGGGGTCGTTGTCGAGATCGAAGAGGTGATGCCGGTCGACCGGTCCGCTCACCCAAAACGGCAACAGGTCCCCGGGCTGGAACGGCTGGCGGATGACGGGTACGTCGGACTGCGGCATGTAGTCGAGCCAGGCGCGGCGGTCGGGCTTGGGTAGTCCGAAGCCGGGGATGTGGGTCGGCATCGTCGACCAGCGGTTCGACCACATCGAGAGCGGGAAGTTCGACTCGACGGCGCTGCGGGCGTACTTGCGGTGCCCGTCGGTCACCTGCACCCAGTTGCCGTACACGCCGCCGATCGACCATTCACGCGCCGAGTCACTCGTTCCGTTGAGCAGCGGCACCAGCGACTCGCCGTGCGTGGGATGCGGCGAGCCCGCGCCGAACACGTCGCGCAGCGTGGCGTGGATGTCGACGGTCGTCGTGAGCGCATCGACGGTGGTCGCGTCCAGACCCGGCCAGGCGATCAGCATCGGCGTGTGGCCGAGCGCTTCGTATTGCATGACGCCCGGCTTGCCGAAGAGGTCGCGCTCGCCGAGGTAGTGCCCGTGGTCGGTGCACAGCACCAGCATCGTGTCGTCCCACAGATTGTGGCGATCGAACACGTCGAGCACCTTGCCGAACCAGTGATCGATCATCGACAGCTTCGATCCGTAGTTGGCGCGAATGTGCCGGGCCTCGCGTTCGCTGATGACGCCGCGCTCGACCGCCCTCGTCGCGTAGGGCGGCCAGATGATCAGTTCGCCGTCCCAGTCGGGGTCGTACTTGTTCGCCCACGGCTCCGGCGTGTCGAATGGTTCGTGCGGATCGAACTCGTCGACGAACAGGAAGAAGCGCTCGTGTTTCCCCGCGTTGCGGTCGAGCCAGTCCGCCGCCGTGCGCATGACCTTTGGCCCGGGGAACTCTTCTTCGGCGCGGAAATAGGTGCGCGACACGTCGTAGCCGCTGTCGCGCCGCGTGCGCGCCGGAAGCGTCGGCGTGCCCATCCACGTGGGATCGGTCACCGTCTTCCACGGGTCGCTTTCGTGGCCGCGCTCGTACTCCCACGCGTCGAAGTCGACGTGGTAGTTCTCGCCACCGGTCTCGAACAGGTGCGGGTGATCCGAGACGAGCATCGTCGTCACGCCCGAGACATGGAGGTCGACGGTGATCGGTTGCTCCCACAGCTCGATCGAACCCCACGGACGCCACAGGAAGTCGTAGGCGCCTACGAGCAGGTCGTGGCGAGCGGGCATGCAAGGAAGTGACCCCGTGACGTGACGTTCGAAGCGCGCCGACCGCGCCGCGAGACGATCGAGATTGGGCGTTTCGAACTCGTCGCCGCCATAGCTGCCGAGCATGTGGCGGTTCAGGCTGTCGAGCAGAACGACGACTGCATTGCGCGGCATTGACACAGGTTCAGTCATGGGTTGAGATCATCGCGTCTATCCCCCGCTCGGCGAGCACGGTATCGAGATCCGCGACGCGATCGAACTCGAATTGCGTTAGGCGAACGTGAAGCGGTAGTCGACTTCGAGCGTCGCGCCGGGATCAAGGCCGATGACCCCATGGCCTGCGACGCCCTCGGCCGCGAGCCGGAAGCCGTCGTTGGCCATGGTGACCGGCTCGACGCAGACGAAGTGAGGATCACCGCTGTACACGACCACCTGGGTGATCGGACCAGTCCACGACAACGTGAGGCCGCCCACCTCGACGGAGCGCTCGGTCAGCGCGGTGTAGCAGCGGTCCATCGGCGGAGCCATCCGAGACCGCCGCAGGTCAATCGAGGCGTCGACGGGAATCGGGGCGCCGGTAGGCATCGGCCCCTCGCCCGGCCAGACGGCGTCGGCGGGGACGCGCACCGGCGCGACGCAAAACCACGGGTGGATGCCGAGACCAACCGGCACTCGGGCGTCGCCCATGTTCCTGACGGCCATCGTCTGGTCAAGACAGGTCTCCGTAAGCACGAAACGCTGGCTGCCGCGCACGACGAAGGGCCCCTCGTCGATGTCGATGGCGAGCGCAGCAGTCACCGCGTCACGTGCCGTGACTTCCCACGCAGTGCGCGCCGCCAGTCCGTGCAACGCCGAGCCGTCCTCCCAACTCACGGGCACGCGCATCGCCTGGCCTTCGAAGACGAAGTCGCCACCTGGAATGCGGTTGCACCACGGCAGTAAGGGATAGCTGCCCCAGTAGCCCCACCCCATCTCGGCGACGCCGTCCTCGGGTCCTCGCAGATGGGGCACTCCGTCGACAGCGAGCTGGCCGAGGCGGCCGCCCGGATCGGGATAGATCGTGGCGACCGCAGCACCAGCAGCCAGTTCAAACGAATCGGGCACGCCGGCGAGCTTATGTTCGATCTTGTTCTATCGAACATAGAATGTCTGCCATGGGGGAACCGGCAGTCAGCTGCACCGACATTCGCATCCCGATGCGCGACGGCATCCTGCTGGCAGCGGACCTGATCACGCTCGACGACGAAGTTCCCCGACCGGCGCTGTTGATCCGCTCTCCGTACTCGCGGGCGGCGAGCCGCGCCGCTGAAGATCCTGTGAGCCTGGCCCGACTCGGCTGGACGGTGGTCATCCAGGACGTGCGCGGCCGCTTCGACTCAGAGGGCACCTTTGACCCGTTTGTGCAAGAAGGCCCCGACGGCGCCGACACCATCGCATGGTGCGCGGCGCAGCCGTGGTGCAACGGGCGCGTCGCCACGTGGGGCGCCAGCTACCTCGGCGCGACACAGATGCGCAGCGCGCTCGAGCGCCCGCCGGCGCTCGTCGGGATGTCCCCATGGGTGACATCAGGCTGGCAGGACGACGGGTGGACCTACGAAGGCGGTGCGCTGGCTTTCGGATTCGTGATGCCTTGGGCCGTGATGATGGCGGCGAGCAACCCACGCGCCTCAGCGGCGCAGCTGACCAAGGCGCTGAAGGCTGGCGCGAACTGGGAGGCGCTCTATCGCCGCGCGCTCGGGGCGCATCCGGCGCGCCACCTCTTCCCGCCCTTCGCTCGCTGGATCGACGCCGCCCACGACCGCCACTGGACGCCCGCGGCGACGACGCGCGCGCTGCGCAAGGTGACGACGCCAGGCTTTTTCGTCGGAGGTTGGTACGACCTGTTCTGCGACTCCACGCTGCGTACCTGGCAGACACTGCGCGACGCACAGCCGAACGGCGCCACCGTCCCGCACCGGATAGTCGTGGGCCCGTGGACCCACGCGCGGCTCTTCGAAGACATGGCACCGGAGATGGATTTCGGAGCCGATGCAAACGGCGCCGCGCAGGACGTTCGGGGAGAAGCATTGCGGTTCCTGCGTGCGTGTGCCGACGGCGAGTCACCCGCCGGTGGAGCCAAGTTGTTCGTGATGGGAAGCAACCAGTGGCGCGAGTTCGACGCGTGGCCGCCACCGGCCAACGCGACGGAGTGGTACCTCGACTCGACGCAAGGCGCGAACACTCGCTTCGGTGACGGAACGCTGCTCCGTGACGCGCCGGAGGCCAGGCGCCGCGACACATTCGTCTACGACCCGTCCGATCCTGTGCCCACCCAGGGCGGCCGCACGCTCGGCCCGTACCTACCGATGGCGGGACCCGTCGATCAGCGTCTGGTGGAGGAACGCGACGACGTCCTCGTCTACACATCAGCGCCCTTAACAGAGCCCGTCACCGTGGTCGGGGTCGTCAGCGCAACCGTCAACTTCGCCACGACGGGCAAGTCCGCCGACGTGACGGTCAAACTGGTCGACGTGCACCCGGACGGACGCGCCATGAACGTCGTGGACTCGGTGCGGCGCCTCGACTTCACACCCGGGCGGCAAAAGGCGGTCACCGTCGAGGTAGGCGCCACCGCGATCACGTTCCTACGCGGCCACAGCATCCGGGTCGAGGTTTCGTCGTCGAACTTCCCGCGGCTCGACCGCAACCCGTCGACGGGCGTGCATTGGGGTGACGCCACCAAGCTGGTACGGGCTGACCAGACGCTGCTGCTCGGCGGCGCGCGCCCGTCGCGCGTCACGCTGCCGGTGGTCGACTGATGGACTTCGCGCTCACGCCGGCGCCGCTCGGCTCGGTCGGTATGGTCGACGGCCTCTTCAAGCAGCGCTTCGACCTCAACCAGCGCTACCTCCACAGCCTCCGCACCGAGAACCTGCTGCAGAACCACTACTTCGAAGCCGCACTATGGGCACCGCCCGAGAAGCCCGGTGACATCCATTGGGGATGGGAGTCGCCCAACTCGATGGTGCGCAGCCATTTCGTCGGCCACTGGCTCGCGGCCTCGGCGCGGGTTGCACGAGTCACCGACGACGGGGTGCTGGCGGCGAAGGTCAACCACGTCGTCGCCGAGCTCGGCCGCTGCCAGGAGATGAACGGCGGCGAGTGGGTGTTCGGGATCCCCGAGAAGTACTTGCACTGGATCGCGCGCGGCGTGCCGATCTGGGCGCCCCACTACATCGTGCAGAAGACGCTCATGGGTTTGATCGAGGCGTACCGGCTCCTCGGCAACGAGCAAGCGCTCGAGATCGTTGTGCGAGCCGGGAAGTGGTTCAGCCGCTGGCTCGGCACGATGTCTCCCGCCGAACTCGACGAGCTGCTCGACTTCGAGACCAACGCCATGCTCGAACTGTGGGCCGATGTCTTCGCCATCACCGGCGCCGCCGAGCACGCCGATCTCATGCAGCGCTACTACCGGCGCCGCCTGTTCGATCCGCTCCTCGCCGGCGACGACATCCTCACGAACCACCACGCCAACATGACCATCCCCGAGATCCACGGCGCGGCGCGCGCCTACGAGGTCACTGGTGAACAGCGCTGGCGCGACATCGTCGAGGCCTACTGGCACCAAGCCGTCACCGCGCGCGGCGCCTACGCCACCGGCGGCCAGACCTGCGCCGAAGTCTGGGGTCCACCGCACGAGCTGTCGGCGCGCCTGAGTGACAAGACCCAGGAGCACTGCACCGTGTTCAACATGAACCGGCTGGCCGGCTACCTGCTCCGATGGACCGGCGACGCGACCTACGCCGACTACCGCGAGCGCAATCTCTACAACGGCATCCTGGCGGCGCAGCACCCGACGACAGGCATGGTCACGTACTACCTGCCGTTGCATTCGGGCGGTCGCAAGGTCTGGTCGACGCCGACCGAGAGCTTCTGGTGCTGCGTGGCGACGCTCGTCCAGGCCCACGCCGCCCACGCCGATGACGTTTGGTACACCGACGCCCAGGGCGACCCCGTCCTCGCGCAGTACGTCGGCAGTTCCTACACCCGTGACGGCGTGACGATCACGCAGACCGTCGAGAGTCGTCCCGGCGACCCCGGCAAGGCGGACTACGCCGCGACGCGGCCGGTGCAGCGCCCGAACGCCGAGGTCTACGAGATCGACGTCGCCTGCGCCGACGGGGCGTCGCGCGAGTTCGCGCTCACGCTGCGGCTGCCGTCGTGGCAATCGGGCCCGGCCTACGCCGAGATCGACGGGGAACGCGTGCCGCTTCCCCACAATCCGGGGAGGTTCCACCCTATGACGCAAGCGTGGAGCACGAATCACATCCGCCTCGAGATTCCGAAGCGGATCGTGGCCGAACCGTTGCCCGACATGGCCGACACCGTCGCCTTCGTCGACGGGCCGGTGGTGCTAGCTGGCCTGTGCGACCACGAACGCACCTTGCGCGGCGACATCACGGACCCGACCACGATGCTCACCCCCGACGGCGAGCGCGCCCTCGACGGTCATTTCGCCCCGCACACGTACCGCACGCGGGGCGTCGACCACGGCTTCCGCTTCGTACCCCTCTATACGGTGGTCGACGAGGCCTACAGCGTCTACTTCCCCGTGGTGCCGACCGACTAACCGCCGTCGGCGATCAGCTGCTCCAACACTTCGGCGCTGGCTTCCTCGAGCAACGCGCAGGAGTTGAATACCTCGACCGCGGCCGGGTCGTCGGCGGCTCGAGCGAATGACCGCCAGGTAGAAGCACCTAGGCGCTCGGCCTCAGCCTGCAACTTGAACTGCTCGTCGATCGGTCGCCAAGCGAAGCTCCCGGTGAGGACGTCCTGGAGCCGGGGGTTGGCTTCCACAAGCGCCGCCTGCACTTCGGCGGCGTCGGGATAGAGGGCTTCGACGCGCGCGGCGATCTCCTCCTCGCGCTCGACGCAGGCGGTCAACGCCGTAACGGTAGCGACGTCGTCGTGGGCGTCGACCCATTCCCGGTAACGATCGGCAGCCCAACGTTCGAGCATGGCGATCAGCAGCGGATGGTGCGCAGGATCCGTCGCCGCCAGTACCGGCGCGAGCGTGGTGACGATGTCGGGAACTGGTTCGTCGGGCACTACGCGGTGACGATACCGGCGGCGTCCTGAAGTCCGTGGTCCTCGATGGCGACCTCGCGCATCTTGAACTTCTGGACCTTGCCCGTAACCGTCATCGGGAACTCGTCGACGAACTTCCAGTAGCGCGGCACCTTGAAATGTGCCAACCGATCACGGCAGAACGCACGGAGGTCGTCCTCGGCCGCCGACTCGCCTTCACGCAGCGACACCCACGCGGCGACTTCCTCGCCCATCTTCACGTCGGGCACGCCGAAGACCTGGACGCCGGCGACGGCCGGGTGCTGAAACAGCACTTCTTCGATCTCACGCGGGTAGATGTTCTCACCGCCGCGGATGAGCATGTCCTTGGCCCGGCCGACGATGTTGCAGTAGCCGTTCTCGTCCATGACGGCGAGGTCGCCGGTGTGCATCCACCCCTCGGCGTCGATCGACGCGGCCGTCGCGTCGGCGTCGTTCCAGTAGCCGGGCATGACGATGTAACCCTTCGAGCACAACTCGCCGCGCTCACCGATGCCCACTGTCTCACCCGTCTCGGGATCAACGATCTTGATCTCGACGTTGGGTAGCGCCGTGCCCACGGTGGAGCACCGGACATCGAGGCTGTCGCTTCGAAGTGTGGCCGTCGAGACCGGCGAGGTTTCGGTCATGCCATAGGCGATCGTCATCTCGGTCGCGTGCATCTCGTCGACCACACGCTTCATCAACTCGATCGGGCACGGTGCGCCCGCCATGATCCCGGTGCGCAGGTTGGGCGTGTCGAGCGACGCAAACTCCGGGGACTCGAGCATGCCGATGAACATCGTGGGCACGCCGTAGATGCTGGTGCAGTTGTCTTCCGACAGCGCCCGCAGGGTGGCCGTGGGTTCGAAAGCTTCGGCCGGATACACCATCGTGGCGCCGGTGGTCACACAACCCAGGTTGCCGATGCCCATGCCGAAGCAGTGGTACAGCGGCACCGGGATGCAGACCCGATCTTCTGTGGTGTACCCGAGCACCCCGGCGATCGCCGCGCCGTTGTTGACGATGTTGTGATGCGTCAGCGTGGCGCCCTTGGGGTTGCCGGTGGTACCGCTCGTGAACTGGATGTTGATCGGGTCGTGCGTGTCGAGCGTCGCTTCGCGCTCGGCCAATGCCTCGGCGGTGACGCCGGCGCCACCTGCGACCAACTCGCTCCACAACCAGTCGTTCGGACCGTCGGTGCGCTCGTCGCCGAGCGCGATCACGCGCTCGAGCGAGGCAACGTCCGCCCGCACTTCTTTCAGCATGGCGTGATAGTCCGAGGTCTTGAACTGCCGCGCGGTGACGACCATTCGCACGCCGGCGTGGTTGAGCGCGAAGTGCAGCTCGTTGGGGCGGTACGCCGGGTTGACGTTGACCAACACCGCTCCCGCGCGGGCGCTCGCGAATTGCAGGATCGTCCACTCGGCGCACGTCGGTGACCAGATACCGATGCGGTCGCCCCGTTCGATGCCGAGCGCCAATAGGCCGCGCGCTGCGTCGTCGGCGGCTGCGGAGAGTTCGTTCCACGACAGCCGCACGTTCTGGTGACGGCTCACGAGAGCTTCGGCGTCACCCCACTTGGCGGCCGCCTCTCGGAGGGCGCCCCCGACGGTGACGTCCATGACGGAGTCGTCGACGGTACCGGCGGTGTATGCGGGCTTCGTCATGATGCGAGTTTCACATACCGCCGGTATCGCTGCACGGAGACCGAGCTAGATCGAAACCAGTCGCGACGTCACGGGCTCGCCCGGACCCTCGAACGGATCGAAGCCTGGCACCACGCGCAATCCGGTAGGCGTCGCGACCGCGTCGGGCGACGTCCAAGATGCGGTCAGCTCGTCGTGGCCGGGCACCACTGGGTAGTAGTGCGGGACCAGCGATGCTTCGGCGACCGCGTCGGCCGCGTTCTGGTAGCGAAAGTCGCAAGACAGGCGCAGTCGGTCGGTGTGATTCGCCTTCGCGGCGTGCACGGTCAAGCTGTGGAACACCAGGACGTCGCCGGCGTAGAAGTCCGCCGAAGCCCAGCCGGGTGCGCCTTCGAGCGGCTCGGCCACCTTCAGCCCGCCGACGTTGGGCACGGGCTCGACGGGGCGCAATCCCGCGCGGTGGGAGCCGGCGAGAATCTTGAGCCCGCCCATGTCGTCGGGGCAGTCGCCGAGGGTGACCCACGTCGTAAGCACGTCGGGGCTGCCGTGGTTGAGCGGGAAGTCCTGGTGGGCGCCGACGATGAATGGGTCCTTCGGCAGGCCGATGCGAGCGATCTTGCGCGGGTGCACCAGCAGCGGCGCGCCCACCAGGCGCGTCATCATCGCCGTGAGCCGTTGATTGTGGGCCAGCTCGTGGAACTCCTGGAGATGTTGGATGGCGGCGTAGGTAGTGAAGAACGCAGGGTCGGCGTTGGCTTCCTCGCGGCGCACGTGATCCGAGGGCAGGGCGGCGTCGATCGGCTCCCCCGCGGACAACCAACCGCAGGCGTCGAGCGCGCCGAGAACCGCGGCCCGAGACTTCCGCACGTCGCCGGGATCGAGCAGTCCGCGGAAGAAGAGGTAGCCGTCGCGGTCAAGCTGGCTGCGCAGCGCGTCGTCAGTCGCGGCAGCGTCGGCTTCGGCCAGAACGTCGAGGGCCGTCGTCGCCATTCGACGAGTCTAGATAGGGTGAGTGATCGTGAGCAATACCTCAGAATCGAACATGCCGGGATTTCGCGTGGCGAACCTGCGGTGTGAGCTTCTGAGCGAGCCGCTCGGCCTCGACGAACCGCAACCGATGCTGAGTTGGGAGTACGAGGGCGCGACCCGGCCGGTCGCCTTCCGCGTGACCGCGGGCGGATGGGACTCCGGACGCATCGAGTCGACCGCCACGTCGCTGGCCTATGACGGACCGGCGCTGCGGTCACGCGAGCGCGTCGAATGGAGCGTCGAAGCCTGGGACGAGACGGGCGCTTCGGCGCGATTGTTCGCGGCGACGATCGAGATGGGTCTGCTCGCCGCCGCCGATTGGCAGGCCTCGTGGATCGACGGCAACGGCAACTGCTTCAGGCGCAGCTTTGCTTTGGCGGCCAAACCCGTTCGGGCGCGCCTGTACATCACCGCGCTCGGCCTCTACGTCGCGACATGCAACGGCGCGCGCGTGGGCACCGACGCATTCACCCCGGGGTGGACCGACTACCACCATCGCCTGCAGTACCAGGCCTACGACCTCACGCCCCTGCTCGTCGCCGGGCAGAACGTGCTCGACGTCGAGCTCGCCGACGGTTGGTACGCGGGCTACGTCGGCTTTCTCGGCCGCCACATCTACGGCGAGTCGCCCGCACTGCTCGCCCAACTCGAGGTCGAACTCGACGACGGCACCACAGTGACCGTGGTTACCGACTCCTCCTGGCGCGTTGCCCGCAACGGCCGCGACGCCGACCTGCTGATGGGCGAAACCTTCGACGCGCGAGTTCGCCCCGATGACTGGCAACCGGTCGCGGTGACCACCGGCACCACGGCGCGACTCGTCGCCACCGCCGCCCCGCCGACTCGGCCGACGATGGAGCTGGAGCCCATCGGTGTCAGCGAACCGGCACCGCAGACCTACGTGGTCGACGTCGGGCAGAACCTGTCGGGTTGGATCCGGCTACGCGCGACCGGCCCGGCGGGTACAGCGATCACGCTGCGCTTCGCCGAGGTTCTCAACCCCGACGGCACGCTGTACACCGAGAACCTCCGCACCGCTCGCGCCACGGATCTCTTCGTGTTGGCCGGTGAGCCGAGCGGCGAAGTCTTCGAGCCGGCGTTCACCTTCCACGGCTTCCGCTACGTCGAGATCACCGGCTATCCCGGTGCCTTCAGCCTCGACGCCGTCACCGCGGTCGTGTGCACCGCCGACCTTCCGCAGACCGGGACCTTCACCTGCGACGACGGCATGCTCAACCAGTTGCAGTCGAACATCGTCTGGGGCCAGCGCGGCAACTTCCTCGAAGTTCCGACCGATTGCCCGCAGCGCGACGAGCGGCTCGGCTGGACCGGCGACGCCCAGGTGTTCGCACCGACGGCGTGCTTCAACGCCGACGTGCAGGCTTTCCTCGGCCGCTGGATGATCGACATGGTCGAGGGCCAGGCCGCCGACGGCGGATTCCCAGTGGTCGTGCCGCGGCTGTCCGGGCCGAACCCCGACGAGAACGACGGCGCGCCCGGCTGGGGCGACGCCGGCGTGATCGTGCCCTGGGAGCTGTATCTCCGTTACGGCGACCGCCGCCTGCTCGCGCGTTGCTTCCACGCCATGGTTCGCTGGGTCGATCACATCCACGACGCCAATCCCGATCTGCTGTGGCGACATCGGCGTCACGGCGACATGGGCGACTGGTTGTCGATCGAGGCTGAGAGCCCCAAGGAGATTCTTGGGCACGAGCTTCTTTTTCCGCTCGGCTGACCTCGTGGCTCGCGCGGCGGCGGCCCTCGAACGCAGCGACACTGAAGAACACCGCGCCCGCGCCGACGCCATCCAGGCGGCGTACAACACGGCGTACGTGAAAACCGACGGCGCCATCGAAGGCGACACCCAGACGATCTACGCGCTCGCGTTGCGCTTCGGCCTCCTTCCTCCCGACATCGCCGAGCGAGCGGCGGCACGACTCGTCGCCGACATCGAAGCCCGCGAGCACCACCTGTCGACGGGCTTCCTCGGAGTGGCGCACCTGCTGCCCGCATTGACCGACGCCGGTCACGTCGAGGTCGCGTACCGGCTCGCCCACCAACGCAGCTATCCGTCGTGGGGATACGCCGTCGACCACGGCGCCACGACTATCTGGGAACGGTGGGACGGCTGGACCGAAGACCGGGGCTTCCAGGATCCGGCGATGAACTCGTTCAATCACTACGCGTTCGGCGCCATCGGTGAGTGGCTGTACGAATCAGTCGCCGGTATCCGGGCCGTCGAGTCCGCACCGGGCTACGAACGCGTCGTGATCGCCCCGCATCCGGGTGGCCATCTCGCCCGGGTCGACGCGACCTACCGGTCGGTCCGCGGGCCCATCGCCGTGGCCTGGGAGCGCGACGACGACCGGTTCGCGCTCGACGTGTCGTTGTCACCGGGTTGTGTCGCAGCCGAGATACGCCTTCCGAACGGCGAGGTCCACCACGTCGGACCAGGCTTCCACCGGTTCGGCTAAGGGAACGTCTTGGTCGCGCCGACGTACTTGAAGCAGTTGCACGGCCCGGGCGTGCCCGGGGCAGTCGCCGTGTCGAAGACGATGTCGCGGTAGGCGTCGACGCCGTCGGGTTTCGACGTGAGGAACCGGGTGCCGAAGACGCCCGGTGAGACATAGGACGTGCCGAGACCGCCCATGCCCGCAGCGAGCCCGGCGACGTCGATGCGAGCGACTTTGGCCAGTGCGTCCTGCAGCAAGAACAGACCATCGCAGTAGCCGATGGCAGTGGCGGCGGCACCGCGGTTGGCCATGTCCTGGCCAGCCTTGCGTTGGATGTCGTAACACAGCGCGTTCCGCGCACTCACAGGCCCGGGGTCGTGCGCCAAGTCGACATCGACCACCGGGGTCCATCCCATGGCATTGGCGTTCGCCAACTGGTTGGGCGGCGCGCCGGGCTGTAGCAGTTGCCCGAGCACGTGATCGGTGTGCAGACCGTATTTCGGGTAAAAGCGCTGGCTGTCGGCGGCGCGGATGAAGAACAGCGGGTAGAGCCCACCCTCGCCCATGAACAACACGTGGGTAACGCCCTCGCGCCGCATCGTGGTGACGTACGCCGTCGCTTCGGCGCCTCCTCGGGGCGCGGCGATCGTCACGACCTTCTTCACGCCCGCCTTGGCGAGCTCGGGCTTGAACACCTGATCGACGACGCGCTTGTACGCCGGATCATCGAAGTGTTGGATGCCGACGACGGCGCTCTTGCCGAACAGTCCTTGCTTGGCGAACACCCGCACCTGGTTGGCGGCGAGGTGGTCGAGCGTCAACGCCGCGCCGCCGTAGCCCGCGTACCAGTAGTTGCGGTACTTGTTCAGCGTCTGCTCGTCGATCGGCATGCCGTTGTGCACCGCGGGAACGCCGCGGCCGGCCAGGCACACGAGCAAGGCCTGACGGGCCAGCGCGGTGTTGATGCCGGCGAAGACGCGGTCGTCCTCGGTCCACGCCGAGCACGCCTCCTGTTCTGACTGGCCATCGGACAGGCCGGGTCGCGTGAGGTCGAAGGTGTAGAAGACGGGCACGACCTTGCGGCCGGCAATTCCGCCGTTCTTGTTGACGTGGTCAACCACGGCGTTGGCCTGCGCACGCGTGTCTCCGAAGTCGACCGGTACGCCGGTGACGTCTCCGAAGATCGTGCCGGCCTGCACGAGGGTGATCCCGATCTTGATCTCGGTCTTGCTGACGCCGGGACCGGTGTAGGTCGCGCTCGGCGCTTGACCCAACGCCGGGGGCTCGATACTGCCGCCGGTAGTCGGCTTGGTGTTCGTGCCGCCGGTCTTGCCACCCGGCGTGGCGGGAGCGGCCGCGCCGCCGACCAGCGTTGTCGGCGGCAAGGTAGTCGTCGCGTTGGCGTCGAGCTCGGTGAGCCCGCTCAGCCCGTCGCTGTCCTGCCCTGACTTGGCGTTCTTGTCGAGGTTGTTGGTCGAACCGCAGGCCGCCGCGAAGAGGGCGACGCACAAGAGCAAGACCGGGATACGAGTCGATTTCATGAAGGGAACGCTTTCGTTGGGTTGGTGTACACGGGTCGTCTCATGCCTCCACGAGCGCGTCGGCGTGTTGCGCGCAGAACAATCCGACCGTGGCTTTGCGCCGGCACGGTTTGCCGGCCCGCGTCGTAGCCGAGCACGTCGCGGGCGCAGCGGAGCCGCGCGCGCCCGACCGTTCTACGGCGCGCACGTCGCCGCCGAGGTAGGACTCGAGTACCAGTGGATCGGCCATCACGGCGGCCGGAGGGCCGTTGGCGATGACGGTGCCGGACTCCATAGCGATGATCCGATCCGACACGTCGGTGATCAGCGGCATGTCGTGCTCGATGATGATCATCGTGGCGCCGAGGTACTGCTTGACCCGGGCCAGCAGCGCACCGAGCGACTCGGTCTCGCGTTGGGCGACACCCGACGACGGCTCGTCGAGCAGCAGCAACGTCGGTTCCAGTGCGATCACACAGGTGAGCTCGGTGATGCGACGCGTGCCCGTGGACAGATCCGCGGTCTGCTTGTCGGCGTAGTCGCCGAGCCCCATGAGATCGACCAACTCGAGCGCCCGCTCATATTTCGCCTTGTCGCTGCCGGTGAATCCGAGCAACGACCCGGCGGTGCGGGTGGGGTGGCGGCGCTCGAGCGCGAGCTGAATCGTCTCGATCACGGTCAGGGTGGGGAAGAGTCCGGCATCTTGGAACGAGCGGATGATGCCGATCCCGGCGCGGCGCTCGGGCGTCAGGTGGGTGATGACGCGCCCGTCGAAGACGATCGACCCGCTCTCGGGTCTGGTGAAGCCGCCGATTAATTCGAACAGCGTGGTCTTGCCCGCACCGTTTGGCCCGATGAGCCCGAGGGTTTCGCCGCGACGCACTTTGAGGTCGACGCCGTCGACCGCATGCACGCCTCCGAAGGACTTGCGCAATCCGTGCACCTCGATCAGCGACGGGCTCGCCGTAGCGTCAGGCGCACTCGAGACCGAGGCCTTCGGTTGGGCAGCAGCCAGCAAAGCGGAGAATGACGGTGACGTTTGGTCGGCGCCGCCCTCGATCTCCTCGTGCGTGACACGCCGGTGGTCGAACCGCGCCGCAAAGGCAATGGCGCGTTCGCGCAAGGGACGGACGAAATGAGCCAGTCCGCTCGGGAAGTAGAGGATCAGCAGTAGCCATCCGAGGCTCGTCGCCGCCAGTCCGGAACTGCCGATGTCGGTGAAGAACCGCGGGATGCCGATGATGTAAAGCGCACCGAGCAGCGGGCCCACGAGCATCCCGATCCCGCCGATAACGACCAGAGCAACCACTTCGACGTTGGAACCGATCGCGAAGTCGCCTGGTCGTAACGCCGACAGGGTGTGGCCGTAGAGCGCTCCCCCGACGCCGGCGAAGAAGCCAGCGAGCGCGAAGGTTTCGAGCTTGACCCGCGTCGCCGGCACGCTGAAGGCGCGCGCGCCGTCTTCGTTGTCGCGCAAGGCCCGCTGGCGGCGCGCCAGTCCCGACCGCCACACGTTGCGCGCCAGCAGGAGACACAACGCGAACACGACCAAGGCGAACAGGTAGTACGTCTTGCCACGGTCGAGCGCGTAGTCGTTGAAGATCGGTCGCCCCGGAACCTTGGTGCTGCCGAGCATCCAGGACTGTTGCAGTAGCCAGCGCTCGGCGGCCACGGCGAAACCCAACGTCGTGACCGCGAGCAAGAGACCCTTGATTCGCAACGCGGGGAGACCGATCACAATTGACGCGCCGGCGGTTGCGAGCCCAGCCACGACGAAGGCGAGCGGGAAGTTGCCGGTCGCGTCGGCGACGTGGATCGACACCGCCGCACCGACACCCGCAAGTGCGAACTGACCCAGCGAGAGCTGGCCGCCCAACCCGGTGACGATGCCGAGCGAGAGACCGATCAGCGCGATCGCCAGGATGATCGTCATCGTCGTCGAGGTCTGATTCGAAGCCACCAGCGGCACCAGCGCCGCCAGGCCAAGCGCGGCGAGGCCGGCGCCGGATCCCAAGAAGCGCACCGCGCGCGACTGGCGTAAGACGCGGCTCAGCGGGGGCCATGGCTGGATGGCCGCCCATTCGCCCCGCTCCTGTTCGCGACCACCGCCCCGGTTCTGGAACAGGAGCGCGCCGAGGATCACGACGAAGAGCGCCAGTTCGACCGTCCCCGAATCGGGATAGGTCTGCTTCATGACCTGCTCGAGGACGCCGACGCCGACGCCCGCGGCGAGCGCGATGGGCAGGCTTTGCATTCGTGCGATCACCGCAGCCGCGAGAGCACGGACGAGGATGCTCGGTCCCAGTCCCGCCGCGGCGAGAAATCCCAGGGAGGGTCGCAGCAGCACCGCCGTCAGAGCGGCGACGGCGCCGGCGATCGCCCATGCCAAGCTCGACATGCGGGCGGAGAACACTCCGGCCATGCGTGCCGCCTCGGGGTTGGCGGCGGCCGCCCGGAGCGCCAAGCCGAAACGGCTGTAGCGCAGGAACGCGACGATCGCCGCGACGGCGATCGGACTTAGCAGCAGCATGCCGAAGTAGGCCTGGGTCACCAGCACCGGCCCGATCCGGAACGTCGGCAGGCCCGGCGGCTGCGGGAAGGCGGCGCCGTTCGGGGCGAGTGCGTTGATCGAGCCCGACGTAAAGAACAGCACCTGCGCGAAGCCAAGCGTTGCGACCAGCGACATGATCTTCGGCGCGGTGCGCAGGCGACGGATGATGGCGACTTCGGCCAGTCCGCCCATGCCCGCTGACGCGCCCATGGCCAGCGGCAGACTCAGCCAGTAAGGCACGCCCCAACTCAGAACGGCCAACCCGAGGATCGCCGCCCCGAAGCCACCAATCTCGCCGTGCGCGAAGTTGATGATCTTGTTCGAGCGGTAGACGATCACCAGACCGACGGCCAAAAGGCCGTAGGACAACCCGGTGATCACCCCGAGCGCAATGGTGGAGGAATCGAGGTTGAGCCCGAACAATTCGGCGGCGAATAGCGGGTTCATCGGGCCATGCCCTTGCTCGCACCTTCGAGGAACACCGATCGCAAGAGGTCGTCGCGTCCGAGGAGGTCGGCGGCGCGGCCGTCGAAGCGGATCTCCCCCTTCTCCATGAAGTAGGCGTGGTCGACCGCCGCCAGCGCGATGTTCACCGACTGCTCGACCAGCACCACGGCGGTTCCCGTGGCGTTGATCCGTCGGACCATCTCGAGCAACTCGCCCACGACCTTGGGCGCCAATCCGAGCGACAGCTCGTCGATGAGCAGCAGCCGCGGCTTGACGATGAGCGCCTTTGAGAGCGCCAACATCTGTTGCTCGCCGCCTGAGAGGGTCGACGCCAGCTGGTCGCGTCGTTCGGCGAGGCGAGGGAAGGCGGCGAACGCCTCTTCGATACCGGCGTCGATCGCGGCGCGCCGGCGTCCGTAGGAGAACCCGTTCACCCGCAGGTTGTCGGCCACCGTGAGCGGGCCGAACACGGCCTTGCCGCCGGGGATCTGCGTCACGCCGCGACTGACCCGGCGCTCGGCGTCGAGGTAGGTGATGTCGGCGCCGTCGAGGCGCACGGTGCCCTTCGTCGGCAAGCCCACGCCGGAGACGACGCGCAGCAGGGTCGACTTGCCAGCGCCGTTGGTCCCGAGCAGCGCGACCATCTCGCCGTCGTCGACGGTGAAGTCGACTCCGAAAAGCACCTGCAGCCGGCCATAGGAGAAGTCGATCCCGCGGCACGACAGCAACGGCAGGTGCTGACCCTGGTGGCGTAGAACGGTCAGCTCTTCGTCCTCCACGAGTTCGTCGAGCATCCGGTCGAAGTCGGCGTCGACCGTGTCTGCCGCCGTCCGCAATACCAAGGCGGCGATCACGCCCGGCACGACCAGGAAGCCGATCGCCCCGGTCGAGCCCAGCGCCGCCTCGACGCCGCTGAGCACGAGCACGCCACCGAAGCCGCCCACCGCCGCGGTGAAGATCCCGGCGAGCGCGGCGGCGTGCGGTCGCATGGACGCGGGCACGATCGACAACACCGTCATGGTCAGCGCGATGCCGAGCAAACCGAAACAGGCAAAGGAGACACCGAACAACACGACGAGGCCAATCAGTACCGGTGAGTACACCGACAAAGGCAGCAGGACCGCGCCGATGCCGAGCAGGACCGCCGCCGCCCGCACGAAGGCGGCCGGGTCCCGCTGGAAGAGAGCCTCGCCGCGCTTGCCGAGGAAAGCGAACGCCCCGATCGAGAAAATCGGAAGCACAGCAAAGAACAGGCCGCGCCCACCGGGACCGAGGCCCCAGCGCTGCTCGAGGAAGAAGAAGAAGAAGGTGTTGAGCGGAACCGTGAACATGCCGAGAACCGCCGAGGCGGTGAGCACGCGCTTGACCGTTGGAATCAGGAACAACCGGCGGCAGACCTCGAAGAAGCCGAGACGGATGTCATCGGTCGTGCTCGCGTGACCGGCGACCGCTTCGCGCACGCGGGCCGTGTCCCATTTGCCGACACCGGGGTCCCGCAGCCCGATGCTGATCAGGGCGGCGGCCAGCGAGACGAAGCCGAGAATGATGAACACGCCGCGCCACGTGAAGCCGAGCATGGCGGTGAGCAACGCCACTGCCAGTGGCGCCGCGATGTTGCCGAGCGCGTCGGCCCCCCGGTAGAACGAGAGCACCCGCACGCGCACGCTCGGGGCGTGCGTGTCCATGAGCAGCGGCGTATGCGTGGCGCGCACCGTCCCGGTAGTCGCGCCGTCGGCGAGCAGCACTGCGGCGAGACCCCACGCGCCCGATACGAGTCCGGTGAGCAACGTGAGCGCGCTCCACGCGAACGCGTTGACGATGCTCAGCACGCCGCGGCGGCCCTTTTGCTGAATGTAGGCAGCCGTCGGCAGCGTGGCCAGCGTGATCGCCAGGATCTTGAGCGTCGACAACCCCGCCAGCGCTCCCTTGCCGATGCCCAGCGTCGAGCTGATCTCGGGTCCCAAGACGAAAAAGGCGTAGCCCTGCAATTCGTCGACGACGACGAGCGCGCACAACGCCACCAGCGGGTACCAACCGACACCGGATAGCCGCAGGCCGGTACGCAGTGGCGGCGTGTCCTCGTTGCCTCCGATGCCGAGCGCTTCGCGCGCCGCGGTACGCATGCGCTCACGCGCCTGCACAACGAGATCGATGGCGTCGGTGTTCTCGGGCGCGGCGACCTTGTTGGTCGCCTTCTTGCGGCGCGGCTTGGCGGTCGCAGTCATGGCCGGTCTACGAAGAACGTGCGGGTGAACGCGGCCTCGCCGAGACGGCGGTCGCCGCGCATACGAACGATCGTCACCTCGTGGGGGTCTTTGGTGCCACCGCGCTTGCTGGGGCGAAGGTCGGCGAGAAATTCGAGCGTGAGGCGCGGCGAAGCCGTGAAGTACACCTTCAACCGAGCCAGGAACGCCGCATCGGGACAACCGGCGGTGCGCCGGCACGAGTCGTCCGCGTCGATCAGCGACAGGATCGTCTTGCCGGGCGCGAGCGGTGCGCGGTCGACGAACACGCCGTAGTACTCCGCTGTCGCGTCACTCGGCGCGACTTTGAGAAGCGGCGGCGGTTCCTCGTCGCGCCAGCGAACCGTTGTCGGCAGCACAACGGTCTTGCGCGCTTGTGGAGCGACGAACGAAATGCTCTTGTCGACGCGGAAGGCGAACTCGCTGGTGTTGCAACCGGCGAGCAGCAGGCTGGCTGCGAGCACTCCGCCGGCGATGCCTCGCCGTCGGATCACGTACGCGACCAGATCAGCGGGTTGTTGACGCCGGCAGCCAGTTCGCCGGGCGCCACGTCGGGAAGCCACTTCGCGTAGTCCTTCTCGTGCCACTCGTGCTCAGGCTCGATCCCACGCAGGCCGTCGGCGAAATAGATCACCGTCATCACGGCGCGCAGCTCGTCGGTCGGGTTGGCCGACGCTCCGTGCACGACCCAACCGCAGTGATAGGTGGCATCGCCCGGAGCGAGAGCGCCGTGGGTCTCGATGCTCAGGCCGAGCTCTTCGATCAACGTGGGGTCGGTGTCGACCGCCTCGTCGCCGATGAGGAACTGCGGGAGGAAGCCCTTCGTGTGGCTACCGGAGACAAACCGAAGGCTTCCCATCTCCGCCGTCACCGGCACGAGCGGCATCCACATCGTGACGATTTCCTCGCCGTCGAGCGGGAAGTAGTACTGGTCCTGGTGGAACGGCGTCGACCCGCCGCCGACCTCTTTGAACAAGGACTGGTCGTGGTACATCCGCACGGCATCGACGCCCAGCAGATCCGCCGCGACCTGGCCAAACCGCTTCGCGAGACTGAACCGACGCATGCGCTCGTCGAGCTGCCACAGGTTTTGGATCTGGAGGAACATCTTGTCGAACGAGTCGCGTTCCTCGAGCGGCTTGTAGTGCGTTGCGTTCGCCTCCGTCACCTCGCGAATCACCGGCAACCAGGCGTCAATCTCGGCCTGAGAGGCGACCCCGCGCAGCACCGTGTGCCCCGACTCGCGCAGCTCGTCGACGGCGGCGCTCGGAACGTCGTAGGTCCCGTCGATTTCCGGTAGCTCGGCCAGCGTCACCGCTCATCTCCCCCGATGTGCAATGACGGTCAATATATCATTAAGTAACACGTGACTGACTGGCGCGGGACTGGACGAGGGCGTTGCCGAGAGCGGTGGCCTCCGCGGGTCCGACGACACACGGGCGCTGGACGGCAGCCCGGATCCTCTCGACGAAGAGATCACTCTGCACGCCCCCACCGAAGAGATCGACCTCGGTGATGGCCACCCCTGTGGCCTCGTGCAGTTCGGTGAGGATGCGGGCGACAGCGGCGGCGATCGAGTCGAGGATGCAGCGGACGATGCGACCGCGATCGTCGGCTTCGAGGCCGCCGGCCGCTGCGATCGCTCGGGGCATGTCGGTTGGTTTGGCCAACGTCGGATCGTCAGGGTCGATGAGCGGGCCGTCGCCGGCGGCGGCGGCGCTCGCGAGCAGCGTGGCCAGCGGCGCGTTTCCCCACGCTTCGCGGCACTGTTCGAGCAACCACAACCCGGTGACGTTTTTGAGGAAGCGGATGCGGCCGTCGACGGCCCGTTCGTTCGAGAAGTTGGCCTGGCGAGCGGCCTCGGAAGTGACTGGCTGGTCGAGTTCGACACCGACGATGACCCACGTGCCCGTCGATACGAAGGCGCGTCCGGATCGCGGCGGTCCGGGACGGGCGGCGACGGCAGATGCGGTGTCGTGCCCCCCGACGAGGTGCACGGGCACGCCGTGCCAGTCGCCGACGCGCGTGCCGGCGGACTCGATTGGGCGGAAGAGCGCGCCGTCGACGCCGACGTCGCGCAAGAGCCCGGCATCCCAGTCGTCGGTCGCGAGTGAGACGAGGCCCGAGGTGCCGGCGCTGGTTCGCTCCGCGACGGTCGCGCCCGTGAGGTGGTGCACCACCAGTTCCGGCAGCATCAGCAGCGTCGACGCGGCGTCGAGTTCGCGCCGATCGTGGGCGGCGAGCTGGAACACCGTGTTGAAGGCGAGCAGTTGCAGCCCCGCGACTTCATAGAGACGGCGCTCACCCAGTCGCGCGGCGATTGCTTGCCAGCCGTCCGTGCGGGCGTCGCGGTAGGAAAACGGAGGCGCAACCAGGACCCCTGCGGCGTCGAGGAGGCCGTAGTCGACGCCCCACGTGTCGACGCCGATGGACGTGACACCGCGCTCGATCGCAATGCCAAGGCCGGCGTCGACCTCCGCCATGAGCCGCGACCAGTCCCACCGCAAAGAGCCATCGCCATGCCGCACCGGTCCGTGTGCGCAGCGGTGGACGACCTCCAGAGAATTGTTCTCCGGCTCAATGACGGCGACGCGCGCCGAGGTCGCGCCGAGATCAACGGCGGCGACGCGCAATTTTCCTAGCGTTCCCCGGCCACGCAGGCCGGCGCCTAAAGACCCGTCGCGACCGACGACGCGCCGCGCTCGTCGACCTTCGCCGCTCGATATCCCGACGCGCGATACGCGCTGAAGGGGTCGATGGCGGCGTTGTTCTGGCGCCGCGCTTGGGCGACCAGCGGACGCACGTCGGTACGGAACGCACGGTGCAGAATCTCGGCCGCGCGCGCGGGGTCGTTCTCCGACTGCGCGTCGGCGAGTTCGTCGCGGCGCACACATAGCGCCTGCGCCAGCGTGTGCTGGATCGCATCGGTCGCCTGGATCAGGTCCTCGATCGGGTCCTTCAGGTTGTGGCTCTCGTCGATCATGTAGGCGAGATCCGGCATGGCGCCGCCGCCAACTTCGAGCAGTTCGAGGAAGATGAGGAAGAGTTGGAACGGCTTGATGGATCCGACAGTCAAGTCGTCGTCGCCGTACTTCGAGTCGTTGAAGTGGAAGCCTCCGAGCCGGCCGGTCATCGCCACCCGCGAGACGACCTGTTCGATGTTCGTGTTGGGCAGGTGGTGACCGAGATCCACCAGGCACTTGCACCGCTCGCCCGTGGCGAGAGCGAGTAGCAACGACGAGCCCCAGTCGTTGTTCACCGACGAATAGAACGCCGGCTCGAACGGCTTGTGCTCGACGAACATCTGCCAGTCGTCGGGTAGCTGGGTGTGAATCGCTGCGAGCCCGTCAGCAACGCGTTCGAACTGGCCGCGGAAGTTGGCTTGGCCGGGGTGGTTCATACCGTCGGCGAGCCACACGGTGATGGCGTTCGAACCCAACCTGACACCGAGGTCGATCACTTCGAGGTTGTGCTCGATCGCCGCCTTCCGCGCGCCCTCGTCGACGTTGGCCAGGCTGCCGAACTTGTAGGACACTCGGCCGTTGCCCGTCGTCGAGGCATTGTCCTGGAAGGTGTTCGAATTCATGGCGTCGAAGGCAATGCCGCGCTCGTCGGCGTACGCGTGCAGTGCGTCGGGATCGGCCGGGTTGTCCCAGGGAACGTGCAGGCTGATCGTCCGGTTGGCACCCGTCAACGCGTTGAGCGCGGCGACGTCGTCGACCTTCTCGTAGGTATCGCGCGGTTCGCCTCCCATGGGGAACCGGCCGAAGCGCGTGCCGCCGGTTCCGACGGCCCAGGACGGAGCGGCGACCGAAAATTGCGCCACATGGCCGATCACGTTGTCGGCGGTAACGCCCGACACGTCGAGCACCTCGCGCGCGTGTGCCACCTCGGAATCGAGACGCCGCGCCAAAGCCGCGTTGTGCTCGCCAATGAATTCGGGTGTGATCACGACTGACCTCCTAACGGAGAAAGGCCTGTGCCACTCCCCCATCGACGGGCACGAGCATGCCAGTGGTGAGCGGTAGGTCGCCACCGACAAGCGCGAACACTGCGGCGGCGACGTGGCTCGGCAGCACTTCCTGCTGCAACAACGTGCGCGACGCGTAGAAGGCGCCGAGGTCCTTTTCCTCGACGCCGTACACCTTGGCCCGTTCCGCTCCCCACCCACTGGCGAAGATGCCGGACCCCTGGACGACACCGTCGGGGTTCACTCCGTTGACCCGAATCCGCGACTCGCCCAGCTCGGCCGCCAGGAGCCGCACCTGATGCGCTTGGCTGGCTTTGGCCGAGGAGTAAGCGATGTTGTTCGGGCCGGCGAATACGGCGTTCTTCGAAACGACGTACACGATGTCGCCCCCGCAGCCCTGCGCGGCCATGACGCCGGCAGCGGCCCGGCTGACGAGGAACGAGCCGCGGGCCATCACGTCGTGTTGGAGGTCCCAGTCCTCGGCGGTGGTCTCGTCGAGGCGCTTGGAGATCGAGAGCCCGGCGTTGTTCACGACAAGGTCGACGCCGCCGTAGGCCAGCGCTGCATCGTCGAAGGCCGCCTTGATCGATGCCGGATCGGTCACGTCGAGCGGTGATGCCACGGTCGCGTCCCGATCAGTGGCTATCACGGTCGCTCCCTCGTCGCTGAGGCGTTGCGCGATCGCCTTCCCGATCCCCGAC
The DNA here is from genome assembly GCA_963722185.1 of uncultured Actinomycetes bacterium. Lineage (GTDB taxonomy): Bacteria > Actinomycetota > Acidimicrobiia > Acidimicrobiales > JACCXE01 > JACCXE01. The sequence goes on along the minus strand of CAVRKD010000004.1, from coordinate 286,864 downwards.
CCGGCACCGGTCACTAGCGCCACGCGGCCACTCAACGCCTTCGGCTTGGGCAGGCGCCGGAGCTTGGCTTCCTCGAGCGCCCAGTATTCGACGCGGAACTTCTCGGCCTCGGGGACGGGCGCGTAGGTCGACAACGCCTCAGCGCCGTGCATCACGTTGATGGCGTTGACGTAAAACTCGCCGGCGATGCGCGCCGCCGTCGCATCGACACCGAAACTGAACATGCCAACACCAGGCACCAGGAAGATCGCCGGGTCGGCGCGTCGCATGGCGGGCGACTCCGGCGTGGCATGACGGGCGTAGTAGGCCGAGTATTCGTCCCGGTACTCCTGGTGAAGGTCACCCAGGCGGGCCACGAGTTCGTCAATCGGCGTAGTCGGCGCCAGGTCGAGGAGAAGCGGGCGCACCTTGGTACGGATGAAGTGGTCCGGGCACGAGGTGCCCAGCGGCACGAGACGTACCGCAGCTTCTCGCGACAGGAAATCAAGCACGACGTCGCTGTCGTCGAAGTGGCCGACGACCCACCCGTCGGTCGAGGCCAACCCGCGGATCACCGGCGCCAGTTCGGCAGCGATGCTGCGACGCTCGTCGGCGGGCAACGGTTCGAAGCCGGCGACGATCCCACCAAAGGGCTCCGCCTTGCCCCGCGTGCGAATGAATTGCTCGGCCTGAGCGATGACCTCGAGCGAGGTCGCTTGGCACTCCGAAGAGGTCGCGCCCCACGTCGTCAGCCCGTGCCCACCGAGCACGACGCCGCGCAGACCCGGCCGGGACTCGTACAACGTCTCGATCTCGAGTGCGAGTTCGAAACCGGGCCGGCGCCACGGAACCCAGCCAACGTCGTCGCCGAAGCACTCCTTGGTGAGGGCTTCTCCGTCGGCGGCGGCAGCCAAGGCGATCACCGCGTCCGGATGCAAGTGATCGACGTGGGCCGGAGCCAGCAGTCCGTGCATGGCGGTGTCGATCGACGGCGCTGCCCCGGCGCCGAGGCGGCAATGGTCGAGCAAACCGACCATTTCGTCTTCGTGATCCTCACCGCGGTAGCGGGCCGTGAGGCCACGCAGCGGATCGAGCCGCAGCCGGGCGAGACCACCTTCGGCGAGCGTTCCGAGATCGCCTCCCGAACCCTTGACATAGAGAACCGGGACCTGCTCGCCGGTGAGTGGATCCAGGTAGCTCGACTTGCACGACGTATTGCCGCCGCCGTAATTCGTGACCCGCTTGTCAGCACCAAGGGCGTGGGAGCGCGCCAAAAGCGCGGCCACCTCGGCGTCCTCGGGGGTTTCGACGGGCATGTTCACTTCCGTTAAATGCTACAAGATCGATAGAAGATCGCACACGCTTCTAACATTCAGGGCATGAGTCTTTCGGGCAACCTGGCGACCGAGCACCGCTTGCGTTGGATCCGCGACCACCTCGAGGAGTCGGGCCAAATCCGGATCGGGGCGGCGGCGACGGAGCTCGACGTCAGCGAGATGACGATCCGCCGCGACCTCCAGGAACTCGAAGCGCTGGGCGTTGCCAGACGAGTTCGAGGCGGCGCCGTCGCCGTGGGTCCGCTCGCCTTCGCCGACCGCCATCGGGCGCGGGCAAGAGCCAAGGCCAAGATCGCCGCCAAATTGCTCGACACGATGCCGCACTCCGGCGCCGTCGGCTTCGACGCGTCGTCGACGGTGTTGCGTCTCGCCACCGCGGTCGAAGGGGGGCGCGACCTCGTCGTGCTCACCAACGGATGGGAGACGTTCAAATCGCTGCAGGGCAAGCCTGGTCTGACCGCGGTGCTCACCGGCGGTCAACTCGACGAACGGACCGGCAGCCTCGTCGGACCGGTCGCGGCGCACTCAGGCACCAGCGTGCTGCTGACCCGGCTGTACATCTCGGCCGCGGCGGTCCACCCCGACTTCGGCCCGAGCGAGCCCACCATGGAAGAAGCTGAGGTCAAACGTTCGCTGGCAACCGTGGCCAGCGACGTGGTCCTGGCCGCCGACTCGTCGAAGCTGTTGACGCGCTCGGTGGCCCGCAGCATCGACTGGGCCGACATCGCATTGCTCGTCACCGAACTCGATCCGAAGGACAAGCGGCTCGACGACTACCGCGATCTCGTCGAACTCCGCTGACGCTCCAGCGAGCTGCGGGAGACGGGGAGCGACCCGTCGACCAGGGTCAGGGTGGTCGGCAACGTGGTGGCGTCCGCCGGTCTCGCCGTCGCCGGCTCCGACAATGTCAACTGCGGCGCGGCGACGCACGGGAAGACGACATAGTCGCCCTCGCGGCACGACGAGACCGCGGCACCGTTCACCGTGACGCGCTGAATCGCACCGGGAGCGAACACCCGGTAGCCGTTGCCTGCGGCACCGTCGGCTTGAATCCGATCGCCACTGACGGCGACGCGCGCCTCGGAACCGGTCACTCGCACGTAATCGACGCCGTACGCGCTCAAGCGGGTGCCGGCGCGAAGGACGGTCTCACCCTGGCCGACGATCAAGTGCGCGACCCGACCGTCGGTCTCGACTTCTCCGGTCACCATCGCCGCGTTGCGCGAGCGACGCAAGACGATCTCCCGCGTGCCCTGCCAATCCACGGCGACCGCGTTGGCCCCACCCAACCGGAGTATGGCGGTCGACGCCGCTGGCTTACCGGCAGGCGTAAGCGCCATCACTGTCACCTGTTCGAAGCGCTGTCGGGACGTCGTGGTGCTGTAGAGCTTCTGCACGACGCCGTAGTCGTCGTTGACATTCGATTCCTGCACCACGCGAACGCCGAAGGCGGGGTCGGAGGCGGCGGTCGCATCGACTGCGCCCCGGCCGACCAGGGTGGCGCCGTTCGGCGAGCGCACGGTGAAGCCGGAGCCGTCGGTCACGACGAGATTGGTCTCGTCGGTGAGCATCTGCCACGTGTACGCGTGATTGCGCGGCACCGCATCCCGCTCGAGTTCGTCGAGGATCCCGATGACGACAGGCCGGCCAGGCACGCGGCTGAACAAGTGGTCGCGCCCGGCGAAGGGCGGGTCGAACGAGACACTCGGATCGGCGCTGTACGTGTACCGCAGATCGGCGTGGGTCAGCGACAGGTTGGGTGCGGTGAGGAAGTCGTCGATGGTGGTGCCGTTGAAGTACCGGCTGTTGAACGACTGCGTCTCCTTCTGGTCATCGACGAGCACGACGTTGTGCATCACGGCGTAGCCGGCTTCGTTGGTATCGCCACAGGACACGCACGACGTGCCGGGGTCGACGGCGAAGTTGCCACCTTCGCCGTAGAGCGTGAAGTTGCCGTGGTCATATTGGAAGTGATGCGTGCCCCCTTGGCGCCGCGCCTGGAACGTCGAAACAACTTCGTGTTTGCCGCGGGTGAAGCCGGTGCGCGCATCCACGAGGCCGAGTTCGTTGTAGTGCACCGACAGTGGTGCGGTGGTCGACGGTTCTACCTCGGGTGTCTCGGTCGGTGTGCGGTAGAAGAGCACGGCCCACACGTTGCCGTGGGAGTGGAAGATGTTGCAGCCTCCGCTAGCGACGGGCGCCTCGAGCACCCGGTCCAAGACGCACCCGTCGTCACCGACAATGGCCGGCGTGTACGGCTCGTTGTAGAAGTCGTTGCCGAGCTTGCCGACCGTGCGCCGCCAGAGCCATTGGTTCACGCCGTTGTTGGGGTCGATGCCGAAGAGCAGCGCTTGGAGGTCGACTCCGAACTGGTTGCGCTGTGAGTCGTTGAGCGGCACGAAGTTCTGCGGAACCCCAGGCAACTGCTCGAAGGCCAACCAGCGGGCGGCGTTGCGCGCCCCGGTCGGGCCTAGCAGGTCACCCAGGCCCTCGCGCCGCGCCGCCAACGCGAACGGCACCGAGTTCTTCAGCCCGTAGTGCGCGTACGTGTGGCCTTCGTGACCCGCGCCCTTGCTGTCGTAGCCGAAGCGCAAGTAGTTCCCAGCTTTCTCCAGCGCCTTGTCGAGGTAGTCGTCGAAGTCGTAGTGCCTCGCTGGGAACGCGGGCACAAACGGAGGGATGGCGGCGTTCGGCGGACTGGTGAATCCCGAAGGCGCCTCCGGCTCGCCCCGAATGGCCAGCAGCAACAAGCCGGTGCCGCCGCCGAGCACGCCCTGCCAGTTGCTCGTCTTATATGTCGACGCCTCGTTGTGGTACTCGAACATCGAACGGACGAACAAAGAGTCCTGCGCAGCGGTGATTCCCCCGACGATCTGGTTGCGCTCGGCGGGCGTCATCAGTTCGTAGGTCCAGTCGAACCCGAGACCGACGCCTTCGCCGAGGTCGCCGATACCGAGGTCGGTGCCGCCCGTCCAGAACGGGAACTTGGCGTCGGCGAGCGCCAACATCAACTCGACAGCGTGACGGCCATACCGGGCGTCGCCGCTCAACTGATACGCCATGCCGAGCTCGATCAGGTAGGTGGGCATTTCGTTCTGCAACGTGTAGGGCTTCTGGAGTCCCTGCAGCTCGTAGTCGACACCGACGTTCGCCCGCACAACTTCGGGTCGGACGCGCAAGAGGTATGCCTCGGCCTTTTCCTTGATCCGCGAGAACGCCGCCCGCGGCACCTCCTCAGTGGCGACGCGCGCCCGCAGCGCCGGCACATCGGCGGCCGAGAAGAGCAGGCGCGGATGCACGGTCGCCCCCGTCGAGAGCGTGGGCACTACCGAAAGGACGCTCGCCTGGCCGGACGCCAACGGTGCGCCGGCGGGGAACACGAGCAGAGCCAGCGCTACCCACCCAATGCTGCGACTTGACCGCACTGCCACGATGCCCCCAATTTCCAACGTGTTCGATCACGATCATTATCACACAATGCAACGATCGAGACCGGCGACGTAGTTTGCAGCTGTGAACCTGCTGTTGATCCGCCACGCCCTGCCGAATCGCGTCGAGTTGACCGAGGGCCGCGCCGATCCCCCGCTGTCGGAGGAAGGCGAGCGCCAGGCGACGCGGCTCGCTGAGTGGTTGAAGGACGAACCGCTCACCGCGGTCTACGCCAGCCACCTGCTCCGCGCTCAGCAGACCGCCGCGCCGATCGCCGCGCACCACAAGCTCGCAATCGTCACCGAGCCTGACGTCGCCGAGTTCGACCGCGACGCGTCGTCCTACATCCCCTTCGAGGAGATCGACCGCGACAGCGCGGAGTTCCGCGCCATCGTCACCGGCGACTACACAGCCATCGGCGGACCCGACCCGAAGGAGTTCGTCGGCAAGATTGTCAACGCCATGGACCGCATCATCAAAACGCACCCGGGCGAGTCGGTGGCGGTGGTTTGCCATGCCGGTGTCATCAACGCCTACCTCGCGTCGATCCTCGGGTTGGACCGCGTGATCTTCTTCGGCCCGGGCTACACCAGCGTTAACCGCGTCCTCGCGTCGAGCGCCGGCATGCGCGGCGTCGGCTCGCTCAACGAGTTAGCCCACCTGCGCGGGATCTAGAGCTTCGTCAGGTCGACGGGCACCAACGAGCGGAGCGTGGCGGCGAGCTGCGCGGGAGCCATATCGGTGTCGACCTGGAGGCCGGTGGTCGCGTCGATCGGGAACTCGACCCACGATGAGCCGTCTTCGGTGTCGATGGTGCCGCGGTAGGGCCCGGCGACGAACGGATCGCCGCCGTCGCTCAGGCAGTCGACCGGCACGAAGTACATGTACATGTACCCCGCGTCCTCGTCCTCGGTGACGAAGTCGACCTCGACACCCGAGCACTCTTCGTCCGGAGCGGCGCCCAAGAAGTCGAAGGTCCAGCCCGGCGGCAGGCTCGCCGGCGTCTTGACGTGAAGCTGCTTGAACTTGATGAGTGCTTCTTCTTCGATGTCAGGCGTCGGGTCGATCTGATCGGCCGTGGGTTCGACAATCTTGATGTCGGCACCCCAGTCCGAGAACTGCATGTCCGACGTCACGCGCACGCCGTCGGAAGACATCACCTGGCGCATCGACACGGGCCGGTCGTCGCGATCGACGACGACGGTCATCGTTATCCGCTCGATCTGTTCAGCCGCCTCGGCGCCGAAAAGGTCGGCCACATCCACGGTGAAGGACAACTCGCGCCGGCCGTCGTCGAGGTTCCTGACGTTCGGGTTCTGCGCCTTCTCGAGCGCCTCGGCGATCTCGGGCTGGGGCGTTTCGGGGCTCGCTTCGAGCGCGTCGACGTCCTCCTTGATCCACTTCTGCTCCGCGAGCTCGGACATCGACTGGGCGAACCGCAAATAGACGGTGTCGCGGGCGACGATCGTCTCGAACGCTCCATCGGAGCCGCCGTCGCCGAGCACGCGGGCGTGGTCTTGGTCCTGCATTTCCCCCGTGATCTTCATGACCACCGTCGAGGTGCGGCCTACGCCGTCGAGGCCCCCGTCTTCCTCTTCGCTGAACACGCTCGTGACCGTTCCGCTCATGCGCGCTGACGTCTCTGAGGCGGTGAAGTTCTGTGCGGCGCTAAGTACGGCGGCCGCAGTCGGTATCGCGTTGACGATCTGTGTGCTCAACGCGCCCAGAGCCGCCAATCCGACGGCCAGGACCAGAACGCAACGCCTCACCGTTGTCTCGTCCCGCGGCGATTTCAGGTCGTGGACGGTCTCCATGAATACGTCAATCGACACGAAGCGGAGGAACCTGAATGCCGACGGCTACGCGCGGGGCGGTACCGCCCGGTAGAAGCACTGACCTGACGAGCTGGCGAGCAGCACCTTGTCCTCGCTCCATACCTCGCCGCGGAACGCGAACAGGCCGTCGGTCGACACATCGGCGCGGCCGGCCATCAGCAACCATTCGCTCTCGGGTACGAAGCGGTGGAACTGCACGTTCAGGTCGAGCGAAGGCGCCATCCACGGCAGCGGACCGCTATACGCCCGCGTGGCCGCCGGCCAACTCACAGTGTCGGCCAACACGATCAGCCGGCACGCGTCGACGGCGACATCGTTGGTGTCAGGACGCGGCTCGTAGCGCAGCCAGTCCGACATGAACGGTTCGCCCGCCGGCCGATCTTCCCAGCGGTCGTACCAAAGCGTGGGCCGCTCTTCGAAGTTGCCCCAGAAGTTGAACGGTACGAACGCCGGCCGGTCGGGGTCTTCGGGCATCGCGGCCACGCGTTCAGGGATCGTGGGGCAGTCGGACCAGTGCGGGGTGTCGGCGGGAAACTGAGCGAAATCGTGTTCAAGACCTTCGTGGTTTTCGTCGATGAACCAGGCCTGCGCGGTGAGCAGGAGTCGCTCGCCCTGGTGCAGTTCGACGGTGACAGCCTCGGCGCGCTTGGTGCGCCGCGTCGTGACCACATGAGCGTCGACGTCGTCGAAATTGCCGACCGCCAGGTACTGGCAGCTGAACGAGGCCGGGCGCGGCAATTCGGCGTGAGCCGCTGCCGCTCGCAGCGCCACCGAGGCGATGTAGCCGCCGTTGGGCCCCCAGATCTCCCAGTCCTGACTCAACCGGCCGCGGTACCGCCCGGCCTCCATCAACTCGACGGCGGTGTCTTTCCCCAGGTCACCCATGGGAGGCACTTTCCCAGAAGGGTGTAACGCCGAGAAATCGTTTTCTCGGGACTTGATTTTGGGTATTTGTTAGGGCAACCTAAGAAACAGTGTTTGGGAGCCCAGAGTGATCCTGTGCCATTGCGAGCGAGTGTCGGACCGCACCGTCCGTCATGCGATCGCGGATGGCGCCCGCTCGATCGACGACATCACCGCGCAGTGCAGCGCTGGCGGTAACTGCGGCGGCTGCACCGACGCCCTCGAGGCCCTCCTTCAGAATGCCGAGCGCGCCGCCAGCCGCGTGCCGCGCTGGCGCCGCCACTTGGTCCCGCAGCAAGTCGCCACGTCGTAGCGTCGACGGCATGACCGGCGACGATCGCATCCTCGAAACGCTCAACGACGTCCTGACCGCTGAGTTGACGGCGATCAACCAGTACTTCATCGACGCCAAGATGTGCGCCAACTGGGGCCTCGTCCGGCTCGCCGAGAAGTTCCACGAAGAGTCGATCGGCGAGATGAAAGACGCCGACGAACTCATCGAGCGCATCCTTTACCTCGACGGCGTGCCCAACATGCAGCGGCTCAGCCCAGTGCGCGTCGGCGACTCCGTCAACGAGAAGCTCACGCTCGCCCTCGAACTCGAGAAGGCGGCGATCGATCGGCTCAACCCGGCGATCGCCCTCGCTGTCGAGGTCGGCGACAACGGCACCCGCGAACTGTTCGAGAAGATCCTGCACGGTGAAGAAGAACACGCCGATTGGCTCGAAGCGCAGCTCAGCCTGATCGACCAGGTCGGCGAGCAGCTCTACCTGTCGCAACAAATCCGCGACTAGCGCGCACTCGCCCGCGTCAGGCGCGGACGCGCGTTGATTCCCGCGTCGGTTCCCAGTGCCAGTTGCCCTGGTCGTCGCGCCAGAGGTCGTAGCGGCCGCGGGTTTTGAGTTCGTGGTGGGGGCGGCAGAGCCATCCGAGATTCGTGAGTTCGGTTGGGCCGTCGCGTCTTCGTTCTTGGGTGTGGTCGATCTGTAGGCCTTTGGTGCAGCCGCAGCCCGGCACGACGCACACCATGCCTTGGGCTTCCAGGGCGTCGCGCAGCGGCCGGGGGATGTATTTCTTCATTGTGCGGATGCTGCGCACATCGACGGCGTCGACTTCGACTTCTTGTATCAGGGTGTCGTCGTCCAACAAGGCGTCATACACCGCCGCCAGCGGCACCTGCGTGCCATCCGCCGTCTGACACTTCTCACCGGTCGCCACCGACCCGCGTTCGGCCGCGGCCTTCGTGACGATGAGGCGCACCACGGTGCGTGGCCCCTTCCGCTTCGCCGTGCCCGCGCCACCCAGCTCGCCGAGCAGCTCGGCTAAGGCGTCGGCCAGGCGCTGCTCGAGCGTGTCGATCGGGCCCTTCGCCCGGGACTGCTCACGGAACAGCCGGTCGGCGCGGCGCTCCAACTCCGCCACCAACTTCGCCCCCACCAGCGGCTCGAGCGCGCCAGCCAAGCGCAGCATGCCCAGCGCGTCTTTCCACGTGCGCACGAACCGCGCCTCGTGCTGCTGGGCCGCCAACGTGGCGTCGTCGGTCGCCGCACGCTTGACCCGGTCACACTCCGCCAACAGATCCGTCGTGGACCCGGCCGCCGCCAGATCCAACAACGACTCCTCCGCCTCCGGATTCGCTTCGGCCGCCTCGGCGATCGCCCCCGCCTGCGTGGGCGACAACGCGCCGCGCTCGAACGCCGCCTTGGTCTTGCCCTTGGCCTGGCGCGCCACCCGCGTCTGACGCCGCGCCGCCCCCGTCGGCACACCCGACGCATCCGCCACCACACCATCCGCGTCAAACCCGCACTCCTCGGCCCGCGCCGCGGCCCGCAACTTCTGCGCACACGCCAACTTCTCGATCCGCGCCCACTCCTCAATCGCCCGCGTCGCCGTCAACCCCGACAACAACGCCGGATCAAAATCCTGCGCCGTCTTCTCCACCAGCCGCCGCAACCCCGAGACCAAGAACTCGTCCACCACCCAATTCCACTAGGTCGAACACACGTTCGCAAGAGGCAATTTCTGGGGCGGAGCGTTCCTCAAGCTGCAGGTGTTATCCGACCTACTGTCCTCGTCGGTGGAGGCAAACTCTCTCTTGCGTGTGTTGTCGTCAGCGCGGATGACTTTTCTCGACACGTTGCCGTGGGGACGCTCGGATCCGCGGGCAGAGTTCCTACTCACGCAGGCTCTTGAGGTCGACGCCGCGGCTTGGCCGGCGTAGATCACCCGCTCCGTCGTTTCGATGCGGCCTTACCCGTCTCCCAGAGAAGCACGCCCAGGCCTATAAGGGCGAACAGGCGTGAGACCAGGCGGTCGCGAGGGCGGCCACCGTCGAGTAGCGATCGGCGGGCGCCGCGCGAGTCGCCTTCATGGCCGTGTCCCACTGCAGCTCGGTGCCCCGGAAGGCCCGTCGCTCGGGCGCGGCCTTGCGGGCGCAGCCTAGGTAGACGAGTGCCATGCGCCCAAGGGTGAAGACGGTGGCTCGCTCGTCGATGGTGGCGCCACGCTCGAACTCCTCCGGCGGCATCAATGAGGCCGACCCGTATTGGCGATCGCCTTCGAGCACGTAGGGGCCGGGCCGGTACATGTCGAGGTCGATCAGTGAGACGCTGCCGGTCTCGAAGTCGTACAGCAGACAGCCGCTGTAGAGGTCGACGGCGACAAAGCCGGCGCTCGCTACTGCCACGTGGGCGTCGATGATTTGGCCGACGACCGCCGCGAGCCGCTCGGGCGGCTGTTGCAGGAAGCGTTCGTAAGGCGAGCCAGGATCGTCGGGCGCGGGCACGGCGGCGTCGTAGGCGTCCACGAGGGACTCCCCCCGCGCCCATGGCATCACGATCCCGAGGCCGTCGTCAGTTTCGAACGAGTCGACGACCGGCACGATCACCGAGTGACGCACCGCCGCGTGGAACCGCAGCGCGCTCTGCAGCCAGCCGACCGCTTCGGCGTCGACGGCGTGCTTCACGACGATGCGATCGCCGTCACTAGTCGCGAGCCCGACGATCGTGGCGCGCGAGTCAAGGCGTTCGCCGAAGGTGCGGCTGACCGTCCCCCGCCGTGCAAGTTCCTCCGCCAGTGTGCTCACGTGACGCCTCCCTGTCGGCGCCGTACGAGCGCGAGGTTGTGATCGAGGCGGCGCCAGCGATCAAAGCCCCACGTGTCGACGCCTTCTCGGTCGCGTTCCGATTCGACGCGCGCCGCGGCGTCACGAACGCCGCGGGCCAGGAGGGCGTACTCGAGGTGCGCAGCGTCGAGATCCACGTCCCGACCGTAGGCATCGAGGTAGACGCCTGGATCGGGCTCTTCGAACGCCGCCCACAGGTCGTGCTCGCGGGGAGCGAGCCTGGCGTAGTCCCAATCCAAGATGGCGGCGACGTTACCGGTGTCGTCGTCGACTATGGCGTTGTGGCCACCGAAGTCCGTGTGGCAGATGACGACGGGACGCGGCGTGGCGCGTGCCCTCTCGATCGCCTGCTCGAGCCGATCGAGCTGCGCCTCGACTTCGCCGCGGCGGTCGCGAATCCAAGGATGGTCCAGCCGGTCCCTCAGCGTTTCCAGTGCCCAGGACTCGTCGATCGGTAGCCGAGGAAGGTCGACCAGCGGGTGGTCGTGCATGCGACGCATGGTCCGCGCCAGCACCGGCGCGTCGGCGCTCGTCGCCTCCCGGCCAGACAGGAAGGGAAACACTGCAGCGCCCCAGCCCGCGACTACCGCCGTCGCCAGCGGCGCCACAACCGGCAGGTCAACCTGGGCGAGCACGGGTAGCGACGCCGGAAGGCCGTCGTCCCACACCTTGAGCACCTGGCGGCCGTCGGTCCAACAGCGCGGCAGGAAGCCACCGGCGAGCGGCTCGAACTCACGCACAGCGACAAGCTACGGCGGCTTAGGCGGGCTTCCCGGCGCGCTTGGCGGCGCGCCCGCGCTCGGTTTGGTCCAACACGACCTTGCGGATGCGGACGCTCTGCGGCGTGACCTCGATGCATTCGTCCTCGCGGATGAACTCGAGCGCCCGCTCGAGGCCCATCTGCACCGCCGGGACCAAGCGGACCGTCTCCTCGGCGATCGAAGACCGGATGTTGTTCAGCTTCTTTTCTTTGGCGGCGTTGACGTCCATGTCTTCGGCCCGCGCGTTCTGGCCGACGACCATGCCCTCGTAGACCTCGACGCCGGGGCCGACGAACATGTAGCCGCGCTCCTGGAGGTTCAACAACGCGAACGTCGTCGTCGGGCCGCGCCGGTCGGCCACCAGCGATCCGGCCGGCCGGCTCCGTATCTCCCCGAACCAGGGTTCGAAGCCTTCGAAGACGTGGTGCAGCTGGCCGGTCCCCCGCGTTTCGGTCATGAACTCGGTGCGGAAGCCGATGAGCCCACGTGCCGGAACGATGAACTCCATCCGCACCCATCCAGTGCCGTGGTTGACCATCTCCTCCATCCGGCCCTTGCGCAACGCGATGAGCTGCGTCGACACACCGAGGTATTCCTCGGGCACGTCGATGGCGACGCGTTCGACGGGCTCGTGCAGCTTGCCGTCGATCTCGCGGGTCAGGACTTGCGGCTTGCCGACGGTCAGTTCGAAGCCTTCCCGGCGCAATAGCTCGACCAGGACGGCCAGTTGGAGTTCGCCGCGGCCCTGCACCTCCCACGCGTCGGGGCGTTCGGTGTTGAGCACCCGCAGCGACACGTTGCCCACCAGTTCGGCGTCGAGGCGGCTCTTGATGAGCCGCGCTGTCATCTTCGAGCCCTCTTGCCCACTGAGCGGCGACGTGTTGACCCCGACGGTCATCGACAGGCTCGGCTCGTCGACGTGGGTGACGGGCAGCGCCACCGGATCGTCGGGATCGGCCAGCGTCTCGCCGATGGTGACGTCGGCCAGCCCGGCGACGGCCGCGATCTGACCTGGGCCGACCTCATCGGCGGGGACCCGGTCCAGCGCCTCGGTCACGAACAAGTCGGTGACCTTGACCTTCTCGATGGTCCCGTCGACCCGGCACCACGCCACCATCTGGCCGCGCTTGAGCGTGCCGTGACGGACGCGGCACAACGCCAGCCGGCCGAGGTACGGCGAGGCGTCGAGGTTGGTGACCAGCGCCTGGAGCGGGTGGTTTTCCTCGTAGCTCGGGCCGGGGATGTAGTCACGCAGCAGGTTGAACAGCGGCTCGAGGTTGGGCTCGAGCTCGCCTCGGACCGCCGCGTCGCCGTCGAGCGTGGCCTGGCCGGCGCGGGCGTTGCAGTACACGATCGGGAACTCGATCTGGTGCTCCGTGGCATCGAGGTCCATGAACAACTCGTAGACCTCGTCGATCACCTCTTTGATGCGGGCGTCGGAGCGGTCGACCTTGTTGATCACGAGGGCGACGGGCAGGTCCAGCTCCAGGGCCTTGCGCAACACGAACCGGGTCTGGGGCAGCGGCCCTTCGCTGGCGTCGACCAGCAGCACGACCCCGTCGACCATGGTCAGCGCCCGTTCGACCTCACCGCCGAAGTCGGCGTGGCCCGGCGTGTCGACGATGTTGATGCGCAGGCCGTTATGCAGGACCGACGTGTTCTTCGCCAGGATCGTGATGCCCTTCTCACGCTCGAGGTCCATCGAGTCCATGACGCGTTCGGCAACATCCTGGTTGGCCCGGAAGGCGCCGGACTGCCACAACATCGCGTCGACGAGCGTGGTCTTTCCGTGGTCGACGTGGGCGACGATGGCGACGTTTCGGAGGTCTGAGCGAACAGGCACGGCCGTCAAGTGTGGCGGGTCGGAGGCCTGCGACCAGCATCAACGCGGGTCATCCACAATTTGATCCACATATCCACCGCGCCGTCCCCAATAAAGAGAACGAAATCCCCCGCGAAATCCTCATGTTTTGCCTCTTGTTCCCCACAGGCAAGACATCGTTGAATGTCTCCATACCCGGTGAACGGGGAAACCGACCAGGGGGGAACGAGACGGCCGCAAGGCAACTCGGAAACCTCGGGAACGGATCCCGATTACCGGATTGGTAGGGACCAACGATGGGACGGGGCGGCGCAAGCCAAACCAGAACATCGGGTTCGTTGGAGCACTTCGGTGCCTTGACGAACGAAGTCTCTACCGCGTGAGCGGTCCCTCGGGACCGCCGGGCTTCGGTCCGGCGGTGACGATGGGGCCGCTTTTCGCGTCTGTATTCTGGCGCTTTTCGGCGCTTCCGTCCGCGCTCGGCCTACGGGATGGACGTCTTGGTCTCGCAGTTGGTGGCGGTGTCGGTGCCCGGGCCGCCGCCGCAAATGTCTTTGCCGGCGCCACCGTCGAGGCTGTCGTTGTTCTCGCCGCCCAGCACGAGGTCGTGACCGGCCCCGCCCCTGAGCGTGTCGGTGCCCTTGCCGCCGCAGATGGTGTCGTCGCCACCGAAGCCGTTGATCGTGTCGTTGCCGCCGACGCCGGCGATGACGTCGCCACCGGGCGTGCCGTTCAACGTGTCGTTACCCGCCGTCCCCTGAATCGTCGGCTTACCGCACGGCTCAGGCGCTGTCGTCGTGGTGCTCGACCTGGTCGTGGAGGTCGAGGTCTTGAAGTGGATCGCCTTGTCGGCCGAGTTGTTGCCGGTGTCCTTCGCCCGGATGAAGCAGGGGTTGGCCTCGGTGCACACCTTCCCGTCGACCGACCGCCGCACCGTGTACTTCGCCCCGGAGAACGCCCCCGAGGAGTTCGTGGGCGTGGTCTTGGGACTGATGCACGCCGTCTGGGTGCCCGACTTGAGGCACTCGCTGATCGTCACGGTGCTGTTCGGCTTGTAGCCACCTCCGCTGACGGTGACGACCTGGCCCTCGATCAGACCAGTACTCGGCGTCACCGACAACGTGATGGCTGCCTGCGCGGCAGTCATCAGCACGACCACCGCCGCCGCCACCCCAGCGAGGACCGAGAGAACACGCCACTTCTTCGCCATGCGGGACTGTCTACCCCGATCGGAGGTCGTCGAACAGCTCGGTCGAGAAGTACCGCTCCATCCGGTCGCAGAACACGGTGCCGACGTGGTGGCCGGCGCCGAGCGTGGCGGCCATGGCGAGGGCGCCGCGCAGGTTGAGCCCGCTGCTGAGCCCGGCGGGAAAGCCGCGAGCAATCAGCTCCCTCGTCGCCGCCATGGCGTCGTCGTGCGAGACCTCGATGTCAGCGCCGAGGCCGATGCTCGCGGGATCGAGGATCTCCGACACGCAGTCGACCACGCCGGGGATGCCGTGACAGGGGCCGCCCTGCTCGGCGTCGGCGTCAGCACCGGTGACGCGCACGCGCGCCAACGCGACGGCCGCGCCCTGCGCAGCGCGCAACGCCGCGCCGACACCCATCAGCGTGCCGGCGGTGCCGACGGCGGCCACGAACCCGTCGAGCGGGCGACCGACCTGGGCGATCAGCTCCGGCCCTGTGCGCAACCGGTGAGCCTCGGTGTTCTGCGGGTTGGCGAACTGGCGCGGCAAGTACACGTTGGCGTCGCGCTCCCCCATCGCCTCGGCCGCCGCTTGGGCGCCGGGCATGCCGTCGGCTGCGGCGGTCAACACGACTTCGCCGCCGTAACGGCGGATCATCATCAACCGCTCTCCGCTCACGCCTTCGGGCATCACCGCGGTGAAGCGCACACCGATCGCGGCGCACGTCATGGCAAACGCGATCGACGTCGAACCGCTCGACGCTTCGACCACGACCGATTCGTCGGTCAGCTCCCCCTTTGTGGCCGCCTCAGCCAGGATGCGCGCGGCGATGCGATCCTTGGTCGAACCGCTCGGCATCTCGTATTCGAGCTTGGCCCAGATCGTGCAATCGGTCTCGGCGTCGACGATGGCGACCGTCGGCGTTGTAGTGGCCGAAATCCGGTCGAGCGCCGCCAGGTCCACGCGTCAGTACGCCGTCTTTCGCATGGCCCCAACGCTACGTCGGCGCGTAACGCCTTGACGGGAGCGTGATACTGGAAGACATGAGTTTGTTCGGACGAGAGAAGGCCGCCATGGTTGATCCCGACAAGGCACTGCCCGGACGGGACCGTCAAATGCCGGTGGCGCCGGTCAACATCGTCACCGGGAACCCGATGACGCCGCCGTTCCCTGACGGCTTGGAGACCGCCGTGTTCGGGCTCGGCTGCTTCTGGGGTGCCGAGCGCAAGTTCTGGGAGACGCCGGGCGTGTGGTCCACCGCTGTCGGTTACGCCGGCGGTTACACGCCCAACCCGACCTACGAAGAAGCCTGCTCGGGACGCACCGGTCACGCCGAGGTCGTGCTCGCGGTGTTCGACCCGAAGCAGGTCACCTACGAGCAGTTGCTCAAGGTGTTCTGGGAGTCGCACGATCCAACGCAAGGCATGCGCCAAGGCAACGACGTCGGCTCCCAGTACCGCTCAGGCATCTGGTACACGAACGACGAGCAGAAGGCGGCGGCGGAGTCGTCACGCGCCATGTTCCAGGAAGCGCTAAGCGCCAAGGGCTACGGCGAGATCACCACTGAGATCGCCGCGGCCGGTCCGTTCTTCTACGCCGAGGACTACCACCAGCAGTATCTCGAGAAGAACCCGAACGGCTACTGCGGCCTCGGCGGCACCGGCGTGCAGTTTTGTAACCCTTCGGCCGAGAACTACGCCGAACCGTTCAAGCTGGACGACTGACATGGGAGCGCAAGAGGAGCAAGTAGTGCTCGAGTTCCTTCGAGCGACCGAGGGCGTCATCCAGGACGTCGAGGCGATGTGCGCTCTGCTGACCGAGGACTTCGAGTGGCAAATCAATGTGCCCGCCGCGCCGGTCCTTGTTGGCCGCGAGACCGCACGCGCCGAAATCGAACGACAGAACAAGGTGTCGTCGGGCATGCTCGCCGACGAAAGCGAGATTCGTTCGATCGCCTCGACCGACGACACGGTGATAACCGAGCGAATTGACGTGGTACGGATCGCAGGCAAGCCGATTTCGTTCCACATCAACGGCGTGTTCAAGGTCCGCGACGGCAAGATCTGTGCGTGGCGGGAGTACTTCGATACCGCTGACGTTGCTCAGCGGATCGGGATCGACCCCGAATTGTTCTACGCGGGAATAGGCAAGAGCGGCCGATGAACGGTTGCACCCTCGTTGGCACAGGCGTGAGTTGCCCCGTCGGCGTCGCTGGCGTCGACGGCTTCGAACTCAGCTAGTCACAGGAGGCCGGGCGACAGCAAGGCCGGTTCCGGTCTCGCGCGCGTACGCGACCAGATCGATCGCTGGCTGAACAACTCCGACATCGCCTTCGTCGACTGCGAGATCACTAGGCGCAATTAGGTCCGCGTGAACGTCACCAGCGGGCACCCACCGCTCCTCGGATGAGCGCAACGGTGACTCTGCCCGAAGCCGCTCGACCAAGAGAACGTCGAGAAGGACGTGCTCCTGCGCCCTCGGCGCCGACGATCGTTACAAATCTCGGTCTCGGCCAAAGGCGCTCATCTGCCACGGACCCCATCGTGCCTCAAACGACCACGCAACTTTCAAGCACGGTTTGACGCGTGATTCGCCCTCGATCACCCTCAATTCACGCGTATAACCGTGCTCGAAAGTTAGGTGACAGGGAGCGAGCGTGGCGGCATGCCGCGACTTTAGGGAGCGATCGTCCTCGCCACTACGGGCGCGATCACCTTGGCCCACAGGGCGTAGCCGGCGTCGCTCGGGTGGTAGTTGTCGGCGGCGAAGTACCGATCGGGATCGGCGCGGAACTGACTCGACGTGCCGGCGAACAGGTCGACGTAGTGCGCGCCGTGATCACGGGCGAGGTTGCGTGATTCGCGGTCCAGGCGTTCGCCGCGCAACCCGACGATGGCGCGCAGCGGCTGGCGCAACCGCGGCGGCGCGCCCATGTCGGGCACTCCTATGACCACGACGCGCGACGCGGCGACGCCGGCGCGCGTCAGTTCGTCGAGCACGCTCCGGTACTGCCGGCGGAACGTGGCGACCGACGTCAGGTGGATCGTGTCGTTGGCGCCGACACTGATGACCACGACGTCGGGACGCAGCTCGCGCACGCGCGCCACCTGATCCGCGGCGACATCGCCCACCCGCGCCCCCGACTTGGCAATCACGCGAACGTCGATCGTGACGTTTCGATCGGCGGCGATGATGCGTCCGACTCCAGCCGAGACGGCTTGGCGTGGCGATGACGCACCAACACCGGCGGCCGTGGAGTCACCCAACCACAGCACGCGCACCGACCGAGTCGCATCGCCGGCCGGTTCAAAACTTTCGTTGAGCGACGTGACGTCGAACTCGTCGAGGTGGGCGCCGCCGCGTGCCAGCAAGATCTCGCCGCCGAGCACGACGACGATGACTCCGATGAAGGCAACGGCGACCACCATCACGCGGCGCAGCGCGCGCCTACTCGAGACCCTCTTGGACGTCGGCGGGATCGGGGAGGACAACGCCTGTATCTTCACCGAAATCGAACAGGTCGAGGCGCACGGTCGCCCCTGTGCTTCCTACAGCTTGGGTTCCGACCTTGATCTGGTACTCGAGGCGACGGACGCGGCCGTCCTTGTCGAGCCACACGTCGATCGGATAGCCCTCGGTGCCGAGGGACTGGCGCGCTTGGCGCAGGCTGTCCTGCTGCTCCGCCGGCGCCTTGGCGATGGCGTCTTCGCTGAGGTCGACCGTGCCGCTGATCTTCGTCGTGTCGACGCCGCGGATCTTCAGTTCGCCCGCCTTGCGCACGCCGGTCACGTTGTTGCCGAGGTTGCGCAGCTGAGCCCGCGGGTCGATCTGCCCGCGCAACTGTGAGAGGAAGCCGGCGGTAGACGGATCGCGTGCCAGTTCCTCCTGCGAGACCGAGCGCCATGTCTTGTCGGTCGGCTGCGTCTTCGGCTGCTTGAGGTAGAGCCGGTCGGGGGTGATGAGCAGTTCGACCGTCGAACTGAACGCAACGGACAGCTTGAACCGGCCCTGGTCCTTCGTGAAGTCGTACGCGCCGTCACCCGAGGCGACCGACGCGCCCTTGGCCCCGCCGAGGCGCGCGTTGAACGTCATCTTCACCGAACCCGCTTCCGCGGTGCGACGCGAAGCCGCCGCCAGCGCCGCCTTCGGGTTCTTCGATGCCTCGTCGCCGCCGTCGCCGCCGCACGCCGTGGCGGCAACAAATACGAACACGAGCGCGACAAGTCCGACCGCGCGTTGGAACCTGAGCATCACGTGAGGGTAATTCGGCGAGGGTGACGCGACCGCAATCTGAGAGGATGCGTCGATGGCGAAGAACGTGGTCGGTACCGAACTTGAACCTTGCTCCTACGACCCGCTGACCGGCTTCTACCGCAACGGTTGCTGCGACACCGGCGCAGAAGACCTCGGGCTGCACACCGTGTGCATCGAAGCGAGCGAGGAATTCTTAGAGTTCTCGCGTTCGGTCGGCAACGACTTGTCGACCCCCATGCCGGAGTACCAGTTCGCCGGCGTAAAGCCCGGCGACCGGTGGTGTTTGTGCGCGTCGCGCTGGCAGGAGGCCTTCGAAGCCGGCAAGGCGCCGCGGGTCGTCCTGGCGGCCACGCACGCCACCACGATCGAGTGGGTCGACGCCGACGGCCTCCGCGCCCACGCCACCGACCTATAGGGGTCGCAGCACCAACGTCTGGAAGTCGTCGTCGGCGTCGAAGTCGGCGCCCGTGAGATCGCCGTAGGCCGCGTCGATCGCCAGCCCGCAGTACGTGAAATGTGCCTCGAGGTCGGCGCGGTTGCGCGCCCAGGTCGTAGTTGCGTAGCTGTCGACGCTCCCGTCGTCCTGGACGACGAACCACCGCTCGACCGCCGCCTTGGCGCCGTCGTCCCACGCGCTCTCGTACAGCACGAGGTGCGGGCCGTCGCCGAACAGCCCGTCGTAAGCGGGTAACCAAGTCGCCTTCGACTGGCCTCTGCGCAACACACCGCTCGGCGTCGACAGCTCGAGTACGAGCCGACCGTCGTCGGTCAGCACCGATGCCGCGTAGCGCAGCGTGCGTTCGAACTCACCCGTGTTGAACGTGCTGAGCTCGCCGTACAAGATCAGAACGAGGTCGAACAAGCCGTTGAGTTCGGTGCGCGTGATGTCGCCTTCGATGTACTCACAGTCCGTGTTCTGCGTGCGGGCGTAGGCGATCACCGCGGGGTTGATGTCGACACCTACGCAGGCGTGGCCGAGGGCCGACAGGCGTTCGGTGTAGAGGCCGGGTCCGCACGCGAGATCGAGCACCGTGGTCGGTTTGCCACCAACGAGTTCGTGGAGCCATTTGACGTGACGGTCGATCGTGGGCCCGCGACGGCTGGCGAGGTCGTGCGCGTCGTTGAGATGCTCCTTGAGCATGCGCTCGCCGAAGACGGGATCGTCCCACGGCAGTCGCACGCCGGCCACGAGCGGGCCACGACTGAGCAGGTCTTCGATGCGCATCCCCTAGTAGTACCCGGCATCGCTGTAACGCACGTTGGGTAAACGCGGACTTGACTGTCACTATGACCCTTAACGCGCAACAAGAGGAGCTGTGCAGTCAAAGCCAGTGGGACTTCAGCGACTTGAAAGCTCTGTTCATCAACTGCACGTTGAAGAAGTCACCCGAGGTGTCCAACACCCAAGGCTTGATCGACATTGCGTCGGAGATCATGAGTCGCCAGGGCGTGACGGTCGACCACGTCCGCGCCATCGACCACGACATCGCCACCGGCGTGTGGACCGACATGACAGAACACGGCTGGGATCGTGACGAATGGCCGGCGATCCACCAGCAAGTGATGGCGGCGGACATCCTCGTGGTGTGCACACCGATCTGGTTGGGCGAGAAGTCGTCGGTGTGCAACCGCGTCATCGAGCGGTTGTACGGCGGCTCCAGCGACCTCAACGCAGATGGCCAGTACGCCTACTACGGGCGCGTCGCCGGTTGCCTCATCACCGGCAACGAGGACGGGGTGAAGCACTGCGCCATGAACATCCTGTACTCGCTGCAACACCTCGGATATGTCATCCCGCCGCAGGCCGACGCCGGCTGGATCGGTGAGGCCGGTCCCGGCCCTTCCTATCTCGATGCGGGTTCCGGCGGACCGGAGAACGACTTCACCAACCGCAACACCACATTCATGTCGTGGAACCTGCTGCACCTGGCGCGCATCATGAAAGACGCCGGCGGCATCCCGGCGCACGGCAATCAGCGGTCCAAGTGGGACGCCGGCTGCCGTTTCGACTTCCCGAACCCCGAATACCGCTAGAAATCCTGCGGCTAGAAGTCCTGCGTCACGAACGGTGCAGGCACGCGGCCGAGGTCGGCGCGCTCGGTAACGACGGCGGCAACTGCGCCGCCGGAACCCGCGGAGTTCGGCGACAAGCCCGCGGCGCGCACCGCGTCCGCCAGCGCCTCGTGCTCGGCTGACAGTGGTGCGACGTCGCGGCGGACTTCGGCGCTGAAGGCCATCAGGTTGGCGAGCGCGGCGGCGTCGCCGGCGATGAAGGCGTCGGCCGCCGCCCGGGCGATGCGCGCCAGCTCGGCCATGCCGGCGGCGTTCGGCTCCCGGCGACGGTGATAGTCACCCGAGTCACCCGCGGCCTCGGGCTGCCACGCAATCACGAACTGCAGCGGCGCACCCGCCACCAGTGGCGTGACCGCTCCCCCGTCCACCAGCACCGGCTGATCGAAGGCCTGGACGGCGCGGTCCTGCAGCCCGGCGGCAATGCCGAGGTCGTCGCGTTCGATCGCCAAAGCGAGTTCGGCCACCTCCGGTGGCTCGAGGTCGACGCCGGCGGCGCGCAGCGCGGCGATCACGATGGCGCTCGACCCAGCCAGCCCGACGGAGCGCGGGATCGTCGTCGACACGTGCAGACGCGCGTCGCTCTCGAGTCGGGCGAGTGCGGCGCGGACGAGCGGCTCGTCGCTCGCGACCTCGGCGGGTTCGGCGGTCGCCGCAAAGGCGCGCACCGGGATGGCGAGCACGGCGCCGCCGTGCATGTCCGACGGATTGCCGGCGAGTGCCGCGCGGGCCGGGATCGAGACCACCATGCGAGCAGCATGCCGGATCCTGCTTAGATCGGCCCCATGGACGCCTTCACCATCACCCACGACGACGACGGCGCGGTACGCGTCGGCTGGGGCGAGCCGGATTGGTTGGGACCGATCCGATCGCAGGTGGCTGACGGCGTGGAGGCGTCGATCGACGTGCGCGACGACCGACCGCTGGCGGTGCTCACGCTGACGGCGACGCGCGATCTGCAGGGCATCAGCAGCAGCAACTTCGCCGACCCGTCCAACTACTGGTCGTTCGGTACCGGTGAGCGAGCCACCGGTGGCGTGCCCGACGGCGCGACCGGCTTCGGGTTCCAGTACTGCGAGTTCGCTATGCCGACGGTCACCGACGCGTCGCTCCAAGGTTGGTTCCTGTTCCCGGCGCGTCCGTCGCTCGTGCTGCCGATGATGCTGATCGCGCCCGATTACCGCACCATCCTCATCGCCCCGATGAACAGCTTCCACGAACAGGTGATGGCGGTGGAGGCCGGGCTGCGCTGCGGTTGGCACGGCGACCTCGACGACGTACCCGCAGGCTTCACCACCGAGCTAGCACTTTGGGGTGCGGCCAGCCCGCGCGCCGCGCTGGCGGAATGGGGTGCCGAACTGCTCCGCGCGTATCGGACCGCGCGAGCCGGCCGCTACGCCGACGACCTGGGACGGGCGCCGTCGTACTGGACCGACAACGGCGCCGCCTACTGGTACAAGACCGAGCCCGACCGCACCGTCACCGAAACGCTCGTCGGCACCGTCGACGACCTCAGAGCGCGCAGCGTTCCGTTCAACACCGTGCAACTCGACTCGTGGTGGTACCCGCACCAAGTGCTGCGCCCGTTTAACACCGCGGAGTGGGTCGTGCCGCCGTCGGGCCTGATGCGCTGGGAGCCGCGCGACGACATCCTCCCCGACGGCATCAACGCGCTCCGCGAGGCGCTCGGTAATCCGCCGCTGGCGGCGCACTGTCGTCACCTGTCGTCGGCGTCGCCGTACCTCGACGAGTACGACTGCTGGGTCGACGGTGAGCGCGCCCATCCGAAGGGCCCGGAGCTGTACGAGCGGTGGTTGGACCAGTGCGTCGAGTGGGGCGTTGAGACCCTCGAGCACGACTGGCTGATCGAGTGCTTCCTCGGTGTCCGCGGTCTACGGGAGCAACCGGGCCGGGCGCGGGCGTGGCAAGAAGGCATCGACCACGCGGCGGGTCGCCGCGACCGCACCCTGCAGTGGTGCATGCCGAGTCCCGCCGACATCTGCCAGACGGTCACGCTCGCCAACGTCACGTCGATCCGTACGAGCGGTGACCACGGCTACATAGTGAGCTCCGGCTACCTGTGGGCGTGGTTTCTGTACACCAACGCCTTCGCCGGGTCGCTGGGTTTGCAGCCGTACAAGGACGTGTTCCACACGGACTCGGAACACGCCGAAGTGGAGTCGCTGCTTTCGGCTTTGTCGACCGGACCGGTGGGGATCGGCGATCCGCTGGGCGGCGCCGACCCTGCGATCGTGCGGCGCACGTGTCGCGCCGACGGTGTGCTCGTGAAACCCGACACACCGGTTATGGCAACCAACGCCGGCTTCCGCAAGTGGGCGACTAGTCGCGGCCAGCTCTTGACGGGTGTCGCGACGACCGGCCCGTGGCAGTACGTCGTCACGCTCAACTGCACCGACCGCGACGCGTCTGGCCGCGTGGTGCCTGACGTGAGCGAGCGCTCCGTCGTGTGGGACTGGCGCGCGCAAACGCTCGAGGTCATCCACCCCGGCGACGGATGGGATGTCGAGCTCCCGTCACTCGGCTGGGATTACCGCGTCGTGGCGCCGATTGTCGACGGCGTGGCCGCGATCGGCGATCCGGCGCTGTACGTCACGGCGGGCGACCTGCGCGTCCACCACGTCGACGGCAACACCGTGAGCGTCGTCGGACCGAACGACACCTTCGAGATCGTGTGGTGGACCGAGTCCGGCGGCGTCCAACGCCGCGCCGTCACCATCGGCGACACGGGCTGGGCAGAAGTGCGGCTAGTTTCGGACTAATCGCTCAGCTGGGGAGGCTCATCGCCTTCGCCCTGCTCAGTCAGCGCAGTTCGGCCGCGCGACTTTGGTCGATCGGCGCGGCGGCCGTCGTAACGCTCGGCTTCGTCCAGCACGCCTTCCGGCGCCCGCGGGAGGCTGACCGGGTATACGGTCGGCACTGCGTCGCTCTGGACCCCGGTAGCGCTTTCACCGTCTGACGACGGCTACCTAGAGGAGGACAAGCGAATGGCCACAAACGAGGAATTGGTACGGCAGGGCTACAAGGCCTTCGGCGAGGGCGACATGGACACCCTCCGAGGAATGTTCGCCCCTGACGGCGTGCACAACGCGGTAGGCAACAACCCGCTGTCGGGCGAATACAAGGGCTTCGACGAGATCCTGGGCTACTACGGCCAGCTGTTCGAGCGCAGCGGCGGCACGTTTTCAGCCACGTTGAAGGGCGTCGTGGCCGAGGGCAACGACACGGTCGTCGCGACGCACCGCAACCAGGGTCAGCGCGAGGGAAAGACCGACCTCGACCAGGACGAGACGCTTACCTTCACGCTCGCGAATGGAAAGTTCACCCGCGTCTCGGAGAAGCACTCCGACCCGGAGGCTTACGACACGTTCTGGTCGTAGCCGGCTCGCTCGCTTACCAACCAGCGATGGCGATGAGCAGCAGGATGATGCCGACGACGATGCCCACGATGCTCAGCACGGTCGCCCACGGGTAAGCGGACCGAGGCGACTCCGCCACCGCGGCCGCGACGGTCGGCTTTCCGAGCGGCTCGCCGCATTGCCGGCAGAAATGCCGCGTGGTCTCGTTGCCGGTGCCACAGGCCGAGCAAATCAAACCCCCGCCTACCTCGGGTCCCGAGGCTGGGCGTGGCGGTGGAGCGTCGCGTTCTACCGTCGGCTGCACGGCTTCGACGACAGGGACTGCCACAGGTTCAGGCTCAGGTGTTGGTTCGGGCGCAGACGCAGCCGTTGGCTCTTTCTTGCCGTCCCATTCGAGGAACCCATGGCACGACTCGCAGAACGCTTGCTTCCCGGTGTTCTCGTGCCCGCACTGCGTACAGATCATTCAGCAATCACCTCGATCTGATGGGGGACGTGAGCCGGCTTGGCTGCACTGACGATGGCATCCAGAGCATTCTCGTCCACTGCCGTCGGGTCCGGAACCCGCACCCGTACGACAAGTGACGGAATCGGTGACCCAGGGGGCTCGCTTCCTGGTGTGTCTGACCAACTCGTCCCGCCGTTCTCGGAAATCTCCGGTACAACGCCCGTGTACAGCGCGACGCTAGCCGCGACCCCTTGCGCGGTTCCGCGCCATCGGTAGAGGTACGTGGCGTCGCTCACCAACCTTCGCCGCTTGTCGATCGTCCAGTTCTCGTCGATGACCGCGCCCACCCACGAGGCCACCCACTCGAGGAAGTCCTCGGGCGTCAGGTGTGGGTCCAGGTACGCGTCGAAGTTGTCGAGCACCGCGAAGGCCGGCGCGAGCGTCTCGTCGAAGGCCGACATGAGCCGCTGGGCGAACTCGTCCTCGGCGTACATCGCCGGCAGCGCGGCACCAAGCGGGTGCGGCGACGGCATCCCCGGAATTAGCCCGCGCATCTAAGACGACCCGCGCGTCGCTTCGACGACGCGAACCTGATGCTCGTACGAGAACACGAGTGCGTTGGCGTCGATGTCGATCTGCTGGACGGCATCGCCGCGTTCTCCGGTGATCGGGTTGGCGGCGAAGAGGCGGACGTCTTCGACCAGTTCGACGCCACGCACGCCTTGGAGCACCGCGTAGATGTCGCCCATGTGAACGCCACGGCCGAACGGCCACCCGCCGCCCTCGGCACCACCATTGAGGGGGTGGAGGAACGCGTTGAGACTCGTCAGCGCATCGTCACGCAGGGTGTCGCTGCGGATCCGCCGCCGAGCGCGAACCTGGGCCACCACCGTGACGCCTTGGTAAAGCGGCTGCTCGACGGTGATCCGCGCCCCGATAATTCGGCGCTCCTCGAGCGCCGAGGCGACGCGCTCAAGGGTGGCGTCCAGCGGTATCAATTCTTCGAGGCGGAGGCGTTCGGCCGACGCGTCCGGCACCGCCGGAATCAGGAGCACGCGTACGGCACCGGCGTCCGCTCCCGCTCCCGCGCTGACACACCGAACGCGCGCTATCTCGGGTGCGGCTTCGCGGGCGAGCTGCTCGTAATCCTCGGCGGTAACGGCACGGTTGCGCGTGCGCAGCACAATCGGCGCGCGCTCCTTGGCGCGCTCGACCGTCTCACCGTCGACCCCTCCACTCGCACCACGACGATTCCCCACGCGCGTGACGTACGGGATCGACGAACGCAACACCGTGATCGCCCCGCGCGCCACGTTGCCGCGCCGGCCACCACCGGTCCGGTACGACCGCAAACGGACGACGGCTCCCTTGGGCGGTACCGCTCCGTACCGGCGCAGCGTTCCGTCGATCTCCCGAACCGCGGGACCCAGCACCACCTCGCCGCTGGTGCCGTCGAGCACGAAGTGGAGGTCATCGTCGCTGCTGTCCGCGAAGTTGTCGACTGCCTCCCACTCAACCCAGCCATCTTCGCCAGACACTTCGAGGACCTGCGACCCTTCACCCGGCACCACTGGGCGGCGCGCGATCAAGAACCGCTGGCCGGGGACGTTCTCAGAGGTGCCCAGGATCTCCTCTTCGATGACCTCGGCGTTGACGGCCGTGGCCGTTCCGCCGACGGTGTAGACGCTCAAACGATTGATCTTGGGCGACGCGCTGTAGGACGGCTGGTTCTCCTCCGCGGCAACAACGCGGCAACGCAACCATCCGGCGCGTTGACTGTTGACCACGGACGTGACGTGATCGCCATGCACGTGGATCACCACATCGCCGGCGCGGTTCAGGCCGCCAGTTTCGTCACGCTCGAGGTCGCAGGCGACCCACGCCTCACCGTCCCAGGCCTCCCACACCAACGGCGGGCGGCGCGGGTCGACACCGACGCCGTCGATCTCGCATTCGAAGCGGAGCGCGACGGCGCAATGCGGCACCGCGCCCGACAGCCCGATCAGGAGCGCGTCGTCCGGCTTCGGCACATCGTCGAAACAGAAGAACCCCTGCCGCGCCTGCAGCGCCGTGAAGCGCTCGCGCGCTTCGCCGTTCACGCTGGAAGCCAGATTCGTCAAAGAGCACGGCAGAATGTCGAGCGGATCCACCGTCGTGAATTGGATCGCTTCATCCACTTCGGTTCGCAGCGTCGCGACCTGCGTCCCCGTGGGGATACGGACGGCTTCGTCCTGCGGCGCCGAGAGCCAGAACGTGACTCCGACTCTGGCCGCCGTGGGCGGGAACAGGCGAACGCCGATGAGGTCGAGGAATTTGACGTAGTTGCGGTCGGGCACGCGGTTAAGGCGGTACAGCAGCTGGTCGAACATCGACGCGAACGTCTCGATGAGGGTCACGCCCGGGTCAGAGACGTTGTGGTCGGTCCACTCGGGGCATCGTTGCTGGACGAGTCGCTTGGCGTCGTCGACCAGGTCCTGGAAGCGCCGGTCGTCGAGGTTGGGTGCAGGAAGCGGCATGGACTTCTATCCCTCCGTCGGGATCACATAGAAGGGAAACACGAGGTTGCGCGGGTCGTTGGTGCCACGCGCCGTGTAGGCGATGTCGATGTAGAGCGTGGCCCGATCGGCGTCGTCGAGGCGAACGTCCACGCTGGCGACGTCGATGCGTGGCTCCCAGCGCGCCAGTGACGCGCGCACCTCTTGCGCCAGCAGGCCGGCGGTCGTGGCGTCGGCAGGAGCGAAGACGTAGTCGTGGATCCCACAACCGAACTCGGGACGCATCGGACGTTCGCCGAACGCAGTGCCGAGAATCAGGCGAACGCTCTCCTCCAGTTCTTGCGACCGCGATACGAGCGCGATGCTGCCGGTGGCGTCGGTTCGCACCGGAAAGCCCCACCCAGCGCCGATGAACTCTTCACTCACGAGGTCAACCCCCGACCAGCACGTTGGCCGCGGACCCGATGAGCGATCCGGGACCAAGACACATCGTGCACGACGATCCGGTCTTCGCCGCCGGCTTCGACTCGAAGAGCACCGTCGCGCTGCCGGCGATCACAGTGCCGGCCTGCGTGGCCGGAAGCAGGTGCGGATCGGACGGATGCAGACCGAGGTGCGGCGGCGTGTTGACGCCGCGACTACCGACGACTGCCGCCGCCTTGCCGCCGATGACCACGGACATGGCGAGGTTCATTTGCAGCGGAGCGGCAAACGGCAGCGCTGGAGCCGGGGTCGGGTTACCCGACGGCGCGGGCACGACGTGCCCGGCGCAACTCCCGGTGATCTGGTCACCCATCACTACAGCTGGCTCGCCCACGTTCTCACCTCAGTTCAGCGCGATCGTCTTGGCCTTGAGCTTCATGTCGCCGCCGGCTTCGATGGCCAGCGATCCGCCGGCCTTTATCGAAACGTTGCCTTCGCCGTGGATCTCAATGTCGCCTGAGCTCGTGATCCGGATCTTCATGTCGGACTGATTGAGTGACAGCCGCAGCTTGCGGTCACGACTCAGTAGACCAGTCAATAGCGCGACGCCCTGGTCGTCCTCGTCGTCGAAGAAGACAAGACCAGCGCCTTGCTTGGAAATGAACCCACGGCGCCGCACGCCGCCGATGGTTTCGTCTATCAGGCCGTCGCCGAGCATGGGCGTGTCGGTGCCGTTGTACAGCCCACCGAGAACGAACGGCCGCCGAAGGTCGCCGCGGTCGAACGAGACCAGCACTTCGTCGTTCACCTCCGGCAACACGACCGTCCCGCGTTGATTGCCCGCCCCCGCCTGTACGACCCGCGCCCAGTCGCTGACGTACGTGTCGGAGAGCCAAGGGAACTCGAGTCGCACGCGACCGAGTTCCTCGGGGTCGTTCACATCCGTGACCAATGCCGAGACGACACCGTGCATCGCTGGTCCACTGGCGCCGTCACTGTCGCCGCCACTCGCCAGGGAGAACAGCGACCGATCCTGACGCCCGCTGACGGTGAACAACACGATGTATCCGTCCTGGGGCGTGTAGGAGTGGCGCGTGCTCGTCAGCGTGTACGAACCATCGAAGGGCTCGCCGACAAGCCCCACGCTCACGAGACAGCCGGCACGCAGCGCGGTGTTTCCGCGGGCCACTCCTTCGAACTCGGCGAACCCGCCGGCGATCCGATCGGCGAGCGCCGACGCTGCCGTTTCGACTTCCTTTTGGGTCACATAGGGAACGGCGACGCCGACGTGTTCGGGTTCACCACCGAACACCTCCGCCAGTTCACTCGGCTTGACCGAAAGCGTGGCGGCCGTCGTCTCGGCCGGCACGGTGTGGAAGACCTCCTGCTTCTGCTTCATATCCCACCCGCGCACGGTGACCTTGCTGACCTGGTCACCCGACGTCACCATGGCCCGGAACCGCAGCAGGTTTTGGCCGAACACCAGCTTGCGCGCTTCCTCGCTCGACAGGTCGCCCTCCTCGGGGCCCGTGGACGATTGCGCGGGCGCGCGGAAGTCGAACTTCCCGTTGAACACGCCGACCTCGTAACCCACCTCGCGCGCAAGGCCCTTCAGGAGTTGCCAGTGCGTGACGTTGCCCTGCGATATGAACGGCTTGGCTTCGGTGGTCGTTTCCACCGTCCCGATCTCCAACCCAACACTCGTCGCAACTTCGATGGCCACGTCTGATGCGCTCGTGTGTTCCCAGGTCTTGGTCGCGCGGCCCCGGAATAGGCGGTGGGAACGGTCGAAGCCACGGACCACGGTGCGCGACCCGGTTGTGTCGAACTCGGCTTCGAGCGCAGTCACCTCTCCGAGGATGAGACATTGCCCGCTCGGATCGGCCTCGGAGAACACGCTCACCTGCAGCTGCGAACCGATCTTGGCCCCGGTCTCCTTCAGGATCTCTCGGTTGGGATCCCGGAAGGTAACGGCGAAAAGATCGGGCAGATTCATGCTGTCATCGACCAGCACCGACACCACGTTGCTGTCGACCGCGTCCGCCAGCGGGATCCCGTCGAGTTCGATCTTGAATGTGCACAGTTGCGGCGGCGGGGGCATCAGATCAGTTGGTGCCGGCGAGCGCGCCGGCCTCACTAGGCGGAGGAATGAGGAGTTGCGTCCCCACTGCAACGCGCATGGGGTCGTCGATCCCGTTCTTGACCGCCAGCGCGCGCCAGAGCGTCGGGTCGTTGTACTCCTTGTAGGCGATCGAGGCGAGGCTGTCGCCGGCAAGCACCGTGTGGCTTCCGTGCACGGCGAGCGCGCCCGATGTCGGGTTCTGCTTCTCCTTCTCGAATGCTCGCTCCTCAAGGGAGATCGAGCACACCGCCCGGGTCGGAGTGCCGTGCCGGTCGAAGAGCTTGTACTTGACGCTGACTCTGGTCACGACGCCGATGAGATGGAGCTTGCCGCCCCAGCTGAACGCGACAAGCGGCGGAGAGGAGATGTTCTTGGAGAAGGTTTCCCGGTGCGGCGTGCAGCAGCTCATCAGCGCTTCGATGTCGGTGTTGATGTCGCGGAGGGGATCGGTCGGATCGATCTCGTTCGAGTCGAGGAACATCTCGACGTCCATCTTCCTGGGATCAGATCCGATGAACTCGGGCGAAGACGCTTCTTTAGCGGACTTGGTCAGCTGCGTTTTCCATTGCGCCGATTTCACAACCGTCAACTCGTTCGGGTTGAACTGAAAGCTGATCTCGCGGCTCAGGAAGGTCGGCTTTTTGAAGCCCGACGGATCGATTAGTCGAAGGCTTGCCTTGGCCATCGCGATCAGCCGATCCCGAGCTCGAATGAGACCGACGCCGCGACCGAAACGCCCGTTCCCCCGTCGAGCGCGGCGTCGAGGAATCCGTGGTGAGCGATTTCGAGTGTTTCGGTCGCGACCTTGGCCGAGTCGACGCCGAGCGACGGACCCTGCCACTTCACCGGGATGACTCCGGTCAGGGCCCACTTGGCGACGTGCGCGCCGCCGGCGGTCATGGCGATGATCTCGGCGTTCGTCCGCTTGATCCGACCGAGCGTCGACATGGTGGCGAACCATCTGGCGACCTTCTCGCTGTCGCGGTTGACCGGGCGCGTGAACTTCACGTTCGAGTACTTGATGCGACCCGGCAACTGATGCACGAACGCGTTGTTGCCACCCTCCTCGCGCTGTTCGATCGTGACTTCGCAACCGAGCCCGTCGCAGGCGGTAAACGCGCCGAGGTCATGATCGTCGACGCGCACGATGAAGCAGACCGATACCGCGGGCTCTGAGTTGTAGTCAGCCATGGGTTACTCCCTTGTTCACGCGAGTCCGTGTTCGATGAGCCGGCCGGAGCGCTCGCGGTCGAGCCGCAGCTCGGCCTTGATGCGATCGCTCACCCTCCCGTAAACAGCGTGCGTGAGCGCGTCGAGCTGTTTCATGTCGACGCCGGTGTTCGCCGCCGCGGTCGGCGGCGCTGTCGTGGCGGCCGGAGCCGCCACCGCGGGTGGCGGGGATGTCGTAGTGGTGACGCTTGTTTCGGCATCTTCGTCTGGCGAGCGGAAGACGACCACGCCGTCGGACTCCATCGTTGCGAGGCCGGTTGACAGGGCGGCGCTGGCGGTGGTGGACGCTGGAGCGACCGGCCGCTGGGTGCGCGGCGAAGGCGAAGAGAGCGGGACCGGACCGGCGCCGAGGACCTGCCGTTGCACAACGGGCTCGGCGCGCGGCACGTGCTCGTACACCGGCTCCTGTGGCCACGGCTCGACACCGCTGTCGGAGCGCGCCGCGATAGCGGCGGGCACGCGAGCCGCCCCGCGCACCGGGGTCGCTGGGGGCGCCGCCGGCGTCGCGCTCGCTCGACTCGCCGTTGCGCCGGGCTGAAACACAGTGAGAGGTGAGGCGCCGACGAGTGGAGCTGACCGGGTTGGTGGCGCGGTGGTAGCCGACCGGGCGAGCAACTGGACGGTCGGCATCCGGACAACTGGCTGCTCCGACCGCACCGCCGGTAGCTCGTCCCCTAACGCGGCTCGCAGCTCGACACTGCTGGGCGCCGCGACCGGCGCCGGAACTGAGGCGTTCCCGACCGTCGGCAGGTCGCTCGAACCGCCGACCAAACCCCCACGGGTCGATGATTCCGAAGGCTTGGCGTGCGTGGTCGGCGGCGCCGAACCGAGGGTGCGACGGCGAGTCGGGGCGGCCGGACCCGCATCCTGGGGCGCCCGCTGGACGGAAAGCGTTGGCGACTGCTGCGGGATCGGAGCACCGAGACCGAGGCGACGCGCCGGCCGTGGAGCGGGGTCCACCGGAGCCGCCGTCGGCGCGGACGAGAGCTTCTCGGTCGTGGGCGCAACGATCGGCAGCGGTAACGACGTGGCCGGAGGTTCTTGGCCGACGAGCGGAGCGGAGGTACTCGCGCGCTCGGCAACCTCGGCGGGTGCAGGCACGCTGGTATCCGCCGGGGTCACATCAACCGCAGTCGGAGTGGGCGCCATCGGCGGAGGCTCGTTGCGGGCCTGGGTGTCGAACGTCGAAGACTCGGCCGGCGGCGGACTAGGTGTCGTGATCGCCGTCTGCGCGGTGATCGCCGTCGCCGCCGACGTCGGCGGGCGCGCCCATCGCATCGGAGCAGGCGCAGCGGCAGTGGTCGGCACGCCAACGACGGTGCCGACGGGTCCGTCGGCGTCGATCTCGTGCGACATCGACGAGACGACACCTGGATACGCGCGGGTCGCCAATCCGGCTTCGAACGAAGACAGATCGGCGACTGGCTCCATCGTGTCCATGGTTCGTTGGATCGGGGGCAACGACTGCCACTCGGTCCGGGGGGCGGCTACGGGCGCGGCGTTACTTTCCGATTGCTGCTTCCGCTTGCCGAACCCGAACATGTCGCCTCACCCGCCCGCTCGGCGGTTCATGCGCGCGATCTCGTTCGCGAACCGACCGCGTACTGGATGCTCGAGGTCGAGGATCTCGTCTAGAGCCCAGTGGAAGTGATAGGCGACGTACGCAACCTCCTCGTAGAGGTGGTCGGCTGCGTACGTCACGATTCCCCCGAGGCATCACCGGCCATGTCGACCGTGAACTCGCAGGAGCAGGCCGGGCAGGTGACCGCAGCGCGTGTGTCGCCCTCGCGGTTGACGCGTCGGTAGAGGTCCTGCAAGAACGCGAGGTCCGATGCGAAAAGGTTCTCGATCACGCCCGCGTGCACGTCGTTGATCGCGCCGATCTGCGTGACGACGCGCGCCAGCAGCACCACCGTCAGATACGCCGGGTTCTCGCGGACACGGTCGTCGTGGAGCGGCAGCAGCTCGTCGCGTGCGGTGGCGAGGCGCATGACGCCCTGCTTGTGCAGCGTGCCCGACGCGTCGAGGTAGCCCCGCGGCAGGTCGAACTCGAACTCGGTACGCAGCGCCGCCGGCTCGGTATGGACTGTGGGCTCGTCGTGCGAGAGCGAGGCGAGCGCGCCTCGTCTCACCCGTTCACCACCTTGATTTCTTCGTAGGTGAGCGTGAGCTTTTCGGTGAGGACGCTCGTGTCGCCCGCCTTGAGCGCGCCGATCTCAAGCGACTTCGGCCAACAGTTGGTCAACTCGTACCGCTTGATGGCCCGTCCCTCGAAGTCGAACACGATGATGGCGCCCCCGGCGCGCGCGTCGGACATCTTGCCGAACTGCGACTTCTGGACCCAATCCGAGAACCCACCGTCGCCGGTAAGACCACGCGTGAGCGTGACCTCGCCCGCCTTCGGACGGCCCGGCAACTTCCGGATCATGTATTTGCCGTCGGCGGTGTTCTGCTTCAGCTCGATGACATCCTGTTCGAGCTTGAGGCCGCTCGCCTCGGTGATGTGCTTGATCATCTGGCTGTCGAACTCGAGCCCAAATGAATGGCCGACCGAACTATCCATGTCGGGTAGGGGCATGGCGCGTTACCTCCTGGTTTCTAAAGGGACTTGACTCATTCGGCGAGGCTGGCGCCGCCCGAATACTGCGAAAGGCGGAAGATGACGAACTCGGCTGGCTTGACCGGCGCCACACCGATCTCGCAGATGACCTGGCCGGCGTCGATGCTCTCCGACGGATTCGTTTCGTCGTCGCACTTCACGTAGAACGCCTCATCTGGCGTCAAGCCAAAGAGCGCGCCCTTGCGCCATTCGTTCACGAGGAAGGCGGTGATCGTGCGGCGCATCTTCGCCCAGAGGCCGTGGTCGTTCGGTTCGAACACGACCCATTGGGTTCCGTCGAGGATGGACTCCTCGAGGTAGTTGAAGAGGCGCCGAATGTTCAGATAGCGCCACGCGGGATCACTCGACAATGTGCGCGCGCCCCAGACCCGCACGCCGCGACCGGGAAACGCCCGGATGCAGTTGATGCCGTTGGGGTTCAACAGGTCGTGCTCGGCCTTGGTGATCTGCATTTCGGGACCGAGCGCACCGCGGACGACCTCGTTGGCCGGCGCCTTGTGCACGCCCCTGGTGTCGTCGTTGCGGCTCCAAATGCCCGCCATGTGGCCGCTTGGAGGCACGACGATGTCGTGGCCCTTGGCCTGGTCGAACACTTTCACCCACGGCCAGTACAGCGCGGCGTACTTCGAGTCGTAGCCTGCCTTTTCCAGCCGCCACTCGCGCACCTGTTGCGCGTTGAGCCCGGGCGGCGGGTCGAGGATTGCCACTCGGTCGCCCATCAACTCGCAATGGGCGATCATCGCCAACTGCACGGCCTTCACCCCGTCTTGATCGATAGCGCCCTTCTGGTACGCGGCCATGAGGTCGGGAACGCAGACCATCGTGATCGGGTCGACGGCCTCAAGCCCGGCGAAGCCAGTGCGGTCCGCGGCATTGCCGACGTAGTCGTCGGGCGAGATCCGGTCGGGCTCGGATGCGGCACCACCGGCGAGGGCGACCGAGCCGTTCGCCGGCCTCTCGAGCGCCCCCGCTGACACCTCCTCGAGGCGGATGATCGTCGACTGTGCGTTGACCACGGTGGCGGCGTTCTGCTTGCCGCGCTTCAGCGACAGGTCGTCGAACTCCTCTTCGGTCTTGCGACCGCGCTTCACCACGAGCTTGAACGTGTCGTCGCCAACCGTCGTGGCGTCCGCGACCTCGACGGTGATGTCGTTGCCGGCGGGCCCAGGCTCGGCGGCGGCGACCCGATACGACCCGACGCTCGCCCCTTCGCCTTGTGTCAACTCTCCGCGTGCCGTCGGGCTGACGCCGTCGCCGCCGACGCGCACGATGAAGCAGCTACCGCCACCATTCAGGAAGTAGCCGTATACCGCGTGGGCGAGGTACGAACCCTCGGCGGCGTCGCCGAAGGTCTGCGTGAACTGGCTCCAGTTCGTAACGAGCACGGGCTCGTTGCGCGGGCCTTGTTCCGCGAGCCCTACGAACGCCGCGACCGCGGTGCCGACGCCCTCAATGGGCCGCGAACCGGAGTCGACCTCCTCGACGTAGACACCGGGCGATAGGTATGTAGCCATTGCGCGACTCCCTCTCTAACGAGAACAAAGTCGAGCTTGTCGGTGCCAGCATGGCGACGCACCGCCGGAGGGGCGGCCACAAGGGCGAACCCGAGTGCCCCAACGGGCAGAGTCAGATCACATGCTCTCTTCGTCGTCGATTGCTTCGTCCTCGGCCTCGCGCTGCACAGTCGCGGCAGGCGACGCGTCCCCGGACGCTGCGCCCTCACCCGCGTGAGCATCCACGTCGCCGCCAAGGACCCTTTGCGCGCTCGCCTCGGCCTCTTGCTCGTAGTGATCGGACGGATGACTCACCGCGATGCCTCCGCCCGACGGCGTGCCGTCGACCGGCCCCGAGCGCTGCTGGACGACATGAGTGAGCTCGTGGGCGAGAGTCCGCTTGCCGCTCTCGGTCGACGGCGCGTACTCACCGGACCGGAAAGCGACTTCGTCACCGACGGTGTACGCCTTGGCCTGCACGGCTTGCGCAGAGGCGTCGGCCGCGGCGTCGGTGTGGATGCGCACACCGCCGAGGTCCGCGCCGAGCGCGTTCTCCATGGTCTCGCGGGTGGATTCGTCGAGCGGCCGGCCGCCGCCCTTTCCGACAACATCGAGCACCGGTGAGGGCTCATCTTCGACCAGGCTCCCGACGCTGGCGTTGCCGGCGGCGCGTTGCAACGCCAGCGCGCCTCTGACGTCGAGCGCGCGTGCGTCGCGGTCTGCCGCGATGCGTTGGACAGTCGTTCCGACAGCAGACCGTTCCGTCGAGCCGGTCGATCCGGCAGTGGCGATTCCGTCTTCGTCGTACGTACGCATGGGTCGAGCGTGGCAGTGATCACCGCCCTTGGCAAGGACGCGACGGTGCCCCGCCGTGCACGTGGCGGTGCCCGAAAAGGCAGTTGGGTTCGCCGCGGGGATTAGTCGCGGGGTGAGCTGATCAGCGCGAAGTACGCACCGAACTCAGCTTCTGCGCACAAGTGGCCGAGTTTGCGGTACTCGCGCGCGGTCGCCTTGATCAGGTCGGCCATCGCAATGGGCTGGTTCTGTTCGGCCGCCAAGAACGCCGCGCCGAGGACAACGTTGCGAATGCTGCCTCCGGACAACTTGAACGCGGCGGCGAGAAAGCGGAGGTCAATGTCGTCGGCCTGGGGAGCATCGCCCGCGAGGTTGTGCGTCCAGAGGCGCCTGCGGTCAGCCTCGTCGGGCATTGGGAAGTCGACGAGGGCATCCAGCCGTCGAGAGAATGCCTCGTCGAGGTTGCTTCGCAGGTTCGTGGTCAGGACCGCGAGGCCCTCGAACTGCTCCATTCGCTGCAGCAGGTACGCGACCTCGACGTTGGCGTAGCGGTCTTGCGCGTCCTTGACCTCGGACCGCTTGCCGAACAACGCATCGGCCTCGTCGAAGAGCAGCACACCGTTGATGCGGTCGGCTTCGCCGAAGATCCGGTCGAGGTTCTTCTCGGTCTCGCCGACGTACTTGTCGACGACCGTCGATAGGTCGATGACATACAGATCAAGGCCGAGCTCGCGGGCGACGACCTCCGCCGACATCGTCTTGCCGGTGCCACTGTCGCCGGCGAAGAGCGCCTTGATGCCGCGCCCCTTCGACGATGTCGCGCCCATCCCCCAGTCATCCAACACGTGGTCGCGCTGGCGCACGCGTGCAACCAGTTCACGCAGCTGCACACTCACCGACGCCGGCAGCACGAGATCGTCCCAGCTCGAGCGCGGCTCGATGCGGCGCGCCAGCCGATCGAGTCCGGCGCCGTTCTGGGCGCGTGCGCCGGCGCAAAGGTCCGCCGGCGTCAACGGTCGCTGCGTCGCCAGGGCACTCACGCGGGCCGCGCGACCCGCGCGGTGGATCTGCTGCGGCGCCAATCGGAAATGCTGCGTTGCGGCGACGGGGTCGGCGTCGAGCAGTTGATCGTCCTCGAGGGCGTCGAGCCACAACCGTCGGCGCTCCGAGTCGTCGCCCATCGTGGCCTCGACCGTGAACGGAACCTCGTGCGACCACGCTGGATCCCAAGCACGCGCACCGGTAAGAACAACGGTTCCATCCGCTTCGCCGAAGGCCCGTACAGCATGGGCACCCCGGTCGGCGACCGCTTCGACCGGCCCGGCGACGAGCGCCCCCTTCCGCAGGCGAGCTTCCCGCGCCGCATGACGCGCCAGGTCCTGCACGTCGTCAACGGTTGCCAGCCGCGACAGGTCGAGCGTGACCGCGGCGAGGCCGACGCGTTGCAACGCGGCGGCCGCGAGTGACGCGCCCGCACTCGGCGCCGCTTCGCGCACGTAGATCAACTTGATGCCCGCGTTGAGCGCGTTGACGAGGAGTTCGACATCCCCCGTCGCCGCGGCCGGCACGGTCGTCAGCAGCGGTGCGATCGACGTATCCGGGGCGTCGTCACCGAGGAGGTGGGCGACAACCCGGTCCGGAATGCGAAGGGGCCGCGTGAGGAACGGCCGCTCGAGCTCGTCAAAGGTCAGCAGATCACCGGCGACCAACGGGCTCGCCGGGCCGAGCCGTCGGCGTTCGGGCCCACTTCCCCGCGGGGCGCCGCACAACGCCAGCGCCAGCCCAGCGCTCGCACGGCGGCGCGACACGTCGTCGTGGAGGTACGCGTACAGCCGCTCGAACCGGGGATCGAGTTCCGGCGCGAGCACCACGAGCAGTAGTTCGAGGTCGTAGCCATCGAGGCCGAAAGAGCGCCCGAGCTGGCGCAGCGCCAACTCACACCCGTTCGCCTCGTCGGCGTCCGCGTGCGCCTCGACGCGTTCCACGTAGGCGGCCGCCTCGGCGTCCGGCGCGGGCGGCACCGATTCGGTCGTGAGCAGGCGGTCGACCTCCGTATCGGAGATGTAGAGGCCGCGGAACCGATCGTCGGCGTCCGGTTCGCTGGCGCGAAACCGCTCGACCGCGTCTCGCACCCTCGCTTCGAGGGCGTGGACGCGTTGATACAGGTGCCGGATCGACGGAGAAGCGCCGGGCGGGCCGTCGCTCATTGCTTCGGAGGCAGCGCCGTGTTGCGTACTCGGATGATCCGACCCCGCTGCGCCCCGCGGCCGCCTTCAACCGTTTCCTCAGGCGGTGGCGTCGCTTCTGTGCGCGGCTCGTGCGTGCGCCCCTTCGCGCGTGGCCTGGACTTCTGGCCGCTCGGCGCCACAACGGTGATACGCGGCTCCTCGAGCACAGGCGGGCCAGCTTCCAAGCTGCGTTGCGTGTCGACTGGAGCGGTGACGACGAGATCCAGCGACGGCTTCAGCTCGCCGCCGAGCGCGCTCCAGACGTCAGACAGCGAACGGTCCTGAGGCGGCGGCATGCCGACCGTCACCCCTACGGGCAGGTTCTGGTCTGCGAGGAAGCCGTCGAGCACGTCAGCTGGCAGAACGTCATACCGGACGAAACACCCGAGCACAGACGACAGCAGTCGGTGCTCGTCCTCGGGCCGCTGCGTCCAGGCGGTCACGAGGTACGAAAGCTTGAAGTAGCGCGGCGGGAGCACGCGGGCGGTGACGATGCCGTTGCCGTTTCGCACGTCGCCGGTGCCGATATGGCGCAGCTTCGGCTCTTCGCGAATGTCGTAGAGATACACGTCGACCGTGGGGGTGTTCTGGCGCGCCGCCCAGTCCTTCGTCGGCGCGTCGAACGCGATCTCGACATCGCTGCCGTTGAGCGCGTCACGACGAACGAGCTTCTGGAGGGCATCGTCGATGAGGTCGATCACAGTTCAGATGAGCCCTTCGCGCACCGCATACGCGACCGCATGGGCTCGGCTTCGGAGATTGAGCCGCACGGTCACATCGTGGATGACGTTCTTGATCGTGCGTTCGGAATAGGCCAGTTCCGATGCGATCTCCGCGGTGTCACAGCCATTCGCGACCAGGCGAAGGACGCTGACTTCACGTTCCGAGAGGCCGTTGAAGAGCAGCCCTCGTGGTGCGAGCACCTGCCGTTGCAGCTGACCCACCTGCGATAACAAGCGGCCGAGGAGGTCCGGCGGGACGGTGCCCTCACCGGCGACGGCGGCCACGACAGCCGACGTCAGGGCCTCGGGTGTCGCGTCGCTCCGCCGCAGCAGTCCCGACACTCCCGCTTCGACGGCGGCAAGCAGGCCGGCATCATCGAGCGTTGTCACCACCACGATGACGCGAGGACACCCGTCACGCTGGATACCGCGGATCGCGCACAGCGTCGATTCGTCGATGGAATCGACGGCGACGAGGGCGACCTGGGCGCGGTCGATGTCGCCGGAGTCGACGACGTCTAACTCGGGACGCCCGCGCAGTTGCGCGGTGAGCCCCTGTTGCAGGATCTGATCGGTTGCGTACACGAATACTGCGACACGGTCAGCCACAAGCGGACACTCGCACGGCGCGCTTTCGGACCGCTCCACAAAGACTTAACAGCGAAGCCGTCGTTACACTCCCGAAGTCATGGCGGTAGTAGCGACGTTGCGACCGAACGAGGCCAACGTCGACCCCGGCGCCACCACCTCGTTCCAACTGACCGTGCGCAATTCGGGAAGCGTCGTCGACGAGTTCAGCTTTGCCCTTGTAGGCGAGACGGCCCCGTGGGGCACCGTCACACCCGATCGCATCTCGCTCTTCCCGGGAACGGAGGGGACAGTGCAGGTGCAGTTCGCGCCGCCACGCGCCGCCTCGGTGATCTCGGGAACGAGTCCGTTCGGCGTGCGCGTGATCTCGCGGGAGGCTCCCGCGACCTCAACAGTCGAGGAAGGCCTGCTCACGGTTGGGACGTTCAGCTTGCTGACCGCCGACCTCAGCCCCCGCACCGTCCGCGCCGGTCTCAACGGCAACTACCGGGTGCGGATCGCGAACGACGGCAATACGCCGGTAACCGTCGCACTCAAGGGCCGCGATCCGGACGAACTCCTGTCGATCCAGTTCGAGAGCCCAACGCGCACGATTGAGGCAGGCACTACGGCCAGCGCGCGGGTCCGCGCACGCGCCCGCAAACCGTTTTGGTTCGGCCAGGTTGAAACCCACCCGTTCCAAGTCACCGTAGAGGCACCCGGCGTCCCGCCGATCGTGCTCGACGCCAACCTCTCACAGGTCCCTCGCCTTCCCAGCGCCATGCCGCGCGTCGCTGCCGGCGCGATCGCGCTTGCGGTGATCGCGGGCGTGCTCGTCTTCGTCAGCCAGCAGAACAAGCCACCCGCGGCGACGACGGCCACCACACTGGTGGGTCAAACGACGCTTCCAGGCGAGACGACCACCTCGGCATTGCCCACAACGACCACGAGCACATCCACGTCGACGTCTACGTCGACCACGTCGACGTCAACGACGTCTACGACCGCGCCCTAGGACGAAGGGCTGAAGCGGCGTCGGCGGATCAAGGGGATCGCCGCGACCGCGATGAGCGCCAGGGCACCAATGCCGAGTGCGATACGCCCGACAGGCAGGCCGTCGTCGTCCTTCTTCGTGTCACCGCCCGCCGCCGGAGCTGCGGCCGTGGTGGCGGTCGTGGCGGCCGCGTCGGGCGGGGCCGACAGCACAAGCGCCGGATTCGACTTGAGGATGAATTGCGCGCCGCCGAGCGAGCCGGAGACCTGTCCGTTCGCATAGTTGGCGTTGATAGCGCTCTCGGTCTGTGGTGAGGTCGACGTGGCGCCACATACCTGCGGGTTTCCCTCCAGCAGCCTTCGGGTCACCCTGCCGTACGCCTTGGCGTCAACGGTTCCTGTGTCCGGGTCGAAGCCGCCCAGGATCTTGTGATTGCCCTCTTCGCTGAACTTGCAGCTCCCGCCCTCGGTGACGAAACCACACGTCGACTTCATCACGCCCTGAACCAAGCCGCCTTGCAGCGGAAAGACCATGCTCAACGCCGCGCTTCCGGTTGCAATATCGGCGCACCCAGGCGTCAGCGCGCCGTTACCTCGAAACGCCTCACCAGTCGCCACGGTGAAGGTGACCTCGCCCATGGCCACCGGCTTGAGCGCGCGGTGTGAGGAGTCGGCCAGCTGGACCACCAGCGTGTGTTTCCCGGCCGAGAGATTGACCTCGCGCACGTCGAAGGGCGCCGTGCCGAGATGGATGATGTCTGCCACTCCCGCCGGAATGATTTCTCCGCCTGCAATCGGCTCGCGGTCGATGAGCAAGTGGGCGTGACCCTCTCCTTCGAAGACCGGCGTTCCCGCGGGCACGAGCTTGAAACCCGGCGCATCGATCTGCACTTCGACTTTCGGCCCGGCGACCCGCGAATCCGGTTGTGGAGAGAAGAAATGCGTTGACGGGGCCGCACTCGCAGTCTGCACTCCGCTGATCGTGAGTAACGCCGACGCGACTACAACGAGCCCGGTTCGAATCATTTTGCAGACGCTACCCGTCGACGCCGAGTTCAGTCAGCAAATCGCGGTACTGGTCGCGCGCCACCGCGGCTCCGGCATCGTCGCCTGAAGCGTTGAGCGCGAGAAGCAACGTGCGCCACAGCGGATCGGCGTAGCGGTCCATCGCCAAGCCGCGGCGACAGAGTTTTGCGGCGCGCTCAGAGTCTCCGGCTCGCAACGCGCACGCCGCCGCGCGACCGACCGCGTCGACCGCGGCGAAGCGACAGCGGTCGCGCTCCTCGATCACCCACTCCGCAGGACCTTCCTCCGGCAACAAGTCACCCCGGTACAGATCGGTCAAACGATCAAGCGCGGAGAGACACGACTCGGAGTCGTCCGCATCGGCAGCGGTCGACACGGCTGCTACGGCGCGGCCGAATTCGGCGAGATCGAAGCTGTCGGTCGCCTTGACGCCAAGGCGGTACGCCTCTCCTTCACGCTCGATCAACCCAGTGCCGAGAACGTGGCGCAGTGACGACACCGCGACGTGAAGGTTCTTCACGCCGGCGTCACCGGCCGCCTCCGGCCACAGCGCCTCGACCAGAACCTCGCGATGCACCCACTTGCCCGCGTGCAGCGCCAGCAGCTTGAGCAGCGACCGGGCCCGCGGCCGGAGGGCCGTGAGGTCGATCGGGACACGGTCGACGGCGAGTCGGAAGCCGCCGAAGCACTCGATCTCGTTCACAGCATTGTCCGGCGCGGCGTCAGCGAGGGCGGCGACGGCGATGCCGCACTCCGCCGCGATCGTCTGCGCGAGCTGGGGATGTGTCGCAGACAGCGCGAACACTCGAGACCCAACGGCACCGACCATACGCGCCAGGGCGTCCGCCTCAAGCGCGAGGTCACGCGCGTTTGGCGATCCCTCGTACGCAGACGCGAGCGCGAACGCGCTGCGCGACCACGCCTCCAGGGTGTGGGCCCCGAGTCGCTCGAATCCCTTGGCGGCGGTCTCGAGGGCGCCCGTGGCCGGCACGCCGCGACCGATCGACGCGATCCCTCCGAGAAGGATGCTCAGGCAGCTGCCCCACTCATCCGATGCGTCGCCTCCGATCGTGGCTCCGTCCACTCGGAGCGACTGCGCGACCATCGCGAGCCAAGGTGCGTCGACTCGCTCCGCTTGTTCGACACAGGAGTCGATCAAGTCCGCGTAGCTCTCGTCGCCCGCGAGGAGGGCGACGACGGCGAGTGCGAGCGTCGATCCAGCCTCAAGGACCGGCGAAGCATCACTGGCGTGCAACGCTGCACCCAGCGAGATGCGGGCGTCGAACACCCGACCGGCCAAGAGCGATGCGATTCCCTGCGCGAAGCGCGCGTTGGCACCTTGCATCGCCGCGGATTCGTGCACCGCCTGCAACGGGTCGCGCGTCACTGCCGACCGAATCACTCCCCACCACGTCGCCGGACCCGACGCGCTCGGGTCGAGCCACGTCGTGACGACTTGCCGCTCGTTCTGGCATGTCTGGCTGGCGGCGGACGATCCGAAGATCACTTCGGCGCGCCGGTACGCCGCCATGGCCTCTTGCCAGGCACCCGTCGCACGGTGACGCCGCGCGAGCGCCAGCGTGAGCCAGCCATCCTGCTCGACGAGGGTCGGCGGGAGAAGCTCGATCGAGGAACCGAGACTTTGCGTCGCGCCTTCACCGTCGCGCCCGAGCAACCGCGCAACCGCCGGCCAAGCCTCGGCCCGCGCGTACGCCCGCAAGGCGTCGCTGAGCGCCTGATCGGCTTCGAGCAGCTCGCCCGCCTTGCGGTACCGCGCGCGTGCCGCGGCCTCGCCGACTTGGAGCAGCAACGTCGCCTCCAAGAAGCCGTTCAGTACGTCGTGGTAGCGGTAGCTCCCGTCGTCGTCGAGAACCTGGACGAAGACTTGCCGGCGTGCCAGCTCGTCCAGCATCTCGGCGCTGCCGGTCGCGCCTCGAAGTTGGTCGCACAGGCTGCCGGACAAGCGCCCGAGCACGCAGGTCTCGACGAGGAAGTCACGGAGCGCCGCGGGCAGCTCGTCCAAGACGTTGCGGGTCAGATAGTCACGCACGAGCCGGGAGTGATTGCGCAACGCGCCGAGCATGCGGCGGCTCTCGTGCGGGGGCTTGCCCTTCGTCGCCAGATGGAACAGCTGCAACACGGCGGCCCACCCGCCCGTTTCGTGGGTCAGTCGCGCGAGATCCTCAGGCGGCAGCGGCTGGTTGTAGACGTCGCGGAAGAGATGCTCGACCTCCCACGAACGGAAGCGGAGGTCATCCGCGCCCAACTCGAGCAACGCGCCAGAAACCCGGAACCGCGGCAAGTTGAAGTCCGGCAAGACGCGGGACGCGAGCAGGAACACCACACCCGGCGGGCAGTAGTCCACGAGCCGTTCTACAACGGCTTCCGCCGGCGTGCCGCGTAGGACGTGGAAGTCGTCCACCACCACGAGCGCGCGCGAGTCCCGCAATCGATCGAGCGCGTTGCAGGCATCCTCGACGCGCTCCCATGCAGGCCCCTCACCCACCACTGGCCGCAACGCGTGGCGGAGGTGACGAAGCACCGCGACCTCGCTGCCATCGGCCTGCTCGGCGCGGTACCAACCCGTTGGCACGCCCGCCGCGGCCGCGAACTGACTCAGCAAAGTGGTCTTGCCTGATCCCGCGGGGCCGACGACGAGCCCGAACCGATGCTCCCAGAGAGACGCGAGCCGCGCTTCGAGTCGCTCTCGCGGAAGTCCGGCCGCCGGTGGCACGCGGATCTTCGCTGCGATGACCCCAGCCTGGGACTCGTTGGCCATGTTCAACTCCCCGGGACCCGACGACGGTACTCCGGACGACGCCCCGTCTGCCGAGGGGACTAGAACTTGCCCATGACAGACCCCGCCGCAGAAGCGCCGCTGAAGGTTGCACCTGGCTACCTGCTTGAGGGGGGTCTGAAGAACAAGCCGGGCACCCTGCTGCTGTATCCGGACCGGCTCGTACACGTCGCGA
This sequence comes from uncultured Actinomycetes bacterium, assembly GCA_963722185.1. Classification (GTDB taxonomy): domain Bacteria; phylum Actinomycetota; class Acidimicrobiia; order Acidimicrobiales; family JACCXE01; genus JACCXE01. The sequence continues at coordinate 242,652 of CAVRKD010000004.1, read as the reverse complement.
CGAGCCCGTACACGGCGGCCCTAACCGGCGTCTTGGGGGTTCTTCTCAGCAACAAGTTCGGGAAGCCAGCGGCGATCCGCCGCGCCGCCGCCGGCGGCAAAGGCGTCACCGAAATCAACCTGTTCAAAGTGACACGAGTCGAGAAGGGCACGCAGGGTCTCAACAAGAACATCCTGGTTGTGAACGCCGACGGCGGCCCGCTCCGCTTCGGTGTCAAATTCCAGGAATGGTCCGACGACCTCGCCCGCACCATGCACGTGCTCGGGCGCAAGATCATCGGTGACGCCGAGGGGTTCAGCGCCGAGTAGCCACATCGCCGCCTTGCCCGAAAGGGCAGATCCTGTTGCCCGCAGGGGCGGTTCCGAAGTCAGGCGCGGAAGCAGGGGTACATTCGCCTGATGGCGCCCGCGCGGAGTTCGGGGCTCACGAAGCGGAGAAGTCCGGCGCCCGGCGCGACTCGCACGCAGCAAAAGCGGACCGTGGCGCCGACGGCGGGACGGCAGTCCAGCGGTGGTCAACCGCTCACCGCGGCGGAGATACCCGTCCTGCAGCGAACAGCCGGCAACCGCGCCGTCAACGCGCTCGTCGGACGCACGATCCAACGAGCGCCAGCCGATGCGCCGACCATTCCCGTCGGCGATGGCACGGTTACACGCCCCGCCTCATTCACAGGAGTCGCAGTCCCCGTCAGCGACGCTGAGGTCGTCACGGCGCACGCCGCGGACCCGGACAAGGTCATTCGCAGCCCCCGCGACGACTGGCATGCGCAGATGTACCGCCACGACGTGGGGCGCGGTGAGATACCTAAGGCCTTCCGCGTCGGCGACATCATCGCCGTGCACCCGGACCACAAAGCCGTTCCGGCGACAGAGCTGGCGAGTCACAGCGGCGTCGAAGGTTTCGGCCTGACACCGCCGCCCCCGCCGGCGGCACCACCACCTGCGCTGCCCCGGGCCGACAAAGGAGCCGTCACTGCCGACGGCGTGAACGTGACCGACTCCCGCGACGCGGACACCCCGCTGACTCCGGCGACCCGTGCGCCCCAAAGCGGGCAGCCGGGCGCGGTGCCGCCAGGGTGGGCGGCTGCCGTGGCGCAATCCAGGAACAATCCGATGACGCAGTTCGCGGCAACGGCGTCACGCGACGAGGCGGAGGCGGCCTACCGCCAGGACCCGAATCGGGTCATGCGCAGCGTCGACGACCACTACCACGAGCAGATGTACGCCTTCAGCCGCGGTAAAGGGGACCCGCCTCCGGTGATCCGGGTTGGCAATCTCTACCTTGTTGCCCCCGACCACCCCGGACCGGCAACACCTCTGGATCCCGCCATGACGCCGGGAACCGGACCGGTCGCTTCGGCGCCGGCGATCAACCCGGCGGCTACGCCGGCAACGGCCGGCCGGGTTACTTCGACGGCGTCAGCTGCTCACACACTCTCGAGCACACCGGCGGTCCAGGGCCCCGGCGGAACCCGCGACCACTCACCCACATCGGCCGCCACCACGCTGCCAGCGAGCGACCACTCGGCCGCATCAGGCGCCACCACCCTCTCCAGCACACCGGCCATCCAAGGCCCCGGCGGAACCCGCGACCACTCACCCGCATCAGGCGCCACCACCCTCTCGAGCACCCCGGTCATTCACGGGCAGGAAGGAACGCGCGACCACTCGCCTAGATCGGCCGCCGACACACTCCCCGTCAACGACCACTCACCCGCGTCCGGCGCGAGCACACTCTCCAGCACACCCGCCATCCAGGGACCAGGCGGAACCCGCGACCACTCACCGGCGTCCGCCGCCACCACGTTGCCCCACAAAGACCACTCGCCGGAGTCGGGTGCCGCCACGTTGCCACCCCCAACCGCGGCGCCGACCACTGCTCCGCCAACGACCGCGTCCGCGCCCGCCGGCGACCCGGCGAAGGCGCTGGCAACCGTCACGCCGGTGCCCGCGTCCACCGCCGCGCCGGCCAACGCGTCGTATTCCCAGGACGTCGGCAAGGTCGGGAAGTTGCCCGCATTGGCCACGAGCGCGACCGAGGTGAAGGAGGAGGGCGGCCAGGTCAACACCACGACGAAAAAGCGAGAACTGGGCACCTGGAGCAAGGACCAGGAGCAGGCGTCCGGAGACGTCAGCACCCGCCAGGTCACCCAGGGTGGCGTCGTCGTCGGCGACGGAATGATCGCCGGCGGCCAAGTCGGCCGGACCAACACGGTCGCCGTGGAGAACGTCGGGTCCACGTCGACAACGACAGGAGCCCAGGCGGGGCTCACCACCGACCTCGAAGCCAAGGCGGGCGTGAGCCACGCCACCGAGACGACCACGATCGACAAGGCCGGCAAGGAAACGAAGACGTCGACGAGCACAACGGCCGCTGCCACTTTCGACGGCAACAAAGCCGGGCTCAACGCCGCCCACACCCGCGAGGGACCAGACGGGGTCAAGAAGAGCATCAACTACGGGGTCAGCGGGGACCGCGAAGGAAACACCTCCGTGCAGGGCGGCGCCGGAGTCGAAAACAAGCGCGGGATGGGCGCCGCGGTTTCCGCGGGCGCGGCCCACACCGTCACGGCGGAGGCGCCGGAGGAGGTCGAGGGGGGCTGGCTCGTCCGCTACGTCATCGACGACAGCGTGTCGGGTAGCGCGAGCGTGTCAGCGAGCGGGAAAGGCGCCGTGCCCGTCGGTATCGGCGGCGGCGCGAGCCACTCATCGTCCGATCTCAAGACCGGAACGCGGAAGTTCGCAACGGAGAAGGAAGCGTTGGACTTCCAGAAGCACGCGGGGAGCCGCGTTGGTCCTGTGAGCAAGCTGCCCCCGACGACAGTCGAGGGCGCGCTGCAGATCCCGATCAATGAGTCGCGGGGCATCGGGAAGTCGACGACCAGCGGCCTGAGCGGATCGGTCACCGCGGGTGCCACCGTGACCAAGAGCGCCTCGACAACCAAGGGCGAGGAAACCACGGTTCGGCGCACCGGAGAGTTCACGGTTGAGGTGACCACGATCGTCTCGGGCACAGAGGCCAGTGCGTGGGGCATCAGCGGCCTTGGGCTCACCAACGAGAAGGGCGGGTCGAGCTCGACCTTGTACGAGGTCGTGTTCGCCTGCGACCTCAAGACGCCGGCCGGTCAGTCGGAATTCACCAACTTGTGCAACGGGACTCCTCCGAAGCGCAAGCCGCTCTTGGTGCACAAGCGGGAGTCGCGCGAGACCCACGACAAGGTCACCTTGCTCGGGAGTTCGAACACGTGGGGTGGCGGCACGTTCAAAGACCGCAAAGAGACCGAGACCGCGGTCATCGAGGAGCAAGGCGGCTACCAGTCCTTCGACGCCACACCTGGCCGGTTCGCCAGGGCGCTTGGCGACAAGGAGATCCACTCGCACGCGCAGATCGTGCGAACGGTGGAAAACGGCCGCGAAACCGGGGCTCGCGCCGTACTGACAGTCTCGGGTAAGTCCGGCGAAGCCAACCGCCGGAAATTCGGAGAAATCTTCGGCGACAGTGTCAACGAAGATGCAACGGCATCGGGTAAGTGGACGCTGTCTGCGCCGGTGCCGCTAGCGGCGATCCACGACCTTGAAAAGAACAACAAGGAGTTGCGGCAAGCGCCGACGCTCGACGCCAAGATGAAGGTGTACGCGGAGTTCGTCGAGAAGAACGGCGCCCAAATGCTCGGTGGACAGGTCGGTATCACCAGCGACAAGTGGGATCTAGAGCTGAAGGGCGACGAAAACTTCCCCGGCGAAGCTGGGCGGCGGCGGCTCAACCAGCTTGGGAAAGATCTGCGAGCGAAGTTGAAGACGGAGCCAACCTCCGCCGACGGCGTCGTGTCCCAGGTAACGGCTGAGCTGGCCAAGCTGGAGAAGCGCAAGAGGGAGGTCGGTGACGAGAAGAAGTACACCGATCTGCCCAAGCGCCTCCGCGACGAACAGGTGATCGTCATCGGTCAACACATCACCGACCTCACCGGTGTGAAGAACAGCGCGCTCGCAGTCGCTATGCGGGAGCGGCCGACGGCGGATGCGGCCTCGGCCGGCGTCCAGAAGAGCGCGGCGGAGAGCGAAGCTGCGAGCAAGCTGCTGGACAAAGAGATCTGGACCAAGTCCAAGGCGCTGGGCCGAATCGTCGATGGCAACGGCCCGAAGAGCCTCCGGCCAGACCGTCCTTACAACGAGGCGTGGGAGGCGAGCGAGCGCGCGCGAGCGATGATTTCGAGAGCGTTCGACGAAGTGAGGAAGGCTGCCGCGCTCGACAAGTCGATTAACCAATTGCGCGATTCCTGGAGCCAAGCCCCTCCGATATCCCAGAACGTCATCATGCTGTCGATCGACGCCTTGCTCAAAGAGAAGGTCAAGGTCCAGCGCGAGTGCGTCGGCTTCATCGAACTCGCAGCCGGATACATGGCGCCCTACGGCAAGAAGGAAACCATGATGAAAGACATGGACTTCTGGACCGCGAACGGCGCCAGCTTCATCGACGACGAGTAACCGCGCCGCGTCTGTTTCGCAGTCCCAACCTCGCAGCGGGAGACTGCGATTGACAAGGCGGGCTCGGAGCGTCGTTCGCGCTTACCCCTGACGCCCGGCAGTGAGCGGCACCGCCGGGCCGAAGTAGCCGAGGTCGGCGAGTGCAGCGGCATAGCGGCTGCGGACCGGCTCGGCCCACAGCCGCGGGTCGGCGTGGAGGCCGAGCAGCGTCGCCGCGTCAACCGGTCCGTGGGCGACTAGCTCGGATGTCGTCGTGGCGTGGCCGTCGGCGGTCAGCCAGCACAACAAGTCGGGCGCGGTGACGATCGGCTGCGCGTGATCGGGGCGCCAGGCCAGCAGGTTTTCGTTCTGACCGACGACGATCGTGACCGACCCGTCGTCGCCATCGATGACCACTCGCGAGGACGTGAACCCGCCGGCATCGCCGCCGCTGGCCTCGTGCGCGCGACCGCGCGCCACCACGTGACCCGACAGTCCTTCCACCGCCAGAACCGCCGCGACGGGGTCGCCAGCGTCGGCCCGGGCCTGTCGCAGCGCGGCGCCGACCAACCTGGCGCGGGTCAGCGTGCCGGCTACGCCGAGACGGGCCACGTCCGCCGGTGCCATCGTCCACAGCGCCATGCCCGCGCTGTCACCGAACGCGACCAGGTCGAGCAGCGGCCGCATCAGCGACTCGATGCCGGCGGAGTCGTTCGCGTAGAGCACGACGCGGTCGGTGCCGGTGCCGGCGACGGCACACGGCGACGCCGATATCCCGCCGGCGTCGAACAGGCTCAGTGGCAGCGTGGGGACGGCCCGGCCGGCGCCGTCGGCATCGATGACCGGGATGTTCAGGTGGGCGGCCACGACGATCGCTGCCAGGCTGCTCTCGGGGCCGATCTCGCCGGGCACGATCGCCGACGGCGTAGCTCCTGGGCGCACGGCGGCGGCGAGTGCCTGCGCCGCGTGCAGCGTCGCCAGGTCCTGGTGCTCCACCCAGGTGTCGGACGCCCCGACGTCGGCCGCGACGAACAGCAAGGCGTCGGCGGGGAGCTGTTCGACGTCGCCGACCACCAGCGGCCCCCGGTGGTCGGTCAGCTCCCAGATGGTGTCGACCAGGCGCCAACCGACCTGCACCGTGCCACCACCACCCGAGCCGAGCAAGGCCGCGCCCTCCACGATGTCGAGAAGTGCCTGGCGGTTCAGTCTCGTCACGCCCGCACGTTACGGCGGCGCGGGCCCGATCTCGGCCAGGATGTCCCGATGCTGAGCTTCGAGGAGGCCACGGCCCAGATGCGCACCGGGGACGTCGTGCTGATGCACGGCACGTTCCCGATGTCGAAGGTGATCCAGTTCATCGAAGGCTCGAAGTGGACCCACTCCGGCACCATCATCCGACCGGAGGACGTGGGTCTACCCGCCGGCGACGTCCTGTTCTGGGAGTCCAACGACACGCCGCTGCCCGACATCCGCTTCCACACCACCAAGCCCGGGCCGATGCTCGTCACGCTGCGGAGCCGGGTCGACGACGCCGTGAAGGAGACCTACGACATGGCCTTCGCCTGGCACGCGCTCGACGCGCCGCGCGACCAGGCCACGTTCCAGGTCATCTGGGACTTCATGCCGACGGTGCACGACGCCACGTTTCCGAACGACCTAGAGATGCTCGGCTTCTGGCTGCTCGGGCGGTTCTTCCGTGATCGGACCCCGAAGTCGAAGATCTTCTGCGCCGAGCTCGTCGCGATGACCTATCAAGCCGCGGGCTGGATGGACCCCGCGCTCGTCCCCAACCGTTTCGACCCGAAGGACTTCTCGTCGGCCGGCGCGGCGCCGCTACTTCCAGGCTGCCAGCTCACGACGCAGCAGGAGTTCGCTCCTCCAGCTCACCCCTGAGCCACGCGATGAGGTCGCGGCGGGGCAGCCGACCGGCGCGGCTGGAGATGCGGATGCGGTCGACCGCGTCGAGTGCATCCTTGGCCGTAGCCGCCAACTCTTCGGTGCGGGGGCTCGACAGCAGCTCGGCTTCGCCCAGCGACTGACGCAACATCAGCGCCACATCGTTGTGGCCGGCGCGCGACGCGCAGTTGATGAGCAGATCGGCGGCGATGCGGTACTCGAGCTCCTCGCCCAGTTCGTCAGCGCGCGTCATCGCCCCGACGAGGGATGGGAACGCGAGTCCCCAGTTCTTCTGCGTCCGGCCGAGTAGGCCAAGCCCGCGCCGGGCGATCAGCTCATGGGCGCCGTTGCCGATGTCGACGGCCACATCGACGCCGAGCTCCAGCAGCTCGCGGGCCTGGTCGGGATCGGTCCGCACCAACGCCGTGCCGAGCGCCCCGGCGGCGCTGGCCAGTGCCGTCTCGCTGCCGTTGGATTCGGCCGCCTCGAGCGCCAGCCGGCCGGCATCGACGGCGAGCGAATCGTCGCTGGCCCAGAACGCGAAAATCGACTGCCCGCTGGCGGACAGGGCGAGGTCGAGGGCGTCACCGGTCGCCGACGCGACCGCCACACCCGCACCGATGAGCTCCGTGGCCTCTTCGACCTGGCCGGCAGTCAGCAGCGCGTTGGCGAGGACCGACCAAGGGTGGCCGCTCGTACCGTCTGATCGGGCGACCCCGATGCGGCCCAGCCGCTCGGCCTCGGCAAGGTTCGCCCGCACACTCCAGGCCGACGCCGCCTGCGCCAGCACTATCGGGGGCACTTCGTCGACGGGCGCCCGAGCGACGAGGTCGGCCGCGAGGCGCCCGACCTCGAACAACCAGATCGACTCGTATGGCGCCAGCGCGGCGAACGTCGCCCACACCGTCGCAGGATCGAGAGCGAAGAGATAGACCGCGGCGCGACGCAGTTCGGGCAAGAACGGCCGCATGGCCTCGCGGGTGGCGCGCTCGTCGCGCCCTCGGAGGGCCGGGGCATGCCCGACCACCGACGCACACACCAACCGGGCGTGGCTTTCGGCCCACATCGCGCCGTCGCCCGAACCAAACAGCGCTCTCCGACGACTACCTCGGACAGTCGTGGCCAACCGGTGCTCGTCGCGACCGTCGGTTCGATGTACCAACGACAGCGCCGACAACCCGGCCAGCTGCCCGCGCGTTGACGCGACCGGGCGGTCGAGCATCGCGGCGAGAGCGTGTGAGGAAAATGTGGTGTCGAACTGCGATGCGGCATCCAGCGCCCGGCGCTGGTCGGGGTCGAGTACGTCGAGGGTGCGGTCGATGATCGCGTCGACGTCGGCGCTACCCGTGCCGTCGGGGTCGAGCTCCTCGATGCAGGCGGTCACGCCGATCTCGTTGATCCGTCGCGCGGCGAGCTCGAGCGCCAACGGGTTGCCGTCGAGCAGATCGCATACGGCGGCGACCTCACCGTCGTCGACGGTCGATCCGCCCGGCAGCTCGTTCAGCGCCGACCGCAACAGCGTCAACGCGCCGGCAACGAGCGGACCAACGGCGTGGACGCGCTCCGCGTCCAGCCCGAGGCGTACGCCCGAGGTGACCACGATGCCGCACGCGCTGCCGTCGGGAACGGCCTGCACCAGGGCACGGACGTCGTCGATCCGACGATCAGCGCCGTCGAGGACGAGCAACAGATCACGCTCGGCCACGATCGCCGCGAGCGCTTCGGGCGTCTCGGGCGCGCGTGCGAGGCCGAGCGCATCGGCCACGGCGTCGACGACCGAGGGCCGGCCGAGGGCCACGAACACCGCCCCGTCGGTCCGGTCAGGGAGTTCGTTGCGGGCCACTTCGAGGGCGAGCCGCGTCTTGCCGATGCCCGCCGGACCGGTCACCGTCACCCACGACCGCTCGGCGAGCATCGATCGCACCCGCTCCACGTCGCCGTCACGACCGATCAGTTCGCCTTCGGTCGCCGGTAGCACCACGACTCGGGTCGGCAGCGCCGCGGGTGGTGGCTGTTGGTCGACCGGCGTGAGCCCGACCGCGTCGACGTGGAAGATGCGCAACGGCGACGACAAGCCCTTGAAGCGATGGCTGCCGAGATCGACGAAGCCGTCGGAACCGAGCGCGTCGACGACGGTCGACGACACCAGCACCTGGCCTCCATGCGCCGCGCCCATCACGCGCGCCGCAGTGTTGACCGTCGTGCCGAACCAGTCACCGCCGCGCTCCTCAGCCTCGCCGTGGTGCAAGCCAATGCGAACACCGATGACCGCACCTTCGGGCCACGCCGCGTCCGCCAGCGCCAGGTGCGCCTTCACGGCTGCGTCGACCGCCGCTCGCGGGGACGAGAACTGCACCATGAACCCGTCGCCGGTGTGTTTGACGATCGCTCCACCCTCGTCGCCGAAGGTCTGTGCGAGCAGCCGGTCGTGCAGGGCGAGCGCCTGGCCCATTACGGAGCCGGGTCGCTCCCACAGTGCAGTGCTGCCGACGACGTCGGTGAACAGGAACGTCCGGGCGCGTTCGTTCCGCTGCGGAAACGTGTCAGCGGTGTTTGGCACTCCACGGTTCTAACTTGTCAAACCGCACGGCGCGAGCGCGGCGGCCCTCGTCGCCGCGGCAACCACGTTGCTGTTGCAGTCCCAACGGGATTCGAACCCGTGTCGCCACCTTGAGAGGGTGGTGTCCTAGGCCTCTAGACGATGGGACCCTGATGGAGCGCTCGGGGGGGAGGACTCGAACCCCCAATAACTGGACCAGAACCAGTTGTGTTGCCGATTACACCACCCCCGAATGAAGTGGTCCGGAGACTTTAGTCGGCACCCGCTCGCCGCTCCCAAGCCACAGTAAGGCGGCGCAGCGATTCGTCGCGACCGAGCAGTTCAAGCGATTCGAATAGCGGCGGGCCAACGGTTCGCCCTGTGACCGCGACGCGGATCGGGGCCTGCGCTTTGCCCAGTTTGAGCCCATTGGCCTGGCCAACCGTCTCGACGACGCCGTGCAGCGTGGCCGCGTCCCACTCGCACTCTTTGAACGCGGCGATGCATCCATCCAGCATGGGAGCGGAGGTGTCGGCGCCCATAACCTTGGCCCACGCGACCTCGTCGACGGGCGGCTCGGGGAGGAAGAGGAAGTCGACCATCGCCGTCACGTCGCTGAGCACTTCGACCCGCGTTTGCACCTCTGACGCGATGGCGTGGAACACGTCGCGCTTGAACCCCTCGATGCCGAGCCACGGCTCGCTCGCAACGATGAACTCGTCGACGGACAGGGCGCGGATGTACTCACCGTTGAACGCCCGCAGCTTCTTCACGTCGAAGAACGCCGACGACGAATTCACGTCTTCGAGCCGAAAGTCGCGCACCATCTGCTCGAGCGGCACGATCTCGGTGTCGCCGGGTGACCAGCCGAGCAGCGCGAGATAGTTGTTCATCGCGGCCGGCAGATAGCCCTCGAGCGCGTACTTCTCGAGCATGACCAGGTCGCCGTCGCGGCGCTTCGAAATCTTGCGTCGCTTCTCGTCGACGATTACGGACAAGTGGCCGAAGGTCGGCAGGTCTCCCCCACCAAGCGCGTGCCACAACAAGATGTTCTTCGGCGTGTTCGGGAGATGCTCCTCGCCGCGGATGACGTGGGTGACGCGCATGCCGATGTCGTCGACGGTATTGGCGAGGACGAACAGCGCCGAGCCGTCGCCGCGCTGGATCACGAAGTCCTCGACGTTCGCGTGGTCGAACTCGACGTCCCCGCGCACTGCGTCGTGCACGACCGTCCTGCCTTCGGGCACGCGGAAACGCAACGCCAGGCCGGGCGCGGCTACCAGACCGCGGTCGCGGCAGAACTTGTCGTAGCCGCCCTGCGGGTCGCCTTCCTGCTTCCGCGCGTCGATTTCGTCACGCGTACAAGAACAGAAGTAGGCGTGACCGCCGCCGATCAGGCGCCCGACGGCCGCGGCGTACAACGGCGCTCGCTCACTCTGGCGGTGCTCCTCGTCCCAGTCGAGACCGAGCCACCGAATGGCGCGCCGGATCCCGTCGACGTGCTCTTCGCCGTGTCGTTCCTGATCCGTGTCCTCGATGCGCAGGATCAAGACGCCGTCCGCGGATTGGCGCGCCAGGAACCAGTTGTAGAGCACGCTGCGCGCGCCGCCGACGTGGAAGTAACCGGTCGGCGACGGCGAGAAGCGTGTGCGCACGGGCCGGACGTCGCTCATCTCCGCGAGCCTAGGAGCCTCACGCCACAGCTTTCGAAGCCGATAGGAGACATATGCCGTATAGGCGCGCGCTCTTCGCGTGCATCGCGGCCATCCTCCTCGCGGACGTTTTGGCCATCGCCAACACCAGCGCTGCCACGGCGCCGCCGATGACGCGCGCCCGCGTCATCGCCGCGCTTGCGGCCCGAATCGACGAGCAGACCCGAACGGCGAACTACTCGATCGACTATGGGGTCGCGCCATCCAAGTCCTCTGTGACGGCCCCAATCGCGAGCGTCGCGGGGGTCGCCGACTTCCGCGCCAACCGCTACACGGCGCGCATCACCTCCTACGAGGACGTCCGCAATCCGCAGACCGTCGACGTGTTCATCTCCGTGGGCCCGAATCCATATCCGAACCTGATCAAGTACCACGACACCGGCGTCCTCGGGCTGCAGTGGGTGCGACAGGGCGGCGACTGGGCGAGGCCTTCCGTCGTGGCCTTCGGCGACTTGGGCTCTCCTGTGCCCGAACTTGGGGTGATCGGGCACAGGTTCGGTGGCGACCAACCGGGCTACGCGCATCGCGGAGCAGACCGGCGCGCCATCATCGAAGCATTCGTCAGCCGGATCGAGGACCGCGGCGTCGAGCGCCGGCACGGCGCCGGGACTCGCCACGTGCGGGTGACCTTCGACGCGAACCGCGGCAAGCGCGAACTCTCTCCCGAGCTGGCTCGTGAGATGGCGACATGGGCGGAGAACCTGGATGGTGACGCCGACATTTGGATCGACGCGCGTGGCCACCTGGTGGGTCTGGCGCAGCGGGCGGAGTGGGGTGACGGCGCGGAGTCCATCGTCTTCACGCAGAAGGTCGAAGTCTGGAGCCTCGGCACCGCACCGTCGATCGACCAGCCGCGCGACCTGCCACCGCCAGACTTCGACGACTGAGCCGCCAACTACTGTCGAACCGATGCAACGCGAGATTTTCGACGACGAACACGAGCAGTTCCGCTCCAGCGTCGCCCGGTGGCTCGACGCCGAGTGGGTCCCGCACGCGGAGTCGTGGGAGCAGGACGGCATCGTGCCGCGCGAGATGTTTCTCAGCGCGGGCAAGAACGGCTTCCTCGGGCATGGACGTGCCCGAGGAGTACGGCGGCGGCGGCGTGCCCGACTTCCGCTACAACCTCGTGCTCGGAGAAGAGATGCACGCCCGCGGGCTCGGCGGCGCCGGCCTCGGGATCTTGCTGCACAACGACATTTGCATGCCGTACTTCCTCAAGCTGTGCAACGAGGAGCAGAAGCAGCGATGGCTGCCCGGCATCGTGTCGGGCAAGCTCATCACCGCCATCGGCATGACCGAACCCGGCATCGGGTCGGACCTGGCGTCGATGACCACCTCCGCGATCCGCGACGGCGACAACTACGTCGTCAACGGCGCCAAGACCTTCATCACGAACGGCATCAACGCCGACCTCGTGATCACCGCCGTGAAGACCGACCCGTCCCAACGCCACAAGGGCATGTCGCTGCTGATCCTCGAACGCGGCATGGAGGGCTTCGAGCGCGGTCGCAACCTCGAGAAGATCGGCCAGCACGCGCAGGACACCGCCGAACTGTTCTTCACCGACGTCCAGGTCCCCGTGGCGAACCTGGTCGGACCCAACGAGGGCGACGGCTTCATCCACCTCGTGCACAACCTGCCGCAGGAACGCTTGTCGATCGCCGCCGCCGCCGTGTCCGCTTCGCGGGCGGCGCTCGGGTGGACGCTCGACTACGTGAAGGAGCGCAAGGCGTTCGGCCAACCGATCGGCACATTCCAGAACTCGCGGTTCGTGCTCGCCGAGATAGCCACCGAACTCGAGATCGCGCAGAGCTTCATCGACCGCTGCATCATGGCGCTGAACACCAACTCGTTGACCGCCGAAGAAGCGGCCATGGCCAAGTGGTGGTGCACCGAGTTCCAGAAGCGCACGGTCGACCGGTGCCTCCAGCTGCACGGCGGCTACGGCTACATGGTCGAGTACCCCATCGCCCGCGCCTACACCGACGCCCGCATCACCACGATCTACGGCGGCACCACCGAGATCATGAAAGAGATCATCGGCAAGTCCCTGGGTCTATAGCGAGAGCAACTCCGTGCCGCTGGCCATGGCGGCGCGCACCATCGCCGGGTTCATTCGCAGCGTCGACTCGGGGACGGCGTCGGCGATCGCCCGCCGCTTCCAGTAGTGGTGCGCCGCTTCGGCAAACAGTTCGCAGCGCTTCTGCACGACACCCGTCGGAGCGCCGCCGAGGTAACCCCACACCGTGAACGCAATCTCGAGGTCGTAGACCACCGGCCCCCGTCCGAAGATCGACGCCCGCTTCGTGGCCACGCCCAGGCAACCGGCGATGACGTCGGCCTTGTGCTCCCCGGCGACCAACTCCAGCTTGTCGGCGAACCGCTTCGCCAGGAACAGCGCGTAGCCCTGATCCGGGCCCTGTGAGCCGAACCCGTCGCCCTCGGGCATGGGGTTGCCGACGACCTCTCCCGGCCGCGACGCCACCCATTGTCCCGCCGGCGGGACCTTCTCCGCGGCACGCACTTCGTCGAGAACGGGGACAGGAACGAATTCGGGCTGAGCCATGTCGGAAAAAACTTAGGCGAAGCTGACCTGTCTCGACGGGTCGGGCCGTACGGTGTGGTGGTGAGGTACGGGCATCGACGACTCGTTGCCGCGGGCCTGCTCCTCACGGCGGCGGCGCTCTTCCCGGCCGGTGTCCGCGCCGCGGCGGTCTCCACGCCGCAGCTCGAAAGCTTCGTGCTGGAGACACCGGGCGTGATCGCCGCCGCATCACCGGTCACCTTCTCCTACGCGGCCACCGACGACGGAGCCGTCACGTCGGTGGTGTTCCACGTAACGGACCCGCTCGGCCACGACCGTGCCATCACGGGCGACGGCACGGGTCCAGCGACCGGGGTCGTGGCCAACGACTGGCCGACCGGGCCGTACCGTCTCGACTCCGTCGTTCTCACCGACGACACCGCGAACGTCGCGACGTACTTCTTCGACGGAATCATCCTCACGTCACCCGCCGACGCTGACGCGCCGGCCGCACACGCACTCGACTTCAGCGCCGGCGGCTTCAGCGTCGACAGCGGCGCACCGGCGCGCCTCAAGCCGCCGCTGCGTGGCCTCGTCGACAGGTTTGCCATCGCCCCAGAGTTGTGGCGCCCCACCGTGAACGCCCGCGTCCTGCGCGTCGACTGGGCCGAGCTGCAACCGACCCAGGCCGGTCCGATCGCGCCGGACAATCCGATCGATGCCGCGCTCTACGCGGCGCGCCAGATCAACAGCCGTCAGCCAGACCTCGGCCTCACGGTCAAGTTGCGCATCTACGCGGGCCGCGGGGCGCCCGACTGGGCGAAGAGCCTCGGCGGTGATCCGATCGACATCGTCGAACCGGTCGACGATGTCGCCAGCACCATCGGCCGCTTCTGGACGCCCGACCTCAAACTCGCCTACGGCGAGTTGATGACGAAGTTGGCCGAAAGGTACGACCACGTACCCGAGCTCCGCGAGGTCACGGTCTCCGGTTGTATGACGACCTACGCCGAGCCGCTGCTGCGCGGTGCCGCCAGTGACTTCACGCGCTCGCAACTGCTCGCCGCCGGGTTCAACGTGGCGGATGACCACGCGTGCCAGCGCGGCGCCATCGATGCGCACCAAGTCTGGTCGACCACGCACAGCAGCTTGGCGGTTAACCCGTACCAACAGATCAATGCCGACGGGTCGTGGCGAGTCGACGAACAGTTCACCGAGGACCTGCTCGATTACTGCGTGACGAGTCTGGGCGCGCGCTGCACGATGGAGAACAACTCGATCCGGGACGCCAACCTCGGGAGCGACTATCGGGCGATGTACGCCCACATGCAGGCCTCCGGCGCACCGATCACATTCCAGACCGCGGTACTGCGCAAGGTCGGCAGCCTCTGCGCGACCTTGGACTGGGCCCGCTCAGTCGGCGCCGAGGCGGTCGAACTGCCCACCAGTGAGCCGAACGAAGAGTCCGACAACTACGCCCGGTTCAACTTCGAGAGCGTGCGGGCGTATGACCGCGCGCTCGAACAACTACTGCCCGCAGACACGACTCCTCCGGCGAGCCCGCGCGGCGTGCACGTAGAGGCACCGTCGCGCACAACTCTCACGGTCGACTGGGAGCGCGCCAGCGACGACATCGCCGTGGGCTGCTACCTCGTGTACCGCGACGGCGTCAAAGTCGGAGCGAAGGAGGCACCGCCCTTCGTCGACACCGAACTGGCGCCGGGCAGGACCTACACCTACACCGTCGTCGCGCTCGACGGCGCGGGCAACACCAGCGTCCGCTCGCTGCCCGCGAGGGCGATGACGGAACCCGCGCCGACGCCGGCCTGGATCCAGAACGATGCGGTGACGGTTTCCTACGGAGGGTGGAGCGGGATCGCCGATCCGGCGTCGAGCGGCGGCACCCGGCGCACGAGCGGCCTGGCGAACAGCACCGCGCAGGTCGGGTTCAACGGACGCTCGATCACGTGGCTGACGCGAAAAGGCCCGGCCCAGGGGCGCGCCACGGTCACCATCGACGGCATCAACAAGGGAACCGTCGACCTCTACGCCAGTTCGCTCCAAGCACAAGCGCCCGTCACCTTCGGCAACCTCGCGTCCAGGTCCCACCAGATGGTGATCAAGGTCGTGGGCACGGCCAACGCCGCGTCCACTGGAACCGCTGTCGACGTCGACGCGTTCGTCGCCGGCGGGAACACGATGCAGGACAACGGCGGCCAGATCAGCTTCGATGGTTGGCGCCGCAGTTCAGCGTCCGCAGCCAGCGGCGGCAGCTACCACTGGAACGCGGCGGCAAACCGGACCGCAAGCTTTTCGTTCGTCGGCACACGCGTCGACTGGGTCACGGCGACCGGACCGTTCGGCAAGGCGACGGTGACGATCGACGGCGTCGCCAAGGGCACGGTCGATCTCTATGCCAAGACGACCGCTTGGAGAGTTGTGAAGTCCTTCGCCGGGCTCGCCCGCGGACCGCACACCGTGGTTGTGAAAGCGCTCGGCACCAAGCACGCGTCGTCGCCGTCGACCCGAGTTGTGGTCGACGCCTTCGTCGTAACCCCGTGACCTCTGCGACGGGCTCTACTCCGTGTGGAGCAGCCCGAAGACGATCGAATCGCTGAGCGCCTGCCACGACGCCTCGATGATGTTCTCGGACACACCGATCGTGGACCAGGAGATCTCGCCGTTGGTCGAGTCGAGCAGGACCCGGGTGACCGCACCGGTGCCCTTGTTGCTGTCGAGGATGCGCACCTTGTAGTCGGTGAGGTGGACCTTCGACAGCGACGGATGCAGCTCGCCGATCGCCGCGCGAACCGCGTTGTCGAGCGCGCTGACGGGGCCGTCGCCTTCCCGCGTCTCCACGATCCGGGTGTTGCCGACGAACAGCTTGACGGTGGCCTCGGTTGAGAACCCGCCCTCGCCGCGCTCGTCGGCGATGACCCGGAACGACTCGAGGCGGAAGAACTCTTGCTCCCATCCCGCGGCGCGGCGCATCAACAGCTCCAGCGAGCCGTCGGCCGCTTCGAAGTGGTAGCCCTCGTGTTCGAGGCGCTTCAACGTGTCGATGGTTTCGGTGAGCGCCGGACCGTCGAGGTCGAGGCCGAGCTCCTTGGCCTTGAGTACCAGCGTCGACTTCCCCGCGAGTTCCGAGACGACGAAGCGCGTGCCGTTGCCGACCGCCGCGGGTGACACGTGTTCGTAGGCGTCGGGACGCTTGGCGATTGCCGAGGTGTGCAGCCCCGCCTTGTGGGCGAAGGCGGACTGGCCGACGTACGGCGACTGCGGATGCAGCGGCATGTTGACCAGCTCGGCCACGTGATGGCTGACCGGCGTCAGCCGCTCCAGCCGGTCGCGCGGGATCGTCTCGACGCCCATCTTCAACGTGAGGTTCGGGATGATCGTGGTGAGGTTGCAGTTGCCGGTGCGCTCGCCGTAGCCGTTGATGGTGCCTTGCACCTGACGCGCACCGGCGCGCACACCGGCCAGCGCGTTGGCGACGCCGCAGCCGGCGTCGTCGTGCAGGTGCACGCCGACGATCACGTCGTCCTTGAAGTGGTTGACCACCGCGGTCACGGCCACTTCGACGTCGGAGGGCAGTGACCCGCCGTTGGTGTCGCACAGCACGAGGTGGGTGGCGCCCTTCATGACCGCGCCCTCGAGCACGCGCAGCGTGAATTCGGGGTTGTCGCGGAAGCCGTCGAAGAAGTGCTCGGCGTCGAGCATCACCCGCAGGCCGGAGCGCTTGAGGAACTCCACGGAGTCCGCCACCATGGCGACGCCTTCGTCGAGATCGGCTTCGAGCGCGTGCACCACGTGGTACTCGCTCGACTTGCCGACAATGCACACCGTCTCGGTGCCCGCCTCGATCAGGTGGCGCAGCGTGTCGTCGCTGTCGACTTTGCCGGCCTTGCGACGCGTCGAACCGAACGCCACCATCTGCGACGTGTCGAGCTTCAGCTCGGTGCGGACGCGGCGGAAGAACTCGTCGTCTTTGGCGTTGGAGCCGGGCCAGCCGCCTTCGATGAAGTGCACGCCCAACCAGTCGAGCTGCTCGGCGATGCGAAGCTTGTCGTCGACGGTGAGCGAGATTCCTTCGAGTTGCGCGCCGTCGCGCAGCGTCGTGTCGTAGATCTCTACCGACGCCGGGAGCGATACGCCGGAACTACCGCGGTCACCGGACATGTTCGTTCCAATCCTTGTAGCGGTCGGTCTCGCCGTGCACCGCGGCGAAGTACGCCGCCTGGATGGCGGTGGTAATCGGACCGCGCTCGCCGATGACGCGGTCGTCGACCGAATGGATCGGCACCACCTCGGCAGCCGTGCCGGTGACGAACGCCTCGTCGCACGTGTAGAGATCCGAGCGCAGGATGTTGCCGACGGTGAGCTCGTAGCCAAGGTCGCGGGCGATCGTGAATATCGAGCTCTGGGTGATCCCTTCGAGGGCGCCCGCCGACACGGGCGGCGTGATGATCTGGCCCTTCTTGATAATGAAGATGTTCTCGCCCGTGCACTCCGACACGTAGCCCTGGGGCGACAGCAGGATCGCCTCGTCGTAGCCCGCGCGCAGCGCCTCGACCTTGGCCAGTGACGAGTTGACGTACATCCCGGTGATCTTCGCTGCCGGCGGCATGGCGTTCGGGTCGTGCCGCTGCCACGAACTGATCTTCATCTTCGTGCCGTGCACGAGGGCTTCCTCGCCGAGGTACGAGCCCCACGGCCACACCGCGATGGAGACGTTCACTTGACACGGCATGGGGTTGAGACCCATCTCGCCGTAACCGAGGTAGGCGATGGGCCGGATGTAGCACTCGTCGAGCTCGTTGACGTCGACGGTCTGCTTGGTCGCCTCGATCAACTCGTCGACCGTGAACGGAATCTCCATCCCGAGGATCTGCGCCGAGTCGTGCAACCGCACGATGTGATCGGTCAGGCGGAAGACCGCGGGGCCCTGCGCGGTGCTGTACGCGCGGATGCCCTCGAACACGCCCATGCCGTAGTGCAGCGTGTGCGTGAGGATGTGGATCTTGGCGTCCGCCCAATCGACGAGCTCGCCGTCCATCCAGATCTTCTTTGACGGGGTAATCGGCATAGCGGTCTCCTACAGGGCGGCGGCGACGGCGTCGCCAATGGTGGACGGAACGGGGTTGGTTGCCAGAACGGCGTCGACGGCTTTGCGGATCCGCGCACCCGCTTCGGTCTCGCCGAGAAACTCGAGCATCATCGCCGCCGCCTTTATCTGGGCGGTGGCGTTGACCTTGTCGGTGCCCAGCGCGTCGTGAGCCGAGCCGTGCACCGGCTCGAACATCGACGGGCTGGTGCGATCGGGATTCAGGTTGCCCGTGCCCGCGAGTCCCACGCCGCCGACGACGGCGCCGGCGAGGTCGGTGAGGATGTCGCCGAACAGGTTGTCGGTGACCACCACGTCGTAGCGGCCCGGGTCCTCGACCATGTAGATGCAGCTGGCGTCGACGTGGTTGTACGCCGTCGCCACATCGGGATACTCGGCGGCGACCTCGTTGAACGTGCGCTGCCACAGATCGCCCGCGAAGGTGAGGACGTTGGTCTTGTGCACCAGCGTGAGGTGCTTGCGCTCCCGTTCGCGCGCGAGGTCGAACGCGTAGCGAACGCAGCGCTCGACACCGTGACGCGTGTTGACCGAACCCTGCGTCGCGATCTCTTGCGGCGTGGCCTTGCGCAGGAACCCGCCCTCGCCGGCGTAGCTGCCTTCGGTGTTCTCGCGCACCACGACGAAATCGAGCCCCTTGCCCGCGAACGGACGCAGGTTGATGTACTGATCGAGTGCGAACCGGATCTTCAAGATGATTCCGCGTTCGATGGTGCCGCCGGGGATCTTGGTGTCGCCAATCGGCGGACCCAGCGGGCCCTTGAGGATGGCGTCGTGGCCGCGCAGCGCGGCGACGTCGTCGTCGTCGAGGACGTGGCCGTCGCGCAAGAACCGGTCGGCACCGACGTCGAACATCGTTGTGTCGAGCGCGACTCCCGCAGCGGCGACGACCTTGAGCGCGGCCGCGGTGATGTCGGGGCCGATCCCGTCACCCTGGATTACCGCCACTCGGTGTGCCACGAAAACCTCTCCTAGAAATGAAAAAACCGTCCTCCTCGAAAGGGGACGGTGAAGCGCTTCTGCGATGGTCGCAGAAGCGCTACGTGATAATCGCTACGTATTCATAAACCGCTGTCGGTGCCACGCCACGAGTCTAAACCGTTTTGACACGAGTTGTAATCTCGTGGCCCCATGCCATCCCAGCTCTCCCGCGAAGCGTACGAACGGCTCTCCGCCGAACTCGAAGAACTCACCGGGGTCGGCCGCGTCAACATCGCGCAAGCGATCGAAGCCGCCCGCGCCCTCGGCGACCTGTCGGAGAACGGCGACTACCACGCCGCCAAGGACGCCCAGGGCCACATGGAGGCCCGCATCCGCAAGCTCGAGGCGCTGCTCGACCGCGCCGAGATCGTCGAAGCCGCATCGAGCGACGTGGTGATCACCGGCTCGGTCGTCGGCATTCGCTACGAGGGCGACGAAGATGTCGAGCAGTACCTCATCGGCTCGATCGAAGAGCGCCGCGACGGCGTCGAGGTGGCGTCGCCCGATTCACCGATGGGCAAGGCACTCATCGACCACAAGGTCGGCGACGTAGTCGAGTACCAAACACCTACCGGAGCGACGATGCGCGTGGAGATCGTCGAACTCGGCTAATCGAGCCGGCGTTTACCCCAGCGCGATGACTTCGTGGGTGTTGGTCACGGCGTCACCAGCTGTCGATCCGCCAACCAAGTGCAGCCATCCGTGGAGGGCGACGGCGGCGAGGCCGCGACGGGGAACGCGCATCTGCCCGTTGAGGACCCAGAAGCCGGTGCCGTAACACTCGATCGTGGCCGCCGTGCCCTCGGGATTCTCGCCGCCGGCCACGCACGTTCCGGCACCCGCCGCACCTGCTCGTGCCGTGTCGAGGCGCGACTCGATCCGCCAGGCCGTCGCACCGCCGCGCCACGATTCGACGGTGTCGGTGGCCGAGTCCGATGCAGTCTTTCCACCCACCGCATAGATGCGGCCGTTCATGGCGAGCGCGGATGCGAACGCGCGACCCTTCGAGAGCGGCGCGGTGTCCTTCCACAACGTGGCGCCGGAGGCCAGTACTTCGACGCTGTCGAGGAACCCCCGGTCGGTGGTCTGCCCGCCGAGCACCAGCAGGAAGTTGCCGAGCGTCGCGGCGGCGGCGCCGCCCCGCGCCGTGTGCAGCGCCGGCCCTTCGTGCCACGCCGTGTCGCCGGGGTGGAAGAAGTACGTGGCCGACTGCGCGACCGACTGGTCGCCTTCGCGAACGAAGCCACCGACGACCCACAGGTCCTCGCCCAGCACCGCCAGCGAGGCGTCGTGCAGCGCCACCGGCAAGTTAGGGCCGCGCGACCACGCGCCCGTCTTCGGGTCGAAGGCGTCCACCCGCACAGACGCGCTGCCGGTCGAGCCCGTCCCGCCGGCCACCACCACGAGGCCCTGCCAGGCCGTCCCGGCGACGCCGGTGCGAGCCACGGGCAAGGGCGTGTCTGCCGGCTTGCCGGGCCCGCTGGGTGTCGAGGTCGGTGTCGTCGCCGGCGCGGTTCCGCTCGACGACTTACGCGTCGTCGAGGTGGTAGCGCCGCGCACCGGCTGACCGAACGGCGTCGTCACCCCCGGCGTGGTCGTGGAAACAACCGCCGATGGAAACCGCGGATTGCGCGAGTCGGGCGGACCGTCGGCCTCGAGTTCGTGTCCGTTTGAACCGCACGCCGTCAGAGTGGCCATCGCCACCGTCGCCACCGCGCCCCAGCGCGCCGCCCGCCGAAGCCGCGTCATGTGTCCAGTGTGGCGCGGATTGCGCGTAATCCGGTCGCGTTCACCAGCGCGCGCCCCAAAGCCCACGCCACGAGGCCCAGCCACAACACCCGCAGGCCCAGTGACGGGCGGACCAGGACCATGGTCGCCGGGATGGCGAAGGCCGCCAGGCCGCTGAGTGTCGAGCGCCGCGCCGTGGCGAAGTCGTTGTTGCCCATGAGGACGCCGTCGAGCAGGTAGGCAACGCCGGCGGGGAACTGCATCAGCGCCAGCACGGGCATGACGGCGGCGGCGACATCGACCACGGCGCGATCGTCGGTGAACAGGTTCGGGATGGCTCTGGCCCCCACCACCATCACGGCGGCCAAGACGACCCCGACGTAGAGCGTGAACCACGCCGAACGCCGGACAACGAGGCGCAGCCGCGCGTTGTCGCGAGCGCCGGCTGCTTCGGCGATCAGCGCCTGGGCGGCGATAGCGACGGCGTCGAGCACCAGCGCCGAGAACAAGTTGAGTTGGCCGATCACTTGATGCGCCGCTAGCGAAACCGTGTTGATGCGCGCCGCCACCGCCGACGCGATGGTCAGCGCCGCCACCAGCGCGCCCGTGCGCACGATCAGGTTGACGCTCACGTGCGCGATCTCGCGCACCTCGCCGCGGTCGGGCCGGGCGCCGGCGCTGCGCTTCCACAGTCGCCAGGCGAACACCAACCCGCCGCCCCACTGCGCGACGACCGTGCCCCACGCCGATCCGGCGATGCCCCAGTCCAACCCGTACACAAACCACACCTCGAGAATGAGGTTGGCGACGTTCGACGCGACGATCACCACGAGAGGGCTGCGCGTATCGCCCTCGCCGCGCGACACGCCCATGCCCGCCCATGCGAGCAGCAACGCCGGTAGACCCAGCACGCCGATACGCAGATAGGTCACGGCGTCGCGATGGACTTGGCCTTCGCCGCCGAGGACGCGCACGATCGGTGACGCCCCGAACGCCAGCACGACGATCAATGCTGTGCCCAACGCAACGGCGAGCCCCAACACCGTCGCGGCCACGCGGCGCACCCCGGCGTCGTCGCCGGCACCGCGCAGGTAACCGACGCGGCTGGTCGTCCACCACGTCAACACGTTGCACATGGCTGACGACATCGTGAGCACGATCGACGCCAGACCGAGCCCGCCGAGCGCCTGCGTGCTGATGTGGCCGACGATGGCGGTGTCGGCCAGGACGTAGAGCGGTTCCGCCGCCAGCGTGAACAGCGATGGGACGGCGAGGGCGAGCAGACGCCGGTCGATCGCGCGCGCGGGCGTTACGTCGTTCACGCCCGGCGAAGGGCGCGCTCGATGTCGTGCGCCGCGGCACGCACATCGTCACCGTGTTTGCGACCCGGCGACCGGCCGAGGCGGTCGACCGGCCCGGAGACCGACACGGCCGCCACGATCTCGCCGTGATTCATGACGCCGGCGCTGACCGACGCGACTCCCGCTTCGCGCTCCTCCACGCTTGCCACCCAGCCGGTCGGCGTCTGTTCGCCGTCGAGGATCCGGCCCGCGGAGCCGCGCGTCAGCGGAAGCACGGAGCCGACGGCCACGATCGTGCGCAGCGAGTGCGGCGATTCGGCGGCGAGCACGCACACCCGCTCGTCTCCGCGGCGCACGTACAGCTGCGCGCTCTCGCCCGTGCGATCGCGCAGCGCCGCGACGATCGGCGCGGCCACGGTGACGAGATCGCTGCCGACCACGCGCGGCCCGAGCACGAACCGGCCCTCGTTGTCGCGGTCGACGAAGCCGTGCGCCTCCAAGGCCACGGCCAGGCGATGCGCCGTCGCTCTGGGCAGGCCAGCTGCAGGTGCGAGCTCACCGAGGGCAAGCGGCCCCGACGCGAGAGCGTCGAGGACCGCCACCGACTTGTCGAGGACCCCCACGCCAGTTACTATCCGTTCCACAAAGCAGGACTGTAATCCCAGATTGTGAGACTGTCCAGATGCCCCAAACTCTGAGCGAGAAGGTGTGGGAACGCCACGTCGTGCACTCGGCGCCCGACGAGCCCGACCTGCTGTTCATCGACCTGCACCTGATCCACGAGGTCACGTCTCCCCAGGCGTTCGACGGCCTCCGCCTGAGCGGGCGCTCCGTCCGTCGCCCGGACCTCAGCTTGGCGACGATGGATCACAACGTCCCCACCACGAATCTGCTCGAACCCGTGAAGGACCCGATCAGCGCGCGGCAGATGGAGGTGCTGGCCGAGAACTGCCAGGAGTTCGGCATCACCTTGTACCCGATGGGTCACAAGGACGCCGGCATCGTCCACATCATCGGCCCCGAGCAGGGCCTGACCCAGCCGGGCATGACCATCGTGTGCGGCGACAGTCACACCTCCACCCATGGCGCCTTCGGCGCGCTCGCCTTCGGCATCGGCACCAGCGAGGTGGAGCACGTCCTGGCGACCCAGGTCCTGCCCCAGCGCAAGCCCGGCACGATGGCGGTCGTCGTCGAGGGTGACTTGCCGCTCGGCGTGTCGGCCAAGGACGTGACACTGGCCATCATTGGGCGGCTCGACACCGGCGGCGGCATCGGGTCGGTCATCGAGTACCGCGGCTCGGCCATCCGCGCCCTCTCCATGGAGGGCCGCATGACGCTGTGCAACATGAGCATCGAGGCGGGCGCCCGCGCCGGGCTCGTCGCGCCCGACGACACGACCTTCGCCTATCTCGAGGGCCGGCGGCACGCGCCGAAGGGCAAGGACTGGGAAGCGGCGCTCGACGACTGGCGCACGCTGCGCACCGACGACGACGCGACGTTCGACAAGACCGTCGAACTCGACGCCGCGGCGATCGAACCGCACGTCACGTGGGGCACGAACCCGGGACAGGTCGTACCGCTGTCGGGACGCGTGCCGACGCCGGAGTCCTTCACGGATCCCATCGCCCGCAACGCCGCGGCGCGCGCCCTCGAGTACATGGGCCTCACCGAAGACACACCGATGACCGACGTGAAGGTCGACACGGTGTTCATCGGCAGCTGTACCAACGCTCGCATCGAAGACCTGCGCGCCGCGGCCGCGGTGCTCGACGGGCGCCGTGTCGCCACGGGCATGCGGGCGCTGGTCGTGCCGGGCTCCGAACAGGTCAAGCAGGCCGCCGAAGCCGAGGGGCTCGACAAGATCTTCCTCGCTTCCGGCTTCGAGTGGCGCGGTGCGGGTTGTTCGATGTGCCTAGCCATGAACCCCGACAAGTTGGCGCCGGGCGAGCGCGCCGCGTCCACGTCGAACCGCAACTTCGAAGGTCGGCAGGGTCCGGGCGGCCGCACGCACCTCGTCTCCCCCGCCGTCGCCGCCGCCACCGCCGTCGCCGGCCACTTCGCCAACCCCAAGGATCTTTGATGGAACCCATACGAACGATTACCGGCACGGCGATCCCGCTGGACCGCAGCGACGTAGACACCGATCAGATCATTCCCGCGGAGTGGCTCAAGCGCGTCGAGCGGACGGGTTTCGGCGAAGGGCTCTTCGGCGCGTGGCGCAAAGACGCCACGTTCCCGCTCAACGACAAGGCCTACGAGGACGCCACGATCCTCATCGCCGGCCCGAACTTCGGAACGGGCTCGTCACGCGAGCACGCCGTGTGGGCGCTGACCGACTACGGCTTCAAGGCCGTGATCTCGCCGCGCTTCGGCGACATTTTCCGCAACAACGCCACCAAGGCGGGGCTCGTGCCCGTGCAGGTCTCCGCTGAAACCGGCGCCGCACTCATGAAAGCGGTGCAAGCCGACCCGACCCTCGAGTTGATTGTCGACATCGACTCGCGCACTGTCGGTTGTCTCAGCGCCGGCATCGAAGAGCAGTTCCCGCTCGACGACTTCACGCGCATGCGCTTGCTCGAAGGCCTCGACGACATCGGCTTGACGTTGCGCCACGCGGAGTCGATCAGCGCCTACGAGTCCACCCGGAAGGCTTACCTGCCAAGCGTTAGCTAACGGCTACAGCTTGCCGATAGCGACGTTGGCGCCACCGGCAAACCCGGCGTACGGGCTGAACACGGCGATGGTCTCTAGCGGCGTGATGTCGAACTGCTCGACCTGGGACCCGAGACGAGTCTGGCCGAGCGCAATCTGCACCGGCGGGCTCTGCGCCGCGTCGAGCGTGCCGAGCGCAATGCTGGCGCCGGTGAGGCCGGCGAAGTCCGCCACGTCGTTGACGCTGTCACGGATGGCTCCGTTGGGACTGAACAGCGCGAACGCCGGCTCGATCGCCTCGGCGCTGACGCCGATGCGGGCGATGCCGCCGTTGCAGTTGGCGGCCACGTTGACGCCCACCGTGTCGTCGGGGGCGAAGGCGAAGAAGCCGTTCGGATTGGCCAGGCCTGACATTGACGTCCCGTTCGCCTCGCGAATCTTGACGTGCGGGCCGCCGCCGGGGCCGGCGCCGGTGACGACCTCGGCCGTCGTGTCGCTGCCGCCCATGTCGCCCGCGGCGACGGAGACGCCGCCGGCGAAGTTCTCGGCGTAGGCGTAGAACTCGCCGACCAGACCGGGGGTGCCGGCCAACGCGGACGCGCCGTCGAAGACCCGGACGTGCGGGCCGCCGCCGGGGCCGACGCCAGTCACGATGTCGAGCTTGGTGTCGCCGGTGAAGTCACCGACGGCCACCGTGACGCCACCGGTGAAGTTGGCGGCGTAGGCGTAGAAGCTGGCGATGACCGTGGGATCGCCGTTGGGGACCGTCGCGCCGTCGAAGACCTTGACGTGCGGACCGCCGCCGGGACCGGCGCCCGTGATGATGTCGTCGTAGCCGTCCCCGTTGATGTCACCGGCGGCGACGGAGACGCCGCCACCGAACGCGGGGTTGTAGGCGTAGAACGAGCCGATGTAGGTAGCGCCGTCGAAGACCTTGACGTGCGGGCCGCCACCGGCGCGCGCTCCCATGACGGTGACCGGTCCAGCCGTGCGCGTGGCCTGCGCGTCAACGGACTGTGCCGAGAGGGTGGTGTCTGCGGTCGTGCTCGTCGAATCCTCCGTGGTCGACGTCGGCGGTTCGGTCGTAGTCGTCGTGGACGTTGATGTGGTCGTGGTGGACGTCGATGTGGTCGTCGTGGAAGTCGACGTGGTGGTGGTGGAGGTCGACGTGGTCGTTGTCGGAATAGTCGTCGTTGTTGTTGACGTGGTCGTCGTCGAAGTCGTCGTGGTGGGCAACGGCCCCGGGTTGCACTGGACAGCCGCGCCCGCGGGGCTAATGGCGTTCGGCATCACGGCGAGCACGGTGAAAGCGAGCGCGCTCCCGAGCAGTACCGCCAAGACGCGGGATTTCGGGAGATTTACAACTCGTTGCGACATCGCCCGAGACTACCCAAACCCGCCAGTTGGCATCCGGACTCGCTCCGCGCCTTCATACAGGGTCACTCGCCGGGGTAGGTTCGTCCGCCATGCGCAGCTTGATCACGTTTTCGTCGCGGAAATCGCGCCTCTGGGCGCTCGTCACCGTTTTGGGGGTCGCAGCCACGTTCGTACCCGGCATGCCGGTGCACGCCGCGGCGGCGACGAAACTCGTGCTGCAGAACGTCGACACGACGATGACGGCGAACCGCTCTGACAACAACGGCATCGATCAGATCATTGTGCAGGCCCAGGACGGCAGCGGCCAGATCGACAGCAACTTCACGAGCACGATGAGTTTCACGTCGACCTGCGATCCGTGCTTCGCAGTCAGCACGAACGCCGATATGTCTTCGCCGCTGCCGAACAACCAGTTCACGTCCGGGCCCTTCGACCTCGACCGGGGAAACAAGACGCTGTACTTGCGCTGGACTGAGGCGGCGGTCGGCGCGCCGCGCACGTTGACGGTGGCCTCCGGCTCGCTCACGCCCGACTCGGTCAGTGGCATCAACGTGGTGTCCAACGCACCGAAGCGCCTCGACCTGCAAGACGTCGCCTTCGGCTCGACCGTTGGCGTCGCCGACTCGATCGTCGTCGTCGTGAAGAACAACGCTAACCAGACGAACCCCAATACTTACGAAGGCACGGTGGTGTTCACGTCCGCGCCGTGCGCCAACTGTTTCACCATCTCGCCCAACGATGGGGCGGGCAACGAGAAGCAGTACACGTTCGTCCCGGGCGACAACGCGACCAAGAACTTCGCGCTGACGTGGACGAGCGCCGGCAACAACCGCGACTTCACCGCGACTGATAGCTCGCTCACGACGACTCCCTCGGATACGGTCGAAGGCATCGACGTCGAAGCCGCGGCGGCGACGACCACCACAACGGCCGGCCCCACAACAACCACGTCGACGACGACGCCAGGGTCGACCACTACGACCAGCACGACCATCCCCGTGCAGCGCGTCAGCGCCGCGGAAGTCGTCATCGGCGCCGGCCAGGGCGGCGGACCGCACGTCCTCGCCAAAAAGGCGAGCAACGTCGACCAGGTGGTGTTCTCGTTCTTCGCTTACGGCGCTTCGTTCAACGGCGGCGTCCGCGTGGCGACCGGCGACGTCAACAACGACAACTTCGACGACATCATCACCGCGCCGGGTCCCGGCGGCGGCCCGCACATCAAGGTCTTCTCCGGTAAGGACGCTGGGCCGACTCCGTCGCTGCTCGCCGAGTTCTTCGCCTACCCGATCGGTTTTGCGGGCGGCGTCTTCGTCGCCAGCGGTGACGTGAACAACGACGGCTTCGCCGACGTGATTACCGGCGCCGACGCCGGCGGCGGGCCCCATATCAAGGCCTTCGACGGCACCAAGCTCGGTCAGCCGGGCGCCGAGCTGCTGTCGATCTACGCCTTCGACCAGACGTTTGCCGGCGGTGTCCGCGTGGCGTCGTGGGACTTCAACGGTGACGGCAAGGACGACATCGTGGCTGCCGCCGGTCCGGGCGGCGGCCCGCACGTGCGGATCTTCCCTGACGTCAGGGGTTTCGCCGCCGGCCCGATTGGCGAGTTCTTCGCCTACGCGCCGGGCTTCGCTGGCGGCGTGTACGTCGCTGCCGGGAAGGCGAGCCAGCCCTACGTGGTAACCGGCGCCGGCGCCGGCGGTGGGCGCCATGTGCGGGTGCTCAACCAGACCGGTGCGCTGAGCGGGCCCGAGTTCATCGCCGGTGGCGGCACGCAAGGAGCAGTGCCGGCAGTCGGTGAGGCGGGCAGCAAGGCAAACGACTTGTTCCTCGTTTCCAGAGCGATCGGTAACCCCGCGGTGCAGCAGTTCGACATCAACGCCGGTAACGAGAAGGCGGCATTCCCGACCTTCACCTCCGCCACCGGTGCGTTCATCGCCGTAGGCGTGTTCTAGGACTCCCATGGTCCGGCGCACCACGAAGTTCACCTGGCGACTCGGAATCCTCGTCGTCATCGCGCTCGTCCTGAAGAAGCTGCTCGAGAGCCAAAAGCAAGAAGAGCCCCTTCTTGTGTCACCACAAGGACAAGACCCCGTCCTGGTGACACAAGAAGCCGAGCCAGAGCCGGAACCGGAACCGGAGCCGGAACCGGAACCGGAACCCGAGCCCGAGCCGGAACCCGAACCGGAACCGGAACCGGAACCGGAACCGGAACCGGAACCAGAGCCAGTGCCGGAACCGGAACCGGAACCGGAACCCGAGCCGGAACCGGAACCGGAACCGGAGCCGGAGCCGGAACCGGAACCAGAGCCAGTGCCAGAACCGGAACCGGAACCGGAACCCGAGCCAGTGCCGGAACCGGAACCGGAACCGGAGCCCGAGCCGACGCCGCAAGTTGAGACGCCGCCGCCGCCGGTTCAAGAGGCGAAGGCGCCGGCGAAGAAGCGCCGCCGCGGCGAACCGCTACGGGCCGATCTCGGCGAGAAGCGCGACCCGCGGCCGGTGCGCGCCAACCGGAAGGTTCCCGTCGACGCTTCACCCGCCGCTTCGCGGGCGGCGATGGTGTCGTGGGTCGAACCCGTCGGCAGTATCTGCCCTACGTCGCATCCGATCAAGGTGAAGCTCGGCAGCCGCGTGTACCGCCGCCCCGGGATGCCGGGCTACGAGAACAGCAAGCCCGACCGCTGCTACGCGTCGGAAGGCGCCGCCCGCCGCGGCGGGTTCAACGAAGCCCAGCGCTGACTTTCTGCGCTTTAGGGCGCGCCTCGCGGCCCTAGGACGCAGAAAGTCGCAATTACGCGGAGACGCTGCGGGCGTCGAGGATGCCGCCCTGGCCGCGCAACGCGTCGACTACGGCGGCCGGCACCGGCGCATCGGTCGCCAACACCATGAGCGCCGCCGAGCCGTCGCTCGAACGCCCGAGGTGCATGTTGGACACGTTGATGTTGGCGTCGCGCATCGCCGCGGTGACCAGCGCCAGCATCCCGACACGGTCGTCGTTGCGCACGACGAAGAGGTTCTTCGCCGGTGGCACTTCGCAGCTGATGCCGTCGATCGAAGTGATGCGTGCCTCACGTCGCAACCCACTCAACGTGCCGGCGACGGATCGATCGGCACAGCGCAGCGTCAGCACGCTCTCGTGCTCCGTCGATCCGCCCTTGAGTTCTTTGACGTCGAGGCCCCGCTCCTCGGCGACGCTCGGCGCGTTCACGAACGACACCGGTTCGTCGACCAGCGCGTCCAGCACACCTCGCATCGCCGAGAGCGTGGCCAGGCTGACGTCGTTATCGGCCAGCGGACCGCGGTAGTCCACCTCGAGCAGCGTGGGGGCCGTCTCCCCGAGAAGCCCGGCGAGCAACCCGCCGAGGCGTTCGGCCAGCGCCACGAACGGCCGCACCGTCTCCGACGCTGCCGCAGCGTTGACGTTCATGGCGTTGGGCACGAAGTCGCCCGCCAGCGCCAGCACCACTTGCTCTGCCACCTGCACGCCGGCCTTGTCTTGCGCCTCTTCGGTGCTGGCACCGAGATGCGGCGTCACGACGACGCCCGGCAGACCGAACAGCGGCGACTCGGTGAGCGGCTCCTCGGTGAACACGTCGAGCGCAGCCCCGGCCACTCGTCCGGCGTTGATCGCCGCGGCGAGGTCGTCTTCGTTGACGATGCCGCCGCGCGCGCCGTTGACGATGCGCACCGTCGGTTTCATCTTGGCCATCAGTTCGGCGTTGACGAGACCCACCGATTCCTTGGTCTTGAGGAGGTGGATCGAAATGAAGTCGGCAGCGGCGACGAGCTCGTCCAACTCCACCATCTCGACGCCCATCTGCTTGGCCCGCTCCGCCGACATCCAGGGGTCCCACGCGAGCAGGCGCATGCCGAACGCGTTCGCCCGCTGGGCCACCAGCGACCCAATGCGCCCGATTCCCAGGAGGCCGAGCACCTTGCCGTGAAGTTCGACGCCTTCCCACTTCGACTTCTCCCAGCGCCCGTCGACCAAGGCGCCGTGCGCCTGCGGAACGTTGCGCGCCACCGCCAGCAGCATCGCCACCGCGAACTCGGCCGTGGACACGCCGATGCTGAAGGGCGCGTTAGCCACCATCACGCCGTGCTTGGTTGCTGCGGGTAGATCGATGTTGTCGACGCCGACGCCGGCACGGCCGACGACCACGAGTTGGTCGGCAGCTTCGAAGACTTCGGCGGTCACCTTGGTGGCCGACCGCACGATCAGCGCCTGTGCGCCCTTGACGGCCGCACACAGCTCCTCGGGCGACAGGCCCAGCCGCACGTCGACGTCGTGGCCCGCCGCGGCGAGCGCGGCGTTGGCCGACGGGGCGAGTGCTTCGGTGATCAGGACGCGCGCCATCGGTTACGCGAACAACTTCTGCAGGCGCGTGATGCCCTCGACCAGCGCGTCGTCGCCGAGCGCGTACGAGAAGCGGCCGTAGCCGGGCGAACCGAAGGCTTCGCCGGGCACGAACGCCACCTTCGCTTCCTCCAATGCCAGCGCCGCGAGTTCGAGTGTGTTGCTCGCCGTGCGACCGGCAAATTCTCGATTGAGCAGGCCCTTGAGCGACGGGTAGGCGTAGAACGCGCCGTCCGGCATGGGGCAATCGACACCGGGGATGTCGTTGAGCATGGCGACGATCGTTTGCCGGCGACGATCGAACGCTTCGCGCATCATGGCGACCGCCGACAGGTCGCCGGACACGGCGGCAAGCGCTGCGCGCTGCGAAACATTGGCCACATTCGAGGTCGAATGGCTCTGCAGGTTGGTCATGGCGTCGATGACGTCCTTCGGCCCGATCGTCCAGCCGACGCGCCAGCCCGTCATGGCATAGGTCTTGGCCACGCCGTTGAGCACGAGCGTTTGCTCGGCCAGTTCGGGAACCGCCACGGGGATCGACATGAACCGGGCGTCGCCGTACACGAGGTGTTCGTAGATCTCGTCGGTCACCACCCACAAGTCGTTGGCCAGCGCCCACTCCCCGATGGCCTTCACCTCGTCGGGTGTGTGCACTGCGCCCGTGGGGTTGTTGGGCGACACGAACAGCAGCACCTTGGTCTTGCCGGTGCGCGCCGCTTCGAGCTGGTCGACCGTATGACGAAAGCCCTGCGTCTCGTCGGCCAACACCGCGACCGGCACGCCACCGGCAAGCTGAATCGCTTCGGGATACGTCGTCCAGTACGGCGCGGGAACGATCACTTCGTCGCCCGGATCGCACAGCGCGGCGAAGGCGCCGTACACCGACTGCTTGCCACCGTTGGTAACGAGCACCTGCGCGGCGGTGACCTCGTAGCCGGAGTCGCGCTTGGTCTTGACGGCCAACGCCTCCCGCAGATCCGGCAACCCGCTCGTGGGGGTGTAGCGGTGGTTCTTCGGATCGCGGCAGGCCTCAGCGGCGGCCTCGACGATGGCGTCGGGCGTCGGAAAATCGGGCTCGCCGGCGCCGAAGCCGACCACGTCTTCGCCGGCGGCGACCATGGCCTTGGCCTTGGCGTCGATGGCCAAAGTGGCTGACGGCGCGACTGCAGCAATTCGTCGGGACAAGCGATTCACGGCTGTAATGCTGGCAGAGATGAGCGACGACCCCCGACTCGATATTCAGGTCCCGGAGAACTTGCTGCCGACGGACGGGCGGTTCTGCTCCGGTCCGTCGAAAGTGCGAGCCGCGCAGGCCGACGCCGTAGCCGCCGCCGGCACGACGCTGCTCGGCACCAGCCACCGCCAGGCGCCCGTCAAGAACCTCGTCGGCCGCGTGCGTGAGGGGCTCGCCAACCTGTTCGAACTCCCCGACGGCTACGAGATCCTGCTCGGCAACGGCGGTACCACGCTGTTTTGGGACGCCGCCACGTTCGCCCTCATCGAGCGCAAGAGCCAGCACCTCAGCTTCGGCGAGTTCTCCTCCAAGTTCGCCGCCGCGGCCAAGGCGGCGCCCTTCCTCGACGATCCAGATGTCATTGAGGCGCCCGTCGGTACGATCGCCCACGCCGTCGGCACACCCGGGATCGACCTGTACGGCCTCACGCACAACGAAACCTCAACCGGTGTCGTCGCGCCGATCGTCCGACCCGCCGGCGCGGATGCCGACGCCATCGTGGCCGTCGACGCCACGTCGATCGCCGGCGGCATCGTCGTCGACCCCACGCAATTCGACTGCTACTACTTCGCGCCGCAGAAGTGTTTCGCCGCTGACGGCGGGCTGTGGTTGGCCGCCTGCTCGCCGGCGGCGATCGAGCGCATCGGTCGGATCAGCGCGTCCGGCCGGTGGATCCCCGGCATCCTCGACCTGCAGACCGCCGTCACCAATTCGCGCGGCAACCAGACGCTCAACACTCCAGCAATATCGACGTTGATCCTGCTCGCCGAGCAGATCGACTGGATGCTCGCCAACGGCGGCCTCGGATGGGCGGCGGGCCGCAGCGAGAAATCCTCGTCGATTCTCTACGGCTGGGCCGAGTCGTCGTCATTCGCCGCGCCGTTCGTGGCCAAGGCCGAGGAACGGTCCCCCGTCGTCGGCACCGTCGACATCGACGGCTTCGACGCCAACGAACTGTGCCAGGTCCTGCGGGCCAACGGCGTGCTCGATACGGACAGTTACCGCAAACTGGGCCGGAATCAGATCCGCATCGGGATGTTCCCGGCGGTCGAGCCCGACGACGTCGCCGCGCTCTGCGCGACTATCGACTACATCGCTGAACGCCTGTCGTAGCCTTTTGACCCATGTTTGGGTCGCGGGGCACGCGTCTTGTTGGCGTCGCGGTCGTTGTCTGTGTTGCCGTATCGCTGACGACACCGTCAGCGCGGGCGCAGACCACGACCAGCGCGCCGGTTGGTGCTCCCCCGCGGGCGTACATCGTGGTCGACCAGGCATCGGGCGCGGTGATGGCGGCCAGCAACGAACGCACGCCCCTTCCGCCGGCGAGCCTGACCAAGGTCCTGACCGCTCTCGCGACGACCGCCGCTCTCGGCCCAAACGACAAAGTGCCCATCAGCGAACGCGCGGCGGCGATGCCAGCGCGCAAGCTCAACATGAAGGCCGGCCAGGTGTGGCCCGTGGGCGATGTGCTGTCGTCGCTGCTGGCGTCGTCCGCGAACGATGCCGGCGCGGCGCTCGCCGAGCGCGTGAGCGGTTCGTTGGAGAACTTCCACCTCGCACTGTCAAAGCTCGCGACGCACCTGCAGATGGCCGACGCGCCGGTGCTGCACGACCCGTCGGGTCTCGACGACAACTTCTCGGTCGCGCGGCGGCAACCTCATCTCGGCGCGTGACCTCGCCATCGCTGCGCGGGCCCTGCTCACCAACCCTCGCCTCGCCCCGATCGTCGCCCGTCCGATTACCGAATTCATTGGACCCGACGGCGTTCCCCACCGCCTCACCAACCACAACGCATTGCTGACGCGCTACGCGGGCGCGATCGGCATGAAGACCGGTTACACCAAGAAGGCCGGGCGCGGACTCATCGCCGCGGCGACCCGCAACGGCCGCACCCAAATCGTCGTCGTACTCAACGTCGTCGACATGTACGGCTGGGCGGCGCAACTCCTCGACGCCGCATTCGCTACGCCGGTTCCGGCGCACGCCGACCGGCTGCCGGCGATCCGCCCGGCGTTGCGCATCGCGCCCGCGCCGCTCGTCGTGACGACGTCGCCGAAGGCGGTCATCGGTACCGACCCCGCTGTGGCGGCAATCGACAACCCCACCGATGTCGAGGTGGCGGTAGCCACGAGCGAAGACAAGTCGAGCGGTATGCCGCTTATCGTCCGCTCGTTGCTATGGACTGTGGCCGCGCTCGCCGCCGCCTGGTGCGTACTGCGAGCGCGGGTGGTGTTCCTACGGCAACGGCGGCGGCGCAGGCGGGCCAATGCCCGCGTGCGCCGTCACGTCAACCGTCGCCGCGACCCACAACTCACGCCGCATTACCGGCCGCAGGAAGATATGGCCGACCGTTTTCACACGGCCGGTAGGTCCTAAGACCTAGCTCGAACCGGAGACCGCGATTTCGACGCCGCCGTGGAAGTTCGGGTCGTAGGCGAAGAAGCCGCCGCCGAACGGCGTCGTACCGTCCTGGCGGAAGATCTTCACGTGCGGACTGCCGCCCGGTCCAGGACCGGTGACGATCTCGGCATCGAGGTTGTTGTCGAGGTTGCCCAGGCCGATGTTGACGCCACCGTCGTAGTTGGCGGCGTAGGCGAAGAAGCCGGGGCCGACCGCCTGGCCGGCACCGTTGAAGATGCGGACGTGCGGGCCGCCGCCGCGACCGGGCCCGGTCACGATGCGGTCCTTAGTGGCGTCGACCATCACACCGCCGGTGAAGTTGGGCGCGTAAGCGAAGAACCCGCCCAGCTCCGTCTGAGTGCCCCCGCCGCCGATGCTGAACATCTTCACGTGCGGACCCCCACCGGGACCGGTGGCGGTCACGACCTCTTCCTTGGCGTCGCCGCTGATATCGCCGACGGCCACGCGGACACCACCGAGGAATCCGCCGGCGTAAGCGAAGAAGCTGCCGAGGGTCACGATGTTGTCGCCGGGGCCAGCCACGCGCAGGACGCGAACGTGCGGACCGCCGCCGGCGCCGGCACCGACCACGAGTTCGTCGCCGTTGCCGCCGTCACCGTCGATGTTGCCCGCAGCGACGTAGACGCCACCGGAGAAGTTCGGGTCGTAGGCGAAGAAGCTGGCGCGCTGAGTCCCGTCTACCGCGAAGATGCGCACAACGGGCTTGGACTTGAGCGGCCCGTTGGGCGGGAAAGCACCAGGTGCGGTGACGATCTCGTCGATGCCATCGCCGCCGACGGTGCCGTCGGCCTTGAAGAAGTCACCGCGGGCGACGTGCATGCCGCTGGTGAGCGCCGCCTCGTAGGCGAAGAAGCCGCCGAGGTCCGAGCCGGTGGCGCCGAAGATGCGCACGTGGGGGCCGCCGTTCTGGCCCGCGGCCGTGGTGATCTGACCGAAGTCGTCGTTGAGGATCTTGGCGTCCTTGGTCGGCGGGTCGGTGATCGACGCGTTCGCGGGAGCCGAAAGGGTCACGTGGTACGTCTCGTCGAGCTCGTCGGCGGGATCACCGACCACCGGCACCGCAAAGGTCTTCGACGTGGTGCCCTGCGGGAACGTGAGCGTGCCCTTCGTTTCGGTGTAGTCGCCTGTCGCGTCCCCCGTGGTGGCGACGGCTGTGCCGTTCGAGGTCGCGTAGTTGACCGTTACGGTCTGCGGCGCCGCCGGCGCCAACGTCACGGTAACGATCTGATCCGTGGCACCGGTATCGCCCTCGGTCTTATCGGGGATGTTCTGAAGCGTCAGCTTCGGGACGTCGGACGGGGCGCCGTCGTCATTCTTCAAGACCAGCTCGGGCGCCGCCTGGCCGTTCTGGAACTGCGCGTTGTTCAAGCCGCCGAAGTTGACGAAGAAGCTCTCGTCCGGCTCGGCGAGAGTGTCACCGATGATCGGAATATTGATCTGCTTGGGAGCGCCGTTGTCGGCCGGCGCCCAGGTGAGCGTGCCCGACTTTGGCGTGTAGTCCTTGGCGCCCTTCTCCGAGTCGGACGTCGCCGTACCGTCGGCGGTGGCGTAGTCGATGGTGATCGGCAGGCTCGAGGCATTGTTCACCGACACCGTGACGCTGCGGTTGCCCGGGCCATTGCCTTCGTCCGCCGGCCCCTGAGGCTGGATCACAAACGTCGGCGGAGTATCGCCACCATCCCCCGCGTCGGTAATGGTCACCGAACCGGGTGCGCCCGGTGACGCGCTCACAGTGTTGATGATCGACAGCGTGAACCTCTCGCTCGGCTCGCGGCCGGAGTCGTTGATGATGACGTTGTTAACGGTGACATCGATCGTGGCGTCGTCACCCGCATCCCAGCTCACGTGCCGCTGGAAGCCGTTGTAGTCCTGGCCGTCGCGGGCGGTGTCGTCCACCGTCTTGATATCCGCTTCGATTTCATCGAAGGGCACGCTCGGCGCGGGTTGCACCGTCACATGGAACGTGACCGAATGGTTGGCCTCAGAAACGGTGATGTTGTCGACCGAAATGGTCGACACGCCGTTGAGGGCCTGGGCCTTGGAGCCGAAGGGAACGACGGTGAGAAAAGCGGCCACCAGCAGTGCGCTTAGAGCCGCGGCAAAGACACGAAGGGAAGTGCGCATAGACCAACAACCTACCCGTCAGATTGTTGGGAAAACCAGGCGGGTAGCGCTTAACCCCCGGAAACGTCCTGAGGACGGGCCGATCCTGCGTTGACGAAAGGCATGAGCTTGCGCAGTTCTTCGCCGACCTTTTCGATCGGGTGGTTGGCGCCGGCGTTACGCATTTCGGTGAAACGAGGACTTCCGGCGCGGTGCTCGGCGATCCATTCTTCGGCGAACTTGCCGGACTGGATCTCGTCGAGAATCTTCTTCATTTCCTTCTTGGTTTCGGCCGTCACGATGCGCGGGCCACGCGAGTAGTCGCCGTATTCGGCGGTCGTCGAGATCGAGTACCGCATACCTGAGATACCACCGGCGTACATGAGATCCACGATCAGCTTCAGTTCGTGCAAGCACTCGAAGTAGGCGGACTCGGGTGCGTAGCCCGCCTCGACAAGGGTCTCGTAACCGGCCTGCACGAGCGCTGAGATGCCGCCGCACAGCACTGCTTGCTCGCCGAAGAGGTCGGTTTCGGTTTCCTCACGGAAGGTGGTCTCGAGGATGCCGGCGCGACCGCCGCCAACGCCGTAGGCGTAGGAGAGCGCGAGGTCACGCGCCTTACCGGTCGCGTCTTGCGCCACCGCGATGAGACACGGCACGCCGCCTGCTTCGGTGTAGGTCCGACGCACGAGGTGCCCCGGCCCCTTCGGCGCGCACATGGCGACGTCGACACCCGCGG
Source organism: uncultured Actinomycetes bacterium (assembly GCA_963722185.1). Taxonomy (GTDB): domain Bacteria; phylum Actinomycetota; class Acidimicrobiia; order Acidimicrobiales; family JACCXE01; genus JACCXE01. The sequence continues at coordinate 205,503 of CAVRKD010000004.1, read as the reverse complement.
GCGGCTCGATGAGACCGAAGTGGATGTTGAAGCCGTGGGCGAAGAACAGCGCGTCGCCCGGCTGCAGGTTGGGTGCGATCTCCTTCTCGAACACTTGCTGTTGCTCGGTGTCGGGCAGCAACACCATCACGACGTCGGCTTCGGCAACCGCTTCGGCGGTCGTCTTCACAGTGAGGCCGGCCGCTTCCGCCTTGGCCTTGCTGCTCGAGCCATCGCGCAGACCGACGCGCACGTCGACGCCGGAGTCCTTCAGGTTGAGCGCGTGCGCGTGCCCCTGACTGCCGTAGCCGAGGATCGCGACCTTGCGTCCAGCGATGATGCTCGGGTCGGTGTCCTTGTCATAGAGAACGGTGGCCATTGCTCAGCCTGCTTTCTTTGCGATCTTTAGGGGCGCCTCGGGCGCCTGCCGGTCCAGTTTTGCCAATGCGATGCGTCCGGTGCGAGCCAGCTCACCGATGCCGTAGGGCCGAATCAGTTCTTCGAAGCCGTCGAGCGTGTCGGGCGACGACGTGAGCAGCACCGTGACGGCGTCGTGTCCGACGTCGACGATGCGGCCGTTGAACACCTGCACCAGCTCCATGATCTCGCTGCGCGTGCCTTTGCCCGTGGTCGACACCGTCGCCATGAGCAACTCGCGTTCCACGGCCTGGTTGGGGTACAGCTCGTTGATCTCGATGACGTCGATGAGTTTGAACAGTTGCTTCGAGATCTGGTCGAGCGGCGTGCCCTCGACGTCGACGACGATCGTGATGCGGCTGAAGCGCTCGTCCTGCGTCGGCGCGACGGCGAGGCTGAAGATGTTGTACGCCCGGCGGGCGAACAGGTTGCTCACGCGGGCGAGCACGCCCGCCTTGTTGCTGACGAGCACCGAGAGCACATGATGATTGCTGTTGGCCGCCGGCATTACTGGACGATGTCCTCGTGAGCGTGGGTGGTGCCGGTGATGATGTCGTCGTTGCTGGCGCCGGCCGCCACCATCGGGAAGACCTTCTCGCGTGAGTCGGTGCGGAAGTCGATGACGACGGGCCGGTCGTCGATTTCATTCGCCTTGTCGATCGCCGGCTGGATCTCTTCGGGACTGTCGACGCGAATGCCGACGCAACCCATCGCCTCGGCCCACATCTTGTAGTCCGGAAGGTCAGCCGAGAGGTAGACCTCGGAGTAACGCTCCTCGTAGAACATCTCCTGCCACTGACGGACCATGCCGAGATACGCGTTGTTGAGGATGGCGATCTTCACCGGGATGCGCTCGGCGCTGGCGGTGACGAGTTCCTGCGCCGTCATCTGGAAGCAGCCGTCGCCGTCGACGGCCCACACCATCTTGTCGGGGCGACCGACCTTGGCGCCGATAGCCGCGGGAACCGCGAAGCCCATAGTGCCGAGGCCACCGGAGTTGACCCACGTGTAGGGGTGATTGAACTTCCAGTACTGGCTCGTCCACATCTGGTGCTGGCCGACGCCCGACGCGACGATGCAGTCATCGGGAGTGGAGTCGCGCAGGTGCTCGAGCACCATCTGCGGCTTGAGCGCGTCGCCCTCTTCGGGCTCGTCGTACTTGAGCGGGAACTTCTCCTGCCACCCGCTGATCGTGGACTTCCACGCCGTGCGGTCGGCCTGCGCCTTCTTGCCGCCGAGGTCGTTGATGGCCGTGACGAGCTCTTCGATGATGACGCGGCAGTCGCCCACGAGCGGCACGTCCGGCTTGCGGACCTTGCCCATCTCCGCCGGGTCGATGTCGGCGTGGATGATTTTGGCGTCGGGGGCGAACGCACCGACGCGTCCGGTCACGCGGTCGTCGAAGCGTGAGCCGAGCGCGATGAGCAGGTCGGCCTTCTGCATCGAAGTCACGGCGGTGTAGTTGCCGTGCATGCCCGGCATGCCGAGGCACAGCGGATGGTCGTCAGGGAAGGCGCCGCGGGCCATGAGCGTGGTGACGACCGGAATGCCGGTGAGCTCGGCGAGCGCCTTGAGCGCCTCAGCGGCGCGCGCCTTGAGGATGCCACCGCCGGCGTAGAGCACCGGCTGCTTCGCCTCCATGATGAGCCGCGCCGCCGCCTTGATGGCTTCGGGATCGGCGTGCATGTTCACGTGGTAGCCGGGCAGCCCGCCCTCGAGTTCGGAATCGGTAGGCCAGTACCAATCCATGGCGGAGTTCGGGTTCTTCGGATCGACGATGTCCTTCGGGATGTCGAGCAACACGGGGCCAGGCCGGCCGCTCTGCGCGATGTAGAACGCCTCGCGCACGGCGCGAGGGATGTCGGCCGCGCTCGTCACCAGTTCGTTGTGCTTGGTGACAGATCGCGTGATGCCGACGGTGTCGCACTCCTGAAAGGCGTCGGTGCCGATGGCGAAGGTCGGAACCTGTCCCGTGATGACGACCATCGGAATCGAGTCCATGTAGGCGTCGCACAGAGGCGTGACGATGTTGGTCGCCGCGGGCCCGCTCGTCACCATGGCGACGCCCGGGCGGCCAGTCACGTGGGCGTAACCCTCGGCCATGTGCCCCGCGCCCTGCTCGTGGCGCACGAGGATGTGGCGGATCGGGCTGTCGATGATCGGGTCGTAGACGGGCAGGATGCAGCCGCCGGGCAACCCGAAGATCGTCTCGACGCCTTCCATCTCCAATGCCTTGATGAGGGCTTGACCGCCGTTCATCGGTTGCGACTTCATGAGTGGTGTTTCCTTTTCACTATGGCCTAGAAAAACAAAACGACCTCCCGGTTGGGAGGCCGTGTAGCGGAGCGCGCGTTATGCAGTCGGCGTCCGCTACGTACCTACTACAAGAATGAGGCGGCTCGACATGACCCGGGCATCGTAGCGCATCACTCCCTCTTTGTGAACTGGTCGCAGGAAGGCGCCATAAATGGCCGTCTGGTGAGACCAGTTCGCAAGCACTTCCGAACTGGTCTCACGAAAGTGCCGCGGATGGTCGATTGGTGCGACCAGTTCAGCCAGGCGGGCGCCGACGGGCGGCAAGGCGCCGCTTCTCGCGCCAGCGCTCGATGACGACACTCGGCTTGTGCCACACCTCGAACTCTTTGAAGTGAGCAACCTCGAAGCCAGCATCGGACAGACGCTCATCGCGAACTGCATCCGACTCGACGTCGAGCGGCGCCGTGTGAAAGAGGTCGCTGTCGATCTCGCCGACGAGAGGCACCTCGGGGTCGAGCATGTCGACTCGCCCAATCCACGAAACAGCGTCGCCGAGATTGCGTTGGCGCTTGGGTTCAGGCAATCCTGCTCCGACGATGAGCTCGACGAACCGGGCTTCGAGATTGCTCTCGGGCGGTTGCCAGTCGATGGGATGCCGCTCGAGGTATTCGCGAAAGAACGCGCTACCGCGCCGACCTCGCTCACACCACTCGTCGGCCATCGCCGCGAGCAGTTCGCCAGACGTGAGGCCGCGCGCCCATGCGTTGTTGATCGAGCGCTCGAGTTTGCGCGCAGCAATCTCCCCCTCGTTCGCCAGGTCGAACAACGCGCGTGTGGGAGTGACCGACGGGAGTTCGTTTAGGAGCATGCGGTGATGGACCGGCCAAATCCGAGGCTGATGCAGAACAACCCCCGCCACAGGGGCCGCCGAACGGCCGCGCGGGCAAGAAATGTGAATGGGCCGCAGGTCGAAGCCCGGAACGCGACACAGCGCGAGCAACGTCTCATGCGATAGCGCGGCGTCGGGCCCGGCGTCATGCAGTCCGATCCACGCTTCTTGCTCGAACGTTGGGGCGGACCCGGACAGCACGAGAACACGCGGCGTCGGCGCTGACCAAATGTCGTGGCGCAGCCGACGTCCGAGCAGCCGACCAGAAAGGCCAACCTCGCGTCCGGCGCGAGTGCTGATGACTCCGGCAGTCTTCGCTGCCAGTTCCCGACTCAACCTGTCCGCTTCATTCACGGACCGCAAGTTTGTCGAGGGGGTGTAACACCGCGGCCGGAGGCAGCCCCGGAGCGTGAACTGGTCTCAGGAAGGTGCCGCGGATGGTCGTTTCGTGCGACCAGTTCGAGGTTTCTAGTGCATGCCTCCGCCGTGGAGGGCGGGTTGGGCGGTGGCGCGCATGCGGCTGAGGACGCGGCTGGTGACGGGCGCGGCGTCGGGGTGTTGGCCGCCGTTGGCGTCGGCGGCTACTCCCCAATGCGACGCGCGTTCTTTGAAGACGGCTTCGTCGGCGAGCTCGGTGCAGTCGAGCCGGTCGGTGTTGAGGTCGACCACGATCGTGTCGCCGGTTTCGATCAACGCGATCGGGCCACCGAGGAACGCCTCGGGGCCCACGTGGCCGATGACGAGTCCGACTGAACCACCACTGAACCGCGCGTCGGTCATCAGCGCGATCGTGATGTTGCGTTGGCGGCACAGCGTGGTGATGCGCGACGTCGGGTCGAGCAACTCGGGCATGCCCGGCGCGCCCCGTGGACCCTCGTAACGGATCACGACCATGTCGCTGTCCTGGAACGAGTTCGGATCGTCCTCCAGCGCGGCGATGAGCGCGGCTTCGCCGTTAAACACGCGGGCGCGTCCGACGAAACGACCATCGACGATCCCGCCTTCGACGCCCGCGACTTTCAGGATCGCTCCGCCGTCTGGAGCGATGTTGCCCTTCAGGAGCCGCAGTCCACCGGTCGGCTTGAAGGGATTGGCCACCGGGTGGATGACGTCGCCGTCGGGGGCGGGCGGTGCGAGGCGTTCGACTTGCTCCGCCAACGTCTCGCCGGTGCACGTGATGGCACTGCCGTCGAGCCACCCGTTGTCGAGCAGTTCCTTCACGATGACCTGCACACCGCCGACGCGGTCGACATCGGCCATGGCGTACGTACCGAAGGGCCGCATGTTCACGAGGACAGGCAGTCGATGCGAGAGGTCGTTGAACTCGGCCTGACTCATCACCTCGTCCCACAGGTTGATGCCCGCAGCGCGCGCGATCTCGACGCTGTGCAGCGCCACGTTCGTCGATCCGCCCATCGCCATCACGACCGTCAGCGCATTGCGCAAAGACACCGGCGTCACGATGTCGCGGGGACGAATCCCGCGGTCTGTCATCACCCGCAGGCAGTCGACCAGCACGTCGGGAAACTCGGTCATGCGGCGCGAATCATCCGACGTCGACGCCACCATTTGCAGCGGCTCCATGCCGAGCACGCCGATGAAGGTCTGCATCGTGTTGTAGGTGAACATGCCGCCGCAGCTGCCCTGGCCGGGGCAGGCGTGCAGCGCGACGCGCGTACGGGTGGCGTCGTCCGGATCACCCGCGACCTGGAAGCCGGAAATGATGTCGAGAGCTGCACCGGTCTCGGGGTCGTGACCCGGCTTGATCGTTCCGTCCGACATGATCACCGCCGGCACGTTGTATTCGAGGATGGCGGCGAGGGTGCCGACGGGTGGCTTGTCGCAGGCGACGACGGCGACAAAGCCGAACACGTCGTTGGCGCGCAGATGCACGTCCGTCGCGTCATTAACCAACTCGCGGCCGATCAGCGAGTACCGCATGCGGTCCGTGCCGTTGAGCTGACCATCCGATACGCCGAGCGTGTACGCCGGTGCGATCAGGCGGACGGGCATGTTGTCGCGCGCGATCTGCGCCGACATCGCCTCGAACACCGCGCCAACTTTCGACTGCACGCCGAGGTAGCACTGGCTGTCGCCCAGAGTGCCGACGACCGCCCACACTCGGTCGTGAATTTTTTCGACGGGCTGGCCGAGGAACTTCGCGGTGCCGACGCGCTGCGCGTCGCGCCCAGGGTTGTCAGAAACGAAGCGGTCTGCCATGCGGCCACTCTCGCACCGTTGGCGGTTAGCGAGGAAGCCCTGGCTGATCGTCGCACTGGCAGTACTACCTTCAACCCATGCGCGCGGCCGAGTTGGGCGACTTCCTTAAGTCGCGCCGCGCCCGGCTCGATCCGGTGGCCGCGGGGTTTCCCGCCCGGCGTCGCCGCGCCCCTGGCCTGCGCCGCGAGGAACTCGCGCAGCGCGCCGGTGTCACCGTGTCGTGGCTCGCCAAGCTCGAACAGGGCCAAGCCAACGCGGTGTCCTCCGACGTGCTCGCCGCGCTAGCGCTCGGACTCGAACTCAGCGAGGCCGAACGCGTCCACCTCTTCGCGCTCGCCGGCTTCCGGGTCGATGGACAAGTGGTCGACGCCCAGGTCACGCCCGCACTGCGCACCCTTCTGGACCGACTGGAACCGAACCCCGCCTATCTCCTCGACCGCTGCTGGAACATCGTCGCATGGAACACCGCCGAAGCGCGGCTGTTCACTCGCCTGGAGGGCTGGACCGGCGAGCCGCCCAACCTGCTCGAGCTCGTCTTCCTCGACGCCGACCTGGCCGAGCTCATGGGTGACCACGACGAAGAGCTGGTGCGACTGGTCTCGCAGTTCCGGCTGCACTGCGCCGACTGGCCCGACGACGCCGCCATCACCGACCTCGTGGCGCGCCTCCAGGTCGCGTCACCGCGCTTCGCCGCGCTGTGGAACGCCAAAGACGTCAGCCCCTTTTCGACCACGCGCCGGGTTTTCACCCATCCATCGGCGGGGCGACTCGAACTCGATCACCACCGACTCGCCGTTCTTGACCAACCCGGGATGCAACTCGTCGTCTACACCGACGCGCTGTAGGTTGCAGCCGATGAGCGCGGCGGACGTGGTGGTCGCGAATGGCCTGCGCAAGTCCTGGGGATCAACCCTTGCGCTCGACGGCGCCACCTTCCGCGTGGGTGCGGGCGTCACCGGATTGCTCGGCGCCAACGGTTCGGGCAAGACGACCACCCTCGGCTTGCTCCTCGGTATGCACGCACCCGACGCCGGTGAACTCTCGGTTCTCGGCCTGGATCCGGCGACGCAGGGAGCGGAGATCCGCGCCCGCGTCGGCTACGCACCCGAGCACGACACGCTCCCACCCGACGTCGCCGCCTACGAGATCGTCGCCCACATCGCTGAACTACGCGGCCTGCCGCGACGCGAGGCCCTCGGCCGCGCCAGCGACGTGCTGTTCGAACTCGGCCTCGGCGAAGAGCGCTTACGCGCCGTGGGGACCATGTCCACCGGCCAGCGCCAGCGGGTGAAGCTCGCGCAAGCCATCGCGGCGGACCCGACGCTGGTCCTACTCGACGAGCCGACCAACGGCCTCGACCCGATGCAGCGCGAGGAAATGCTGCGCCTCGTCCGCCGCGTCGCCGACGACCTCGGCATCAACGTGCTGCTGTCGTCGCACCTGTTGGAGGAAGTCGAACGCGTCGCCGACGACGTGATCATCCTCGACCAGGGCCGCACCGTGGCGACGGGCAACGTGGCGGACCTCCAGGCCGGCGAGGGGCCCGTCGAGGTGCTAGTCACGGTCGACCCGAGCACGAAAAAGCTGATGACGTCGCTGCGCGCCGCCAAGGTCAAGGCGCAGGATCTCGGCGGCGGCCGCGTGCTCGTGAGCGTGGCCGACGACAAGACGTACGACAAGGTTCGCGACGCGATCGCCACCAACGGCTTGTCGCTGCGCAGCATGAAGCGGCAACGGGAAACGCTCGAAGACGTTTTCTTCGCCGCCAGCGACGTGCAAGGCCAGGCGGGAGCGCCCTCGCATGAGTGACGCCCGCCTGATCGACAGCGGTTACCGCCGCTACGAGGGCCCCCGCCTCGGCTCGACGCACGCGACGGTCGCGCTGTGGAAGCACACGCTGCGCCGCATCTTCGGCCTCGGTCGACCGGCGCGCTGGAAGATCCTTCCCGTCCTCACCGTCGCCATCGCCTACCTGCCCAACATCGTGTTCGTGGGCGTGATCGCGCTGATCCCCGACGACCGTCTCCGCGACACCGTTCTGCCCGGGTACGGGTTCACGTACGGCTTCATCACCGCGGCGATCGTGCTGTTTGTGATCTTCGTGGCGCCCGAAGCGCTGTGCCCCGACCGGCGCAGCGGCGTGCTGAGCCTGTACCTGGCGACGCCGCTCACGCGTACGCGCTACATCCTCGCCAAGGGACTGGCGGTCTTCACCGCGTTGCTGGCGGTGACGTTCGGGCCCGCGCTGATCTACCTGGTCGGTTTGGCGGCGCAGAACGCCGGGCCCGACGGCTTCACCGGCTTCATGTCCACCCTCGGCAAAATCGTTCTCGCCGGGGCGATCATGGCGGCGTTCTTTGCCGCCTACTCCGTCGGCGCCAGCAGCCTCACTGACCGCAAGGCCATCGCGGCGATCATCATTTTCGCCGTGCCCCAGGGCGTCAGCATCGCGATCGGGATCCTCGTCGGCGCGCTCGACGCCCCGCAGTGGCTCCTCGCGGTTTCGCCCAACACGGCGGCGCTCGGCCTCGTGCTCAACCTGTTCGAAAAGGACGGCTTCAAAACTGACATCAACTACGTCGTGCCCATGAGCGCGCTCATCGGCGGCGTGCTGTTCTGGAGTGTCGCCGGCGCCGCGCTGGCGTGGTACCGCTACGCCCGACTGCGAGTCACCCGATGACTGATCCGGTCATCTCGTTCGAAGGTGTGTCGAAGTTCTTCGGCGGCGTTGTGGCCGTGAGCGACGTGAGCTTCTCCGTCGGGCCCGGAGTCACCGCGTTGCTCGGACCCAACGGCGCCGGCAAGTCCACCGTCATGCGCATGCTGTGCGGACTGGCGTCGCCCTCGCGCGGCAACGTACGCCTGCTCGGCAAGGACCCGCGCGGCAACGTCGAGGTATTCCGTCACATCGGACTCGTGCCGCAACAGGAGGTCGTCCCCGAGGTCCTGAGCGCGCACGAGTTCGTAACGCTCAGCGCCGACCTGTCCAAAGTCGCCGGCGCCGCCACCGCCGCCCGTCGCGCGCTCGGCCTGGTCGAACTCGATGCCGAGGATCCTCGCCCGGTGCGCACCTATTCCAAAGGCATGCGCCAGCGGGTGAAGGTCGCCGCCGCGCTCGTGCACGACCCTGACATCGTCGTGCTCGACGAACCGCTCGAAGGCCTCGACCCGCGCCAGCGGCGTCACCTGATCGACCTGTTTACGCAACTCGGCGAGCAGGGCCGCACCGTGCTCGTATCGAGCCACGTGCTCGACGAGGTCGAACGCCTCGCCTCGCGGGTACTCGTAATGGGCAAGGGGCGCCTACTCGCCGAGGGTGACTTCCACGCCATCCGCGAACTCATCGACGACCGCCCCCACAAATTCCGCGTCGTCACCGACAAACCCCGCGAACTGGCGGCCGGGATCATGGCCGACGGTGGCGTCGTCGGCGTCACGCTCCTGCGCGGCAACATCGTCGTGGATACCGCCGATGTGGCCGCCTTCCGCTCGTCGGTCGCCGAGATCGCCCGCAAAGCGAAGGCGCGGCTCATCGAGGTCGTCCCGCTCGACGACGACCTCGAGAGCGTGTTCCGCTACCTGGTGGGTGCGTCGTGATTACCCGCGTCGCTGCGCTCGTGGCGCGCACGCAGCTGACCCGCGGCCGGCTCATAGCGCTTATCGGCGTGGGTCTGTTCGCGGTGTTCCTCGGCCTCGTCATCGGGTTCGGCAACGGGAACTCCGAGGTGTCCGACACGCTCGACCTGATCGACAACTTCGGGCTTCGACTCGCCGCTCCGGTGATCGCGCTCGTGCTCGCGTCCGCGGCGCTCGGCGACTTCGTCGACGACCGCACGCTCGTCTACATGTGGCTGCGCCCGGTCCCGCGCTGGCAACTCGCGGCTGGAGCGGGACTCGCCAGCATCGGCACGGCGCTCCCGCTCGTGGTGCTTCCGCTGACCCTGGCGGCGTACCTCGGCTCCGCCGATCCAACCATCGCCCTCGCCACTGCGGCGTCGAGCGCCATCGCCACGCTGGGCTACGCCGGCGTCTTCCTGGCGCTCGGATTCAAGGTCCGCCGGGCGCTCGTCTGGGGCCTGGCTTACATCCTCATCTGGGAAGGATTCCTCGCGCGGTCGGTCAGCATCTGCGCCAAGTTGTCGGTGAGCATTTACTCCCGCTCACTGCTCGAGCATCTCTCCGATGGCCCGCTCCCGAGATTCGCGTCGTCGTCCGCGGCGGCGGTCATCTGGCCGGTGTGCGTCGCCATCGTTGCCGTGGCGCTCACCGCCCGCTGGCTGCAGACCACCGAAGTCGCCTGAACCGCCCAACTAAAACGACCCGCTCCACGTCGTTGTGGAACGGGTCGTTTTACACGCCTTAGGTCCTGGAGGGGGGTGGAGGGCCGGACGGCGGGTGTTGCAGTTGCAATCGTGTTCAGCCAGCCCGGCGGACCATCCCGACGACGTTTTGGAGAGGGATCACGCACCGGCAGCCGCCGTAGCCGAGAGCGATCTCGTCGTCGCTGCACCAGTCGAGATGACCGTCGACCAGCTGGCCGTCGACGCAGGCAACCTGCACGTTGCGGCCGATCATCCTGCGGGCGGTTGAGCGCTGAAGTTCGAGCATTTGAGTCGTCTCCTCGGTGGTCCAGGAAATGTCTTTGATGTCCTAATCATCGGCTTCGAACCCCCCGAGGTACATGCCCCGCGCGGGCCGTATTTGGGCTCTTGTTGTGACTAGTCCGTAAACCGTTGGGATTGAGATTTAGTGTTCGCCGATGGGGATAGCGGCGGACAGGTACGACTGGTTCATCGATCGCGTGCGCACCGGCACGTTCGACGAGGCCGCCGCCGTCGATGGATTCACGCCGTCGTTTCTCGAAGCGGTGCCCGCACAACAGCTGGTCGCGTTTGTCACCGGCGCGGCCGAGATCGTGACCACACCGGAGGCGGGCCGGCACGAACGCGGCGACGCCCTGCTCGTTTCGTATGGCGCCATGGAGGCGGCGGTCAACGTCGAGCGTGAGTCGCCGCATCGTTTTCGTGGCTTGGTGATCCGGCCCGTGCGCAACGAACTCGACGACGAGCGCCTGGTCGACGCGCCGTGGGTGGCCGACGGCGCCGGAGCACCGCTCGACGCACTCCAAAACGCGTACCGCGCCAATGGACTGGTCGGCGTCGTCGCCGGCGCCTACGGCGGTGATGGCGCGATCCCGCGGTGGCGGATCGCCGGCGGATACGCCGACCTCGACGCCGGCCGTGCGGTCGAGCTCGACACGCGCATGCTCGCCGGGTCGATCTCCAAGCTCTTCACCGCCGTCACCGCGCTGACGCTGGTCGCCTCGGGCGACCTCGACCTGCACGGATCAGCCAACGCGTACCTGCAATCCCTCAAGCTCGCCTCCGACGACGTGACCGTGTTCCAACTACTCACCCACACCGCCGGCGTCTCGTCGGCGTTCGAGCACTACCTCGAAGTGGCGCCGCCGGCGGTCGACATGCTCGGCAGTGTTGTGGCGCTCGACTTCGAACCGGGTGACCGCCGCGAGTACAGCAACGGCGGTTACACCGTGCTCGGTGAAGTGATCGCCGGTGTGACCGGCAAGCCGGTGGTCGACGCCATCTGCGAGACCGTCCTCGTCCCTCTTGGCATGGAGGCGTCGACTTTCGCCGAGTCGTGGCCGGCCGATGTCGGCCCGGGCTACCGCAACGAGGACGGGCGCGCCGTCGAGATGGAGCGGTTAGTGCCGAGCGTGCCGAGCGCCGGCGGCCTCGTCGCGACCGTCGACGACCTGGCGCGTTTCGTCGCCGGCTGGCGAACCCTTCTTCCTGCCGACCTCGCCCGCGACGCAATGACGCAGCGGGTCGCCCGCGCCGAAGGCGGCGGTCAGGGCTACGGGTGGATCGTCGGCGAGGAGAGCGTCGGCCACGCGGGCGGGACGCACACGTACTCCTCCTCGCTGCTCTGGCGCGTCAGCGACGGCTTCGTGTCGGTGATGATCACGAACACCGACTTCTCCGCCGTCGAGGCGCTCAGCGCGTCGCTCCGACCTCCGAGTTAACCCACGGCGCGGCGCCCGACCGGACGCCGGCGACGGAACGACTGGGTGATGGACTGCGGCGACCAACCGGCATCCGCCGCGTTGAGCGTGGTACCCGGCGGGACGATCGCGTCGAGCGCGTCGAGCGTGTCGTCGGTGAGTTCGACCGCCGCTCCGGCGAGCACGTCGGTGAGTTGGTCCATCGTGCGCGGCCCAATAATCGCGGAGGTGACCGCCGGGTGCGACACGGCGAACGCCATCGACATATGCGTCATCGACAGGCCGGCGTCGGCCGCGACCTTCTCGAGCTGATCGACGAGTTCGAGCTTGCGCTGGTTCTCCGGCAGGCTGAAGTCGAAACGGCCCGGCACGCGGCGGGCGCGGTGCGAATCGGGTTGGGCGTCGCCCTTGCGGTACTTGCCCGTCAACCAACCGCCGGCGAGCGGGCTCCACACGATCGCGCCCATGCCGAAGCGCTCGATGGTGGGCAGCACGGCGGTCTCGATGCCGCGGGCGAACAACGAGTACGGCGGCTGCTCGCAGGTGAACCGCTCGCGGTTGCGCTTCTCGGCGACCCACTGCGCCTCGACGATGTCTTCAGCCGGGAACGTCGACGAACCGATGATCCGCACCTTGCCTTGATGGATGAGGTCGCTGAGCGCGCCGAGCGTCTCGTCGATGTCGGTGCCCGGGATCGGCCGATGAATTTGGTACAGGTCGATGTAGTCAGTGTCGAGGCGCCGCAGGCTGTTCTCGACCTCCTTCATGATCCAGCGCCGCGAGCCGCCCGCCATGTTCGGATCGCGACCCATCGGCATGTAGAACTTCGTCGCCAGCACCACCGAGTCGCGCTTGCCGCGCAACGCCTTCCCAACGATCTCCTCGGACTCACCGGCGGAGTAGGCGTCGGCGGTGTCGATGAAGTTGATGCCGCCGTCGAGGGCGGCGTCGATGATCCGGATGCACTCGTCGTGGTCGGTGTTGCCCCACTCCCCGAACATCATCGCCCCGAGGCAGTACGGGGTCACCTGGATGCCGGTGCGGCCGATCGGGCGGTATTTCATGAAGCGCTCCTCATGTCAAGACTTGAACTTTTCTTCTCAAGGCGTACACCAGAACCTATGAGCTATGCCTGGTATCCGGACGAGTTTGAAGGCAAAGACACCGCCGATGTCGATGCCACGTTCGACGAGGACATGCTCGCCCTCCACGCCGACCGCCATCTATTTGACGAGCTGACGCCGCTTGAGCGCGAGGTGATCGTCAAGCGCTTCGGCCTGGAGGGCAACATCCCGCACCGCCTCCTCGACCTCGAGACCGAGCTGCACCTGCGGCGCAGCGATCTACGCGCCGTACAGCTCAGCGCCCTCGGAAAGCTGCGGTCGCACCTCACGTAGTCCCAATAGTGTGCGGTCATGTCGACCGCTCTCCCCCACTGGGACCTCTCTGATCTTTACCCGTCGCTTGCGTCCCGCGAATACGCCGCCGCCCGCGAAGCCTTCGGCGCCGAGGTGGTGCGCCTGGAAGCGCTGTACGACGAGAACGAAGTCCGCGGGGGCGATTCGCTCGACGTGACCGACAAGACGGTGAGCGCCTTCGAGGCGGCCATCGAGGGCACCAACGGCATTCTCAATCAGCTGCGCACCGTCAACGCCTACATCTCGTCGTTCGTGACCACCGACGCCCGCGACGACGCCGCTCAGGCGGAGTTGTCGGGTCTGCAGAAGGATTCGGCACGGCTCGGCAAGTTGCGCACGCGCCTCGACGCGTACGTCGCCCGCTTCGACACCGAGCAGCTCGTCAACGCGTCGACCGTCGCCGCCGACCACGCCTTCCCGCTCGAGCGCGCCGCACTGCGGGCGTCGCACCAGATGACGGAGCCAGAGGAAGCTCTGGCGAGCGATCTGGCGCTCACCGGCGGATCGGCCTGGTACCGCATGTACAGCGACGTGACGGCGCGCATCACGGTGCCCGTCGACCTGCCCGACATCGGTGTGAAGGAACTGCCGATGGCGCAGGTGCGCTCGCTGGCCATGGACGAGAACCGCGACACGCGCAAGGCGGCGTACGACGCGGAGATCGCCGGTTGGGAGCAGTGGTCGGTACCCATCGCCGCCGCGCTCAACTCCATCAAGGGTGAGGCGGCGATGCTGAACGGTCGCCGCGGGTTCGCGAACGCGCTCGAGACCTCGTTGCTGCTCAACAACGTCGAAGCGGAAACGCTCGCGGCGATGCAAGAAGCGGCCGTCGCCAGCTTCCCCGACTTCCGTCGGTACATGGACGCGAAAGCGAAGCTGCTCGGCATCGGCGATCACCTGGCGTTCTACGACATGTTCGCTCCGGTCGCGACCGGCGCCGACGCGGCGATCGACTGGGACGGCGCCAACACCGCAGTGCAATCGGCGTTCGGTGGCTACTCGCCCGAGCTTGCGGGCCTCGCCAAGCGCGCCATCGACGACAAGTGGATCGACGCCGAGATCCGCGAGGGCAAAGGCGGCGGCGCGTTCTGCATGAGCGTCGACGCCGATCGCAGCCTGGTGCTGCTCAACTTCAACGGCACGTTCGACAGTGTGCAAACGCTCGCCCACGAACTCGGTCACGCGTACCACAACACGCAACTGGCCGACCGCACGCCGTACCAGCGGATGACGCCGATGGCGCTGGCGGAAACGGCGTCGATCTTCTGCGAGACGATCATGGTCGAGCACGGGCTCGCCAACGCCGACGACAACGCCCGGCGCAACATCCTCGAGATCGACCTGCAAGGAAGCTGCCAGGTCGTAGTCGACATCCACTCGCGGTTCCTGTTCGAGCAGGCGATGTCGGAGCGCCGTCAGGACCGGGCGCTGTCGGTGGCCGAGTTGTGCGAGCTCATGGCCGACGCCCAGGCGCAGACGTACGGCGAGGCGCTGTCGGTCAACCACCCCTACATGTGGGCGGCCAAGCCGCACTACTACGGCAGCGCGTTCTACAACTGGCCCTACTGCTTCGGGTTGCTGTTCGGCATCGGCCTGTACGCGGCGTACCGGGAGGACCCGGAGAAGTTCCGCTCTGGCTACGACGACTTGCTGTCGGCCACCGGACTCGGCAGCGCGGCGGCGCTCGCCGCCCGGTTCGACATCGACGTCACCGACGTCGCGTTTCTGGACGGCGTCACTCGACGTGGTCCGCGCCCGCATCGACGAGTTCGTCCGCCTCGCTAGCTCTTAGCGCGGGCCGCTAGCGCGGCGTTGACGGCTTTGCCGTCGGCCTTGCCTTGCGTGGCCTTCATCACCGCGCCGACGAAAAACCCGCCGACTTTGGGGTCGCCGTCCTTGTAGCGCTGCCACTGGTCGGGGTTCGCCGCGATGATCTCGTCCAGCGCGGCGTCGAGGACCGACGCATCCATGGCCTCGAACCCGTGTTTGGCGGCGATCGCCTTGGGGTCGCCGCCGCCGTCGGCGAGAAGTTCGCCGAGGACTGTCTTGGCCTGCGTAGCGGTGATCTCGCCAGCGGACTCCATGCCCACCAGCGTCGTGAACGCAGCGACGTCGAGCCCCCGCCCCGCCTCCGCGTTCGACGCGATCTCGTTGGCGGCGCGTGCGAGGGCGATGCGCCCGTCAGCCCCGGCCTCGATAGCGCCAACCACCAACGCGTCGAGGTCCAGATCCACCACCGTCGCCACCGCGGTGGCGTGCGGTTCGGCTCCGGCTGCTTGCGGCTACCGCGACGCGCCGCGCCGCGGGAAGCACCGCCAGGTTGCTGCGCACCGAACCGATCCACTCAGCCGACGGCTCGAGCGGAACGAGGTCGGGCTCGAGGAAGTAGCGGTAGTCGTCGGCGTCTTCCTTGACGCGGCCGGTAATCGTGCGGCCTTCGCCCTCGTTCCAGTGCCGCGTCTGCTGGATGACCCGCTCCCCTGCCTCGATGAGGTCGATCTGGCGGATGGCCTCGTATTCGATGGCCCGGCCGAGCGAGCGGATGCTGTTGACGTTCTTGATCTCGCAGCGCGTGCCGAAGGGGTCGTCCTCAGAGCGGCGCACCGACACGTTGGCGTCGACGCGCATCGAGCCTTCTTCCATGCGACCGTCGGATGCGCCCGTCGCCACGAGGATGCCGCGCAATTCGGTGACGTAGGCGCGGGCCTGATCGACGGTGCGCATGTCGGGCTCGCTCACGATCTCCACCAGCGGCACGCCGGACCGGTTGTAGTCGACGAGTGAATGCGTGGCCCCGTGAATGCGGCCCGTGGTGCCGACGTGGGTGGACTTGCCCGTGTCCTCTTCGATATGCGCCCGCGTGACGCCGACGCGGAAGCCGTCGGGCAGGTCGAGCCAACCAGTGGTGTTGATGGGTTCGTCGTACTGGCTGACCTGATAGTCCTTCGGCATGTCCGGATAGAAGTAGTTCTTGCGGTGGAAGGTCGAGTGCACGATGTCGCAATTGAGCGCGGCGCCGATGCGCATCGCCAGCTCGACGGCGTTCTCGTTGAGCACGGGCAGCGACCCTGGCAAACCCAGACACGTCGGGCACACGTTGGTGTTCGGCTCGTCGCCGAACATGTTCGGGCATCCGCAGAACAACTTGGTGGCGGTCTTGAGCTCGCAGTGCACCTCGAGCCCGATGACCAACACCCACCCGTCAGGAATCGCCATCAGCTGACCGCCTTCTCGAGCGCGGCGGCGGTGCGGAACATCACGGCCTCGCCGAGCGCCGGCGCCAACACCTGCACGCCGATGGGCAGCCCGTCGTCACCCACGCCGAAGGGGACGCTGATCGCCGGGTCGCCGCACAGGTTCGACGGGATCGTGCACACGTCGGAGAGATACATCGCCAGCGGGTTCTCCGTCTTGGCGCCGAATCCGAACGCCGTCGTCGGCGCCGTCGGCGACAGCAACACGTCGTACTTCTCGTACGCCGTCGCGAAGTCGCGGGCGATCAGAGAGCGGACCTTCAACGCCTTGCCGTAGTAGGCGTCGTAATAGCCCGCCGACAACGCGTAGGTGCCGAGCATGATGCGGCGCTTCACCTCGGCGCCGAATCCCGCCGTGCGCGTCGCCTTGTACATCTCGGTGATGTTCTCGCCGTCGACGCGCAGGCCGTAACGCACACCGTCGTAACGGGCGAGGTTCGACGACGCCTCGGCCGGCGCGATGAGGTAATACGCCGAGAGGCCGTACACGCACGCCGGCACCGAGGTCTCTTCGACCTTCGCTCCCGCCGCGCTCAGCGCATCCGCTGCGTCGGCGACACGGCGGGCCACGTCGGGGGCGGTTCCTTCGCCGAGCAACTCGGTGATGATGCCCACGCGTAGACCGGCCACGTCGCCTTCGAGCTCGGCGGCGCCGATGGGCGCCAACGGCTCGGCGTAGGACGTGGAGTCGCGCGGATCGTGGCCGCTGATGACGTTGAAGGTGAGCGCGGCGTCGGCGACGTTGCCGGCGAAGGGCCCAATCTGGTCGAGCGACGAGGCGAAGGCGACGAGGCCGTACCGCGACACCGTCCCATAGGTCGGCTTCATGCCGACCACGCCGCACAGCGCGGCGGGCTGACGGATCGAGCCGCCGGTGTCGGAACCGAGGGCGATCGGAGCGAAGCCGGCGGCGACCGCCACCGCGCTGCCGCCGCTGGATCCGCCGGGCACCTTGGTGGGGTCGTGCGGATTCTTCGTCGGCCCGAACGCGCTGTTCTCGGTCGACGATCCCATGGCGAACTCGTCGAGGTTCGTCTTAGCGATGACGATGGCGCCCGCTGCGGTGAGCCGCTCGACCACGGTGGCGTCGTACGGCGGTCGCCAGCCTTCGAGGATCTTCGACGAACACGTGGTGGGGACGCCGCGTGTGCACATGTTGTCTTTCAGGGCGACGGGGACACCGGCCAGCGGGCCGGTGATCTCTCCCGAGTCGACCCGGGCGGCCGCGGCGCGGGCTTCGTCGGCCATCACGTAGTTGCAGGCGTGCAGGTCGCCTTCGCGGGCGTCGATCGCTGCGAGGTAGTGCTCGACTACGTCCGTTGCCTTGAGGGTGCCGCCGCGCACGGCCTCGGCGATACCGGTCGCCGTTGCGGGGACGGTCACGGTTCCTCCCCGAGGATCTGCGGCACCAGGAAGCGACCGTCCTCGGCGGCGGGGGCCTGCGCCAGTACCTCGTCGCGGTCGAGCGAGGGCACGACGGTGTCGGGCCGGAACACGTTGCGCAGCCGCAGCGGATGGGCCATCGCTTCGACGCCCGAAACGTCGAGCGCCTCCACGTCGTTGGCGTGTTCGAGGACGTCGGCGAGCTGGCCGGTGAAGGTGTCGAGCTCGTCGTCGGTCAATTCCAGTCGCGCCAAAAGCGCGACGTGGGCTACTTCCTCGCGTGTCAGCCGCTTCGCCATGGGGCCGCCATCGTAGGGGCTGGTGGCGTTACCTCTTGTAGTGATCAGCGGTGAGCGGTTCGCTCCACCAGTCTTCGGTGGCCGGCTGCCAGTCGGGGTCGGGGTGAATGCAGTCGACCGGGCACGGGTCGAGGCACTTGTCGCAGCCAGAGCACAGCTCCGGGATGATGATCACGTCGATGCCGTGGTTGAAGATGGCGCCGAACTGCGGCGGGCAGTGGCGGAGGCAGGCGTCGCAGTTGATGCAGATCGACATGTCGATCTTGAGCGGCGGCAGCTTCCACTTCGGGTTGCGTTCGCGACTCTCGAGCCGTTCGGCGCGGTTAGCGGCTGCCACGCCTACGAAGTTACGCCAGCGGCCGCCACTGGACGGTCGGCGACCCTCACCAACGCCGAGGTGACGAGGCCGATGAGTGCCGCACCCGCCAGCGCGCCGAGCCACAGCGAGTTCGGCGCGGACGACGGCGGCGGCCCGCCGTCTGAGGGCAGCGGAGGAATGTCAGCCAGCGGCAGCAACACGACGTTGATGACGCGCCACTCGTCAAGGCGCTTGCGCATGACAATGAGCCCCGACTTCTCAACTTCGTCGTCGCCCACGCGGGCGTGCAACTTGAACGGCATTTGCACCGAGTCCGTCGCCACTTCAACCGCCTTACCTACCTCAAGGTCGGGGAACGCCGTCTTGCGATCGGGGTTGGGCTGCACGAGTTCGCGCGCCAGCGACAGCGGCCCAATTTTCTCAGCGCGTTCGCGGGCGTCGTCTTCGACACCCGCGCGCACAGTGTCGCCGACGGCGGTCAGCCAGTCCTCGGCCACGCCTTCGGGCCGGTTGTTCCCGGCGTTGAGCAGCGAGATGGCACCTCCAAAGGCGAGCATCACCGCGACGCATGCCACCATCCCCTTGACGAACGTGGAATTACTCACGGCGCGATGACCTCAGCCGGGCCCGGCACGGCGTACACCTCTTCGAGCTCCAAGCCCTTCGTCTCGGGCATGTACTTCCAGATCAAATACAGCGCTGGGAGCTGCAAGATCATGAGCAGCGTGACCGTGTCGCCGATATTGCCGATGGCGCCGGTGGCGTGGTCACCGAGGATGCCGACCAGCGCGGGACCGAACACGTAGCCGGCGATCTCGAACCAGTTGCGAATCCACGCGGCGGCCTGGCCGCGGATCTCGGTCGGGAACAACTCGGTGGCGAAGCTGCTCATCACCGGTCCCATGCCGAGGCCGAAGAACACGGCGAGCATGAGCGACACGAAGCTGATCGTCTTGCCACTGACTTGGAACAGCGTGATCGAGAAGACGATGCCGCCCGAGAAGTACAGCATCGCCGTCGGCCGCCGGCCGATGCGTTCCATCAAGCGACCGCACACGTAGTAGCCGACGCACCCCAGGCCGTAGGCGGCGATGATGAAAATCGAGATCTCGAGCGACGTGAAGCCGCGCTCACGCTCGGCGTAGAACGCCCACCACGCCGTGGACCCGAAGATCGGGATCGATCGCAGCATGTGCACGATGCCGACCAGCACGAGGTTGCGGCGGTACTGGGGTTTCCACGGCTCGAGGAACGGAACCTTGTCCTCTGTCTCTTTGCCGGCCTTCATGTCGAGGAAGCGCCGGGTTTCCTTAAGCCGTCGACGGTACGGAATCAACAGCACCAGTGGCACGAGGCCGACGAGGTAGAAGGCGCGCCAGCCGAGGCCGGTGTCCTGCAGCCCGGCGCCGAGCAACACGCCGACGACGATCGTGCCGAGCGCGCTGAAGGTCAGCAGCGTGCCCAGCGCGCGACCGCGCTTCCCGGCGGGGAACTCCTCCACGATCATCGTCACGCCGACGGCGTATTCGGCGCCGAGGAACACCCGCGAACCGAACTGGAAGAACGAGAAGCTCCAGATGTCCCACGAGAAGGCGGTGGCCGCGGTGAACAGCGTGTAGCCGACCACCGACCACAGCAGCAGCGGCCGTCGGCCGAGGCGGTCCGACAAGCGGGTCACGAAGAAGGCGACGAACAGGCCGAGTTCGATCGGGATGCGGGTGACGCCGAGCACGGCTTCGCTCACGCGGAAGCTGCTCTGAATGTCGGACAGCAACAACGCGAGGATCGAACTGTCATAACCCTCGAAGAACGCCGCCGACACCAGCAGGATCAGCAGCATTCGGAGGTATTTCTTGTCGACGCCCGCTTCCTCTTCCACCGAGGTGGACCCTAGACAACGGCGCGCTAGCGTGCGCGGCGCACCGTTACTCAACCCAAGGAGCACCCACGTGGCCAAGTACCCCTTCTTGTCTGACGAGTGGATGGACGCCGCCAAGGCAATCCGTGAGGAATACAAGGGCAAGGGCGCGCCCGCCCCGCACGTCGTGAAGATGAATCAGATCATCACCGACGTCCCGTTCGGCGAGGGCACCATCGAGGCCCACATGGACACGAGCTCGGGCGAGATGGAGATGGATACCGGCCACATCGAAGGCGCCGACGTCACCGTCACGCTCGACTACCAGACCGCCAAGGCGATCTTCGTCGAAGGCAACCCGCAGGCCGGGATGCAGGCGTTCATGTCCGGCAAGATCAAGGTCGCCGGCGACATGACCAAGCTCATGGCGATGCAGGGCGGCGCCGCCGACCCCGTCGCCGAAGAGCTAGCGGGCAAGATCGCCGAGATCACCGAGTAGCTAGTACGGCTCGTAGAGCTCCGGGTGGGGCTCGGGGCGGGCGTGTTCGTTCTTGACACCGAGGGCGAGTAAGACGCCACCGACACAGATCGCGCCGCCGACGAGGTAGGCCATGTGGAAGCTGTGCAGTGCGGCGGCGCCCGTCGAGCCTTGACCAATCGACGTCTGCACCGAGGTCATGATCTGAATGCCGCTCACGATGCCGACGTTCTGCATCAGCTGCTGCGCCGCGCTGGCGATGCCGAGGTCCTGGTCGGCCACAGCGTTGGCGATGCCGGCGGAGATCGACGGCTGTGAGACGCCGAGGCCGACGCCCGAGAGCACCAGCGCGGCGATGATGAGCAGGTTGGGTGAGTCGGCGCCAAGCAGCGCGAAGACGCCCATCGACGCGACGACGAACAACGTGCCGGCGACCGCCGAGGTGCGTTGGCCGATCTTTACGGCGAGATAGCCCGCAACCGGTGACAGGATCGAGAACGACAGCGGCCGGGCGATCACCAGCAGGCCGATCTTCTGCTCGCTGTAGCCGTAGACCTTCTGCAGCAACTGCGGCGTGAGGATGAAACCGCCCATGTACGCGCTGTTCGCCAGCGCGTTCGACGTGATGGGGAAGGCGAACGACGGCTTCTTCAAGTACGCGAGTGAGATCAGCGGCGCGGCGCTTCGTCGCTCGACGCGCACGAAGGCGTACAGCAGCACTGGACAGAGCACGAACGCGAGCCGAACGATCGGGCTGTCCCAACCGACCTCGGGCCCGCGGTTGATGGCGAACAGCAACGCGGTCACGCCCCCGCTGAGCGTCAGCGCGCCGGCGATGTCGAACTTCTGCGCCGGTAACGTCTCGGTCTCGGGCAGCACGATCGAGCCGAGCACGAAAGCCAGCGCGATCAGCGGCATCTGCGCGGCGAAGATCACGCGCCAACCCACGGTCTCGAGCAGGAAGCCGCCGAGCACGACGCCGATGACCGGTCCGCCGGCGCCGACCAGCGACCACCAGCCCATGGCCTTTACCCGCTCGTGGCGGTCGAAGGTGCGCATCACGATGGCCATCGACGCCGCGCCGGTCGCCGCGCCTTCGAGAGAACCGATGGTCCGGATGACGATCAGCGGCAGCGCTCCCCACGCAAGCGCCGAAGCCCCGGCGGCGAAGAACGACAGGATCAGCCCGTACTGGTACACGCGCTTGTGCCCGTACTGGTCGGCCGCCTTTCCGAGCGACGGCGCCGCCACGCCAAATGCGAGGAGCGGGCCGGTGATCACCCACGTCAGGGTGTTGCTCGTGGTGTCGAATTCGTCAGCGATGCGCGGCAGCGCGACCGCCAGGATCGTGAACGTCACGTTGACCGAGAACAGCCCGCCCATCGCCGTCCACAGAACCCACCACTTGTACCGGGGACGCTCCTGCAAGCGCTCCCAACGGCGAGTGGCCTCCACCGGGGTGAACCTACCGGCGGCAAGGGGACCGACCAAAGCTCACACGACTAGCCCGCCGCAGATGGTTTCACCGCACGAGAAGCGTGGGATCCACTTCCGAGCTCGCCGATCACACCCTTTTTTAAGCCGGCTAACGGGTTTGAACCCACGGACGCGTCGTGATCGGCGCGAGATGGGGCTGATCGCAGCGCTCCGGCGTGTTCAAACCCAGTCGCCCGCCGCGAGGCGGGCGACCTAACGCGACAGAGCCCGAGAGAGCGACGGCACCGACAGTGGCTGGGGAACACTGTCTCGACGCGTCGCCCTCTCGGGCCCTGTCACGGACATCAACGCTTTACCGAAGTGGTTTCTCGCGCCTTTATCGGAGAAATTTCGACGCCGACTGCTTGAATCGCACCATGGCGCTCGCGAATTCGTCAGCCCTTCACGTACCCACCTCGGCGGGCGTCGTATGCGTCGAATTGGCCGGATATGGCCCGATTCCCTTGCTGGTGCTCACGCCCATCGGCGCGCCGTGGATGCTCGAGGCGCTTCCGGCCCGATTTGGCGACCTCTTTGCGGTCCACGTCGCTGAACTGCCGGGCACCGGGCGCTCCGAAGGCGACCCGACGGAGCAGTCAGTGGCGTCGGTCGTGGCCACCGTGGGCGAGCTGGCGGCGCACATCTCGAACGATCCGGGGCAAGTCGTGCTGTTCGGCCACTCCATGAACGGGACGCTCGCCTTGGCCGCGGCTGCCGCCGGCAACTACGCCGGGGCTATCGCCGTCACGCCGGCTCCGGCACTGCCGCCTAATCCCGAGGACAACGCGGCGTACTGGGCGGCCAAGGCGGAACCCGAACGCCGTCGCCGCGGGGCGGAAATCATCGAGGCCTACAACACCAGCTCCGACGCCGCCGAGAAGGAAACACTGCGGGAGGCGTACAACCATCTGCGGCAGTGGTACGACCCGGACTTCGACTCATCGGCGCTCGACGCGCTCGAGATCCTCGATCGCGATGTCGCGTGGGTGGCGGCGCTGTTCACGGACGCCGCCAACGTCGACTGGTCAACCACGATGAAATCCGTCACCTGCCCGGTCCTACTCGCCCTCGGCGAGTACGACTTCATGGCACCGATGACCAACTGGACCGACGCAAAGAAGCCGCCGAAGACGAGGACTGAAGTCTTCGAACGCTCCGCGCACAATCCTTATATCGAGCAGCCAGAGGAGTTCGTTGCCGCCGTCGAGCGGTGGCTGGAACAGAACCTCTAACCGAGCGAGGCGAGCTCCTTGGCGAGACCGTCGACGGTCCAGCGGTCGTTCTTGTTGTCGAACGTGTCGCCCATCGCCCACGGCGTCATGAGGCTCACCCGGGCGCCTTGCACGAAGAAGACCTTGCCCGTGAGCGGGCAGTCAGCCGTCGACAGGTACGCCACAAGCGGGCTGACGTTGGCCGGATCCCAAGCGTCGAACTTGGCCGCATCCTCGGGTGCCTTGACCATGTCGCCCAAACCAGGCGTGGCCTCGGTGAGACGGGTGCGAGCCGCCGGGGCGATCGTGTTGGAGCGCACTCCGTAGCGGGCGAGCTCCTGGGCGCAGATGTTCGAGAACGACGCGATGCCGGCCTTGGCGGCGCCGTAGTTGGTCTGGCCGGGGTTGCCCAAGAGGCCCGACGTGGACGACGTGTTCACGATCGCCGCGTTCACGGCTTTGCCTTCCTTGGTCTGCTCCCGCCAGTACGCCGCCGCGTGGCGGGTGGGCACGAAGTGACCCTTGAGGTGGACGTGGATGACCGCGTCCCACTCTTCCTCGCTCATGTTGACCAGCACGCGGTCGCGCAGGATGCCGGCGTTGTTCACGAGGACGTGGAGATCGCCGAACGCCTCGATGGCGGTGTTGATGAGGCGCTGGCCGCCTTCCCAGTCGGCGATGTTGTCGGCGTTGGCGACGGCCTCGCCGCCCATGGCCTTGATCTCGTCGGCCACCTTCTCGGCCACGCCGCGGTCGTCGCCGGTGCCGTCCATGGCGCCGCCGAGGTCGTTCACGACGACCTTGGCGCCCTCGGCGGCGAAAAGCAGCGCGTGTTCGCGGCCGATGCCGCCGCCCGCTCCGGTGATGATTGCTACGCGCCCGTCGAGTGAGCCCATGTCCGATTCCTCCGTGATCCCGTTTTGAAGACGGGTCACCCTACTTCAAGGTATGGAACTAGTTCCTACGAACGAACACGTCCACGGCGCTCCCGCGCTGGGCCTTCGTCCCGCCCGGCGGGTCCTGGGAGATCACCCGCCGGTTGTCGTTATTGCCCGCCGGGTAGATGGCGCCAATCTGCAGGCCGACTGCCTGCAACGACTTGCGGGCGTCGGAGATGGTCTTGCCCGTCAGGTCGGGCACGGTCACGGTCTGCGGGCCCACACTGACGAACACCGAGACCGTGGATCCGCGTTCGGCGGTCTCCCCCGGTCCAGGGCTCGTGGTGATCACCTTGCCCACCGCGATCGTGTCGGAGTAACCGTCAGCCTTCTTCGCCTTCAGGCCGGCGGATTCCAAAGCTGTCTTCACTTCCTCGAAGGTCTTGCCCGCCCAGTCGGAGATCTTGCGCGGTTCGGGCCCGTCGGAAACGACGAGGACGATAGGACTGCCGCCCGGCAATTGCTCCCCCGCTGGCTCTCGTCGAATGACGTTGTTCTTCACGATCGTTTCGTGGAACTCGAGGCGGTGCTCACCGAAGGTAAAGCCGGCTTCCTCGAGCAACGCCTTGGCGATCTCGAAGTTCTTGTCCTCCACTGCGGGCACGTCCCGCGGCGCGTGGCCCTTCGAGACGTAGACGTGGATTGTGGAGTCCTCGCGCAGCTTGTCGTTCGGCTTGGGATCGGTGCGCGTGACGGACCCCACCTGAGTGGTCTCGGAGTATTCCTCGCGCTTGTCGACGTTGAACCGCATCGCCACGAGTTGTTGTTGGGCCGTGTCAAAGGCGACGTTCAGGACGTTGGGCACGACGTGTTCGGGCTTCAGGATGGTCGGGATGTAGAGCGCTCCGGCGACGATCGCCGCGATGGCGACGAGCGCACCGATCACGATCGACACGCGCCGCCGGCTCTTGCGACCCGCGACAGTCGCGGGCGCTTTGACCGCCGGCGCGGCGATCGTGGGCATGGCACCGGTAAGGCCCATCTCGGTGGGGTCGGCGGCCGACGGGGCGCGGGCGTCGAGGTTCAACACCGTCGACACCGGCAGCGGCGCCGGCGAGTCGAGCTGACGCGCCGCCGCATCGAGCATGATCGCCAGCTCGGCGGCGTCGGGTCGGTCGTCGGGTTCAAGGGCGCCGGCAGCGTCGATGATCGGCGCCAAGGCGCCGAGACCGAATGGGGCGACGATCGGTTGGTTGGCCCGCGCCATGAGCGTGGCCACGGTGGTGTCGCCCGCGGGCGGCGGGTCGCCGGTCACGGCTTCGAGCAGCACCAGACCGAGCGCGTACACGTCGGCCTTGCCGTCGACGCCCCTGCCCTGGGCGGCCTCGGGCGCCGCGTAACGGGCGGTGCCCAGCAGCACGCCTTCGGGTTCGGTCCACGAGGCCTCGGCGAGTGCGCGGGCGAGACCGAAGTCGGCGACGGCGGTCCGACCCTCCTCGTCGAAGCAAACGTTGGCCGGCTTCATGTCGCGATGCACCAGCCCGCGCCGGTGGGCGTAGTCGAGGGCGCGTGCCGCTTCGAGCCCCACCAGCACCGCCTGAGCGATGCTCAGGCGATGGCCGGAGTCCAGCATGTCGCGCAGGCTCCCGCCGCCGAGGAACTCGAGGACGAGGAAGGGGCCCTCGTCGTCCTCGCCCCAGTCGAAGACCCGCATGATGTTCGGGTGGTTCAGCGCGGCCGCGGCTTGGGCCTCGGCCCGGAACCGCCGTAGGAACGCCTGGTCCAGCGCCAGGGCGGGCTGCAGCACCTTGACCGCGACGCGCCGGCGCAACGTCGTGTCGTCGGCGACATAGACGTGCGCGGATCCTCCGGTTCCCACCGGAGCCACAAGGCGGTAACGCCCACCCAGGACGCGACCAACTTGGTCGGCTACTCGTCCACCGGCCACGACACCACCGTACCTAGGCAACCGGCGAGACTCGTGGCATGGACCCCTCGGCGCGGCGGCTGGAAATCGCGGTTGGGGCCGCCGTTCTCGAGGTACTAGTTCAGGTTGCGGTTTTGATCGGCCGGGGCACGCTGGCCGGCGCGCCGCTTCGCATCGTCTTTCTCGCCCTGAAGCTGCCGCTGTGTTGGGGCGCGTATCGCCGCCGGCCGGGCGGATACCTCGGTGTGTGGCTGTGGGAAATCGGCGCTGTGGTGGCCGCGCTGTCCGTGCGCGGCGCCCTGTTCCCGCGTGCGGCCACCGTGGTAGCCGCGGCGGTCGTGATGGTCCTTCTCGGCCGCGCGATTTCCGCCTTCCCCACCGTAGAGTGGCGTACGCGATGATCCAGTCCCTCCAGACCGCCAAGAAGCGCTTCGTGACGCGCTACGGCGTCGTCGTCTCGTTGCTGCTCGCCCTCGCCGCGGCGCTGCTGTACATCGGCGTTGTCTCCTCGGTCGATCGCAAGACGGAGATCACCAACTCGCAGAACGTGGTCGATGTGCAGCCCCCGGCGGACACGACCGTGCTGCGCCAGGCGCGCATCTTCGCCAAGCTCAAGGCGGGCTACACGGGCATCCTCATCGTGGACGGCATCGAGATCCCCGAGGACCAGCTCGACCGGCTCGAGGGGATCAATTCGGTGGGCTTCACCCCCGGCGAAGGGACCGAGATCAAGGAGCTGACGCCGGGCCGCCGCTGCGCGACGGTCGTCTACTGGCTGGTCGAGTTGTCACGCAGCACCGCCGAGTCCTACGACTGGTGCTGGCAGGTCCACTGACGCCGTGTTAGGACGGAAGGACTACTTCCCCGAGGAGGAAACCCGATGTCTTTTGCACCGCTTTGTCCGACGATCTCCGTTCCGCCGACGAAGATCGCCGCCGACACTTACGTCATCCACTCGGTGCAAGAGGCGCTCGGCCAGCCGCTGTTCGTGTACCTGAACTCGATGGTGTTGCTCGGCAAGGAGCCGATGATCGTCGACACCGGAACCATCGCCAACCGCGAGCAGTGGCAGAACGACGTGTTCTCGCTGGTCGATCCGAAGGACGTGAAGTGGATCTTCTTGTCGCATGACGACGTCGACCACACGGGCAACCTCGAACTGACGATGGAGGCGTGCCCGAACGCGCGGTTGGTGTGCAACTGGGCGATGGTCGAACGGCACTCGAACTGTTTCGAATTCCCGATCGACCGCTGCCAGTGGGTCATGGACGGCGACTCGCTCGACGTCGGCGATCGCACGCTCGTGGCGTTGCGCCCGCCGGTGTACGACTCGCCGACGACGCGCGGATTGTTCGACCCGACCACTGGCGTGTACTGGTCGTCGGACACCTTCGCCACTCCGCTGCCCGATCCCGGTGCGGGCATCGGCGACCTCGACGAGGAGTTCTGGCACTTCGGCATGACGCTGTTCGCCCTCGGCGCGGTCAGCCCGTGGCTCTCGCTGGTCGACCCGAAGAAGTACGGCACCTACGTCGACCGCGTCCAGAGCCTCGACATCAAGACCATCGCCGGCTGCCACACCCCGGTTATCGAAGGCCCGCTTATCAAGGCGGCCTTCGACCTCGTGCGCTCGCTGCCCGAGGCCGATCCGCCTCCCATGCCCGACCAGTCGGTGCTCGACCAGATCGTCGCCGCGACCGCCCAGCCGCAGAACTAGCCCGGCAGTTCGCCCGTCTCGAGGAGGTGGACGAAGCCGGCTTCGTCGAGGATCGGCACTCCGAGGTCCTGTGCCTTGGTGAACTTCGAGGCGCCCGGGCCTTCGCCGACGACCACAGCGGTCGTCTTCTTCGACACGCTGCTGGGCGACTTGCCGCCGCGGGACAGGATCGCTTCTTCCGCCCCCTCGCGCGTGAAGCCTTCAAGGGTGCCGGTGACGACGACGGACATGCCGGCCAGCGTCTGGGGCACGTCGGGCGCCTCGGGGCCGTCGAAATTCACGCCGGCCTTGCGCAGCTTCTCGATCAACGCCTGATTCGACGGCTCGGCGAACCAAGTGACGACGCTTTCGGCGATCACGTTGCCCACGCCGTCGAGCGCCGCCACTTCGTCGACGCTCGCGTTCGCAATCGCGTCGAGCGAACCGCGGCCTTTCGCCAGCGCGGCCGCGCCGGCGCCGCCGACGTGTTTGATGCCGAGGCCGAACAGCAAGTTGGCGAGCGGTCGAGCACGGGCCGAGTCGACGGACGCCCGCAGGTTGGCGACCGAGATCTCGCCGAAGCCTTCGAGCGTGCTGACGCGGTCGTAGTCGAGGAAGAAGACGTCGCCGGCGTCGGCGAGCAACCCCTCCTTCAGAAAGATCGACACCGTGCGCTCACCGAGTCCTTCGATGTCCATGGCGCCGCGCGACACGAAGTGGCAAATGCCCGCCCACTGTTGGGCCGGGCACGCCGGGTTGACGCAAAACGTTGCGCTCTCGCCTGCGCGTCGTACGAGCGGCTGCTCACACGCGGTGCAGTTCTTCGGGAACTCCCACGGCTTGGAATTCTTCGGTCGCTTGGCGAGGACCGGCCCGACCACTTCGGGGATGACGTCGCCCGCCTTGCGCACGATGACGGTGTCGCCGGGGCGCACGTCTTTGATCGCGACCTGGTCCTGGTTGTGCAGGGTGGCGAGGCCGACGGTCGAGCCGCCGACGAAGACCGGTTCGAGGATGGCGAACGGCGTGGCTTGACCAGTGCGCCCGATCGATACGTGGATGTCGCGCAGCAACGTGGTGCGCTCCTCGGGCGGGAACTTGAACGCGATCGCCCACCGCGGCGCCTTACTGGTGAATCCGAGTTCGTCGCGCTGGGCCAGGTTGTCGACCTTCACGACGACGCCGTCGATCTCGTAGGCGAGCGCGTGGCGGTTGGCGAGGCGCTGTTCGCAATAGGCGTGCACGGCGGCGAGAGAGTCGACGGCGGCGATGGCGTCGTTGACGGGCAGGCCGGCGCCGCGCAGGAACTCGAGCGTCTCGTGGTGCGCTTTGAACCCGGGGCCACCTTCGATCTCGCCGATCTGGTAGCCGAAGAAGCCGAGCTTGCGACTGGCGGTCACCGCCGGGTCCTTCTGGCGGAGCGATCCCGCCGCCGCGTTGCGCGGGTTGGCGAAGCGGGTCGCTCCCGCCGCTTCTTGGCGCTCGTTGAGCTGAGTGAACGATGCCACCGGCATGTACACCTCGCCGCGCACCTCGAGCACGTCGGGGATCACCTTGCCGCCGAGCTTCTTCGGCACCGACTCCAGCGTCGCCACGTTGGGCGTGACGTCTTCACCCACGCGCCCGTCGCCGCGGGTGGCGGCGCGCACGAACACGCCGTTCTCGTAGCGCAGCGACATGGCGACGCCGTCGATCT
Source organism: uncultured Actinomycetes bacterium (assembly GCA_963722185.1). Classification (GTDB taxonomy): domain Bacteria; phylum Actinomycetota; class Acidimicrobiia; order Acidimicrobiales; family JACCXE01; genus JACCXE01. Next base: position 175,827 of record CAVRKD010000004.1, on the reverse strand, counting down.
TGGGTTCGCACACGAACGTGATCGGTTCGCTGATGACGCGCTCCATGCGCTTGCCCCACGCCTCGAGCTCTTCCATGTTCATGGCGTTGTCGAGCGACATCATCCGCACCGTGTGCACGACCGGCGTGAACAACGCCGACGCGGGGGCGCCCACGGTCTGCGTGGGCGAGTCTTCGGTCCGCAGGTCGGGGTACTGCTCCTCGAGCGCGGCGAGCTCGCGCACCATCTGGTCGTAGTCGGCGTCGGGGATCTCCGGTGCGTCTTCGACGTGGTACGCGTGATTGGCGCGCGCGATCTGGGCGCGCAGCTCCTCCACCCGATTGGCCGCGACTTCGGTCGGTTCGATCGCCATGTCGAGTCGTAAAACTACGCCCACCCTGTGACAACCTCATGCCGTGCGGGAACGGATCGAGCAAGCGGGGCCCTGGCTGCTGCGCGTCGCGTGGGGGTTGCTCCCGGTCACCCTCGGACCGACACTCGCCGACCGGCTCCACGACTGGGAGAGCGCCATCCGCTTCGCCGCCTCGGCGATGCTGTGGATCGGCTGGGCGGTCGTGGCGGTGGCCAGCTGTGTCGCGTTGCCGGCTTGCCTGGCCGTCGTCGGAGTCGGGGTTTGCGCGGCGGTCGCCGTCGGTGGTGCCGCGCAGGCTCTCGGTGCACTCGTCGCCGTCGGCGCCGCCGCCGCGGCCGCGCAATCTGCGACGGTCGAGTGGTTCCTGAACGGCCCGGCATACGCCAACGAGCGCCGCTACCCGCTCGGCATTCCCGGGCCGATCGTCGTCTTGCCGCTGTGGTTAGCGGTGGTGGCGACGGTGCTCGGCCCGGCGGCGGCCGTCATGTTGTTCGCCGGCGGTGAGTACGTCGCGGGTGCGGTCGTGGCCGTCGTCGGCGGCGGCGCCGCGGCGGTCGGAGGCCGGGCGCTCTACGGCCTGACGCGGCGCTGGGTGGTGTTCGTTCCGGCAGGAATGGTGCTGCACGACCCGATGACGTTGACCGACCCGGTGCTCTTCGAACGCAAGCTCATCGAGTCATTGCACGCCGCTCCGGCCGGCAGCGACTCGCTGGACCTCACCGGCGCGGCGCTCGGCCTGGCGCTCGAACTCGTGTTGACGGAGAAGGTGCCGATGGTTCTGAGCAAGGGGCGGCGTAACGCCGAGTCCGGCGCCTCTGCCCGCCTGCTGTTCACTCCGATGCGGCCGGGCCGCGTGCTCGCGCGAGGCCGCGGTACGCCGGATCTCGGTCGACTAGATCTCGCAGACCTCGTCGTCGGCGCACACATCGCCGCTGGCGACGACCTCGATGTCGCGGTGGGTCTCGCCCCACGCTCGCCGCAAGATCGCGAGGAAGACCGACGGCTCCTGCGCCCCGGGAATGCCGTAGGCGTCGTCGACGAGGAAGAACGGCACGCCGGTGACGCCGAGGCTCTGCGCCACGCGCTCGTCGACGCGCACCTCCTCGGCGTAGGCATCGCTGTCGAGCACCTCGGCCACATCGTCGACGTCGAGGCCGGCCTCCACCGCGAGGCGCTGCAGCGCGTCGCGCGTGCCGATCGCCTCGCCCTCGAAGAACGTGCCTTCGAGGAAGCGTTCCTTGACCGCGTGCTGGATGCCGCGCGCCGCTCCCAGATGGACGAGGCGGTGGGCGTCGAACGTGTTGCCTGGGCGGATCGTCTCGAACTTGAAGTCGATTCCGGCGTCGGCGCCGGCGGTGACGATGCGGCTGATCGCCGCCCGCGCCGCGCCGACCTCGAGGCCGTACTTTCGCGCGATGCGCTCGGCGTAGGTCCCCTCGCGCACCTCGGCGCGCGCGGGTCCAGTTCGTAGGCGCGCCACACGACCTCGACTTCGCCGGCGTGCTCGAACTCGGCCAGCGCCTTCTCGAACTGGCGCTTCCCGACGAAGCACCACGGGCACACGATGTCGGACCAGATCTCGACTCTCAAAATGTCCTCGCTAACACGTAGCCCAGGGCGACGCCGATGAAGAACACGAGGGCGATGGCCATGAGCGCCTGTCGCATCGTGGCGTCGCGGCGCGGCAGTTGCGGCGGTTGCTTCTCTGTCACGCGGCCAGCCCCCCACCCAACACGCGGTCGTCGTCGAGGGCGTAGAGCACGACGCTCTGTCCGGGTGCCACGCGGCGCTGCGGCTCCCGCCAGGCGATGCCGTCGCCGGCGAGCGTCGCGGGGTGCGCCGTCCCGTGTGCGCTTGTCTGCACGAACACGGCGGTTCCGTGCGCCACCGGACCGTCCACCCACGTGAGCGCACGGATGGCCTGGTCGACGCACAAGAGGTCGTCGAGCGTGCCCACCGTGACCACGCCGCCGTCGGTGTCGACGTCGACGGCGTAGCGGGCAGCGCCATTGTCGGTCGAACCGCCGACGCCGAGGCCGCGCCGCTGGCCCACGGTGACCAACTCGACGGCGTCGATCACGCCGACCGTACGGCCGGCGGTGTCGATGACGCGGCCGGGACGCAGCGGAATTCGGGCGCCGAGAAACGTCTCGCGTCCGCCAAGCGTCGGCAGGAAACACGTGTCCTGGCTGTCGGGCTTGGCGGCGGTGCGCAGGCCGAGCGCGTCGGCGCGGGCGCGCACCTCCGGCTTCGTCATCGTCCCGACGGGCAAGAGCGTCTGCGACAGCGCCGCCTGGTCGAGCATGTGCAGCACGTAGGACTGGTCCTTCGCCACGTCGGCACCGCGCCGCAGTTCGAACCCGCCGCCGGACGCTTGAGTCACGCGGGCGTGGTGGCCGGTGGCCACCGCATCGAAGCCGAGCTGGCGCGCCCGCACGAGGAAGCGATCGAACTTCAGATGGCGGTTGCACTCGATGCACGGATTGGGTGTGCGCCCGTGCGTGTGCGCCTCCAGGTACGGCGCCACCACGTGGGCGTCGAAGTCGTCGGTGAAGTTGAACACGTGATGATCGATCCCGAGCTGGTGGCACACGCGGCGGGCGTCGTCGACGTCGGCCACCGAGCAGCAGCCCTGGTCGGACGGGCCGCCCCAGAGCTTCATCGTGGCGCCGACGACTTCGTGACCGTCGGCGCGCAACAGCGCCGCCGCAACCGAACTGTCAACGCCGCCGGACATGGCGGCGAGCACCTTCACGACGCCACTCGCAGGTTCTCGATCGCCTTGGGGACGGCGACGAGTGCGGCGTCGACGTCGGCAGCGGTGCTCGACCATCCGAGCGACAGGCGCAACGCGCCGCGGGCCGACGCCGCGTCGACGCCCATCGCCGAAAGGACATGGCTCGGCTCGAGGGCACCGCTGGCGCACGCCGAGCCCGCGGACGCGCACACGCCGAGCTGGTCGAGCGCGAACACCAAGGCTTCGCTCTCGACGCCGTCGACGCGCACGTGCAGGGTGCCCGCGGTGTGCTCGGCCTCGGCGGCGGTCACCACCACTCCGCCGACCGCGCCGGTTATCCCGCGGGCGAGTTGGTCGCGCAGCGCGCCGATGCGGGCCACGGCGTCACCGCGCTCGCGCACGGTTACGCCCGCCGCCGCCGCCATGCCGACGATGGCCGGGACGTTGTGCGTGCCCGAGCGACGCTCGCGCTCCTGTCCCCCACCGCGCAGCATCGGCGTCAGATCAACAACGTCGCGAACGACCAAGGCTCCAACGCCCATCGGCCCGCCGAACTTGTGCGCGCTCACCGAAATGAGATCGGCGGCGGCCGCCTCGGCGGCGACGTCGCGCCAGCAGAACGCCGCGACCGCGTCGGTGTGCAGCACCGCGCCCGGTGCGCCGGCACGAACGACGGACCCGACTTCTTCGAGCGACTGCACCACCCCGGTCTCGTTGTTGGCCAGCATCACCGACACCACGGCGACGTCGCCGGACAACGCGGCGCTCAACGCGTCGGGGTCGACGCGGCCAGCGGAATCCACAGCCACCACAAACCCGCCGCTCGCCTCGACCGGCCGCAGCACCGCGTGATGCTCGACGGCGGAACACACTCGGCGGCCGGGTCGGGCGCCGTTAACGGCGAGGTTGTCGGCCTCGGTGCCGCCGCCGGTGAACACCACTTCTCCCGGCGCGCACCCGAGTGCCTCCGCCATCACGTCGCGGGCATCTTCGATGGCGACGCGCGCCGCGCGCGCCAGCGCATGCGAACCGGACGGATTGCCGAACTGATCGCCGAGGAACGGCAGCATCGCCGCCACCGCCTCGGGCCGCATCGGCGACGAGGCCGCATGGTCCAGGTACACGGGTCGCCGCGGCGCGGTCACTACGACGCCCACGCCTTCTTGCCGAGTACTGAGACCGCCTGGTCCGGGAACGCCTTGCGGGCGTCGGTAACGAGCCGGGCGTTCGCGCCGGCGCGCACCGGCAGCACGTCGGCGCCCGACGCCGTGAGGCGGACATCGGCGACGCGTGGGTCGGCGACCAACCACCGCGCCAAAGCGGGTCGTCCTTCGCCACGAGCGATGCGCGTGCCGACGTGTCCGCACGCCGGGCAGGCGCCGTCGGCAATCTGTTCGGCGCGCACGTCGGTACGCAGCCGCAAGAAGACCGTGCCAGCCCAACCCAGTCCGGTCCACAGGACTTCGGCGTACTCGTCGACTTCGATCAACTCGGCCGCCGCGGTGGTGTGCCACCCGTACGTCGCGCCGCCGACGCACTCGAACCAGACCGACCGCGCGCCCGGAGGCGCCCAGGCGCGGCGGAGCGAGTCGGTGACGTTGAGACCGAGTTTCGGCAGGCGGGCCGCCACGCGGTCGGCCGATTCACCGAGCACGATCACCAGTCGCAGCGCAGGCCACCCGCCCTCGCGCAACGCTGCCAGTACCGCGTCTTCCGAACCGGCCAGCACGTTCACGTTGTGACGCGCCGCGGTGGCCGGGTCGTCGACCACGGACAGAGAAATCCCCGCGCGACGCGTGCCACCGCTGAGTTCCCACGCTTCGATCCCCGAGCCGGCGCCACCGACCAGCGCCACGGTCTCGTGCCGACCGACGCCGAGACGCCGCAACCACTCCGCACCGAGCCCGGCCAGGCGCACCAGGTCCCCGGCCGCCGCTCCGACCGGCACGCCGTCGGCGTTGAAGAAGTGGACTGGCCGGTATACCGGCTCGATGGACGCGAGATAGGCCGACCAGCGACCCCACGTGGACGCCCACGCCGTGCGGAGCCGCATGTAGACGGTGCCGGAACGCATCAGCTCGGAGCGGGTGGGCCGCACCATCCAGTCGTCGCCGTCCCCGATTTCAGAGAGCGTCACTGGCGCGACCCGCTGCAGATCGGCCAGCGTGCGCAGGCGGCCGCCGTCGATCGCCGCCGCGTCGATTCGCGCGCGCGCCGCCTGCGCGTGTGGGTACAACTCACGGCGCACGTACGCGCTGACCACACGATCGCGGCGCGTCGACCGGCCGAGAAGCGAAACCACGGACGACAACGCTACCGGGAGGCTGTCAATGCGAGGTAATGGCGCACGGGGACGGTATCTTCATCAACAACATGTGCGGCGAATTGACGTTCCTTTGAGCCAGCTTCGGCTCGACCCGTTGACGGGTCGGTGGGTGGTGATCGCCGCGGAACGCGCGGCTCGCCCCGACGCCTTTGTGCACCCCACGCTCGAGGTCCAGGCCGATCCCTCGCGTTGCCCGTTCTGCCCCGGGAACGAGGAGGCGATGCCGCCGGCATTGGAGACCTACGGACCGAATGGCAGTTGGCTCGTGCGCGTCGTGCCGAACCTGTACCCCGCCTTCGCCGGTGACGAGCCGATGGCGGTCACGACTCTTGGCCCCGTGTTCACCCAGGCGCCGGCCAGCGGTATCCACGAGGTGCTCGTGCTCTCGCCCGAGCATCGGGCGCCGTGGGCGTCGCTGTCCGACGCCCAGGCCGGGCTGGTCATGGCCGCCATCCGCGACCGCGTCGCCGAGCACGCGTCCACGGCCGGTTTGCGGTACAGCCAGGTCATCGTCAACTCGGGACGCGAGGCCGGCGCCTCGCTCGAACATCCGCACGCGCAGCTCCTCGGCATGCCGTTCGTGCCGCGTGAAGTGGCCGACGAGCAGGCAGGCTTCGCCCGCTTCGAGGGCAACTGCCTGCTCTGCACCGTCGCCGAGGCCGAGCTCAATGTCGGGCACCGTGTCGTTCAGGAAGACGACAGAACTGTTGCGCTCTGCCCGTTCTGGAGCGGCACGCCCTACGAAATGCTGTTGCTTCCGAAGACGCACGACGCGCACATCCACCGCGCCGCGCCGCTCGATGTCGCCGCCGTTGGCCGCGCCATTCGCGACTGCCTCGTCCGCCTCGAGGCGACGGTTGGGCAGGTGGCGTACAACGTCGTGTTCCACGCGGCGCCGTACCGTGCCTCGGGCGGGTTCCACTGGCACGTGCACCTGCTGCCCAAGCTGACGACGCGCGCCGGTTTCGAACTCGGCACCGGCGTGCCGATCAATCTCGTCGCCCCCGAAGACGCCGCCGGCGCCCTGCGCGCCAACAGCCTCACCGCCGCCGCGTCGTAACGGCCCGGCATGGGGCGAGCGAAGCGAGGGGCCCCACGCCGAGGGAGGAGGACGGGGATGGGGCCCCGTCTGGGAAGAGATGCGGAGCGCAGTGCGAATCCGCGGTGAGGTCGTCGTGGCCGCCCCTATCGACGTCACCTGGTCGGCCCTCGCCGACATCGCGTCGCACGTCGAGTGGATGGCCGACGCCGAGTCGATCACCTTCACCACCGACCAGCGCCGGGGCGAGGGCACCGTCTTCGAGTGCCGCACCAAGGTCGGCCCGCTGAGGACGCTCGACAAGATGACCGTTACCGAATGGGTCGGCGGCGTCCGGATGGCGGTCTCCCATAACGGCATCGTCCAAGGCGTCGGCGTGTTCGAACTCGCCTCACCGACCCCAACAACGACCCAATTCTCCTGGACGGAGGACTTGCGATTTCCCCTCTACCTCGGCGGCGTGGTAGGCGCTTTCGCAGCAAAGCCGGTGCTTCGTCGCATTTGGCGGGGCAATTTGTCCAGGTTTGCTGGCCTCGTCGAGCAGCGGCATCGGTTTTAGAGATAATGGGTATCTCAGCAAACTGTTTGATTGATGCTCAATTTGGTTTCAAACTCGTGAACGATGTACGAAACCTGGAAAGACAATGCCGCTTGCAAAGGCCACACGGAGTTCTTCTTCGCACCGGCCGGCGAGCGTGAGGAACCCCGCATCCGCCGCGAAGCTGTTGCCCGGACGATCTGCATGGACTGCCCAGTCTTGCTGCCGTGCCGTGATCACGCACGCGGTCAAGGTGAGCTTGGCTACTGGGGTGGCGAGAACGACGACGAGCGTCGCATCGCCCGCCGCAACCTCCGCCGCATCGCTTCCTAAGACGTCGTAGCGCTTAGCGACCTTCGAAGGTCGCCTTGCCGGGGCCGTTAGCCAAGAAGCTAGCGACCCCGGTTTTCGCGTCTGCGGTGCCGAACACCTCGACGAAGTTCTCCTGCTCGATCGACAGCCCGTCGGCGAGGTCGACTTCGAGCCCGCGGTCGACCGCATCCTTCGCCAGCGCCTGACCGGCTACCGCGCCCTTCGCCAACTCCGTCGCCCAGCGCGCGCGCTTCGGTAAGCACGTCGGCCGCGGCGACCACGCGGTCGGCCAGGCCGATGCGCAGCGCCTCTTCCGCGTCGACACGGCGACCGGTGAAGATCATGTCCTTGGCCTTGGCCGGACCGACCAGGCGCGGCAACCGCTGGGTGCCGCCGCCGCCGGGGATGATGCCGAGCAGGATCTCGGGCAAGCCGAACTTCGCGTTGTCGGCGGCGACGCGGAAGTCACACGCCAAGGCGAGCTCGCAGCCGCCGCCGAGCGCGTAGCCGTTCACCGCGGCGATCGTCGCCCGAGGGATCGCGGCGACGGCGTCGAGCGCGGCGCGGAACCTGCCACCGATCACCTGCGCTTCGTCAGGACCGCCGAACTCGCTGATCTCGGCGCCGGCGGCGAAGATGCGCTCGCCACCCCAGACCACGACTGCGCCCGGCGGGTCAGCCGTCAACTCCTTCGCCGCGGCGGCCAGCTCGTCGAGCAACTGCACGCACAGCGCGTTGACCCTCGGCCGATCGAGGCGAACGAGCGCGACGCCATCGTCGCCGCGCGTGACAGTGACGAAATCAGCCATGCGCCAGGCTACGCGTCGAGGTTCTCGAGGATCGATTCGGCGGCCGCGTGGGGGTCGATCTCACCCGACGTGACCAGCGCGCATAGCGCCTCGCCCTCGTCGGAGTGCAGCGCGTCTACTGCCTTCGCTTCGATCGTGCGCACGATGATCTCGCGCACTTCGGCGGTCGCCCGCTTGGCCTGGCGGCGTTCGAGCTCGCCGCTCTCGACGAGGTGGGCGCGGTGGGCGTTGATGGCATCCCAGACTTCGGCGGCGCCTTCGCCCCGGGCGGCGACGGCTTCGACGATCGGCGGGCGCCATGGCCCGGGGGCCATGTGGAAGTCGAGCATGGATTCGAGGTCGCGGTGCACTTCGGCGACGCCCGGACGGTCGGCCTTGTTGATGACGAACACGTCGGCCACTTCGAGCAGGCCCGCCTTGTTGGCCTGCACGGCGTCGCCCCAGCCGGGGTTCACAACCACGACGGTGGTATCGGCCGCACCGGCGATCTCGACTTCGACCTGGCCGACGCCGACGGTCTCGATCAACACGAGCGGATAGCCGACGGCCGCGAGCACGCGGGCCGCTTCGGGTGTCGCGAGCGCGAGGCCGCCGATGTGGCCACGCGTCGCCATCGAGCGGATGAATACGCCGTCGTCGGTGGCGTGGTCCTGCATGCGGACGCGGTCGCCGAGGATGGCGCCGTTGGTGAACGGCGACGAGGGATCGATGGCGAGTACGCCGACGCGATCACCCTTGTCACGCACGAGGCGCACGAGCGCGTTCGTGAGCGTGGACTTGCCGGCGCCCGGCGCGCCCGTCAACCCGATGAGGCTGGCTTTGCGGGCGGCCGACCACGTGAGGCGGCTGACGGCGCTGGCGGCGGGGCCGCCGCGCTCGACAAATGAGATCAGCCGCGCGATCGCGCCGCGGTCGCCGGCCTGGGCCGACGCGAGCAGAGCCTCTGGATCACCACCGCGCACCCGCGAAAGTTAGTTGGCGTACAGGTGGGTGCGGCCCACCTCGACGAAGCCGGCGCGGGCGTACGCGCCGCGCGCTGCGGGATAGGCGGCGTCGCCGCGCGGGTGGATAACGACTTCCTGCGCGCCGCTGCGGCCCGCGAGGCGCGCCACCTGCAGGCACATGGCACCGGCAAGGCCCTGTTTGCGATGGACGAGGCTCACACCGAGCGGTTCGATGACGACCGTGCCACCGGCGTCGTCGTGCCAGCCGATGCAACTGCCGACGAGTTCACCCGCAGGGCTCTCGGCCACGACGTGGAGCCCGGCCTCGTACAGCGAGTCACTTTGGACGCGGGTGAGCGCGGCGTCGTCGAAGGAGCTGGTGGCGTCGTCGGCGAACGCCGGTCGGTGGCCGTCGGCGAAGGGCAGGTCGGCGGGACGCCACGCGTCGCGATGTGCCGCCACGAGGTCGTCGCCGGGCCGGGTAGCGCGCACGCGATAGCCCTCGGGCGGCGCCGGTAGCGCGGCGCTTTCGACGGGCAACCGCACGTCGAGCTCGAACGGCGCGTCGGCGATCACGGCGTAGCCGCCTGCGAGCGCCGCGGACGCGAGTATTTCGTCGCCGTCCGGGATCTGTACCGGCCCGTCGGCAACGAGGTCGAGGGCGGCGAGCGCGTCAGCTTCGTTCGTGACGACGATCACCGCGTAGTCGGGTTGCAACCAGCAGAACCCGTCACCGATGAACTCAACCTGGTTGTGATCGCCCTCGGTCATCAGCGACCACACGATCTCACCGGGCGCCCACCGCCGACCGAGGCCCCACAGGCGCGACGCGATGGCCTTCATGCGATTCAGGTCGTTCGGGGTTACCGCGTCCACAGCGCGGCCAGCCTAAGAGGTGTCAGAAGGTGGTCTAGAAACCGCTGGGATCGACGTCGAAGTCGATGCCCTTGGCGCGCACTTCGGTGAGGCCTTCGACGCGGTCCTTGAGGATCCGTTCGACGCCCTGCTTGAGGGTCATCGTGGACATCGGGCAGCTACCACAGGCACCCATGAGTTCGATGTCGAGGACACCCGTCAACTCGTCGAGGCTGAGGATGCGAATGTCACCGCCGTCGGCCTGCAGGGCCGGGCGTATGGCGTCAAGCGCTTCCTGGACAGCTGTTTCCACGATCTACTCCTACGAAGGCACGTACAAGGGCTTTAACGCCCCGCGTGCGCTGGTTCTTCCCAGGATACGTCAGCACCCAGTGAACCCAACGAAGCGACGAGATCGGCGTAGCCCCGTTCGACGTGGTGAGCGTCACCCACGACCGTCGTGCCCTCCGCCGCCAGGCCCGCCAGCACGAGCGCGGCACCGGCGCGGATGTCGTGGGCCCGGATGGGGGCGCCCGACAGGCGGGGCACGCCGCGCACGACGGCGTGGTGGCCCTCGGTGCGGATATCGGCACCCATGCGCGACAGCTCGGCCACGTACGCGTAGCGGTTGGCGCCGTACACGTTCTCGGTGACGATGGCCACGCCGTCAGACACCGTCAACAGCGTGAGCAGGAACGGCTTGTAGTCCGTGGCGATGCCGGGGTACGGCAGCGTCGACACGTCGGCCGAACGCGTGCGCCCCTCGCTGGTCACCCAGATGCCGTCGTCGACCGCCGACACGTGCACGCCCATCTCGCCGAGCTTCTCGGCGAGCATGTCCATGTGGTCGAGGCGGGCGCCCTTGATGGTGACGCCACCACCGGCGAGTCCAACTGCTGTGGCGTAGGTCGCTGCTTCGACGCGGTCCGGGATCACGATGTGCTCGGTCGGCGTGAGATCGTCGACGCCCTCGATGGTGAGCGTCGACGTGTCCTTGCCGTCGACATGCGCTCCCATGGCCGTGAGCAGATCGATGAGGTCGCCGATCTCGGGCTCACGGGCCGCGTTGTCGATGACGGTCGTCCCCTTCGCCAGCACGGCCGCCATCAGTAGGTTCTCGGTGGCGCCGACGCTCGGATAGTCGAGATTGATGCGGCCGCCCCGCAATCGGTCGGCCGTCGCTTCGAGGTCGCCGTGGCGGACGGCGATGGTGGCACCGAGGGCTTCCAAGCCCTTGATGTGCATGTCGATGGGCCGCGATCCGAAGTCGTCACCGCCCGGCATCGGCACCTTGGCGCGGCCGAAGCGCGCCAGCAGCGGTCCGAGCACGACGATCGACGCGCGGATCCGTTCCGCCAGCTCGTAAGGCGCCTCGGGGATGCAGTCCTGCGGCACGTCGAGCACGAGTGACGATTCGGCTTTCAGCCCACTGCGGTCGATCACCACACCCATAGCACTCAGCACGTCGCCCATCACCGTCACGTCTTCGATCGCCGCCACGTTGGAGATCACGTGCCGCCCGGGGGCCAGCAGCGTCGCCGCCATGCACTTGAGGACGGAGTTCTTGGCGCCCGACACGGCGACCTCGCCTCGCAAAGGCGCGCCCGCGCGAACAACGATCCTGCGACTCACGCCGTAAGTATGGTGCCGGTCGATGCGGGTGCGCGAACGGTCGGCCGTGCTCACACAGGCCGAACTCGACGCCGTACTGCAGCCCCGGAGCGTCACGGTTGCCGAAATGCGCGACGGAGCGAACAACTTCTCCGCTTCGGACGGGATGGTGGGTCATTACCGGCGCACAGTCACGGTGGAGTCGACCGACGGTGAACGCTTCCGGGTTCGTCAGCGTCTCGAGTTCGCGCTCGCCGCCAACATCGGCGTGTGGGACGTCATCTTCGGGAACATGCTGTTCGGGCACCTCAGCCGAATTGGCCCCAACACGCGGCGGCCGTTCTGGTTCCCTCCGGATGCAATCGACGCCCGCGCCGTCGGCGCGCTCGCGCGGATCTCGACGCTCACGTTCATCCTCGGATACACCGGGACACTGCTGACGCAGACGATCACCTACGCCGCCGAGCAGTTCGGCGACGACAAAGGCGCGCAGGGCATCGCGCTAGCAAGCGTCCGTCTCGATGTCGCGCTCGCGCTGCCGCTCGCCTTCCTCGCCGATCGACGAGGTCGGCGATGGCTCGTGGTGAACGGCACCGCGGCGGCGTGCGCGCTCAGCGCCCTCGGCGCGCTGGCGCCCAGCCTGCTCGGCCTGACCGCCGCCCAAGTGCTATCGCGCGGCGTCACCAGCGCCTGCGCCGTCATCGCGGGAGTCATGCTGGCCGAGGAGATGCCGGCGGGCGCCCGAGCGTGGGCAACCAGCCTCGCGAGCATGGCCGGCTTCGTCGGCGCCGGCGCGTGCGTGCTCGCGCTGCCTCTGGCGGACCTGTCGGCGGGGTCATGGCGGGCCCTGTACGTCATCCCACTCGTGTTCATCCCACTGGCGATTCGTAATGGGCGCCACCTCAAAGAGACGCACCGCTACGAAGTGCATGCCGCCAACCGCGTGACCGCGACCAAGACGTGGAAGGTCATGCGCGATCACCGCGCGCGGTTCCTTCTGATCGGCGGGTCGGCGACACTGCTCTCTCTTTTCGCAACGCCGGCCAACCAGTTCCAGAACGAGTTCCTTCGTAACGAGCGCGGGTTCAGCGCGGCTCAGATTGCCGCCTTCCTTACGCTGACGTCGATTCCGGGTGCGCTTGGCGTCTTCGTGGGCGGGCGTCTCGCCGAGAATGGACGCAGGTTGGTAGGAGCGACCGCCACCTTCGTCGGCGTCGGCATGACGGTGGCCCAGTACTACTCCTACGGAGCGATGATCTACGCCACCTCGACGCTCGGTTCGATCGTCGGCGCGGCCGCGATCCCCGCCTTAGGCGTCTATGGCGCCGAGCTATTCCCGACCGAGGCGCGCGGCGCCGCCAACGGCGGTATCGGATTCGCATCACGCATTGGCAGCGTCATCGGACTGGTCGTCGCCGGCGAACTCGGCGACCGCATCGGGCTCACCCGTGCCTTCACGTACCTCGCGGCAGGTCCATTGATCCTGGTGATTTTGATCCTTGTCGCCTACCCCGAAACCGCGCACCACACGCTCGAGGACCTCAACCCCGAAGACGAGCCGCTGTCGTAATACCGAATCTGTGATGAATCGATCGACATAGTCGATCGATTCATCACAGATTGACGTAGGACGCGGAACGAGGCGCCTTACGGCGCCTCGTTCCGTTTGTTCTTAGGAGCGCCTCTCGGCGCGTCGGTTACGACTCGACGCGGCGGGTGCGGACGATGCGACGGCTCATCAGCGCGAGACCGGCGACAGCAGCCGCGGCAAGCGCCAAGCCTGCCGACCCACCCGTGCGAGCGAGCACCTTGGCCACTGTGGTGATGAGCGTGAACGATCCGGTCAGGTTGACCGTGGCTTCACCGATCGCCGAGTTGGGACCGCAGTGCAGCGTGCCCTTGGCGGTCGCGGTGTCTTCGATGGTGCCGCCGCCACTGATGACGCGCGTGTACACCTTCACGATCTTCGAGCCACCGACGGGAATTGTGCCGAGATTCGCGTAAGAAGCGGTCGCCGCGGTCGACGACTTCTTCGTAAAGACTGCGCCCGCGCCCTTCTTCGGATCATTGTTGGCGTTGCCCTCGTCGATCTCGAACGTGACGTCGCCCGTCTTGCGGATCATCTCGTCGATCATGCTGACGTTCTCGAGCGGGCAAGCGAAGGCGTTCTTGATCGTGATGGTGGTGAGGAACTTGCCGTCAGGAGCCGAGGTCGAGTTGACGATCGGCGGCGTGGCGACCTTGGTCACCGGGATGGGGCAGGTGACACCGCCGGCCGGCACGGTGGCCTTGGCCTCCATGTGACCGACGCGGACGTCGCCAAGGGCGCCGTCGGCGAGCTTCAGGCGGACGACGTCGACGGCGGCGGCGACTGATGTGCCGTCGGCGGCGATGGCGGGGTTGGTGGTGGCGTCGCCACCGATGGCCCGCGGGTCTTCACCGACGACGAGCTCGATAACGCCCGGGATGCTGATGTCGCTGAAGCCCTCCTCGCCGAACACCTGCTGGAAGGTCAAGACCGTCGTGACCTCGGTGGGCTCGCTGCCGACGATGAACCGCAGGATCGGCGTCGAGTCGGTCACAGGGTTGCCGTTCTCGTCCTTGGTCGGGCGGTAGGTCACCGTCGACTGGCCGGGGATACCTGAAGCGAACGCCTTCATGACCCATTCGCCCAGCACTTCGACAGTGAGATCGAGGTTGCCCCGCAGCAGCGAGACCGGGGCGATCGTCTGCGCGACGTAGGACGTGAGCCCGAACGCGCCCGCCGAGTTCGGAGCGAAGTATTGACCGGCGGTGGTCTGCGACACGTCGCGGAAGGGGTCGGTGGCGTCGGTGGAGAGCACGGGCCCGTCGAGGCCCGTCTCTTCGTCCGCACCGGCGTCGACGAGCTGCGCGTCAGCAACGAAGCCGATGCCGCGAGCAATGTCTTCGCCGAGGATGCAGGTTTCGGTGTTCCAGCGCGCGTCGGCGGTGCCTTGCGCGGCGGACGCCCACGCGACGGGATCGGCGTCGACCGGACCGACCTGCTGGCTGTCGTGACCCGTTGGCGGCGCGGCCACTTCGGCCTTACCGGCGAGAAGGATCTGACCGTCGTCGGGCGGGGCGGCGGCGATGCCGACCTCGAGACCCTGACCGCGGCCGTAAGAGAACTTGCTGGCACCAAGCGCGGGGTTGATGACCCGCCCGTTCTCGTTAGTTGCCGCGGCCGTGATCCCCTTGGAGTTGACCGCCGAGCTCGCGAGCGCGATGTCGGCGTTGGCGATACGCGTGTCACCCGAGTTCAGCGCGTCGGTGTGCACCGTGGATCCAACTGCGGATCCGGAGAACGCGGCGGTGGCGAACGGTGTGGCCGCGCGCGCCGGCGCGACGCCGACGACTCCGGCGACAATCCCCGCGGCGCCGAGGACCGCGATGGCCCGGCGTCGTGCGAGACGTGAAAATGACAACGACATATTGCTCCTAAGAGAGACGTACTCAGCTGCAGGTTACTGCGGGGAACGTGCGGAAAGCCAAGATCCTACGGCCTCGACGACGTAATCGTCCTTTCGGCGCAGCCCGTGGTCGCCGCCTTCGATCCAGACGTGGGTAACCGCACCTTTGATGGCCTTGGTGGCCTTCGTGAGCTCGTCCGGCGTACCGAACGCGTCGCGTGTACCGGAGACAAACAGGCAGGGAACGTCGAGTGACGGAAAGTGGTCTATCCGTAGTTGGTCCGGTTTGCCCGGTGGATGCAGTGGATAACTGATCAACACCAGCGCCGCGGCAGGCAAACCGTCGGCCACTGCCATCGAACAGATGCGGCCGCCCATCGAGCGTCCGCCTAACGCGATCGACGCGGGCTTAGCCTTGGTGCGGGCGGCGAGTTTCGCCGCGCCTTCACGCACGGATTCGAGCAGCACCGGCGGACGGTCGGGCGC
Organism: uncultured Actinomycetes bacterium; assembly: GCA_963722185.1. Classification (GTDB taxonomy): domain Bacteria; phylum Actinomycetota; class Acidimicrobiia; order Acidimicrobiales; family JACCXE01; genus JACCXE01. The sequence continues at coordinate 160,387 of CAVRKD010000004.1, read as the reverse complement.
GCGCCGCCCGGCGATGCGATACGGGAAGTCCATGCGCTCGACGACGACGCCTTTCGCCGTCAGCGCGTCGTCGAGCGCGACGAGCGACGCCTGATTCCGATCGGCGCCCGCGCCAGGTGTGAGGAGAAGCGCCTTCGGCTTCTTCACGCGCTCGATCTCAACGATTCACTCAAGCGCTCATTGCCAGCAGGATGCGCCGGGCGTCGGTCAGTTCGGTTATGCGCATGCTGGCCTCGGTCGACTCGGCGCCGTGATCGGGGTGGGCGTCGCGCACCGCGTCGCGGAACCGGCGTACGACGTCGCTGCGTTCGGGCTGCTCGTCGGGAGAAAAACCAAGCGCCGCCAGCGCCCACTCCGCGCCCCCACGCCGGCGCCGAATGGTGGCGAGCGGGTCGGGGCCACTGAGGTGCGAGAGCAGATGCTCGTTGGTGCCGCCCTCCCACCGCGAGGCGCGCCACAACAGGGAGAAGGCGTGCGAGCGGGCGGCGGTCACCAGCATGCCGGTGGCGTACACCGCCGCCAGGATCTGCGGCAGCGGGTGCAGCGCTTCCTCGTACGACAACAACGCTTCACCGGATTCGTCGTCGCGGTAAAGCCGGTGGCGGCTGCGCGCCAGGCCCTGCGTGTCGGTCTGGAAGCGATGACGCAGGCGCGGCTGCGGGATCCGGCGGCGGCGCTCGAGGTCGTCGATCAGCAAGTCCAAGTCGTCGCGCAAGTCCGGGTCGAGTCGGGGCACAAACGTTCCGACGATGGCAGCCAGGAGCAAGGGGCCGTCGGGCGGGTCGGTCGGCAGGAACAGCTCGCCCAAGGCGACGCGCCGCGTCGGCGCCACGATCCGCGAATGACGCACCTCGAGTTCAGCGGCGAGCATCGGGGCGGAACTTACCGTTTAGACGTAGTTGACGAGCAGCTGACGGAGGGTCTTGGCGTCGGTGCCGATGCCGGTGGGATCGGCTTCGGCGTCGAGCGCGGCCACGATCGCGTCGGCGAGCCCGAGTACCTGTTGCCACACGCGCGGGTCGAACCCGAAAGGCGGCGGCAGACCTTCGACGTCGTCGGCCGCGGCGTAGAACCCACCGGCGGTGACTTCGTCGCCGGGCTTCTGCATGAGCTTGTCGGCGGCGACATACAGATTGCTCATCGCCGCGTAGACGGCTTCGTCGTCGACGTCCTCGTCGGCCTCGAACGCGATGATCTCTTCGTCGCCGAACCCGTCGGGGTTGCGCACTTCGTCGATGTAGCTCTCGATGACGGGCGCGTCCGCGACCGAAACCACGAGGTCGGTGGCGACTTCCCACAGATGGGTGATGCCGGCACCGGTGAGTCGCATCGAGAGATGACGTCGCTCTTCGGAAGACAACGATGCCAAGTCGAAGACGATCTCGTCGTCTTCTTCGTCCGCCTCTTCGATGACTTCTTCGATGTCCTCCGATTCCGGAACGTCGATGATCTCCGGCTCGGTCCGTTGCACGACGGGCTCGTCGACGATCGGCGCCGTTTCGACAGGCGGCGGCTCGAACCAGTCCGTTGGCTCGAGTGGCGCGGGCTCTTCGTCGATGATCGGCGGTGGCGGTTCGGGTGACGGTTCGTCGATGACCGTCGGCTCCGGCGGCGTAGGTGGCGCGGGCGGCGCGGGCGGTTCGGGCGGCGCCGTCGGCGTGTAGCTCTGCGGGATCGCGTAGCCGGAGGGCGTGGGTGGCGACTGCCACGCCGGTGCCGCCGGGGGCTGGGGCGTTGCCGGGGGCTGGGGCGTTGCCGGGGGCTGGGGCGTTGCCGGGGGCTCGGGCGTTGCCGGGGTCTCCGGCGTTACCGGGGTCGCCGGCGTTACCGGGGTCGCCGGCGTTGCCGGAGGTTCGGGTGCTTCAGGAGGCGCAGGTGCGGACGGCGCCTCGAACACGGTGGCGACCGGTAGCACCTCGGGCGGCTCAGGCGCCTCGTGTACCTCCGGAACAACCGGTGCCTCGGGAACCTCGGGAGCGGCGGGCTGTTCTGGCTCGTCCGCTTCCTGATCGGGCTTGGACCAGTCGCTCACAGGACTGCGGTTTCGCGGTAGAGGCCGAAGACCTCGGCCATGGTGTTCATGATCTCGCCTTCGGTCGCGTACACCTTTACGGCGTCGAGAATCGACACCATCGTGTTGGCCGTCGGATCAACTGCTGCGGCGCGCACCGCCACCAACGACTCGCGGACCGCATTTTCGTCACGCGACTTCTTCACCTCGGCCAGACGCTTGCGCTGCAACTCTTCGGCGGTGGCCGGGATCGAGAGGATCGGCGGGCGACCTTCATCGCCGTCGGTGAACGCGTTGACGCCGACGATGAGGCGCCGCCCGTCGTTGGTCTTGCGTTCCAGCTGCCACGACGATTCGGCGATCTCGCTCATGAACCAGCCGTTGTCGATGCACTGGAAACAGCCTTCGAGGATCGATCCGCTCCCGACGTCGTCGAGGTGGGCGAAGACCTCTTCAGCCTGGCGCTCCATTTCGTCGGTCATCCACTCGACGTAGTGCGAGCCGCCGAGTGGGTCCGCCACCAACGCCGCGCCGGTCTCGTGGGCAACGATCTGCTGGGTGCGTAGCGCGATTCGCACCGCCTTCTCCGTCGGCAGCGCCAGCGCTTCGTCGAAGCCGTCGGTGTGCAAGCTCTGCGTGCCGCCGAGCACGCCCGCCAGCGCTTGGATGGCGACGCGGGCGATGTTGTTCTCGGCCTGCTGCGCGGTGAGCGACACGCCGGCGGTCTGCGTGTGGAAGCGCAGCTGCATCGAGCGTTCCTTCTTGGCGCCGTAGCGCTCCTTCAGCCAGCGCGCCCAGATGCGACGAGCGGCGCGGTACTTACCGATCTCCTCGAAGAAGTCGTTGTGGGCGTTGAAGAAGAACGACAACCGCGGCGCGAAGTCGTCCACGTCGAGTCCGGCCGCCATCGCCGACTCGACGTACGCGAACCCGTTCGCCAGCGTGAAGGCCAGCTCCTGCGCGGCCGTCGAACCCGCTTCGCGGATGTGGTAGCCCGACACCGACACGGGGTGCCAGCGCGGCATCTCGGCGGCGGTGAACCGGATCGTGTCGGTCACCAGGCGCATCGAGGGACGGGGCGGAAAGAAGTACTCCTTCTGCGCCTGGTACTCCTTGAGCATGTCGTTCTGCAGCGTGCCGCTGAGTTCGGCACGCGGCGTGCCGTGCTGCTCAGCCACGGCGACATACATCGCCAACAGGATCGGCGCCGCGCAGTTGATCGTCATCGACGTCGACACCTTCGCCAGGTCGATGTCGGCGAACAGGTCGGCCATGTCGGCGATGGTGTCGACGGCCACGCCGCCCTTGCCGACCTCGCCCTCACTGCGCGGGTCGTCGGAGTCGCGGCCCATCAGCGTTGGCATGTCGAACGCCGTCGACAGACCGCCGCCGCCGCTGCGCAGGATCTCCTTGAACCGGGCGTTCGTGTCTTCGGGCGTGCCGAAACCGGCGAACATGCGCATCGTCCAGAGCTTCGAGCGGTACATCGACGCGTAGGGGCCGCGTGTGTACGGATACTGGCCGGGGAACTCGCCGTCGTCGGGCCCGTAGACCGCGTCGATCGGCACGCCGCTCATCGTCTCGGCGTCGACATCGCGCAACTGCGACGCGTCGTATGCCTTCTGCCACTCTTCCCGAGCCGTCATAGTCGCTCCAGTATGGTCCGTAGCCATGTCCCCTCAGCAGGCGCCAGACCGAAACCTGGCCATGGATCTTGTTCGCGTGACCGAGGCCGCCGCTCTCGCTGCGTCGCGTTTCATGGGTCGCGGCGACAAGAACGGTGCCGACGGCGCCGCCGTTGACGCCATGCGCATCGTGCTCGACACCGTTTCGATGGACGGTGTCGTCGTGATCGGCGAAGGCGAGAAGGACGAGGCGCCGATGCTCTACAACGGCGAAAAGATCGGTGACGGCTCACCGCCCGAGACCGATATCGCCGTCGACCCGATCGACGGCACGACGCTTACCTCGCTCGGCCGGGCCAACGCGCTCGTCGGTAATCGCGGTGTCGGAGCGGGGCACGATGTTCAACCCCGGACCGTGCGTGTACATGGAGAAGATCGCCGTCGGGCCCGAGGCCAGGGGCGTCATCGACCTCGAAGCGCCCGTGGCCGCCAACCTCGCCGCCGTGGCCAAGGCCAAGGGCGAGAACGTGCGCGACGTCACCGCCGTCATCCTCGACCGCGACCGCCACACCGATCTCATCGCCGAAGTGCGCGCCGCCGGCGCCCGCATCCGCCTCATCCAAGACGGCGACGTCGCCGGTGCCATCTCGACGGCGTGGCCCGACTCGGGCGCCGACATCCTCTTCGGGATCGGCGGTACGCCTGAAGGCGTCATCGCCGCGGCCGCGCTCAAGTGCATGGGCGGCGAGCAGCTCGGCCGCTTGTGGCCCCGCGATGACGCGGAGCGCACTCTCGCCCTCGACATGGGTTACGACCTCGACGCCGTGCTCACCAGCGAAGACCTCGTGCGCGGCAACAACTGCTTCTTCGCCGCCACCGGGATCACCGACGGCGAGCTTCTGCGAGGCGTTCACTACAACATGAACGGCGCCACCACGCAGAGCCTGGTCATGCGCTCCAAGTCCGGCACTGTCCGCTTGGTAACGGCCCAACACCGCCTCGCCAAACTCAGCGAATACGCGGCGGTCGAGTTCAACTAACTCCGCCGGGCGTTACTCGCCGCCAGAGTGGTGTGATTCCGCCTCGGGACGCTCGAGAGCACGCTTCTCGTGCCGAGTAAACCGGGATTGGGCCTCGAACGTAAAAAAGAGGCCCCCGGCTTTCGCCCGGGGGCCTCTTTACGTTCTGGGATTCGCTAGCCCACGGTCTTCGGCTGCACCCGTAGGGGTGTGGCTGGAGGTGCCGGGGGTGGTGGGGCCGCGGTTGTGGTTGTTGTCGGCGGCGCCGTGGTCGACGTGACGCCTGCCGTTGTGGTGGTCGTCGGTGCCGCCGTCGTCGTGGTCGTCGGCGCGAGCGTCGTCGAAGTCGACGTCGTCGTCGAAGTCGACGTCGTCGTGGTGGAAGACGTGCTCGTCGTCGGGGTCGTCGTTGTGGTCGTGGTGGTCGTCGCCGGAGGATCGCATGTGAAGCCGCCCGCAGGAACGGTCAGATCGGTCTCGAAATGGCCGATGCGAAGGTCCGCCAGTGACATGCCACTGACGGGATCGTCGAGGGCGTCGATGCGGACGACATCGACGGCACCAGCGGCGTGCGTGCCGTCACCCGCCAGCACAGGGGCCGACTCGGGGTCGGCGAGTGCGCCCGGCGCCGACAGGGCGCGGAGGTTTTCGCCGAGGGCGATCTCCGCCAACGGAGCCGCCGGGATGATGACGCCTTCTTCACCGAGATCCTGGAGGCTGAAGCCCTCATATGTGAGGCCGCCGTCGGTCGACACCCGGATGACGGTCGCGCCGGCACCGATCGGTTGGCCAAACGTCGGGCTGGCCGGGTCGTTGTCGGTAACGCCGTAGGTCATGGTGGCCGGGCCGATGCCGTCGACTTCGGTGCGGACGTACCACTCGCCGAGCACCTCGATGATCAGCGGGGCGATCGCGTTGAGCGGGCCGCGTGCGATCGAGACCGGCGCGTACGTCTGGTGAATCTCAGAGACCAAGCCGTAGTGACCGGCGACACCGTTGGGCGCGGCGTACACGAAGGAGTTGGTCTGCGACACGCTGCGCTGCGGGTTCGGATCGTCGGTGGCGACCACGGGCTGCTCGAGGGTGTCGTCTTCGTTGCCGGCTCCGGCATCGATTAGTTGCACGTCAGCTGCGTAACCGCGCCCGTAGGAGATCGGGAGCTGCGGTGAGGTCAGGCAGGTGGATTGCACCCAGCGGGCGGCGGCATCGGAATGAAGCAGCGACGCGTAGACGACGGGGCCACCGGGAACGGGGCCCTCGTCGAGCGACTCCTCGGAGTCCGGAGGCGCGGTCGCGCCCGCTCGGGTTTCGGCGATCACGCTGCCCGCCGCGGTCGGTACGTCGTCGCCCAAGCCGAGTTCGAGCCCGGCGCCACGGGCCGACGCGTTCTTGTCGACGAACGGCGTTGGGGGCTCGTGGTCTGCCGGGTCGGGTTGGACGAGCACCGAGTTTTCTGTCAAGCGGCTCTCCGCCGGAAAGCCGTTCGAGTCGACGTTGGCCGAGGAGAAGGCAACCTCGACGTCGGCGATGCGCGGCCCGGTCAAGCCCGCTTGGACGGCGTCAAGATGGAGCGCGGTGCCCGACGCCATCGCTTTGACGACCTGGTCAGCCGGATCGATCGTCGAGCGGCCCGCCGTGGCTGCGCCCAGCAGATACGCCACGAGGCCTACCGCTAAGGCCCATGCGAGCCATGTCTTGTTGCGCTTCAACCGCGTCACCCTCCGAGAGATCCCGAGCCCCAGTACCGGCGGAATGCTAGTGCGACGACAACGAAATGTCGCCAATAGACCACCCAGAGTGACTAGCCAGTCGGGTATCCGGTATCTCCGGCTTCCGACCTATTTAGGCGAGTATTTCGACGGGCACACCGAGCGGAAGCCGCTTGGCGAGCATGCCGATGGCGTCGTTGGAGATGCGTAGGCAGCCGTGGCTGACGTCCTTGCCGATGCTGGTCGGATCGTTGGTGCCGTGGATGCCGATGACGCCGTCGACGCCCTGGAAGTCGAAGATCACGTTGGAAAACCCGGACAGTCCATACGTGTAATGCCCGTAGGCGCCATTGGGGTCGGGCGGCTGGAGCAATTCCTTCGTGTAATAAAGGCCGCCCGGCGTTGGCGTGTCGGTGGTGCCCACGCCGACGGGTGTCTCGAGAATCTTCTTGCCGCGCTCGGTGACGACGAGCCGGTGGGCCGCCAGTTCGACCTTGATCTTGTAGTAGTGGCTGGTGAGACGGACTTCTTGTCGGTTGACCCAACCCTCGGCGCCGTTGGGCCGGACCGGCAGCAACACTCGGATCCAACCGTTGCGCTCCTCGCGCTGGAGGAACGTGAGCGGCGCGCCGTTCTCGTTGGGGTTCGGCAGCGCGGTGCGCACTTTGCCGTTGGGCGCTTCGTACACGGTGACCCGCGGTCCGATCGCCGTGGCGACGATCGAAAGCGACGTGTCGACCGCGGCGGCCTTCGCCGGCGTGTCGGTGAGCGTGGGTTCGCCGTTCTCGTTCCACGGCGTACCGATGAGCGCGCCGGCGACACCGGCGACGATGGCGACCACCGCCAGAGCGACCGCTGGAGCTCGACTCATCAAGTCGCCAGAGTAGAGCGGAACGCCCCGCTTGTTTGGGCGTTACAGCTCGAGCCTGAACTCATCAGCCGCGTCGACGGCGAAGCCGAGGCGGACGAGGAATCCGGCCACGGTTGCCCCCCGGACCGCTCGGATCTCGGTGGCCTTGGCCGCGCGGGCGGCGTCGGTGAACGCACGGGCGAGCATGCCGCCGACACCAGTCGACCGAGTCTCCCGGATGACGACGAGCTCGTCGAGCCACGCGAGGTCGCCCGGCGCGATATGCCCGCGGGCGAGACCGACAACCCGCCCGTCGACGAACGCCTCCACCGACAAAGATCGATACCGGCCCATGATCGACCCGGCCTGTGTCGGCAGCGACGTGACGGTGATCGTGACCGGGTTAGCACCGACGGTGCGGGTGGTGGTTTGCGCCGTCAGTGGCGCGTCGGCGATCGGACGCCAGATCCTGTCGTCGTCTTCCTCGAGCACGGTGACCGCGTCGAGCACCACGTGTTCGACGAAGTGCGTCAGCGACGCGATTGCGCCTTCGATCTCGCGATCGGTGGCGTCGTCGCTCAACGTGACGTGCGGCACGAACGGATGCGACAACTCCTGCGCCAGCGGCCCGGAGTCGAGCCCGTCGCGCAGTCGCTTGATGCCGTCCACGCCGGGGCCCGACACGCGCAGGTACACAACCGGGGTGATCGGATTGAAGGTGCCGACGGGGCCGAGCACGACGTGCAGCGGCTGCTCAGCGGCGGCGACGTGCCGTGCCAACGCGATCGCGTCGTCGACCTCGTCGTCGGCCACGTTGATCGGCGGCACCAGCGTGATGTGCGGCGGCACGCTTTCGATCTTCGAGAAGCCCGTGGCGCGACGTAGCCCGTCGATCTCCGGTGCGAGGTTGCGCGGGATCAGAAGCACGACACCAAGCCGGTGTCGTGCCACGGCGTTACTTACCGAGCGAGGCGAGCTCGATGCGCGTTTCGGCGCGTCGGAGCGCGGCGTCGATCTCGTGATCGTTCCCGTCCCGCTGCGCGCTCTCCGCCGCTTCCTTCGCCTTGCGGGCACGCTCGAGGTCGATGTGATCGACGAGCTCGGCGACGTCGGACAGGATGATCACGCGGTTGTCGCGCACCTCGACGAAGCCGCCGTGCACCGCGATGTGTTCGATGCCGCCGCCGGTGAGGTTGATCTTGACGATCCCGATGCCGAGCGTGCCGAGGAACGGGGCGTGACCCGGTGAGGAAGGCGATCTCGCCACCCTCGGAGCGCGCCACGACCATGTCGGCCTCGCCGGAGAACAGGATGCGCTCGGGCGAAACGACCTCGACCTGCATCGACATCGTTCGAACCTGCTTAGCCCTGAGCCTTGAGCTGGTCGGTCTTCTTCATCAGGTCGTCGATACCACCGACGTTGAAGAAGGCCTGCTCGGGCAGTTCGTCGAACTCGCCGTCGAGCAGCTTGCCGAACGCTTCGACCGTCTCGACGACCGGCACGTTGGCGCCCGGGATCTGCGTGAACGGCTCACCGGCGTACATCGGCTGGCCGAGGAACTTCTCGATCTTGCGGGCACGACCGACGAGGACCTTGTCTTCTTCGGTCAGCTCGTCGAGGCCGAGGATGGCGATGATGTCCTGGAGCTCCTTGTAGCGCTGCAGCACCTGAATCGTGCGGCGGGCGACGTTGTAGTGCTCCTCACCGACGACGCCGGGCTGCAGGATGTTCGAGGTCGACGCCAGCGGGTCGACCGCCGGGAAGATGCCCTTGGCGAACACGCCGCGGTCGAGGTTGGTGGTGGCGTCGAAGTGGGTGAACGCGGTGAACGGCGCCGGGTCGGTGTAGTCGTCGGCGGGCACGTACACGGCCTGCAGCGACGTAATCGACTTGCCCTTGACCGAGGTGATGCGCTCCTGGAGCTCGCCCATCTCGTCGGCGAGCGTCGGCGAGTAACCGACCGAGCGACGGCATGCGGCCGAGCAGGGTCGACACTTCGGTGCCGGCCTGCGTGAAGCGGAAGATGTTGTCGACGAACAGCAGCACGTCTTGGCCCTGCACGTCGCGGAAGTACTCAGCCATCGTCAGCGCGCGACAGCGCGACGCGGAAGCGCACGCCCGGCGGCTCGTCCATCTGGCCGTAGACGAGCGCCGTGTTCTTGAGAACGCCGGACTCTTCCATTTCGAGCCAGAGGTCGTTGCCCTCACGGGTGCGCTCACCGACGCCGGCGAACACCGACACACCACCGTGCTGGCGGGCGACCCGGATGATCATTTCCTGGATCATCACGGTCTTGCCGACGCCGGCACCGCCGAACAGGCCGATCTTGCCGCCCTGGCGGTAGGGCTCGAGGAGGTCGACGACCTTGAGGCCGGTCTCGAACATCTTGGTGGCGGGGTCGAGGTCGGCGAAGACGAGGCGCCGGACGGTGGATCTCCCAGCGCTCTTCGAGGTTGGGCAGGGCCTCGCCGCGGGCGTCGAGGGGTTCGCCGATGACGTTGAACACGTGGCCGAGGGTGCCGGGGCCAACCGGCACCGAGATGCCGTGGCCGAGGTTCTTCACCACGGTGCCGCGGATAAGGCCGTCGGTCGGCACGCATGCAGATGGCGCGCACGCGGCTGTCGCCGATGTGCTGGGCGACCTCGGCGATGATCGTGCGACGACTTGCCGTCGACGACCACCTCGAACGACGAGCGCGCCGTGCAGCTCGGGCAGCCCGTCGGGCGGGAACTCGACGTCGACGACGGGGCCGACGATGGCGACGATGCGCCCGTCCTTGCAGTGCGGTGTCAGCGGTGACGGTCATTGCGATCGCTCCTAGTGGTGTGGAAGAAGATCAGAGGCTGAACTGGCGGTCGGCGAGGAGGTCGACTTCGCCACCGGCGCTCTGGGCGAGCGCTTCGGCGCCGCCGACGATCTCGAGGATCTCGGTGGTGATGGATTCCTGGCGAGCCCGGTTCATCTGGCGGCTCAGCACCGTGATGAGTTCTTCGGCGTTGTCGGTGGCCGACTTCATGGCCCGCTGGCGGGCGGCGTGATCGGACGCCGTCGGCGTCGAGCAGCGCGGCGAAGAGCCGCGCCTCGGCGTAGCGCGGCAGCAGGCGGTCGAGGATGGCGTCGGGCTCGGGCTCGTACTCGTAGTCCGCCTGAGGCCCAGTGGGCGCCTCGGTCACGGTGTCCTGTTCGATCGGCATGAACTGGCGCGTGACGACGATCTGGGTGCCGACGGAGAGGAACTGCGTGTACACGATGTCGACGCGGTCGACCTCGCCCTCCTCGAAGCGGCGGCGAACTTCCTCGCCGACTTCGCGGGCGTCCTCGTAGGACGGGTTGGCGACGACACCGGTGAAGCTGGCGGCGATCGTGTAGCCGCGGAAGCGGAAGTAGTCGCGCGCCTTCTTGCCCACGAGGATCAGCACGTAGTCGCGGCCCTGCGCGATCTCGTGCTTTGAGCGCGCGCTCCGCCTGGCGCAACACACCGGAGTTGTAGCCACCGGCGAGACCGCGGTCAGCGGCGATCACGACGAAGCCGACGGTGCGAACCGTTTCGCGCGGCGTGAGCAGCGGGTGGCCGCCGCCGGCGCCGGCCGACGCCAGGTTGCGGATCACGTTGGTGATCTGCTCGCTGTAGGGACGAGCGGCGGCGACGCGCTGCTGCGCCTTGTGAATGCGGCTGGCCGCGATGAGCTCCATGGCGCGCGTGATCTTCTTCGAAGACTCCACGCTCTTGATGCGCCTGCGGAGTACCCGCTCCTTGCCGCCAGCCATGTGCGGACTCCCTACTCCGCCGCGGTTACGACGGACGGGACGAAGCGACCGGCGAAGTCCTCGACGAGCTTCTTGATGTCGTCCTCGGGGAACTCCCCGGCCTTGATGGCGTCGAGCACCGCCGCGCCGCGGGCGCGGACGTCGGCGAGCAGCTCGTTCTCGAAGCGCCGCACGTCGTCGACCGCGAGCTCGTCGAGGTAACCGTGGGTGCCGGCGTAGATCGAGATGACCTGCTCCTGCACGGGCAGCGGCTGGCCGTTGGTCTGCTTGAGCAGTTCGACGAGGCGGCGGCCACGATCGATCAGCTGCTGGCTGGCCTTGTCGAGTTCGGCGCCGAAGCCGGCGAAGGCTTCGAGCTCACGGAAGTTGGCGAGGTCGAGCTTGAGACCGCCGGCGATCGACTTCATCGCCTTGATCTGCGCCGAACCACCGACTCGGGAGACCGACGTACCGACGTTCATCGCCGGACGCACGCCTGAGTTGAACAGGTCGAGGTCGAGGAAGATCTGGCCGTCGGTGATCGAGATCACGTTGGTCGGGATGTAGGCCGAGATGTCGCCGGCCTTGGTCTCGATGATCGGCAGCGCGGTGAGCGAACCCGAACCGAGCTCCTTCGACAGACGCGCGGCGCGCTCGAGCAGGCGGCTGTGCAGGTAGAAGACGTCGCCGGGGTACGCCTCGCGGCCCGGCGGGCGGCGCAGCAGCAGCGACATGGCGCGGTAGGCCTCGGCCTGCTTGGACAGGTCGTCGTAGACGATGAGCGCGGCTTCGCCGTTCTCCATCCAGTGCTGGCCCATGGCGCAGCCCGAGTACGGCGCGAGGTACTTGAAGGGAGGGCGGGTCCGACGCCGCAGCGTTGACGACGACCGTGTACTCCATGGCGCCGGCAGCTTCGAGCGTGGCCACCAGTTCGGCGACAGTCGAGGCCTTCTGACCGATCCCGACGTAGATGCACTTCACGCCGAGACCCTTTTGGTTGATGATCGTGTCGATCGCGACCGAGGTCTTGCCGGTCTTGCGGTCGCCGATGATCAGCTCGCGCTGGCCGCGGCCGATCGGCGTCATGGCGTCGATGACCTTGATGCCGGTCTGCAGCGCCTCCTTCACCGGCTGGCGGTCGACGACGCCGGGAGCCTGGATCTCGACGCGGCGGATCGTGTCCTGCGGGATCGGGCCCTTGCCGTCGAGCGGAGCGCCGAGCGGGTCGACGACGCGACCGAGGAGGCCGTCACCGACGGCGATTTCGAGGATGCGGCCGGTCGCCTTGACGGACTGGCCTTCCTCGATGTGCGCGGCATCACCGAGGAACACTGCGCCGATCGACTCCTCGTCGAGGTTGAGGGCGATGCCTTGCACGCCGCCCTCGAACTCGAGCAGTTCGTTGACCGCCGCGCTGGGGAGGCCGCCGACGCGGGCGATACCGTCGCCCACTTCGATGACGCGACCGACCTGCGCGGACGCGGTCGTCGGAGTGAAGTCCGTCGAGCCGCTTGCGCAGTGCGGTGGCGATGTCGTCGGATGCGATGTTGAACGAAACAGACACGGCTACACGCTTTCCTTGAGTTGTTCGAGACGGCGGCGAACGCTGCCGTCGATGACCGTGTCGCCGATCTGGGCGACGATGCCGCCCATGACGGTCGGATCGACGGTGACCTTGACGGTGATCTTCTTGCCGGTCTCCTTGCCGAGTGCGGCGGCGAGGCGGGCCTTCTGATCGTCGTCGAGCGGGACCGACGACCGAACTTCGGCCACGGCCTCGGCGCGGGAGTCCGCAGCCTTGGCCACGAAGGCGTCGATGATCGCCGGGAGTTCACGACCCCGGCCAGCTCCCACCACAAAGCTGACCAGCGACGTCGTGACCGGGTGAGCGCGCGAACCGAGCAGGTCCTCGACGATCCCCTGGCGGAGATCGGCGGGGATGGCCTGGTCGGTGAGCGTGTTGCGCAACTGATCGTTGGATTCGAGCGTGCGCGCGACCGTGTGCAGCTCGTCCTCGATCGCCGCAACGGCGTCTTCCGCTTCAGCCACGGCGTAGAACGCCGCTGCGTACCCTTCGGCTCGCTTGCTCATTAGTTATTCCCGAGGTTGTTGATGTAGTTGTCGATCAGCTGACGGTTGGTGGCGTCGTCGAGGCTGCGCTCGACCACCTTCTCCGCCAGAGCGATCGTGAGGTCGCCGACCTGCGCCTGCAGTTCGGTAATGGCGCGGGCCTTGCCGGCTTCGACGTCTTCGCGACCCTTGGCCTTGAGCTCGTTGACTTCGGCCTCGGCGCGGGCGATGAGATCGGCGCGCACCTTCTCCGCGTCCTGCCGAGCCTCGTCGACGATGCGTGCCGCCTCTGCCTTCGCGTCGGCCACTGACGCCTGGTACTGCGTCAGCGTGGTCGCCGCTTCGGCCTTGAGCTTGTCGGCCTCGTCGATCGATTCACGGATGCGTTCCGTGCGGTCGTTCAGGGTCTTCTTGAGCGCCGGGAGGGCGAGGTAGCTAAGACCGGCGAGCACGACCAAGAAGGCGCCGCCGCCCCAGATGACCTCGTTGGTCTCCGGCATGAGAACGCTCGGCGACTTCTGGCAGTCGTCGACGGTCTTGCCCTCTTCGAGCATGTGAGCGCACTCTTCGGCCGCGTGATTGGCGAAGTCATGCTCGGCCGCGGCTTCGGGGTCGGCGGTCTCGACCTCAGGCCCTCCGGTTGTCTCAGCTGGTTCGGCGCCGTGGTCCTCCTGCGCCGAAGCGGCGTAGGACGGGAGCACGAGCGTCGCAATCGCTACGCCGGATGCGGCGAGCAGATGACGAATACGCATGTGGATCTCCTTAGCCCGAGACGATGAAGGCGAGAACGAAGCCGAACAGCGCGAGCGCTTCGGTGAAGGCGATGCCGATGAACATCGTCGTCTGGACCTGACCGGCCGCCTCGGGCTGACGGGCCGACGCCGTGATGGCGTTGCCGACGACCAGGCCGATGCCGATGCCGGGGCCGATGGCCGCGCCGCCGTAGGCGATGCCTCGGCCGATGGCGGTCAAACCCTTGACGAGTTCGCCGGCCTCCTGGACACCCAGGAAGTTCATGGCGGTGACGAGTTGCAGTAGCACGGGTTACTCCTTGTTTCTGTGGTGGTTTGGTTAGTGGTGATCTGCTGTTGCGTGGTCGTCGTGACCCTCGGGGTGGCCAATCGCGAGACTGGTGAACACCGCGGCGAGGATGGTGAAGATGTAGGCCTGCAAAAAGGCGACCAGCAGTTCGAAGCCGGTAAGCGCGACGAGCAGCAGGGCCGGGAGGATTGAGACGGCCTTGCCGAGCGGCGAGGCGTTGAACAGCCCGACGCCGAGAGCGCCGAAGCTCACGAGGATCAAGTGGCCGGCGAACATGTTGGCGAAGAGTCGGACCATGAGGGCGAAGGGCCGCACGAGCAGGTCCGAGATCAGGTTGATCGGCGTCATGAGCGGCAGCACGTACCAAGGCACACCCGGCGGGAACATGATGTGCTTGAAGTAGCCGCCGATCCCGTTCTTGGCGATCCCCATGAAGTTGTAGATCAGCCATACGACCAGCGCCATGAACATCGGCAGCGCGATCTTCGAGTTCGGCGGCATCTGCACGAACGGCAGCAGACCGATCAGGTTGAGCGTGAGGATGAACGTGAACGTCGTCAGCAAGAACGGCGTGAACCACAGGCCTTGCGGGCCCATGGTCTGCATGATGATCCCGTTCTCGACGAAGTCGACGGCGATCTCGGCGACATTCTGAATGCCGGTCGGAACGAGCGAGCGCTTCCGGCTGGCGACGATGAAGAACCCAAGGGTCAGGATCGTCGCGGCGATGAAGATCAGCACGACCTTGTTGATCGCCCACGCGCCCTCGCCCCAGATCGCGGGCCAGTTGAACAGGTGGCTTACTGGCGGGACTTCCAACGCGAACATCTACGCGGCTCCTCTTTTCGGCTTGAGACCTGGATAGGCAAGCGAGGCGGAAATGTGACGGGTCTCCCACGTCAGCAGACCGAGGTGCGTCACGACAATCGCGAGACCGAGGGGCACCTTGCTCACCCAACTGAAGTGACCGGCGAGGGTGATGGCGCCGAGCACGAACAACATGCGGACGGCGAAGCCGCCCAGCACGAACATCATGATGAAGTTGGCCGGGAGCGTGCCCGACTTGCGCACGACGGCGGCGGACGCGGCGAAGTTGATCAGCACGACACCGAGGGCGAACAGCACCGAGAGGGCGCCGTTGACGCCCCATCCGATGGCGCCGATGGCGACCAGGACCGGGCTGACCATAAGGCCGCGGCGGGCCATGTCGAGCACGATCTCGGCCTGCGGGTTCACTTCGCCCATCACCTTGGGGCTCACTGCTTCGCCCATGGTTTTCCTTCCGACTCCTTGAGCATCCGGCGCTTGTAGTCGGTGACGAGGCGGTACACCGTGCCACCGAGGGCGACGAAGCCGAGCACGAACGGAAGCAGAAGGCCACCGCCGAACTTGCTCGCCAGGAAGACGCCGATGCCGGCGAAGATCATCGGCGTCAGGACCAGCTCGAAGGCGCCGGTGTTGGCCCGATCGAGTTCTTCGATGAAGCGCTTCTGGCGCGGACCGATGGTGAACAGCGCGCCAAAGCGCCGCACCAACCCCGATCGCTGCTCAGCTCGCTGCATCTGCTTCCCCTTGCCGACTGGAACTTTGGCTTCCCAAACTCAAGTTTTGAGCTTGTGAAACTTTTCTCAATGTATGCCAAAGCTTGCGGGCGCGCAAACTTTTCCTCACAAAAACCCGAAAAAATTACCGGCGAGGAAAGCTACTTGGCGGGGGTGTTTTCCTGCCACTGCGTCGCCGGATGGTCGGCGCGGCTCTTGTCCCGGACGCGGGGGTGGAAGAGCGTGTACAGCGCCAATCCGAGGCCGGCTACGCCGAACGGAACGGCCCGATTGGCGAACTCGCGGGCACCGGATCCGAAGGTAGGGATAAGTACGAACGCCGACAGCAGTGCCGTCCAGGCCCAGAGGATGAACACGGCGCGGCGCTCGCCGTGGCCGAGTCGCATCAGGCGGTGGTGGATGTGCTCGGCGTCGGCGGTGGCCGCGCCCGTCCGCCGGTAGGTCCGCCGCACGATCGACCATGCGACGTCGAGGATCGGCACGCCGAGGATGAAGAGCGGAATGAAGATCGGCGCGTAGAAGAAGTACGTCTGGCCGCTGTACTGGTCGGCGATGCGACCACCGACGGTGAGCGTCGAGGCCGCCATCAGCACGCCAAGGAGATAGGCGCCACTGTCGGCCATGAAGACTCGTGGAGGCCGGTGGATGTTGTGGGGCAGGTAACCGAGACACACGCCGCAGGCGATCACTGCCAAGAGCGGGCCGATGTTCTCGGGCGCTAGGAGGCCGCCGTCGGAGAGACGTTGCGCGTAGATCGTGAATGACGCGGCAGCGATGGCCACCACGCCGGCGGCGAGTCCGTCGAGCCCGTCGATGAGGTTGACCGCCTGCGTCATGCCGGCGACCCACAACACGGTGACCAACGGCGCCACGTCGGCGGCCAGAACCACGAAGCCCGCGAACGGGATCCGGAAGTAGAACATCGACAGGCCGAAGAAGTACATGACCGAGGCGCCGAGGACGACCCCGGCGAGCTTGGCCGGCGGCGACAGGTCGCGCAGGTCGTCGATGAACTGGATCGCCACGATGATCGAGGCGCCGAGCACTACGCCGAGCGGCTCTGACGAGTCGCGGAACACGCCGGAGAAAAACGGCAGCCGCCAGGCGATGAACATCGCAACCAGGAACGCCCCGAACATGGCGATACCGCTGGCGTTGGCCACCGGCGTGGTGTGGATGTCGCGGTCGCGGGCGCCGGGCACCTTGATGATCCCCCGCCGGTTGGCGAACCAGTACCACACCCAGTTGAGTGCGTAACTGCCGGCCGCGGCGACGGCGAGGATCGCCAGATACGCCCGCGCGGCAGAACTCATGCGGTGTTTCTACTGGACCGCATAGCGAACTGGTCTCACGAAACGGCCATATGTGGCCGTTTCCTGAGACCAGTTCCCGCGACGACCGGCGGCCGTGCTGATTGTTAGACGCCCTGAGAAGTGTGTGATCCGAAAGTCTCGTCGCCGATCGCACGCTTCTCGTGCCACCAACCCCCATCGTGGCGCGTCCGAACGGCATTTCCGCTCGCAACTCCCAGAGCGACGTGCGAAGTTCAGCGGGTGACCGAGTCGACTCGCTCCGACGAGAAGCTTCCCCACGGCTACACGAACGCGACCCGCCGCGTCGGCGACGACCTGGTCGAGAAGAGATACCTCGGATCGCGCCGTTTCGACAACGCTCGCCGCGAGGTCGCGTGCCTGACGGCGTTGGCCGGCGTGTTGCCCGTTCCCCAAGTCGTGGAGAGCGACCTGGATGAGCCGCGCTTGGTGATCCGTTGGGTCGACGGCGAGCATGGCCAAGATCTGATCGAACGCGGCGAGGGGCACACAGTCATGCGACTGATCGGCGAGACCCATCGAGTCATGCAGTCGGTTCCCACGTCGGTCGTCGATCTCACGGGCCACGGCACCGTCATCTGCCACGGCGATTTCGGCGCCCAGAACATGCTGTTCGACCTCGCCAACGACCGAGTGGCCGCAGTGATCGACTGGGAGTCGGCGAGCCTCGGCGCGCCCGTCGACGACCTCGCCTTTGCCGAGTGGCTCGTGCGGATGCACCACGCGGATCGGGTCGACATCCTCGACGCCCTCTTCGAAGGTGCGGGTTGGCGGCCGAGCTGGGAAGAACGGCACACCACGATGATCCGCAAATGCGGCGAGGTGCTGGCGTTCTGCGAAGAGACCGGTTGGACCGACTCCGCCGCCTGGTGGCGCGACGTCATCGACACGACTTCGACCTGGAGTGAGTAGAGCTCGCTAGCTAGCGGGGTACGGCGGGAACTTGGCGCACAGCTCGTTGACTTCCTTGCGGACCGTGCCGAGCGTGTCCGGTTCTTCGCGACCCTTGAGGGCCTCGCCGATCAGTCGCGCGATGACGGGCATCTCGGCTTCGGTCATGCCGGTGGTGGTCACCGCTGCGGTGCCGATGCGCAAACCCGAGGTGACGAACGGTGAGCGCGGGTCGTCGGGAATGGTGTTCTTGTTCAGCGTGATGCCGGCGCTGTCGAGCGTCTCCTGGGCGACCTTGCCGGTGAGGTCGTCGTCGAAGGTTCGCAGGTCGACCAGCATCAAGTGGTTGTCGGTCCCGCCCGACACGATGCGGAAGCCCTCCTTGGACAGCGCGCCGGCGAGCGCCTGGGCGTTCTTCACGATCTGCTGGGCGTACGCCTTGAACTCGGGCCGCGCCGCTTCGGCGAAAGCGACGGCCTTGGCGGCGATGACGTGCTCCAGCGGACCGCCCTGCAACCCGGGGAAGACCGCTGAGTCGATCTTCTTGCCGATCTCGGCGGACGAACTGAGGATGCAGCCGCCGCGGGGACCGCGCAGCGTCTTGTGCGTGGTGAAGGTGACGACATCGGAGTACGGCATCGGGTTCGGGTGCGCGCCGCCGACGATGAGGCCGGCGATGTGAGCAGCGTCGAACATCAAGAGCGCTCCGACCGAGTCAGCAAATCTTGCGCAGCGGCTCGGGCTCGATGATGCGGCTGTACGCGGTCGCTCCGGCCACGATCATCTTGGGTTGGTGCTCCTCGGCGAGCGCGCCGATGGCGTCGTAGTCGAGGCGCTCGTCGGACTCGCTCAGGCCGTAGGGCACGAAGTTGTAGAGCCGGCCCGAGATGTTGACGTCTTTGCCGTGCGTGAGGTGGCCGCCGTGGTCGAGGCTCAGGCCGAGGACCGTGTCGCCCGGCTGCAGCAAGGCGAGGTACACGGCGACGTTGGCGTTGGCGCCCGAGTGAGGCTGCACGTTGGCGTGCGCCGCGCTGTCGCCGAACAGCGCCTTGACGCGTTCGATGGCGATGGCCTCGACCTCGTCGATCACCGTGTTGCCGCCGTAGTACCGCTTGCCCGGGTAGCCCTCGGAGTACTTGTTGGTGAGCACCGAGCCGGTCGCCGCCATGACCGCTTCGGAGGTGAAGTTCTCCGACGCGATCAACTGGAGCGTCGTCATCTGACGCTCCTTCTCGCGCGCGATCAGTTCGAATACTCTCGTCTGCCATCAGTTGCTCTTCTCTATCTCGGCGATCTGTTCGACACGAGGCACATGGCGACCGGCCTCGAACGGCGTGGCCAACCACAAGGTGAGGATCTCTTCGGCCAGCGGCGCGGCCACGACGCGGGCACCGATAGCCAGCACGTTGGCGTCGTTGTGCTGGCGGCTCATGCGGGCGAGATACAAGTCGTTGCACAGCGCGGCCCGCACGCCGTTGACCTTGTTGGCGGCGATCTGCTCGCCCTGGCCGCTGCCGCCGAGGACCACTCCCGCGGTCGGCGTCGCCGCTGGCGACGGCTCGGCCGACGGCCGCGCAGATCGGCGGGTAGTCGGTCGACTCCGTGTTGTGCGTGCCGTTGTCGTCGACGTCGTGGCCGGCGGCTTGCGAGCGCGGCGATGAGCGTCTGCTTGAGCTCGTAGCCCGCGTGATCGGCCCCGATGGCGACGCGCACTACGACGCCGCCTTGGCTTCGTCGGTGCGTTCGAGCGTTCGCATCCAAGCGACGAGCCGCGACAGCAGCCCGTCGAGCTGCGACACGGTGGTCTCGTACACCTTGCGCGACTGGCCGACGGGATCAGCGACGTCGTCGTCCGCGTTCGCCTTGACGTAGTCGGCCAGATCGCGGCCTGCGGCTAGTTCCGCCAACGTGGCGTTCGGCGCGTCGCCGAGGCGGCGCACGAGCTCGCGCAGCGTGAATGTGCGGTCGAAGGCGTCGGGAACGGCGACGACCGCCTCGCGCAGGTGCTCGCGGGTCATGGCGAGCACGAGGTCGGCCTGCTCGATCATGGAACGCTCGAGGCGGCGGCTGACGTGCCCGCGGATGTCGACGCCGCGGTCGGCGCACACGGTCACGGCGTAGTCGGTCGCCGGCGACGCCGCCCTGGTAGATCCCGGCCGAAGACACGGTCAGGTCGAGGCCGGACTCAGCGGCGCGGGCACGCAGAATCCCCTCGGCCATCGGGGAACGGCACTGGTTGGCGGTGCAGAGAATGAGGACGTCGATCGGACGAGTCTAAAGGTCCGTCGCTTATCTTCTGGCAATGGCGCTTGACCCGAGAACCCCCGTTGTCGTTGGCGTTGGCCAGCTCACCCGCAAGCCGACCGTCCACGACTTGGAGGGCATCGGCGACACCATCGCCATGATGGCCGACGCCGCCAGAACCGCCGCCGAGGACTCCGGCGCCTCCAACCCGGCGAAGTTCCTGGCCTCGGTGCAGTCGGTGCGGACCGTGGCGATCATGTCGTGGCGACTGCAGCACCCGGCGGGGGCGCTCGCCGCCGCCATCGACGCCACGCCGCGGCAGTTCCAGCAGTCCACGACTGGCGGCAACAGCCCGCAGATGTTGATGAACAGCGCGGCCGCCGACATCCTCGAGGGCCGCTTCGATTCCGTGTTGATCGCCGGCGCCGAGGCCTTTCTCACGCGCCGCCGCGCCGGGCAGGCGGGTTACCAACTGCCGTGGAACTCCGCCGAGAGCGAAGCGCCGATGGCCGAGATCGTCGGTTCAGACCGCAGCGGCTCCCACGACGTGGAGACCTCCGTCGGCCTGATGATCCCGACCCAGATGTATCCGCTCTTCGAGAACGCCCTGCGCGGCCAGTCACCCGACGGACCGGAGGGCCACGGCGTCAAGGTCTCGGAGATGTGGGCGCGGTTCAACGAGGTCGCGCAGGCCAACCCCTACGCGTGGTCGCCGGAGCCGATGACCGCCGAGGAGATCCGCACTCCGTCCGACGACAACCGCTATGTCGGGTTCCCGTACACGAAGTACCAGTGCGCCAACATGCAGGTCGACCAGGCGGCCGCCGTGCTGCTCTGCTCGGTCGAGACGGCGCAGGCCGCCGGCATCCCCGAGGACCGCTGGGTCTTCCCGTGGTCGGGCTCCGACTGCAACGACCACTGGTTCGTGTCCGAGCGCGACAACCTGCACACGTCGCCCGCGGTTGGCCTCAACGCCAAGCACGCGCTGTCGCTCGCCGGCATCGGCATGGACGACGTCGACCACATCGAGATCTATTCGTGCTTCCCGTGCATGGTGCAGATGAGCGCCAACGCGATGGGCGTCGACCCGTTCTCCGATCCGCGTCCCCTCACCCAGACCGGCGGCTTGGTGTTCTTCGGCGGACCGGGCAACAACTACTCGACCCACGGCATCGCGTCGATGGTCGACCGCATCCGCGCCGAAGGCGGCGTCGGTCTCGTCACGGCGAACGGTTGGTTCTCCACCAAGCACTCACTCGGTATCTATGCCAGCACGCCGCCGACGAACCCGTTCTGTCCGGCGAACCCACAACCGGAATTGAACACCACACCGCAAACCAAGCTGGTCGACGAGTACGAAGGACGGGCGACGGTCGAGACCTTCGTGGTCATGCACGAGCGCGACGGCTCACCGGCAATGGGCACGATCGCGCTGCGCACGCCCGATGGTGCCCGCACGTGGGCCAACGCAACAGACGCCGACACGATGGCGTGGCTCGAGTCGCAGCACGACGTGTTCGGCGCTTCCGTGTCCGTGAAGGAGCGCGCGATCAGTCGATAACGACGGGGCCTTCGCGCAGGACGCGCGTGGCCAGCGTGGTCGCGTCCACCACGGTGGACGGTTCGGCATCGCGGACGCCACCGTCGAGCACGGCGATAGCGTCACCGAACGCGTCTTCGACTTCGCTCGCGGTCGTGCACGACTCGTCGCCGTGCTTGTTGGCGCTCGTGCACGCCAGCGGTCCCACCATGGTGGCGATGCGGCGCACCGCAGGGTCGTCCGGGCAACGCAGCCCGACGGTTTGGTCGTCGCCGCCGAGGTCCCAGTCCTCCGACAGCGCTGTCCGCGCGCCGACGATCGTTAGAGCACCCGGCCAATGCCGCGTGAGGTCGACGGCGAACAACGCGTAGGCACCGGCGTCGGTCGGTTCGGCGATCAGCACGGGCAACGCCACGCTGGTGGGCCGCTCCTTGAGTTCGAACAGCGCCGTGGTCGCGTCCGGCACGTTCAGCGCGACGGCCAACCCGTACACGGTGTCGGTCGGGAGCGCGACGACTTCTCCGCGGGCAAGCCGATCGATGGCTTCGTGCTCGTCGATTACCACTTGGCCACCGTGCAGCGGGGACGGCCGACAAGATCAGGGTGGGTCGACACGATCTCGGCGCCAGCGGCGTTGCAGAGCGCAGTGACGGCCTCGCCCTGATCGGGGGCGTGCTCGAGCACGAGCGCTCCCGGCCGCGCCAGCCACAGCGGCGCGGCGTGCACGATGCGCTCGATGTCGTCGAGTCCGGCGGGACCGGCGCGCAGCGCGCCCACCGGTTCCCACTCGGCGACCTCGGCGGGCAGGACGTCGGTGTCGCGCACATAGGGCGGGTTGCTGACCACAGCCGTGAGCATGCCCATTAGTGCGTCCGGCAATGCGTTGAACCAGTCGCCTTCTTTGAGCTCGACGCGGCCGACCGCCGCTTGACCGAGCCCGATCAGGTTCAGGCGAGCCACGTCGAGGGCATCGGCCGACGCGTCGGTGGCCCACACGTACGCGTCTGGGACCTCGGTGGCGATGGCGAGTGCGATGGCCCCGGATCCCGTGCCGAGGTCCACCACGAGCGGCGCGTCGCCCTCGACGCGCAACGCGCGGAGCGCGGCGAGCGCGACGTCGACGACAACCTCGGTCTCCGGACGCGGGATCAGCACGCGACGGTCGACATAGAGATCCAGGTGACGGAAGCCCCATGACCCGAGCACGTACTGCAGCGGCTCCCCCGCCGCTCGGCGGGCGACGCGGGCGTCGATCGAGGCTTGGCACTTTTCGTTGACGGGTTCGTCGGCGTTGAGCGCCAGCTCCGCGGGCTTCCAGTCCGCGACGTGGCCGACGACGAGGCGGGCGTCGCGTTCACCGACCTGCGCGGTCGCCTCCGCGATCGCCTCGCGCCACGTTCTAGGCGTCACCGGCGAGTTGGCGCGCGCGTTCGTCGTTGACGAGCGCGTCGCTCACTTCTTCGAGCTCACCCATCAGGACGCGGTCGAGCTTGTACAACGTCAGCCCGATGCGGTGATCGGTGACGCGGTTCTCCTTGTAGTTGTACGTGCGGATCTTCTCGCCGCGACCACCGCCTCCGACCTGGGCGCGCCGCGCGTCGGACATCTCAGCCTCGGCGCGGTCTTGTTCGGCCTTGAGCATGCGGGCGCGGAGGACCTGCATCGCCTTGGCGCGGTTCTGGATTTGACTCTTCTCGTCCTGCATGGCCACGACGATGCCCGTCGGGATGTGCGTGATGCGCACAGCCGAGTCCGTCGTGTTGACCGACTGGCCGCCGGGGCCCGTCGAGCGGTACACGTCGACCTTGAGGTCCTTCTCTTCGATCTGCACGTCGATCTCTTCGGCTTCGGGCAGCACGGTGACCGTGGCGGCAGACGTATGGATGCGGCCTTGGCTTTCGGTGGCCGGCACGCGCTGCACGCGGTGCGGTCCGCCTTCGAACTTCATGCGGGTCCACACGTTCTCACCCTTGACGAGGAACGCCACCTCGTTCACGCCCCCCTTGGGCGACGCGTCGGCACCCAGCACTTCGACCTTCCACTTCATGCGGTCGGCGTAGCGGGTGTACATGTCGAAGAGGTCTTTGGCCCAGAGATTCGCCTCTTCGCCCCCCTCGGCGCCCCGGATCTCCACGATCACGTTGCGCCCGGCATTCGGGTCGGATGGAAGCAGGAGGATCTTGAGCTCGGCGTCGAGCGCCTCGATGCGCGCCTCGGCGTTCTCGACTTCGGCGCGCATGACGTCGCGATCGTCGCCCGTCGCGTCGGTGAGCATCTCCTTCGCCGCCTCGAGATCGCTCTGTGCCTGCTCGTAGGCGCGAAACGCGTTGACGACGGCTTCGAGTTCCTTGTGGCGACGCGAGAGGTCGCGCAGCACCTTCGGATCGCTGGCGACGTCGGGTGCGGACAGGCGCGTTTCGACGTCCTGGTACTCCTCCTCCAGCATCCTCAGGCGGTCGCGCACGGAGTCAGTCTCCCAGAGCGGGCCAGTTAGCCGGAACCGTGACGATCCGCGCCGGCTGTTTCAACGCGGCGGCGAGGCGGTGGGTGTTCGGCAACGCGTCGGCTTCCGGTACGACGATGACGAGTTCGGCGTCGCTGTCACCGCGCACGTCCGCCGCCGATGGAACCAGGTCGGCGTACACGCCTACTGAGCACGCCACGACCAGGTTGTCGCCAACGGCAGGGGCGATCGCCATTGCACGGAGGTCGTCGCGCCGTAGCGGCGGCGCCACCGGCGTGAGCTGCGTGGCGCCGACAAGTTCTGGTCGCGCGACGACGATGGATCGCAGCCACCGCTCGCGGCCGACACTCGTCATCAGCCCACCGGGCGCATCGGCGGTTCGCTCGATCCGCACGCGTTCGGCGAGGGCGCGTAGGGCCTCGAGAGGATCCTGATCGGCGTTTGCCATGCGGTGACCCTCGCGGTCGTGCTTGCCGACCCCCACCGCCAGCTCCCCGTCCTCGATGCGGCCGATCTCCAACCCCCGCACTTCGAATGACGTGACGCCGTGCTCGTGCACGAGATCGACGCCTTCAGGCACGTCAACCGCGACGACTTTCTGCGGCTCAGGGACCGCAGGTGTCGCTGGGCCGCAGAAAGTCAGGCTGGTGCCGTCGACGGACGCGGCCTCGATGCGAGCTGGTTGCGCGAAGTAGCTAGCCCGGCGGGCGATAACACCCGCGTCGCCGGCGTCATCGACGATCACGATGAGATGACGCGAGCCGTCGCCCTTCAGGGCGACGGATAAGGCCCCGCCGAGGGTGCCGACACGGAGATCGTCGCCGAGCACCCACAATGTTCCGTCGCCGGACGCGGCGGCGCCGCCGGGAAACCCCAGCGGCGTCAATCCGTCCGCCCCAGCCGAGGTGGCCAGGACCTTCAATTTTGCGAGGTTCAGGGCAGCTCGACGTGTTGGGTCGAGCGACACCTAGCTCTCTTTCTTGGAACCCTGCCGGCCGTACCGGCGCTGGAAGCGCTCGACGCGGCCGCCGGTGTCGACCAGCTTCTGCTTGCCCGTATAGAACGGGTGGCAGGCGTTGCACAGTTCGGCGTGCAGCTCGTTCTTGGTCGAGCGCGTGGTGAAGGTGTTGCCGCACGAGCATGTAACCGTCGCCTCGACGTAATCGGGATGGATGCCTGCTTTTGCCATGTTCGTATCTCCCTTTATGCGACCGGGCTCGGGCCTGCGGCGATCTCGCCGAGGAACTGCTCGTTGGTCTTGGTGGTCTTCATCTTGTCCATGAGGAGGTCAAGTGCTCCGGCGTTGGTGCCGTCCTGAGACAAACCACTAAGGACCCTTCTTAATTTCCATACAGCTTGGAGGGCCTTGGGCTCGAACAGCAACTCTTCACGACGCGTCGAGCTGGCGTTGACGTCGATGGCGGGGTAAATCCGCTTCTCGGCCAGTCGCCGGTCGAGGCGCAGTTCCATGTTGCCGGTGCCCTTGAACTCTTCGAAGATGACTTCGTCCATCTTGGAACCGGTCTCGATGAGAGCGGTCGCGAGGATGGTGAGCGATCCGCCTTCGTCGAGGTTGCGGGCCGCACCGAAGAACTTCTTCGGTGGGTACAGCGCGCCGGTGTCGATACCGCCCGACATGATGCGGCCGGTCGCCGGCGCCGCCAGGTTGTAGGCGCGGGCCAGACGGGTGATGCCGTCGAGCACGATCACGACGTCCTTGCCCGCTTCCACCATGCGCTTGGCGCGCTCGATGGTGAGCTCGGCCACTTGCGTGTGCTCGTCGGACGGGCGGTCGAAGGTCGACGACACAACCTCGCCCTTGACGGAGCGGCGCATGTCGGTGACTTCTTCGGGACGCTCGTCGACCAGCAACACGATCAGATGGACGTCTTTGTTGTTGGCTTCGATCGACGTGGCGATCTGCTTGAGCACGGTGGTCTTGCCGGCCTTGGGCGGCGACACGATCAAACCTCGCTGACCCTTGCCAATCGGCGACATCAAGTCGACGATGCGGGCGACCATGTTGCTGGGATCACCCGGCATCTCGAGCTTGAGTTGCTGATCCGGGAACAGCGGGGTCAGGTCGTCGAACCTCGGGCGAGCCTTGGCCTGTTCGACCGACTGTTCGCTCACGCTCTCGACGTCGAGCAGCGCGCCGTACTTCTCCTGCGGACCGGCGGGACGCATCGTGCCGACGATGCGGTCGCCCTTACGCAAACCGAGCTTCTTGACGATTCCGACGGGGACGTAGCAGTCCTCGGCGCTCGGCAGGTAGCCCTTCACGCGGATGAGGCCGAAGCCCGCGTCCGCGAGATCGAGCAGGCCGGCGACGGGTTCGGGATCGCCCGTGAACTGCTGCTCCTGGTAGCCCGGCATGTCGCGCTCTTGGCCACCGCCGCCCATGCCGTCGAAACGGTCACGCCCGCGGCGCCGGCGATTGCCGCGCTTGTTGCCTTGGTCAGCTTGGTTGCCGCGCTCGGGTCGGTTGCCACCGCCGCCACCGCCACCTTCGCGGCCACCGCCACCGCCACCGTCGCGGCCCTGGTTGCGCTCGCGGTTCTGGCCGCCGCCACCTTCGCGGCCGCCGCCGTCACGACCGCCGCCACCGTCGCGGCCGCTTTCGCGACCGCCGTCGCGGTTCTCGCGCGGCTTACCCGCAAACCCGGTGCTCTGCGATGGCGCCGCGTCGGCCACCAACTCGTCGGGGGTCGGGATGTCGGTCACAGTGACCGTGGCCGCGGGATCGCTCGCCGTTTCAGCGGCGAGGGCGGCCGCGCGGGCGGCAAACGCGCGCCGCGGGCTCGGGGCGTCGCCGTCGGCGTCGGCGTCGTCGGCGTCTGACTTGGAATCGTCGGCGGAAGCCTTGGGCGCTGCGGCCTTCTTCGTGGCACGCGCCTTCTTGGGCTTGTCGCCAGAATCGCTGCTTGATCCGTTGCCATTGTCGGCGGACCCGTTGGCGGTGACGCCGGTTGCCTGCAGGATCTTGTCGACGAGATCGGCCTTCTTCGTCCGACTGCCGGGCTTGACGCCCAGCGCGTCGGCGATGGCGTGGAGCTCTTCGCGCTCCTTGCCTTCCAGGACCGAGCGTTCGAGCTGATGCTCTCCGCTCATTGATTACCTCACTTAATTGGGACAGGTCGGGTCCACGGAAACCGCCGAGGAACACAACCAGATGCCACCTGGGCAAGAACTTCGCCAAAGTGGCGGAATCGGGAGCACTTCCGCTACTTCATTGGAACCAAAGTTCCGGCGGTCGGTGCGCTGCCACATTATCACCAGTACGCCAAAGACACGCACCAGCAGGCACAACAGCCGTACTGCTTGACTAATTCCCTATGAACGTACGACGAGTCGTTACCGGTCATGACGCCAATGGGAAGTCGATTTTCGTCAGCGACGAGGCAGTTGCGCCAATTCAGCCAATGCTGATGCCGAGCGCCGAATTCCACCGGCTGTGGGGAGGCGACGCGACTTCGACCTTCCCGGGCGACGGATCGCTGCCCGACCACCACACCTACTTTCCCCCCGTCGGCGGGTTCCGCTTCGGCCTGTTCAGCCTTCCGGCCGAGGGATCCGAAGCTCCGGCCGACCTCGACATCCCCGCGGCATTGGCCGACATGGAGCAGGGCATGCCGGGGATGATGCGCTACATGGACCGGTCAGATCCGGGCATGCATACGACCGACACCATCGACTTCGAGATCGTCCTCGAGGGCACGGTCGTGCTCGAACTCGACGACGGGGAAAAGGTCACGTTGCACCCGGGCGACACGGTCGTGCAGAACGGCACCCGGCATCGCTGGCACAACCCCGGCACGACGATCGCTCGCCTGGCGGTGTTCATGTGCGGCGCTAATCATTCCGACGTGCCACCTGTGACCTAATACGGTCGAGGGATGGCCGCCTACCACGCCGAGTTCCGCTGCTTCGCCGGATGCGCCGGTAGTTGGCCCGTCACCCAAGCGATCTACGCGTGCCCGACCTGCGGCGGCCTGCTCCAAGTGGTGCACGACATCGATGCCCTGCGCGACCGCAGCGGACCGTCGTGGATGCAGCTCTTTGACGAGCGGTACCGGCAGAACGTGTGGCCGTACGGCTCCGGCGTGTGGGGCAAGCGCGAGTGGGTGATGCCCCAGATCGGCGACGACGACATCGTGTCGATGTACGAGGGCGGCACCAACCTCTTCTGGGCTGAGCGCTACGGCAAGCAAGTCGGCGTCGAAGACCTCTGGGTGAAGATGTGCGGCAACAGCCACTCCGGGTCCTTCAAGGACTTGGGCATGACGGTGCTGGTCAGCGTCGTGCGCAAAGCCATCAAGGAAGGCCTCAAAGTCAAGGCCATCGCGTGCGCGTCGACCGGCGACACCAGCGCCGCGCTCGCCGCGTACGGCGCCGCCGCAGGGCTTGCCGGTCGTCGTATTGCTGCCGCGAGGAATGATCTCGACGGCGCAGCTCGTACAGCCGCTCGCGCACGGCGCGTTGGTGCTCGGGCTCGACACCGACTTCGACGGCTGCATGGAGATCGTCAAGCAACTGGCCGCCGAAGGCCTCGTGTACCTCGCCAACTCCATGAACCCGTTGCGCCTCGAAGGGCAGAAGACCGTCGGCATCGAGATCGTCGAGCAGTTCGACTGGCAGGTGCCGGACTGGATCATCCTGCCGAGCGGCAACCTGGGCAACGCGTCGGCGCTGCACGAGGGATTTCAGATGATGCAGGACCTCGGTGTGATCTCGAAGATGCCGCGGCTCGTCGTCGCGCAGGCCGAGAACGCCAACCCGATGTACCGGGCGTGGATCGCCGGCAGCAAGCACGTCGACCCGATCAAGGCGCAACCGACCCTGGCGACCGCGATCCAGATCGGGAACCCCGTGTCGGCGCCCCGCGCCATGCAGGCCCTCGACGCCATGAACGGCGTCGTCGAACAGGCCAGCGAGAACGAACTGTCAGAAGCGGCGGCGCGGGCCGACCGCACCGGCATGTACACGTGCCCGCACACCGCCGTCGCGCTCGCCGTGCTGGAGAAGTTGGTCAACGCCGGCACGATTCCCTACGACGACAAGGTCGTGTGCATCTCTACGGCGAGCGGTCTCAAGTTCACCGAGTTCAAGGTCGGCTACCACGAGCGGTCAATCGAGGGCATCGCCGCGCCACAAGCGAACGCGCCCGTGAACCTCGACGCCGACTACGGCGCCGTGGTCGACGCCATTAACGCTCATCTCCAATAACTCGCAGTAACCCGCCGATGCTGCGGACGGCGTCGAGCGCGCGCAGGTCGTCGAGGGTGGCTTGCACATCGGCCTCGCGGGCGACGTGGGTGATGAACACGAGCCGCGCTTCGTCGCCGAGGCCCTGCTGTTCCATCGACTGGATCGACACGCCGTGGTTGCCGAGCACGCCGGCCACTGCGGCTAGAACGCCGGGCCGGTCGGCCACGTCGAGGGCCAGGTAGTACTGCGAGCGCAGTTCGGCGACGGGACGTAGCGACGCGGGTGAGAGCACGGGGGCGCGCCCGGCTCCCCCGGAGCGCAGGTTGTGCGCAGCGTCGAGCAGGTCACCGAGCAGCGCGCTGCTGGTTGGCATCGGGCCGGCGCCGCGGCCGTACAGCATGAGTTCGCCTACAGCGGCGCCTTCGATGAACACGGCGTTGAACGAGTCGCGCACCGACGCCAACGGATGCGTCGCGGGAACCATCGCCGGGTGCACGCGGACCGCAACCTGTCCCTCGATCTGCTCGGCGACGGCGAGGAGCTTGACGACGTATCCGAGCCGTTGCGCGAATTCGATGTCGGTCGGCGTGATCGACGTGATGCCTTCGCAGTACACGTCGCTCAACGTCACGCCGACGCCGAAGGCGATGCTCGCCAGGATCGCCACTTTGGCGCCGGCGTCGAAACCACCGACGTCGGCCGTGGGATCGGGCTCGGCGTATCCGAGTTGCTGGGCCTCGGCGAGAGCGTCGGCGTAGGACGCGCCCGTCTCGGTCATCCGGGTGAGCATGAAGTTGGTCGTGCCGTTGACGATGCCCATGATGCGATCGATTGGCTCACCGGCGAGGGACTCGCGCAGCGGACGAATCAACGGGATGCCGGCGCACACCGCGGCTTCGAAGAGCAGGTCGCGTCCGGCGGCGGCCGCGGCGGCGAACAAGTCGATGCCCCGGGTGGCGAGTAGTTCCTTGTTGGCCGTGACCACCGGCTTGCCCGCCGCTAGCGCGGCGCGCAGCAACTCGTCGGCTGGGTCGAGTACACCGAGGATCTCGACGACCACGTCGACGTCGTCGGACGTGACGAGCGCCGCGGCGTCGGTCGTGAGGAGTTCCTGCTTGACCTCCGCCGGACGGGCCTTGGTCAGGTCGCGCACGGCGATCTGGGTGACCTCGAGCCGGATGCCGGTGCGCGCCTCGATGGCGTCGGCCTCGCGCACAATCAACGTGACGAGGGCCCCGCCTACGTTCCCGCAGCCGAGAACACCAACGCGGACGGGCTCACTCATGAGACGAGGCTAGTTAGCCGCAGCGCAAGACTCTCCGCCTTTTGGTCAATCGCGACGGACGCCTGCGTCAGACGCTGCACTGACTTTCACCAGCCGGCTCCAAGTGCTTTCGAGCCATGACCGGTATTCCGTGATGTCCCACGTCGAGGTCTTGGTCAGCAGCAGGTACGTGTCGCCATGAGCGAGAAGGGTCGCCGTGCCGACGAGCCAATCCAGATCGCACTTGGCGGGCAGTAGCCCGTCGTCGGCCATGCTCCGCCAGAACTGGCCGAGCACTCGCTGCGTGTCGGCGCGACCCGCCTGCGCCGCCACCGCGATGGCCGGCTCCGTCGCTTCGGCCTGCTGCGCAACGCGGAGGAGCGGCCCCGCGCGTCCCATCAGCGCTGCAGTGACGGCGGCCATCAGTCGGATGCGCTCGCGACGCGTCGGTGCGGTCATCGCCTCCTTCATCCAGTCGCGGTCTTCGAGGGGCAGCCGCGCCGCGTCGCCGCCGATGGCCACGCCGATGCACCGCAGCAACAGGTCGGCCTTCGTGGGGAAGTGCACGTAGACGGTCCTGGCGGCCAACCCCCCGTGTTCCGCAACCGCGGCGAGCGTGGTCGCGGCATATCCGTCGCGCACAAATAGCTCGGTGGCGGCAGAGATGAGTCGTGCCTCTGTTTCGGCCTTCCGCCGGTCACGGAGACTCGGCTTGACGGGTTCAACCATTCGGTGCAGTATAACTGCATTGATGCAGTTAACATGCAACGATCGGAGAGTCATGCAATCAGCACCGCTTCTTGAGGGGATCCACCACTTGAAGCTCCCCGTGAGCGATCTCGATCGATCGCTAGCCTGGTATCAGGAGCGACTTGGCTACGAGGTCATGATCCCCTTCGTCGAAGAGGGTGTGCTGATGGGCGTCTCCATGCGCCATCCCAACGGCGGCCCCGACCTGGCGCTCCGCCGCAACCCCGAGATGGCCGAGGCGGCGGCCGGGTTCGATTACTTCGCTATCGGCGTGCCCGGCCACGAGGCGATCGAGGCGCTGGCGGAGCGGTTCGCCAGCCTGGGCGACGGGCCCGGTGAGGTGCACCGGACGCCCGTCGGGTGGGTTTTGCTCGGGATCAACGATCCGGACGGGCACGACGTCCGCTTCTACACGGTGCCGCTCGAGCTTCCGGCCGAGATCGCGCAGCCTTAGC
Organism: uncultured Actinomycetes bacterium; assembly: GCA_963722185.1. GTDB lineage: Bacteria > Actinomycetota > Acidimicrobiia > Acidimicrobiales > JACCXE01 > JACCXE01. Next base: position 128,603 of record CAVRKD010000004.1, on the reverse strand, counting down.
CGTTCGACAGGATCAGTCGAAGCGGAGCGCTTCGACAATTTGGAGACGGCCGATCCGGCGCGCCGGAATCATCGACGCGATGCCGGCGACGATCAGCGTGACCAACAGGAGCACCGGCAGCAGCCCGAACGGGAACACGTAGTCGATGGAGAAACCGAGCGCCGAGCGTTGACTGACGATGATCCCGGTCGACAGCAGCCAGCCGAGCGGGAGCGACAGCAGGTACGCGACCAGTGCGAGCGTCGACGCTTCGACGAGCACCATTGCCCTCGCTTGGCGGCGCAATGTGCCCGCCGAGCGAAGGATGCCGACCTCACGCGTGCGCGACAGCACCGACACAACCATCGTGTTAGCCAAGCCAAGGACGCCAACGAGCGCGGCCACGAAGAGGAGGGCGTACGCGAGGCCGAAGAAGCCCTGTAGCTGCGCGTGCGCACCCTCCTTGATGCGGTCGCTCGTGTTCACCTCGATCTGGTACTTGTCGCCAAGGCGGTCGATGATGGTGCGCCGGATCGCCTCAGAATCGACGCCGTCGTTGACCTTCGCCAGGAAGGCGTTTGGTCGGCCGGCGCCGAACAATGCGGCGTCTTTGATACCGAACGCCGGACCGATGTTGTCGCCGACCTGGGCGAACGTGCCGACAAGCTTGAAGGGCTTGATGCCCTGATTCGTCCGCACCCGGACTTCGTCGCCAACTTCCTTGTCGATCCGCGCCGCGTTCTGCTCGGGCAGCGCGATCGCACTTCCCAACGCGAACGCGTCGCGGACGGTGGCGTCGGCCCCCTCGACCCACGGGAAGCTGGCGACGTCGAAGTACGTCGCCGGGTCGAGCACCGTGAAGAACAGGTTGGGTTGGGCGTTCTTTTCCTCGATCTCGACGATGCCGAAACGCAGCGCCGTAGTCGCGGCAATACCGTCAATCGTCTTGAGCTCGTTCTCGACTGCGGGATCGAGCGCGCCCGGCGCGCCCACCTGGATCGAGCCTCCGGCCTGGCGCTCGATCACCTTGTCGATCGTGCGCGACATCGACACGTTGCTGGTGCCGATGGCGAGAACCATCGACAGGACCACCATGACCAAGCGCGAGCGTGTACGCGGAGCGGCTGCGTTCCTTGACGAGGTGCATCACCGCAATGGCACCGACACCGCGCGCAAGACGACGCGTCAGCGCGCCGAGGAAGCGAGCCAACGGCCCGAGCACAATCGGCACCAACATCACCGAACCGAACAACACGAACAGTGTGGGAATTATCCGCGCGCCGTTCCCGACGGGGAGGGCGAAGACCATGAGCATCCCGCCTCCGACAAGGATGCCGCCCAGGACGGGCTTGCCGGCCTTCTCGTCGGGCACACTGCCTTCGCGCATGGCCGCGACCGGACTGAGCGCGGCGGCTCGCCGACCGGGTAGCCACGCGGCGACGACGCTGACGATCACGCCGACGGCAACGCTGAAGATGGCGGGGCCGAGCGGCAATCCGAGGCCGGGCAGCACGATGTAGAGCAGGTTCTGCACCAGTCCGAGTGCCAGCAACGCGATGCCGTAGCCGAGGACGAGTCCGATCAGCCCTGAGAGGAGGCCGAGCAGTGCCGCCTCGGTTACGACGACGCGCCGGACCTGCTTGGGCAGCGCGCCGAGGGCGCGCATGGTGCCGTAGGTGCGCGTGCGTTCTGCGACGGCGAGCGAGAACGTGAGGAAGATGAGGAAGCCGCCCACGAACAGCGCGATCGCCGAGCCGAGCGTCATGGCTCCGTTCACCGCCGCGACGAAGCTGCGGAAGCCGGCGTTGGCGTTAGCGGCGTCGATCAAGGACACGTTGTCACCGAGGGCGACAGTTTGCGCGTCGATCCAGTTTTCGACGTCGACGCCATCACGCAACGCAACCTCGACGCTGTTGTAGACGTCGCCCTTGCCGATGAGACGTTGCGACGTCTTTATGGAAGTGAACGCGACGTCGCCGTTGCTGGAGTTTCCGGCGCCTTCGGCGCGCAAGATGCCAACGACCGGCAGCAGAACCGACCCGCTGGGCGCGGCGATCGCAACTTGGTCGCCGACCGCCACCTTGATGCGCTCAGCGATGTGGCGACCGAGCACGACTTCGTCGGTTCCTTCGTTGAACAGGCGACCTTCCTTGAGTTCAAACTGGCGCGCCTTACCGTCGATGGCCATGTTGACGCCTTCGACGAAGGCGATGTCCGGGAAGGCATCGAGATCGCGCTCGACGCCCGGCTTGCTCAGCGCGCTGCGAAAGTTGGTGCTGGTGCCGGCCAGGCTGACGTCGGGCAGGCCGCGGACGCGGTCCAGCATTCCCGGGTCGAAGGTCGCGTCGAAGTTGCCGATGGGGCGGACGTAGACGTCGTATTCGCCAGCGCTGCCGTGCACGGCGCGGTCGAGCGCGTCGTTCGTGGCGCCGCTCATGATTTGCACGGCGAACAGCACGGCGACGCCGAGGGCGATGCCGCTGGCCGTCAGCGCGTAGCGACCCTTGCGCCGCGACAGGTTGCGGACCGAAACCGAATTGAGCCGACGAAGACTCATACGCGCGCTCGCTTGACGGCGCCGGCGCTGTCGAGCTTCTCGAGCCACTTCAGTACTTCGCCCGCGCGGTTGCCATCCGTCATGGTCTTCTTCGTGGCGCGGCGAGTGCCGTCGGTGAGGTCGAGGGTGCTGGCGAGCTTGCCGTCGCGCAGCAGCAACACTTCGTCGCCGTATCCGGCGCTGCGCGGATCGTGGGTGACCATGACGATCGTCTGGCCAAGCTCGCGCTGGGCGGCGCCGAACAACGAAAGGATGTCTTGCCCGGTGCGCATGTCGACGTTGCCGGTGGGTTCGTCAGCGAACAGGATGCGAGGCTCGATGAAGAGCGCGCGGGCGATGGCAACGCGTTGCTGCTGACCGCCCGAGAGCTGCGCCGGCTGCTTGGTCTTGTGCTCGCTCATGCCGACCAGCTCGAGCATTTCGGCGAGCTTCTTGTCATACGCGCTCGGCGACTGTCCGGCGATGACCGCCGGCAGCGCCACGTTCTCCTCGGCCGTGAGCACGGGCACGAGGTTGAAGAATTGGTAGACGATGCCGATGGCGCTGCGGCGCAACTTCGTGCGATCGTCATCGGACATCTTCGACAGCGTCTTGCCGTCGAGTTCCACCTCCCCCGAGTCGGGTGTGTCGAGGCCGCCGAGCAGGTGCAGCAGCGTCGACTTTCCGGAGCCTGAGGGCCCCATGATCGACACGAACCGGCCTGCGGCCACCTGGAGGCTGACGCCGTTGAGTACTTGCTCGACGTTGCCGCCTTGCGTATATGCCTTGTGCAGATCGCGCGCGACCAGCACATTTCCCCCAGCTGGATTGGCCATAGCGGGCACAATACCGACAGGGTGTGACAACCCGCCCGGGATTTTTCGAGGTCAGTCCAGGTCGAGGCGGAGGAGGTCGTCCAGCGTCTCCCGGCGCACCACCAGGCGGGCCGAACCGTCACGCACGAAGACGACCGGGGGCCGCGGCACCTTGTTGTAATTCGACGCCATCGAATAGCCGTACGCACCGGTCACCGGCGTGGCGATGACGTCGCCCACCGCCATGTCGATCGGCACCCGAGCCTCCCGCACGATCACGTCGCCGGATTCGCAGTGCTTGCCGACCAAGGTGACGATCCAATCGCGGTCGGCGTTGACGCAGCGAGGCAGGAAAGTCTCGTAGCCGCTGCCATAGAGGACAGGTCGCGGGTTGTCACTCATGCCGCCGTCGACCGCCACGTACGTGCGGATGCCCTCGAGTTCCTTGATCGTTCCGACGCGGTACAAGGTGAGCGCCGCCGGAGCCACGATCGAGCGGCCAGGTTCGGCCGTGATGCGCACGGCGGCCTCGATCCCCGCTGCGGCGGCGGCAGCCTTGACCCGCGTCGCCCACTGCGCAATCGACGACCCTTCCTCGCGGCCGACATACGCGACGCCGAGGCCACCGCCGATGCAGAGCTCTTCGACACCGGTCGTCCTGACTAGATCGGCCAGCAGCTCGACCTGCTTCTCGTAGCCGGTCGTCATGAAGATCTGGCTGCCGATGTGCGAGTGGATACCGACGAAGTCGACCGGCAGCGCGCGCAACCGCTCGATGCCTTCGGCGGCCGCGCCGCTAGCCAACGAGAACCCGAACTTCGAGTCCTCCTGCCCGGTCATGACGTACTCGTGCGTGTGCGCTTCGACGCCGGGAGTCACGCGGATGAGGACGCGTGGCCCCGCGTCGGGACGAGCGGTGAGGATCTCGTCGAGCCGGTCGATCTCGTCGAAGGAATCGACCACGATGCGCCCGACACCGACCTCAACGGCGCGCTCGAGTTCGTCGGTCGACTTGTTGTTGCCGTGCAGCACGAGGCGAGTCGCCGGCACACCCGCCGCGAGCGCCAGGTGCAGTTCGCCACCGGTCGACACGTCGATGCACATGCCTTCGTCGTAGGCGAGGCGCGCCATGGCTTTGCAGAGAAACGCTTTTGACGCGTACGCAACCTCTGACCCGAACGCTTCGACCGCCGAGCGGGCTCGGGCACGCACGTCGTCTTCGTCGTAAATGAACAGCGGCGTGCCGAACTCATTCGCCAGGTCCAGGACGTCGATACCAGCAATCAGAAGGTGCCCGTCACCGTCGTCAGACGCGTTCGCCGACAGCAGCTTTCGGGGAAGTGGCGTCATCTCAAGCGCCCTCCGGGCGCCGACGATGACATCGTCGCAGCATCATTGACTCACTCGCTTCGCTCATTCGTATGCGAAATTAGTGACCTCATGAGCGAATCACCGTCTCCATTTGTCGCCGTGGGGACCCGGCTGTCCGCCGCTATCGAGGCGGCGTTCGGCGCGGACTACGCGAATGAGGACGCGGTACTGCGCCCGAGCCAGCACGCCGACGCCCAGGCCAACGCCGCCATGGGCCTCGCCAAAAGGGTCGGACAGGCACCGCGCGACGTCGCCGCGGCGATCCTGGCCAACGCGTCGCTCGACGATCTGTGCGAGCGGACCGAGATCGCCGGGCCGGGATTCATCAATCTCTGGATTCGGCCCGAAGCGCTGGCGTCGGCGGTGGTGGCCGTCGCCGACGACAACCGTTGCGGCGTGACGCTGACCGACGCGCCGGAAACCGTCGTCATCGACTACTCGAGCCCGACGATCACCAAGGAGATGCACGTCGGGCACCTGCGCACCACGATCATCGGTGACTCGCTGGCCCGCACGCTCGACTTCCTCGGTCACACCGTCATCCGGCAGAACCACTACGGCGACTGGGGCACGTCGTTCGGCATGCTGATCGAGCACTTCATCGAAGAAGGCGGCGACGCCTCGCTCGACGACCTCAACGAGTTCTACAAGGCCGCGGACGCGCGTTTCCGGGCCGATGAGGAATTCGCGACGCGAGCGCGGGCGCGTGTCGTGCTCCTGCAGTCGCACGATCCCGACACGATCGAAGTGTGGCACCGCTTCACCGCGGAGGCGCACCGGCACAACGTCGCCGCCTACACGCGACTGGGGGTATTGCTCACCGACGACGACCTTGAGCCCGAGAGCGCCTACAACGACGCCCTGGCGGCTACCGCCGACGAACTCGAGCGCAGCGGGGTGGCGGTGGTCGACGCCGGCGCGCTGTGCATCTTCGTCGAAGGGTTCGAAGCGCCTTTGATTATCCGCAAGTCTGACGGCGGCTTCACATATGGCATGTTCGACGTCGCCGCGATCCGCTATCGGTTGCAGCAGCTCGGCGGCACGCGGCTGCTCTACGTCGTCGATAGCCGTCAGAGTCAAACGCTCCGCCAGACGTTCCTAGCGGCCGAGAAGGCCGGCTGGTTGGTGCCGCCAGCGCGAGCCGAACACGTCAGTTTCGGTACCGTGCTCGGCAAGGACGGCCGTCCTCTCAAGTCGCGGTCGGGCGAGACCCCGAAACTGTCGGACCTGCTCGACGAGGCGCTCGACCGGGCGAACGCGGTGGTCAACGAGAAGAACCCCGAGCTTGACGGCGACGCCCGCGCCAACATCGCGCGGGCGGTCGGCATGGGCGCGCTCAAGTACACCGATCTCTCGAGCGACCGCGTGAAGGACTACACGTTCGACCTCGACCGGATGCTGTCGTTCGAGGGCAACACCGGGCCGTATCTCCAGTACGCCCACGCGCGAATCCAGTCGATGTTCCGTCGCGCCGAGATCACACCGACGTCCGTGGCTGGAGCGCCCGTCGTCGTCGAGGCGCCGGAAGAGCGGGCGTTGGCGATCGCGCTGGTCGGGTTCTCCGACGCCGTTCACGCGGTGGCCGACACGTGCGCCCCGCACAAGCTGTGCACGTACCTGTTCGAACTGGCGCAGGCGTTCACGGCCTTCTACGAAGCCTGTCCCGTGTTGAAGGCCGACGACGCGACGCGCGACTCACGGTTGGTTTTGAGCGCCGCCACCGCGGCGACGTTGCGCACGGGGCTCGGTTTGCTCGGGATCGACGCCCCCGAACAGCTGTAGCGCTACCGCCCGATGAGGGTGGTGACGCGCTCGAGCAGTTCGAGCGGATCAAAAGGCTTGGTGATGTATTCGTCTGCGCCCGTCGCCATGCCGGCGCCGAGGTCGCCCGCTTGCGCCTTGGCGGACAGCAAGATGACGGGAATGCGCGCCGTGTCGGGGTCGGCCTTCAACTCGGTGGCGACCGAGAGCCCGTCCATCTTCGGCATCATGACGTCGAGCAGGATCGCGTCGGGCGACTCCCGCTTGGCCGCCGCCAATCCGGCGACTCCGTCGTCGGCGATGAGCACCTGCCAACCTTCCATCTCGAACGTGATCACGACGAGACGCTGGATCGACGGGTCGTCATCCACGACGAGAACCTTGGGCACGTCCGCATCGTAAGCAAGAACGGTCGCCCGCTACGCTTCCATGCCCCGCAGCCCTCGTAGCTCAGGGGATAGAGCATCGGCCTCCGGAGCCGGGTGCGTAGGTTCGAATCCTACCGAGGGCGCAATTGTGATGTCTTAGTTCGGTAGTCGCTTGACGAAGTGACTCCAGCTGAGGCTTGACTCGTGCTTCGGCTGATGCTGGACATGACTTCGGCTGATGTTTGACAGCGTCGCCCGGCTGCTGCCTGCTTCGACTGACCGTCGAGGTGGAGGTGGCCGGGATCGTGCTCGTGGAGCTCAGCGTGATCGAACAGCGTTTTGCGGCTGTCATGGAGGTTGTCCGTGATGGCTTGTCGGTGGCCGAGGTCGCCGAACGCGCCGGCGTGTCCCGGCAAAGCATCTACACGTGGGTGGCGAACTATGAGGCCGGCGGCCTGGCCGGCCTCGCAGACAAGTCACATCGCCCGGCGTCGTGCCCGCACCAGGTCGACCCGAAGATCGAGGCCGAGATCTGCGAGATGCGGCGCACGCATCCGACGTGGGGCCAGCGCCGCATCCATCACGAACTCGCCAGGGCGGGCGGGCTGGTGCCGTCGGAGTCAACGATCTTCCGCGCCCTGGTCCGCAACGGCCTGCTGATCCCGGGGGCGCGGCGGCGCAAGAAGTCCGACTATCAACGTTGGGAACGGGCCCGGCCGATGGAGCTGTGGCAGATGGATGTAATGGGCGGCGTTCGTCTCGCCGATGGCAGCGAAGCCAAAGTGCTCACCGGCGTGGACGATCACTCCCGGTTCTGCGTCGCCGCAGGCCTCATGCGCTCCGCCAACGCCCGGGCAGTGGCCCGCGTGTTCGCCGACGCGTTGCGCCGATGGGGTGTGCCCGACGAGATCCTGACCGACAACGGCAAGGTCTTCACCGGCCGGTTCTCCAAACCACCCGTCGAGGTGCTCTTCGACCGGATCTGCCGCGACAATGGCATCACCCACCGGCTCACCGCGGTGCGCTCACCAACCACCACCGGCAAAATCGAACGCTTCCACAAGTCACTGCGACTCGAGTTGCTCGCCGGTGTCACCTTCGCCGACATCGACGAGGCGCAAGCCGCGTTCGATAACTGGGTCGCCGACTACAACACCAACCGCCCTCACCAAGGCATCGGCATGGCCACCCCGGCCGAACGCTTCAACACCCGGCCCGAACCCGCCGACGAGCCAGCCACGATCCCGGCCCCCGGACCCGCGCCCACCGAAGTCACCCGCCACGTCACCGTGTCCGGCAACATCTCGGTCACCGGCCAAACCTTCAACATCGGACGCCGCTACGCCGGCCGCACCGTCACCGTCGACGTGGGGCGCACCGTCCTGCGAGTCTTCTTCGACGGCGCCCTCATCAAGTCCCTACCAAGGAGGAATAGCAAACCCATCGTCCAATACGAAGCGCACACTCGCTTCCGAAACCAATCCGCCTAGGACCTGTCAAGCATCACCCGACATCAAAAGATCCAGCATCAACCGCACTAGAACAGAGGGCGCAATTGTGCAGCTGACATAGGCCGGTTACGCGGCCGGGCTCTTCGTCTTCTGTCGTAGTCGTTCGTATGGTGTCTGTCCATCGAGGCCGCCGTGGGGCCGATGGAAGTTGTAGAAGTCCTCCCACTCCTGAAGCTTCTCGTTGAAGAGCTTGGTGTCGTCGATGACGATGCCGTCTAGGAGTCGGTAGAACTCCTCGGCGTCGATGCGGTGGGATCTCTCGACCTTTCCGTTGAGTCGCGGCGTTCTGGGTCTGATGTAGACGTGACCGATGCCGCGGTCCAGGACGTGCCAGTGGAACGAGCCTTGGAACTCGGCGCCGTTGTCTGTCTGAACGCAGTCCACTTGGAACGGCAACTTTGAGAGGGCGTAGTCGAGGAACTGGATGGCGGTCTTCTGGTCGTTCTTGGGGAACACCTTGAGCACGCGGAGCCGGGTGCAGTCGTCGATGGCCGTGTATTGGTAGTGCTTCTTCTTGGCACCGCCGATTGGCTCGATGAACTTCACATCGACTTGCAATCGGCTGCCTGGGAGTTGCTTCTCGTAGCGTTTCCAACGTCGCTCGTGGCGCTTGTAGCGCTGCGATGACGGAAGCTTGTTCATGTCGAGGCGCTTCAGGATCCGCCACACGCCCGACGAGCTGATCGTGACGTCGTGGTAGCGCTTCAAGTACATCGAGATCTTGTTGGGTCCGAAGTGGTAGTTCCGGCGTAGGTAGATGATCTTGCCGATGATCTCGGTCTGCGTCGCCTTCGGGCTGTGGTGCGGCCGGCTCGAGCGGTCACGCAAGCCTTCTTCACCGAGCTCGTCGAAGCGGCGCTTCCACTTGTAGAACACCTGCCGGCTGATGCCGTAGTAGCGGCACGTCGCGGCAACGTTCCCGGACACTTCCTCGGCGTGCTGCAGTACCGCCGCGCGGTGACGGATCATGCGCTGGTGCTGTCGTTCGTCCATGGGTCCCCTCATCTAATGAGAGACCCGGTCGGTGTAAACGACCTATGTCAGTTCTTCACTACCGAGGGCGCAAGTTGGGATTGACCCCATTCAGTGGACCACGTGGGCTTGGACCCCCCCGATTGGTGGACCGAACGATTCGGCGGGCCTAACAGGCCTCGGCGCCGTCCTCGATCGGTTCGAGGTCCATCTTGTCGATGATCGCGTTGACGTCGTCATCGATGGCGCTATCGCCGCTCGTATCGGTGTATGCCCGAATGTCGTCGTCGTATCGCGTCAGGAACCGGTCGAATTCTGTCGCCGCGCTCTGAATCGTCGCCGCGGCCGTCGCAAGGCTCCCTGATGTAGCGGAGCGCAACGCCTTCGCGGCATCGGTCATTGCTTCGAGATACGCGCGTAGTTCGATCGGGCTGGGACTGCTGCCTGGCTTCGGGTCGAGCCCGTCGTTGAGGAAGGTGCTTATCGTCGAGTCCGCCTCGACGAGCTCTTTGCAGGGTGAGTCACCGACGAGCGCCGTGCGGATGATCGACGCGAGGTGCCCGATGTCTGACGCATAGAGGTAGTCGCGGTCGACGAACATTGCGAGGCCCCAATCGGCCGATGCCGGCTCCCAGTATCCGTGGCCCTTTTGCGTCACGGTTGAGGCCGTGCCACCTGCCACGGTCTCAGTCTCGAGGGCCGCACCGTCGGCCACCTCTTGCCGCCACACGGTACGGGTCATAGTCGTCGGCACAAAGACGGCGACGTTGAACACGATGTCGCTCGGGCCGAACGCGCAGAAAACCGCTGCGCTAGCAGTGGCGTGCCGTCCATGAATCTCGGCGTTCTGCAGATCCATCGCCGCGGGCGAAGTGCCGGCGACGTTCGCAACCGCTCCGCGAATCTCGGGCGGAACGACGGGACACGTGTCCGATGCGATCTCCCCGGCGTCGCTTTCGGCAAACAGGTTGCCCTCGGTGGCACGCGCCTTCGTGACGATGGCCTTGATTGCGGCGGCGACCTCCTTGTCGCGATCAACCGCTTGGGTCGCCGTGGTTGAGGGCCTCGGGGCACCAATCGGCTTTTGCGAAGACGGGTTCCCCTCGCCGCCGCCGCAAGCTCCTAGCGCCGCGATTACGACCAAGCCCGCGATCCACCATCGCCGCACCCCGCCCGATCCCATGAACGAGGAGCCTAGGCATCGATACGGCGTGCGGTGCGTGTTCGGTCGCGCCCGCACTGAGCGGCAGACCGCCTCGTGCGCCACGAAAACAGCGACTGGTTCGGCGTCGTGCGCATCCACGACGTCGAGTTGCCGTTTTAGCTACGCGTCGATCTGACTAGATGCCGGGGAGCGGCTTGATACCTGGGGACGGCGCGGGGATGGGGCCAACAGTGACCCCGCCGAGACCGAGCGCGGCATCCTCGACGGCTTTGCCGGCGGTCTTGGTGGTGCTGTTGACGGTGCCCGACGTGCTGCCGCCCGGATCCGGCTCGATGCCGGGCGCTGGTGCCGGGATAGGGCCAACGGTTACGCCGCCGAGGCCACGACCAACGTCACCGCCTGCCTGGGCAGCCACCTGGATCGCGGCGTTGATGTAACCCTCGGGGTGAAGACCTGGCGCGGGGGCGGGGATCGGACCCGGATTCGTTCCGCCGAGGCCAAGGGCGTTGTCGCCCCACTCCTTCGCCTGCGCTACCGCGGCGGCGAGGCGTTGGCCGGCGCCGCCGCCGGTGGAGGGGCCCCCACTCGGCAAGCGAGGCACGTCAATGGCAACGGCTCCGTCGCCCGCTGCCATCGCGGCGCCGCCAATAAGGCTGCTCGCCGCGGCAACGGTCCAAATGATCGCGATCCGTCGAAGGTTCCTACGCACGTCCGTGCCCCCTGCCTCAGTACACCCCAGTGGCGTTACTGCCTCGTAGTAAAGCGGCGCGCGGTCGAGAACGCAACGTGGCATGTGTCACACGGGCGGCGCAATGAGGTCTTTCAGCAGCTCAGCCTCGGTTTTGCTCGATGCGGGAGCGTCGCCGAGTTGGGTCAGGAGCGCCGCACGGGTGCGGCCGATGGTGCCCTGAGCGACAACGCCGAGCTCGGCCCGGCGCCGCGCGGCGGCATCGAGGAGCGCACGCGCGTGGCCGGGGCGGTCCTCGGCGGCGGCCAGCCATGCGGCGGCGTCGAGGAGGTCGGCTCGCTCGATGGCGGTCGGCACTCGGGCTGCGCGATCGAGCGCCTCGCTCAGAGCGGTAGCACCAGCACCGGTGTTGCCGCGGCGGGCCTCGACTGCTGCCAGCAGCGCCAGCGCCTCCGTGGCCCCGCGCTCGTCTCCAAGCCGACCGAACGTCTCCGCGGCCTGCCGCGCCGTCGCCGCGGCCTCGTCTGCCCGTCCCGCCACTTCTGCGAACGCGGCGACGCGTACTTGGCTGAGCGCAATGTCGGCGGGTGCGCCGACGGCGATCCGCAACTCCAGGGCCGTTTGATGGAGCGCCGCCGCCGCCTCGGGGTCGGACGGCGCGGTTAGCTCGGCCAGCGTCGTCAGGCCGTGGGCTTCCCCGATACGGTCGCCTAGGGCTCTGGCCAACGCCAGGCCTTCGTCGAGTAAGTCGGTCGGGTCATCACCCGAGAGCGCCAGCAGCTCGGCGAGGCTGAGCAAGGTGCGCACCAATTCCGTTTCGCGGCGACTCCGGCGATCAATCGCCAGCGCGTGTCGGTAATGCACCTCGGCGTCGACTAGATCGCCGTCGTTGCGGGCGTAGACGCCCATCATGCGTAGACACGTGCTCACAAGAAGTTCGTCGCCTTGCTCTTCGGCGGCGCGCAGGGTTTGGGCAATGTGGCGGTTGGCCGCGTCGAAGTCGCCTACCTCGCGTTCGGCCAGCGCCAGCTGGAGCGCGGAATGCGCGGCCGCCGGCCCATCCAAGGCGAGGGCAGCGGCGGCGACGTCAACTGCGGCGGTCGCGTCTCCGGCCAGCCGCACGACGTCGGACAACTGCCGCAGCGTCGCCGCGAGGTGTTCTTCGATGAGGGGGATATGCGGCGAGTCGCTCTCGCGTAGCTCACCGAGAATCTCGTCCCACAGTTGACGCGAGGCCTCGAGATGGTGCCTTGCGGCATCGAGGTCGCCCTGGCACTTCGCGAGGTAGCCGACGCTGCGGTGCACCTCGGCTCGGTGGCTGCGAAAGCCGGCCCCGCTCTTCAGCACCCCTTCGAGGTGTGCCCGCCCTTCGGTAAAGGCACCGCGGAGATACCAGAATTCTTCCAACGCGCCGGCCAACTGCACCTGAACACCGGCGAGGTCCGGGCCCACGTCCCGGTCAAGAGCGGCGAGCAGGTCATCACCGACTTGTCGGAGCGGATCGAAGCGTTCGCGTTCACCGGCTCCGATCGCGTGAACGGAGAGCGCCAGCGCCAGGCACCAGGCGAGATGCTGCGCGGCAAGCGCGTCGTACTCGCCGGCGGCGTGGGCGAGTTGCACAGCGCACTCGCGAACGACGAAGAGTTGGCGGTACGCCCCATCGTCTGTGGGAAGGACGAGGGAGCGCTGCACGAGTGCATCGAGAAGATCCAGTACGTCGAAGGCCTCAATCAACTCGTCCGCGACGACGGCCTCGGCGCCGCTGAGTGTGAATTGGCCGGCGAAGATGCCCAGACGGCGGAACAGGACCTGCTCTTCGGGTTCGAGCAGGTCGTGCGACCAAGCGAGGGTCGCTTCGAGCACCGAGCGACCCGCTTCTTCAAGTTGCGCCTGCGCGACGCCGCGCGCGACGGCGTCCGGGCCGATCTCGGCGGCGCGCGCCGCGGCGATCTCGATGGCGAGCGGGATGCCATCGAGGCGATCGCAAAGGCTCTCGACGGCCGACGACGTGTCGTCGTCGAAACGCGCGGCGTCGAGACCCGCGCGATCGACAAACAGCTCGACGGCATCGAGCAATCGCAAACCGGGCACGGCGCGCTTGCGCTCGCCGGCGAGGCCCAACGCTTCGCGCGACGTCGCCAGCACGCGCAAGTTCGGACAGCTCGACAGCATCGTTTCGACCAGTGGCCGCACGGCGCTTACGACGTGCTCGCAGTTGTCGAGCACGATCAGCGCGGCGTCTTCGCCGATCTGGTCGGAGATGGTCTCGATCAACGGGCGGCCCGGCTGTTCACGCGCGCCGATCGCCCCCGCGAGGACACCGTTGATCTCGTCGGGAGTCTGCGCTCCCGTGAGGTTGACGAACCAGGTTCCGCGCTGTTCCTCACTGACGCGCTCCCAGGCGACCTCCAGGGCGAGGCGCGTCTTGCCGACACCGCCGGTGCCTACCAACGTCACGAGTCGGTCGACCTGCAACGCCTTGGTGACCGAGCGTCGTTCCTCGGAACGCCCGACGAAGCGTCCCAGTAGGTCCGGCAGGTTGTGTCGCTCGACATCGGGTGAGCGAAGCGGCGGGAACCCGGTCGGCAGTTCGGGGTGCTGAAGCTCGAAGACCCGTTCGGGAACCGCCAGGTCCTTCAAACGGTGGGTGCCGAGATCGACGACCGTTGTGCCTGCCGGGAAGTCGCCGCTCGCAGCGATGGCGTCCACGGTCGCCTTCGACAAGATCGTCTGGCCGCCGTGGGCGAGCGACCGCAACCGCACGCAGCGGTTCACGACCGAGCCGTAGTACGTGTCACCGCGCACCTCGACTGTGCCGGTGTGGAGCGCGGCGCGGGTCCGGATGCGCAGGTCGTCGGGCCACGGATGAGCGTCCATGCCTCGCTGCAGAGCGACGGCGCCGGCGAGCGCGCTGCGGGCGTCGGCGAAGACGGCGAAGCTGCTGTCGCCCTCCGCCCGGCTCAGTTGCAGCACGCCACGGGCAGCGGCGACCGCTTCAGCAACGATCCGGTCGTGCTCGGTCAGCAGCGTCGACATGCGGTCGCCGTGCAACTCCCAAAGCCGGGTCGATCCCTCGACGTCAGTGAAGAGGAGCGTGACCTCCCCCGCCGGCAGAACTTCGGCGCTCATCGCGACCGGTTGACGTGGTCGAAGAATGCTGCGACGAGCGGAGATGGGTCGTCGGGCTCGTGCCAGCCACTGTCGAGCGCTGCCTGGAAAGTGGCGCGCAGGCTGGCGTGGCGCGGCGGTTCGGCGCGGCGGTCGCCGCCCAACACTGCGAGCGGATCCGCGGTGAGGCGTTCGGCGAGCACATCACCGTCGACCGACGCGGCTCGCCGCGCCAGCAGTTCGATCGCCAGTGGAAGTCCGTCGCAAAATTGCACGAGACCGGTCGGCAAGCGAATCTCGTCGTCGAGGCGGTCCTTGAGAAGAAGCTCGGCGTCGAAAAGGTCGAGCGGCGCGAGGGTGACCACGATTTCGTCACGCAAGCCCAACGGGGTGCGGGCTGTCACGATCGCCGGGCCTTCGAGGACCGAAAACATCGACATCGCCGTCGACGGCGTCCGCGAGCACCAGTTCGTCGGGCGACGCCCGGTCGCGGCCGACTCGGACCGGCGTGCCGTGTCGGTCCCACCAGCGGGCGGCGGCCTCGGTCGCAAACCGCGTCGTTCCGATCCCGGGAGTGCCCGTGACAGTGACAATGCGGCCGCTGTCGAGGAGATCGACGACCCGGTCGCACTCCGCGGCGCGGCCGACGAACGACGAGCGAGGCAACTGCAGTCCGTGGGACTGGGCCAGCGTCACCAAGGGCGGGTGGTCGTCGACGACGCCGGAGGCGCACACCTGGAAAACCTCGGTCGGCTCGTCGAGATCCTTGAGTCGGTGACGGCCCAATGATCGCAGCGAGACGCCCTCCGGCAGCCGTTCGACGACGTCGGCCGCGACTTCCGCCGAGACGAGCGA
Source organism: uncultured Actinomycetes bacterium (assembly GCA_963722185.1). GTDB lineage: Bacteria > Actinomycetota > Acidimicrobiia > Acidimicrobiales > JACCXE01 > JACCXE01. The sequence continues at coordinate 113,474 of CAVRKD010000004.1, read as the reverse complement.
TTGTCGGGCGTGCGCCGCGGCGCGCAAGCGCGCACACCGATTGACCGTCGTGCCGTACCAATCGCCACCGCGAAGCTCGGCCGCGCCCAAGTGGCAAGCGGAACGGACCGGGAGCGAAGAGTTGTTCAGGAGGGCGCGTTGCAGCGCAACCGCACACAGCACCGAGTCAACGGCATCGTGAAACACGAGGAAGTAGCTGTCACCTTCGCCGCGCGGTTTGACCTGCGTCCCACGATGAACTTCTACGAGTTCACGAACAAGCTGATCGAGACCTTCGGTCGCCGCCACCATCCCCGTCTCGTCTTCTTCCCAGCGTCGAACACTGTCGACCACTTCGGTCAACAGAAAAGCGACGAACGCTGACACAGCGGCATAATCGCACCTTTCCCGTCGCCATCGGATCACGCCCCGTACGCTTGGCCCCAATGAAAGGGGGGCGGGATCGGGTTCGCTTGATTGAGCGCGACGTGTATCGGCGCGTCATGAACGCCAACCTGCTCGTCAACATCGTCAGCGTGCTGGCGGGCGTGGTCGCGGCTGCCACCATCCGCGAACTGCCCGACGGCACGCGGCCACTGCGAGCGCTGAGCATTCTCTTGGCCTGCAGCATCCCGTTCTTCGGGATCTGGGCACTCATCGCCCGACTCGCGACCGGTCGACTGCTTCGCCCGGCCGTGGATTGGATCCTCGAGGATCGAGCCGCCTCGATGACCGAGTCGCTGGCCCTCGTAAACCAACCATGGCGACAGACCCAGGTGGCCTTTGCGGCGTGGGTGACAGGCGCGCCACTTCTCGCGCTTTACGTGCACGGCTACGTCGCGTGGCCGTTGGCGGTTGCCAGCGGCGCCCTATTCATCGTGGCGGGCACCGTGGCGTTGACGGTCGGCCGCCTCAGCGTGGAGGCGTATCTCCGCCCGACACTCGCCGAAGCGCTGGCCGGTGCCCCGCTCTCGAAAGAGCATGCGCCGAGCCTGCTCCCCGGACTGTTGTCATCCTGGATGTTCGGATCGGCCGCCTACTTGATCGGGGTGATCATCACGCTCCTGGCTTCCAAGTCGTCCGAGATCGACATGACCTACACCGCCGCGGCCATCGCCGGCATCGGCCTCATCGTCGGCGCGAGCACGACGATCCGTTCCGCGTCTGGCGTGAGCAACCGCGTCGCCGTTCTGCGCGACGCGCAACGCGAAGTCGAAGCGGGCAACCTCGACGCCCGGGTGGAGGTTGACGACACGGGAGAGCTCGGTCGCCTGCAGGCCGGCTTCAACCGCATGGTCGAGGGACTTCGCCAACGCGTGCTGGTCGAAGACCTCTTCGGTCGCCACGTCGGCGTGGAGGTGGCGCGCCGCGCGGTGCACGACGGCGCCGGCCTCCGCGGCGAGGAGCACACCGTCAGCGTGCTGTTCGTCGACATCGTGGCGTCCACCGCGCTGACCCAACACCTGCAACCGGTCCGTGTCATCGATCTCTTGAACCAATTCTTTGCCGAAGTCATCGACTGCGCAGGCCGCAACGGCGGGTGGGTCAACAAGTTCGAGGGCGACGGCGCGCTGTGCATCTTCGGAGCCCCCGAAGAGTTGGAAGATCACGCGGCGTGCGCGCTGCGCGCCGCCGCCGAGTTGCGGGCCCGGCTCGACGCGCTCAGTGCGTCGGAGCCAGCGCTGCGGGCCGCTATCGGCGTGTCGACAGGGCCAGCAGTCGCTGGCAACGTCGGCAACGAGTCGCGCTACGAGTACACCGTCATCGGCGACGCCGTGAACGAAGCTGCTCGTCTAACCGAAGTTGCGAAGACCAGGCCAGGGCTCGTGCTGGCGAGTGCCCGCACGATCAACGCTGCTGGCCCGGAAGCGACGTGCTGGATGGCCGACCGCCGCGTTCGCCTGCGCGGTCGCGACGGCACGACGGCGGTCTACATCCTCAGTACCGTTCGGAAACATGGGCAAGCCGAGGAAGATCCCGCGTAAGTTCACGATGCCGTGGGGCGACGGGCAAGTCGTCGAGGAAATCGGCGTCGACACCGAGCACAACGAGCTGGTCATCCAACTGCTGCGCTACGACGAACCACACCCTGACACCATCCGCTTCTGCCAGTACTGGCTCGACGGCCGGTTCCAGCGCCAACCGATGATGCTCAGCGAAGACTCGATCCCTGGCCTGCGTGAAGCGCTGAAGGCGTCGCCGAGCATTCGTGCGTTCCTCAAGCAATTGGTGGAGGATTGATCATGAACAAGGCTCTCATTCAGGTTCTCGGCGCGGTCGCCTACGGCGAATGGAAGGCCTACGAAGGCGCCAAAGCCGACGCCGCGGCCGCGGACAACGAAGCCGACCGGCTGCACTTCCGCAAGGTCGCCGCCGAAGAGTTGCGCCACCACAAGGGATTCGTTGCCCGACTCGTTGCACTCGGCGCCGACCCCGAGCGGGCAATGCGGCCGTTCCGCACGGCCTTGGACCGCTACCACTCCTCCACACCGCGCGGTGAGGTGGAAGACGCGGTATCCGCGTTTCTCGGCGAAGGTATCGCCGACGACCTGTTGCAGTGGTTGCGCACGGTCGTCGACCGCGAGACCGCGGCGTTCATCGACACGGTCATCGCAGACGAGGTCGAACACGAGCGCCACGCCGCCGCCGCGCTGCGCGACGCAATGGTCACGACCCCTAGCGGCAGCCGACGGGCCGCGTCGGGCGCGCAGAAGATGGCGCTGCACATGGCGCGCAGCGGCACCGGGACCGCGGCGTTCCCGCTCGTGGCGTTTGTGCGGCTCGGGAACGCGCCTGGACTTATCCGCGCCATCGTCGGCGGACACGTCCGGCGTATGCGAGCGATTGGTCTCGGCCCACTCGGACTACCGGGGCTCTAACGCATGGAGATCGAAGTCGTCGTCGAAATCCCGAAGGGCTCGCGCAACAAATATGAGGTCAATCACGAAACGGGCGAGGTGTGGCTCGACCGGCGCCTCTTCACAGCGATGTCGTATCCGGCGGACTACGGCTTCATTCCCGACACCCTGTCCGAAGACGGCGACCCGCTCGACGCCATGGTGCTGCTTGAAGAACCGACGTTTCCGGGCTGCCATATCCGCGCCCGCGTGCTCGGCGTGTTCTGGATGACCGACGAAGCCGGGCCCGACGCCAAGATCCTCTGCGTCCCGCACGAAGACGAGCGTTGGGACGATCTGCAAGATCTGTCGGACCTAAGGCGCACGCACATCCTCGACGAGATCGGCCACTTCTTCGAGACGTACAAGGCGCTCGAGCCGAACAAGGGAACTGAGACGCGTGGCTGGGAGGGTCGCGACGCGGCGCTCGCCGAGATCGAAGCGAGCCGCGCCCGCTTCGTCCCGCACCACTAACGACGCGGGCGCGCCGCTTTGATCAGTTCCGGTCGCGCGTGAAGGTAGCTGTCTTCGATTTTCCAGTCGGTGCGGATCTTGAACTTCTCGAACCACCCCATCTCGAGCAGCTTCTCCAACCCGCTGGGCGCCTTCTGTGGCGACCCTCCCGGAATCGGGTCGCGCGGAATGGGCAAAGGCGGCAGCGGTAGGTCAGGCGGGTCGAACACACTTCCGACCAGCGGGAGCGATCCCGGATTCTCGGCGTTGTCGTTGATGAAGTCGTTCAGCGCGTCGACGCCCGAGGTCTTCCACGTACCCATCGGCGCGTCGTAGGGCGCCCAGCGCGGTTCGGGGTCGAACGTGTGGAAGCCGTTGAACGCGCGCTCGATGCTGTTGGTCATCCGCATGCGCTTGGTCAGGTACGGAAGGTTCCAGTTCTCGGCGATGAACTTGATGATCGACGAGTGCTCGTAGACGGTGTGGTCGACGGCGCCGCCGCGGCGCGTCCACGGACTCACGATGCTCGACGGGATGCGGAACCCGAGCTGACCGAAGTCGTCCTTGCCGGCCGGGTCCTTCGGTGTGCCACGGTCGTCCTCGACCCGCGGCGGCGACACGTGATCGAAGAACCCACCCCATTCGTCGTAGGTGACGACGAGCGCGCCTTGCTTGTAGTGGCGCGAGTTCATGAATGCTTCGGTCACGTCGGACAGGAATGCTTGGCCGAGACGCATGTCGGCGTGTGGGTGGTCGTCGTTGCCGAACCCGTTCAACGTTACGAACGGACACAGAACCGACACCTGCGGCAGGGTCCCCGTCGCGCAGGCCTCGTACCAGTGCGAGAGGTGGCGTATCCGGTTGACGTGGCGCGCGCCCCAGTACCCAAGGTCAGCGAGGCTGCCGGCGAAGTAGCCCGAGCTGACGTTGAAGCGGTCGTACAGGTCCCACATCGTCGGCCAGTTCCACCCGGCGGCCCACTCGCGGTGGCCGTCGGCGGCGACTTCCGGAGGCGTGTCGTTGTTCTTCAGGCCGGCTGACTGGCCGGAGTGCAGGTAGTACCGGTTGGGCTCGGTCGGACCCATGAGCGAGCAGAACCACCGGTCGTAGGACTGGTAGTCGCGGACGAGCTGCGCGAACGTCGGTACGTCGACGTCGTTGTAATAGCTGAGGCAGAACTCGTCGTTGCCCGCCTTCGGATCGAGCCAGCCATCGAGACGACCCTTGGCGAACTCGGTACGTCCGCCGTCCCATCCATGACTGGGATCGTCGTAGCCGCGGCCGTGAAAGTTCTTCAGGCCGCGAACACCCCAGTCCCGCGTCGACACGAACTGTCCGGCGCGGCCGGCGCGCAGATCGGGGACCGTCATCGCTTGGCGGCCGTCGAACGCCGGGTTCTCCTTGCCGTACCAGCCGAGGTAATGGTCGACGGACCGGTTCTCCATCATCACGACGACGATGTGCTTGACGCGGGTCCGCGCCGGGCGGCCCGAGATCGTCCGCTTGATCAAGCCGCCGAGCGGGCCGCGCTCCTGCAGGCGGGTGAGGCCGAACCCGGCCGCGGCCGTCTTGATGAACTCCCTGCGGTCAAGCCCCATCACAACAAAGGTACGTGCTCAGGGCAGCGCGTCGACCGCGACCCCGGACGCGGAAACGTCAATCGACATGCCCTCCCACGCCGAGAAAACGCACTCCGCCCCGTCGCCGCCCCACAGCCGGCACGCGTCTTCGTTCAGGAGTTCGAGTTCCCCGTCGGTGTGATACGGGTCGTGATGGAACAGCACCAGCCGGGCAACTTCGGCCTTGTGCGCGAACGCCACCACGTGACCGATCGCGGAGTGCCCCCACCCGACGTGACGCGGGTACTCCTCGTCGCCGTATTGCGCGTCGTGCAGCAGAACGTCGGCGCCGTGCGCCAGGTCGTGACCGCTGATCCAGTCCGTTGGTTGCAGGCTCAAGTCGAGCCCGGCGATGCCCGGCTCGTGATCAGGCAGGTACACGACCGACAGACCGTTCTCCTCGACGCGGTATCCGACTGTTGGTCCCTGATGCGTGACCAGCGATGCCCGGACCGTCAGCCCGCCGACCTCGATGGGCTCAGTCGGTGCGTCGTGGAACGTGAGGTTGCTCGGGACCTCGCTCAACTTCACGGGAAACAGCGGCGGCGACATGTAGGTGGCGATGCGGTCGGCGAGCGGCTGCACCGGCGACGGCGGTCCCCACACGTGCACTTCGGTATCGGGTGAGAAAAGAGGGCGGAAGAACCCGAGACCCTGGAGGTGATCCATGTGCAAGTGCGTAAGGAAGACGTGAATCAGCTTCACGCCGTCCTGCATCATCTGGACGCCGAGCGGGCGCATCCCGGTGCCGGCATCGAGCACGATGGCCTCGCCGTTGTCACCGCGGATCTCGACGCACGACGTGTTGCCGCCGTATCGCATGGTGTCGGGCCCGGGCGCAGCGACCGAACCGCGGCAACCCCACACACGTACCTTCATTTGGAACCGACCACTACGACTTGGCTTCCCAGAAAACGGTCAAGACACCGTGCATGTCGCCCGTGCGTCCGAAGAGCGGATAGGCGGTTACTTCCCACAGCTGCTTTTCGCCGCCGTCGAGCGGCGACACCAGAATTGGCATGTGCGACGGCTGGTGCTGCACGAACGCGATGCCCACCGCCGAATCGCGCTTGCGCATCGTGTTGCCGTCGAGGTCCTCGATCTTCAACAGATCGCCGAGGTCGGCGCCGGTGATCGGTCCGACTTCGGCGTAGGGCTTGCCGAGCATCAACTCAGCGGCTTCGTTGCAGTACGCCAGCGTCCCTTCACCGTCGAGCAAGAACATCGGCGTCGCCAGGTTGGCGGCCAGCTCCCGAGCCAAGATCAAAGGCAAGCTGCGTGGGGTCTGACCGTGACCGTCTGACTCGGGAGGCATAGGCGGACAATACGTGGCGGTGTCAAGCTGTCGCTGTGGAGTTGGTCACGCACAAGCAGCTCCACTTCTCCCACAGCCGAGCGGCCGTGTGGGCGGCCATGGCCGACGTCGAGTCGTATCAGCGGTGGTGGCCCTGGTTGCGCTCGTTCGAAGCTGTCGAGTTGGAGCGCGGCGACGTGTGGCGCTGCTCCGTGAGCCCTCCGCTCCCCTACACCGTGACCTTCGACATCTCCTTCGACGACGTGTTTCCCGAGGAACGCATCATCGCCAGCGTGAGCGGTGACATCGTGGGCATGGCCGAGCTCGAGATCACCGACAACGACACCGGCTGCGACGTCGTGGTGCGGTCCGATCTCCAGCCGCGATCGGCATTCCTGCGGCTGCTGGCGAAGACGCTGCCGCCCGTGGTGCGGTACGGCCACGACTGGATCCTGGCGACGGGCGCGACCCAGTTCGAAGCGCGCGCCCTGGGCGGCGCTAGTGCTGATGCTCCGGACACCACCACATGAACCTCCCCTGCCAGAGGGCAGGGGTTTCGGGGCGGTGCCGTCGGTGTTGTCATGCGACAATCCGTGCGGCTCTGTGCCCTGTCTCGTCGTTCCCGCTTCCAAGCCCAGCTTGCGCTGAGGGCTCCGCCGCCACTTCCGTGGTGTCCCCGTCTTGTTGGACGGAGCGGGCTGCCACCGGGGTTCCCTCGGCGGCGCCGGGTACGAGGCCCCCGACGCGGGCGCGATCTGACGCGCGCAGAAGAATGTTCCGAGCGGCTGAGACGTCGGCGTGCCCGGCGTAGCCGCAAGCTGCGTTCGAGCACACGTACTTCGACCGCGTTACCCGAGCGTTCCGGTCGACACTTCCGCATTCCGGGCACGTTTGAGAGGTGTATGCCGGACGTACGACGAGCACGGTCGTCCCCGTTCGAGCCGCCTTCAGTTCGGTGAGCGTGCGGATCTCTGACCATCCGACATCCAGAATCACCCGGTTCAACGCCGACTTCGCCTTGACGCGCTCGCCGGGCTTATCGACCGAACCCTTGGCTGTTCTCGTCATGTTCGCCACCTTCAAATCCTCGAATGCGACCAGAGCGTGGCTCGACGTCAACCGATGAGACATCTCGTGCGCGAAGTTTCGGCGCCGCCTCCGCTGCCGCGCGCGTAGCGATGCGATCTGAAGCTTGGTTCGCTCGGAGTTCGCTGACCCTGCGCGTTGCCGAGACAGCTGGCGTTGCAGACGCACGAGGCGCTTCTGTTCGCCTCGGGTCAACGACACGAACGTGTGCAGCTCACCTGTGGACAGTGCGACCGGTACAGCGACGCCGAGATCCACACCGATCGGGCCGGAGTCGCGACGATGCACCGTCGGATTTCGGTCACGGACCTCACAGCAGACCGACACCCACCAGGTGCCGTCCGGCTCCCGAGCGTACGTAAACGACTTCGACCGCCCGGGAAGCGCGCGATGCGTGCGTACACGGAGCCGACTGGCCGAGCCAGGCAACGGGACCGTTCCCCACCGTTTCGAAATCCGCTTCAAGGCCGCTCGTTGCGGAAGCCGGAACGAGCCCGCGGTCTCGCGACGCTTGAACCTCGGCCGCCGGTTCTGGCCCGACCACCACCTTCGGTAAGCGTCATCCAGGTCGCGTAACGCCTGCTGCAGCACCTGAACCGGAGTCGCTTTCAGCCAAGGCGCCAAGACCGGATCGTTCCGCAACTCCGATAGGTCCTTGGATTGCTCGACAAACATCGGCGCCTTGTAGCCCAACCGTGCAGCGAGCAAACGTTGCTCCAAGGCGAGGTTGCGTACGAACCGACAATTGTCGACATTACGAGCCAGGACAGCGACTTGTTCCGGCGTGGGATACGCACGAAAACGGACACGCACGAACATACGTTCACCACTCTAAATGAAGGGTGTGACATCGGGTTCGTGACACTCGCGTCGCAGTAACGCGTTAGTGCTGATGCTCCGGACACCACCAGGTTGTCCGTCCGCCGACGGTCGCGCGGCGCAAGGCTGCGCCGTCGCGCGGGCAACGGCCGCCGGGCACGCGGTGCTTGATCACGTCGCCCTTGTGTGAGCCGCCGCGCTTTTGGAGGTCGCGCAGCGTTGTGCGCAAGTGCGTGTGGAGCGATTTGATGTCGTCGTCGGTGAGCGTGCGCGCCAGCCGTTCCGGCGCCAGACCGGCGCGCCACAACACCTCGTCGGCGATCAGGTTGCCCACGCCGGCGAGGCGCGTCTGGTTCATCAGCCGCGCCTTGAGCGGCGCGTCGGACTGCATGGCGAGGCGCAACTGCTCGACGGTCACGTCCTTGGCGTCCGGGCCCATGTGTGCCTCGCGGGGATCGAGACCGACACCGCCCAAGCGTCGCGGGTCGTTGATCGCCAACCGCGTGCCGTCGGTGAAGCTCAGCGCGAAGCGATCCCAGGCCGGATTCTTCTGACGACTCGAGTAGATCAACTCGTCGATACCCGGGACGCCGTCGACCACCAAACGGCCCGTCATGCCGAAACGCAATCCGATCGTCGGCCCGTCGGTATCCAGCAGGAGGAGCTTGCCGATGCGACGCGTACCGCTGATCGTGCGCCCCTTGATAGCGCGGGTCAGCGTGCGTTGGCTGTTGCCATCCTTGATATAGAACGCGTCCTTCGCGTCGACGGTTGCGATCGTGCGTCCGACGACGCGGTCGGCCAACCGCCGGTACTTCTCGACCTCAACTAATTCGGGCATACCCTTGCCAGCATGGCTGAGATGGAAGTTGCCGACTCGCTCCTGGATCTGGTCGGCAACACGCCGCTCGTGCGTCTTGATCGCATAGGCAAAGACATTCCCTGTCAGCTCATCGCCAAACTTGAGTTCCTCAACGCCGGCGGCAGCGTGAAGGACCGGCCGGCGGTGGCGATGATCGATGCCGCCGAGCGCGACGGCTTGCTCAAACCCGGCGGCACCATCGTCGAACCGACGTCGGGCAACACCGGCGTGGGCCTGGCGATCGTCGCCGCTCGACGCGGCTACCGCTGCGTTTTCATCATGCCGGACAAGATGAGCAACGAGAAGATCGCACTGCTGCGCGCGTACGGCGCCGAGGTCATCGTGTGTCCGACGGCGGTGACGCCCGAGCATCCCGACAGCTACTACTCGGTGTCGGCGCGGCTAGCGGAGGAGATTCCGAACGCGTTCAAGCCGGACCAGTACTCGAACCAGGCCAACCCGCAGTCGCACTTCGACACCACCGGCCCGGAGATCTGGCGGCAAACCGCGGGGCGCATCACGCACTTCGTCGCCGGTATCGGTACCGGCGGAACGATCACCGGCGTTGGCCGCTACCTGAAGACGCAGAGCAGCACCGTGCAGATCGTGGGCGCCGACCCCGAGGGCTCGGTGTACTCGGGCGGCTCCGGCCGTCCGTATCTCGTCGAGGGAATCGGCGAGGACTTCTGGCCGACTACCTATGACCCGTCCGTAATCGACCGCGTGGTGATGGTGAGTGACCGCGACAGCTTCCTCACGGCGCGGCGCGTGACCCGCGAGGAGGGCATCCTCGTCGGCGGCTCGGCGGGCACCGCCGTGTGGGCCGCGATCAGCATCGGGCGCGAGTTGTCGAGCGATGACGTCGTGGTCGTGCTCGTCCCCGACTCGGGCCGCGGCTACTTGTCCAAGCTCTACAACGACGGGTGGATGGCCGACTTCGGTTTCCTCGGCTCCAGTGGACAAACGGTGGGCGACGTGCTCGGCACGCAAGGGCGCCGACCTTCCCGAACTCGTGCACATGCACCCCGACGAAACGGTGCGTTCGGCGATCGGCATCCTGAAGGAGTTTGGGGTGTCGCAGATGCCGGTGTTCAGCCACGAGCCGCCGGTCGTCGCCGCCGAAGTCCGCGGTGCGGTCCACGAGCGCGATCTCCTCGACGCCGCCTTTGCCGACCCCGGCGTGCTCGACCAGCCACTCGAAGGTGTCATGAGCCCGCCGCTACCGACGGTGGGCAGCGGCGAAAGCGTCGAGCTCGCCGTGCACCGACTCGAAAGCGCGTCGGCCGTTCTGGTGCTCGACGGCGGCCACCCCGTCGGCATCCTCACGCGTTCGGACCTGCTCGAGTTTCTCGTCAACCGGCCGGCGCAATGAGTGACGACTCCTTCGAGACGCGGGCCGTCCACGCCGGATGGGACCCCGACCCCGCGACGGGTGCGGTCGTCCCTCCGATTCACCTCGCCACCACCTACGCGCAGGACGCGCCGGCATCGCCGCGCGGTGACTTCGAATACAGCCGGTCGGGCAACCCGACCCGCGCCGTGCTGGAACGCGCGCTCGCCGAACTCGAGGGAGGCGCCCACGCGTTCGCGTTCGCCAGCGGCCTGGCCGCCGAGGACGCCGTGCTGCGCACGCTGCCCGCCGGTGCCCGCGTCGTCATCCCGCACGACGCCTACGGCGGCACCTACCGGCTCATCGCCCGCGTCCACGCGCCCAACGGTTTGCGATTCGAGACCGTCGACCTCGGCGACCCCGCGGCGTTGAACCTGGCGGTCACCGACGACACCGCGCTGGTGTGGTGCGAAACGCCGACCAACCCGACGCTGGCCACGGTCGACATCGGCAACGTCGCCGCCGTCGCCCACGCGGCCGGCGCGCTCCTCCTGGTCGACAACACTTTCGCGACGCCGTACCTGCAGCAGCCGCTCTCGCTCGGCGCCGACATCGTCGTGCACTCGTCGACCAAGTATCTCGGCGGGCACAGCGACGTGGTGGGCGGCGCCGTCGTGGTCGACGACGACGATCTCGCCCGGACGATCGGCTTCCTCCAGAACGCGACGGGCGCAGTGCCCGCACCGTTCGACTGCTGGCTGGTGTTGCGCGGCCTGCGCACGTTGCACTTGCGCGTCGAGCGGCAGCAGGAAAATGCCCGCGCCATCGCCGCCCATCTCGAATCCGAGAGCAACGTGACCAAGGTGCTGTATCCGGGCTTCGGCGGGATGGTGTCGTTCCTCCACGCGGGCGGCGAGGCCGGCGCCATCAACGTGTGCACGCGTACGCGGCTATTCACGCTGGCGGAGAGCCTGGGCGCCGTCGAGAGCCTCATCGAGCATCCCGGCCGCATGACGCACGCATCGGTCGCCGGAACCTCGAACGAGGTGGACGCTTCGCTCGTCCGCCTCTCGTGCGGCATCGAGAACGGCACCGATTTAATCGAGGATCTCCACCAAGCGCTGCAGTAAACAGGACCCAGATGGCTGGGATGCGGGCGTGGTTTACGAATTTGGCGGATCGGCCGCGCGTCGTCGCGCACCGGCTGGCCTGGGAGACCAACCCGCGCCTCGCTTTCGCGTTGGCGGTGCTCGTCGCCGCCGGCGCGGCGGTGGCGCCGCTGTACGCACTACTGATCGGCTCGCTCGTCGGCAACGCCGCTCGGCACGCATCAGTCGTCGCCGGCCTCGTAGCGCTGGGCGCGGTGTACGCCGTGTCGCAGGTCCTCGGCCCGGCGCGCGAGGCGGTGGCGTTCGTTCTGAGCCGACGGGTCGACGACCGCGTGCGCAGCCAGATGATGGAGGCGATGCTGCGGCCGCACGGCATCGCCCATCTCGAAGACGCCGCGCTCCAGGACAAGCTCGAACTCGCCCGGGGTATCGCCTGGGGCATCACGCCCGGACAGACCGTGGGCGGCCTCGCCCAGCTGTGGTTCTCGCGTCTCTCCTCGCTGGGCTCGCTCGTGCTGGTGGCGCGGTTCTCGTGGTGGCTGGCGGTGGTGCTGCTCGCCGCCAACCTCACCACACTGCGCAGCAAGCGCAAGGCGTACATCAACCTCACGCAGCTCTACGCCCAAGGAACCGAGCGACTGCGGAAGTCGAGCTACTTCCGCGAAGTCGCGCTCGGCGCCGACGCCGCCAAGGAAGCGCGCGTGTTCGGGCTCGGCCCGTGGGCCGTCGGCCGCTTCGACGCGGCGTGGTTCGAGACCATGCGAACCGTCTGGGCCGAGCGACGCCGCGGCAGCCTCGTCGTCACGGCGGGCCTCCTGCTCAAGGGCGTGGTGACGCTCGGCGCCTTTCTCTACGTCGCCAACGAGGCGTTCGGTTCGACGGGACAGCCACCGGAGAACTTTGTCGTTCTCATCCAGGCGTTGATCGGCGTCACCAGCTTGAGCATGGTGTTGGGCAACCCGGAGTTGATCGTCGAGCAAGGCACATCGGCGATTCGACCGACGCTCGAAGTCGAGCGCGACATCGCGGCGCATTCGGCGTCGGCGATCCACGGCGACCGACCAACCGCCGGAGCACCGCAACACGTCATTGCCTTCGAGAACGTGTCGTTCACGTACCCGGGCCGCGACACACCCGTCTTCGACGGCCTCGATCTCGAGATCCCCGCCGGTCACTCCCTCGCCATCGTCGGCGACAACGGTGCCGGCAAGACCACGCTGGTCAAGCTGCTGGCACGGCTGTACGACCCGTCGGCGGGGCGAATCACCGTCGACGGTGTGCCGCTCGCCGACATCGACCCGCTCGCCTGGCACCACCAGTTGGCCGCCATCTTCCAGGACTTCGGTCGCTACGCGCTCACCGCAGCCGAGAACGTCGGGCTCTCGTCGTTCGGCGAACCCGCCGACCTCGACACGCTCAACCGCGTCGCCGAACGCGTCGGAATCCGTCCCCTCATCGAGGGATGGGAACACGGATGGGACAGCGTGCTCAACCGCCAGTTCGACAAGGGCGTCGAGGCGTCGGGCGGCGAGTGGCAACGGATCGCGCTCGCTCGTGCATTGTTCGCCGTCGAGCGAGGCGCGCACATCCTCGTGCTCGACGAGCCCACCGCGCAGCTCGACGTGCGCGGCGAGGCCGAGCTGTACGACCGCTTCCTCGAACTCACCGCCGGGCTCACCACCGTCGTCATCTCGCACCGCTTTTCGACCGTGCGACGCGCCGATCGCATCGTGGTCGTGGAGCACGGTCGTGTGTGCGAGGCGGGCAGCCACGCCGAGCTCGTGGCCGCCGGCGGCAAGTACGCCGAGATGTTCGACCTCCAAGCTGCGAGGTTCCTCAATTGACGACCCGCGGCGTCATCCCCGACAAGCCGGGCTTCGGCGCCACGTGGCGTTCGATCACCACCGCGATGCGCATCGGCTTCAAGGCCACGCCGAGCCGCATGCTCGGCCTGAGCGTCATGCGCGTCGTGACGGAATTCAGCGGGCCGTTACAGGCCTGGGGTCTCAAGCTGCTGACCGACGGACTGTTCGAGAACGACCGCGCCACCGGTATGCGAGGCGCGGCGCTCGTCGCCGGAGCGCTCGTGATCGGCGACGGGCTCAGCTGGACGTACATGGGTTTCCTGATCAGCGTGCGCGAGCGGGTCGGCCAGGCGATGGACCGGTCATTGATCGGCTTGGCGATGGACGTCCCCGGCATCGAGCACTACGAACGTCCCGAGTACCAGGACGAGTTGCAGTTGCTGCGCCAGCAACGGGGCGCGCTGGCCAACATTCCCGATTCGACGATCGGCACCGCCGGGCTTTTGGTGCGCTCGGTCACCACGGTCGGCCTGCTCGCCGCCATTCACCCGGCGCTCATCCTGCTGCCGCTCTTCGGCATTCCGGCGGTGGTCATCGGCGGCGTCGCCGAGAAGCGTGCCCGCAAGACTGAAGAGCGCGTCATCGAGCGGATGCGGTCGTACTACTGGCTCTACGCCACGGCGACCGAACGCGAGCACGGCAAGGAACTGCGCATCTTCAGCACCCGCGACGGAATGCTGCGGCGTCACAACGAACTGAGCGACGAGGTGACCCACGAGGTCAACACCGTTACCACCGGTTCTCAAGTGCTGATCGGCGGAGGTTGGCTGACGTTCGCTCTCGGGTTCGTCTTCGCCGTCACCTTCGTAGCGCTGCGGGTGAAGAACGGCGACGCCTCCCCCGGTGACCTGGCGCTCACGATGTCGCTGTCGCAACAGATCAACAATCAACTCACCGGCGTTGCGAGCACGGTCGGGTTCATGATGCGTTCGGCGCGCGTCGGGCATCGCTACGTGTGGCTGTCGGACTACGCCAAGAAGGCCAAGGCGGCCGTCGTCCCGGAGAAGCCGACGGCGCTACCCGACGCGCTGCGCGAGGGCATCGTGTTCGAGAACGTGTCGTTCCGGTACCCGGGCACCGACGTCGACGTTCTGCGGGATGTGAACCTGCGCCTGCGCGCTGGATCCACGGTGGCGATGGTGGGCGACAACGGCGCCGGCAAGTCGACGCTGATCAAGTTGCTGTGCCGCTTCTACGAGCCGACCGCGGGGCGGATCCTCGTCGACGGGATCCCGCTGTCCGACGTGGACCCGGTCGAGTGGCGGCTACGGATGGCCGCGGGCTTCCAAGACTTCGCCCGCTTCGAGTTGCTCGCCCAGACCGCGGTCGGCGTCGGCGACCTGCCGCAGGCCGAGGACTCCGGAGCGGTCACCGGTGCACTCGAACGTGCGAGCGCGATGGACGTGCTGGCAGATCTGCCGGACGGACTCGAAACCCAACTCGGCCGCAGCTTCGACACCGGTGTCGAGCTGTCCGGCGGCCAGTGGCAAAAGCTGGCCCTTGGCCGGGCGATGATGCGCGAGCACCCGCTGCTCCTACTGCTCGACGAGCCGACCTCGTCGCTCGATCCGCAAACCGAGCACGCGCTCTTCGAGCGCTACGCCGGCGCGGCGCGCCGCGTCGGCACGCAAGTCGGCGCCATCACCGTGCTGGTCAGCCACCGCTTCTCGACCGTGCGCATGGCCGACCACATCGTGCTGGTCGGCGACGGCGTCGTGTCTGAAGAGGGGACCCACGCCGACCTCGTCGCCCGCAACGGCGTGTACGCCGAACTGTTCGAACTCCAAGCCCGCGCCTACCGTTAACCGCCGCCGCTAACGTCGGGCGGCGATGACCATTACCGAAGATGCACCGGCGAAGGCGGGGCGCTGGACGGCGCAATGGAAAGAGTTGTACGCGGAGGTTGTGACATCCGGCCTCTGCACAGGGTGTTCGGGCTGCGTGGTGGCGTGCCCGCACGACGTGCTCGGCTACAAGGACACCGAGGGCGTCTACAGGCCGTTCCACCTCGAAGAGGAGCTGGGGCCGGACAACTGCATCCATGGCGAGAAGGGGTGTACGTCCTGCACGCGGGCGTGCCCACGCTTCCGGACGTGGGAAACCGAGATCGACAACTTCATGTTCGGCCGGTCGCGCACCATCGACGAGATCGACGGCATCAACAAGGACATCATCCTCGCCCGCGCGTCCGACGACATGGTGCACAAGATGGGCCAGGACGGCGGCGTCGTTTCGGCGATGCTCATCTGGTGTCTCGAGAAGGGCTACATCGACGCCGCGCTCGTGAGCTACGTCGAGGGCGACGGCTCCTCGTGGAAAGCGATTCCCGGCGTGGCCAAGACGAAGGACGAGATCCTCGCCGCCGCGGGCAGCCGCTACACGTACTCGGCCACGCCGATGGCGTACATGGAGGCCGTCGCCGGTGGCGCCGAGAAGCTCGCGCTGGTCGGTATGAGTTGTCACAGCTCGGTTCCGCCGGTGATGAGCGCGCGCAAAGCGGGCAAGCCCGCACGTCGCTTCGCGCTCAACATCGGGCTGCTGTGTTCCAAGACCTTCGACGACGCCATCTTCGAAGAACTCTTCGAGGCCAAGTACGGCTTGAAGAAGGCCGACATGGTGAAGATGAACATCAAAGGCGTCTTCCAGATCTGGATGAAGAACGGCGACTACCACGAGATCAATCTCAAGGAGTGCCACGCCTGGACGCGTGAAGGTTGCAAAACGTGTCCCGACTTCGCCGCCGAACACGCCGACATCTCCACCGGCGGCATCGGCGAGTCCAACGACTGGACGCTCACCATTGTCCGCACTGATCTGGGCCGCGAGATCATCATCAAGATGCTCGAGGACGGATCGCTGATTGCGCGTCCGGGCGACGAGGACCCCGGTGCCATCGCCCTGCTCCGGCGACTGGCGCGGGTGTCGCGCAATCGCTGGCCGGAGACCGCAGTGGAGGCGCCCCGGCTGATGAAGCCGCCGCCGCCGAAGAAGCCGAAGGCCGACGCCCCGCCGGAGCCTGCACCCGCGAGCTAACCGAGGGCTAAGGTCCGGCGGTCAATTTCAGTAACCGGAGGACACCTCATGGCCCGTGAAGCCGTCATCGTTTCTTACGCCCGCACCGGGCTCGCCAAGTCGCACCGCGGCGGCTTTAACAACACGCCTGCCATGTCGATGGCCGCACATGCGATCAAGCACGCGGTGGCCAAGTCCGGCGTCGAGCCTGAGGCCGTCGAAGACGTCTACCTCGGCAACGGCGCCCACGGTTCGGGCAACCTCGCCCGTCTCGCCGGCTTGCTCGCCGGCCTGCCCGTCACCACCGGTGGATCGACCGTGCAGCGTCACTGCTCGTCGGGTCTCAACGCCATTGCTTTGGCTGCCAACTACATCAAGCAGGACGGCGCCGACGTCGTCGTGGCCGGTGGCGTCGAAGCGATCTCGCAGCCCGGCGGCGCGCTCGGCGGCCTCGACCCGAAGCTGCTCGAGGACTACCCAGCGATCTTCATGGCGATGATCGACACCGCCGACATCGTCGCCGAGCGCTACGGCGTCACGCGTGAGGCGCAGGACGAGTACTCGCTGCAAAGCCAGCAGCGCACCGCCGCCGCGCAGGCCGCCGGCCTCTTCTCCGACGAGATCGTCCCCATGCAGACCAAGCAAAAGCTGGTCAACAAGGAGACGAAGGAAGAGTCGATCGTCGACTACACCGTCGACCGCGACGAGTGCAACCGTCCCGAAACCACCCTGGAGAGCCTGGCCAAGCTTCAGCCCGTGAAGGGCGAGGGCAAGTTCATCACCGCCGGCAACGCGAGCCAGCTGTCCGACGGTGGCGCCGCGGTCGTGATGATGTCCGACGAAGAAGCGTCGCGGCGCAACCTCGAACCGCTCGGCGCGTTCAAGGGATGGGCGGTTGCCGGTTGCGAGCCCGACGAGATGGGCATCGGCCCGGTCTTCGCCGTGCCGCGTCTGCTCGAGCGCCACAAGCTCAGCATCGACGACATCGACCTGTGGGAGCTGAACGAAGCGTTCGCGTCGCAGTGTCTCTACTCCCGCGACAAGCTCGGCATCGACCCGGCGAAGTACAACGTCAACGGCGGCTCGATCTCGATCGGCCACCCGTTCGGCATGACCGGCGCTCGCTGTGCCGGCCACATCCTCCAGGAGGGCAAGCGCCGCGGTGCCAAGTGGGGCGTCGTCACCATGTGCATCGGCGGGGGCCAAGGCGCCGCCGGCCTCTTCGAGATTTACAGCTAACCCAACGAACTGGTTCGCGTTGGCGTCGTCTTACGACGCCAACGCACACCAGTTCGTGGTTTAGGGCAGAAGCTTCCGGATCTGGTCGAGGTGGGTGCGGTCGTGGCCGATCAGGGATTCGACGATGCCGCTGACGGTGACCAGGCCGCGTTCTTCGTGCACACCGGTGCGCGCCCACTCCGCTGACTCGAGTGACTCGTAAAGGCGCAGGTTGGCGTCTCGCAGCACGCGGAAACGTTCGACTGAGCCGGCCACGTTGAGATCACACATCGACAGGCGGGCCGCCCACGCCTGCTCGTCGTATCCCGTGAGCGACGGGTTGTCGTCGGTCAGCATCATGCGAATGCGCACGCTGTAGACCATCTCGGCGTCGGCCAAGTGCGCCGCGACTTCCGCGGCGCTCCACTGCCCTCGTTGCGGCGCGTGCGTCAATTCACGCGGGGCGCGATTTGAGGTGAGCGCGACAAGATCACTGACCGTCGAGCGGAGTGCGTCGAGCGAAGGTGCGTCGGCCATCGCGTCGCAGGCTAGAACAGCGGCGATGGATCCCGGACCGCTTCGCGATGGGCTCACGCTCGTCGCCGGTTTGGCGACGGGTGCTCTGTCGGCGGCGTTCGGCGTTGGCGGCGCCGTGATCTCGACGCCGGCGATACGCGCCCTCGGCGCGTCGGCCACGGTCGCGATCGGCACGACGCTCCCGTCGATCTTGCCGAGCGCAGTAGCCGGCACGGCCCGCTACGTCCGCGAGGGGCTCGTGGACTGGCGCGTCGTCGGATGGGCGGTGCCCGCGGGCGTCGTCGGCTCCGTCGGCGGATCCCTCGCCTCCAGCGTGGTACCCGGCGACGGCCACATCCTGATGCTGCTGACCGCTGGCCTGCTCGCGTTCACGGCGTTCCGCATGACCCGCGGCGACGACACCGAACACGACAACGATCAAGAGCGGCCGCACGACGGCTGGCTGCTCGCCGGCATCGGCCTCGCCGCCGGCGCGCTCTCGGGGCTGCTCGGGGTCGGCGGCGGCATTGTGATGGTGCCGGGCTTCTCCGAGCTGGCGCGGGTCCCGTTGCGCAAGACCATCGCCACGTCGCTGGTGTGCGTCGGTTTCCTGGCGATCCCGGGAACGATCACCCACGCCCTGTTGGGTGACATCGACTGGCGCTTCGCCGGGCTGCTCACTCTTGCGGTGGTCCCCGGCGCCAGGCTCGGGGCTTCGGTCACGATGCGAGCGAACGACCGGCGCCTCCGTCTGGCGGTGGCGACGTTCCTCGGCGCCATTGCCGTCGTTTACGCGATCGGCGAACTCGTGGCGCTCTAGCTGGCGATCACGTTGGCGCAGTCGGAGATCAAGCGGACGCTGATCGCCAAGGCCGGCTCGCTCAGGCCAGGGAGGCTGATGACCGCGCTGTCTTCGACGCGGACGACACGCTGGACCACGGCGTGCGCGCGCTGGTCGAGAAGGATTTCGCCTGATCGAGCCTCGTCACATAGCCCGCGCACGAGATTGGCAGCTGGACCGACGGTGCTCCATTCGCGGTGGTCCTCGAAGGCGACGACGCTTACGTCCGCAGGACCGAGCGCGATACCGATTCGGAGTCCGAGGTCGTAGCCAATTGGCCAGCGCTCCAGCAGCCCGTCCATGGATTGCTGGATCTCGGTCGCCATGGTCAGCGCTCGGAGGACGGGATCCTCGGATTGCAGCTCGTCGTCGAAAAACGCGACGAGCCTGTCGCCGGAGAACCCGCTGACGGTGGCACCGTGTCGAGCGACCGACCTACCGAGGATCTCCACGTAATCGTCGACCACAGAATGGACAGCCCTGGCCGACGACCATGCGGCAAAGGTGGCGAAGCCGCTCAGTTCGCACGCGACCATGGCTACTTCGCGCCGCCGCGGATGGATCCGCAGATTCGGCGCCGTTCTGTCGGCTTCTTCTTGTGCGGCGCGCCGCGCGAGCTCGTCCCGCGCCTCACGAACCTCCGCCGTGAGGCACAGAACGTGCCAGGCAAGCGCGCCCGATGCGGCCAGGGCGACAACCAGCGCAATGAGAAGAGGTGTCATGTGGCTCATTGTGAGCGGGACCGGCGGGATTTTTCGTGACCGCGGGCACGATCGACCGTGTCAGGGGTCACACCTCGTTCGCGAGAGCCACGGCGCGGCGGAACACGTCGTCGAGCATCGGCGGCGTGAGCTTGCCGGTGAAGGTGTTCTGCTGGCTCGGGTGAAACGAGCACACGACGGCAAGACGCCCGTCGGGCGTCCTTGCCTCGGCGCCGTGACCAAAGCGCGGCTTCGGTGTGATCGCGAGGAGTCGGCAGGCGGCGTCGTACGCGAACTGGCCAAGGGCGACGACAACGCGCAGCCGCGGCAGCAATGCGACTTCACGGGCGAGGTACGGCGCGCAGCGGTCGCGCTCGTCAGGCGTGGGCTTGTTGGCCGGCGGCGCGCAGCGCACGGCGGCGGTGACGTATGCATCACGCAGTTCCAGTCCGTCGTCGCGGGCCACACTCGTGGGCTGGTTGGCGAGTCCGCACCGGAACATCGACGCGTAGAGAAAGTCGCCTGAGCGGTCGCCGGTGAACACGCGTCCGGTGCGATTGCCTCCATGGGCCGCGGGGGCGAGGCCGAGGACGACGATGGCGGCGTCGGGGTCGCCGAAGCCGGGAATGGGTTTGCCCCAGTACTCCTCGTCGGCGAACGACGCGCGGCGCTCGGCGGCGACCTGCTCGCGCCACGCCACTAGGCGCGGGCACGCGCGGCAGGCGACGATCTCGTCACACAGAGCGGTAAGAGCGGACATCGTCGCGAGGCTACGGTTCGCCTCGACATGCCAGCGCCCGCGCGAAGAGTCCACGCACCGACCGTCGTCATCTTCGTCCGTCACGGGCAGACTCCGTCGACGGGCAAGGTCCTGCCCGGGCGGGCCGCCGGCCTGGCGCTCGCCGAGAAGGGCCGCGCCCAAGCCGAGGCGGTCGCCGCGCATCTGCGCGACCACAAGGGAATCGCCGCGGTGTACGCGTCGCCGCTGCAACGCACGCGCGAAACCGCGGCGCCCATCGGCAAAGCCCTCGGCCAGAAGGTCCACACCGACAAGGGGCTGCTGGAATGCGACTTCGGTGATTGGACCGGCAAGTCCTTGGCGCGACTGCGCAAACTGCCCGAGTGGAAGGCGGTGCAGCGCAACCCGTCAGGCTTCCGCTTCCCCGGCGGTGAAAGCTTCGCCGAGATGGCGACGCGCATGTCCACCACCGTCGACCGCTACCGCGCCGAACATCCAGGCCGCGTGGTGATCGCGGTGTCGCATGCCGATCCGATCAAGGCGGCGGCGGCCACCGCGCTGGGCGTGCCGCTCGACCTGTTCCAACGCATCGATATCTCACCGTGTTCGATGACGGTCATTGCCTATGGGCACGAAGGTCCGTTCGTCCACTGCGTGAATCGGATCGCTTCGTAATGTCGGGCGAGAACTTCGAGTTCACGGAGGCCGATCTGGTGACCGTCGGCACCGTCGGCACGCCTGGTCGGCGCGTGTTCCTGCTGCAGGTGCAGGCCGCCGATACCGTCGTCACGCTCAAACTCGAGAAGCAGCAGGTGTCGGCTCTCGGCACCGCGCTCGTCGAACGCCTCGAGGAACTGCCGGCGTTGGGCGTGGTGCCCGACGACCTCGAATTGCGCCAGCCCATCGAAGTCGCCTGGGCCGTGGGCGCGATGGGCCTCGGCTACCTCGACGCGCTCGATCGTCTCGTGCTCGACGCCGTCGAGGCGGTGCCCCTTAACGAAGACGACGAACCGACCGAACCTCAGGGTCGCTTCCGACTCCTGCTCACCCGCGAGCAAGGACGAGCCCTCGCCATTCGCGCCACCCGTCTCGTGGAGGCCGGGCGACCACCGTGCCCGCTCTGCGGTCACCCACTCGATCCAGCTGGCCACACATGTCCGAAGCAGAACGGCAAGCACGCGCCCGAACGATGACGACGCTCGCTGGAGGCGAGATCGTCATCGAGGGACGCATGCCGTGGAGTTCGAACGCCACGATGCTCGTGACCGTGAGCTGCGGCGACGACGCCATGCCCGCGGTGTACAAGCCGGAGCAAGGCGAGCGTCCGTTGTGGGACTACCCGCACGGCCTGTGGCGACGGGAAGTCGCGACCTACGTTGTTAGCGAAGCGCTCGGATGGGACCTCGTTCCCGAAACCATCTCGCGCTCCGAGGGTCCGATGGGCTGCGGTTCACTGCAACGGTTCATCGCCGACGCCGACTTCGAGCAGCATTACTTCACGTTGGTCGAACAGCCCGCGCACCACGACCGGCTCCGCCGCATGTGCGTGTTCGATCTCGTGATCAACAACGCCGATCGGAAGGGCGGGCACTGCCTGCTGACGAGCTCCGGCGATATCTACGGCGTCGACCACGGGCTCACGTTTCAGACCGCGCCCCGGCTGCGGACCGTCATCTGGGAGTTCGGCGGCCAACCGATTCCCGAATCGTGGCGCGCCGATCTCGCACGGCTCGTAGACGCGCCGCTCGACGACTTGACCGACCTGCTCGACGCCGCCGAGATCGCCGCGCTGCGCCGCCGCGCCGCGGCGGTTGCCGACCTGCCGGCGATCCCGCTTGTGTCGGAGGAATACCGGCACTACCCATGGCCGTACGTATGAGTGACTACAGGGACGAGCTGATCGACAAGGGTGACCTCGACGAACTGACGCGCTTCGTCGAGCGGCTGACCGACCAAGACGACTGGCAGGAACTCATCTACGTCCGCGACGACTGCCGGGCCGCCGCGGCGCGCGGCAAGCAGCTGTGGCCGGTGACGGCGTACGTGAACTACGTCCTGGCGCTACGCGCGCCCGGACCGGTGGCGGCGCACGCACTCGAGGACGCGGCGGGCCCGGGCGCCGCTGCGGCGCGCTTCGGCTTCGGTCCGTTGACCGAAGTGGCGGCCTCGACCCACGCGTGGAAAGAGCTCGGCGAGCACCTGTCGGCCGGACCGACGGCGAGCCTGTTCGCCCACGAATGCGCCATGCGCGGCGAAGACCTCACGGCCGAAGGCGCGGACGGCTCGGTGCTCGACCTTCCTCTCGTGCTCGCCGACTGGGAGCCGCGCTACGAGCTGGCCACCTACAAGCTCGAGAAGGCGGAGTTCCCGGCGCCGCCGCGTCCCCCGAAGAGCGAGTGGTCCAAGGTGACGCTCGCCGGAACGGAGTTCACCGCCGACGAAGACTCCACCGAGGGTCGCGAAGCGCTGCTCGAAGTCGCATCGCATTGGGGCAACGAGTCCAACGGCCGCTCCGACGCCACCGGCGTGGAGGGCGAGGTCAACGGCGCGCTGCGAGCGCTCGGACTGACCAAGGCTCGCATCGCCGAGGTCTCGCCGGCCGATGCTTTCGCCCACCTCGCGTGGGCCGGTGCGTCGGGTGGCGCCCACGGCCGTCGTCGCGGTGCCGCGACCGGACGCTTTACCGCCTGGTGGGCCGCCGCCGCCCTCGTCGACCTGGTACACGACTGGCCACTCAGCGCGGCGGAGCTCGAAGTCGCCGTCGACGAGATGCGCTGGTACCTGTGGGACGAGGGCTCGGACCCGATCGGGTGGTCATTGCAACTGGCCGTCGAGGACCCCGAAGCCGGCCTCGCCTGGGCCGTCGTTGCCAACGACGCGGACTGAGCCGTGCCTGTCTGGCGCGAGCCCGTGGCGGAGTGCCCCGACCCGAACGGCTGGCTCGACGACGCGGGCCGCGACACCAGCGCGGAGGAACTCCTGTCGTCAGCGGTGGCGGAAGGGGCGATTAACGCCGACAACGCCCGCACATTGCAGGGGTGGTTCGACGCGCTCCAACCCGCGGTCGGCGACGCGGGCTTTCGCCGGTTCCTTCACAACGATCTACAGCCCACGAACCTGCTCGTCTCCCCTACCAACGGATACCTCGGGGTCATCGACTGGGGCGACGCTGCCTGGGGCGACCCGGCTCTCGACTTCCGCAGCTTGCCGGCGCGCGTGATCCCGCTGGTGCTGGCCGGCTACCGCGAAGTGGGTCCCTTCGACGGTGACGACTCCGCTGAGGCGCGGATCTGGTGGGATCACCTGTTCTCGGCGGTCTACAACCTGCGGCGCGACCTCACCCCGGGGCGCAGCGAATGGAGTCGACCGCCCGGCGCGCGCATCATCGAACTGTTCCGGTTCGTCGCTGCGGGCGGCGTGATCGGGCGCTTCTGATTTATCGGAGCGACTAGCTCAACCGATTGGCCCGAGCACGCGATCGGTGTACGAGTTGGAGAACACGCCGCTGGGATCGAGTTGCGCCCGTACCTTCTGAAAGGCGTCCCATTTGGGATAACGCGTCGCCAGCACGTCCGCCGTCTGGAAATGGAGCTTGCCCCAGTGCGGCCGTCCTTCGAGCTGGTTCATCACGTCTTCGACCCCGCGGAAGTACGTCTCGTACTCCATGCCTTTGGCGACGTGTACGGCGAGGTACGCCGTCTCGCGACCCGACGCCGTCGACAACGGGATGTCGTCGGGCGCGGTGAAGCGCACTTCGACGGGGAAACCGATGTTGAGGTTCTTGTCGTCGATGACGGCGCGGATGCCGTTGAGCGCGGTCGCTACGTGCTGGCGCGGCACGGCGTACTCCATCTCGTAGAACTTCACCCACCGCGGGCTGGCGAAGATCTGGTAGCTCGGCTTCACGTACTCGACGCGGCCCGAGCTCGGGATGAGCTTGGACAGGCGTGGGATGGCCGACGGGCGCAGGCGGCCGAGCTTGGTCACCGCGCCGAAGGCGAGGTTCTCCATGACGATCTTGTCCTTGAAGAACTTCCACCGCGACTGACCGCCTGGCGGCGCCGTCGTGACGTTGTTCGTCTTGGTGAGCGCCCAGCCGGTGTGGGGCACCCAGAAGAACTCGAAGTGTTCGTTGCT
Organism: uncultured Actinomycetes bacterium; assembly: GCA_963722185.1. GTDB lineage: Bacteria > Actinomycetota > Acidimicrobiia > Acidimicrobiales > JACCXE01 > JACCXE01. The sequence continues at coordinate 88,997 of CAVRKD010000004.1, read as the reverse complement.
GTCGACGCGCTCGTCGATCTCCTCGAGCACCTTGTCGACGCGCACCGGTTCCTCGAGGGCGCGGAGATTGAACTTGGGTACGCATTGCAGCGTGACGGTCGACAGCGCACCGAGCGCGCCCACGCCGACGCGCGCCGCTTCGAAGATCTCTGGCTCCTCGCTTGCCGAGCACGACACGATCGAGCCGTCGCCGCTGACGATGTCGAGCCCGATGACTTGGCCGGCGATGCCGGTGAGCTTGGCGCCGGTGCCATGCGTCGCGGTGGAGATTGCGCCACTGATCGTTTGGTAGGCGATGTCGCCGAGGTTGGGCATAGCCATGCCGTAGTTGAAGAGGTGCTTGTTCAACTGGGCGATGGTGGTGCCGGCTTGCGCCGTGACCGTGTTGGCCCGGTTGTCGATCGCGATGACCTTGTTGTAGCGATCGAGCACGATCTGCACGCCGTCTGTCAACGCGCAGGCGGTGAAGCTGTGTCCCGATCCGATGACCTTGACCCGTCGCCCACGCGCGGTCGCGCCCTTGATAACCGATGCCAGTTCCGCGTCAGTCGACGGATGCGCAACCTCGTCCGGATTGCACGTCTGATTACCGGCCCAATTGCTCCACGCCATACCGGTGGAGCCTACGGGTCAAACGCTCAACTGGTCCGCGTTCACGTCGCCAAACGACGCCAACGCGAACCAGTTCGGGGGGGGGGCTTAGCCCCGCGCCTTCAGTGCTTCGATGAGCTTGGGCATGACCTTGTGGACGTCGCCCACGATGCCGAGGTCGGCGATCTGGAGGATCGGGGCTTCCTGATCCTTGTTGATGGCGATGATGTTCTTCGAGCCCTTCATGCCGACCATGTGTTGCGTCGCGCCCGAGATGCCGCAGGCGATGTACAGCGTCGGCTTGACGGTCTTGCCGGTCTGACCCACCTGATAGGCGTAGGGCACCCAACCGGCGTCGACGATGGCACGGGACGCGCCGGGCGCGCCCTTGAGCAGCTTCGCCAGCTCTTCGACCATGGCGTAGTTGCCGGCTTCGCCGAGACCACGCCCGCCGGAGACGACGACCGCGGCTTCGTCGAGCTGCGGACCGCTGCGCTCTTCGACGTGATGCTCGGTCACGGTTGCGGCGTTGGTGGCGCCCGCGTCGGGCGCGGCGAGCGCGGCGACGGTGGCCGTGCCGCCGTTCGGTTCGGCGGCGAAGCTCTTCGGGCGCACGAGGTAGATGTGCGGTCCGTCGCCCGTGAAGGTCGCCTGGACGATCGTGGCGCCACCGAAGATGGCGTGGCTGGCGACCGGCGGCGAACCGGCGTCGATGCCGACGACGTTGGTCAGCACCGGCTTGTCGAGCTTGACCGACAGGCGGCCGGCGACGTCGCGGCCGTCGTAGGACTGACCGATGAGCAACACGTCGGGACCGTTGCCGGCCTCGATAGCCGCCGCAATTGCGGAGGCAACCGGAACGCCGGGCAACGACTTGCCGATGTCACCGACGTCGTGGACGGTGGACGCGCCGTGCGCGCCGAGATCGCCGGCGACCGATGCCGTATCGGCACCCCAGGCGACGGCTTCGACGGTATCGCCGAGGTCGCGCGCCTTCGTCAGCAACTCGAGGGTGAGCGACGAAACCTTGCCGCCCGCCGATTCTGCGAGAACCCATACCTTGGCCATTGCTCAGATCACCTTCAGCTTGTCGAGGAACGCCACGATCTTCTCGTGGGCGTCACCTTCATCAACGACGAGTTCGCCCGCTTGACGCTCTTCGGCCGCGGTCACGTTTGTGATCTCCTGACCGGCACCGGCGGCGCCGACCGACCCGGCGTCGATGCCGAGGTCGGCGACGGTCACCTGGTCGAGCGGCTTGCCCTTGGCGGCCATGATCCCCTTGAACGACGGGTAGCGCGGCTCGACGACACCGGCGGTCACCGTGACCAGCGCCGGCAGCGGGCAGCTGACCTCGTCGAATCCGGCTTCGGTCTGACGCTGCACCTTGGCGGTGGAGCCGTCGACCTCGATGTGCTTGGCGAAGGTCACCGACGGCAAGCCGAGGATCTCGGCGATCTGCACCGGCGTGGTGCCGGTGTAGCCGTCGGTCGACTCGGTGGCCGCCAGGATCAGGTCGTAGCTGCCGGCCCGCCCGATGGCGGCGGCGAGGACCTTGGCGGTGCTCAGCGCGTCCGAACCCTTGAGCGCGTCGTCGGAAACGAGCACGGCCTTCTCGGCGCCCATGGCGAGCGCGGTGCGAAGGCCGGCGGTCTCGCCGTTGGGAGCCATCGACACCAGCGACACCTCACCGCCACCGGCGGCGTGGACCAGCTGCAGCGCCATCTCGACGCCGTACATGTCGGAGTCGTCGATGATGAGCTTGCCGGAGCGGTCGAGAGTGTTGTCGGCACCGAGTGACCCAGGATTTGCGGGGTCAGGAATCTGCTTTACGCAGACGACGATGTTCATGGCGGCGAGTTTTGCCCATCGGGCCTACGGCGCACCAACTCGGCGTACGGTCGTCCCATGGATTTGCGTGATCGCAGGGTCGTCATCACCGGCGCATCTCGAGGCATCGGGGCCGATCTGGCTCGGCGTTTCGCGTATCTGGGTGCACGGGTGGCACTCGTCGCCCGGGGCGCGGAAGCGATCGAAAAGCTGGCCGCCGACCTGGGCGGTCACGCCTATCCGGCCGATCTCGGCGACCGGTCGGCGCGCCACGCGTTGATCCCGCGCATCGAGGCCGACGGGCCGATCGATGTCCTCGTCAACAACGCCGGCCTGCTCGACACGGTGGGCTTCGCGACCATGGACACCGCGTCGATCGATGCCCTGATCGACGTGAACCTCCACGCACCGATCCAACTCACGCGTGCCGTGCTGCCGTCCATGCTGGCGCGGCGCAGCGGACGGATCGTCGACGTTTCGTCGATGGCGGGCGCCTCGTGCTCGCCAGGAGTGGCCGTTTACTCGGCGACGAAGGCCGGGCTCACGCACTTCAACGCCTGCCTGCGCGGCGAACTCCTCGGCACCGGCGTGTCGGCCATGGTCGTCGAACTCGGACCGGTGGAGACCGAGATGGAAGCGAACCTCCACACCCACCCGCCGACGGACCGGTCGTTGCAGCGGTTGCGCACGCTGCGTCTCATCCGTCACCTGCCGAGTGAACGCGTCGCGCGTGCCATTGTGCGTGCGGTTGAGCGCGACGCCACCTACCTGCGAATGCCCAAGCGCGCCGCGGGCTTCCCGATCGTCGCCGCCCTCCCCCGCCAGATCGGTTCGGTGCTGCTTGCGGGAGTGGATCGCACTTCTACGTAACATCGCCGCTCATGCCGCGCGTCCTGCTGTTGTGCAACCCCGCCGCGTCGTCGGTCACGCCGCGCGCCCGCGTCGTCATCCAGGCGGCCTTCAGTGCCGAAGCCGACGTCACCGTCGCCGAAACCAGCCGCCGCGGCCACGCGACGCGGCTCGCCCAGGGCGCGGCGGCCAGCGGAACCGACGTGGTGGTCGTCCTCGGAGGTGACGGCACCCTCAACGAAGCGGCCAACGGGCTGGTGGGGTCGGCGACCGCGCTGGCCGCGCTACCGGGAGGGTCGACCAACGTCTTCGCCCGCAGCATCGGGCTGCCGAACGATCCCATCGAGGCGACGGGCGCTCTGATCGAGTCGTTGCGGGCGGGCAAGCGCCGACGCGTGGGGCTCGGCTGCGCCAACGGTCGGTACTTCACGTTCCACGTCGGCGCGGGTTTCGACGCCGCCGTGGTCGAGCAGGTGGAGAAGCGGTCGTCGCTCAAGCGCTACGCGGGCAACCCGCTGTTCGTCTACGCGGCGTTCCGCACCTGGTTCCGCGGCTTCGATCGCAGCACCCCACCGTTCGCCGTGCACCACGCCGACGGCACGATCATCGACGACGGCTACTTCTGCATTGTCCAGAACACAGATCCATACACGTACTTGGGTCGTCGGCCGCTGTCGCTCGCCCCTGAAGCCACGCTCGATTCGGGCCTGGCCGTGACGACGCTGCGCTCGATGAGCTTCAGCACGATCATCACCGCCGCAGGCTCGGCGCTCGGGTCGGGGCGCCACCTGCGCCACAGCCGCAAGATCGACCGGCGGGTCGACCTCGATTCACTCACGCTGGTCGGCCACCGGCCTTTCCCCTACCAACTCGACGGCGATTACCTCGGCGAGATCGAGCGGCTCGAACTCCGCTACGAACCCGACTGCTTGGATCTCGTCCTGCCGTGAACCTCGCGACCGAGGAGGTCGTCTACCGCGGCGCCGGTGATATCGAACTTGCCGCGTATCTCGTGCGCCCGCGGACGCGTCGCAAGACTCCAGCGATTGTGTTGTTTCATGGTGGTTCGTGGCGCACCGGCCACGCACGTTCTCGTTCCTCCCCCACTGCCACTACTTCGCGTGTCGTCGCGTGGCATAAGCGTCACGACCTGACGCGGTTGTTCTCCTCAATCCGGTGACGCAGGCGGTTCGGCCCGGCGACTTCGCCGTCGTCGAGAAGGTGTCGCCGATCGCGCACGTCGCGGCAGGAGCCCCTCCGACACTGATCGCATACGGAACGCGCGATTACCTGCGGCCGTTGACGGTGCGGTTCGGCGAGAAGCTGCGCGCCGCCGGCAATCGGTGCGAGATGGTAGCCCTCGACGGAGCCCACGGCGTTGTCCATCCGCCAGTGCGAAAGCGCGAAGAGTTTGTGACCGCGATCCGCCCGATCGACGATTTCCTCGTCTCGCTGGGCTTCATCGACGGCCCGGTCGACGTTGGGAATTACGTCGATGCGATGGACGCGTTCGCCATACTCGGCGGGCGCTCCGAGATGAGCGACCCGCGCAAAACGCGCCCGCGCCGTCGACGGGGAGAATGAGCTACCGCTTAGGAGCGAAGTGTCGCGACGGCGAGGGCGACGTCGTTGGTGACGATCGACGCCACCCCGAGGTCGGCGACGCGCCTCATCTCGTCCGGATCGTCGACGGTCCAGGTGTTGACCACGATCCCTGCGGCGTCCGCCGCCTCCATCAGTTCCTTGGTCACGACGGTGAAATGCGGGTGCAGCGCACTGTGTCCGTGCTCGACCGCCGTGTCGATGGCCCGCACCTGGTCGTAGTTGGGAATGGTCAGCCACGCCGTCGGGATGGCCGGGTTGGCGTCGCGCACGGCGTTAATCGCGGCCAGGCCGAAGCTCGACACGATCACCGACTTGGCGGTCCCGAGTTCGTCGACCATGGCCGCGACCGCCGCGGCGACCGACTCGCCAGGATCCCAGTCGGGATCGATCGGCACGTTCTTGATCTCGATGTTCACGAACATTCCCTCGCACGCGACCAGCACGTCGTGCAGGAGCGGCACGTAGGGCGGCAGCTCGGCGGCGAAGGTGTCGACGATTAGTCGACCGTCGGCCAGGTTGGCGTCGTGGTGCACCGCCAGCGCGCCACCCGCGGTGCGGCGCACGTCGAGCTCGACGCCGTCGCCGCCGAGTTCGCCCGCCAGCAGGAACGCCTCGAGGGTGTTCTCCTGACGAACCGACGACGCCCCACGGTGGCCAAGTATTCGCGGGCTACTCACGGTTGCGCGCCAGCGGAAGATGAAACGCCACGACGGTGCCGTTGTCGGAGAACATCTCGATGTGACCCTTGAGCTGGCTCGTGACCAGGTTGGTGACGATCGACAGGCCGAGGCTGTCGGTTGACTCGGGCGAGAAACCCTCCGGCAGGCCGGCGCCCGTGTCGCGGACTTCGACGTTGAGCTCCACGCCGTCGTTCCGGAGCTTGACGATGACCAGCCCGTGGGCGTCGCTGTCAGCGTCGTCGTCGGGAAAGGCGTGCTCGCTGGCGTTCTGAAGCAGTTCGCTGATGACAACCGCCAGCGGCGTCGCCACCTCGGCGTGCAGTTCGCCGGCGTCGCCTTCGACTCGAAACTCGACTGGCCGGCCGCCGACCACGGCCTCTTCGGCCATTCGCACGAGGTCGCGCACGATTTCGCCGAAGGCGACCTGCTCGCCGGGGTCGCGCGACAGAACTTCGTGCACGCGGGCGATCGAGCGGATCCGACGTTCGGCTTCGCGCAGCGCTTCCTTGCCGTCATCGGAGGTGAGTCGCCGCGCCTGCAGTCGCAGAAGCGACGAGATGGTCTGCAGGTTGTTCTTGACCCGGTGGTGGACTTCACGAATCGTGGCGTCCTTTGAGAGCAGCAGGCGGTCACGGCGGCGGATGTCGGTGACGTCGCGCAGCAGCACCAGGCCACCGGTGACCTCGCCGCGGTGCAGCAGCGGCAAGCAGCGGAACTGCACGGTGACGTCGGGCGCTCGCTCGATTTCCTCGGTGATGGGACGACCGGCGAAGAACGAGCGACTGACCGCGGTCTCTTCGACGCCGACGTCGTCGAGGCGACTGCCGGTCACGTTGGCGTGGATGCCCATGCGGTGCAGCGCGTTGACGGCGTTTGGGGAGGCGTATTCGATGCGCCCCGACGCGTCGAGCAGGATGGCGCCGTCGCCGACGCGCGGCGCGTCCTCGCCCACGTCATCGTCGGTGGCGAAGGGGTACTCGCCCCGCACGATCATCCGGGCGAAACGCTCGAAGGTGTCGCCGTAGACGCGTTCGAGCGCACCCGGCCGACGCGTCGCGCTCGAGCGGCGCCTCGCGGGTCATGACCGCGATCACCTGGCCGTCCATGCGTACGGGCACGCCTTGCATGCGGACGCGGTCGGCGAGTTCGCCGAGCGCGACCTCACCCTCGACGATTTCGCCCGAGCGAAAGGCCCGCGCGACCACCGGCCGTTCGGCCTCCGGAACGATCCGGCCGACGAGGTCGTCGTGATGCAGGGTCTGGCTCGTGCTCGGTCGCATCTGGCCGAGCACCACGAAGCTGGATCCGCTGCTGTCAGCCAGCAGCACCAGGTCACCGAAGCACAGGTCGGCGAGCATGCCCCAGCCGCGCACGAGGCGCTGGAGGTGATCGACGGATGCGTCGTCGAGCGTGGTGTGGGTTCTCGCTAGCTCGGCGAGAGTCGCCATTGACTACCAGATCCGTTCGCCGAGTTGCAGCAGTCCGCGGAGGTCGGCGATGTCGGTGTCGAAGTACGGCACCGCGGCGATGACGTCGGGCGACGCCGCCAGCTCGGCGCGCTGCTCGGCTTCTCGCTGCGCCACCACCGAGAACCGCAGGTAGCTCTCGGCGATCTCGGTGAGTACGCGGGCGACGTCGGCTTCGTCTTCCGCAGGTTGCCCGACGGCGCTGGCGATGTTCTTGGCGTCGCCGGTGATGCGTTCGGCGATGCGGCACGACTCGGCGTCGAGGAAGTACGCCGGCAGCACCTTGTTCAACACGATGGCGCCCAGATGCAGCTTGCGCTGCTCGAGCTGGTCGAGGAAGAACTCCGCCTCGCGCAGCGGCGCCGCCTCCAGCGTCGACACCACGACGAAGGTCGACCGCTTGTCGCGCAACAACGCCTGCACCGCGCGGGCGCGCTCGACGAAGCCGGCGTACATGCTCTGGAACAGGATGAAGAACTCGGCGATGTCCTGCAGGAACTGGGTGCCGAGGATGCGGTCGGCCACTTGGTAGAACGGCTTGCTCGCCAGGCTGATGATGCGCGAGCGGTAGGGCGCTATGAGCAGGCGCAGGAACCGGCTGGTGAAGAAGTCGGCCATGCGTTCGGGCGCGTCGAGGAAGTCCACGGCGTTGCGCGTCGGCGGCGTGTCGACGATCACCAGGTCGTAGGTGCCGCTGGCGTGGATCTCGTACAGCCGTTCCATGGCGATGTAGTCGTGGCTCTGCACGAAGCGTCCGGCGAAGTTTTGGTACAGCTTGTTGTCGAGGATCGCCTGCTCGGTTGCCTTGTCGGGCGCGTGCTGGCGGACGAGCCCGTCCCAGCTCTCGCGGGTGTCGAGCATCGCCGCCCAGAGCTCGCCGCGCGGCTTCACGTTCGCAGCGTCGAACGCCGAATCGGGGACGCGCGTCTCGACGTTGCCAAATCCCTCGAGCCCGAGCGCGTTGGCCAGTCGGCGCGCCGGGTCGACGGTGAGAACCAGCACGCGTCCGCCATGGCGCGACGCTGCCATCGCCCCCAAGGCCGCCGCCGTCGTGGTCTTGCCCACACCGCCCGAGCCGCAGCACACGACGATTTCCTTCGCCGCCAGAAGCTGCTCGATGGATCCGGCGCGAGCGGTGGCCTTGTCCTTGCTGGCCATCAGTACCCCAACTCCGCGGACAGCGCGGCGGCCACCATGCGGGTGGCGCGCATGCCGTGGCTGCGCAAGAACAGATAAGGCACGTAGAGCATGGGCACGTTGCGGTCGAGCTCGGAGCGCAGCCGCTCGAGGTGTTCGGCCGCTCCCCGGCGCAGCGCAACCGCGAGCGACGCTGCGTTCATGAGGTGGTCGACGCTGCCACCTGCCGCCGCCGCGATCTCGCCCCGGCGCTCCTCGGTGTTCAGCGCGTCGAACAGTTCCTCTTCGCGGCGACCGAACAGTTCGGGCAGCACGCGATTGATGACGACCGCCGCGAGATCGACGTTCGTCTCATTGGCCAGTCGCGCCGAGAGCTCCAGGGTTTCGTTGACCGGCATCTCCTCGGGCGTCGCGGTGATGATCAGCCCGGTGATCGACGGGTCGCCGAGCATCTCGACCATCCAGTCGGTCTGCTGACGGATCAGGCCGACCGACACGAGTTCGTTGATCGACTGCGGCGCCGTGAGTTGCCCGACGATGTGGCCCGATGCCACGGCGTCGACCACGATCAGGTCCCAGTGCCGCTCGCGCACTTCCCAGACCATCTTCCCGATCGTGAGGATCTCCCGCACCCCGGGCGCGGCGGTCGCGACGTATTCGAAGATGCGATTGAGCGGACCGATGCGCACGAGTAGCGGCAGGCGCAGCTGGATGCTCAGGTACTCCTTGAGCGATTCCTCGCTGTCCATCGACATGGCAAACAGGTTGTGGCCGACCTCGCGGGGCGTGAACGTTGTCTTGCCGCACTCGAGGAACGACGACAGGTTGCCTTTGGCGTCGAGTTCGCATACCAGTGTGCGTTTGCCGCGGTCAGCCGCCAGCTGCGCGAGCGCCGCCGCGGTCGTTGTCTTGCCAACGCCACCCTTGCCGGTGACGATCAGGAGGCGCCGATCCAGCAGATCGGCAGGCGCGTCCAATGTCCTGAGGGGTTAGGCCCCGAAGCCCACTTTGCGGTCCGAGGCGGCGCGGCCGAGTTCGACGTACGCGATCTTCTCAGACGGCACGCCCACGGTCTTGCCTTTGCGATCGGTCAGCCAGAGGACGGGGTTGTCGCCGGACACGGCGGCGTCGATCGCCTTCGAGAGAGCGTCGCGGTCGGTGTCGTCGTCCAAGTCGACCTCGAGTTCCTTGCCTGTGTAGGTGACACCAATGCGAACTTCCACGACCTCTACTCCTCCGTACCTGATTCGACGGTCATGCTAGGCGTGACTGGGTCCAACTCATTCCATCGGCCCCAGCCGGGCGTGCGACGGCGGAACAACAGCCACGCTCCGCACACCACCATCGCCAGGACGGCGGTCCACTGGCTGCCGGTCAGACCCAAGCCGTGGGTGACGTCGATGCGGAACCAGTCTTCGATGAACCGGTTCAACCCGTACAGGAAGCCGAACACGAGGATGAGGAATCCGTCGTAACGCGGTTTGCGACGCAGCCACAGCAGAATGGCCAGCACGATGATCGTCAACACGAAGTCGTACAGCGCCGGTTGATGCACGGCGTTGCCCGGTCCGGCGATGCACGGAACGGCGGTGGCGACGTCTGACGGTGGGCACTCGTAGCCGAGGAAGAAGTCGGTGGCCTTGCCGAGGTGGTCGGCCACGATGAGGTCACCGATGCGGCCGATGATCACGCCGACCGCCATGCCCGGCGCGGCGGCGTCCATCACCTGCCAGAAGGACAGGCGCAGCTTGCGCATCTCTGGCAGCGCCCAGGCGATCGCGCCAGCGAAGCCGCCGAGCAGCGAGATACCGCCCTTCCAGATCATGAAGATCTCGAGTGGGTTGTCGGTGTAGTCACCCGCGTGGTTCAGCACGTAGGCGAGACGGGCGCCGACGATCGCACCGATGGCGGCGCGCACGAGCAGCGAGCTCACGTCATCCGCTGTGATCCCCTTCTTCGCCGCCGCCGGCAGCATGATCCGCGCGCCGAGCAGGAACCCGACGGCGATGCCGACTCCGTGGGGCGACAGTTGAAACGGACCGATGTCGATGTGGACCAGCGGGTGATACGACAGGAACGCGAGCACCCTCAGTGTTTAGTAGGCCGCGCCGTCGCGCCTCGCGTCACGGATGCGACGAGTCCGCACACTGGACTTGTCCACAGTTAGTCCCGTTACGGGACCCTGGAACAGGTTCCAGTCGTGAGTGCGCGAGATCCGGCAATCTCGCGCACTCCTGCGTTCGGGTGCGTCTACCTGAACCTGGACGATTACACGCACCCGAACGCTGCACTGGACGCCGAAGTGACGTTGCCGCGAGCGTGCGCCCACACGCGATCGAGCAGCCGTCAAACGTCCTAATTATCCAACGGCACTGTTAGATGCCAAACGGACCTGAGCCGCGACGGTCGGGCGCGTCACACCGTCCGGGCATACTCATCCTGTGATGTACGAACACGCGCACGCGCCGCTTCGGGTTGCGAATGGTGGCTGGCCGCTGGTCGAACGCGGTGCGCGTGAAGAAAGCGAGTCGGTCGCACTCGCTCCATTTGCGACCCGTGCCGATGGCGCCGGCAACCGTCTCATCGCTGAGGAACCCGACCGGTTCCGCACCTGTTTCGAACGCGACCTCGACCGCATCAAGCACAGCCGGCCGTTCCGCCGGCTCGCTGGCAAGTGCCAGGTGTACATCGCGCCGGACGACGACCACCTCCGGAACCGGCTCACCCACGCCATCGAAGTGGCGCAGGTCGCAGTCGGGATCGCCCGTCCGGCGGGGCTCAACGTCGCGCTCACCGAAGCGGCGGCTCTCGGCCACGACTGCGGGCACGGGCCAGCCGGGCACGCGTCTGAAGAAGCGCTGTCGCCCTACCTGCCCGCGGGATACCACCACGCGGTGTACGGCGCCGACGTCGTGCTCCAGCCGTTGAACCTGTGTGCCGAGACGCTCGACGCCGTGCGCAATCACAGCTGGAACCGGCCTGCTCCGGCCACCCCCGAGGGCGAAGTCGTTGCGTGGGCCGACCGGATCGCGTACGTGTGCCACGACTTCGAAGACGCAGTGCGGGCCGGCATCGTGCGGGCGCACGAATTGCCAGCCGCGGTGGTCGACGTCGTGGGCACGCGGCGATCGAAGCAGCTCGACGCGTTCATCACGTCGGTCCTCGAGACCATCGCGACGCACGGCGTCGTCGGTATGGGCTCGGCCGAGGCGGCCGCGCTGGCGGCGTTCCGCGCGTTCAACTTCGACCGGATCTACATGCGCCCCGACTCCGTCGACCAGGCCGAGCGAGTGATCGAGTTGTTGCGGGCGCTGACGGACTGGTTTATCGCCCGTCCCGAGGTAATGGGCCTCGACCCCGGTGCCCGCGCAGCGGAGATCGTCGCTGCGGCGGTGCACCACATCAGCGGCATGACCGACCGCTACGCCCTCGCCCTCGCCGTACAGCACCTCGGCTGGGATCCGGCCAAGCTTCCGCGCGGTGTCTAAGCGATGTACAAACTGAAAACTGAGTTGTACAATTTGATCGTGAAGCAGGTGACGGTCAGCGATGCTCGTGGACGGCTGTCGGAAGTCGTCGACACCGTCCAGACGGAACCAGTGATGCTCGAGCGGCACGGAAAACCCGCGGCGGTGGTCATTAGTCCCGAGCTATTCGAACAACTATTGGATGCGGCGGAGGAGCTCGAAGACATCGCCTCGTATGAGGCGGCGATGGCGGAGCCCAGCCCGAACATTCCATGGGAACAAGTCAAAGCTGATCTCGGCTTGACGTGACGCCGCACCGCGTCGAGATCCGCCCTGCGGCGTCGAGGGCCTTGCAGAAGTTGGACTCCGGGACGCGTCGAAGAGTTCAAGGGGTGATCGCGTTGCTAGCGCAAGACCCGCGCCCGCCCGCCTCTCGACCGCTCAAGGGCACGCCCGCCTACCGAGTGCGTGTCGGCGACTATCGCGTGATCTACCAGATCCACGACGACCTGCTGGTGGTCGTCGTCGTGAACCTCGGTCACCGACGTGGTGTGTACCGAACTAGCTGAGCTTGAGTTCGCTGCGATAGACGCGGGCGGCGCCGAGTTCGACGATCCGCTTCGCGAGATTCTGGAAAGCAACCGCGGCTTCGCCGTCGGGATCGGTGACGGTGATGGGCAGGCCGGAGTCGCCACCCTCACGCAACGCCGTGACCAACGGGATCTGGCCGAGCAGCGGCGCGTCGATGTCGTCGGCCAGCAGCTGACCGCCGCCGGCACCGAACAGTTCGTAGCGCTTGCCGTCGTCACCGGAGAACCACGACATGTTCTCGATCACGCCGCGGACGGGCAGGTTGAGCTTCTTCGCCATCGCGGCGGTGCGCTGGGCGACGCGCTGCGCCGCGGCCTGCGGCGTAGTCACGACGTAGATCTCGGCGCGCGGCAGGTACTGCGCCATCGACAACGACACGTCGCCGGTTCCCGGCGGCATGTCGACGACGAGGAAGTCGGGCTCGTCCCAGTACACGTCGCTCAGGAACTGCTCGAGCGCCTTGTGCAGCATCGGGCCGCGCCAGATGACCGCTTGGTCTTCGTCGATGAAGAAGCCCATCGAGATGCAACGGATTCCTTGCGCTTCGGGCGGCACCATCATCTGGTCGATCACGGTCGGCGGGTGATCGACGCCGAGCATCGCCGGGATGGAGAAGCCGTACACGTCGGCGTCGAGGATGGCGACGTCGTGGCCGAGTTGCTTCAGCGCGATCGCGAGGTTGACGGTGACCGAGCTCTTGCCGACGCCGCCCTTTCCGGAGTTGACGGCGATGATCCGGGTGCGGCTTCCCTCGCGGAACGGCAGCGGCTTGGCGGGGGCGTGGTCATGTCCGTGGCCGGCGTGGGCATGACCGTGGCCGGCGCCGTTCATCATTTCGGAGACCTTGGCCCGCTCTTCGTCGGTCATGACGGTGAACTCGACTGCGACGTCGCGAGCGCCCAGGGCCGAAACGGCGCTCGTCACGCGGTTGGTGAGCTCAGCCCGCAGCGGGCAGCCGGCGATCGTCGAGCGCGACCGTGACAGCGACGCTGTCGCCGTCGATGGCGATGTTCTTGACCATGCCGAGGTCGACGATGCTGCGCCGGAGTTCGGGGTCTTCGACCGGACGGAGCGCCTCGGTGATCTGCTCTTGCGTAAGGGGCACGGGGATTTCTCCTATCTGGATAGGTAGAATATCGGGGTGCCTGCTGAAGCTTCTACTCGGCGTACCGACGACGAGTTCGCCGCGGCCGTCTCCGCGGTCACGTCCGCCTTCGGCGATCCCACGCGGCGCGACATCTATCTGTTCGCCCGCGACGCCGCCGATGGCGTGACTGCCACCGCCGTGGCCGAGAAGTTCGCGCTGCATCCGAACGTGGCCCGCCACCATCTCGACAAGCTCGCCGCCGGCGGTTACCTCGAGGTCACCGTTCACCGCAGCGGCCACACCGGCGCCGGAAGACCGTCGAAGCATTACAAGGCCTCGGCCATCGTCGAGCCGCTCGACCTCAACGGACGGCGCGACGATCTGCTCTCGACCCTGCTCGGGCGAGCGTTGGCGATGCTGCCCGCAGACCAGGCCGAGAAGCTCGCCGAGTCCGTCGGCGAGGAGTACGGTCGCTCGCTCGCCGAGCGCATGTCGCCCGGTGAAGTCCACCGCTCGTTCAAGTCGGCGCTCGCCGCAGTGGCCGACGCGCTCACCGCCCACGGTTTTGCCGCCCACGCCGAAGCGCGCGGCACGTCGCTGGCGATCATCTCCGATCAGTGCCCCTTTGGCGCGGCGGCCCATGATCACCCGGTGATGTGCGCGGTCGACCGCGGCATGGTGCGAGGCATGCTCGCGGGCCTCTACGGCGACACGGCCCCTGTGACCGAGAGCTCGCGCGCAATGGGTGGCACATCGTGCGTCACCTCGCTCTCCTAACGGGAGCCGTCGCGTGACACGCGCGTACCTGGACCACGCGTCCGTGTCGCCGTTGCGCCCCGAGGCGCGAGCCGCGCTGCTCGAGTGGCTCGACGTGACCGGCGACCCCGGACGGGTCCACACCGAAGGCCGCATGGCACGCGTGGCGCTCGAAGACGCCCGCGCACGAGTCGCCGCGTTCTTCGGGACGCGACCGCGGTCGGTGGTGTTCACCAGTGGGGCCACCGAAGCGATCAACGCGGCGTGCTTTGGTGCCGCCGCCCGACGTCCAACGGGTGGATTCGTGGCGGCCGCGGTAGAACACTCCGCGGTGCGCGACGCGTCAGCGCGTCACGGAAGCGTGCGCGTGCCCGAAGTCGACGGCCAGGGTCGCATCTCGGTCGACGCCGTGCGCGCGCTGCTGGAAGAGAACGTGGCGCTCGTGCATTGCCAGTGGGCCAACCACGAAGTCGCGACCTTGCAACCAGTCGCCGAGATCGCCGCGTTGTGTCAGGAGCGCGGCGTCCTACTGCACGTCGACGCCGCGGCGGCGGCGGGACACGTACCAATCGAGTTCGACGAGCTCGGGGCCGACCTCATGTCGATCAGCGGCCCGAAGTTCGGAGCACCGGTGGGGGTGGGCGCGCTGCTGGTGCGGCGCGGGCTGCGTCTCGATCCCTTCCTCGTGGGCGGCGATCAGGAGCGGGCGCGGCGAGCGGGCCTCGAAGCCGTCGCGCTCGTCGAGGCCTTCGCCGCGGCGGCCGACGTACTCGCCGAGTCGCAGGAGCGCGAAGCGAACGCGGCGTACCTCCAAACGGGCGCCGCCGCCGACGCCGCTACCGCGGTCGACGGTGTCGTGCAGTACGGCGACCCGATCGGTCGGGTGCCGCACATCGTGTGCGTGGGCGTCGAGGGGGTGGAGTCCGAAGCGGTGCTCCTGGGCCTCGATCAGTCGGGCGTCGCCGCGCACTCCGGCAGTGCGTGTTCGTCCGAATCGCTCGAGCCGTCGCCGGTGCTCGAGGCGATGGGCGTGGACGCCCAGCGCAGTTTGCGATTGTCGGTCGGCTGGTCGACCACCGACGCCGACATCGCCGCGTTCAGCGCGGCGTTCCCAACGGTCGTTGCAAAGTTGCGCGCGCTCGGGGCCTAACCGAACCCCTGGATCCGCCGGCCGGACCACCCCCACCTCAGCCCGACCGGCAGATTCAGAGCACTTGCGGCGCAACCCCAGCCACGCCGTGCGTATGGACTGGCAAAGTACGACAGAGTTACGGCCAGGTAAAGAGGAACTTTCGCGAGCGCCCGGTTACTCGTCGGTAATGCCAGCTTCTTTTGAGGCCTCCGCCAACGCGTCCTCGACCAACTTGACCATCGCCTGCGGGGGACGATTGGAAAGAAAGAGACGAAACTCCGCCACCGCCGCCGCGGGGTCCCCTTTGTCCTGCCACAGCATCATCCCGCGGAAGAAATGAGCGTCGGGATAGGACGGGTCCGCCGCCACCGCCCTGTCCTCGTAGGCGAGACCTTCGTCTTTGAGTCCCGCGAGCCGCACGATCCAGCCGCGGTAGGCCAGGGCCGCCGGCTGTTCCGGGTCGTCCTCGAGGATCTCGTCGTACACCTTGATCGCCTCGACCAGCTTTCCCGCGCCGGTGAGTTCCGACGCGCGCGCCAGGCGGTCCGCCGTCGACGTCGGCAGCGACCCAGACAGCGGCGCGCCCGGCGACCGCGAGCCCGCTGAGTTGGCGAGCGCGACACCGGCTAAGAGCGCGACCAAAAGGCAGGTGGCGACGACCACGAGCCCCCGCCGCTTTCTGAGGAGGTTTTCCGCGCCAGGAGCGGCGCGAACCTCCTCAGAACGTTCCTCCAGCGCGCGCATGACGGCGGCGGCGCGGGCGACGTAGTCGTCGCGCAGGCCGGCGAAGTCGTCGTCGGCGAGATCGCCGGCTTCCTGCTCAGCATCGAGATCGGCGATCGAACGCAACAAGAAGTCGCGCTCGGCAACCAGCTCGGCGCGTTCGGCCTCGTTCACGACGGCGGATCCGCGTTGGCGACCAAGGCGCGGTCTGCCTCGGTCGGATGGGCCAGCGAGCGGCGCGACCAGCGCTGCAACGCGAGGCCGAGGCCGGCGGCCGCACCCACGATTGCGACGACGGGCACGATCCACACGAGGCCGCCGATGCCGCCGCGGGGCGGGGTCAGGAGGATGTCGCCGCCGTAGCGGCCGACGAAGTACGCCTCGATCTCAGCGCGGGACTCGCCGGCGTCGAGCCGGCGACGGATCTCGGTGCGGATCGCCTGCGCGGCGGGTGCCGCCGACTCCGCCACCGACTGACCGCGGCACGTCGGACAGCGAACGCTCCGAGCGATGGTGTCGGCTTGTTTGGCCGGGGACGACTTCTCGTCGCCCGGCCCGAGGGCGGCGAGGACGAGCGCCACTGCGACGACGGCGACGAGGGCGAGCCAAGCCAGACGCTTCCGTGTCACCCGGCCGGGCCCGCCTTCGCTTGACGGAGCAGGTCCTCTAGGCCTTGCGCGTCAGCGCCGCCCGTGATCTTGTAAAGCACGAACCCGTTCGGGTCGACGAGGTAGCTCTCGGGCAGGCCCCCGACGCCCCAGTCCAGCGAGATCTTTCCGGTCGGGTCGTCGAGCACCGTCCACTCGCCGCCATGGTCCTCGAGGAAGGAACGCACGGTCGACGCGCGGTCGCCGTAGACGACCTGGAGGACCGCCGCGTCGTCGACGGTCGCGTGTCGAGCGGCGAACTTGATCAGTTCCGGGTGCTCACGCCGACACGGCACGCACCACGTGGCGAAGAAGTTGACGATGACGTACTTGCCGCGCAAGGTTGCGAGCGTCTGCTGAGGGCCGGAGATGACCTCTCCGGCGGCGGCGGGCGCGGCGTGGCCGAGGAGCGGACTGTCGGCGACGCGCTGCTGCGCGGGTTTGGCCGTTGCGGCCACGACCACGACTGCGAGCAACACCACCCCGACCGCGCCGGCGATCCACGGCGCGATGCGACGATGACGCCCCGGCGCGGCGACGGTCATACCGGGACCGAGGCGGATTCGGCCACGAACGTGGGCTCCGAAACCGGCGCGGTGGGGCGCCGGCGCCGGCCGGGCACCAACGCCAACGCCGTGCCCACGGCGATGATCCCGCCTCCGGCCCACAACCAGTTGACCAACGGCGTCACGACGACTCCGATGACGGCCGTGCCCGTAGGCGTCGTCGGCGCCGCCACCAGCGTGAGGTACACGTCGTCGAACAGCCCGCCGCGCACCGACGGTGTGCCGATGGACTGGGTGGCGAATGGATACGTGCTGACTGCCGGCCGATACACGCGCTGGCCGTCCACCCGCACCGACGCCACCACCGATGTGCGGTTCGGATGCTTCACCGTGTCCGCACCCAGGTACGTGATGTCGTGACCACGCAGTGACGCCGACTGCCCCGGCTTGAGGCGGAACTCGTCGCGTTGCACGAACGACATCGACGCCGCGAACGCGACCGCGAGGACCACGACTCCTAGGTGCACGACCATGCCGCCGTTGGCGCGACCGGACACGCCGCGCCACCACGGCTCGCCGGCGCGCCGCGCCGCCCGCGCCGCCAAGGCGAGTTGTCGCAGCGCGGCCGCGCCGGCGAAGGCGCCGAGCGCGAACGCGCTCAGCGCCGCGAGGCTGCGCATGCCTGCGGCGACCAGCACGACCAACGTCAGCCCGCCGATCCACGCCGGAATCAGCAGGCGGTCGCGCATGACGCCTTTGCTGGCCTTCCGCCACGGGAGCGCCGGCGCCACCGCCATCAAGAACAGCAACGCCAGCCCGATCGGCGTTGTCATGCGGTCGAAGTAGGGCCGTCCGATCGACAAGCGCGTGTTGTTGACCGCCTCGGCGATGAGCGGGAAAACCGTGCCCAGCAGCACGACGAAGGCGAACGCCGCGAACAACAGGTTGTTCATGAGGAACGCCGCCTCGCGCGAGACCGGCGAGTCGAGGGTGCCGGGTGAGCGCAGGGCGTCGCCGCGCCAGGCGAGCAGCCCACACACGGTGACGACGATCACCGCGAAGAAGCCGAGCAGCAGCGGACCGATGCCCGACTCAGTGAAGGAATGCACGGAGTCAAGGACGCCGGACCGCGTGAGGAAGGTGCCCAAGATCGTCAGAGCGAACGTGGCGGTGACCAACGAGAGGTTCCAGACGCGCAACATCCCCCGGCGTTCCTGCACGAGCACGGAGTGCAAGTACGCCGTCGCCGTGAGCCACGGCAGGAACGACGCGTTCTCCACCGGGTCCCAGGCCCAGAAGCCACCCCACCCGAGGACCTCGTACGACCACCACGCGCCGAGGATGATGCCGACGGTCAGCAGCCCGAAAGCCACGAGGGTCCAGCGCCGCATCGCCAGCACCCACGCCTCGTCGATGCGGCCCGTGACCAGCGACGCCACGGCGAACGCGAACGGCACTGTGAACCCGACGTAACCCGCGTACAGGATCGGAGGGTGAAACGCCATCAAGGGATGGTTCTGGAGCAGTGGATTCGGTCCGGGCCCGTCGAGCGGGGTCGCCCCGGCAACCGTTCGGAACGGATCCGCCGGCCCCATCAGGAGCATGAAGAAAAACGCCGTCACCACGAACATGACGACCAGTGCCCATCCCACTACGGCGTTGTCGCGCTGGGCGCGGTGGCGGAGTGCGAGCGCCCCCAGGTACGCCGACAGCACCAGGACCCATAACAGGATCGAACCCTCGAGCGCCGACCAAGCCGATGCGAACTTGTACAGCAGGGGCGTCGCACGGCTGCCGTTGTCGGCCACGTAGCGCAGCGAGAAGTCGTTGCGCAGCAGCGCGACCTCCATCGCGCCGAACCCGATTACCGCCGCGCCGACGACGAACCACACATAGCTCCACGCGGCGCGGACGTACGTGGTGCGCTTTTTCGTCAGGCCCACGACGAGGGTGACAACACCGATCAGCGACGCCAGCAGGCCGAGCAACGCTGCGCTGTGGCCGACGATCCCGGTCACTTCTCGTAATCCTTCACACGGTCGGGGTTGTCGCGGCGGTACTCGGAGGTGTGCTTCACCAGGATGCGGTCGCTGGCGAAGCGCTGGCCGGTGAAACGCCCTTCGAGTACGACCGGGATCCCGGGCCGGAACAGCTCCGGGGGATCACCGACGTGGTGCACCGCGATCTCCGCACCGTTCTCTTCGACCACGAAGTCGACACCACCTCCCTGCACCTCGTGCACGGAGCCCGCTTGCACGACGCCTTCGAGACGGAAGCGACGGTCACCGAGTTGGGCGCGTTCGGCCACCGCCTCGTCGACGGTCTTGAAGTACACCGTCGCGTTCGTCAGCCCTTTCCACAACAAGAGCCCGGCGACGGCGACGGCTGCGGCGAGAAAGAGTGCCGCGACGCGCGGCTTCACTGACGCGGTCCGCGCTTGGTGACGGCGCGAAAGCGAGACAGCGTCCAGAGCGAGTACGACACCAGGGTCCCGATCGTCACCACATAACACGCGATGACATACCCGCTCACTGCGCGACCGCCTCTCGGCGGCGGGCGGCGATGGCGTTGGCCAACGCGTCCTCTTCCATGTCGGCCTCGGCTTCGATCACCCGCGTGCGCATGGCGAGCAGCCAGGCGTAGGTCAGCGTCATGGCGAGGAACCCGAGGAGCATGGCGGCGATGAAGTCCCCGTCGAGCGTCGCGCTCGGCTTGAGCGACGCCAGCGAGCGCCCTTGGTGCAGCGTGCGCCACCACTCCACCGCCATATGGTTGATCGGCACGACGATGATCGCCATCACACCGATGATCGCCGAGCGCTTGGCGCGCGCCGGCGCCGTGTCCGCCACCGAGCGCTGCGCGAGATAGCCCAAGTAGATGACGAGCATCAGCGCCGTCGTTGTAAGCCGTGCGTCCCAGGTCCACCACACCCCCCACGTCGGCCGGCCCCAGAGGCTGCCCGTAGCCAGGGTGAGCCCAGTGAAGAGCACGCCGAGTTCGGCGGAGGCGGCGGCGATGGCGTCGAAGCGCGCCCGGCGGGTGCGGGGCCACAGGTACAGGATCGACGCCGCGGCCACGACCCCGAAGGCGATGTAGGCCGTCCACGCGAGCGGTGGGTGGAGCGCCAGCATGCGCGAATACGTCCGTTGCTCATACGTCGCCGGAAGGCCCAGCCCGAGGGCGACGGTGCCGGTGAGCGTGACGACGGCGAGCGCGCCGAGCACGCGGATGGACTTCATGACTCCTCCTGCAAGGTGCCGTAACCGACGACACCAACTGCGACGTACAGCACCGCGAACGCGGCCAGCAACTGCAGCCAGCTAATCGCGTCCCCGGGCACACCTGCCAATCCGGCCTCCCACGCCCTGGTGGCGGCCAGCAGGACGGGAGCGAGGACCGGCAACAACAGCAAGGGCAACAGCGTGTTGCCCACGCGGAGACTGGCGGCAATCGCGGCGTACGCCGTGCCCGCCGCGGCGAGTCCGATGGTGGCCAACCCGGCCGTCGCCACAAGAACGAGCGGCTCTTGCAGGTCGCTGCCGTACAGGAACACGATCCCGAAACTGAGCAGCACCTCGAGCAGCGCCAGCTGGGCGGCCACGGCGAGCGCTTTGCCGAGAAACACGCCGCCGGGTTCGAGGCCGGCGAGCCGCAGGCCCTCGCCCGCGTGGTCGGCGACCTCCACGGCGGCTGAGCGCTGTACGGCCAGCACCGTGCAGAACACCACGGCCAGCCAGTACAGGCCCGCCGAGGCCCGGCCGAGCACGCCGCGATCGGGGTCGAGGGCGAACGCGAACAGCACCAGCACGAGCACTGCGAACGGTGCGATCTGCTGCGTCGTCACTCGCGACCGCCGTTCGATGCGCAAGTCCTTGCCCGCCACCAACGAGGCGTCACGGAACACGCAGAGGCTCCTTGGTCGGCGTGATCATGCCGCCGGCGACGGTAAGCACGCGTGCCGCCAGCGCCGTGGCGCGGTCGGTGTCGTGGCTGGCCATGAGGACCGTCGCTCCGGTCGCCGTTGCCTCGCGCACGACGCCGTCGACGAGGTCGCGCCCGTCGTCATCCAGTCCGGCGTGCGGTTCGTCGAGCAACCACAACTCGGCGCCACGCGCCACGAGTGCTGCCAGCGACGTGCGCCGACGCTGACCGGCCGAGAGCGAGGCGACCCGGGTCGTCGCGAGCCGTCCGTCGAGACCGAGCCGGCCCAGAGCGCCCGGGATCGCGCCGGCGTCGCCGCCGCAGGCACGAACGGCGAACGTCACGTTCTCGTGCACGGTCAGGTCGTCATAGAGAAAACCGTGGTGGCCGAGCATGGCGACGCGCCGCCGCACCGACGTGCGGTCGCGCACCATGTCGACGCCGAGCACGGTGGCCTCGCCGGAGGTGACGGGCACGAGACCGGCGCACACCCGCAGCACCGTGGATTTCCCCGCACCGTTGGGACCGCGCAACAGAACCGCCTCGCCGGCGTCGACGGTGAGGTCAGCGCCCGCCAGTGCGGGGAAGCCGCCGAGTAACGCGACGACGGATCGGAGACGGACAACGGGCTCCATGAGGCGGAACCATCGTACGGGGCGGCATCGGTCAACCACCAAGCAGGGGCTACGTTCCTACCCGTGGGATGGCGACCGATTGTGTCGGCGATCGGCCGCGTCTTCATGGCGGCCGGGATCTTGATGCTGCTGTTCGTCGCGTACGAACTCTGGGGCACGGGTTTCGCCGAAGCGCGCAGCCAGAAGGATCTCCGCCAGGACTTCAAGGTGGCGCAGGCCAAGGCGCCGGTCGACGAGACCCGTACGGAGTACGCCCCGCCGGCGCCGACCGGCTCCGCGATCGCCATCATCAAGATTCCGCGCCTCGGCGTGGAAAAGACCGTCGTGCAGGGCGTCGGCGTGGACGACTTGAAGAAGGGCCCGGGTCATTACCCCGACACGCCCATGCCCGGACAAACCGGCAACGCGGCCATCGCCGGGCACCGCACGACCTATGGCGCGCCCTTCTACAACCTCGACCAGCTCCAGCCGAACGACCCGATCCTCGTGACCACCGTGCAGGGCGCGTTCCGGTACGAGGTGCTCGAAACGACGATCGTGCGGCCGACCAAGGTCGACGTGCTCAACGAAACCAAAGACAACCGGTTGACGTTGACGACATGCCACCCGCGGTTCTCCGCGAGCCAGCGGATGATCGTGACAGCGAAGCTGATCGGTGCTGCGCTGCCGGCGCCACCGCCCGAACCAGCAAAGCCGGACGAAGAACCGAAGGAACCGACGCTCGGCACCGAAGCCGGCCTGAGCGGAGGCACTACCGCCAGGACACCGGCCATCTTGTGGGGCCTCGCATTCGGCGCCGTCTGGGCCCTGGCCTACGGCATCCGCCGGCAGCTCGGCCACAAATGGATCGTGTGGCCGGTAGCCGCGATCCCAATGGCTGCGACGCTGTTCATCTTCTTCGAGAACGTCGCCCGACTCCTCCCCGCCAACGTCTAGCGCAGCAGCCAGCCCATGCCGTGGGAGTCGAAGAACTCGACGAGGTCGGACGCGATGTACGTCAGGCGGTTCGTGAAGAGCAAGACGCCGAACGCGGCGAGGAGCGCGCCCGAGACGAGATTGATGGCGCGGTAGTGACGTTTGATCCAGCGAAACGTCGACTGCAACCGCGCCAGTCCAAGGCCGCTGGCGATGAACGGCACACCGAGTCCGGCCGAGTACACGACCAAAAGCGCGGCGCCCTTGGCCACGCTGGACTCGTTCGAAGCGAGGGTGAGCACGCCAGCGAGCACCGGGCCGAGACACGGCGTCCAGCCGAAGGCGAACGCCATGCCCATGACCGGTGCGGCGTAGGGACCGAGCCGTCGCGGCGATACGTGGAAGCGCTTCTCCGCTTGCAAGAGCTGCGGTGACGCGACGCCTGCGAGGAATAGGCCCATCACAATCACGATGACGCCGGTGACCTGATTCAGCCCGCGCTTGTGGTCGTTGAGCAACTCACCGATCGCGCTCGCCGAGGCGCCCAAGGCCACGAACACGAGGGTGAATCCGCCGACGAATAGCAGCGTGGATCGCAGCACGCGGCGTTGCTCGACGCCGCGTGCCTCCGCGAGTTCTTCGCCCGACAGCCCTGACATGAGCGACAGGTAGCCGGGCACCAGCGGCAACACGCACGGCGAGACGAATGACAGCAGGCCGGCGCCGAACGCCGCGGGGATGCTCGGGTCGGCCACCTTCTACTCGCCCGTGAAGTTCGGCGTTCGCTTCTCGGCGAACGCAGCGCGGCCTTCTTGGAGATCGTTACTCCCCCAAGCCCGATTCACGGCGGCGACAACCTCATCATCGCCGAGCGCGTCTTCGAGGCGGTTGAGCGCCAACTTGTGGGCGGCGATCGTCAGCGGCGCCAGGGCGGCGATCTCCGCGGCCCACGCCTGGGCGTCGGCGAGCGTGCCGAGACGGTTCACGAAACCCAGGTCGTAGGCGCGTGCTCCGTCGATCTCCTCCGACGCCAGCAAGAGGGCGCGCGCCTGGCTGCCACCTATCATCAACGCCGCCAGTTGCACGGTGCGGTGGTCGACCGCCAGGCCGAGCTTGGCCGCCGGAACGCCGAAGCGGGCCGTCGGTGCGGCGAGGCGCAGATCGCAGGCGACCGCCAGCTGCACGCCGGCACCGAGCGCGAACCCGTCGACCGCCGCGATGGTCACGACCGGCGCGGCCCGCAGTCCCTCGATACACCGCTGGATCCCGGCGCGGACGCCCTCGGCCTTGTCGCCGCTGAGGTCGGCGCCGGCGCAGAAGTGACCGCCGGCACCGGTAATCACAATCGCGCGGGCGCCACTGCCGACCGCCGCTTCGACGGCATCGGCGATCGCGTGGCATGCCGCCAGGTCCACCGAGTTGCGACGCGCTTGCCGATCGATCGTGATGGTGACGACGCGATCGACCGCTGCGGAGACGACGTCGCTCATGACAAGTAGACAGTAGGCGTGTTCATCATTCTTTCGATCCTCGTGTCGGGCTTGATCATCGGCGGACTCGGCCGACTCGCGATTCCGGGTCCAAACCCAATGAGCATCGGCAAGACGCTCCTCGTCGGAATCGGCGGAAGCTTGGCGGGCGGCCTGGTTGGTGCGCTTCTCTTCCCCGACACGGAGACCCTCCAGGTCGTGCTTCAGGTTCTCGCCGCGGCGGGCATCGTCTACTTCCTGCAGAAGCGCGAGGTTGCGTAGCGGTCTTTTAGAGGAGGCCGGCGGCGTTGAGCACGCCGATGCGTTCGACATCCGCGTCGACCATCATCGCCACCAGACCCTCGAACTCGACCTTTGGGGTCCAGCCGAGCTTCGTCGCGCGCCAGCGTCGCGTCGCCGATCAAAAGATCGACCTCAGCCGGACGGAAGAACTCCTCGCTGATGCGCACGTGGTCTTCCGACTTCAGCCCGACGCGCGCGAAGGCGAGGTCGCAGAACTCTTGAATCGCGTGCGTCTCGCCGGTGGCGACGACAAAGTCAGCCGGCTCGTCCTGCTGCATCATCAACCACATGGCCTCGACGTAATCGCCCGCGAACCCGTAGTCGCGCTTTGAGCTGAGGTTGCCCATCACAAGTTCCTTGTCGATCTTGTGGTGAATGCGCGCCACGCCGTTGCTGATCTTCCGGCTGGCGAACTCGAGGCCACGACGCGGGCTTTCGTGATTGAACAGGATTCCGCTCGACGCATGCATCTCGTAGCTCTCGCGGTAATTGACGGTGATCCAGTGGCCGTACACCTTGGCCACGCCGTACGGGCTGCGCGGGTGAAACGGCGTCGTCTCGCGCTGCGGCGTTTCGACCACCTTGCCGAACATCTCCGACGACGACGCTTGGTAGAAACGAATCGACGGGTCGACGATCCTGATGGCGTCGAGCAGCCGCGTCACGCCGAGAGCAGTCGCGTCGCCCGTGACCACGGGCTGGGCGAAGCTTTCGTAGACGAAGCTTTGAGCGGCCAGGTTGTACACCTCGGTCGGCCGATGCTCTTTCACGACGTTGATAAGCGACGTCTGATCGGTGAGGTCGGCACCCACCAGCTTGATGCGCTCGCGGAGATGACCGATGCGCTCGAAGTTCGGCGTGCTCGTGCGGCGCACGACGCCGACGACTTCGTATCCCTTGTCCAGTAACAGCTCGGCCAGGTACGAACCGTCCTGCCCGGTGATACCGGTGATCAATGCACGAGGCGCCATTACCGAAGTCTCGCAGAAACGGTTAAGAACCCCGCCACTCCGGCGGGCGCTTCTCGGCGAATGCGGCGATGCCTTCCTTGGCGTCGTCGGTCAAGGTGGTGAGCGTGAGCAACGGGTGCAGAAGGGCGAGCGCGTCCTCGGCGGCGCGATCCCATACGTCGTAGAAGGAGTCGCGTCCGAGTTTGACGATCGCCGGCGACTTTGAGGCCAAGGTCGTCGCCAGTTCGTCCACGGCAGCGTCGAGGTCGGCCACCGGAACCACGCGCGTGACGAAGCCGATGCGGTCAGCCTCGGCGGCGTCGACGCGCCGCCCCGTCAACATGAGCTCCAGCACCTTCTTCGGCGCCATCGACCGCGTTAAGGGGACGGTGATCATGTACGGCCACAGGCCGACGTCGATCTCGGGCGTGCCGAACACGGCGTTGTCAGCAGCAATGACCATGTCGCACGCGAGAGCGAGACCGAAGCCACCGGCGAGCGCGTAGCCGTGGACGCGGGCGATGGTGGGCTTGCCCAGCGCCCACATCTCCTGGAACAACTCCGCCAAGCCGCCGCGGCCTTCGTGCAGTTCCAGGAAGCTGGCGCCGTCGGCCATGTTGCCGAGATCGGCGCCGGCGCAAAACGCCTTGTCGCCTGATCCCGTCACGACCACAACCCGCACGCCGTCGTCCACTTTGGCTTCCGCGAGCCGCGTGCGCATCTGCGCGATCACGTCCCACGACAGCGCGTTGCGCCGTTCCGGTCGGTTGATCGCCATCGTGGCGACGCCGTCGCGCACGCCGTACAGAAGCTCGCTCATGACTCGGCGACCGTAGTCTCGGACCCGCCATGCCCACAGCCGCCGTCGTCTCGTACCGCCTCGGGCACGCCGACGGGGTGTCGGTGGAAGCGGCGAAGTGGATCGACGCGCTGTACGCGCTTGGATGGGACGTCGTCACGGTGGCGGGCGACGGAGTCGCCGACGTCGTGCTGCCGGGTCTGGCTCACGACGCGCCGTCGCAGGTGGATCCGCCGTCGCGGAGTCAGCTCGACGCCGCGTTCGCGACCGCGGATGTCGTCTTTGTCGAAAACATCTGCTCGCTGCCGTTGAACCCGCGCGCCGGCGCGGCGGTCGCCGACGCCGTGCACGGGCGACGCGCCGTGCTGCGACATCACGACGTGCCGTGGCAGCGTGAGCGTTTCGCACACTGGACCGAGCCGATCCCGAGCGACGCCGTGTGGACCCACATCACCATCAACGAACTCACGCGCCGTCAACTCGCCGATCGCGGCATCGAGGCGCACCGGATCTACAACCACTTCGACTTCACGCCTTCGGGAAGCGCCGCCACTGCCCGCGACGCACTGGGCGAGGACGGCCTGCTGGCCCTTCAACCGACGCGGGCGATTGCGCGCAAGAACATTCCGGAGTCGATCCGCGTCGCCGAAAGAATCGGCGCGACGCTGTGGCTCGCCGGCGCGCCGGAAGAGGATTACGGACCGGTGCTCGACGCGTTGCTCGATCAGCGCCGGGTTCCGACGATCCGCGGGCTCCCGGCCGGCGTCACGATCGCCGACGCCTACGAGGCGTGTGACCTGGTGACGTTTCCCTCGACCTGGGAGGGCTTCGGCAATCCGACCATCGAGTCCGCTATTCACCGCAAGCCGCTCGTGGTGGCCCACTACCCCGTGCTCGACGAGCTGCTGGCGTTCGGCTTTGAGTGGTACGACGGCGACAGCGTCGAACTCGACGACACCAGCGCCCTTGACCGCAATTACGAAATCGCCCGCGCCAACTTCAACCTGCGCGACCTGCCCGACAAGCTCGCGTCGCTACTCGGGCTGCGAGACTGACCGGGAGTGGACGACGACCCGATCCTGCATCGCCGCGCCCAAGCGCTGCGCCTGGCCAACACCGGTCAACGCGTCGGTTACCTCCTCCTACTCGTCGCCCTCGTGCTGTTCGGCGTCGGGCTCGCGGTCGGCCTCAACGACACCTTCACCACGGCGATCGCCGTCTGCATGGCGGTGGCGGCCGTCGTCCTGGGCCCGTCGATCATCCTCGGTTACGCGGCCAAGGCCGCCGAGCGCGAGGAACGCACCGGCAAGACGGGCCACTAACGGTTAGTCGTCGTTGCTGATCGTCCCGATGCCTTGCGCGTCGGTGATCTTGGCTCCGGTGCCCGTGGGATTCGACAGGTTGACGAAGAAGGTTTCGTTGCCCTCTTTCATGCCGTCGCCCTTCACGGTGACGGTGAACGTTTTGGTCTTCTGCCCGGCCACGAAGCTCAGGATCTGCGTCTTCGACGTGTAGTCGGCTGTGCTGGCGGCAGATCCGTTCGCCGTCTTGACGGTTACACCGATGGTCCAGCTCGGAACCGTCGACAAACTGACGGTGAACGTGAAGGTCGTGGTGTTGCCGGCCGCGCCCTCGAACTTGGCGACGTCGGAGATCTTGATGCCGACACCGTCGTCGTTCACAAGCGTCGCCGCGCCACTCGATCTTGCGATCGTCGCGCCGCTCGGGTTGGCCATGACCAGCGAAAACTTCTCGTGCGGTTCGGGCGCAGTGTCGCCCACCGCGTTGACGGTGAACGGTGCACTCGTCTGCCCGGCGGGAATCGTGACGACCCCGCCGGCGGCGATGTAGTCGGAGCCCGCGAGACCGGTGCCGTTGGTCGTGCTGACGTTGACGCTCACCGGTGCGGCCGCGGCCGCGGACAAGGAGACTGTGAACGTGACGTTGGTCAAACCGGCGTTGCCTTCGGTGACCGTGGCGTCGCCGACCGACAGCGATGGAGTGCTCCCGCCGCCGCTCGAGGCCGTCAGCGTGTAGGCGCCCACACTGCCGTAGCCGCTGTAGCCCGTGGTCGCCGCGTTGCCGGCACCGACACCCTGCACTCGCAGGAAGTAGGTACCCGCGGCAACCGATGCGCTCACGCTGGCCGAGAGCCCCGTGACGTAGTCGGGATTCGAATTGTTCGGCTGCGCGGAGATCGGGTCGTTGGCGGCGACGACGCCACCGCTTCCGTCCAGCAGTTCGAGCTTGATGTCGAGGTTCGGACCCTTGGGTGCCGGCATGGCGGTAAAGGACAACGCACCGCCCGAAGCGTTGATCGAGAAGACGTCGACATCGGCGTCGGTGGTGATGATCCCGGTCCCGCTCGCGCCGAGCGGTGTCGCACCGGCCGTGCTGTCGCTGTGGTCGTCGTTGCGGGTCGGCAAGCCCAACTGCGCCATGACCGCGAAGTCATTCTCGGTGTTTGCGGCGCTGCTGAACTCGCCCTTACTGAATTGCGTGAGGCCGTGGTAGTAGCCCATCCCCATGATGGGTGCCCACGCGCCGTGACCGGCGTAATAGTCGGTTGACGCGTTGCCATCGTGTTGCAGCCCGAGGTTGTGACCAACTTCGTGCGACGTGACGTCAGCGATGTCCTTCGCGGAGGTGCCGAGCGTCTTTCCGAAGATGAATGCCGGTTGGTAGTACTGGTGACCAGATTCGATCGGGAAGGCATTCCGGAAGGCGGTGCCGGAACACCCGCAGGTGTCCGCGATGGTCGAGGTGTCGGTAATGAGCGCGCGGGTGCCGAAGTAGAGGTCGCCCGCGCCGGCGCGGTCAATCGCCGCGAGACCCGGATCCTCCGTCGTCACATCGACCGCCAGCGGGGCGTAGTCCTCGGCGACGCGTTGCCACGTCTCCTGGATGATGCCGAGTTCAGCGTCGCTGAATGACGAAGCGTTGCCGTCGGTGTCGAACGCGATCGCGTGAAACGCGGCGCCGCCGGTGTACTTGGGGTTCCACCCCGTGTCGGCGACCGTCTCGCCGTTGAAGTCGAGGTAGATGACGCGCTGCGCGCCCGGTGCGCTGTGCAACTTGAACGTGTCGGCGTACGGGAACGCCGGCGACGCTGAGTGCCTGCGCGCTCATCGACGCCACGCGGATCGGCGGGAGCGAGGTCGTCGCGATCGGGAGGCTGGGCATGCTCGCGGCGCGGGCCGGAACGCTCAGTCCTCCGGCGATGAGCGCGACGAAGAAGAGGGTTTTTACGATGCGGCATCGGGGAAGCGGGGGCACTTCTACTCCGTGAGTTGCGGGGTTGGTATCCCCTCAATCGGCACGGACTACGCGGAGTTGATGGGCCGTTGGGCCTTTCTTGGGCGCGAATGACAACACGTTGACAGGTGACTAATTAGTCACGTAAGCTGGAACCGTGAAGGACGCCGGTTTCAAAGACACCGATCTGGTGTTCAAGGCGCTCTCCGATCCGTCGAGGCGACTCCTGCTTGATCGCCTCTTCGAGCAGGACGGTCGGACCCTCATCAACCTCGAAGCCGAGTTACCTCACCTCACGCGATTCGGTGTGATGAAGCACCTCAAAGTTCTCGAGGACGCCGACCTGGTGGTGACCGACAAAGTCGGACGGGAGAAGTTGCACTACCTCAACCCCGTTCCCATCCGCCTTCTGCACGACCGCTGGATCGACAAGTACACCGAGCGTCGGGTCTCCGCGCTCGTCGACCTCAAACATCAATTGGAGAAGAAGAAGACATCATGACCAACGACACACAGATCTTTCGCGTGTACATCCAGGCCACGCCCGAAGCGATTTGGGAAGCCATTACGTCACCCGATTGGAACGCGCGCTACGGCTACAAGAGCGTCTCCGAGTACGAATTGCACGCCGGCGGCAACTACCGCTCACTGGCGACCGCCGAGATGCGCGCCGTCGGCATGCCCGAGGCCGTCATCGATGGTCAAGTGCTGGAGTCGGATCCACCGAAGAAGCTGGCGCACAGCTTTCACGCGTACTTCAGCGACGAGATGGCCGCCGAGCCGGGCATCATCGTCACGTATTTCATCGAGCCCGAGGACGACGGCGGTCTCACGCGGCTGACCGTGGTCACCGATGTCAACAACTCCCCCGTCACCGCGGCCATCGTTTCCGGCGGCGACAGCAAGCTGACCGACGGCGGCGGCGGCTACCCGTTCATCCTCAGCGACCTCAAGTCGCTGCTGGAAACGGGCAAGTCACTGCAGGAGTAGGGCGAGACGGATGCAAGCGGAGTGCGGTACGATTACGTCGATGACCGCGCTCCGGCGGAGTGCGGTACGATTTCGTCGATGACCGCGTCCCAGCATCCTGCTTCTTACGTAGGCGAACACCTCCTTGGTGTTCGCCCAGCCTCCTGCGCCCAAGTGGCCAGGAGGTTTTTTGTTTCCCAAATTTCAGATAGGACGACCAATGCCACCGAAGAACGTGCAGCCGAAGACGATGCCCTTCGAGAAGTACACGCCGTTCCTTCCGCTTCCATTGGTGCTGCCCGATCGCACATGGCCGAACGTGCACATCGAGAAGGCGCCGCTGTGGTGCTCGGTCGACCTGCGCGACGGCAACCAGGCGCTCATCGATCCGATGGACCCGAGCCGCAAGCTGCGCATGTTCAACACGCTCGTGCAGATGGGGTTCAAGGAGATCGAGGTCGGCTTCCCTTCTGCGAGCCAACCCGACTTCGATTTCGTCCGTCAGCTGATCGAGGAGGACCTCGTTCCTGAAGACGTCACCATCCAGGTGCTGACGCAGTGCCGCGACGAACTCATCGCCCGCACGTATGAGTGCCTGGTCGGCGCCAACAAGGCGATCGTGCACTTCTACAACTCGACGTCGGTGCTGCAGCGCCGCGTCGTGTTCGGTCTCGACAAAGACGGCATCAAGCAAATCGCCACCGATGCCGCCAAGATGTGCCGCAAGCTCGAAGACACATTGCCGGGCACGCAGCTTCGTTACGAGTACTCCCCCGAGAGCTTCACCGGCACAGAGATCGACTACGCCATCGAGGTGTGCGCCGCCGTGTTCGACGTCATCGAGCCCGACTCCGACACCAAAATCATTTTCAACCTGCCGGCGACCGTGGAGATGTACACCCCGAACATCTACGGCGACGTCATCGAGTACTTCCACCGCAACGTGCCGCACCGCGACCGCATCGTGTTGTCGCTGCACCCGCACAACGACCGTGGCACGGGCGTCGCCGCCGCGGAGTTCGGCGTGATGGCCGGTGCCGACCGCGTCGAAGGCACCCTGTTCGGCAACGGCGAACGGACCGGCAACGTCGACGTCGTGAACCTCGCCATGAACCTGTTCAGCCAAGGCGTCGATCCTGAGCTCGACATTTCCGACATCGACGCGCTGCGCGCCGTGGCGGAACACTGCAACCGCCTGCCGGTGTCGCCGCGGCACCCCTACGTCGGCGACCTCGTCTACACGTCGTTCTCCGGCTCGCATCAAGACGCCATCAAAAAGGGCTTCGAAGCGCTGTTCTCAACCTCCGCCGGCGGGCGGGCCGACGACTATCCCGCGTGGGGCGTCCCCTATCTGCCAATCGACCCGAAGCACGTGGGGCGCACCTACGAAGCGGTCGTGCGCGTCAACAGCCAGTCCGGTAAGGGCGGCGTCGCCTACATCATGAAGGCCGAGCACGGCCTCGAACTGCCGCGGCGCTTGCAGATCGAGTTCTCCCGGTCGATCCAGACGATCACCGAGGACACGGGCACCGAGATCTCACCGGCCGACATGTGGGCCAGGTTCCAGACCGAGTACTTGCCCGAAGACCCGACCTACCAACTTTTGAGCCACGAGGTAACTACCAACGACCAGGGCGCCAATGTCACGGCGCAACTCCTCGTGCACGGTGAGCACAAGACCGTGACCGGTTCGGGCAACGGACCGATCGCCGCCTTCGTGCACGCGTTGCAGAGCGATCTCGACGTCGACGTGGAGGTGACTGACTACGCCGAGCACGCAGTGTCGGCCGGCGCCGAGGCGACCGCCGTCGCCTACGTCGAGGCCCGCAACGGAGACGGCATCCGTTGGGGCGTCGCCACCGACCCGTCGATCCTGGCGGCGTCGCTCAAGGCGGTCCTCGGAGCCGTCACCCGCCTCGAGACCTAAGTTCCGGTGTGAATCCGCTCCGTACTGCGGGGTAGGGTCGCTCCCTTCGTCAGATCCAGTCAGGGAGGGACCCATGTCCAAGGCCGCCGTCATGGTCGGGCAGAACCAGCCGCTCGTCATCCGCACCGACGTTGAGGTTGAAGCGCCGCACGCCCGCGAAGTCAAAGTCCGCATGGGCGCGTCGGGCGTGTGTCACTCCGACCTGTCGATGATCAACGGCACGATGTTCGCCATGCCGCCGATCATCCTCGGCCACGAGGGAGCCGGCGTGGTCGAGGAAGTCGGTGAAGGCGTCACCAACGTCAAGGTCGGCGATCACGTCGTGATTTCGTGGGTGCCGCAGTGCGGCGAGTGTTTCTTCTGCAAGAAGGACCAGGGCTACCTGTGCGAAGCCGCTTCGGCCGCCCTCGCCGCGGGCACGATGATGGACGGTACGACCCGAGCCACCTCCGAAGGCGCTCCGCTGCCGCAGATGGCCGGCGCCGGCACCTTCTCCGAGGTCTCAATCCTTCCCGACGTAGCCGTGGTCAAGATCGATGATGATGTCGACATGCGCGTCGCCGCGCTCATCGGCTGTGGTGTGCTCACCGGTACCGGCGCCGCGATGAACACCGCCGACATCAAGCCCGGCGACAGCGTGGCCGTCATCGGCTGCGGTGGCGTCGGCCTCAATGTGATCCAGGGCGCGCGCATCAAGGGTGCGACCGAGATCATCGCCGTCGACATGGTCGAGTCCAAGCTCCAACTGGCGAAGGAGTTCGGAGCCACGGCGACGGTCAACGCCAGCCAAGGTGATCCCGTCGCTCAGGTCATGGAAATGACCGGTGGCCGCGGCGCCGACGTCGCCTTCGAGGTCATCGGCCTCCAGGCCACCATCGACCAGACGATCAACATGACGCGCCGCGGCGGCCAAGCGATCCTGGTTGGAGTACCGAAGATGGACGCCATGGTCACCCTGCCAGCGTTCTTCGGCGTCGTTCTCGCCGAGAAGACGATCAAGGGCTGCTGGTACGGCTCGTCGAACGTGCAGAAGGACGTGCCGAAGCTGGTCGACCTTTACAAGAAGGGCGAGCTCAAGCTCGACGAGTTGATCAGCCGCACGATCGAACTCGACGACGTGAACGAGGCCTTCACCGCCATGGAAAGCGGCGAAGTCGCTCGTTCCGTCATCAAGTACTAGAGCCTTCGGCTCGCAACCAGAGGTTGCTCGCCGAGTGAAACCCAAAACCAAAGTCTCGCGAGCGGCCGGACCGGCGAAGCCGGATCCGTCCGCTTTAAGTCTTGCCGCGGGGGCTCTCTTAGCCGGTGGTTATTCCGCCGGTTGATTCAGTTGAATTACGGCGAACGTCGCCCCTTGGGGGTCGGCGGCCACGGTCATCGTGCCGACGTCGGGCACCGCGAACGGATCCATCATCGGCGTGCCGCCGAGTTCCTTGATCTTGGCGTGCGCGGCGTCGACGTCGTCGACGGCGAAGTACACGAGCCAGTGCTCGGGCACCTCGGGCGGGACGCGATCAGGCGTCATCGGCATGAAGCCGCCGACGCCGTTCCCGTCGACTTCGAAGCCGGTGTAGTTGTCGTCGCCGTGATACGTCCAGCCGAACACGTCGGCGTAGAACTTCTTCGCGCCTTCGAGGTTGCGTGTGTTCAGCTCGTTCCAACACAGCGCGCCGTGCTCGTTCACCCGGTAGGCGCCGATGGAGTCCTTCTTCTGCCACACACTGAACGCGGCCCCGTTGGGGTCCATGAACACCGCCATGCGGCCGGCGGTCATGACGTCGAACGGAGGGGCCAGCACGCTGCCGCCGGCGGCCTCCACCGTTTTCGCAGTGACGTCAACGTCGTCCACGGTGAAGTACGTGGTCCAGAACGGGGGACCGGGATTCTGCGCCGGACCAATGCCGGCGACGTCGTCGCCTTCGATCTGCGCCATCTTGTAGCCGCCGGCGTCGGGCCCGAGGTCGTTTACCGTCCACCCGAACAAGCCGCTGTAGAAGGCGGCGGTGGCGTCTGGATCCGGGCTGCCGATGTCGACATAGGACGGCGTACCGGCGGGATAGGAAGTTCGCTTAGCCATGGCGCGCACCCTACGCCTGGGGTGTGACATTACTGTCAAGTAACCGATATGGCCGTCCGACTTCCCGCCGCCGAACGGCGGCAACAGCTCATCGAAATCGCCCTCACAATGTTCGCCGAGCGCGGCATGCACGGCACCTCGATGGACGACATCGCCGACGCCGCCGGGGTCACCAAGCCGGTGCTGTACCAGCATTTCGCCTCGAAGCGGGCCCTGTTCCTCGAACTGCTCGACGACGTCGGCCGGCACCTACTCGGCGCGATCGCCGCAGCGACCAGCGGTGCTGCAACTCCCCGGCAGCAAGTCGAGAACGGCCTGACCGCCTACTTCCAGTTCGTGGCGGATCACCACGCGTCGTTCGTCCTGTTGTTCGGCGACGGGTCGCGCCGCGACGAGGATTTCGCGGCCGCGGTCGAAAACGTCGAAGGCAATATCGCCGACTTCGTGGCGGCCCTGATCGACGCCGGACTCGACGACGACCACCGCCAGCTGCTCGCCCACGCCATCGTCGGCATGGCCGAGAGCGCGAGCCGGCGCTGGGTCGCCACGGGCGCTACCGAACCGGCCAACGTCGCTGCCGGACGCGTGGCCGACCTCGCGTGGGCCGGCCTCCGCGCCGTTCACCGCTAAGCGATGCCCGACATCGCGGTGGAGCCGTGGGACGGCTCCTGGCCCGACGACGACAAGGACGCCAACTTCAAAGCTGACGTGGCGCTCTACGCGCACAGCGACCCACTGGCCACGCTGGAGCAGCTCGGCGCCAACCTCGGAATGCCCGTCGGCGGCCTCGTCCACTATGTGCTGGCGCGCTGGGCCAGCGCGGGGAGCGCGGCGCTGCTTGAAGTCGGACCGTCGATGATCAACCGGATGTGGGAGCAGGTGGAAGCCGCCGAAACCTTCGGGACCGACGAGGCGCGCCTCGCGGCTTACGACGCGCTCAAGCAGATGTTGGCGTGGCTGCGTATTCCACTCGAGGACTGACTCACACCAATTTCACAGGTACCGCGAAGCGTTTCCTCACGCGGTGACTGAAAGATGCGCGGATGGGATTCATCGAGTCATACGCGCGCCACGAACTGGGTCGCCGCAAAGGTCGTGCGATCGTCACCGCCCTCGGTCTCGCTTCCGGAGTCGCGCTGGTGCTGTCGATCGTGGGGACATCAGCCGGACTGGCTGACGCGCAGGATCGCGTGCTCACGCCCCTGTCGTCGGTCGGCACCGACATCCTCGTCACCCGAGGCTCCTCCGATCAGCCAGACACCGTCACCGCGACGGCCGGGGCGCCGGTCACGGGGCAAGGGCCACCCCGCATCCGTACGGGCTTCGGCGAGGACGCGGCGGCGCGCGCCGAGGAAACCAATGCCATCAAGACCGATTTGTCGAAACTCGGTAATCCCGGTGATCAATTCACCCACGACTTCTTCGTGGCGTCGGGCGGCCTCACGTTTTCCGACGACGTCCTGGCGCGGCTGAAGGCGGTCGCCGGTGTCGAGCAAGTGGTCGCGGGGCTAACGATGGTGGCGACGCATCAGACCGGCACGGTGCCGGCGATCGTCGCCGAAGTGAACCAGCCCGAGCAGACGTTGCGACCCGAACCGCCAAACGCCGAAGAGCGCGCCGCGACCGAGAAGTGTTTGCAGGATAAGGGCGTCAGCATCGGCGAGGCCTCAGGCGGAGTCACCATCGAACGCTCCGAGCCACCGCCCGGTGCCGGGGAGAAGCCTGGCGGGTTCGTTTCCATCGGGGGTGATGAGTTTCTCGAGTGCATGCCGAAGCGTTTCCAAGCCTTGACCATCCCGCAACGCACGCTCACGCAGGCGCTGAACCCGCCGCAGACAGACATCACATCGACCACCTACACCGCCGGCGGCGTCGACCCGGCACATCCGGAGTCGGGTCTCGTGACCGCCAGCCAGGTCACCGACGGCCGCTACATCAAGGCGGGCGCGGCCGACGAGGTCATGGTCGCGGCCTCGTACGCCAAGACCAACCAGCTCGCCGTCGGCAGCACGATTCCGATCAACGGCAAGACGTTCAAGGTCGTCGGCCTGGTCGAACCCGCGGTGCAAGGTGGCGCCGCCGACATCTACTTCCCGCTGGCGTCGCTGCAAGAACTCTCGAGCCGGCAGGCGCGCGTCAACACGGTGCTCGTCCGCGCCAACAGCGCCGACGATGTGGAGAAGGTCGCGGCGGCGATCTCGAAGGAACTCGGGGACGAGGCGCAGGTCGTCACGACCGCCTCGCTGGCGTCGCAGGTAACGGGCAGCCTCAAGGACACCAAGAAGCTGGCCGACCGGTTCGGTGGCGTGCTCGCCGTCATCGTGCTCGGCTCGGCGTTTTCGCTCGCCGCTCTGCTCACGCTCGGATCGATCGGCAAGCGCGTCCGTGAAATCGGCACGCTGCGCGCCGTCGGGTGGTCGCGCAAGATGGTCGTGCGTCAGATCCTGGTGGAGACGCTCGGGATAAGCGCCATCGGGGCGGTTCTCGGCGTCATCCTCGGCCTCGTCGGCGGCGCCGCCATCGGAGCGTTCTCGCCGTCCCTTACCGCTACCGTGCCGGCGGTCGACAACTCGGCTCGCCTCCTGCAGTCGGTCGGGGCCACCAGCGCCGAGGCCGTGACCAACGCCACCCGCACCCTGCATCTGACTGTGCCCGTCGACGTGTCCACCATCGTGCTCGGCGTGTTCCTCGCGCTCCTCGGCGGCCTGCTCGCCGGCGGCATCGGCGCCTGGCGCGCCAGCCGACTCCAGCCCGCCGTTGCCCTAAGGAATCTCGGATGACCATCGCGCCTGCCGTGACAACCAAGCCCCGCTACCTGCTCGACGATGTCAGCCGGGTGTACCGCACCGGAGGCGGCGACGTGCGCGCCGTCGACGGCATCTCGCTGTCGATCGCGCCCGGGGAGTTCATCGCCATCGAAGGCCCGAGTGGCTCGGGCAAGTCAACGCTGCTCCAGTTGATCGGCGGGTTGGAGAAGGCGACCGCGGGACGACTCGAGCTTGACGGCCAGGAGATGAGCACGCTGGGCGACACCGAGCTCACCGCGCTTCGCAATCAGGCGATCGGCTTCGTCTTCCAGCACTTCAACTTGATCCCGACGCTCACCGCGCGGGACAACGTCGCCCTAGCCCTGGCGCCGGGTCGCGTCGCCAAGAAAGAGCGCAATGCGCGCGCCGACGCGATGCTGCAGCGCCTCGGCCTGGGCGACCGCCTCGATCACCTGCCGTCGACATTGTCAGGCGGCGAGCAGCAGCGCGTCGCCATCGCACGCGCGCTGGTGAACCGACCGCGCGTGCTGCTCGCCGACGAGCCGACCGGCAACCTGGACACTGCGACTACGGGCGAGATCGTCGAGATTCTCGGCGGCCTGTGGGAGGACGACGTGACCGTTGTGCTCGTTACGCACGCCACCGAAGTCGCCGAGAGAGCCAAGCGCCGCGTGACGCTGCGAGACGGACGGATCGAGACGGACACCAAGGGCGCGCAGCAGGGCAAGGAACTGCTGGCCAAGCGCCTCTCCAAGTAGCGCCGCTACGAAACCGACCGCCGCTTCTCGACGGCGGGGTTGTAACAGACGCCTTTCATCCCGAGCATCTGAGCTGACACGCACTTGTTCGAGTTGAGGCATAGCCGCGGCGCGTCATCCGATTCGAGGATGCGCGCCGCCAGATCAGGCTCGGCGTAGAACGGCCGGCCGATGCCGACCATGGCGGCGTCGCCAGCGTCGAGGATTTCGTTGACCTCCGCCGCGGTTCGAATGCCGCCGACGGCGAACACCGGGATGGAAACGCGCTGCGAGACCGCAGAGAACAGATGGTGGTTCCAGATCGGCTTGTACGGCGCTCGCTTGCCGCCATACCACGCACCCGCCTTGAGCGTCGCTCGCTTCAGTCGCGTCGGAGCGGCTGCGCGCAACCGTTTCGCCATGCCCTTGTTCGTCCACAGACCGTCGGGCACGCCGCCGCGACACAAGGTCGTGTCCGGGAACGCGGACACCTCACACGGTGTCAGCGCGTCGAATCCCCACTCCTCGAGCAGCGGCGAGAGCGCCAGCGCGTCCTCGAACGAGGTGTGCTTCGTGAACGGAATCCCGCCGACTTCGGACGCGACCTTCACCAGGCATGGGTAGTCGGCGCCGGCGTGTTCGGCGATCGATGCGCGAATGAGTCGCAGGATGCGCGCCCGGTTCTCCAATGAGCCGCCGAACTCGTCGGTCCGGCGGTTGTAGAACGGCGACAGGAACTGGTCGAGCAACTTGGCATTTGAGTTGCCGAGTTGGACGGCGTCGTAGCCCGCTTCCCGCGCCCACTCCCCGATACGCCCGTACCGATCGACGAGCGCGTATACCTCGGCCGTGCTCATCGCCTGCACGGGCACACCTCGAAACGCGATCTTGATCTGCCACGGCACCTTCGACGGCGCGGCAAGGGGCTTGGTCCGCTGCGAGGCGTAGGGCTCGTGCCATGCCTCCATGGCGTACAACCCACCGTGCCCGAGTTGAAGGACGATCGCCGCGCCCTCGCGGTGCACGGCCTCGACCATCGGCGCGAACCGCATCACCTTTTCCCGGGTGTCGACACACGACATGCCCGGGCCCGACCGGCCTTCAGCGGTGACGCACGACGCGCCCTGGATGATCATGCCGACGCCGTGGCGTGCGTTCTCGACGAAGTGCTTGGCGTACTGCTCGCCGGCATCGGGACCGTCGCCCGCGCCTTCGAGGACGGGCGCGCGGTACAACCGGTTCCGCACGGTCATCGTCCCGATTGACAGCGGTGTATTGAGAACGCTCATCACGGGCACCATCGTGGCCTATGTTCGGCGGCATGTTCAGGCGAGTGGTGTCAGCGGCGGCGGCAGTGGTGCTCATCGGGGCTTGTGGCGGCAACGATTCGAATCAGCGCGAAGTGCTCGTGGACTACAGCAGCGACGAGTTCGCGATGTTCCTCGCCAACAACTTTCCGAAATCGGTTTCGGTGCTGCCGGGTCAGACCGTGGTGTTCAAACAGACGTGGACGGGCGAGCCGCACACGATTACCGGCGGCACCTCGGTGAACAAGACGTTGGTGCCCGTCAGCGACTGGTTGGACCTCTTCCTCACCTATGACGACATGGTCGCCAGTAACCCAGATCTTGTGAACCCAGAGGAACCCGGCGACGCGACACTTCAAGACTTCGCGGTCGCGCTGAAAGCCGCCAAACCCGCGAGCAAACGCGACCAGGTGTTGAAGGCCTACCGATCCCTTCAGGCGAAATACGCCTTCCTCGGCGACATCGACAACCCCACGAGCCAGCCCTTCGCCGAGATCAACGAACAGATCAACGAGGCGACCGACCCCCTGTTCGAGGACTTGCTGTTCGCGTTCGACGAGGAGACCGACGGCCTGGCGCAAAACGTCAGCCAACCCTGCTTCCTCAAGTCCGGCACGCCGCCTGAGGACGCGAGCAAGCCGTGTTCCAAGGCGCAGCAAGAGCAGCCCGCGT
This sequence comes from uncultured Actinomycetes bacterium, assembly GCA_963722185.1. GTDB lineage: Bacteria > Actinomycetota > Acidimicrobiia > Acidimicrobiales > JACCXE01 > JACCXE01. The sequence goes on along the minus strand of CAVRKD010000004.1, from coordinate 49,226 downwards.
TCGACGGAACGCAGAGCTTCTACAGCAGCGGCATCCTCCCCTACGAAGGCCCGCGAGGAAACACGTTCGAGATGCAGATCGCGGAGGACACCAAGCCAGGCACGTACTTCTTCTATTGCGCGGTGCACGGCCCCGGCCAGCTTTCGGAAGTGCAAGTGCGCAAACCCGGCACCGACGTACCGTCCGCCGGCGCTGTGCGGCGCGCCGCGCGAGAGGAGGCCGAGGACGTCGCGCTACCGCTCGAAAAGACCTACCGCGACGCCGTACGCACGAATACGGTGACCATCGAGGGCGAGCGCGTCTCAGGTCCGTTTGCCGGGCTACCCACGCCGATCCACGGCTCGATCAACGAGTTCGTGCCGCGCACGATCCGCGCCAAAGCGGGCGCGCCGATTACCTGGAAGTTCATTGGCTCTGATCACAGTGTCAGCTTCGATGTGCCGCCGTACTTGCCGATTATCCAGTTCGGAGCCAAGAGCGTGCGACTGAATCCGAAGGTCTCGGAGCCCGCCGGTGGAGCGCCTCCGATACCTGAAGAGGACGAAGACGCCGAAGGCATACAGAAGCTCGACGGTGGCACCTACGACGGCGAGGGGTTCTGGTCAAGCGGTTTGGTCGGTGCCGGTCCGTACCTGGAATACACCCTGCGGATCTCGAAGCCGGGCACCTATCCCTACGCGTGCCTCATTCATCCGAAGATGATCGGCACGGTTGTCGTCACCTAGTGACTGACGCTCTCTTAGCTGAGCGCCTTCATCATGAGCATCGTTTCTTCGCCGAGGTTGGTCGGCACGATATAGCCCTCCTCCGAGCGGATCTTCTCGAAGTTGTCGCGCACGTCTTCGACCGTGAGGTCCTTATTGGCGTAGCCGGGCGCCACGCCGATGAAGATGCGGGCGACGCGGCCGCCGCCGCACGAGTACACCTCACCCGACACCGGGCAGTCCTCGTGCGCCAGCCACGCCACGACCGGCGTGATGTGCTCGGGCAGGAGGTTGTCGGCCATCGGGCCGAGCAGGTCTTCGGTCATGCGGGTCTTGGCGACGGGCGAGATGGCGTTGGCCTTGATGTTGTTCTTGGCGCCTTCAACCGCCAGCACGCGAGTGAAGCCCACGAGGCCCATCTTGGCGGCGCCGTAGTTGGTCTGACCGAAGTTGCCGAACACACCCGCCGGCGACGTCGTGTTGACGATGCGGCCGTAGCCCTGCTCGCGCATGCGGATGTACGCCGGCTGGGTCACGTGGAACGCGCCCTTGAGGTGCACATCGATGACCGGGTTGAGCAGGTCGGGCGTCATGTTGTGAAACGACTTGTCGCGCAGGATGCCGGCGTTGTTCACGACGATGTCGATGCGCCCGTAGGCGTCGATCGCCGTTTGCACGATCGCCGCGCCGCCTTCGGGCGTACCGACGCTGTCGTAGTTGGCGACGGCCTCACCCCCGGCGGCCTTGATCTCGTTGACGACGGCTTCGGCCGCGGTCTCCGAAGAGCCGGTGCCGTCGGTCGCTCCGCCGAGGTCGTTGACCACGACCAGCGCGCCGCGCTTCGCCAACTCCAGCGCGTGCGAGCGGCCGAGACCGCCGCCCGCACCCGTGATGATCGCTACCTTGCCGTCAAAACCCAGTTCACTCATGGCCGTGATCGTAGGTTGCGGCCTGCCGAAGTTTTCAACCGACGTGAGCCTGCCGGCGGGGCTGGGTCCCCGCCGGACTCAGTGGCGGAGCCCGAAGGGCGGAGGCACCAAAGATGCGACGGTGAACATGTATCGCTTTAGCGATAGATGTTCACCGTGTCGTCGAGGCCGAAATCTGCGGGGTTGCCGCGACCGGTGGCCGCCAGGACGAACAGACCGGGATTGCCGGTGACGCGAGGCCCGCCGCCGCCGATCTCGACTTCCGGCATGCCGTCGAGCGCCAGCGTGGCTGGGCCCCAACCTTGATCGTCGAGGTGGAACGCAACGTGCGACACCGCGGCGACCAACTCTTCGTGGGTGGGATGGTGCCCGAGGCCGAGAGCGCTGTCGATGTCGTCGGCGTGTACAGCACCGTCGAAGAGCAACGCCTCGACGCCTTGGCCGAGCGTGCCGTTGAAGCCGGCGAGCGGCGCGTCCCAGGCGTCGTCCCCGAAGGCCGCGACAAGCGCGGGCACCGTCGCCGCTGCGGCGTCGAGTTCGTCGGCCAACTGTGTACCTGTATGGCCCTTGCGCGCCTCGACTTGGCGTTTCGTGACCGGCGGCGTGCCCTGGCCTTCGATCTCGCCGGCGGCGATCTCGGCGATCGAGCCGACGAAGTGGCCGGCCACATCGCCCACGTTCCAGCCCTCGCAGCGACTCGGGGTGGCGAGTTGGTCGGCGCTGAGCGGTCGCACGAGATTCGAGAACCGGCTGAGCACCGCCTGGAAGGCGTCGATGATTTCTTCGCGTGATTGAAGGGTGTCCATGGCGACCACCCTGCGCTTGTTGGGTCATCGAGCCAATTACCTCCCACGTCATGGTCACGGGTAAGCAGGTTCGTTACCTTCGACCCCATGACGGCGCTACCGGTTGAGGATGTCGAAGTTGAATCCCCCAGTCGGGCGGGCGCGCTGCTGCGCCAATGGCGCATGCACCGGCGGATGAGCCAGCTCGAGTTGTCCAACCGCGCCGGCGTGTCGACGCGCCACTTGAGCTTCGTGGAGACGGGCCGCGCGCAGCCGAGCCGCGAAATGTTGCTTCATCTCGGACGCGCCATGAGCGTGCCGATGCGGGACTGCAATCGGCTTCTCCTGGCGGCGGGCTTCGCACCGGTGTTCGGCGACGCACCGCTCAACGCGCCCGAACAGCGCGCCACCATGGCGGCCATAACGCGGGTGTTGGAGGCGCATGAGCCGTGGCCCGCGCTGGTCGTCGATCGGCACTGGAACCTCGTACACGCCAACAAGGCGGCGATGTTGCTCGTCGAAGGTGTGCCCGCCGAACTGCTGGCGCCACCGCTAAACGTCTTGCGCGTGTGCCTGCATCCTGAAGGCTTGGCGCCGCGCATCGGCAATCTCGGCGCCATGGCGCACCACGTGCTCGGCAACCTGCAGCGTCAAATCGACGCGCTCGGCGACCCCGTATTGGCCGCCCTCGCCGACGAGTTGCGCGGCTATGTCGGCGACATCCCCGCCGAACCCGAGTCCGACCTGGGACTCGCCGTCACCATGGAGCTGCGGCGCGGCGACACCACGCTGCGCTTCGTCAGCCTGATCGCCACCTTCGGCAGCGCCGTCGACGCAACCACGTCGGAACTCGTCATCGAAACATTTCTGCCCGCCGACGAGGAGACCGCCGCGGCTCTTACAGACGCGTCAAGGCCTGGCGCAAGATCCACTTCTTCAGCTTCGTGAACGGCGGGTAGAGCAACGGCGGATCCATTCGGGTCGGCTTCGTCAGCCTTTGGCGGCGTAGGGGAGTCGGGGACAGGTCGCTGAACTCGTCGACGACGTCCTCGTGCACCAGGAGGTGGTCAGGGGCGACGCAAGTTTGACCGGCGTTGAGGAACTTGCCCCACGCGATCTGATTGGCCGCCACCTTCAGGTCGGCGTCGTGGCGACGATGACCGGGCTCTTGCCGCCGAGCTCGAGCGTGACCGCAGTGAGGTGTTCGGCCGCGGCGCGGGCGATCACCCGGCGCGAGTTCGCTCGGCTTGCCGACCACGGCGCAGCCCGCGGCGATGGCCGGTGCCAGCCGCCGGCTGCAGGGTGATTTCGCCACGGGTGAACTTGAGGTCCGTGACCCAGCCTTCGATCGCCGGCTTGCCCAGGTCGGAGGCCAAGGCGGCGATGAGCTCGTCTTCGTTCTCGACGAGCAGCTTCTCCATTTGCGTGAGCTGCTGATGCCGCCACGCCAGCGGACGCGTCACGCGACTGTCGAACGTGTCCCGAAGTTGGCCTACGAGACCGGAGAAATCCAGCGACGCTCGGGCGTTTTCGAGGGTTGTCACGTCTCAAGGGTACGGCAGCCGCTTGACCGCAGATCACGGCTGGGCGAGTGTTGCGAGATGCGCAAACGCCACCAGCGGCTCATCGGGACTGTCATCGCTCTCGCCATCGGATCGTTCCTGACGCTCAGCGTCGGCGCGGCGAGCGGTGCCGACGCGCAGCTGGACATCAGTCCCGACAGCAATCTCACGAACGCACAGGTCGTGAACGCGTCCGGAACCGGGTTTACGCCGAACGACACCGTCATCATCCAGCAGTGCAAAGCGGGCGCCCCACCGACGTGCCGCAACGTCGGCGCCGCGGAGGTCAACAACACCGGGGGCTTCACCACGCAGGTCCCGGCCCTGCACAACATCAACTCGAGCACGAGTTGTATCCCGGCGAACAACTGCTACATGGTTGCCCGCGACACCGGCTCCGCCCACGTCGCGCAGCACCCCATCTCCTTCGCGGCCGGCAACACGACCACCACAGCCGGTCCCACAACGACGACGACACGGCCGACCACGACCACGACCGGCGGCGGTGGCACGACCACGACGACGACGCCCGGGACCGGTCCGTGCGACAACCCCACGATTAAGGGCACATTCAGGGACGACACGCTGACCGGCACGACAGGGCCTGACGTCATTTCCGGCGGCGGCGGCAATGACACCATCAGCGGCCTCGGCGGCGACGACGTCATCTGTGGCGGCAAGGGCAACGACGGTATCAACGGCGGCGCCGGCAACGATCGGCTCTACGGCAACGACGGCGACGACACGCTCAACGGCGGCGCCGGCACCAACGACCGCTGCTCGGCAGGCCCGGGCAACGACACCGCCACCAACTGCGAACGGTCGTCTGGCCTTCCGTAGCCGCTACCGCGGGTACTGCTTGGCCAACGCCTCGATGATGGCCAGGCAGTCGGCAGAGGTCTCGTTGATGACGTCGGCCACCGGGCGCACCGCTTCGATGCGTCCCATCACTTGCCCGCCGAGCGCGATGCCGGCTTCCATGTCGCCGCCAAAGTAGAGCTTCATCGCGTCGCCGAACGCCGCCATGGGTTCGCCTTCGGTCTCGAACTCGAGTGCGTTCGTGCGATCGGTGCGCAGCGCCCGCATCGCCATGCGTCCGGCGCGTCCAAGTACGACGGTGTCGTCCTCCCCCGCGGCCACGATCGCGTCTTTCCAGTTCTGATGGACGGGCGACTCCGCCGAACTGACCATGCGCGTGCCCATCTGGATGCCCTCTGCACCCATGGCCAGCGCCGCCGCCATCGTCGCCCCGTCAATGAAGCCTCCCGCAGCGATGATCGGCACATCGGTCTTCGACCGGATCAGTGGCAGCAGCACCATCGACGCGATCGGGCGCGGGCTCTTGAAACCGCCACCCTCGCCGCCCTCGACGATGAGGCCGTCGACGCCGGCGTCGACGGCTTTCATCGCTCCAGTGAGGTTGGGCACGACGTGGAAGACCGTCAGCCCTCCTTCCTTCAGCACCGACGTGTACTTGGTCGGGCTGCCGGCGGAGGTCGTGACGAACTTCACGCCTTGGTCGATCACGAACTCGGCGATCGCCGGGTCGCGCACGAATGCTTGCGCGATGTTGACGCCGAAGGGCTTGTCGGTCAGATCGCGCATCTTGCGGATCTCGTCCTTGACGTTGTCGAGCTCGCCCGACGACGTCTCGATGATCCCCATGGCACCAGCGTTCGACACGGCCGACGCCAGCTGCGACCGGGCGATCCATCCCATGGGCGCCTGCACGATGGGAATCTCGACGCCGAGCATCTGCGTCACGCGGTTGTCAAAGCTCATGAGAGCATGTTCGCATGTCACGTCCGGATCCCGCGGCGCTCGAAGAGCTCGAGGAGCTCCGCTCCAGCATCGACAACCTCGACGCCGCGCTCGTCCATTTGCTAGCCGAGCGGTTCAAGTGCACGCAGCGCGTCGGTCGATTGAAGGCGGCCCAAGGCATGCCGCCGGCTGACCCCGCCCGCGAAGCCCGGCAGGTGGCGCGGCTACGGCAACTGGCCGAAGAGGCGCAGCTCGATCCGGAGTTCGCCGCGGCGTTTCTCGACTTCATCATCGCCGAGGTCATCCGTCACCACGAAGCCCTCCAAGGTTGACGGCGCGCTTCGTCGTCATCTGCGGCCTCCCTGGCTGCGGCAAGACGACGCTCGCCAAGCAACTCGAGGCGTCGATGCCGGCGGTGCGCTTCTGCCCCGATGAGATGCTCGAGGATCTGTGGGACGTGGAAGCCCGCGCCAAGCTCGAGGCTGCGATGTGGGACCAAAGCGCAGCAACGTTCGTGCAACGGGACCTCGAGGTAGCGCCCCTCTTCGACACACCCCTCGCGTAACCTCCGCAACGCCACTCCCCTCACGCACCAGATGGTGCACTTTCCGGTGTGATCCGACTTCGATCGCACCGGTTTCTGCACCAACCGTGAAGGGACAGAAGTGTGCGGGAACTTCGCACAGTCGAGCGCGTGCTCGCGAGCGGCAAGTCCGAGGACCACATTCGTTGGGCCGTAAAGCGAGGCCGGTGGACGCAAGTCGTTCATGGCGTTGTCGGCCGTGGACCGGAGCCACCGTCGGCACTCGACATCGGGAGGGCCACGGCGCTCGTGACGAGCGGCGTGTGTCACGGCCTGCTCGCCGGCGAGTTGTTCCGCTTCGACAATATTGCTGCTGGCGAACCCGAGGTCTGGGTCCCGCGCTCGTGCAACAGCCGCCGAGACGGCGTGTCACGCAAGACAGCCATGCCGACTGCAACCGTCAGCATCGCTCAGGTGTTCTGCACGACTGCTGCCGACACGTTGCTTGAGTTGGCCGGCCGCCTCGCCGACGACGTTTCGGAGCAGGCGCTCGAGTTCTGTCTTCGCAAGCATCACGTCACGCGTGAGCAGCTTGCGGCGTGGGCAACGGGCAACACGGTCGCTGCGCGGCGCATGCGGCGTGTGATTCGGAACAGAGGTGGGCTCGATGTACCGCACACGGACTCGCTGCTCGAGACGCTGGCGATCCAACTCATTCGACGCGCGGGCCTGCCGACGCCGGTGCGGCAGCACCGGGTCTACGACCCGGCCACAGGCAGGCTCGTCGCCCGCCTCGACCTTGCGTGGCCGGAGCTAGGGATCTTCGTCGAACTCGACGGCCAGCAGCACAAGGACCAGCCGATATACGACGCTCGCCGGCAGACCCTTGTCACGACGATCACCCGTTGGCAATGCGGGCGGCTGACCTGGCACGACGTCGTCGTCCAGTCTGAATGGGGCACCGAGCAGCTCATCGGGTTACTGAGTCCCGTAGGTAGTTTGGTACCCTAACTATGTGGATGACGAACTGATTTCGGCCGTGAAGGGGTTGGCGTTTGCGAGCCGCACGCTGGAGAAGGCGCTGGAGCGCATGACGCTGCCGCAGTACCGGGTGCTCACGCTCATCGCCAACAGCCCGGATCGTGCGAGCCGGATCGCGCTCGCCGCCGACGTGACCCGCCCCTCGCTCACCGGCTTGCTCGACGGACTCGTCGCCAAGGGTTGGGTCGAGCGTTCCGACGTCGACGGCGACCGCCGCGGTGTCTCGCTGGGGATCACCGCTGAGGGCGCGCAGGCCTACGAGGACGCGCAAGCCGCGATGGGTGCCGCCGTTCAAGAACTGCTCGGCGGCGCCGACGCAAAGACAGCGCGGCGCGCGCTCGACGGACTCGTGGCCTTACACCAGGCGTTGGTGACGCGCCGCGATCGGAACGCCGCGTGACCGCAGCGGCGCACGCCCGCCCGACACCGGAACCGGCGCCGAAAGATGCGGGCGGATGGATCCGGCGCATGGCGCCGTTCTTGCTGGCACACAAGCGCAACGTCATCACGGCGTTCGGCGCCGCAGTGATCGGCCAAGGCCTCACTGCGCTCGCGCCGCTGTGGTCCAAGACCATCATCGACGACGTCATCATCCACCACCGGCGCCCGCTGGCGCCCTGGATGATCCTGCTCATCTTGACTGGCATCGTGTCGTTCGGGCTGGCGTTCGTGCGCCGCTACGCCGGCGGACGGGTCGCGCTCGACGTGCAGTACGACCTGCGCAACGCGGTGTACGAACGGTTGCAACGCCTCGACTTCGCCAGTCACGACAACCTCCAGACCGGTCAACTCGTGAGCCGCGCGTCGAGCGACACCGCGCTGATCAACGGGATGTTGACGTTCCTGCCGATCATGCTCGGCAACCTCATCTTGCTCATCGTGGCGCTGGTCGTAATGGCGACCACGTCGCTCCAGCTCACCCTCGTCGCCTTGCTCGCGATCCCGTTGATGTTCGTCGTGGCCATGCGTCTGCGCCAAGCGATCTTCCCCGCTTCGTGGCACGCCCAACAACGCGCCGCTGAAGTCGCGGGTGTCGTCGACGAGTCGGTCACCGGCGTTCGCATCGTGAAGGGCTTCGGCCAAGAGCAGCGCGAGCTCGCCGACCTCGCGCAGGTCAGCCGTGACCTTTACGCGTCGCGCGTCCGCCTCAATCGCCTGCAGGCTCGCTACACGCCGATGATGCAGTCGATTCCCGTGCTGAGCCAGGTGGCGGTACTCGGCTACGGGGGCTGGCTGGCCTTGCACGGCCAGCTCAGCCTCGGTGCCTTCACCGCGTTCTCGTCGTACCTCGTGCAGCTGGTGGCGCCCGTCCGCATGTTCGCCCAGCTGCTGGCGATCGGGCAGCAAGCCCGGGCCGGTGCCGAGCGCCTGCTTGACATCCTCGACGCCAACCCGACCATTACCGAGAAGCCGGACGCGCCGGCGCTCGTGCGCGGCGCGGGCCACGTGGTGTTCGACAACGTCACCTTCGGCTACACGGTGAGCGAGCCGGTGCTCAAGGGCTTCAGCCTCGACGTCGCGCCTGGCGAAACGGTGGCACTCGTCGGTGCGAGCGGATCGGGCAAGTCGACCGTCGCCCTGTTGCTCCCGCGCTTCTACGACGTGGCCTCGGGATCGGTCACCATCGACGGCGTCGACGTACGCGACGTCACGCTCGACTCGTTGCGACGCGGCGTCGGCGTGGTGTTCGAGGACCCGTTCCTGTTCTCGGACTCGCTGCGCGCCAACATCGCCTACGGCCGACCCGGGGCCACCGACGACGAGATCGAGGCGGCGGCCGTAGCCGCCGAAGCCGACGTATTTATCCGCGCCCTCCCCTACGGCTACGACACGGTCGTCGGCGAACGCGGTCTGACGCTGTCGGGCGGTCAGCGTCAGCGCGTCGCGCTCGCCCGCGCGCTGCTCACCGACCCCGCGGCGCTCGTGCTCGACGACGCCACGTCGTCGATCGACGCCAAGACCGAAGAAGAGATCCACGACACGCTCCGTCACCTGATGGCCGGCCGGACGACAATCCTCGTCGCCCATCGTCGCTCGACGCTGCGACTCGCTGACCGCATCGTCGTGGTCGACGATGGCGCGGTCGACGACATGGGCACGCACGAAGAACTGATCCGCCGCTCGGCCTTGTACCGGGCGCTTTTGGCCGGACCCGATGACAGCGTCGAGCAAGCAGTTGTCGACGCGCCGACCGAATCGCTGCGCCTCGGCGGAGTGACCGCGTCCGCTTGGCCGTACGAAGCGGCCGAGGAAGGACCCCGGGCGACGGCGACGGCCGCGCCGCCCCGCATCGGCGGACCCGGCGGCGGTGGCGGCGGAGCCGGCGGTTGGGGTGGCAGCCTGGCCCCCACGCCCGAACTTCTCGCCGGCCTGGCCAAGCTGCCGGAGCCGAACGACGACCCCAAGGTCGACGTGGCTCGCGAGGCGTCGCCCACGGGGTCGTTCAGCCTCCGACGTTTCATCGCGCCGTACACGCGCTGGCTTGCGCTCGGCTTCGCCCTCGTGGCCTTCGACGCCGTGCTCACCCTGCTTGGCCCGTTCTCGGTGAAGTACGGCGTCGACCACGGCGTGCGCCGTTTCGACAGCGGTCCGCTGTGGCTGGCGACCGCCGGCTTCACGCTCGTCGCGCTTTTCCGCTGGGTGACGACGACGAGCTACACCCGCATAACCGGCCGCACAGCGGAGCGACTGCTGTATGCGCTGCGCATTCGCGTCTTCGCCCACCTGCAGCGCATGTCGCTCGACTACTACGACGGTGAGATGGCCGGACGCGTGATGACGCGCATGACCACCGACATCGACTCGCTGCAGCAACTTCTGCAGACCGGACTCGTCAGCGCCATCGTCAGCCTCTTCACCTGCACGGGCGTGTTCGTGTTCCTTGCCGTGCTCTCGCCCAAGCTCGCCCTCGTCGCCGCCGGCGCGCTCCCGCCGCTGCTACTGGCGACGTTCGTGTACCAGCGCAAGTCGTCGGTGACCTACGCCGAAGCGCGGGACCGCATCGCCGCGGTCAACGCCAACTTCCAGGAGAGCCTGTCCGGTGTTCGGGTCACGCAGGCGTACACCCGCGAGGACAAGAACATCTCCGGGTTCCGCGACGTGAACAGCGACTATCTCGCCGCCCGCGTGAAGGCGCAGCGCTACATCTCGCTGTACTTCCCGTTCGTGCTCCTCGTCGGCCAGCTCACGGCCGCCGCGGTGCTCGGTTTCGGCTCGTCGTTCGTGCGCTCCGACGTCGTCACCGTCGGCACCGTCATCAGCTTCGTGCTGTTCCTCGACTTGTTCTTCGCGCCGATCCAGCAGATCTCGCAGGTCTTCGATTCCTGGCAACAGGCCACGGCGTCGATGAACAAGATCGACGAGCTCATGACGACGGCCACCACCACACCGGAAGCAGTGTCGCCTGTGGACCCAGGCCGGCTCCGCGGCGAGATCAGTTTCGAGGGCGTGCACTTCAAGTACGCCACCGCGATCAACGAGGCGTTGACGGGCGCGGACCTTGTCATCGGCCCGGGCGAGACCGTGGCGCTGGTCGGCGAGACGGGCGCCGGCAAGTCGACGATCGTCAAGCTCGTCGCCCGCTTCTACGATCCGACGGCGGGCGTTGTGAGGGTCGACGGCCACGATCTGCGCGACCTCGACAGCTCCGCCTACCGCCGCCAGCTCGGCATCGTGCCCCAAGAAGCGTTCCTGTTCACCGGCACGATCCGCGACAACATCGCCTACGGCCGACCCGACGCCACCGACGCCGAAGTCGAAGAGGCCGCCCGTGCCGTCGGCGCGCACGACTTCATCGCCCGGATGCCACTCGGCTACCTGTCGCACGTGAAGGAGCGCGGCCGCAGCCTGTCTGCCGGGCAGCGCCAGCTGATCTCGCTGGCTCGCGCCCGGCTCGTCGATCCGGTCATCCTGCTGCTCGACGAAGCGACCTCGAACCTCGACCTGCAAACCGAGGCCGAGGTCCAACGGGCGATGGGTGTCGTCGCCCAAGGGCGCACCACGATCCTGGTCGCCCACCGCCTACCCACGGCCCGTACCGCCGACCGCATCTTCGTGATCGACGAAGGTCGCGTCGTAGCCGTCGGCCCGCACGACGAGCTGCTGCGCACCAGCCCCCGCTACGCCGAGCTATGGCACTCGTTCACTTCCGAGGGCGACGAAGCCGCGGCATAGTTACACCATGAAACTCGACGTCGAGACCATCGTGGAGCGCTTCAAGACGTCGCTCCACGAGACGTCGCCTTCGCTGGCTACTCGCGATGTGCTGGACCAGTTGGTATCGGAGCCGACCGCGCTGGGCGCGGCGCTGCCCGCGGTAGAGCGCGGCGGCATCACGACGCTGCACAACGCGCCGGACCTCACCGTGCTGCAAGTGGCGTGGACTCCGGGCATGGTGCTCAACCCGCACGACCACCAGATGTGGGCGGTGATCGGTTTGTACGGCGGCGTGGAAGACAACGCCTTCTACCGGCGGGCCGGTGACACGATCGAGGCAGCCGGAGGACGGGAGGTCTCGGCGGGCGACGTGTTGGTTCTCGGCCACGACGCCATCCACTCGGTATCGAACACCCGCCGCGAGTTCGCGGTTGCCATCCACGTCTACGGCGGCGACTTCTTCGGCCCAGGACGATCGGAGTGGGACTTCGAGACCTTCACCGAAGCGCCGCGCGACGTCGACGGCACGCTGCGTCGCTTCCAAGAAGCCAACGCGCGGTGGGAAGCCGAAGGGAAGTGACCGGCGCACCCGCGTTGGCAGGCACGCGCGTTTACCAACACCACCATCTCGACTCGACGCGGTGGGATCACGTGCCGTATCGCGACGATGACATAGTCATCACGACGCCGTACAAGTGCGGCACCACGTGGACGCAACGGATCGCATGCGCGCTGCTCCACGGGCCAGACCAGCCGATGACGCGCGACCTGTCGCCGTGGATCGACGCCCGCTTCACGGGCCCGATCGAGTCGACGGCGGCGGCGGCCAACGCACAGCCGCATCGGCGGTTTCTAAAGAGCCACCTCGCTCTCGACGGCATTCGGTGGGACGACCGCGTGCGCTTTGTCGTCGTCGGCCGCGACACCCGCGACGTCTTCATGTCGCTGCTCAACCACTACGACGCCTATACCGACGTGGCCATGGCGGCGTTAAATGACGGTGACCGTCCCGGAGAACCGCTGCCGCGCTTCGACGGCGACGCCCACGCGTTGTGGAGGGCCTGGATCAGCCGGGGTTGGTTCGACTGGGAGGAAGACGGCTGGCCGTTCTGGTCGCATCACCATCACCTCGGAACGTGGTGGACGGCGCGCGATCGGCCGAACGTCTTGCTCCTGCACCACGCCGACCTCAAGGCCGATCCCACCACGGAGATAGCGCGTCTCGCGGCGTTTCTCGGTCTCGAACTGACGCCCGAGCAACTCGCCGAGGTCGTCCGCGTCACCACATTCGACGCCATGAAACAGGAAGCGCTCGCCGCGGACGCGGCCGGAACTGGACGACTCTCAGGCGGATTTTTCGAAGGTGGTTCGAGCCGGTTCATTTTCAAGGGCACCAACGGCCGCTGGCGCGACCTACTCACCGAAGACGAACTCGCACAGTACGAAGAGCGGGCCGCGCGCCTCGACCCCGAATTTCGAGCCTGGCTCGAAGGCGGCCGAGACGCCTCGACCACGTAGGGTCGGTCAACCGCGGGAGGCAGGCAAATGGGCATCGCAGTAGTCACAGGGTGCAGCACCGGCATTGGTCAGGCGGCGGCGCTACGACTCGCGCAGGACGGTCACCACGTCGTCGCGACGATGCGGAACCCAGCGGCAGCGGACCTGCCCGAAGGCATCGAGGTTCGAGCGCTCGACGTGAACGACGACGCGTCGGTCGACGTGTTGTTCAAAGACGTGTTCGCCGAGCATGGCGGCGTCGACATTCTCGTGAACAACGCCGGCCTCGGTGGCGACGCACGGCCCGTCGAAGAGGTGCCGCTCGAGAACTTTCGCGAGGTCATGGAGACCAACTTCTTCGGCGCCCTCCGCTGCACGAAGGCCGTCCTGCCGTCGATGCGCGAGCGTGGCGCCGGCTGCATCGTGCAGGTGACCAGTCAGGCGGGGCGAGTTGTCACCCCGACGATGGCGCCGTACGCGGCTTCGAAGTACGCGCTCGAAGCGGCGTCGGAAGCGCTGGCGGTCGAGGTCGCACCTTTCGGCATTCGCGTTGCGATCGTCGAGCCGGGCGCCATCATGACGCCGATCTGGGGCAAGGTCGACAGGACACCGCCGACGGGCCCCTACGCACCCAAACGCAACCGGCTGGTCCAGTTCGTGATGGCCGAACTCGCACACGCGTCAACCGCCGACGAAGTGGCCGACTGCATCGCGGAGGCGATCAGCACTGACAGACCAAAGCTGCGCTGGCTCACGGGTCAGGGCGCGGAACGCAACGTCGCCGTTCGCAGATCACTCACCGACGAGGAATACATCGAGCGGTGGAACATGGACGACGACGCTGAGTTCGTCCGCCTGATGACAACCGACCCCGGATAAAACAACTCGTCCACTATCGGGGTGGCGCCTACCGTCACCCCTCGTGTCACTCGTGGAAGCCACCGGTCTTTCGAAGCGCTTCGACGATGTGATCGCCGTCGACGAGATCGACTTCGTCGTCGAGCCGGGTGAGACCTTCGGACTCCTCGGCCCCAACGGCGCGGGCAAGAGCTCGACGATGCGCATGATTGCGTGCACCTCGCCGCGCACCGGAGGCCACCTGCGCGTCCTCGGCCTGGACCCGGAGGTGAGCGGCTCCGAGATCCGCGCACGCCTTGGCTCGGTGCCGCAGGAGGACAACCTCGACTTCGAGCTGAGCGTGCTGGACAACCTGATGATCTACGGCCGCTACTTCGGCCTGCCACGCGCGGTGATCCGGGAACGCGCCGAGGAGCTGTTGCACTTCTTCCAACTCGCCGACCGTGCCAATGAGAAGGTCGACCCGCTCTCCGGAGGCATGAAGCGGCGCCTGGCCGTGGCGCGTGGCCTCATCAACGATCCCGAGCTGCTGTTGCTCGACGAGCCGACGACCGGCCTCGACCCGCAAGCCCGCCACCTGTTGTGGGAACGCCTCTACCAGCTGAAGCGCCAGGGCGTCACCATCGTGCTCACAAGTCACTACATGGACGAAGCGGAGCAGCTGTGTGATCGCCTCGTGATCATCGACGGCGGCCACATCGTGGCGGAGGGCTCGCCGCGGGAACTGATTCGCCGCTACTCGACGCGCGAGGTGGTCGAACTGCGCTTTCTCGACCCCGCGGACCACCAGCACGCATACGAGCGGGTCGACGGAATCGTGGACCGCGTCGAGCGCCTGACCGACCGCATCGTGCTGTACACCGCCGACGGCGATGCCACCGTGCACGCCCTCGCTCACCGCGGCGTCAGCACCGAGTCGGCGCTCGTCCGGCGCGGCACGCTCGAAGACGTATTCCTCGTGTTGACGGGACGGGCACTCGAATGACCGCCGCGGCTCGCGTCGGACGCCTCGTCGAACGCGAGGCGCTCATCATGCGCCGGCTGTGGCACGGCATCGCCTTCAGCGCCTTCGTCTCGCCACTGCTCTTTCTGGTCGCGATGGGCGCAGGCGTGGGCGGCTATGTCGACGACCGTTCGAGCGCGGCGCTTGACGGGTTGTCGTACATGCAGTTCGTCGCGCCGGGCTTGCTCGCCGCGAGCATCCTGCAGTCCGCGGTCGGTGACTCGCTGTGGTGGGTCATGAGCGGCACCAAGTGGGACAAGCGCTACCACGCCATGATCGCCAGTCCGCTGGGAACCACCGACGTGCTCGGTGGCCACCTGGCTTGGGAGGCGCTGCGAGCCGCAGCCACCACCCTCGCCTTTCTCGTCGTCGCCGTGCCACTCGGCGCGATCGAGTCGTGGTGGGCCGTCCTGAGCCCGGTGCTCGCGGTGCTATTCGTCGTCGCGATTTCCGCGCCGGTCGCTTCCTGGTCGACCTTCACGGACAACGACCGATCGTTCCCCGTCATCATGCGCGTCGGCGTGATGCCGCTCTTCTTGTTCTCGGGCACCTTCTTCCCGATCGCGAGTCTGCCGGGATGGGGCCAGCCACTCGTGCAGTTGTCTCCGCTCTACCACGGCGTCGAACTGCTGCGGGCGACAACGACCGGACGCAGCCCCGGCCTCGGGCCAATCGCCGCCCACCTCTTGATCCTCATGATCCTGGCCGTCGGTGGCTGGCTGGCGGCCCGGCAAACGTTCTCTCGGCGGCTCGCACCGTGAAGGTCGCCGAGCTCCTCCCGAGCGGGCCGCTGCGCGTCCTCGAGCGCAACGCGCTCGCGTACCGGCGGTTGTGGCTCATCTTCGCCGTCGGCATCGTCGAGCCGTTCCTGTTCCTGCTGTCCATCGGGATCGGCGTCGGCGACCTCGTCGGCAAGATCGGCGCACCCGGTGGTCAACTCGTGAGCTACCGCGACTTCGTAGCACCAGGACTGATGGCGACGGCGGCGATGAACGGCGCAGTGTTCGACACCACGATCATGTTCTTCGTCAAGCTCAAGTACTGGAAGGTGTTCGACAGCATGCTGGCGACACCACTTACGCCCGCCGACATTGTTCGGGGTGAGGTCGCGTGGGCCGTGACGCGCGGCGTGATCTACGCGTCGTTCTTCTTTGCGGCGATGGTCGCGCTTGGGCTCGTGCACTCGTGGCAAGGAGTGCTGCTGTTACCGAGCGCCGCGTTGGTGTGCTGGGCCTTCGCCGGCGTGGGTGCCGGCGGCGCGGCGTACATGCGCTCGTATTTCGACTTCGACTTCGTCAACGTTGTCGTGATCCCGAGCTTCCTGTTCTCGGGCGTGTTCTTCGAGCTCGACCGCTACCCGGGTTGGTTAGCCACCGTGGTGCAGTGCACGCCGCTGTACCAAGGCGTGGCGCTGATGCGCGACCTTGCGTTCGGTCAAGCGGGCATGGTCGCGCTCGGCCACGCGGCGTACCTGGCGATCATGGGAGCAGTCGGCGTGCGCGTGGCGACGACCAAGATGGCGCGCCGCCTCACGCCGTAGCCGGGTCAATTGGCATGACGATGGTACTGTCTTCCCATGCGCATTACCATCGACCGGGTCGGCCGAGTTGTTATCCCGAAAACCGTTCGCGACGCGCTCGGACTGGTAGCCGACGCGGAGGTCGATCTCGTCGTCGACGGGGTGAGCATCCGGCTCGATCCTGTATCGCCATCGCGGCGCGTTCTCATGGCCGATGGCTTGCCGATCTTGGAGAAGGTCGAGGGCTTCGTCGTAACCGACGATCACGTTCGGCGGTTGCGTGATGAGCTCCAGGCCTAAGCCCGCCGTCGATACGAGCGTCGCCGTGGCCGCGCTTGACCCGAACCACGAAGCGCACACCGAAGCCCGCCGCGTCGTCTCCGCCGCCCGGTGCGCGCTAAGCGGACACGCTGCATTCGAGACGTACTCAGTCCTGACTCGCTTACCCGTTCCGCTTCGTTTGGGGTCGGTCGAAGCCCGTGGCGCGCTCGACACACTGTTTCCGCTTCGATGCTGGCTGACGTCCGACGGCACGCAGGCGCTCGCCGGCGAGATCGGATCGCTGGGCATCGTCGGCGGCGCGGTATTCGACGCGCTCGTTGGGGCCGCGGCCCGAGAGAACCGTTTCCGGCTCTTGACGCGAGACCGACGCGCCGAGCGGACCTACATCGCGCTCGGCGTCGACTACGAATTCGTGGCGTAGAGCTACTCGACGCGCAAGCCGCTGATCGCCCGTGCGATCACGAGCTGCTGGATCTGCTCGGCGCCTTCGAAGATGTCGAAGATCTTGGCGTCGCGGTGCCACCGCTCCACCGGATACTCACGCGTGTAGCCGTAGCCACCGAGAATCTGGATGGCGCGCTCGGTCGACCAGACGGCGACGCGGCCGGCCTTGAGCTTGCTCATCGAACCCTCGGCGTTCTTGTAGCCGCCGTTGCGGGCAAGCCACGCGGCGCGGTGCACCAGCAGGCGCGCCGCGTCGATCTCCATCGCCATGTCGGCGAGGATGAACGCGATCCCCTGGTTCATGATGATCGGCTTGCCGAAGGCCACGCGCTCCTTGGCGTACTGCAGCGAGTACTCGTACGCCGCTCGAGCGATGCCGATCGCCATCGCGCCAACCGACGGGCGGGTGGCTTCGAAGGTCGCCATGGCCGGTTGGACGGCGCCGGTATGCGCGTTTTCCTTTGCGCGGGCGATCTTCTCGTCGAGCTTGGGCTTGCCGCCGAGCAGGCAGTTGCCCGGGATGCGCACGTCGTCGAGAATGACCTCGGCGGTGTGCGACGCCCGGATGCCGTGCTTCTTGTACTTGGCGCCCTGGGACAGACCCTTGGTGCCGGGAGGAATGACGAAGCTCGCCTGCCCGCGGCTACCGAGACCAGGTTCGACCGCCGCCACCACGACGTGCAGCGCCGCGATGCCACCGTTGGTGATCCACGCCTTGGTGCCGTTGAGCACCCACTCGTCGCTCGCCTCGTCGTAGACCGCACGCGTCTTCAACGACGACACGTCGGAGCCGGCGTCGGGCTCGCTCACGCAGTACGCGCCGAGCTGAATGGCGTCGGGCGTGCCGAAGCATTGCGGGACCCACTCGAGAGTCTGCTCGGGCGTGCCGCTCGAGGCGATGCCGGCGGCGGCGAGTCCTGAGCCGAAAATCGACAGCCCGATGCCGGCGTCGCCCCAGAACAATTCCTCGAGTGCGACCGGCAGTGTGAGGCCCGTGGGGTCGCCCAACATCGCGTTGGCGAAGAAGTCGAAGGAGTACAGCCCGATCTTGGCTGCCTCCTCGATGATGGGCCACGGGGTCTCTTCCCGTTCGTCCCATTCGTGACCCGCGGGACGCACGACATTCTCGGCGAAGTCATGCACCCACTTCTGGATCTGCAATTGATCTTCGTTGAGCGCGAGCGAAAACTCAGCCATCTCGAACCTCACCCTTGGTGAAAACGGTCCCAATTCGGGCGCCGCAAGCGTTGTTACTCAACGGTAACATACGGCCCGCGCGGTTTGCGATCGGCAGCAAATAGGTACCCTGAGCAGCGTGACTGCCGTAGCGCACTTCCCTGGCTCGCTGGACAAGGGACTGCTTGACCGCGTCCGGCGTCCACTCGCGGCCGCCGCGGCGCTGCTCCTGGTGGCCGACTTGATCGGCCTCGGCATGCACCTGGCCGACGGCGCCACGAGTCCCTTCGCCGGTGACACGCCGACGGCGGCGAAGGCAAGGGTCGACACTCCGGAGGCGGTCGTGCCCGGTTCGGTGCTCGGCACGCAAACCAGTCGCGTGAGTGGTTCCGATCGCTCGCGCGCCGCCGAGCCGCTGGGCTGCTTGTCGGCGAGCTCCGGTTGTTACAACCCGCCGGCACCCACGTCGCCCGGTAAAACCCCGGCGGCGCCGCCGACGACTCCCGGGGCGCAGCCAACACCGGCGGTCCAAGCTGACCTCGCCGTACCCGCGCTCGGAGCGCAGGTCTCGCTCGGTGTGGGCGAAGGGGGCTGCACGGGCATTGCGTTGACGGTGCTCGCCGTCGGCGACTGCGCCGCCGCGCCCGGCGACGGCGCCATCGTGCTCAACCTCGGCGGCACACTCCTCGGGGACTAGCCGCGTCGGTAGCCGAGACGCGAAGAAGCGGCTGCCCTACCGGAGTAGGACAACCGCTCCTTCGAACGACTCTGGTCTCTCCTAGGAGGAGGGACGAACGTTGGCCGCTTGCAGCCCCTTGTCGCCCTGCTGGACGTCGAATTCCACAGCCTGGCCTTCGGTCAGGTTGCGGTAGCCGTCCATCTGAATTGCACTGAAGTGCACGAAGACATCAGGCGAGCCATCGGACTGGGTGATGAACCCGTAGCCCTTCTCACTGTTGAACCATTTAACGGTGCCGGTGGGCACGGGCATTCTCCCTTGCAACTGCGGTGATGATTACTGCCAGGCCAACATCTGTATCGACCTGGCGCGAACGCTAGCCGCGGACGCGCGAAAGGGGAACTGTTGCCTGTTTCCTACCGATGAACAGTGGTGCCCGTCGGGCCGTCCTCCACGGTCCAGCCCAGCGCCACGAGCTCGTCCCGCAGACGGTCCGCCTCGGCCCAATCCTTGGCGACCCGCGCAGCGTTGCGCGCCGTGATGAGCGCGGCGGTCGCGGCGTCGGCTTCCTCGACGTCGGTCCGCAGCTCGAGGCCGAGCGCTTCGACGATGGTGAACACTGACGCAGCAGCGCGATGCGCCGTCGGCTCGTCGCCGGCGTCCGCCGCGCCGTTGGCCGCGCGCACGAGGTCAAACGCCGCAGCGATGACACCGGGCGTGTCGAGGTCATCCTCCATACGATCTACGAACGCATCGATGTCGGGCGTGTTCACGACGCCGCCGCGCGCCGCGCTGAAGCGGCGGGCGAACGCGTCGAGACGGTCGAGCGTCGTGACCGCCCGCTCAATCGTGGAGTCGGTCACTTGCAGCGGCGAGCGGTAGTGCGACTGGAGGACGAGCAACCGGTAGGCGCGCCCGTCGACTCGCTCCAGAAGATCGGTCAACGTCACGAAGTTGTTCAGCGACTTGGACATTTTCTGGCCGTCGTCGGCCATGACCATGCCGTTGTGCACCCAGTGGCGGGCGAATTCGTGGCCGGCGCCGAGCGCTTGCGCCCGCTCGTTCTCGTGGTGCGGGAACGTCAGGTCGTTGCCTCCACCGTGTAGGTCGAAACCCTCGCCGAGCAGGTCGAGCGACATCACGGTGCACTCGATGTGCCAGCCCGGACGCCCGCCACCCCACGGCGAAGGCCACTCGGGTTCGCCCGGCTTGGCTTTCTTCCACAGCACGAAATCGAACGGCGACTGCTTCTCGTCCTCGCCGACCACCGCCCGATCGCCTCCGCCGGCGCGCAGCGACTCGAGCGGTTGGAGCGCAAGTAGTCCGTAACCCGGCAGCGACGAGGTGTCGAAGTAAACGCCATCCGATGTCTCGTACGCGTGGCCGCGGTCGACCAGCCCGGCGATGTAGTCGACCATCTGCTCGACGTATTCGGTGGCGTGCGGCTCGGCGTCGGGGTGCATGACACCGAGGCGGTCCATGGCGTCCCACCACGCTTGCTCGTACTTGCGGACGACCTCGTCGGTGCTGGTTCCGTCTTCGTCGGCCGCCGCGATGATCTTGTCCTCGATGTCGGTGATGTTCGACACGTAGCGAACCTCGAAGCCGCGCCACTCGAGGAACCGGCGCAGGATGTCCCACACCAAAGTGAATCGACCGTGCCCGATGTGAGGGACATTGGAGACCGTCGGCCCGCACACGTACATCGAGACCTTTCCGGGCTCGCGCAACGCGAGCTCGGTCACCTGTCCTTTTGCAGTGTCGTGGAGGCGGAGCACGCAGGTACGGTACTGCGACCATGTCCAGAGCTGTTCCCGATAAACCGGCCCTCGAGGGCCTCGAAGACAAATGGCGGCAGCGTTGGGAAGCCGATGGCACCTACGCGTTCGACCGCACGAAAACGCGTGACCAGATCTACTCGGTCGACACGCCCCCGCCGACGGTAAGCGGGCACCTGCACATTGGCCACTGCTTCTCGTACACGCAGACCGATGTCGTGGTCCGCTACCAGCGGATGCGAGGGTGGGAGGTCTTCTACCCGATGGGCTGGGACGACAACGGACTGAACATCGAGCGGCGCACGCAGATCAACTACGGCGTCATCTGCGACCCGTCGCTGCCCTACGTCGAAGGATTCGTTCCTCCGGGCGAATCGAAGAACGATCCGGTACCGGTGTCGAGACCCAACTTCGTCGAGCTGTGCTCGCAACTGACCGAGGAGTTGGAAGAGGAGTACCGCAACCTCTGGACGCTGCTCGGCCTTTCGGTCGACTGGAGTTACCTGTATCGAACCATTGGCACCGACGTCACGCGCATCTCACAGCTCGCCTTTCTGCGGCTGGTCGAACGAGGCCATGCGTTCCGGCTCGAAGCACCGACGCTGTGGGACGTCGACTTTCAAACGTCGCTCGCCCAAGCCGACCTCGAAGACCGCGAGATGACGGGCGCGTACCACCGCATCAAATTCAGCGACATCGAGATCGACACCACGCGACCGGAACTCATCCCGGCGTGCGTTGCGCTCGTCGCTCATCCCGACGATCCGCGGTACCAACCCCGGTTCGGCACGACCGTGCGTAGCCCGTTGTTCAACGCCGAGGTTCCCGTCCTGCCGCACACGCTGGCCGACCCCGAAAAGGGCACGGGCATCGCCATGATTTGCACCTTCGGCGACCAGACCGACGTCGTGTGGTGGCGCGAGCTCCAATTGCCCGTGCGCAACGTCATGGGACGCGACGGCCGGCTCGTGCCTGTCGAATGGGACAATTCCGAGGCGCAGAATCGTTACGACGAACTCGCTGGGCGGACCGGTAAGCAGGCGCGGAAACGAATCGTCGAGATGCTGCGCGAGTCGGGCGATCTCATCGGCGACCCGCGCCCGATCACCCACGCGGTGAAGTTCTGGGAAAACGGCAAGAGCCCGCTCGAGATCGTGACGACGCGCCAGTGGTTCATCAAATTTCCGCCGAAGGACGTGCTGCTCGAGCGCGCCCGGCAACTCCAGTACCACCCGGGTTTCATGCAGGTGCGGCATGAGAACTGGATCGAAGGTCTCCACGGCGACTGGAACATCACGCGCCAAAGGTTCTTTGGCGTGCCGTTCCCGGTCTGGTACCCGATCGACGCCCAAGGCGAGGTCGACTGGAACGCGCCGATCGCGCCGGACGCGAGTCGGCTCCCCGTCGATCCGTCCACCGACGTTCCCGATGGGTTCAGCGCCGACCAGCGCAACCAGCCTGGCGGCTTCATCGGCGATCCCGACGTCATGGATACGTGGGCCACTTCGTCGATGAGCCCGGAGTTCGTCTCCGGGTGGGAGCGCGACGCGGACTTGTTTGCGCGCGTCTTCCCGATGGATCTCCGTCCGCAGGCGCACGACATCATCCGGACGTGGCTCTTCTACACAACGGTGCGCGCCGAGATCGAGTTCGAAACCCTGCCGTTCAAACACGTCGCCGTGTCCGGCTTCGTCAACGACCCCGACCGCAAGAAGCTGTCGAAGTCCGCGGGCAATAGCCCCGACGACCCGTTCCTGCTCGCCGGTCAGTTCGGCTCCGACGCCATCCGTTACTGGGCTGCTGGCGGTCGCCTCGGGCGAGACGTCGACATCGACCGGAACCAGTTCAAGATCGGCCGTCGCCTCGCGACGAAGCTCCTGAACGCGTCGAAGTTCGCTCTGAGCTTCGGCGAGGTCGACGACGCGGCGACGATCTCTGAGCCCGTGGACCAGGCACTCGTGGCCGCACTCGCGCGCACGGTCGCCGATGCCACGAAGGCGTTCGAGGAGTACGACTACACCAGAGCGCTCGACATCACCGAAACCTTCTTCTGGTCGTTCTGCGACGACTACCTCGAACTCGTCAAGACCCGCGCCTATGGCGGCGAAGGCGTGCGAACCGAAGCGGCGGCCAGCGCGCGTCGCACGCTGCGCACCGCGCTGTCAATCCAACTGCGGCTCTTCGCGCCGTTCCTCGCCTACGTCACCGAAGAGGTGTGGTCGTGGTGGCAAGAGGGATCGATCCACCGCGCCGCGTGGCCGAGCGCCGACGAGGTCGACCGCAGCGGCGACCCAGTCGTATTGACCACCGTCGCTCACGTGCTCGGTGCCATCCGGCGAGCCAAGACCGAAGCCAAAGTGGGCATGAAGTCGCCGGTGCAGCGGGTGACGTTCCGCGGCACGGCCGAAGAGGTCGCGGCAGTCGAATCGGCGCGCACCGATCTCATGGCCGCGGGGGTGGTAGCCGAACTCGACATCGCCGCCGGCGAGGCGTCGATCGAAGTCGAGCTGGCGGCTAGCGAATAAACACGGGCGTGCCGAGCGGCAACATCATCGCCAGGCGCTCGATGGCCGCGTTGTGCAACCGGATGCAACCGTGGCTGGCGTCGTGACCGATCGACGACGCCTCGTTGGTGCCGTGCATGCCGACCGCGCCGTCACCGGAGCCGAACGTTTGATACACCTCGGAGTAGGCCGACAGCGTGAACGCATACGGTCCGTAGGCGCCGCCTGGGTTCGTCGGTTGCAGCAGTTCGACAGTGAAGAACTGACCCGAAGGCGTCGGCGTGCGTGATGTGCCCACAGCGACCGGTTCGTCGGCGACGAGATTCTCGTGGTCGAACACGCGGACTCGGTGAGCGGCCCGATCGATCTCGACGCGTAAGTGCACGGTCGACAGTTCGACGTCGCCTCGGCGAATCCAGCCCACGCTGCTGTTCGGCCGCATCGGCAAAAGCACTTGCAACCAGTCGCCGCTGTCGAGGACGACGACCACGACCCGGGGTGCGCCCGACGGCAGCGGATTCGACAGGGTGACGCCCGGCGCGGCATCGGGTGAGGGCGACACGTTCAGCCCCCCGCCGAGAGCGCGGGCCACCACGTAGTTCCCGCCGGTGAGTTGACCGCCGTAGTGCGACCACACCGAGCCTGCTGGGCCAGGCGACGTGCGTGAAACAGCCACGCTTCCGCTCGGCTTGCTAACGCGCGGCCGGGCGACTCCCGAACCGGCCTGCGCCGCCGGCGAGGCGGGCGTGGCGAGAGTCGTAATTGGTTGCATCGCCACCGCGTCGGGCGCAACCGGCGGCTCGACGTCGACACGCTTCGAATGCACGATCGTGGAGTTACGGGAGCCGCCGCCACTGGCGACACAGCCCCCGACCAACGCGCTCGCCATCAGCACGAGCGCTGCAATACGCCCCATTCGCCGCACTTCTACGGCATCCTAGACCCTCGACGGCCGGATCTGTTCGGTAGCTTGCGGCGGTGCGATTCCCCCGGCAGGCACTCCTCTGTGGTCTCGCAGCGGCGATGGCCGCGATCAGCCTGAGTGGCTGTCGTTCCGAGAAGCCGAAGCCGCCCGTCGAAACCCTGGAGGAGCTCGTGGCTCGGGTTCTGCCGACGCGTCCGGGCGGCGCCATCGGCTTCGGCGAGGCGCCCACGAGCTATCGCGTTGAATACGACCTTTACGTGCGCGGCCACACCGAGGGCGAGGTGGTCGGCGAGGGAACGAAGCGTCGGACGGCGCTTGACGCCACCCACGTCGTGCGCGAAGTCGTGCGGCCTTTCGACCAGACGGGCGCCGTGGAGCGGTCGTTAGGTTTCGCGCTCGAGGCCGCCGGCGGCAAGTCTCGGGTGACCCTGGTGCGCCCGCTACCCAACGACCCGCGCCCGATCACCTATCCACCCGCTTCGGTTCCGCGGTTCCGGCGCAACATCGCCGGACGGTTGTGCGCCGCGTACCGCCTCGGTAACAACGAGGACTGCGTCGACGAGAACGGCATCGTGCTGCTGAGCCGAACCGCCAACTCGGTCGAGATCGCCACCAAGGTCACCCTCGGCACTGAAGCGAAAACCGCGGCCGAACTTGCTGGCGCGCTCGCCAAAGGATTCTCCGATACCGCCCGCGGCAGCATTCGACCCATCGATCCTGACACCGCACCCGCGGGGGCGACGGACTACTCGCTGGATGCACCACCCGCCGGTTTCACGTTGGTCGGTCGGTACTCGGTGGTGCCCCTGACGCCCGAAGTCCTGAAGCGATCGCACAAGGTGACCGGCGGCGTGGTGGATGTGTACGTGCGCGGCGGAGACGCAGTCGTGGTCGACCGCGGCGGCAAGCTGGACCTGAGCGACGTCGGACCCGAGGATCTCGGATCCTTGATCGAAACGCACGATGTCGATCTCGGTTGGATCGCCGGGCAGGCCGGGATCGGCGGCAACGGGCCCTTCGGCTACCGCGAAGTCAGGGCAACGCCGGCGAAAGGTCGTTACCTCGTCGTCGCCGGCACCTTGCCGGAGAGCGAACTCGTCGCCATTGCGCGTTCGCTCCGGGCCTGGCCCGGTAACGGCATGCGCTTCCTGGATCGTTAGACGCCGGCCTTGCGGCGCGGCGCCGCCTTGCGTGCCGCGCCGTTGCCGTTGGTCGACTTCTTCTTCGCCGCGACCTTCTTGGTAGCTGCAGTCTTTTTCCGCGGCGCGCCGCCACCACCACCGGAGCGCTCGATAACTTCGATCGTTCCTCCGAGATAGCCCTCCACGACGCGCGGGTCGTGGATGACCGAGTCGGGATCGCCTTCGGCGACGACCTGGCCGAGCTCGAGTGCCACCAGGCGGTCTGAGACCGACCGGATCAGCGGCATGTCATGTTCGATGACGATGAGTGCCGTGTTCGTCTGATCGCGGATGTTGAGCAGCAGCGGCGCGAGTGCCTCGGCCTCGCGCTGCGCGATACCGGAACTCGGCTCGTCGAGTAGCAGGACCACCGGGCTATGCGCGAGCGAGCACGCAAGGTCGACCACTCGGCGCGTGCCGGTCGACAGTTCACCGACGAACTTGTCGGCGAACGCACCAAGGTGCATCAGGTCGATCAGGTCGTCGACCTCCGCCGCCACGAGGCGCTCAGCGATGCGCACAGCCGGCGAGATCACCGCAGCCGCGAACGGATCGCGGATTTCGAGGTGGCGTTCGAGCGCGGTGGCGATCGTCTGGCGAACGGTCATGGACGGGAAGAGGCGCGCGTCCTGGAACGAACGGCCGAGCCCGGCCTCGGCGCGCATGTCGGGCGTCCAGTGGGTGACGTCTTCGCCCAGCAACACGACCTTGCCTTCACTGGGCGTCACGAAGCCCGACATCAGGTCGAACAGCGTCGTCTTGCCCGATCCGTTCGGGCCGATGATTCCGACTACCTCGGCCTCGCGGACGCTCAGCGATACCTCGTCGACGGCGCGGACGCCGCCGAAGGACATGCCGATCTCGGCAACCGCCAGCACCTCGTGGTGTTCGCGGCCGCATGACTTGCACACGCCGAGAAACGCCTTGCGCGGCTTAGCCGGGACAACGCCGGACCCGGCCTCGGTGCTCGCGCCAGCCGAAGCGCGACCGGCGTCGGCACCCTGAAGGAACACCGCTCGAAGGATGTCGGGGCGTTCGAGCAGGTCGCGCGTAGGACCGTCGAAACGAACCTCGCCCTTCTCCATGAAAATCGCCCGGTCAGCGAGGGTGATCGCCACGTTGACCGACTGTTCGACCAACACGACGGTCGTGCCGTTGGCGTGAATGGCGCGCACGATGCCGAGCAACTGCTCGACGATGAGCGGCGCCAGACCCAGGCTCAGCTCGTCGATCATGAGCAGCTTTGGCTTGGCGATCAACGCCTGGCTCAGCGTGAGCATCTGCTGCTCGCCACCGGACAGGTTGCCCGCCTTCTGGTCCCACCGCTCGCGGAGGACCGGGAAATACTCGAAGCACTGTGCGTACATCCGGTCGACGTGTTCCTGATCCTTGTTGAACTGCCACGCCGCGAGCCGGAAGTTCTCCTCGACCGTTAGCGTCGGGAACACGCCCTTGCCGCCGGGCATGAACACAACCCCGGCCGCGAGGATCTGTTGCGGCGTCCTGCCTCCGATGTCCTCGTTTTCGAACAGCAATGAGCCAGAGCTGGGTTCGAGCAGGCCGGAGATGACCGACAGCAACGTCGACTTGCCGGCGCCGTTGGTACCGAGCAACGCGACCATCTCGCCGCGCTCGACATGCATGTCGACGCCGAAGAGCACCTGGGTCCTGCCGTAACCGGCGTCGACGCCGCGCACGAGCAGCAGTGGGTCCTTTGGCCTCGACAGATGCGTGACCTCGCGCGTCGGGGCGAGGTTCTCAGCGTCCGCTTCTTCGTCGAGCAGGTTCGCCTCCTCTTCGACGCGCACGTCGGCGAGCAGACTCGGCACGACGATGTCGCGGCGACGAGCGATGAAGCGCAGCGCTGTGTCGCGCAGGTTGTAGAGCACCGAGCCGAGGCCGGCCGGGATGAACATCAGGATGAAGAGCACGCCAACGCCACTCGCGAGCAGGCGGCTGAGGGTTGCCCGCGTGAAGCTCGAGTAGTCGACGAAGGTGAGGTACGCGGCACCCAGCAATGCGCCGGGGATCGAACCGAGACCGCCGATGACCGCCATCGAGAAGACGCGCACGCTGCTGTCGGGGTCGAGGACGGTCGACGACATGCCGCGTTGGTGAAACACGTAGAGCCCACCGGCGAGGGCGGCGAAGAAACCCGACAGCGCAAAGGCCGACAGCTTCGCTCGGATGGGGCTGATGGCGTAGGACTGCGCGGCCCGTTCGTTATCGCGGATCGCGACGAGGACGCGGCCCGTTCGGCTGCGGCGCAGCGAGCGCACCGACGCCAGCGTGAAGAGGAAGAACGCGAGCACGACGAAGTAGTACGTGCGCTCGTCGTCGAGGTCGAAGCGGTTGAAGAGCACCGGCCGCACGATGCGCGAGTTCGGGTCGGGCACCAGCCAGGCGAAGAATTCATTGTTCAGCAGGAACGTGCCGGTCGACAGTGCGAAGGCGAGCGTTGTGACCGCGAGGAAGAGGCCTTTGATGCGCAGCGCGGGGAGGCCGACGAGCACGGCGATGATCGCGCCCATTACGCCGGCGGCGGCAAGGCACAAGAAGAAGGTCCACCCCTGCAACGCGAGCGAGCCACCAGTGGCGGCACCAAAGGCCATGAACGCCACCATGCCGAGACTGATCTGCCCAGCCCAGCCGGTGAGGATGACCAGCGACAGCGTCACCATGGCGATGATCAAGCCGACGCCCATGAGGTTCTGGCTGTGCACGGACATGTTCCACGGGAGCACGACGAGTCCAAAGAAGCAGGCGATGCCCAACAGCACTTGGCCGACCTTCACCTCGGGCAGGAACGCGAGCTCGCGCGGGATTGGGCGGACCTCGCGCGTGGCGGACCACGATGACGCACCCGAGTCGTCGGCCCGTGACACGATGCCGCGCCGCTGCAACAGCAACGCGGCGATGATGATCGCCAGCAGCATGCCGTCGACTTTCACCGTGCGGCCGGTCTCGTACAGGACGCTCTGCTCCACCATGCCGAGCATGAGCGCGGCACCGAAGGCCTTGGGCAGGCTCTCCATGCGCCCGATGACGGCGGCGGCCAACGCCCGCAAGAGCAGCGACGTGCCTTCGATGCCGCCGATGTTCACGCCCTGAATCGGCATGCGCAGCAAGACGGCCAGCGCCGAGAGCGCAGCGGCGATGGTCCAGACGAGCGTGCCGATCCGCTTGACGGGGATACCGAGGAGGGCGGCGCGGTCGGCGGACTCCGCCGAGGCGCGCACGGCGATGCCGACACGCGAGAGACGGAAGAACGCGCCGAGGGCCGCGGCCACCAACGGCACGACGACGATGATGAGAAGGTGCGCACCTTTGAAGACCGCCGGGTGCCACTTGAACGTGAAGTCGAACGGAACCGGTGGTTGCGGAACGACGTCGAAGTCGAACAGCCGCGGGATACCCAACTGCCCGAACGCGAACAGCTGCATGATGCCGATCGTCGCCACTGTCAAGAGCAGGCGAGGCGCCTTGGCGAAGCGACGGACGAAGAGAATCTCGGTCAATGCGCCCAGCGCGATAGCGAGCGTGAAGCCGACCGCGACCGCCGGGAAGAAACCCCAGTCCGGGCCGACGATGAGCGACGCCGCCATGACCGCGCCCACGCCGCCGACCTGGCTCTGCGCGAAGTTGATGATCCGATTGGCGCGGTAGATGAGCACCAGGCCCATCGCCGTTAGTGCCGAGAGCGACCC
Organism: uncultured Actinomycetes bacterium; assembly: GCA_963722185.1. Classification (GTDB taxonomy): domain Bacteria; phylum Actinomycetota; class Acidimicrobiia; order Acidimicrobiales; family JACCXE01; genus JACCXE01. The sequence goes on along the minus strand of CAVRKD010000004.1, from coordinate 20,213 downwards.
GAGCACCACGCCGAGGAACAAGATCGCGACCGGAACAGGGAAGAACCGGTAAAACGCGACAAACGCGACAACCCAGAACGCCACCGCCCACTGGTACTGACGCCACGTGTCCATGACCCACTCACGCGCGCGTTCGAACCGTGCGTCGCCCCCGCCACCGCTGACTTCTGCGGCCACCTGTTGTTCCCCCCTCTGTTTTGCCGTGTTCGTCCCCACAGGCGCGTACCTGACGAGCACTTGTGCACGCCGCGGCGTACAGTGCGCCGCAGCATAAGCCGCGCACACGCGGAATTGTCGGCTGGGACACAACAGGGGGGACCTGAACAAATGACACTTCGGCAGGCTGTCGACCGCTACGGCGCGGCAGTCGTCATCGTCGTCGCGTTGGCGTTGCTCGTGATCTTGACGCCGGCGAAGAACAAGTCGTCTGACTCGAGCGTCGACACCGGCACCGGCAACGGCAACCTCGCCGTGGGCGGCTCGAACGTGGCGGGCAACACCGACCAGGTGGTCACCGACTCGACGTTGCCCGACGGCACCGTCGCGAGCGGGGGCAGCGGGAACACGTCATCCGGCGGGACGACCGGTGGCCCAACGACCGGCGGCGCAGCCGCGAATGCGGCCTTCGGCACCGGTCCGAACTGCCGCGCCGACGGTCGACAAATCTCGATCGAGCGCGTCGCCCCGCCATGTGCGAACTGGGTGAAGGGCAGCAACAACGGCGGCACGACATCGCCGGGCGTGACCAAGGACCAGATCCTGATCGTGCGCTACATCCCCAAGGTCGACCCGGCGACGGAGGCGATCCTCGAAAGCGCGAAGCTCGGCGACGACCCCCAAGTGGTGACCAACGCCTACAAGGCGCTGTTCACCTACTTCAACCAGCACTACGAAACCTACGGGCGCCACGTCGTGTTTCAGGACTACGGCGCAACGGGCGAACCCGAGAACGAAGAGCAGGCGAAGGCCGACGCCATCGACATCGCCACGAAGCTCAAGCCTTTCCTCGTGTGGGGTGGACCGAAGGTCTTCGCCGTCGAGATGGCCGCCCGCAACATCATCTGCATCTGCACGGTGACCTTGTCGAGCGACTTCTACCAGTCGCAAAACCCGTACATCTTCGGGTCGCTGCCGACCTCGACGGAGTACAGCCAGATGTTGGGCGAGTACATCGGCAAGAAGCTGTGGAACCGCCAAGCGAAATTCGTCGGTCAAGGCTGGCTGCCGCAGCAGACGGCGAAGCGCAAGTTCGGCCTCATCTATCTCGAAGGCGTGAAGGGCAAGGCTGACCCCGAGGGCAAGCGCGCCAAGGACTCGCTTGTAGCTGAGATGGCGAAACACGGCGCCAAGTTCGGCGACGGCGACATCTTCGCCTACACGTACGACCCGGGACGCAACCAGCAGGACTTCACCAACATGATGATCAAGTTCCACGGCGATGCCGTGACCTCATTGGTCATGTTCGTGGACCCGCTGTCACCGATCCTTATCACCCAGGCCGCCACCAACCAGAGCTACTTCCCCGAGTGGATCATCACGGGATCGGGTCTCTCCGACACGACCGCCGCCGGGCGCCTCTACGACCAGACGCAGTGGCAGCACGCCTTCGGCATCTCACCGCTATGGGTGACGTGGGCCACCGTGCAAAAGTCGTACGGGTGGCGCGAGACGCACCACGGAAACCCGAACATGGCGGACGGCGACGAAGGCGTGCTAATCAACATCTACGCTTCGGTCCCCCGCCTCGTCTTCACCGGCATCCAGATGGCCGGGGCCAAGTTGACGCCGCAGAGCTACGCGGCCGGCATGTTCGCCTATCCCAAGAGCGGTGGCACACCGGCGACGCCTACCTCGTTCTTCACCCGTGCCTACCCCACGGCGATCAAGGACTTCATGGAGGTGTACTACGACGGGAAGGTCAGCGGCCCGGACGAACGTGGCATCTCCGGCCCCGGCATGATCATGAAGATGAACGTCGGCAAGCGCTACGTCCAGGGCGGGTGGTCGACAGCCGAAACCGAAGCCTTCAACGATCCCGAAGCCGTCTCGGTCTCCGACGACCCGAAGATGGGCGGCGACCCCGACCACGAGCAGGACGGGCACAAGCACACCACCAAGTGCTTGAGCTGTTAGCTAGCCGGGACGCGCTTTCAGCGCGGCTTCCAGATCATCAGGACGAGGACGACCGCGAACAGGACGTGCAGAACGCCGCCGTTGCGGGCAGCCGCCTTGCCGCGCGTTTCGAGCTCGACGGCTTGGGCCGGTGGTCCGCTCGCGCCCGCGGGCGGCGGGCCCATGCCGGCTAGCTCGGCGGCGAGCTTGTTCATCGCCTCGAGGTTGGGGACGTGCACGAACGCCGCAGAACGCGATCGCCACGATGAGCAACGTGATCGAGACCTGCACGAAGGTGTCAGCCCAGTCGTAGCTGTCGCCCAGAGCGACCATCAGCAATCCGAAGACGAGCGCGCCATAGACGAACGGTGTGGTGACGATCTTGGCGGTCGCGATAACGGCGTCGGAAATGGCTGCGCCCTCGATGCCCTTGCGCTTGGCCGACTGCGCGCCGAGGAACGGATACACGAACGTCGAGCCAAACCACTCCGCGCACGCGAGTCACCTACTGCAGGATCTCGTCAACTAGGCGGTAGTGCAACGCTGCGGCGGCGTCGAGATACAGGCCTCGGTCTAACGCGTGCTCGATGTGCTCCGGCGGCTGACGGGTGGCCAGGGCGAGGCGCGCGACGAAGTTCGCTAGCTGCTCGTTGCGATGACGCGCCCAGGTCTCCAGTTCGGTGGCGCGGCCCGTCATCGTGTGGTCGGGCTGACTGAGGCGGAACCGCGCGTTCGGAGTCGCCCGGCGATGGTGGCCCGCGGCGACTACTCCTACTGCCGGCCCTTCGACGCGGCCCATTGCCGTGGTCACAACGTCGATGCCCACTAAGTCGATCGTGTCGATCACGGTGAACGCGCCTTCGAAGGTTCCGCTCGGACTGTCGACGTACAAGTTGATCGGATCATCACCCGTGGCGTCGAGGGCCATCAGCTCGAGGGCGACGCGCCCGGCGAGCTCGTCGTCCAGGACGCCGCGCAGGAAAACGAGACGCCGATCAAGCAGTCGCTCCTGCAACCAGTCGTCGCTCGAACGAGACAGGTCAGTCATCGTCGAGCCGCCATTCGAGCCGTTGCCCCAACGCCGCGGCGTAGCGCTCGAGGGTCGAAAGGCGCACGTCGGCGTCGCCGGACTCGAGGCGCGCCACCGCCGATTGCGAGGTGCGCATGCGGGCGCCGATCTCGGTTTGCGATAGCCCAAGCTCGACGCGGCGCGCCGTGAGGGCGGCAGCGAGGGCGCGGCGGCCTTCGGCCATCTCTTTGAAGCCGGGAAACACGGGGTCGTGCCGGCGCGGGCTCACGTCAAACATGATATCTCGAATATGAGATAGTGAAAGGCATGACCAGCCTGCGCCAGTCCGTGATTCCCACCGTCATCGACCAGTCGAGCCGGGGCGACCGCGCCTTCGACATCTACTCGCTCCTACTCAAGGAGCGCATCGTCTTCCTCGGCCAGGAGGTGGACGACCAGATCGCCAACCTGCTCGTCGCCGAGATCCTCTACCTCGACGCCCAGGATCCGGAGAAGGACATCTCGCTCTACATCAACTCCCCCGGCGGTCTCGCCTATGGCGGCATGGCGATCTACGACGTGATGCAGCACACCCAAGCCGAGGTCTCCACCATCTGCGTCGGGATGGGGATGTCGGCCGCGGCGATGATCCTGTGCGGCGGCGCGCCGGGGAAGCGGTTCGCGTTGCCGAGCGCCAAGATCATGATTCACCAAGGGTCCGCCGGTGCGAACGGCGCCCCGCGCGACATGGAGATTCACTTGCGAGAGGTTCTCTCCACGACCAAGCGGATGGCGCAAATCATCGCCCACCACTCCGGTCAGTCACTCGAGCAAGTCGAGCGCGACATCGACCGCGACTACTACCTCACCGCTCACGAGGCCGTGCAGTACGGCCTGATCGACGCGGTCATCCAACCGCGCCGCGGCATCGCCGCGGAACTCATCGAGCAGGCGGAGCGTTCAGCAGCCAGCGAGGCGGCACTCGCCGCGAGCTGAGCGAAGACGGTTCGTCAGCGCGTCGGCGGCGCGTGGCCCAGGCGGACACGGGCGCGGTCGAACTGGTACGAAGCGACGGCGCACGACGAGGCCGCCGGCGCCGCCCAGCGACAGCGGCTCTAGTGGACGCCGATGAGGCCACGTTCCCGGGCGACTCGCTCACAGCGCAGAAAGACGACGACGCCGACAGCGAAGTACGCGCTGGCGAGCAGCACGAGTTGCAGCAAGTCGCCGCCCGACATGTCGGACAACCCGACCTTGTTGACGGTCGACTCTCGGATCAGATGGTTGGCGAGCCCGATTGGCATGTAGCGCACCGCCGGGTATTGCTCGATCGGCAAGGAGACCAGAGCCAGGAACACAAACTGCATCAGGTTCGCCAGCGACGCCACCCGCTTGAAGACCACGGAGGCGCCACCGACGACGAGGCTCAGCCCGACCATTTGCACCAGCAACAGCGCGATCAGGGGCGCAAGGGTGACGATGTCGATGTGCAGCCATTGGCCGCTGACAGCCTCCGCTCCGACGAGCATCGCGCTCGTGATCAGCGCCAAGAACCACAGCGAAGCGATCGACTCGGCGATCAGAACCCTGAGCAGTCCGAAGGGCGAGATGGCGATCTGCTCGAGCGTGCCGAGGGTCGCCTCCTGCGTAAGCCACTGCGATGTCGTGAAGAAGCTGCCGAGCACGATCGAGAGCACGACGAACCCGACGACGATCGCCGGCAGGGTGTCGCCGTTGCGAATGTCGGCGCCGCCGACTCCTTTGGCGCCCCAGAACAGCAGCGTGAACAGCATGAAGATGCCGGCGAACTGGAAGAAGGTGTCGAACCCGTACCGACGTAGCTCGATGAGGTTGCGGCGCGACAGACCGACGAGCAGCGCGATCACCGCGGCGCCCTTCCCTTGACGATGCTGAGGAAGATCTCCTCGAGGTTGGGGTCGACGGAGTCGACGGCATCGATCTCGCACCCACTCGACCGCAAGAGGTCGAACAGCTCGTAGAACGCCGCGCCGTCACTCAGGACCACTTCGATCGTGGTTTCGTCCACCGAACGGAACCCTTGGAATTGCGCGCCGAGCGCTGCTTGCGTGGGCGCCACAAGCGGTGTCGTCAGCGTGACGCGACAGGAGCGGGCCTTGAAGAGCTTGACGAGGCTGTCGATGGTCTCGTCGGCGACCACGCGGCCGGCGTTGATGATTACCACGCGGTCGCACACGTCGCGCACGACCTGCATATCGTGGCTCGACAACACGATCGTGCGTCCGTCTTCGGTGGCCAGCCGGCGCAAGTAGCCGCGTAGTTCGTGCGACGTCTCCACGTCGAGACCGAGCGTCGGTTCGTCGAGCAACAGCAGCGGCGTCCCCGGCAGCACGGCGCAGGCCAGTGCCAGCTTCTGCTGCATGCCGCGGGACAGCTGCATGGCCGGGGTCTCGGCCTTGTCGACCAGGTTGAAGCGCTCGACGAGGGCGTCGATCGTCGATCGGACGTCGCGGGCCCGCAGCCCGCGCAGCGCGGCGAAGTACTCGAGGTTCTCCCGCACGTTCAGTCGCCAGTAGACGGTGCGGTTGCCTTCGAGCACCGCGGTGAAGTGCCGTGCGGCGACGCGCCGCGACCGCACGGCATCCACGTCGTTGACCGTGATCGAACCGGTCGTCGGCGTGACCAAGCCGCACACCGACTTGATCGTGGTGGTCTTGCCGGCGCCGTTGGCGCCGAGCAACCCGATGATCTCGCCGCGAGCGACGGAGAACGAAACGTCCTCGAGCGCCCGCACCTCACCGCGCGACCGACTGCGATATGACTTCGACAAGCCGTCGACAGCCAGAACGGGCGCCCCAGACGTCACGTCGTCAGTCTTGCCCCACGGCCTCAAGGCGTGCGGCGATTTCCCTGTACCGGGAGACGGCGATGAGGTGGACACCGTCGAAAAGTTCCGAGCGGCGTACGGCGGCGACCATGTTGCACGCGAAGTCGACCCCGGCTTGCGGGTCAGTCTCGAGGGCGTTGATCAGCGCGTCCGGCACCGCGAGTTGCGGAACGTCGGTCGACAGTTTCCGTGCCATGGACGCCGACGCCGGCGCCATAACCCCGGCGAACACCGGGCCGTCGAAATCGAGGCCCTGACGCCAGGCGACCAGTTCGGCAATTGAGAAGCCGACCTGCACGAAGAGAAAGTCGGCTCGCTTCTTCCACTCGGGCAAGGCGTGCAGACGTGTGGTCACGCCGAGTCGCATCGGGCGCGATACGCCAGTCGACTCGAAACGGCGAGCTTCGTCGAGCATGGAGCGAACAGTCAGATCGTCGGATCTCGACCCGCTTTCGGGACGGTCGCCGTACACGAACAGGAACTCGTCGACGCCATACGCCGCCGCCGTGAGCAAGTCGCGCCGGAACCCGAGCACATTGCGGTCCCGCGCGTTGAGGCAGGCGATCGAGCGGCCGCCCATCAGCGCCACTTCATGAGCGACGGCGATGCTCGACACCGTTGCCCGCCCGATGTGGTTGTCTGGGATAAGGAACGCCGACGCGACGCGGCTCAGCACGCCGATCTGATGCCGCACGTGCATGAGGTCCGGCCTCGTCGCTGGCTCGACCTCACAAATCACACGGAAGCCGTCGCTGGGCATGGCCGACACAGTACGACCCGAGCCCTAGAGCGACTCGATGCGTTCCTCCAGAAACGCCGGCCAATGTCCTCGGTACGCCGCTTGTAGCTCGGGGAGCCGCCAGTCCTGACCGGTGAGCACTGTGCGGCAAGACACCGACCCGCAGTTGCACCGCATCTCCCAGTCGGTCGTGTCGCTCCACAGGGCGTAGTCGGTCGTGACTTCTTCGCCGACGGCGATGTCGCGCCGCGCCACGAGCGTGGTCTTGTCGTCGCCGAGCCACACGCTCGGGTCGCACGAGTGGTTTCCGCACGTCGAGGGGTCATCGAGGTTCAGGTTGACCCGATGCAGGCCGTCGCCGATCGCCACGGCGTTGTACTTCTCGACCGTCGCGATGTACGCACGGAATTCGTCGTCGGTCATGACCACGGTCGTGTCGTCGGCCGTGTCCGCCGGTTGGTCATCGAAGATCGCCTCGCCGCGACGAATCGTCACAACCGCGAAGAGGCCTCTCCCCTCGATCGGCGACTCGCCAACGCGGACTTTCACGCACACGTTCTTACCAGTGACTTCTTGGTGGATCTGTGTCCCGATTCGGGATGCAGATCCAATAAGAAAGCGTCGCGACTGGACCGCGGGCGCGAAACACGACGGGCACGCGACCGGCTCTGACTTCAAAGAGTGGAGGTGATGGGACTTGAACCCACGACTTCTGCATTGCGAACGCAGCGCTCTACCGGGCTGAGCTACACCCCCGTTTGGGATCGCTCAGCGTAGACGAAGGCCGAGCGGAACTAAGTCGTCGTTAGTGCGCGGCGACGGCGTAGCCGGCGTTGAGGTCGCCCCACGCGCTGACCTCGTCGCGCAGGTCGAGTTCGACGCGCGATTGCGGGAGGAAGCGCAGCTTCATGTCGCGCTCGGCGGCCGCCGAACGCAGGTGCACGAGCAGTCCGACGTAGCCGGCGAGGCACACATCAGCGAGCACGTTGACGCCCAGCATCATCGGCACACCGAGGAGCGCAAGCAACAGCGTCACCACGACTGCGCCGGCGAGGGAGAACAGCACGTTGCGACGACGCTCGATCGTGCGGCGCCGGCGAAGCTCGGTGCTGCTGCGAACCGCGGAACGGCGGTACGTCATCGGCGCGGTAATGACAGCGGAACCAACCTGGGCGGTTCAGCGCGCGGCTGTAGCCGTGCGGCTCGGTCCCGTTCAGGACGCGCAGGTGACGGTGGAACTGCTTGATGCTGTCCGCGGGGCGACCGTCAGTTCGGCTGCGCCACATCGGAGGTACTAGGACAGCCGCCCAAATAACGGCGAGGACAAGCAATACCAAAACGGTCAAGCTCCTCAACCTCTTCCAGTGCTAACGACCGTACAACGCCCATCGCGCCAGTTCGGGGATGGTCATGCAGGGTCTGAGCGAACAAAACTTGATCAACCAGCCGGTGAAGCGAGCAGTCTTACCCGCATCCCTCTCCGGGGTCCAGGCCGGTGCTAACAAAAGTTAGCAGACTCCGGCGGGGTCAGTCCAATGGGTCGAGATCGAGGTCGGGCACGGGGCGCCGCCACTGGCCGGAACGGCCTCCGGTCTTCTCCCACAGCGCCACGTCGCCGATGACCATGCCGCGGTCCGAGGACTTGCACATGTCGTAGATGGTGAGGGCGGCGATGGTCGCCGCATGCAGCGCTTCCATCTCAACGCCGGTGCGGTCGACGGTCTCAACCTGCGCCTCGACCTCGACGTTGTCGTCGCCGATGTTGAAGTTGACCTGCACCGCGCCCACGAGCAACGGGTGACACAGCGGGATCATCTCGGCGGTGCGCTTGGCCGCCTGGATACCGGCGATGCGCGCCGCCGCGAGCACGTCGCCCTTGGTGACGGCGTTGCTGGCGATCATGGCGGTGGTCTCCGCCGCCATGTACACGCGGCAACGGGCGAGGGCGCGTCGGTGGGTGGCGTCTTTCGGCGTGACATCGACCATCCGGGCGCGACCCAGCGGATCCAAATGCGAGAAGCCGCGCTCTGCCATGGGAGGAGCTTAGCGACCGGCCTTACTAGCCGGTCTTAGGAGTAGAGCGGGGTGGGCCAGCGCTCGCGGACATAGCGGCGCACCGTCTCGAGATCCTCCGGGTTTGTCATGCCAGCCCACTCGTCGCCGCCACCGAGTAGCCGGATACGCAACTCGCCGCGGGCCAGGAGATCACCGATCACCTCGGGCAACAGAACTTCGCCGTCGCTGCCGCTGGCGACGAAGTCGTCGACCGTCTTGCCGATGTGCGCCATCACGCGCGAGGGCAGCGCGAGGAGCTGGGTGGATATGAGCTCGCCACCCGTAATCGGACCGATGCCCTCGACGAATTCGGGCAGCCACCCGTCGCCGTTGCGCTGCACGCCCCGCACTTCCATGATGGCTTTCACCTCGTCGCCATCGTGGCGCAACAGGCCGCGGGTCACCGCGCCGTAGGCGGGCACGGTGTCGGCGAGGGTGAACCCCACGATGGCGCCGTCGACGTCGTCGTGGCTCACGTGGTCGAAGAGTGACCGGAACGCGGCCGGTCCGTAGAGATCGTCGGCGTTGGCGATGCCGAAGGCGCCGTCGATGAACTCGGCGGTCGTCCAGACCGCCTCCGCCGTGCCGTAGGGCTTCGTCCTGCCGGCGGCGATTTCTTGCAGCGTGATGGCAACCTCGGCCGCACCACCCGTGGCGCGCGCCGCGACCGTCTCGACCTGCTCGACAAGTTCGGAGCGCGTCACGACGACGACGCGCTTGAAGCCGGCGGCGACGGCGTTGTGCACGTTGTAGTCAAGGATGGACTCGTCGCCGGGCCCGACGGGGACCAGCTGCTTCGGGCCGCCGAACCGGCTCCCGATGCCCGCGGCAAGAACGACGATCGTCGCTGTCATGCCGAGGATCTTAAGGAGCCTTCTTCGCCTTTGATAAGTCGGCGGATGTTGGCGTGGTGGCGCGCCAGAACGAGCAGGCACAGCGCCGTCAACAGGGCCACCTCGGGCGCCGGGCGACCGAGTCCGGCGACAACCATGGGCGCGGCCACGAGGACAGCCAGCGAGCCGAGCGAGGCCTTGTTGAGGACGCGGGCGATGAGGAACCAGATGACGGTGAGAGCGACGGCCAGGTACGGGAAGACGATCACGCCGACGCCGCCGGCGGTGGCCACGCCCTTGCCGCCACGACCCCACCGTTGAATCGGGAAGCAATGGCCGACTACCGCCGCCAAACCGACAGCGAGGCCGGCGACGGGCCCGCCAAGGCCCCGACCCACGCCGGCGGCGAGCGCGCCCTTGATGACGTCGCCGATCAACACCACTGCCCCGGCGCGAAATCCCGCCACCCGGTATACGTTCGACGCCCCCGGGTTGCCCGAGCCCTGCTCGAGCACGTTGTGGCCCTCGCGCGACGCCACGAGCAGTCCCGTCGGGAAGGTCCCGAGGGCGTACGCGAACACGACAGCAAGACCTACGGCGACCACCGGGCCAATCCTACGGAGACAGTTCGTGGGTCGGTGCGAACGACGAGTAAAATTGCCCCTTCATGCCTACGTACGAATACGCGTGCAGGAAGTGCGGCGAGAATTTCGACGTCGTGCAGTCGTTCGCGGACGAACCCCTCAAGCGTCATAAGGGTGGCTGCGGCGGTTCTGTCAAGCGCGTGTTCGGATCGGTGGGCATCAGCTTCAAGGGCAGCGGCTTCTATAAGAACGACAGCCGGTCGTCTTCCTCGAAGTCCTCGTCGTCGTCCACCTCGGAGAAGAGCGAGTCGAAGTCGGAGACCAAGACCGAAACCAAGACCGAGACCAAGACCGAAACGAAGTCCGACTCCAAGCCGAAGTCCGAGACCAAGGCCGCCACCACCTGACTGGGCTGCCCTCGGGCGAGGTGACGTTCTGTTTCACCGACATCGAGGGCTCGACGCATCTCTTCGCCCGGCTCGGACCGTCCTTTCTCGATCTACTCGAGGAGCACCGACGCCTTATCCGGAACGCCGTCGCCGAGCACGGCGGCCACGAGGTCAAGACCGAGGGCGACGGCTTTTTTCTCGCCTTCCAGGAACCCGGGGCGGCGGTCGCGGCCGCGATGCAGTTCCAGCAAGCGATCGAGACGCACCCGTGGCCCGACCACGCGCGCATCCGGGTGCGCGTCGGATTGCACGCCGGACCGGCCGTTCCGGTTGAGAACGACTATGCGGCGTTCGCCGTCCACGAAGCGGCGCGCATCGGAGCGACCGGACACGGCGGTCAGACGATCTTGTCCGACGTGTTGCGCCAACGCGTCGGCGCCAATCTGCCGGCCGACGTGTCCTTCGAGGACCTCGGCCTGCACGAACTGAAGGACATCGGGCAAGTCAGGCTTCATCAGGCGTGCCATCCGGAGTTGGCGCGCGACTTTCCACCGTTGCGCGCCACCGGCGGCCCACGCGGTTACATCCCGTCGACGACCTCATCGCTGATCGGGCGCGACGACGACATCACGGAGATCACCGAGCTCGTCTCGAAGGCGCGCCTAGTCACCATCACCGGGTCGGGCGGCGTCGGCAAGACCCGCCTCGCCATCGAAGTCGGCCGCCGTCAACTCGGCCGGCATACCGAAGGCGTCTGGTTCGTCGACCTGGCTCCGGTGACCGATGCCGCGTGGGTGCCCGAAACAACGATGCAGGCGCTCGGCGTTGTTCGCGACGCCGCGATGGCGCCGCGGGACCAGCTGCTGGCCTACCTGCGCTCCCGCGACGCTCTACTGGTCATCGACAACTGCGAACACGTCCTCGACGCGTGCGTCGCCATGGTGGCCGACGTGCTCACGAGCTGCGCCGATGTGAGTGTGCTAGCCACGAGCCGCGAGTCGCTCGGCATCGACGGCGAGATCGGGTGGCGCGCCCGTTCACTCGACGCCGACGCGTCGGTCGAGTTGTTCCGCCAGCGCGCCGCGTTGGTGCGTCCCGACTTCACGGCCGACGCGGACGCCACCGCCCGCATCGTCGAGCGCCTCGACGGCATCCCCCTCGCCATCGAACTGGCCGCCGCGCGGATGCGCGTGCTCACGGCTTCGCAGATCGCCGACCGGCTCGACGACCGGTTCTCGCTCCTGACGGGTGGCCGCAAGACCGCCCTGGCGCGCCAACGCACCCTCGAGGCGACGGTCGACTGGAGCTACGGGTTACTCGACGACGACGAGCGGGCGCTGCTCCGCCGTCTGTCGGTGTTCGTCGGCGGGTTCGACCTGAATGCGGTCGAAGCGGTCTGGGGTGGCGACGCGGTGGATCTGCTCGATCGGCTGGCAGATAAGTCCATGGTCGTAGCCCAACTGGCGGGCGACTCCATCCGCTACCGCCTCCTGGAAACCATCCGTCAATACGGTTGGCTGAAGCTCGTCGACGCCGAAGAATCCGCGGAGGCTCGCATGGCGCACGCGCGCTACTACGCGGATCTGCTCGAACTCTTGACGCCAGGCTTGCGCGACGAGCGCGAGGCGACCGCAGCGGCTGCGCTCGATCCCGAGCACGAGAACATCCGCGCCGCGCTGGAATGGGCGACGACTATCGACGACCGCGAGCTCGCCTTGCGCATCGTTGCTCGTGCGTGGCTGGCGTGGGCGGTACGCGGCCGCTCGCGCGAGGCGCTGGATTGGATGGAGCGCGTGCTGCCCACTATCGAGGGGAGGGCGACCGAACTGATGGCGGAGGCGTTGGCCGGCGCGGCCCACCTGGCGTGGATCAACCAGGTGCCGCGCGCCGAGATGGCTGCGTACGCGACCCGCGCCGTCGAGCACGCCCGTGCCCGCGGCGGCAGCGAGCGCCTGTGGTACGACGCTTGGGCCTTGTCGCTGTTGTCGATGGGCTCAGATGTTGCGCACCCGGTGCTGTACGAAGAAGCGATCGACTGGGCCGACCGCGCCGGCGATCCATTCGTCGCCGTGCAGGCGTACTCGACCCTCGCCGAAGCCATGCACAGCAGCCGGTCGCAAGACTTGGCCGCCCGCGCCTTCACGGCCCTGCTCGGTGTCGCCCGCCGCGGCCCATGGTCGGCGCAGTGCTACGCGTTGGTGGCCCTCGCGCGCCGCACCGCCGAACTGGGCCGTCACGACGAGGCCGTGGCACTCGCCCTCGACTCGCTCGCCGCCGCCCGGCGCGGACCCAACGTGTACTTCGTGTGCTTCGCCTTGAACGCCATCGGATTCTGCAAGGGCGTCCGAGGCGACCCCGACGCCGACGCATTCCTGCTCGAAGCCATCGACGTCACCCGTCATCGCGGACTCCCGTTCACTGAGGCAGAGAACCTGGCGGAGCTGGCCTGGGTGCGGATGGACCAGGACGACCCTGCGGCAGCCCGCCAGCTCCTGGAGCGCGCCGCCCAACTCGTCGCGCCGTTCGCCGCCGGCAACGCATCAATGCTGATCTTCGGCGGGCTGACGCAACTCGGTATCGGCGAAACGCTGCAGATGGAAGGCCGGCTCGACGAGGCGGCGCCCGCGTTCGAGGGCAACGTCGCCATCGGCGAGGCGATGGGAATCACCGCCGATCCCCGCTTCGCCATCCTGCTCAACTGTCTCGGTCTTCTCCGCTTCGACCAAGGCGACGTCACTGCCGCCGACGAACTTTTTCGGCGGGCGCTCGCCCTCGGTGCGAGCGCGGCCGAGCGCACCCTGCGGATTACGTACACACAGGCGACCGCGGCACGAGGCCTGGCCCACATCGCCCGAGTGCGCGGTGATCTCGCCGGAGCCGCAGTCCTCTGTGGCGCCACCGCCAATGTGCACGAGATGTGGCGATCTCCGCGACTGGCGTGGATCCGCTACCGCGCGTTGATCGACGACCTGCGCGCCGAACTGGGCGCTGGCTTCGACCGTTCGTGGACCCAGGGCGAAGACCTCGGCCTCGACGCCGCGGTCAAACAGCTCTTGGCGTGAGCTCCAGCCGCCCGTAACATCGGCTCCGCTTCACCGCCCACTCCCCCGGACGAGTTCGTACGAGGGAGGAACGCGTGTGAGGCGCAGAGGTACGTGGAAGCCGCGCCGGGGCTTGAGGTTCGCGCTCCGCAGATCGGCGGCGTTGTGGTGGATGATGACCCTCGCGCTGGGTCTAGCGACAACGCTGGTGGTGAGCGCGGCGATCGGGCAGGCCACCATCGCCGCCGACGCTTGGGGTAGCGAGCGCGCCGTGTGGGTCGTGCGGCAGCCACTCGCCGCCGGCGACGTCATCGATGCGACCTCGGTGCGCCTGACCCGGCTGCCGCGCGGGGTCATCCCCGAGGGCGCGCTCAACAGCGCGTCGACACCGGTGGGTGAAGCCACCCGCGTGGCCCTGCAGCGTGGGGAGGTCATCCTCACGTCGCGTCTGGCCGGGCGGGGCGCCAACGGCGTCGCCGCCATGGTGATGCCCGGCTACCGAGCCGTCGCCATCCCCAACGACGACCAGATGCCGGCGGTGCGCGTCGGCGACCGCGTCGATGTGCTGGTGACCTTCGACGTCGGCGACGGGTTGGACGCGAACACCGAGAGCGCGGCCGCGCCGTCCTTCGCCGTCGCGTCGGGTGCCGAGGTGTTGGCAGTCACGCCGCGCGCTCTCACGCTGGCGGTCGACGCCGACGACGCGCCGCGCGTGGCGTTCGCGTTGGCCAAGGGTGCGGTGACGGTGGCGCTGCGCGGCGGCGCGGTCAGCGCGCCAGCCACACGAGAAGGATGACGACGCCGGCGGCCACGCGGTAGAGCACAAACGGGAGGAAGGTGCGCGTACGAAGCATCTTCAGCAAGCCCCACACGGCGAACGCACCGGTCACGGCACTGGCGACCATCCCCCACAAGAACGGCGCGGCCAGCCCCGGCGCGAGGCCGCCCTCGCCGACGACCTGGAGGCCTTTGTAGGCGGCGGCGCCCGCGGTAACGGGGATCATCATCAGAAACGACAGCCGCGCCGCCGACTCCCGGTCGAAACCGAGAACGCGTCCGGCCGTGATCGTCACACCGGAACGCGACACCCCCGGTTGCAGCGCGACTGCTTGAGCGATGCCCATCACGGCGGCGTCGCGAGGGCCGAACGGACGATCACCTAGCTCGGCGGCGCGCGTCGCGGTCAGCCGGTCGGCCCAGAACAGGACCAAGCCGAAGACGATCAGCATGGTGGCGATGAGCGGCGCGTTCGGCTCGGCGACGCTTTCCTCGACGACCACGCCGACGAGTCCGGCGGGGATCGTCGAAAGCAGCAGCAACACACCGAGGCGGTGGCGCGCTCTGGTGCGCACGATGTCCCAAATGTCGCGCCAGAAGTACACGACCACCCCGACGAACGTGCCGATGTGCAGGGCGACGTCGAAGGTTTGGTTGAGGTCCGGGTCGCGCGTGAGTTCCTTCCAGTCGAACAGCCACGGCACGATCGCCAGGTGGCCCGACGAGGAGATCGGCAGGAACTCGGTCAGCCCTTGGACGATGCCGAGGACAATGGCGTGGAGGATCGGCATCGCTGGCCGCAGATTCTTGCCGCGGAAGTCCCTCTGGACGAAGTTCAACTCGCGATATATCGTGAGTTCCGTGACCACCACAACCACCACCTCTTCCACCCTTGAAGGCGTCCGGCGCGTCGAGATCACGACGGAGGGCGCATCCGTCGAGATCGCTGGGGACGAAAACGCGAACTCGCTCCACGCCGAGGGTCAGGGCTCGCTGTCGATCCATCGCCACGGACGTACCGTCGACGTCGACTTGTCAGAGGATGACGGCGAAATGGGACTCGTCGTCCCTGCTGCGATCGATGTGGTCGTCAACTCGGATTCCGGCTCTGTCTTGATCAGCGGCATCCGCGGGCGCGTCGAGGTCTACGGCGACAGCGGCGAGATCGAAGTCGTCGACATCGAAGGCAACGTGACCGTGCACAACGACAGCGGGCGTGTGTCGGTTACCAACGTCGACGGCGACGTCACCGTATTCAACGACTCCGGCGAGATCGAGGTGCTCGGCATCGCCGGAAGCGTCGGCGTCACCAGCGATTCGGGCGAGATCGTGGTGCAGGCAACGGCCGAGCGCGTCGAGATCTCGAGCGACTCGGGCGCCGTGTTGCTCGACTTGGATCCCGTATGGGGCGGAACCTTCGAGGTGAACACCGACTCCGGCGAGGTCGGCATTCGCATGCCCGCCGACGCCCGGATAGCGCTCAAATTACGGACGGACTCGGGTGACATTGCCAACGGTTTCGGCGACGTGGGAAATGAGGCCGACGGTCGCCTGCGCGTCAATACGGACTCGGGCGATATCACGCTTGTCCCCGGGCGGGCATGACGCCGGTCTTCAAACACGGCGACCTTCGCCTCTACCTACTCGGCGCCCTCGAAGACGAGCCGAGGCACGGCTACGAACTGATCACGCTGCTCGAAGCGCGACTGCTCGGCCTTTACCGTCCGTCGGCCGGGACGATCTACCCGCGACTGGCGGCGCTCGAAGAAGAGGGCTTGGTGTCGCACCGCCAGGAGCGCGGCCGCAAGGTGTTCGCCCTCACACAGGCCGGTCGAGCGGAACTGGATGCCCGCCGCAACGAGCTGCGCGACCTGACGAAGGACCTGACGGGCTCGACACGCGAGGCGCTGCGGGATGTCCGTTCCGAGGTGAAGGCTTCCGTCCAGCAAGTCCGAGACGGCGTTCGCGCCGCGATGGCAGAAGTCCGCGAACGGGAGCGCCGGGTCGAGCGCGAAATCGTGGCGCGCCGCTCCGCGGCCGGCAGGGGCGACGACCACCGGCGCGCCGTCCGCGCCCTGCAAGTCGAACTCGGCGCGTTCGCCGCCGACGTCACCGCCGCGGCCCGCGGCTACAAGACCTTCACGTCGGAGGATCTCCCGCAGGTCGCCTCAGCGCTCGACGACGCCCGGGCCGCGGTGCTTCGCGCGCTCGGCGCGATTGACGGGTAGGCCTGACTGCTTTCTCGGTGGATCCGTGGCCCGATCGGGGCTACGGATCCACCAAGAAGTTTCGCGGCCTCAGAAGCCTTTGCTCGCGGCGAGGTCGGCAACGCTGCAAAGAAGCTGGCTACTCGCCGCTGACGCTGATGTCGCCGATGGCGACCGACATGGAGAGGCCTGACGGCAACTGCTCGACGTCGTTGCCGACGGCGACCACGTCGGAAAGCATGCGCTGCAAGGTCGACGCGATCGTGAACTCCCGCACGGGCTCGGCCACCTGGCCGTTGCGGAACATCAGCCCGTCGGCGCCGGTCGAGAAGTCGCCCGACACGGGGTTGACGCCGGAGTGGAGGCCGCTCACCGACCGAATGATCACGCCCTCGCCGAGCTCGGCCATGAGGTCTTCCTGGGATTTGGTGCCTTCCTGCAGAGTGATGGCGCGGCAACCGACCGACGGCGTGGTCTTCATGCTGCGGACCGCCGAACCCGTGGAAGCCGTGCCGGCGCGGCGAGCCGTGTAGCTGTTGTGGGCGAAACCGGTGAGTACGCCCTGGTCGATCAGCGGGAGACGCCGTGAGGCGAGGCCTTCGGCGTCGATCGGGTTCGCCGCCAGCGACCGCGTGTCGGTGGGATCCGACACCAGCGTGACCGCTGGGCTGCCGACGGCCTCGCCCATGCGATTGGCGAAAACGGAACGACCCTTGAGGACGGCGTCGCCCGTCAGGGGGAAGCCGATGACACTCAGGAACGCGGAGGTGACGTCGGGATCGAGGATGACCGGGAGGCGGCGGCTCTTCGGCTTCGTCGCGCCGAGCATGCCGGTGGCGCGACGAGCGGCGTCGGCCACGGCCTTGTCGAGCTCCAAGTCGTCGTGCTGGCGGCCGACGCTGACGCCGAAGCCAGTCTGGGTATCGCCGCCGTCGACGGCGAGGCAGTAGGTCGACAGCGCGCACTGCGTCGCTCGCTGCCACACCGCGATGCCCGCGGAGGTCGCCAGCGCGCTCTCGCTCCACGCGTCGCCGTACGCGGCGACGGGCACCGTCTTGATGCGGGCGTCGGCGGCCAGCAGCTTCTTCTCGAGTTCGAACGCCAACTCGATCTTGCGGTCGGTCGGCACGGACTGCAGCGAGTCGCGCCAGAGGTCGATATCGGCCGGCTCCACGCCGTCGGGCTCGGCCAGGCCGACGAACTCGTCGTACTCGGCGAACGACGCGTTGTCGCGCGCCTCGGCCAGCGTCTCCTGCAACACGTCGAGGTCGAGCACGCCGGCGTAGGCAAAGCCCTGGCGACCGTCTTTGACGACGCGGATACCCACGCCTTCCTCTTGCGCCGAGCTGAACGACTCGATGTCCGAGTTGTACACGCGCACGCTGGTCGAGTTGCCGCGGGCGACATACGCCTCGACCTGCTCGCCGTCTTTGGCCCAGCCGGCCACCTTCGTTGCCAGATCCAGCAGCTCACTCACGCCGCAGTCCCCCCGACGGTGATGGCGGTGACGCGCAGCGTGGGCTGGCCGTCGCCGACGGGAACGCTCTGGCCGTTCTTGCCGCACATGCCGGGGCTTCCCATGGCGAAGTCGTTGCCCACGGCGTCGATGTTCTTCAACACGTCGGGGCCGTTGCCGATCAGGTTGGCATCGCGGATTGGCTCGGTGATCTGACCGTTCTCGATCAGGTACGCCTCGGTCATGCCGAACACGAAGTCACCCGTCGCGGTATTGACCTGTCCCCCACCGAGATGGGCGACGTAGACGCCGTTCGGGGTTTGGCGGACGATTTCTTCGGGATCCTCCTGGCCGGCCAACACGTAGGTGTTGGTCATGCGCACCATCGGCAGGTACTCGTAGCCCTGACGGCGCCCGTTGCCGGAGCTGGTCTCGCGGCCTTGTTTCCTGGCCCGTAGGAAGTCCCACATGTAGTCGGTGAGCACGCCGTCTTTGATCAAGACGTTGTAGGTCGCGGGCCGGCCCTCGTCGTCGATGGAGAAGCTGCCCCACTCCGGGCCCATCGTGCCGTCGTCGACAAGGGTGACCAGCGGGCTGGCCACGAGCTCACCGACGCGCCCGGCGAACACCGTTGTGTTCTTCTGGACGGCGTCGGCCTCCAGACCGTGGCCGCAGGCCTCGTGGAACATCACGCCGCCGCTGCCCTTGGCCAGCACGACCGGCACGGCGCCGCTCGGTGCCGGCCGCGCCTTGAGCTTGGTGATGGCGCGGTTGGCCGCCTTCTGGGCGAAGCCTTCGATGTCGATCGTGTCGAACAGCTCCCAACCCATCGAGAAGCCGGTGGACTCGTAACCGGTCTGCATGCCGGTGTCGCCCGACGCCACCGCCGTGACGGAGAAGCGCGTACGCACCTGGTCGTCGCTGGCGAGAAGGCCGTCGCTATTGGCCACCATGATCCGGCGACGCACGTCGGCGTAGTTGGCGTTGACCTGCTGGATCGAGCTGGCGACACCGCGGGCGGCTTCGTTGGCCCGCTTGAGAATCTCGACCTTGGCCGCCTTCTCGACGGACTCGGGCATGACCTTGATCTCGTTGATCAGCTTTTGGGTCTGCTGCGTGAGCGCGACTTCCTTGGTGCCGCCGCCACCCGATCGGGCAACGGCCGAAGCCGCCTCAGCCGCAAGGCGAAGCCCGTTCTCGCTCAGGTCAGCGGTGTGTGCGAAGCCGGTCGTGTCGCCGACCACAACGCGAATTCCTGCACCGCGGTCGCGCAATGACGACAGCTCCTCGATACGTCCGTCGTCGAGCCGGCCCGAGGACTGCTGCTTGTCTTCGACGAAGACCTCGGCCCACTCGCCGCCGGTTCGCAGCGCCGCCCCCAGAACGTTTTGCACCACAGATTGTTCGAGCATCGGTGGATCATAAGTGGCCGCGTGACCGCCCGTTTTGGTGAACGTTCACGCGCTATGTGAGCGGAGGTGAGTCTTTCGAGCGGAGTCGAGGGATGGCGATGGCGACCAAGACGATGCCGCTCAGGATCGAGAACCCGATGAGCGGGCCGGCGACGTTGAACGGCTTGTTGGCCGAGTTCTTGCTCGCCTGGTTGAGGCGGATGGCGTCGAAGTCTTTCGAGGCATCGCCGGTGGTGAGCCCTTCTTCGAACTGCACGCCGCCAGGCGAGCCAGGAATAGGCGTTGTCGTGGTCGTGGCGGGGGCTGCACCCGAGCCGCCGCCGGCGCCCGAGCGCCCGCCGCGCGTGACCACGCCGCTGCCCGGACCCGTCTTTTGCCCGACCGAAGTGGAGGTCGTCTCCAAGCCGAGGGCGCGGTCCATGTGAATGATGCCGGCGCCTTCGACCACCGAGTCACGCGCCGGACCGGCGGTGTTCACGAGGGCGTCGACCACCTGGCGAATGTTCAAACCGGCTCCGAACAAGACCGCCGCCGCGCCCGCCACATGAGGCGCGGCCATCGAGGTGCCCTGGATCGCGTTGTAGCCGTTGTGCGCCGGGTCGTCGATCGGCCACGTGTTCAACACGTCGACGCCTGGCGCGGAGACCGACCATTTCGTATCGGCCTTCTGGCCGAAGGTGGCGTGCGCGCCGGTTGAGTCGTTGGCGGTAACGACGATCCCGTTGAAGTCGTA